>NZ_JBHUMF010000031.1:0-1311035 GCF_042684945.1 Bacillus seohaeanensis | reverse complement strand
CTTATAAAAGGCCACCAAGCAAAAGCGCGGTAGCCTATGTTACCCCAACATTTGACGTAGAACCTATTTTAATCGAACACAGTCGACGCATAGGTTTCCACAACAGAACATTTTTTCTTGTGGTACGAAAAAACGGTGTCGGTAAACATATAAATGTTGTTCTTGTCTTACAAAAACAGTGTTAGAATGTAATCTCTTTCCTCTCATTGCCTGAGCAGATGCCTTTTTCACTTCTTCCTCCAATACATCCTTTTCCAATATTGACGTTATATATATAAAGGGTATACCCGTAATTTTTTTAAATTCTACGGAATTTATCGCGTCTTTCCCCCTTAATGTTTGAAGAAAATGATTCCATATATAGAGTAAATCCATGTGTTTCTTCCTTTCTTTTAAAAGATTATAGAACATCCTCTCTTTAACGTTGTTGCCTATCTATTAAAATTTGTGCTAGACTTAAAAAAAATGTAGGAATTAAGGGGAAACGATATGTTGCAGAAAAGACAAGGTATAGTCGTTTGGTTACACAGCCTTAAACATGCAAAATCATTAAGGCGATTTGGTAATGTGCTTTATGTATCAAAGAAACTGAAGTATGTTGTATTATATTGTAACAAGGAAGAGGTTGATTCTACTTTAGAAAGAATTTCGGCTTATTCGTATGTGAAAAAAGCAGAACCATCGTATAAACCATTCGTAAAAACCGAATTTGAAAATTCACGACCTGATAAGGCAAAAGAATATGATTATAAAATGGGTTTTTAACGGCTAATGTGTAATCTCTTTTAGTTGTTGGAGCTATCTATAAAAAAGGCTGTACTCGGAAGAAGAACAAAGTTGTTTTCTTCACGAGGCAGCCTTTTTATCTATATTAATAGAGAAAAAATTCCCATCTTAAGGTTTAGTAAAATGGAGATGAGACATCTCAGTTTTTCACTAAAAAAAGGGAAAAGCAGGTTCACTGCTTAAATGTTTATTATTGAAGAGGTGGAATATAATGATTTAACCGTAGAATTGCAATTAGATGTTGATAATATAATTCTTTCTCGGGAAAGATGATGGAAGGTTTAACGTCTAATGAAATAATTGACTTATCTAATTGTTTAGCAGTTTCTTCAAATAAATTCCATCTTTGATTAGGAAGAACAGTAGGGTTAGGTATCCCTTCACGACAAATATAAATTGCTTGAAATTTCCCATTATTAGTTGGTTTTAATACAAGCGCTAGAGACAATAATGGCTTATCCTTAATTATTGTCTGAAAAGCCATTAGGTGAGAGATGCGATGACTATTTGCGTTTGCTAGCTCTATTAATTCATAAATATCGGAATAACCTTCTCCAAGTTCAATAAAACGTTGAATCATTACTTTTAATCTCCTTTTTACTATCTTAGCTCGCGATAGTGAAATCAACATCTCACTACGCTGTCTTCTGCATTTAAGTTATCTAAAAAACATCTTAATCAATTCCTTATTATTTCAAACATATGATTATAAGTAAAGAAGATTTCCTAATGAGAAAGGATGAATTGGATGGTTTGGGTATTGTTTGGAATAGTTACGTTTTTAGTGATCGCTTATTTCAAAAAAGGGAAGCAATCAGACTTTACACTTCCAACTAAAGAAGTGGATCAATTCATTGTTACGGCAATACTTTCCACACTTTGTGCACATGGAATTCTTACGTTAACACAAAAGGAAGAGCTAGAGTCTTTAAGCCTAGATGAGATTGGGGGAATTCTTACAGAAGAAGGACATTTACAACCAGACGACTGGGAGTGGTTTGTTAGCGATCATATAGAAACAGGGAATATGTATTATGTTCACCACGACCTTGATTTGGGATAAACGAACAGAAGTAAGAAGAATTATATTGACAGGCAATATGATTCTATTTGTGTAAAAAGCCCCGATCTGGAATTATTTTTTATAAAAGTTTCATCAAGTAACATCCAAATATTCCTTGAAATTTGGTATCTTTAAAGTATCGGTGGACTTAGTTGCAATAGTCAGCTCTTCGAGGCCATTTGTGTAAAAACAGCTGAGGTCAAAGGTGACTTCTTCTTTTTCCTAACTAAGCCGCCTCTACATTTCAGTACATCTTAAGGGGAATTTTGATGAAACGCATATTTTTTAGTCTGTTTTTTGCGTGTGTTCTTGGGATAGCAGGGCTTCTTTTTTTTCAGTGGAAGGGATATACATCTTCGAATCAAGCGGAGAAGTATATTCGTTCTGATCAACAATTTTCTATCTTGCATAAAGGAAGCACGTTTTATTTCGAAGGAACGATCACTTTATCATCTGTTAGTCAAGGAAAATACCATATAAGTTGGCCGCATGAGGCTAAAGATTTTTCATGCAAGGACGTAAATGATGAGAATTGTTTAACAAAGGAAAATGGATCATTTCATATACTGGCTCCAAAAGGGACTACAAGTCCATACACTATTACACTTTCTTATACGATAGATAAATCAGCAGGTACTAATAGTTTATTATTAAGCAATTGGTACCCAATAATCCAAGCTGTTACAGTAGAATCCACAAGTATTCAGTTAACTGAACAGTCCATACTTGATGGAACATGGATTTCTGGGTTCCAGTCTTCTTACAATAAAAAAATGGAATTTGTTGATTACTATGTGTTTAAAGGTAACGATGGTCCTGTCGATCTATTATGGACAAGAGAGTCATTACAAAAGAAAGTTTATCCGCACTTTTCTGTTTATTCCAAAGAAGAATATAATAGTTTTGATAAGTTAGAGATTGCAAAAGAATTAACAAATAACCAATATGTGACTATTATCTGTTCGAAATCCACACCTTCGTTTGTTTCTAAACGCCTAATAATCATTAATGATTGTGGATCAAATATTGAGAAAACTCAGCAGTTATTAAACGAAGGTTTAATAGGACAATCGTTTTTATTACCTGTGGGGCAAAAGGGATTAATGGAAACAATGACAAGTATTGTTTTAGAGCGCCCCGTGGGAGGAGAGAAGTCCCAGTTTATGTACAAGGAACTAGTAGAAGGCTTAACTTCTGAGCAATTTACCGTTTTCCAAGGTTATTTGAGAAATCCAACTATGAATGTTTTAAACGTATCAGAATTAGATGAAATAATAAGAGATATCACGGGCTACAAGACAACCTTTTTTACAGATAACATGAAAGGGGAGAAACTTTACCCCTTACTGCTAAAGGATTCAAAAGAACTTATTGTTAATAATGAGGAAATACAAGGTCTTTCTATACTTATATATAAACAGAAACAACTTGTTCCATTTGCTCTAACACTAGAATCACTTGGATTACCTTTAGAAAAAATAACAAGTGATGCTTATCTTGTTTTAAAAGATGGAAATACGTATCGCTTTTACAGTGATCAAGACTACTTTATTTATAACGAAGAGCACTTTGGTTCATACGATAAACCGCTACAAAAAATTGAAAATAAATTATATATTGATTTGAAGTGGGTGAAAAGGCTTTTTGAAGTAGAAGTGGAGGAGAGTGAAATAAGGTCAATATAGTCAAAAGTCTGTAAACTTATGTAGTAATATTGCTTGATAAACAAAAAGCCCTGCAGAAAAATCTGCAGGGTCCTTCTATATCCTTTTACGGACAGAAGGTAAAGGGAGAGGAGAAACCGGAGGAAGAACTTATGGGGAAACGTAAGTCTTCTCCGCGGTTGGCAACAACATCAGATACGATGTTGTTAATCTTATTATCACCAAGCAAAGCATTTTTATACATAAAAAGTGGAATTTACCTTAATAAAGTGTGATTGTCTTCTGTGTAGCGAAGAGCATGGAAATATGGTAGGATAAGTAGGAAATATTGACAAGTTGGTGGTTATTGTATATATGAGAGTAATTTCAGGTAATTTAAAAGGTCATCCGTTAAAAGCTGTGCCTGGTAGCGGAACAAGACCAACAACAGATAAGGTAAAAGAGTCTATTTTTAATATTATTGGTCCTTATTTTGATGGTGGTAGAGGACTTGATTTATTTGCGGGTAGCGGAGGACTTGGAATAGAAGCAATCAGCCGGGGATTGGACAGTGTTGTTTTTGTTGACCGCGATGGAAAAGCTATTCATACCATAAAAATGAATTTGAAAGCATGTCGGCTGGAGAAACAAAGCGAAGTTTATCGAAATGATGCAAATCGAGCTTTAAAGGCACTTGCGAAAAGAGAGTTGCGATTTGATTATATTTTTCTAGATCCGCCATATAAACAGCAACAATTAGAAAAAATATTGGAATTTATTGATGCCCATAACCTTTTGAATGAAAGCGGTTCCGTTATGTGTGAGCATGGTTCCGAAGTGGTATTGCCTGCAAGTGTTGGAAGATTTGTGAAGAAAAGAGAAGAAAACTATGGAATTATCGGAATTACGATTTTTCAGGTTGTAGATGAGAAATAATACATAAAGAAATATAAAATGGTGTAAGAAAAGAGGGGGATTTTTAGTGGCAAGTATTGCGGTGTGTCCTGGAAGTTTTGATCCAATTACATATGGGCATTTAGATATTATAACTAGGGGTGCAAAAGTCTTTGACAAAATACATGTTGTTGTCTTAAATAACTCATCGAAAAATCCGTTATTTTCTGTAGGGGAAAGAATGGATTTAATAAAGGAAGTAACAAAAGATATTCCAAATGTTAGTGTGGATTCTTTCCAAGGTCTGCTTATTGAATATTGTCGAAGTATTAATGCGAATGCGATAATTAGAGGTTTGCGGGCTGTTTCGGACTTTGAATACGAAATGCAAGGAACCTCTATGAACAGGATACTTGATGAAAATATAGAAACGTTTTTTATGATGACTAATAATCAATACTCATTTTTAAGTTCAAGTATTGTAAAAGAAGTGTCCAAATACGGTGGAGATATCTCTGAGTTAGTGCCAGCAACAGTTGAACAAGCATTGAGTATTAAGTATCAAAAGTAAAGGTTGTTCATTTTTGGGTTCTGGTAAGGTAAAATATCAATCTAAATAGGAGGTTGCTTAAGCAACCTCCTATTGGTGTAGTTATTTTTGCGGTTTGAAATGGGTTCTTGCATAAATACATATATAAATCACTAATGCAATGATTGTAATAAGAGGACCGAATGTTTTAAGCCATAGTAAGATGTTGGTATAGACTTGTTCACCTTGAGATTGAAAAACAGGTACGGAGTTGGAGGGTTGATTTTCTGCAAAACGTTTATAAATGGGGGTCCATAAGATAAATGTAAAAATAGCAGAGCAAAACCCTTGTATAATTCTTGCGAAAAAAAATGGTTTGAACCGTATATCTGTCTGTGCAAGAATACTTGCCACTTGTGCCTGTATACTAAAACCAGTAAACCCTAAAATGAAGCTTGTTACAATAGCTTGTTGAAGAAGTGTTGCCTCGTCAATGCTACTTGTCATTTGAGAGCCAATTGTTATCTCAAACATTCCAGAAATAAAGGGTAAACTTAACTGTTCAGGAAAAGATATCATTTGGAACATAGCAGAAATGCCTTTTGCTATAATGGGCGTAACTTGAAGGTGGTATAGCATTTTATTAATAACAGAGAAAATGATGATGAAACCGCCAATCATCAACAAAGTATGTATAGAAGAAGTGACAGCATCACCTAATAACTTTCCGATAGGACGCTTTTCTTTTAATCTTGTTTGATGAAGAACAGAAAATGCTCCTTTTATTCCTTTTCTTTCTCTTCCTTTTTCTTTTACCTCTTCTTTCTCTTCAGCAGTTCCGTAAAACCTCATTATAAGTCCAACACATATATTACTTAGGTAATGTGAAACAGCAAGTAGTATACCTAGCCTAGCATTATCAAAAAAACCTACAGAAACCGCAGCGAATATAAATAGCGGATTAGACGCGTTTGTAAATGACACCAATCTTTCGGCTTCTATTCGTGTCAGTTGTTTCTCTTCACGTAATCGTGCAGTATATTTTGCACCTGCAGGAAATCCGGATGCCATTCCCATTGCCCAAACGAAACCACCCACACCAGGCACGCGAAATAGGGGTCTCATAAGAGGTTCTAACAGGACGCCAATGAATCTTACTACACCAAATCCAATCAGGATTTCTGTAATGATAAAAAAAGGAAGTAGTGAAGGGAAAACAACTTCCCACCACATATTTACTCCACGAATGGACGCATTAAAGCTTTCTTGCGGCATAATGATTAGGGATACAGCTAAAATCGTCGTAATTCCTGCAAGCAAAATCGTTTTTATCTTTGAACGTAACAATATGTTTTCCTCCCCTATTTGCCACATACCAAAATTGCTGTGTAATCAAAAAGAATGATAAAATAAGATTAACCCAACTTGTCCCTATATTAATCAATATACTCATACAGTCTAAAAATAGACCATAAGATAAAATGAAAGAACTTAAAAAAGTAAGGTGGAAGCGGCTCGAAGACGACAAGCCTTTTTGGCAAAACAGAAGAGGGTTGCCCTTTACTCACAGCTGTTTGTTCGAAAAATATCTCGAGCTGCTAGAACTAGACACACAAGGAGGTGAGGGCACTTGAGTACACCAAAAATTGGATTGGCCCTCGGTTCTGGTGGTGCAAGAGGATTTGCTCATTTAGGAGTATTAAAAGCTTTTGAAGAGGAGCGAATACCGATTGATATGATGGCCGGTAGTAGTATGGGAGCGTTAGTGGCTTGTTTATACGGTGTTGGACATAATATGGATGATTTATTAAAAATATCTACTAGATTTAGAAGAAAGTATTATTTAGATTTTACTGTTCCTAAAATGGGTTTCATTGCAGGAAAGCGGATTAAAGAATTTATTCAGCTCTTTACTCATAATAAAAATATTGAAGATCTTAATTTCCCTGTTTCTGTAGTTGCAACAGACATAACAAATGGAGAAAAAGTTTTGTTTACGAAAGGTCCTATTTCGGATGCAGTTCGAGCAAGTATAAGTATTCCAGGAATCTTTGTACCAGAAAAAATAGATGGAAGATTGCTGGTCGATGGCGGTGTTATAGATAGGGTCCCTGTATCTGTTGTAAAAGAAATGGGCGCAGATATTGTTATTGGTGTGGACGTTTCCCATGTAAAAAGAAATGCCGAAATTTCAACAATTTATGATGTGATTATGCAAAGTATTGATATACTTCAGCTTGAAATTATAGAACATCGAGAAATTGCTTCTGATTTTATGATTCGTCCTCACGTAGAAATGTACAGCACTCGTGCTTTTACTAATATTGAGGAGATTATTAACATAGGAGAGGAAGAAGCGAAGAAGGTCATTCCTTCTATTAAGAAAGCGATTGAAGACTGGAAGGAGTAATCTTATGAAACGAAAAACATTTATACGTACACTACTCATTATGACAATAATTATGGTAGCAACATCATTTTATTATCTCCCTTTTTATGTTACAAAGCCTGGTGGTGCTCATGAACTGGATCCAATTGTAGACGTGGAGGAAGGATACGAAGATAGTGGAGAACTGATGCTGACAACAGTCAGAATGGGGAAAGCAAATATTTATGCTTATCTTATAGCAAGTATTAGAAAGTATGAATACATTTTTCCAGAAGAAGAAATAAGAAGTCCTCATGAAAGTGATAAAGAATATAATCTACGACAACTCAATTTAATGGAAAATTCACAGCAACATGCTATTGAGGTTGCCTTTAAAAAAGCAAACAAACCTTTTCATTACAATTATAAAGGCGTATACGTATTAAACATATATCCTTCGATGCCTGCTGAAAAGGTTCTTGAACCTGGTGATAGAATTATTGCAGTAGATGGGATGAATTTTGACTCATCACAAGAATTTATTGATTATGTCGGAGAAAAACAAGCCGATGATAGTGTAGAGATAACGTTTGTTCGGGAAGATAAAGAGTATAAGAAAACAATACAACTTAAAGCTTTTCCTGATGCGGAAAATAAAATAGGACTAGGAATCGGCTTGACTGATGATAAAGAAATTGTAACAGATCCTGTTGTTAAACTAAATACGGAAGATATCGGTGGTCCTTCGGCTGGGCTAATGTTTAGTCTTGAAATTTACAATCAGTTAATAAAAGAAGATATTACAAAAGGTTATCATATTGCTGGAACAGGTACAATTTCAGAAGATGGAGCCGTAGGCAGAATCGGTGGAATTGAGCAGAAAGTAATTGCAGCTGATAACGAGGGGGCGGAAATATTTCTTGCACCAGATGACGAAATTACAGAAGAAGAGAAGAAACGTCATCCAAATTTTGAATCTAACTACGAAGCCGCAAAAAAGACAGCAGAAGACATTGGGACAGATATGAAGATTATCCCAATAAAGACATTTGATGATGCATTGAACTATTTAAATACATTAAAGCGCAAATAAAAAAAGAGGCTGCCTCCAATGATTGACATCTTCCGTTTAGCTAGTGTACGAGTACTTACTTAAGTGCTGTATACTGAGTAGGGAGTTATTATTGGGCAGCCTTACATTTTTATCCTTTATACCACTCATTAATTGAAGTTTTACTTTATTCTAGTATAATAGGTGGCTGTTTCCACTCTTGTTTAAGCAGGTCTTCTCTTGATTTTGGATTTTGAAGACCGAGTGCATAAATTTCTGCTGCTTTCATATCTAAATATTTTTGCTCCTCTCCAATGGAAGACCAATTACTTATTAGGGGAATGGGAAGCTGTTTTTTTATCCTATTTAAATATTCCCGCCCTGAGCCAGTCATTCCCAATAACCGAATATAATTTGGATATTCTTGTAGCTTCAGCATATCTTCCTTTTTTGTGTTTGTTAATATATGAAGGGCCATCCTTTGAAGACGTGTCCACGTGTAACGCTTTGTCTTTACCTTATTCATAAATTCATTAAAAGACTTCGCTTCTTTCACACAAGCTTTGATGCGATACTCTATTCCTTCTTCTATTTCATAAATAGAACGTAACTCGTGTATAGTCGAGGAAATTACTTTGTATTGAAATAAGGACCAGTATGTTTCCCACGCATGGAATTGCCCAAATCTCCTCCTATACTGTTCAAGAATATCTATAGATGTCTTTGGTACTAATTCTCGTGTTTGACTCAAATCCATTTTATTATCAAAAACGTTTTTTCTAATACTTGTAGCACTTGCAATCGTTTCGGAAGAAAATTGTGGATCATGGTATTGTGCCGATTTACGTGAAATAGTAAAAGGTGTTATCGAGGATTTTAATTTATGTTTAGCTTCTATGTAATGGTATCCTAAAATGTTATTTGGCTGAGAGAGGTCCACTGCCTCCATTTTTTTATCTAGTGTTTTAAATGCGTTAGCAAGGGCTGACGGATAACTCATTCCATCTTTGATAAAACTTTGTATCATAGCATTATATTGTTGCTTATTTTCTTCTATCATTTCAATTGTGTGAGTAAATGATGTAATATTTCCCCCTTCACTTCCAAAACAAAAGCTGTCACAGCCTAGTGCGTCTAGAATAGCAATCGATCCAAAAGCAAATGTTTCTGCATGTTGTGTTGCGAATGGGTATGGAAGTTCTACAACAATATCTATCCCAGCTTTTAATGCCATTTCTGCTCTTGCCCACTTGGAAACAATGGCAGGTTCCCCTCTTTGGAGAAAGTAGCCACTCATCACAGCTACGATGATATCCGCCTTAGTAGACTTTTTCGTTTCTATTAGATGGTGTAGATGTCCATTATGAAATGGGTTGTATTCAACAACAACGCCGGCTGCATTCATTATTACTTCACGTCCTTTAAAAATCTATTTTTGTCTTCCTACATACGGGTTTACCTTTGCTTTTAAACGTTAGAAAAGTCATATAAGTTTCCTATTATGATAACATTAAAAGAAAAGTACGAGTTAGTAACAAAAAATTTGAAACACCTTATAATAAAACGTTATAATTACAACACTATACTTGTAAAGAGTGTAAAGAAAAAATATTGACAAAAGATATTATGAAAGCTATAATTACTTTTGTTGCCTAGAGAGGTGATAGTATTGAAATGGTCAATAATTCAATTATCTAAGTTTCGTGACAAGGGTTTAACGTTAAATGAAACCGTTGATATGAGTGAGTTAAAAGAGGTGGACCCAGAGATTCGTGATGTTTCACCTATAAAGGTAAGCGGGAAAGCTGATATTAATTCAGATAGAGTAACTTTCCATCTTCACATTGAAGGGAATCTTGTGTTACCATGCTCACGTACCCTTGTAGATGTAGACTTGCCTATCGATATTATGACAAAAGAAACCTTTCTTCTCAAATCTACAGACTTTGGAGAGATGGATGAAGATGAGGTTCATACAGTACAAGGTGACGTAATTGATTTAAAACCTGTAATTAGAGAATTACTATTGCTTGAGATTCCAATGCAAGTAATTAGTGATGAAGCGAGAGAACAAGATAAGCTGCCTTCTGGTAAGAACTGGGAAGTTATTACAGAGGAACAAGCTCAAAAAGTCGAAGAAGAGGAAGAAAAGAAAGTTGATCCTCGACTCGCTGAACTATCTAAACTTCTTGATCAAAACAAGAATTCCTAAAGCGAAGTACCAGTTCGTTCTGGCTTCATAATTTGATGACTCTCTTTAAGGAGGTGGAAAGAATGGCAGTACCTTTCAGAAGAACTTCTAAAACAGCAAAAAGACAACGCCGTACACATTTCAAATTGCATGTACCAGGTATGGTAGAATGCCCAAATTGTGGTGAAATGAAACTTGCACACCGTGTGTGTAAAGAATGCGGTACTTATAAAGGTAAAGAAGTAGTAAGTAAATAATTGTTTTACTACTTGAAAAAAGCACGAAGAGACCATGGCTCTTCGTGCTTTTTTTCGTCTTAGAAAGGATTTTATATATTCGCATATGGATAACTACATCATTAGAACGGTCTACATCTAACCCCTCAATACTAATTTTCAAATTTGTTTAAAATAGAGAATTTCCATTTAAGGGGGAGAACTATAAAGGTTGCTTTAGATAGAAGCGATGGCTAGAGCTTTTCCTTTTCGCATTTTTTTAAAAGGTTTAAAATAATACATAACGATAAAGGGGGAGATTTGTATGGGAGACTATATCATTAAGAAGGAACACGGCTTACTACAATTTATTATTAACAGACCGTCTAAGAGAAATGCGGTTAATTACGAGGTAATGGACGGTCTAGAAAAAGCATTAGAGGAATGTGAAAAAAATGAAGATATTAAGCTTCTAGTTATTACCGGTACAGGAGAAAAGGCATTTTGTTCTGGAGGCGATTTATCTCTTTTTCGTCATTTAAAGACAGAAGACGAAAGCTACGCAATGTTAAGTAAAATGGGGAGAATAGTTACTAGACTTGCCCTATTATCAAAACCTACAATCGCTGTTATTAACGGAATTGCAATTGGTGGAGGGTGTGAACTAGCAACAGCTTGTGACTTTAGAATAAGTAAAAAAGAAGCGAAAATGGGTTTTGTTCAAGGAAATTTAGCAATTACGACAGGGTGGGGTGGGAGCACATTACTTTTAGAAAAAATGTCAGCTTCTAAAGCGCTTTCTTTACTTATGTCCGCTCGTATACATACTGCCCAAATAATGTATGATGTTGGTTTTATAGAAGAATTACTAGATGATACTAGACCAATATTAGAGGTACCATTTATTCAGTCTCTCCTTAATAAGTCTACAGGAGTGTTGACCGCCTATAAAAGTCACTTCCTTTCAAAATTAGATAGGACAAAGATTGAAAGAAGTATAGAAAATGAAATTGTTCAGTGCTCGAAACTATGGGCACTTGATGAGCACCATCAGGCAGTTCAACGATTTTTAGAAAAATAACTCTCAGGGATTAGTTACCGTATTTTTATTTTTTAGTTGTACGACTTCCTTGTTTTCTTAAAGCCTTAAGCTCGGAGTCTTTTTGTCTGTTAATACAGAAAAAACTTTTTCAAAATAGCCAAAAATACTATGAAATGAATTCTATCTACTCTAGCATGCGCATATGTATGGATTAAATAACCATACTGGAGGGATGGAAATGACTTCAAATAGACAGGATGCTTGGAGCCGAGATGAAGATGTTTTGTTAGCTGAAGTAGTATTGAGACATATAAGAGAAGGTGGTACACAACTTCAAGCTTTCGAAGAAGTTGGAAGAAAGTTGTCTAGAACTTCTGCAGCATGTGGTTTCCGCTGGAATTCATTTGTGCGTAAACAATATAAATCGGGAATTGAATTAGCGAAGAAACAAAGAAAAGAAAGTAAAAAACTATCTTCTTCCGTAAAGGAACTCCCTGATCAATCAAAAGGTTCCGCTTTTCCATCAGAACCAGAACAATCTGAAGAATATAATTCGGTAGATGTTTTTTCGATGGGAAGCATGATTCAGTTTTTACGAAAAGCAGAGCAAGCTGTTCAAAATGAAGAGGCGTTTAAAGTGGAAAACGTACGATTAAAAGAAGAAATTGTTCAACTTCAATCGAAAATAAACAGTTTAGAAAAAGAGAAAGAAATGTCTACGAAAAAGCTCCAGCTTCTAGAAGATGATCATCAATCGTTGTTAGCGATTTTTGAGAAGGCAAGAAAAATGGCCCTCCTACAAGGAAATGAGGATAAAGTAAAATTTCAGATGGATAAAAACGGAAATTTACAGAGAGTAAAGAAATAAAAAAATAGCTAGAAACAAAGAGTTGACAATACTCTTGTTTTCTAGCTATTTGTACTTTAAGCAACAAACTAACTAATTTTTTGCTCGCCTACTCCTTCTGGGTACCATACAAGAGGATTTTCTCCTAAATCTCTTTCCATTTCATAGGTAACTGTATTAAAGCCCATTTTCTCCCAAAACCCTTGTGATTTAACTCTTGGGTTAGTTTTTATTGGAAGTTTATAGTTTTTAGCAAATTCTACAAGCATTTTGCCATATCCTTTGTTTCGGTAATTTGGTAAGACTTCCAACTTCCATAATTCCAAATAATTTTGTGGTGGAGCGAAGTACTGATCAAATCGCGCATCCCGCTGATAAAGGCTCATTCTTGCCACCAAAGTATTTCCAAAATAGATACCGTAGAAAGGAGAATTACTGTCATTTTCGATGATGTTTGCTTGTAAATCTTCTAGCATGGATAGCTCTTGAATTCCATACTCCTTAAATTTTTTGAATTCTTCAAGTGTCTTATAATTGATTTTTAATCTTTCTACTTTTAATGCCAATGGAAAAACCTCCTTCATTGTGACTGACCATTTTAGTATTGAGTCATGATAAAACGATAAAGTATCCTTGATTAAAATGTAATCGTATACAAAATAAAATAATTATTTGTTTGTTTAATAATATTATATAACAAAATGACGAAAAATTCTGCACCTATTTTAGAAAACGTTTACAAAGCGAGGAGGAATTCGACTTTTTTTGTAGAAATGGTAATATGCGATGTCAAAATGACATGCACTAGTTGATTTTTAGCTACATAGGGGTAAACAAGCTAGGGAAAGGGGATAAATCGTGAAAAAAATATTAATTGCGAATAGGGGAGAAATTGCTTCACGGATAATAAAAACGTGCAAACAATTAGACATTAAAACAGTCGCAATTTATTCTGATGCAGATCAAGGCATGCCTTATGTCAAACAGGCTGACTGTGCCTATCGAATAGGGGAGCCTCCTGTAAACCGTTCTTATCTAATGGTGAATCATATAATTGAAGTTGCTAAAAAGGAAAACGTTGATGCGATTCATCCGGGTTATGGGTTATTATCGGAAAATAGTGAGTTTGCAAGGAAAACAATTGAAAATGGAATGGCATTTATCGGTCCTTCTTCAGAAGTGATTGAGAAAATGGGTGATAAAGTTGAGGCGCGCCGAACGATGAAGGAAGCGGGTGTCCCGGTTGTGCCCGGTACTGAAGTAGGTGTAGGTACGATAGAAGAAGCAAAGCAAGCTGCAAGTGATATAGGGTATCCGGTAATGTTAAAAGCGAGTGGGGGCGGTGGTGGAATAGGTATGATCCGCTGTGAAAGTGAACAAGCGCTCGTTCAAAGTTATGAGTCTACTAAAAATCGTGCAAAGGCCTATTTTGGAAATGAAGAGGTTTTTATTGAGAAATGTATAGAAAACGCTCGTCATATCGAAGTGCAAATTTTTGCCGATCAACATGGGAATGTTGTGCATCTCTTTGAAAGGAATTGTTCTGTCCAGCGTCGCAATCAGAAAGTAGTGGAAGAATCTCTCTCACCACACCTTTCTGGTAAAACAAAAGATGCAATGTATAAAGCTGCAATCCAAGCGGCCAAGGCGGTTAACTATACGAATGCAGGAACAGTAGAATTTATCGTGGACAACAATGAGAACTTCTACTTTCTTGAAATGAACACGAGGCTTCAAGTAGAGCACCCTGTTACCGAGACGATTACGGGATTGGATCTTGTGAAATGGCAAATTCTTGTTGCGGACGGAAAGCAGCTTCCTTTATCCAAACAAAGTGAAATTATTTCAAAAGGACATGCAATCGAATTTAGGGTATACGCAGAGGATCCGAAAACATTCTATCCGTCTCCCGGGAAAATAACAAGTTTGAATTGGGGTGATTCAAGCTCAGTTCGGATTGATTCTGGGTATGAGGAAGGAAATGAAGTAACTCCGTTTTATGATCCAATGATAGCTAAATGTATTGTCTATGGGGAGACTCGTGACGAATCAATAAAAAATGCTAAAAATTTTTTCGAAGAGTTAACGATTGAAGGGCTTAAAACAAATATTCCTGTTTTAAAACAAATAGTAGAGGAGCAGGAGTTTACAGAAGGTACGTACTCAACGAAATGGCTTCAGGATGTTTTAACAGCTAAAAGTAATTAAAATATTGATAATGTAGGAGGAATAGAAAATGAAAGAAATTACAGCATCAATGGCAGGAACTGTATTAAATGTACTTGTGGAGCAAGGAAGTGATATCCAAGAAGGTCAAACAGTACTTATGTTGGAGTCTATGAAAATGGAAATTCCTATTGAAGTGGAAACGGCTGGGAAAGTTTTAGAAATTAAAGTGAGTACAGGCGACTTTGTAAATGAAGGTGATGTGCTGCTAACACTTGAATCTGGAGGGAATGCTTAATGGCGGCATCTAATGTTAAAAATGATGTTCTAGAAGAAGTCAGGGAGAAGATTACTTCAGGGGGCCAACCGAAATATCATGAAAAGTTGAAAGGGCAAAATAAATTGTTTGTGCGAGACCGCTTAAAGCTTCTATTTGATAACGGTGAGTACCAAGAGGATGGGATGTTTGCGAATTGTAAAGCGGACGACTTACCTGCAGACGGTGTTGTAACGGCTGTCGGGAAAGTTGGAGGGAAAACAATTTGTGTGATGGCCAATGATTCTACTGTTAAGGCAGGGTCTTGGGGGGCAAGGACGGTAGAGAAAATTGTCCGTATTCAAGAAACGGCTCTTAAGTTAAAAGTTCCTATTTTTTATTTGGTTGACTCAGCAGGGGCAAGAATTACAGATCAACTTGATATGTTTCCAAATCGACGTGGTGCAGGGAGAATATTTCATAATCAAGTGAAGCTCTCGGGTATGGTTCCGCAAGTATGTTTGTTGTTTGGACCATCCGCAGCAGGTGGTGCGTACATCCCAGCTTTCTGTGATATCGTCATAATGGTAGAAGGGAATGCCTCCATGTATTTAGGATCCCCGCGTATGGCTGAAAAAGTTATCGGGGAGAAAGTGACCTTAGAAGAGATGGGTGGAGCGCGCATGCATTGCTCAACTAGCGGCTGCGGTGATGTGCTTGTCTCAAATGAAGAGGAAGCTATTCGGACGGCTCAGAACTACATTAGCTATTTTCCGGCAAACTTCAAGGAGAAGCCGCTTGTAAAAGAAGGCTTAGCTCCTAAAACAGAAAAATTATTAAAAGATATTATTCCTGAAAATCAAAATGCACCGTTTGACATGTATGAATGCATTGATGCCCTCATAGATGAGGACAGTTTCTTCGAGATGAAAAAGTTATTTGCTCAAGAGATGATTACTGGATTTGCAAGAATTGATGGAAGACCAGTTGGAATCATCGCTAATCAACCAAAAGTAAAAGGTGGAGTGTTATTTGTAGATTCTGCTGATAAAGCAGCTAAATTTATTCAACTATGTGATGCTTTCCATATCCCGTTGCTCTTTCTTGCTGATGTTCCTGGATTTATGATAGGAACGAAAGTGGAGAAAGCAGGTATTATTCGTCATGGAGCTAAGCTAATAGCGGCTATGAGTTCTGCAACCGTTACAAAAATTTCTGTTATTGTGCGTAAAGCATACGGAGCAGGTCTTTACGCTATGGCAGGACCGGCATTTGAACCGGATGCTTGTATTGCTCTTCCTACTGCTCAAATTGCCGTAATGGGTCCAGAAGCTGCTGTGAATGCCGTATATTCCAATAAAATCCAGGCGATCCAAGACCCGAAAGAGCGTATAGCATATGTTCAAGAAAAACAGAAGGAATATAAAGAGCATATTGATATTTATAAATTAGCTTCAGAGCTTATTGTTGATGAAATTGTCGGTCCAAATGAACTACGGTCGGTTTTAATTGAGCGTTATAAGATGTATGAAACAAAAGATATTGTCTTTAGCGAGAGAAAACACCCAGTCTATCCTGTGTGATAATAAAATGTGTGGGCGGACCTGATAAGTAATCAGGTCCGCCCACATGTATTACCGACGATACAAAAGTTTCCCTACTAGTGAAATTTTGTTAGTATATAGATAATATGAAGGACAAAAGGAGCATTTATGAAAATAGGAATTATTGGTGGCGGAGCGATTGGTCTCCTTTTTGCAAGTTACTTAGGGAGAAATCACAATGTAGTATGCCAAACAAAAACAGCAGAACAAGCTAATCTTCTTAAGGAACGACCAATAGAGCTCATTGTAAAAAAGGATTGCGTAAAAACAGAAGTAGAAGGTTGTCAAGATTTAAGTAAAGCGCGTAACGTGGACCTCGTTATAGTTGCTGTAAAGCAATACCACTTAAACTCTATTAAAAATACCCTTCTACAAATCAGCCAAAATACCCCTTTACTATTCCTTCAAAACGGTCTAGCTCATTTGACTTTTATTGAAGCTTTGCCTCATCGCCATATTTTCGTAGGGACTGTTGAACACGGAGCGGTAAAATCAGGTAACATCTCGGTTAGTCATAACGGAATTGGATCGACAAGCGTAGCAGTAGTTAAAGGTAATGAACAAAAACTTGATTATTTGTTTAAAGATTCTATTCCTTTGTTTCCATTTCGCTTAGAAGTAGAGTATAAAACAATGATATTAAAAAAATTATTTGTAAATGTCCTAATAAATCCTCTTACCGCAATTACAAACGTGAAAAATGGAAGAATCATAGAGAATCCATTTTTTCAAGAAGTTCAGATTCAATTATTTGAAGAACTAATGTATTTGTTCCCAGAAATGAATGGAAAGATTGAGATAGACGATGTAAAAAGTGTGTGTCAAAACACTTCTGATAACTATTCATCAATGTTTAAAGATTTCGAGGCTGAGCGGACTAGTGAACTTGAAACAATAGTAGGAGTACTGATTTCAAAAGCACAAAAGGAAGATAAAAGAATCCCTTCCATACATTTACTTTATCAGTTATTGAAAGGAAAGGAATGGGAGTATCTGGGGTTAAATGGTGAATTGTAGAAAATAGAATACGTTTATAGAGGAAGGGATAGAGTGGCAGCATTCATTTCAACAATTGTCTCAATGTTTGTTATTATTCCATTTTTAGGTTACTTTTTAACATTTATTATGGCTAAAGAACTATTAAAGAACCACCGAAAAGCAGTTCATGTTGCTACTGATATCACAACGTTCCTTCTTATATTATCTGTTCATTTTATCATAATCTCCATCTGGGAAAAATCGTTTCTTTGGGTTATTCTAATTAGTATTTTTATGGTAGGAATTATATTTACAATGGTATATTGGAAGGAGAAAGGTGAGGTTCATTTTAAAAAGGTTTTTAAAGGTTTTTGGAGAGTGAACTTTTTATTGTTTTCCACTGCCTACATATCACTTTTGGTTGTTGGATTGATACTGAGATTTGTTAAGATTATATAGTCAGATAAGATAGGCAAGATTTTTCCTTTTCCGATTGTAGAATGATATACTGAGCGTTAGGGTGAGATAGGTGAGATAGAGAAGTCCCTTGATACCTGTAGTAGTTATACAATCAAATAATAATCGAACGGGTATTCTTCGCATATAATAAAGATGAACTACACTGCCGATTAAAGCGAGATAAAGTTAGAAAAGGAGTTATAATCTATGGTACTGGAAAGTTTACGTATTCCAGCAACAAATCGTTTTGCTTCATTATACTTACAACAAGAAGAGCCTGTTACTTCTTTTTTTCATTACAATCTAAACGCTAACAACGTCTATTCAAAAAGACTTGAATATATTAAAGAGAGAGACTTTGCGCGACAAGGTTTGGTTGATTGCATTACTGCTTATATGGAAAATTTACCATCGTCCACAGAAGTTCGTACATCTTTAGAACGATTGAAAAAGGATGCAGTTGTGGTAATAGGAGGACAACAGGCAGGCCTGCTAACAGGACCTTTATATACAATACATAAAGTAATTTCGATTATAAAATTTGCTGAAGAAAAAGAAAAAGAACTCAACCATCCTGTTGTTCCTGTCTTTTGGATAGCTGGTGAAGATCATGATTTTGAAGAGATAAATCATGTGTTTCTTCAAAAAAACGGAAAAATGGTTAAAAAAGGATATCCAGAACGGGTTTTAGAAAAGAAAATGGCTTCACATATACATCTTTCGAAAGATGTTATGAAAGATTGGACAGAAGAAATATTAAAAGAATTTGGGGAAACTTCTTTTACAACAAAGATACAACAGATGCTAATAACAGCGAGTAACAGCACGGAAACCATTGTAGAGTTTTTTGCGTACCTCACGATGGAGTTGTTTAAAGAATATGGATTATTAGTGATTGATTCCGCGTTCCCACCATTAAGGAAGCTAGAGACAACATTCTTTCATGAACTTCTCAATCGCAATAAAGAACTAACGGAATCTGTTCTGGAGCAGCAAAAAATTGTTAAAGGGAATGGATTTTCCTCTATGCTAGATGTTTCCGAAAATGCAGCCAATTTATTTCTACAATGGGAAAATGAACGCTTATTACTTGAAACGGACGGCGATTATTTCAAAGATAAGGCTGGGAAAGTAATGTTTACAAGACAAGAACTTCTATCCTTATTAGAAAAGGAGCCTGAAAAGTTTAGTAATAATGTTGTCACTCGTCCGTTAATGCAGGAGTGGCTATTCCCATCTATAGCATTTATTGCAGGTCCTGGTGAAATAGCGTATTGGGGAGAGCTCAAACAGGCATTCGAGCTAGTAGGTTTGGAAATGCCGCCTGTTGTACCAAGACTTAATATTACAATAATAGAAAGAGAAGCAGCAAAAAGGATGGAACAATATAATGTTACGCCTTTAAAGGTTATGACAGAAGGGATGGAAAGTAGTCGTCAGTCTTTTTGGGATTCTATTCAAGATCCTGGTTTCGAACAGGAATTAAACGATGCAAAACAATACCTTGAAAATAAATATAAAAATATTATGGAGAAAGCTTTAATAATAGATAAAAGCTTAGAGCCGATTGTCGAAAAAAACGTGCAGTTCCATTTAAAGCAATTTGATTTTCTCTTGAATAAATCAGAAAAAGCATTAAAGCAGCGGCATGATATTGTTTTTAGGCAATTGAATTTTTTGGAATCAAGCTTAAGGCCAAATGGAGGACCTCAGGAAAGGACATGGAACATCTTATATTTTCTGAACAAATATGATATTTCGTTTATTAACGAACTAACAGATCAACCCTATGTATTTGATGGAATGCATAAGCTCCTATATGTTTAAAGCGTTCCCTGTTAAGAAATAGAATGGGAAAAATGTTTTCAATAATACCCTTTTCGAGATGGAATGACCTTATTCGTTAAAAGCTAACGAATAAGGTCATTTTTCTTACTATAAAGGAATTTTTTTGTCAATAGAAAATTGTGTGAAACTTCAAAAAAGGGCAGGAGAAAATTAGCATGGGGAGAATTATAATTTTAAGTGGAGAAAAGTGGGGGGATGTGGTACATTTGTGATAGAAAGTGGGGAAAGTGGATATGTTCATGGGTGAATATCAACATAACATTGATAATAAAGGCCGTTTGATCATTCCGGTGAAGTTTCGTGATAACCTCGGTAAAACCTTTATTATTACTCGTGGACTTGATAAATGTCTATTCGGCTACCCAATGGACGAGTGGAATGCTTTAGAAGAAAAGCTTAAAGCTTTGCCCCTAACAAAAAAAGATGCCCGTGCATTTACAAGGTTTTTTTTCTCTGGTGCAACGGAAAGTGAGCTAGATAAGACGGGGCGGGTTAACATCCCCTCATCCCTTGTAAGCTATGCTGGGCTGGATAAAGAATGTGTTATTCTAGGAGTTTCCAATCGAATTGAGATTTGGAATAAATCAGTATGGGAAGACTATTTCACACAATCAGAAGATTCTTTTGCCGAAATTGCAGAGAATATGATTGGATTCGATATATAGAATAACGGCAAAACATTCAACTTAGAAAGGTGAATCACCATGTTTGAACATACAACAGTACTATTAAAAGAAACAGTAGATGGACTTGCATTGAAAGAAGATGGAATATATGTAGATTGTACGCTCGGTGGTGCTGGACATAGTGAATATTTAGTACAGCAATTATCTGAGAAAGGACATCTTTATTGTTTTGACCAAGATGAAACAGCGCTTCTTCATGCAAAAGAGAAACTTAAGCATTATCAAAACCAAATAACATTTGTTCAATCTAACTTCCGTTACATAAAAGAAGAGCTTGCTAACTTAGGTGTCAATAGTGTAGATGGTATTTTATATGATTTAGGTGTATCATCCCCACAATTGGATACACCAGAAAGAGGTTTCAGTTATCATCACGATGCTCCTTTAGATATGAGAATGGATTTAGATGGTGACACTAGTGCATTCGATGTCGTGAATTATTGGAAGTATGAGGAGTTAGTGAGAATTTTTTACCGTTACGGTGAAGAAAAATTCTCGAAGCAGATTGCACGAAAAATTGAATCGGCAAGGGAAAACCACCCGATTGAAACAACAGGGGAATTAGTAGAATTAATAAAAGAGGGAATACCTGCACCTGCAAGAAGAAAAGGTGGACACCCTGCTAAGAGAGTATTCCAAGCGATTAGGATTGCTGTTAACGATGAGTTAGGGGCTTTTGAAGACTCGCTCGAAAAGTCAATCAGCATTTTAAAGCCAGGTGGTAGAATTAGCGTAATTACCTTCCATTCTTTAGAGGATCGAATATGCAAAACGACTTTTAAAGAAAAAGCATCTGGACCTGAGTTACCACCGGGACTTCCAATTATTCCAGAAGGCTATGAGCCGGAATTAAAACTTATCACGAGAAAGCCAATTTTACCTAGTGAAGAGGAACTTGCTCAAAATAATCGAGCGCGTTCCGCTAAATTGAGAATTGCAGAAAAAAACAAAAGATAAAAAATATGTAGGGAGGGAGTAAACCTTGAGTAATTTAGCTAAAAAGTATGAGCAAAGAGTAGAACAGACAACTGAGCAAGTAATGCAGCCGAAAACGAAGCCGTTAAGAGAAGATAAACGTTCGGTCATAACGCCAGGGGAAAAGTTTTTAGTCGCAATCTTTGCGATTGTATTTTGTATTTTCGCTGTAAAGATTGTTGCTACTGAATCAGCTGTTTATGATATGAATAAAGAAATACAACATATGGAAACAACTATTCAGAAGCAAGAAAAAACGAATAATGATTTGGCATTAGAAGTCAGCGAGTTAAGTACATACGAGAGAATTTTGGAAAGAGCAAAAGAATTAGGGCTTAATTTAAAAGAACAAAATGTTAAGGTAGTGGAATAGCCATGACAAAAAAAAGGCCAGGAATGAATATTGGGGCAGCCGTGCTTTTTGCATTTTTCGGCCTGCTCTTTTTTGTATTAATCGTCAGGATTGTAACGATTCAAGTGACAGGTGAAGCGGAAGGGAAAGCTCTTGCTTCCCAAGCCGCAAAAAAATATATAAAAAGTGGGATATTAGAGGCCAAACGTGGGACAATTTATGATGAAAAAGGTGAAGTAATTTCAGAAGATACTTCCGCTTATACATTAGTGGCCATTTTAGATTCTTCTATCACTTCTGATCCGAAAAATCCTAAACATGTAACGGATCCGGATAAAACTGCCAGTGTACTCTCTAAGTATATAGATTTGTCAAAAAGTGAAATCTATGAAAGGTTAACTATTGAAGGAGACCCATTTCAAGTTGAGTTCGGAAGTGCAGGGAGAGATCTTACCCACCAGTTAATGCAGAAAATAAGCAAGGAGGAACTACCGGGAATTACATTTAGAAAAGAATCAAAAAGATTTTACCCTAATGGGACATTCGCTTCCCATCTAATCGGATTCGCTCAAAAAGAAACTTTAGATAATGGAAATACAAAAACAATTGGAAAAATGGGGATTGAAAAGAGTTTAAATGAATTTCTAAGTGGTACTGATGGGAAAATTCAATATAAAAGCGATGTTTGGGGATACCTTCTACCTAATACAGAGGAGCATGTAACTCCACCGAAAAATGGAAACGATGTCTATTTAACAATAAATAAAAAAATCCAAACATTTTTAGAAGAGGCAATGAATGAAGTAGCGAGAGATTATAAACCTAAAAAAATGTTTGCTATTGTCGCAGATCCTAAAACAGGAAAAATTTTAGCAATGGCTGAACGACCTACCTTTCACCCTGATACACGGGAAGGGTTAGATGGGAATTGGCGAAACATGATTGTGGAGGATACTTATGAGCCGGGTTCCACATTTAAATCTTTTTCGTTAGCTGCAGCTGTTGACAGTGGTGTTTTTGATCCTAATGGTTATTATGAATCAGGAACATATGATGTATTGGGAACGCTTATAAGAGATCATAATTATGGAAATGGTTGGGGAACAATCACTTACCTTGAAGGAGTCCAGCGCTCCTCTAATGTTGCTTTTGCGAAACTTCTTGAAAAAATCGGAGAAGAGGAATTCAAAGACTACCTGGAACGCTTCGGATTTGGGGAGACAACCGATGTCGGACTGCCAAATGAAGCGAGTGGGAAAATTCTTTACCATTATCCGATTGAGAAAGTGACGACAATATTTGGACAAGGTACTACAGTAACCCCTTTGCAAATGATTCAAGCAGAGACAGCGATTGCGAATGACGGGAAAATGATGAAGCCGTATGTTATTGATAAAATAGTAGATTCGAATTCTGATAAAGTAGTAAAACAAACAAAACCGGAAGTGGCAGGAAATCCTATATCAGCTGAAGCGGCTAAGAAAGTTCGTGAATACTTGGCGACAACTGTAACAAGTGATGTCGGAACAGGGAGACCATTTGCGATTGAAGGGTACGATGTTGCTGGAAAATCGGGAACTGCTCAAATACCAGGAGAAAATGGACAATATATGTATGGAAGAGAAAATTATTTATTTTCCTTTATCGGTATGGCACCTAAAGATGATCCGCAATTAATTGTGTATGTTGGTGTGCAGCAACCCGAGCTTCCTGTTACGGAAATCGGATCGGTCCCGGTATCTAAAGTATTTAATCCTGTTATGCAAAACAGCTTAAAATATTTAAATATTAAACCGGAAAAAAAGGTTGACCTAAAAAAACTAGAAATGTCAGACCTTAGTGGAGAAAAGGTTAGTGAGGCTGTAGAAAACCTTCAAAAGAAAGGATTAGAGCCTGTCATCATTGGGAATGGCTCTACCATTAAAAAGCAGCTGCCCGCAGCCGGGGAAGAGGTTTTAGAAGGAGAAAAAGTAATGCTCCGTACGGAAGGACAGTTGACAGTACCTGATATGAAGGGATGGTCTGTGCGAGATGTATTTAAAGTCGCCAGTGTTGCGAACCTAAAATTGAATAAAGTCGGTAATGGATATGTTTCTAGTCAGAATCTTCGTCCGAATTCTCCTGTTAAAGAAAATGAGCTGCTTGTTGTTAACTTTAAAGCACCTGATGCACCTGAAGAAAAACCTATAGAAAATGAATCGATGCCTCAGGATTAAAAACACGATAAGTGCCTGCTTTCTCTCACTAAATTAAATATAGTATCTGCTCGTAGCATAAGTACTATATACAATGAGAGAGTTGTCAGGCGCTTTCTTTTTGTTCCGCAACAACTGGCGGTAGGCCTTCATTAGCCACCGTCAGTAATAGATGCGCTTTAGAAGGTGAAATAACTTCTAATGTATACAGGGGTGCAAGGGGGAAAACAAACACATATCAGTGACTGTACAAGCATATAATGGAACGAGCCATATAAGGGGAGGTTCCATTTGTGAAGCGAGTTTCTAATGTTACAGTAAGAAAAAGGTTAGTGATGTCGTTAATCGTTGGGGTAATGATTTTTGCGGTAATTGATATTAGGTTAGGGTATGTCCAATTCTTTCTTGGTGATTGGCTGACGAGCGGTGCTAAAGATCTATGGAGTCGAAATATACCTTTTGAACCAGAAAGAGGAAAGATTTTAGACCGCAATGGTGAGGAGCTAGCAACTAATCAGAGTGCTCCGACTGTTTTTGTTGTTCCGAGACAAATAACAGATCCTTCTACTACTGCGGAAAAACTAGCATCAGTTCTTAATATTTCTGTAGAAAAAGCATATAAATATGTAACGAAGCAAGCAATGAATGTTCGAATAAATGAAGCAAGAAAAATTTCCTATGATAAAGCAAAAGAAGTGCGTGATTTAAACTTAAAAGGAGTCTATATTGGGGAAGATTCGAAACGATATTACCCTAATGGAAGTTATTTATCTCATGTATTAGGATTTGCTGGAATCGATAATCAGGGACTGATGGGGCTTGAGCTTTCCTATGATGAAGAATTAAGTGGAGAAAAAGGGTCTGTGAAATTTTTCTCTGATGCAAAAGGGAAGAGAATGCCAGAGATGGCAGACGATTTCGAAGCACCAGAGGATGGGTACGATTTGAAATTGACGATTGATAGTAAAATCCAAACGATAGTGGAAAGGGAATTAGATAATGCCCAAGCAAAGTATAACCCGGAAGGAATAATTGCTATAGCAATGAACCCAAATAATGGAGAAATATTAGCAATGTCGTCAAGACCGACGTTCGACCCAGCAAATTTTAGAAATGTATCTCAAGAGATTTATAATCGTAACTTGCCAATATGGAGTACGTATGAGCCTGGTTCGACATTTAAAATCATTACACTTGCAGCAGCGTTAGAAGAAAATAAAGTAGATTTGTATAAAGAAAAATTCCATGATCCAGGGCATATTGAGGTAGGCGGTTCCACTTTGCATTGTTGGAAAAGGGGAGGGCATGGAACGCAAACATTTTTAGAAGTAGTTCAAAATTCATGTAACCCAGGGTTTGTGGAGCTTGGCCAAAGACTTGGAAAAGAAAAGCTATTTCAGTACATTAAAGATTTTGGATTTGGTAAAAAGACAGGTATTGATCTTCAAGGAGAAGGAAAGGGAATACTTTTTAATTTAGACCGTGTCGGGCCAGTTGAACAGGCAACTACAGCCTTTGGGCAAGGGGTGGCTGTAACGCCAATTCAACAAGTTGCCGCTGTGTCAGCTGCAGTAAATGGTGGAACGCTTTATAAACCGTATATTGCAAAAGAATTAGTAGATCCTGAAACAGGCGAAGTGATAATGAGGAAAACACCTCAGGCAAAGGAAAATGTAATATCAGAAGAAACATCTAAACAAATTCGGACAGCATTAGAAAGTGTCGTTGCACAAGGGTCAGGTGGAAAAGCGTTTGTTGATGGTTATCGTGTAGGAGGGAAAACGGGAACAGCGCAAAAAGCGAAAGATGGAAAATATTTAGAAAATAATCATATTGTATCTTTCATGGGAGTAGCACCTGCAGATGACCCGCAAATAGTCGTATATTTGGCTCTTGATAACCCAAAAGGAACTATTCAATTTGGTGGTGTTGTAGCAGCACCTATAGCAGGAAATATTATTGAAGACAGCCTTCAAGCTATGGGGGTTCCAAAGCGAACAGGGCAAATAGAAAAAGAGATGAAATGGGACGACATACCTATGGTTGAAACGCCTGAGTTAATCGGATTAACAAAAAGAGAGCTTCAACAGCAACTAGTAAATCTGAACTTAGATGTAAGTGGAAGTGGAAACAAGGTAGTTAGTCAGTCACCTGATCCGGGTGTGAAAATAAAAGAAGGCTCGACCGTTAGGGTCTACCTCGAGGAAGAATAGGCTACTAGTTCGGTATACACGGACATATACGACTAGATAGTGTGAAAATGCGTAGGGCAGGGTGATTAAGTGTTTTCTCCCTGCCCTTTTCATTAGGTTGGTAAAATGGATTGGTTTTTAACCTGCGTTAACAGGCAGTCCCCCGACTTTTAAGCTTAGAAGAATCGAAGAAGTTTAGAGTAGGATTAACAATTAGCTGGGAGTGGAAGAAACTCCCACTAATTGAACTTTATCTAATTTAAAAGGTTGATAGCTTTCGAGCTGATTTTTTTGTAAAATATAAAATGGTTGCTTTCTACGCCTAAGGAGTTGAAAAGATGAGATTGCGCACTTTGCTGAAGGCATTGCCGTTTTTTACTATACAAGGTGATGGAAATCCTAATATTTCAAACCTAGCTAACCATCATAAAAAGGTAGGATATGGAGATCTATTTATTTGTATAAAGGGGCTTGATATAGATAGTCATACGCTTGTAAAGGAAGCTGAAGAAAACGGAGCAGTTGCTGTTATTTCAGAAAAACCTTTAGATGCCGTTAATATTCCTGTTGTAGTAGTACCCGATACAAAGCGTGCAATGGCTATACTTGCAGATTATTTTTATGGGCAGCCGTCTCATCAATTATTATTAGTTGGTGTTACAGGTACAAATGGAAAAACGACTACCACACACTTGATTGAAAATATTTTTTCCTGTTATGGAAAAAAGACAGGTTCAATTGGTACATTGCATATTAAAATGGGAGAGGAGCTTGAACCGAGTCAAAATACGACTCCAGACAGCTTAACTTTACAGCAGACATTTAAACGTTTTATTGATAAAGATATAAATGCAGCTGTTATGGAAGTTTCTTCCCATGCATTAGACCAAGGGAGAGTAAATGGATGTGACTATAATATTGCTGTTTTTACGAATCTTTCTCAGGATCATTTAGACTATCACGAAACAATGGAAGAGTACCGAAGTGCAAAGAGCTTGTTGTTTGCAGGCTTAGGGAATATTTATAGCAAAAAATCCCCAAAGTATGCTGTAATTAATCTAGACGATCCTAATGCACACTATTTTATTCGCTCAACAGCAGCCCATGTTTTTACATATGGGTTAAGCTCGGAAGCACACTTTCATGCGAGAGATTTAGTGTTAACAGCAGGTGGATCATCTTTTACACTCGTTACTCCTTTTGGAGAAAAGAGTGTATCAACTAAGCTTGCTGGGAAATTCAATGTTTATAATGCACTTGCAGCAATCACGACAGCATATGCTGCAGGTATCCCGTTAGAGAAGTCAATTGAATACTTACAAGAGATACAAGGTGTAAGAGGTAGGTTTGAGACAGTTGGAGAAGGACAAAATTTTTCTGTTATTGTTGATTATGCTCATACTCCTGATGGTCTTCAAAATGTATTGCAGACAATAAGGTCTATTTCAACAGGAAATATATTTGTTGTTGTGGGGTGCGGTGGTGACCGTGATAAATTGAAAAGACCGATTATGGCTAAGATTGCATGTCAATATGGGGACTATGCAATTTTTACATCTGACAATCCTCGTACTGAAAATCCTAGTAGTATACTTACGGATATGGAAGCTGGAGTGGTAGGTGATAAGTATGAATTGATTGAAGATCGAAAAGAAGCAATACACCAAGCCTTAAGAAAAGCGGGGAAGGGCGATGTTGTTCTAATTGCAGGAAAGGGTCATGAAACATATCAAATCATCGGAAATAATATTCTAGAGTTTGATGATAGCGCTGTGGCTAGACAAATTTTAAAAGAACTATAAAAATTCCTATAGCAAGAGGGGAAAAAAGGGTTTCAAGGGAATGGAAGTCTTATAAGCGACATAGTCTACCTAGTTTATATAGTGGGTAGTGGTGTTATATGTTAATGAAAAATGTGGACCGTTATTTTCCTCGGACTTTTGAACATCTTCTAATAGGGATAAACATTCTTGCAATGAATAAACTATTACATTTAAAAATGAAACTAGAAAAGTGGGAAATGATAAACATGTATAAAATTTGTTACAAAGGTATTATTGAAAATATGACGAATAAAGATGATAAGGCTCGTAGACAGAAATGTAACAGCACAGATATTAGCGGTGGGGGGGAATAAACATGATGGAACAAGTTATCTTTTTTACAATATTAATGGGGTTTTTAATCACTGTAATTCTTTCACCTTTGTTTATTCCTTTCTTGAGACGTTTAAAATTTGGGCAAAGTATCCGTGATGAGGGACCACAGTCCCACCAAAAAAAATCTGGTACTCCGACAATGGGAGGGATAGTCTTTCTTCTTTCCATTGTGATTACAACCTTTGTTATGACAGGGAAGTTTTCTGAAGTAAGTGTAGAAACATACTTATTGCTGCTCGTAACGGTAGGATTTGGATTGCTAGGCTTTTTAGATGATTTTATTAAAGTAGTAATGAAAAGGAATCTTGGATTAACTTCTAAACAAAAGCTTTTGGGTCAAATTGTAATATCTGTTATATTCTATTTAATTTTTAAACAAAATGATTTCTCTACTTCGGTATCAATCCCTTTAACAGATATATCAATTGATTTAGGTTTCTTTTATATTTTATTTATTATTTTTTGGCTAGTTGGTTTTTCTAATGCTGTCAATTTGACAGATGGTTTAGACGGACTAGTATCAGGAACTGCTGCGATTGCTTTTGGTGCTCTTGCAGTCTTAGCGTGGAATCAATCACAATATGATGTATCGATTTTTGCAGTAGCGGTTGTAGGAGCTGTTCTAGGCTTTTTAGTATTTAATGCACACCCTGCAAAAGTGTTTATGGGTGATACAGGTTCACTAGCATTAGGTGGAGCAATTGCTACCGTAGCAATACTTTCTAAACTGGAAATAATTTTAATATTAATCGGTGGAGTCTTTGTTATTGAAACTTTATCCGTTATTTTACAAGTAATTTCATTTAAAACAACTGGAAAACGGATTTTTCGCATGAGCCCGCTTCATCATCATTATGAACTTGTAGGCTGGTCTGAATGGAAAGTGGTTGTCACATTTTGGACGGTAGGCTTACTATTTGCTGTATTAGGAATCTATATCGAGGTGTGGTTATAAATTGAAAAATATTACAACATATCAACATAAAAAAGTATTGGTACTAGGTTTGGCAAAAAGCGGTGTTAGTGCCGCATCTCTTTTACATAAGCTTGGAGCTTTTGTGACAGTAAATGATTATAAACCGTTAGCAGAGAATCCAGAAGCCCAAGGGTTGCTTCAACAAGGTATTAAAGTAATATGTGGTGGGCATCCAATTGAGTTACTGGATGAAGGATTCCAATATATTATTAAAAACCCTGGAATTCCATACGATAACCCTTTAGTAGCTGGTGCTATTAAAAAAGGAATACCCGTATTAACGGAAGTAGAGTTAGCTTATCAAATCTCGGAAGCTGATATTATCGGTATTACGGGGACAAACGGGAAAACGACCACAACGACACTTCTTTATGAAATACTGTCGGCTGGAAATCAAAATCCACTTATAGCAGGAAATATCGGAACCGTAGCTTCAGAGGTCGCGCAAAAAGCTTCGGAACACGAAAAAATGGTAGTGGAATTATCCTCTTTCCAATTAATGGGGATAGAAGACTTTACCCCTCATGTTGCTATTATTACTAATTTATATGAGGCACATCTTGATTATCATGGTACGATTGAGGATTATTGGGAAGCCAAAGTAAATATAACCAAAAACCAATCGGAAAAGGATTACTTAATAGTAAATGCAGATCAAGAACATTTAGTTGAAATGACGGCTAAAACTAACGCACAAATTATTTTCTTTTCTACATCAAAAGTGCTCCATTCTGGTGCTTATATTAATAACGGGTATATCTACTTTAATAACGAAAGAATCATTAATTTAGGGTCAATTGTTTTACCTGGTGCACACAATTTGGAAAATATACTATGTGCGGTAGCTGCAGCAAAGATTTATAATGTCTCAAACGATGCAATTATTGAAGTACTAACAACCTTCAAAGGGGTAAAACATCGAACACAATTCGTAAGAGAATGGAATGGAAGAAGGTTTTATAATGATTCGAAGGCAACAAATAGTTTAGCAACTAAAAGTGCACTAAATGCTTTCGAAGAGCCAATTGTCTTACTGGCAGGAGGGCTTGATAGAGGGAATGATTTTGATGACCTCATTCCGTTCTTGAAAAATGTAAAATGTTTAGTAACATTCGGTGAAACGGCGAATAAGTTGAAGTCTACTGCAGAGTTAGCAGGGATATCTTTTATTTATCATGTCGATAATGTAGAGAAGGCCGTTCCCGTTGCGTACACCCATTCCGAAAAAGGTGATGTCATCTTGTTATCACCAGCTTGTGCAAGTTGGGATCAATATCGCACTTTTGAAGAACGAGGTGACATTTTTATAGAAGCTGTGCATAAACTTAAGTAGGAGCTTGTCTTAAGTGAGCAAACAGAAAGAAAAGCGGAAGCGGCTTGGTCAGCCTCGACAAGCGTAAGACGAGCATCTCGGGAAGGCGTTTTTTGCCTTTTTGAGATGATTGGCTTATGCCCTCGAGAGGCTAGCCGCTGGAGCTAGACAAAGAAAAGCGGAAGCGGCTCGTTCAGAGGTGACAAGCATAAGGCGAGCATCCCGGAAGGCGCTTTTTGGCTTATGCCTCGAGCCCCTAGCCGCTAGAACCAGACAACAGTTTACTTAACAACTAGAAGCAGTAGTGGTGGAGAAAAGGTTCATAAAAAGCATTGTGTAATAGTGATGTCTTTTTATGATTATTAGAGAAACTTTTATTGAAGGATTAGCTAGTTTCTGTAACACCCATCACTCGATTGAACACAAACATCTTAGGTTTTTAGACAACATGTTTGCTCGTAACGGCTCAAATAAGTCTACCCGAGGTGTTTTAGTTGCCTTTAAAAAAATCAACGCCAGATTTCATTTTAATTATTATCACATTATTATTGCTTACTGTCGGACTAATAATGGTATATAGTGCAAGTGCTGTATGGGCTGATTATAAGTTTGATGATTCATTTTATTTTGCAAAAAGACAACTTCTTTTTGCAGGAGTCGGTATTGTTGCGATGTTTTTTATTATGAATGTTGATTATTGGACATGGAGAACATGGGCCAAAGTGATTGTTATCATCTGTTTTGTCCTTTTAGTCTTAGTTTTAATTCCCGGAATAGGTGTGCTTCGAAATGGTTCAAGAAGTTGGATTGGGATTGGGGCATTTTCGATTCAGCCATCAGAATTTATGAAATTGGCCATGATTGCATTTTTAGCAAAGTACCTTTCAGAACGGCAGAAGTATATTACTTCCTTTAATAAAGGTGTTTTACCTGCATTGCTTCTTGTATTTATAGCTTTTGGCATGATTATGCTCCAGCCCGATTTAGGGACAGGGACTGTAATGGTCGGGACTTGTATTGTAATGATTTTTATCTCTGGAGCAAGAATTCGCCATTTTGTTGGTCTGGGATTACTTGGACTAGCAGGATTTGTGGGCCTTGTAGCATCTGCACCATATAGAATCAAGCGTATTACATCTTTCTTAGACCCATGGGAGGATCCTTTAAATAGTGGATTTCAAATAATTCAGTCACTGTATGCAATTGGACCGGGTGGGTTATTTGGATTAGGTCTTGGACAGAGCAGGCAAAAGTTTTTCTATTTACCAGAACCCCAAAATGATTTCATCTTCGCTATTTTAGCGGAAGAGCTAGGTTTTATAGGTGGAAGCTTCGTTTTACTGTTGTTTGCTCTTCTTTTATGGAGGGGAATTAGAATTGCACTAGGTGCACCGGATTTATATGGAAGTTTCCTAGCAGTAGGTATTGTCTCGATGATTGCAATTCAAGTAATGATAAATGTGGGTGTTGTCACTGGATTAATGCCTGTTACGGGGATAACCCTTCCTTTCCTAAGTTACGGAGGCTCTTCTTTGACACTTATGTTAATGGCAGTGGGTGTTTTGCTTAATGTGAGTAGGTATTCTCGAGGGTAGGAAATAGAAAGGTCAGACTGGTTGGGGAGTACACCCTTTTTTGTCTGATCTTTTTTTTGGTTAAAAATATAAAGGTTATTTTCGTAAAGTTCGTTGTTTGTGGAAAATGGACCGTTCCTTTCCGCTAGAGCTAGACACCCGTTCCGTCTACCGAGGTCTCGACTTTTTCTCTATATCCTGCAGGAGTCCAGTGCCTTCCTCTTCAATCCACTCTGTGCTTTCAACTGTTGTTAAAAGCAACAATTTTTTAGAAAAAAGTTAATATAAAAGGCGAAAATGTAGTGTGTACCACAATAAGGAAATAGTTTTCAGATGTTTTTTTTGTGATTTATAGGAGATTAGTTCTAGAAATGGTAGTATAATAATTAGGCAAAGTTTAATGGCCTTTTACAATTCAGCATCCTTTATTACTGTTTAGCACCAGGTTATTTACAATTTGATAACATCGGTTTTCTTACATAACGAATCTGTTTAAAATATAAGATTGTTGGGAATTAAATAAGATGCCCTTATATTCTCTACATAAGCTTGCCAATCTTTTTTTGTTTTTAGTAGTGATTGCTTTTATCTAAACTCGAAGCAATTAATAACAAATTGTGACGAATGGCGGAAAATATTAGCTCTTCCTCTTTTAACATCTTTTCCCTTCATATAAAATAGAATTAACGAATTCTGCTGAGTATGAACAAGTAATGTTGCTCACCAGAAAGATATGTGTCATGGGGGGACGAAATGAAGAAGAAAAAAGTCGTTTCCATAGAAGAACGAATTCCGAAATTAAAGCAGCATCGGAAAAAGAAAGCTAATCGAAGACTCATTTTACTGCTTTCTTTCTTTATTGTGCTAATCTTATCTGTGGTTTATTTTCAATCACCACTCAGTCATGTTCAAAACATCGATGTGGAAGGAAATGAGCTTCTTTCAGAGAAAAGGGTTATTAAGCAAAGTGATATTAGTAAAGATATGAATATTTGGAGTGTTAGTAAAGACCAAACAGTAGATAAGCTTGAAAAACTTCCTGAAGTCAAAAGTGCGAAAGTAGCAATCTCTTTTCCTAACTCAATAAACATCCAAATTGAAGAATTTCAAAAAGAAGCTTATTTAGTTAAAAAAAATAAATTCTTTGTGATTTTAAGTAATGGAAAAGTGTTAGGTCAAGGTACAGATTCTATTCCTGTGGATGCGCCACTACTAGTTGGATTTAAAGAGAATGATGTTCTTGCCAATATGATGGAAGAACTTACGGCACTACCTAAAGAAGTCCAACATCTTATCTCAGAAATTCAGTTGGTCCCGAAAAAGACGGATCCTCTTCATATCTCGCTTTATATGAACGATGGTTTTGAAGTAAGTGCTACTATTCGTACTTTTTCAGAAAAAATGGTTCATTACCCCTCTATCGCCAGTCAGTTGGATCCTTCCAAAAAAGGGATTATAGATCTTGAAGTAGGATCCTACTTCAGAGCATATGAAACGGAAGGTGAACAAGAAAATGAAACGGTTGAAGGTGAGGAGTAAACAAGTCGTTCTTTCACTTGTTTGTCTAGTTTTAGGGTTTATCCTTGCTTTTTCCTACAGTTTAGCAAACAAAGAAGAGGAAACAGGCAATAGCCTTACCGATAGACAATGGAGGCAAGAAGAAGCATTGCGTGACCAGATTCTGAGACAACAACAAGAGAATAACAAACTTCAAGATGACTTATATGAAAAACAAGAAAAAATGGTAGAAATAGAAGAAGGTCTGGCGAAAGAAGAGCAAGTGCTATTTAACCTAGCTGAGGACGCGGAAAAGTATCGTATGTTTCTAGGGAAAATGAAGGTGAAAGGACCGGGAATAAAAGTTAATTTAGCTGATGCAAATTATAAACCAAGTGAAGAAAATGCTAACAACTATATCGTACATGAACATCATGTATTTAAAGTGATCAATGAATTGTATATTGCAGGGGCATCGGCTGTAGCAATCAATGGGCAGCGCTTAAAGCATAACTCCTATATTAAGTGTACAGGCCCCGTTATTGTAGTAGATGGTGTGGAGTATCCTGCCCCTTTTGAAATTTCTGCAATTGGTGACGCAGACGTATTGGCTTCAGCAATGAACATCATAGGTGGTGTAAAAGAGCAGCTCGTAAATGATAATATTTTATTTTCTTTAGAAAAGAAAAAGGAGATAGTATTAGAGCCAATTATTGGTGAATCCTAGCATTTTCATAGATGTACGATGTCTCTTTTATTCCAATTTTTTCAAAATGTTGAAATGAAGGAAGGGGATAGAAAGTAAGGTGAAATGGAGTGAATAATAAAATAAGCTTCTTTTTGATTACGATTATCATCGGGTTTATGGTAGCAATTCAATTCCAGACAGTTAAAGAGCCCGTTGTTCGTGATACAAGGGACATTTGGGAATTGAGGGAAGCTCTCGTTAAAGAAAAAGAGCTTCGTTCTAATTTATACCAAGAGATGCGTTCTGTTGAAATGAAGCTTGAACAATATGAAAAAGAGAAGCAGACTAGTCCTGAAGGGGCATTAACGGAAACATTGGAAGAACTTAAAAAAGAAGCGGGGCTAACAGATAAAACGGGTCCGGGAATTATTTTAACGATCGAACCAGCATTAGAAGAAGTTTTGCTGGGGGAAAAAGTACATAATGTTTCGCCTGACTTGCTTGAAAGGCTTGTAAATGAATTAAACAGTTATGAAGCAACAGACATTTCAATCAGTGGACAACGGCTGATTAATACATCTGTTATCCGTGATATAAATGGGGAAACAAAAGTGAACGGCATTTCAATAAAGAAAGTACCTTTTGAAGTGAGGGTACTTACTAAGGACCTTCAGACGGCGGAAAAATTGTACAATCGTATGTCTGTTTCTCAATCGGTGGAGGACTTTTTTATAGATAATCTACGTGTATCTATTTCAAAACCTCAAGAAAAAATAACAGTTCCGGCATACAAAGAAACAATTCGCGTTAAACAAATGGAACCTGTTAAGGAAAAAGGAGGAAATGAATAAGATGTGGCTGCCCATATTAGGGTTGATTCTGGGGATTATTTTAGGTCTCCTCACCGATATAAGAATTCCAGATGAATATTCGAATTACTTATCTATTGCGGTATTAGCAGCCCTTGATACATTATTTGGTGGTATACGCGCCCACCTTCAAAATATTTACGACGATAAAGTATTTGTTTCAGGTTTCTTTTTTAATATATTATTAGCTGCAAGTTTAGCTTTTCTAGGTGTCCATCTTGGTGTAGACTTGTATCTAGCAGCTGTTTTTGCCTTCGGTGTAAGATTATTTCAGAATATTGCTGTAATTAGAAGGATTTTAATTAACAACTGGACGATAAATAGTGAAAAAAGGGAAAAAAATTAAAAAATTAAAAGGGAATTATTTTCATAACGACGAATAACAATATGTAAGATATACTAGAATACATGCTTTTAGTTGTTGTTCGAACTAGTTATTTTTAAGGAGGTGCCATAGATTGAACAGCAATGAAATATTTGTCAGCCTTGACATCGGTACATCCACAGTAAAAGTAATCATTGGCGAAATGGGTCAAGATTCTCTTAATATTATCGGTGTAGGAAATGTGAAATCTGAGGGGATTAAAAAAGGTTCAATTGTAGATATAGACGAGACAGTACAAACAATTAAGCGGGCAGTGGAGCAGGCCGAACGTATGGTGGGTATGAACATCAATCAAGTTATTGTTGGAATTACAGGGAATCATGTTATGCTTCAATCTTGTCATGGAGTGGTTGCTGTATCTAGTGAAAACCGTGAAATAACGGATGAAGATGTGACTCGAGTTATGGATGCAGCCCAAGTGGTTTCTATTCCACCTGAAAGGGAGATAATCAATGTGATTCCACGTCAATTTATTGTTGATGGACTAGATGAGATTACTGATCCTCGTGGAATGATTGGTGTTCGTCTTGAAATGGAAGGAACGATAATAACCGGTTCTAAGACTATTTTACATAATACTTTAAGGTGCGTAGAAAAAGCTGGTTTAGAGATAGTAGATATTATCCTTCAACCACTGGCGGCAGGAACTATAGCCTTGTCTAAGGATGAGCAAAGTCTTGGCTCAGCTCTAGTAGACATTGGTGGTGGTTCTACTACTATCGCTGTTTTTGAACAAGGGCATTTAAAAGCAACTTCCGTTTTGCCAGTTGGTGGCGAGCACATTACAAAGGACTTATCAATCGGACTTCGGACTTCTACTGAGGATGCCGAAAAAATAAAAACGAAATATGGACATGCCTTTTACGACCATGCTTCTGAAGATGAGGTATTTAGCGTTCCAATTATCGGAAGTGATCAACATCAACAATTTAATCAATTGGAAATCTCTGATATTATAGAAGCTAGATTAGAAGAAATATTAGACTTGATTCAACATGAGCTTGGAAGAATGGGTATAAATGACCTTCCTGGAGGGTATGTGCTCACTGGTGGTGTCGCAAATATTCCAGGTGTGCTAGAATTAGCACAACTAGTATTCCAAAATCGAGTCAGGGTAGCTATTCCAGATTACATTGGCGTTCGTGAGCCTCAATACACTACTGCTGTAGGGTTGATAAAATATGCTCATAAAAATGCTAGATTGCAGGGGAGAAGTGTTAGTTCATCCCCTTCACCTAAAGAATTGAACGAGGCACGTCCAGCAAAACCTGATAATCAAAAAACACAACAAGTGAAAGTGAAAGAAGAAAAGCCAGAAGAAGAAAAAACTATGTCAAAAGTTAAAAAGTTCTTTGGATACTTTTTTGAGTAGATTCAAAAAGGCTAGGATTCGTTGAAATAGGAGGATTTGTCATGTTGGAGTTTGATACAAATTTAGATTCATTAGCCACTATAAAAGTTATTGGTGTCGGTGGCGGTGGAAATAACGCTGTTAACCGAATGATTGAACATGGTGTGCAAGGCGTTGAATTTATCGCAGTAAATACAGATGCCCAAGCATTAAACTTATCTAAAGCGGAAATAAAAATGCAAATTGGTGCGAAATTAACACGTGGATTAGGTGCCGGTGCCAATCCAGAAGTAGGAAAAAAAGCTGCAGAGGAAAGCAAGGAACAAATTGAAGAAGCACTAAAGGGTGCAGATATGGTATTTGTTACAGCCGGAATGGGTGGAGGAACTGGTACAGGTGCAGCACCTGTTATTGCTCAAATTGCCCGCGACCTTGGAGCGTTAACTGTTGGGGTAGTTACTCGTCCTTTCACTTTTGAAGGTAGAAAGCGTTCATCTCAAGCAGGTGGCGGAATTGGTTCAATGAAAGAAGCGGTTGATACACTTATTGTAATACCAAATGACCGTTTGTTGGAAATTGTTGATAAAAGCACTCCAATGTTAGAAGCATTTCGTGAGGCAGATAATGTATTGCGACAAGGTGTGCAAGGTATCTCTGATTTGATTGCAACTCCAGGTCTAATCAACCTTGACTTTGCAGATGTTAAAACGATTATGTCTAATAAAGGTTCAGCTCTTATGGGTATCGGTGTTGCTTCTGGTGAAAACAGAGCTGCAGAGGCAGCTAAAAAAGCAGTTTCCAGTCCTTTATTAGAAACATCAATTGATGGTGCACAAGGCGTTTTGATGAATATTACAGGCGGTTCAAACTTGAGCCTTTATGAAGTTCAGGAAGCTGCTGATATTGTAGCATCAGCTTCCGATCAAGATGTAAACATGATTTTTGGTTCTGTTATTAACGATAACTTAAAGGATGAAATTGTTGTTACTGTTATTGCGACTGGCTTCAGTGAGGAAGTACTTCAAACAACAAAACAGCCGCAAAGATCTTTCGGTGGATTAAAACAAAATCCAGCACCTAGTAACAATCAACCAACTGTTAAACGTGAACCAAAAATAGAAGAGCCGAAAAGAGAAGAGCCACAGCGAAATACTGGGCAAGGTGCGGAGGAAACATTAGATATTCCTACATTCCTGCGTAATCGAAATCGTCGTCGTTAATAAAAAGCTTCATAAGTGGGGTTAACAAAAAGTGCCTATCTCCTTCTTCAGAAGGAGATAGGCACTTTTCTTTGGCTCTAAAACGCCCTATTCTCGTCAAGAGGGAGGTACCTTTTTCATCCGCTCCTTTTAATCATTAGAAAAAAGATTACTTCTAATATATAAAATCTCTTATTCTACCTTTTAATTCATTGAACTCCTTCTCTTATTCACTCTGAAATACATGTTTTTTCACAAAAACCCTAAAAAGCTTTGACAAAATTCGTTTTAAACTACAAAAAGTTCTCTTGTTTTGCTTACAGGAAATGACACACTTCAAAAGGGGATGTACGATATACTTCACATAATAGTTAAAAGGAAATTTCAAAAGGAGGGGAGTTATTGACATTATATTTGGATGTCATTTGGCTGTTGAATTTGTTTGTCGACAGCATATTATTGTGGCTAACAGGTTTGTTTTTAAAACGTCAATTATCCCTTTGGAGAGTTGCCCTTGGCGGATTAGTTGGATCTCTCATTATATTAATATCATTTTCACCATATGCATATATAAGTGGACATCCTCTAATCAAACTTTTATTTTCTGTAATCATGATCTATATTGCATTTGGATATAGGCGATTAAGATATTTTACTACGAATCTACTAATGTTCTACTTTACGACATTTTTAACTGGCGGTATTATCATTGGAACCCACTATTTTATTGGATTTGATCCAAGTGCGGAGTCTTCTATTGTTTTGGCTAGTATTCGTGGGTTTGGTGATCCGATTAGCTGGATATTTGTCATGTTTGCCTTGCCACTTAGTTGGTACTTTTCTAATGGAAGAATCAAAAGTATTAAAACAGTAAAAATTCAATATGATCAACTTGTTGATGTAGTAATAAGCTTAGATAATACAATATTAAAATTTCGTGGACTAATAGACAGTGGAAATCAGTTGCAAGATCCTATAACAAAACAACCTGTCATGATTGTTTCGACAAAAGGTTTAGAAAATAAATTACCTCAAAGTATATTAGCTCTTTCAACAGACGTAGCGGATTTATTTACCGAAGGAAATGTGTTTGATACTGCATGGTCGGATCGTATGAAATTTATTCCTGCTCAATCAGTAGGAAGAAAAAGCCAGCTTTTAGCGGCAATTAAACCTGATGCAATTATTCTGCATCAAGGTGGAGTGGAATGGCAGGTTTCAAATGGACTGATTGTTTTTCGAGCAGAGTCGTTATCCGCTGATAATAGCTTTCAAGCAATTGTACACCCAAAGATGATGGCGGAAAAACCTATACAGCACGTTTCCTAGTGCGAGTTATTATAACTATACTCACATTTAAAGAAAAATAGAAGGGGGAGCAATAATGAAAAACTTTCGTCTCAAATTTCTTTACTACTGGTACAAATTATTAATCAAACTTGGTTTGAAAACAGATGAGATTTATTACATTGGAGGAAGTGAAGCACTTCCACCTCCATTATCTAAGGAAGAAGAAGCGGTATTACTACAAAAATTACCTAAGGGTGACAAGGCAGCCCGGTCATTATTAATCGAACGAAACCTTAGGCTTGTTGTGTATATCGCAAGGAAATTCGAAAATACGGGAATAAATATTGAGGATTTAATTAGTATAGGGACAATTGGCTTAATAAAAGCGGTAAACACGTTTAATCCAGAGAAAAAAATAAAGCTTGCGACGTATGCATCTCGCTGTATTGAAAATGAAATTTTGATGTATCTTCGTCGAAATAATAAAATTCGGTCAGAAGTGTCGTTTGATGAACCATTGAATATTGATTGGGATGGAAATGAATTATTATTATCCGATGTTCTCGGAACAGACGATGATATAATTACAAAGGATTTAGAAGCGACGGTCGATAAAAAATTACTATTTAAAGCTTTAACGGAACTTACAGACAGAGAAAAACAAATTATGGAGCTTCGGTTTGGTCTTGTTGATGGGGAAGAAAAGACACAAAAAGATGTGGCTGATATGCTAGGTATTTCACAATCTTACATATCACGTCTTGAGAAACGGATTATTAAGAGGTTAAAGAAGGAATTTAATAAAATGGTTTAGTATCTTTTTATTTTCTTTATCCCGAATTAACGGGCAGTAACCCCCTGTTGATTGAGGTTTCGCTTTAGGAATCATGCATAATTGCCAAGTTGTTAAAAATAACTAGGAGCAAATGAACTTCATTTGCTCCTAGTTATTTTTCTTTATTTAAAAGCACTCCAGTATAGTAACGATTCTTTCTTATTTTTTTGTTTAAGGGTCTATTGAAGAACAGTAGAGTTTGAATTATCTATATAACACACCTTGGTTTCATACACTTGAAATTTTTCATCCAACAAAAAATTTTTTTACGAAAAAACTCGATTTAATATAGGTTTTCCCGACTTTTACTTTATTAGGTTAAAGTATCATTATGCATATTTTTCCTTCCTGCGGAGATAATGAATTTTGTACAGCAGCTCCTACAAGGAGGGGAAAGAATTGACACGAAATAAAGTTGAAATTTGTGGTGTAGATACGTCTAAATTACCTGTGCTAAAGAACGAAAAGATGAGAGAACTTTTTAAAAACATGCAGGCAGGTGATATTTCTGCAAGAGAAGAATTGGTGAATGGGAATTTACGCCTCGTTCTAAGTGTTATTCAACGGTTCAATAATCGTGGTGAATTTGTAGATGACTTATTTCAGGTAGGGTGTATTGGTTTAATGAAATCTATTGATAATTTTGACTTAAGCCAAAATGTCCGCTTCTCTACATATGCTGTTCCAATGATTATTGGTGAAATTCGACGCTATTTACGAGATAACAATCCTATTCGTGTTTCACGGTCACTTCGGGATATTGCTTACAAAGCTTTACAAGTTAGAGAAAGGCTCATGGGGAAGACATCAAAGGAGCCCACTGCTGAGGAGATTGCAAAAGAGCTTGATGTTACTCATGAAGAAGTTGTATTTGCTCTTGATGCAATTCAAGACCCTGTCTCATTATTTGAACCGATTTATAACGACGGGGGTGATCCAATTTTCGTGATGGATCAGTTAAGTGATGAAAAGAATCGTGACTTTCATTGGATTGAAGAGATCGCACTCCAAGAAGGGATGCGGCGTTTGAATGACAGGGAGAAACTTATTATTCGAAAACGTTTCTTTCAGGGAAAAACCCAAATGGAAGTGGCTGAAGAAATCGGGATATCACAAGCACAAGTTTCTCGCTTAGAAAAAGCAGCCATTAAACACATGAATAAAAATATACAATAGGAAAAGCGGAAGCGGTTTGTTCAGGCCCGACAAGCATAAGACAAGCATCCCAGAAAGGCGTTTTGTGCCTTTTTGGGATGAGTGTCTTATGACCTCGAGGGGCTAACCGCTGGAGCTGGACAATAGGAAAAGCGGAAGCGGTTTGTTCAGGCCCGACAAGCATAAGACAAGCATCCCAGAAAGGCGTTTTGTGCCTTTTTGGGATGAGTGTCTTATGACCTCGAGGGGCTAACCGCTGGAGCTAGACAATAGGAAAAGCGGAAGCGGTTTGTTCAGCTCACGAAGAAATAGGGATTACGCTTTAAAGGCGCCTTTTGCCTTTAAAGCGTAATCAGCAGACAATAGAAAATTATGATCAAATTTTTATTACTTATTTGCATTTCTAATACCATAAAATTGAAAAAAGAAAGGCGACCCCTTGTGAATCATGAACAAGGGGTCTGCCTTTCTTTTTTTTGCATATAATTTAGTAAGAACACTGAAATGAGGGTGAATAATGGTACGAATTTCAGAATTTCAAATAAAAGATGTTGTCAGTATTTCGGATGGCAGAAAGTTAGGTAATATTGGCGATATTGAAATTAACTTGAACACTGGTCGAATTGAAGCAATTGTTATCGGAGGCGGTGGGAAGCTACTTGGTTTTTTTGGTAGAGATGAGGATGTTGTCATTCCTTGGAGTAATATTGTGAAAATTGGAGAAGACGTTATTTTAGTGCGCTTTAAAGAAAGTCACTATATGCAAGGGCAATTACAAGAACCAAAAGAATCAGGATAAGAAAAGTCTGTCACATCTAACCGCTATATCCGGACAAAAAGCAAAGTGGAAGCGGTTTGAACGAAGGAACTCACTTATTCTGCATAGAGGCAAAAGAAAGGGGGATGTTCCCCTTTCTAATTTTTAAAATGGTGATTTACTCACACTTTTAAAAAAGTGGTCATTTCTGTAGGGGACTGACACCATAAGTAATCAAGCAGATACTAAGTATAAAAAAGATCTCAAGCCTCTAACCGTAAGAACTAGACAATTTCATTGTGTCGAATGCTAATGCTCTATGGTAAACTAAAGAAAACGAAAAGGAGACTTAAATTGTCGAAAGAACCATTTATCAAAGAACAGGAACTTGTTTTTAACCTTGAGTTATGGACGCAGCGATATCCAAAATTGGTCGCAGGATTTACTACTAAAAATGGAGGGAATAGTAATTCTGTTTTTCATTCTTTGAACATGGGCCTACATGTTGGTGACACTGTAAAAGCAGTTGTTGAAAACAGGGAAAAGCTTGCTTCGTTAATCGAAATTCCTTTAACCAAGTGGGTGTGTGCAGAACAGACACATAATGATAATATCTATGTAGTTACGAGTGAAGACCACGGAAAAGGAACAGTAGATTATACTAGTAGTATTAAAGATACTGACGGATTCATTACGATTAATAAAGGTACATTGCTTACGATGTGTTATGCTGACTGTGTACCGCTCTATTTCTTTGATACAAAATTGAATATACTGGGGCTCGCACATGCTGGGTGGAAAGGTTCTGTTGCTGAAATAGGACCGAAAATGATAAGAGAAATTATTCGGTTAGGTTCGGATATAAATGATATTGAAGTTGTTATCGGGCCGTCTATTTGCGAAAAATGTTATACTGTAGATAATCGTGTAATAGACAAAGTGGAAAAAATACTAGATGATGAACGTGAAAAACCATATAATTTAAAGGAAAGAGGACAATACAGTCTAGATTTAAAAATGTTAAATTCTCTTCTTTTGAAAAAAGCGGGTGTTCTTTCTAGTAATATCTTCACATCAGGTTATTGTTCTTCTTGTGATGATCAACAGTTCTATTCTTATCGAAGAGACGAAGGGAAAACTGGAAGAATGATGAGTTTTATCGGCTGGAAGGAGTAATATTTCATGAAAGTGATAGATAAACTTAAATCTGTTAAAGAAAACGTTAGAATTGCTTGCGAGCGTTCAGGCAGAAATGTGGATGAAGTTAATATTGTTGCAGTTACGAAATATGTTTCTAATGAAAGAGCGCAAGAAGCTCTAGAAGCGGGTCTTGTACATCTGGGGGAAAATAGAGATGTAGGATTGTTAGAAAAGAGGGACAATATTAGCCAAGAAGCGGTTTGGCACTTCATCGGAACATTGCAGTCGCGAAAAGTGAAAAACATCATTCATAAAGTGTCGTACATACACTCATTAGATCGGCTTTCAGTAGCAAGCGAAATAAATAAACGAGCGGACAAGCCTGTTTCATGTTTTGTCCAAGTAAATGTTTCTGGAGAAGAATCAAAACATGGTTTAACTCCACAGGAAGTAAAGGCATTTTTGGAAGATTTAACGAAATTTGAAAAAGTTAAAGTAGTTGGACTTATGACGATGGCTCCGCACTCAGATGATGAAGAGATGCTTAGAAGCTGCTTTAGAAAATTAAAGACGTTACAACAAGAGATACAAGAAATGGCTCTCCATAATGCCCCGTGTACAGAGTTGTCAATGGGAATGTCTAATGATTATATGATTGCTATAGAAGAAGGGTCAACTTTTATCCGTATCGGAACTGCATTAGTTGGAGAGGACTGAAGGGAGGATTATTCCGAATGGGGATTAAAACGAAGTTAAAAACATTCTTTTTGTTGGACGAGGATGAATATGAATACGAGGAAGATAGTTATGACGATAGTTATAAAGAAGAGAATGAGGAGCAAAAGCAAATGAAATCACAGCCTCCATCTAATACAAAACAAAATGTAGTCAGTCTCCAAAGTGTCCAAAAATCTTCAAAAATGATGCTAGTCGAACCAAGGGTGTATGCAGAAGCGCAAGAGATTGCCGACCATTTGAAAAATAGGAAATCTGTTGTTGTTAATCTGCAACGTATTCAGCACGATCAAGCAAAGCGGATAGTCGATTTTTTAAGCGGAACTGTTTATGCTATTGGTGGAGACATTCAACGAGTAGGAATGGATATATTCCTATGTACTCCTGATAATGTTGAAGTCAGTGGAAATATATCAGACTTTCTGAAAGAGGAAGATCTACAGGATTCGAGGTGGTAATGTAAAACATGGGTATTGTATTTCAAATTTTATTTCAAGTAATCGAGATTTATTCTTGGGCATTGATCATCTATATATTGATGTCTTGGTTTCCAAATGCAAGAGAGACAGCGATTGGTCAATTTTTGGCACGTATTTGTGAGCCATATTTAGAGCCGTTCCGTCGATTTGTTCCGCCGCTTGGTATGATTGATATTTCGCCAATTGTCGCATTTATTGTATTAAACCTTGCATCATCAGGTTTGCGCCAAGTAGCTTTTTGGTTGCTATAGGATAAAAAAAGCTGGTTCAATACGGAATCAGCTTTTTTATCTTTACTTTTCAAGTGTAAGAGAGGTAAGAGAAATGAGTTCTATTTATCAGCATTTCAGGAAAGATGAAAAGGAGTTTGTCGATGCAGTTCTTCAGTGGAAGCAATCTGTCCGAGATCAATATGCTCCGATGTTGACAGACTTTTTAGATCCAAGACAGCAATTTATTGTCCAGTCGTTAATCGGAGGGCAAGATGATATCAATTTGCATTTTTATCCTTTTGAGTCTTCCATCGAAAGGAGAAGAGCTGTTATATGCCCCGATTATTTTGTACCCCAAGAAGAAGATTTTAAAGTAAAAACCTATGAAATAGACTACCCAGTAAAGTTTGTAACGATACAACACCCTGAAGTTTTAGGTTCTTTAATGTCTATAGGCTTAAAAAGAGAGAAGTTTGGGGATATTATAAAAAATGATTCAAGGGTTCAATTGTATTTGGCAGAAGAAATAAGTGAGTACGTTAAAATGGAATTACAACAAATAGGAAAAACGAAAATAAAGCTAAAGCAAATACTTAAATCAGATCGAATTTCATCAGAAGAAGTTTGGAATGAGAAAACGACAACTGTTAGCTCTTTAAGGCTTGATGTGTTACTCTCTTCTATTTATAATATTTCCAGGCAAAAAGCCCAAGCTCTTATTAATGGAGGCGTTGTTAAGGTGAATTGGAAACTAGTGGAGAATACCTCTTTTGAACTTCAAGAAGGGGATGTTATTTCTGCTAGAGGCTATGGAAGAAGTAAGGTATTAGCAGTTGAAGGTAGAACAAAAAAAGAAAAATGGAGAATTTCTGTAGGAGTTTTAAAATAATTTAGGAATTTTTGAAGGAATTAGCACACAAACTGTCGAAATTTTAGTTATAATAAAGTGAAACTTCAATCAGTGGGCTTTCTTCCATTCTTCACAGATTGTTAGTTAAGTCAATCGAGCATTTACCAATAGTTGTCTTCTGCCGAAAGGATACCTTTATAATTTAAGTCTTAAGGGGAAGGTTTACTGTGCATAAATGCGAGGTAAAAGATAAATCAGTAGAGTTCTGGAGGTGGCATCATGTCTTTAACGCCATTAGACATACATAACAAAGAGTTTAGTCGTGGCTTTCGTGGTTATGATGAGGATGAAGTTAATGAATTTTTAGATCAAATTATTAAGGATTATGAAATTCTAATTCGTGAAAAAAAAGAACTAGAAGAACATTTAAATTCTATGAACGAAAGACTAGGACATTTTACAAATATTGAGGAAACGCTAAACAAATCTATCGTCATAGCTCAAGAAGCAGGAGAAGAAGTAAAACGAAATGCAAGTAAAGAGGCAAAGCTTATCATTAAAGAGGCAGAGAAAAATGCAGATCGAATTGTCAACGAATCACTTTCTAAAGCAAGAAAAGTTGCATTGGAAATTGAAGAATTGAAAAAACAATCAAAAGTTTTCCGAACTCGTTTTAAAATGCTTATTGAAGCACAACTTGATTTATTGGATAATGATGATTGGGATAATTTAATGGAATTTGAAATGGATGCAACGGAATTGAAATCACTTCAAGAAGAAGATACATTAACTTGACGAATTTCTAATACATTCATATAATAAAAAACAACAAATGATCTTTTTAATGGCTGTGACAGGGACAGTACGCTTTTTTAGTTAGATATATTCCTTTTCAAAGCGAACCGGGGATGGTGAAAGCCCGGAAAAAGGAAAAGAAGCGGAATATCACCCTTGAGCTCTAATCTCCAAATTCCTAAAAGGGTTAGTAGAGATTAGCGTGTACATTCGCGTTATGAATGTTCGAGTGAGGATACTGTCTTCTTGGCAATGTCTTTATGAGGGTGGTACCGCGGGAAAGCTTTCTCGTCCCTTTTTGGGATGAGGAAGCTTTTTTATTTTTTCAAAAAGGTTTCTTTTAGATAGTTATTCGAACAAAACCATCTAAAAGCCCTGCAAGCGTCTAACAAATGATGCTAAAGCGTTTTGTTTAAAAAACGTGTTATTTAGAAAAGATGCAATGTAAGTAGCTAAAAGGAGGATACTTCAGTGGAGTATAAAGAAACGTTATTAATGCCAAAAACAGAATTTCCAATGAGAGGGAATTTACCTAAACGCGAGCCTAATAGGCAGGCAAAATGGGAAGAAATGAACATTTATGAAAAAGTACAAGAAAGAACAAAAGGAAGACCCCTTTTTGTCTTACATGATGGACCTCCATATGCAAACGGAAATATCCATATGGGCCACGCTTTGAATAAAATCTTAAAAGACTTCATTGTTCGTTATAAATCAATGAGTGGATATCATGCACCTTACGTGCCTGGTTGGGATACGCATGGGTTACCAATCGAGCAAGCCTTAACGAATAAAGGTGTAAAGCGTAAAGAGATGACGGTTGCTGAATTTCGTAAGCTTTGTGAAAAATATGCTTATGAACAAATTGACAACCAACGTGTGCAATTTAAACAATTAGGTGTTCGTGGTGACTGGGAAAATCCTTATATTACGTTAAAGCCTGAATATGAAGCAGAACAAATTAAAGTATTCGGGCAAATGGCAAATAAAGGTTATATCTATAAAGGGAAAAAGCCTGTGTATTGGTCACCATCAAGTGAGTCTGCATTAGCGGAAGCTGAAATTGAGTATCAAGATAAGCGTTCTCCATCCATCTATGTCAGTTTCGCTGTAAAAGAAGGGAATGGCGTTCTAGAGGAAGGGACAAAAATTGTTATTTGGACAACAACTCCATGGACGATTCCAGCTAACTTAGCAATTGCTGTTCATCAGGATTTATCTTATGTAGTAGTAAATGTTAACAATGAAAAATTTGTTGTTGCTGAAGATCTGCTTGAAGATGTAGCTGAAGTTGTGGAATGGGAGGATTATTCTGTAGAAAAGACGGTTAAAGGTGCCGATTTAGAAAGAATCGTTGCGAAACATCCTTTATATGAAAGAGATTCTCTTGTTATTTTAGGTGACCACGTTACTACTGACTCCGGTACTGGTTGTGTTCATACAGCTCCAGGACATGGGGAAGATGACTTTATCGTAGGAAAACAATACGGTCTTGATGTTTTGTGTCCTGTAGATGAAAAAGGTATTATGACATCCGAAGCTCCAGGATTTGAAGGGGAGTTTTATGATAAAGCAAACAAACCGATTACACAAAAATTGGAGGAAGTTGGAGCTCTTCTTAAATTAAATTTTATTACACACTCCTATCCTCATGATTGGCGTACAAAAAAACCTATTATCTTTAGAGCTACTGCACAATGGTTTGCTTCTATTGATAAATTTAGAGATGAACTATTGAAAGCTGTACAGGACACAAAATGGGTTCCAAGCTGGGGAGAAACTCGTCTTTATAATATGGTTCGTGACCGTGGTGATTGGTGTATTTCTAGACAACGTGCCTGGGGTGTTCCAATTCCTGTATTTTATGCTGAAAACGGTGAAGAAATTATTACAGAAGAGACAATCGAACATGTATCAAAACTTTTCCGTGAGCATGGTTCAAATATCTGGTTTGAAAAAGAAGCTGTGGATTTACTTCCAGAAGGATTTACACATGAGGGCAGCCCAAATGGTAAATTCACAAAAGAAGAAGATATTATGGACGTTTGGTTCGACAGTGGCTCTTCACATCAAGCAGTTTTAGAACAAAGAGAAGACTTAGCTCGTCCGGCAGATCTGTACTTAGAAGGTTCCGATCAATACCGCGGCTGGTTTAACTCATCATTAACAACAGGTGTTGCTGTAACAGGGAAAGCTCCTTATAAAGGAGTTTTAAGTCACGGTTTTGCTCTTGATGGGCAAGGGAGAAAAATGAGTAAATCTTTAGGGAATGTTGTTGTACCGGAAAAGGTTATGAAACAACTTGGTGCTGACATTTTAAGACTTTGGGTAGCTTCCGTTGACTTCCAAGCAGATGTACGTGTATCAGACGCAATTTTAAAACAAGTAGCAGAAGTTTACCGTAAAATTCGTAATACGTATCGTTTCTTACTAGGGAATCTTTCTGATTTTGATCCGACGGCAGATGCAATCGATTATGATCAATTACGAGAAGTAGACCAATTTATGCTTGTAAGATTAAATGATCTTGTAAAAAGTGTGAACAATGCGTATGATCGATACGAATTTGCAAGTATTTACCATGCGGTTAATAATTTCTGTACATTGGACTTAAGCTCTTTCTATTTAGACTTTGCGAAAGATGTCCTTTATATTGAATCAAAAAATAATTTTGAACGACGTGCAATGCAGACGGTTCTATATGAAAGCCTTGTAACGTTAACCAAGCTGATGAGTCCAATTCTTTCGCATACAGCAGACGAAGTTTGGGAGCATATTGCAGGTGTTAAAGAAGAAAGTGCCCAATTAACAGATATGCCTAAGTATCAAGAACTTCCGCACGCGGAGGAATTAAAAAATAAATGGGGAGCATTCCTAAACCTTCGAGATGATGTTTTAAAAGCATTAGAAGAAGCGCGGAATGAAAAGGTTATTGGTAAGTCTTTAACAGCAAAAGTATCCCTTTATGTAAATGATGACACAAAACAATTGTTAGACTCCATTTCTGAAGATCTTAAGCAGCTGTTTATCGTGTCAGCTTTTGAAGTAGGAGGAAAAGTTGAGAATGCACCTGAGAACGCCTTGAAACTTGGTCCTAATGCGATTGTAGTCGAAAAGGCAGAAGGTGAAACATGCGAACGCTGTTGGGTTGTGACGGAGACAGTTGGTGAGGATAGTGATCATCCGACACTATGTACTAGATGTGCTAGTGTCGTGAAAGAAAGTTATTCCCATCTATCCTAATATAAAGTATGGAACTAATTTGTGAAGGGAAGACAAGTATTTCCGGGAAAATAGGGAGAGGAAACTTAATCTCAACTATTTTTTTAAAAAGGACTTTGACGCTCTAGCTCATTGAAATGATAGAAGTATTAGCCCTAGAGAAAAAATAATCTCTGGGGCTTTTTCTATATCTTTCTTCGTAATTTCTTGGTCAGACTCACCATACTAAGTATATGGAGGGATAAAGATGGCAGTTAACCAATATGAAAACATCATTCAAGAACTGGAATTAACCTTGAAAGAGCTGGAGAATAGTCAATCGGAAAATCCCATAGTCGGACAGTGTATACAAGAAGAAAAAAAGGACGTACAGCAAGCATTACACAAAGTTAAAACGAAGTCATTTGGATATTGTGAGTTGAGTGGAGAAGAGATTCCTTTTGAATTTATTAAAATAAACCCTACTATACAAAACATGGATCAAGTAAATGAGTGGCTCCGTTACGGAAAGAAACAATGGACTACTAATTATTAAATTTTAAAAATAGGCTGTTTTCGTAAAGGTTGTTGTTTTTTAACGAAAAACTAAGTTTAACCCCCTGAGATGATTGGAGCGGAGGGCACTTGGCTCCTGCAGGAAGAGAGGGAAAGGGAGAAGACGCCACGGGCGAAGTGTATGTCTAGCTCACTGTGAAAAAAGATAAAATTCCTAAAAGGCAAAGGACGCCCTTAGGTAATTTTCTTTGCGAGCTGGACAGGCTGCTTTCGCTTTTACAGGAGGCCCTTATTCTCCCCCAAAGGAGTCTAGTGCCCGTAGCAGAAAGCCAACGGGCAGAATCTATAAGTAAAACAACAATCTGTGAGAAAAGAGCCTAAAAATACAAGGCAGCCCATTAGTAGTCTTAGTGTCTTTATTTGCGATATTATGCTAAAATGCTAAAGTAATCATATCTCACTGTAACGGGGGTTGCCTGTATTGTTTTATTATTTTATTGCTGGATTTGTAATTATTTTGGATCAATTAACTAAATGGTTGGTTGTCCGCAATATGACAGAAGGAGAAAGTATACAAATTGTCGATAATTTTCTTTATTTAACATCGCATCGGAATCGGGGTGCCGCCTGGGGGATATTAGAAGGACAAATGTGGTTTTTCTATATAATTACGATTATTGTTGTTATCGGCATCGTTTACTATATGCAAAAGCATGCAAAAGGAAAAATATTATTCAGTGTTAGTTTGGCATTCATGCTTGGTGGAGCAATTGGGAATTTTATTGATAGAGTATTAAGAAAAGAAGTTGTTGATTTCTTAAATACATACATTTTTAATTACGATTTCCCAATTTTTAATATTGCAGATGCTGCACTGACCGTTGGGGTCGTGCTTCTATTGATTTACATGTTTTTTGATGAAATAAAAGAAAAAAAAGCAAAGAATGCTTCGTGAAAAAACTAGGATAACATCAGTTATATTGTGACAAAAATAGCTTGCATCTATTTAAATAGGAGCAAAACAAGGAGAAATAACATGGAAGTTGTACAGTATATTGTTAAGGAAGACGAAAAAAGTGGAAGAATAGACAAGATTGTAAGTGGGATTGAAAAGGAATGGTCTCGCACATTAGTTCAGCAATGGATAAAAGAAGGGCATGTTAAAGTTAATGATAGCGCAGTAAAATCTAATTATAAATGTGCTATTGGAGACGTTTTAACCATTACCATTCCAGAACCGGAAGAATTAGATGTGGAACCGGAAGACATGAATCTTGATATTCGCTACGAAGATCAGGATGTGGTCGTAGTAAATAAACCAAAAGGCATGGTTGTTCACCCTGCTCCTGGTCACTATTCAGGGACACTGGTTAATGGTCTTATGCATGAGTGCAAAGATCTATCAGGAATTAATGGCGTGTTAAGACCAGGAATTGTCCACAGAATTGATAAAGACACTTCTGGTTTACTAATGGTGGCAAAAAACGACCTCTCACATGAGAAACTCGTAAATCAGCTTGTTGCGAAAACAGTAACTCGTCGCTATACGGCAATTGTTCATGGAGTGATTCCTCATGATCATGGAACAATTGATGCACCAATCGGTCGTGATACAAAAGATAGGCAAAGTATGACGGTTGTTGATAATGGGAAAAATGCTGTTACTCATTTTAAAGTTCTGGACAGATATAAGGACTTTTCGCTTGTCGAATGTGAATTGGAAACGGGGCGAACCCATCAAATCCGTGTTCATATGAAGTATATTGGTTTTCCACTAGCTGGTGACCCGAAATATGGCCCAAGAAAAACATTAGATCTTAACGGACAAGCTTTACATGCGGGGGTTCTAGGGTTTATTCATCCAAGAACAGATGAATATATGGAATTCACAGCCGAATTGCCAGAAGAAATGAACCAGCTTATTAGCCAATTAGAAAAAAGCCGTTGACAAAAAAGAGTAGAGAATGTACTATTAACTTAATCAAATAAGCAACCTTTAATACAGTCCCGTGAGGCTGAGAAGGAGTAACAGCACAGCAATTATCGGTGTGCATCGGATTTAACGATAAGTGTACCCTCTCATCTAAACGGTGAGAGGGATTTTTTATTAAGAGAAAAGTAAAAGCGGCTTGAACCGCTGGAAATAGATAACGCTAAAATGTGGGGTGACTACAATGACTCAAAAAGCAATTGTACTCGATCAACCTGCAATTCGAAGAGCTTTAACAAGGATTGCCCATGAAATTATCGAGCGAAATAAAGGAATTGAAAACTGCGTATTAGTTGGCATTAAAACAAGAGGAATTTATATTGCGGAGCGTCTTGCAGAAAGAATTAATGATATTGAAGGCGAGCAAATTCCGGTAGGAGAGTTAGACATTACTCTTTACAGAGATGATTTAACAACGAAAACAGCTACAAAAGAACCAGAAGTCAAAGGGTCTGATCTGCCTGTTGATATTACAGGTAAAAAAGTTATCTTAGTGGATGATGTATTATTTACAGGAAGAACTGTAAGAGCAGGTCTTGATGCAATAATGGATATAGGAAGACCAAGTCAAATTCAATTGGCAGTTCTAGTGGATAGAGGACATCGAGAACTACCTGTTCGGGCTGATTTCGTAGGGAAAAATATTCCGACTTCTAGCCACGAAAAAATTATGGTAGAGCTGTCTGAAGTAGATAAAGAAGAAGACAAAGTAACGATTCACGAAAATAAATAAAGATTTTCCTTTTAAGTGTAGTCCAGAGAGGCTGTCAAAAGGGTCAATAGGTTGAGATATAGTATACACTTAACCCCTACCCTCTTTGTACCCTTTTTGGACGCATCGAGGGTTTTTTTTATACAAAATAGAAATGAGTATTAAAAATCTAATCCGAAAACAATTGAAAATTATGCATTTGAATATAACCTTTAAATACTGGTCCAGAGAGGCTAGAAAGGACAACTTGAACAAGGGGCTAGAAAGTGGCTACGTGCACTTTCTGTATTCTCTTGTACCTAGAACCTCCTGGACTCTCTTTTAGCCAGGGGGTTTTTATTTTGTCTAGTTCCACTAGAGGCAACAAAGAGCTTCCATTTTATTATAAATTTGGAGAGAAAAAGAGAGGTGTTTCTTTGATGAAGAATTTATTAACAATAAATGAGCTGTCAAAACAGGAAATAGTTAAAATTCTACAGGAAGCAGAACTTTTTAAGAAAGGGCAAACATGGACGGGAGCACAAGGTAAATTTGCAGCCAATTTATTTTTTGAGGCAAGCACGAGAACGAAATCAAGCTTTGAGATGGCGGAGCGGAAATTGGGTCTCACGGTTATTCCTTTTGAAGCGAGTACATCTAGTGTTCAAAAAGGGGAGTCACTATACGACACAGTTAAAACACTTGAAGCAATTGGAATAGACACGGTCGTGATACGGCATGGGCAAGATCGGTATTTTGAGGAGTTGGCAGGAAAAGTAAATGTATCGATTATTAATGGTGGAGATGGCTGTGGAAATCATCCGACTCAATGTTTACTCGATTTAATGACAATAAAGGAAGAATTTCAAACGTTTAAAAATCTTAATATAGCAATTGTAGGAGATATTCTCCACAGTCGTGTAGCACGTTCTAATGCAGAGGCATTAACAAAGCTTGGAGCAAACGTATATTTCACGGGACCAAAGGAATGGTTCCCAAAAGAAACACTTTATAGCGGAAAATACATTCATCTAGAAGATGCGGTCAAGTCATGCGACGTCATGATGCTCTTAAGAATTCAACACGAAAGACACAAAGGAGCAGTGTCGTTAGAAAAGGCAGACTACCACCAACAATACGGATTAACAGTCGAACGAGAAAAACACATGAAGCCAGGAAGTATCATCATGCATCCAGCACCAGTTAATCGAAATGTTGAAATAGCAGACTCGCTTGTTGAGTGCAATCGTTCACGAATTTTCAAACAAATGGAAAACGGTGTATATGTAAGAATGGCTATATTGAAAAGGGCACTGGAGAAAAGAAAAGCGGGCTTCGAAACTATAGATGGTGGAACGGAAAAAGTAATGGAGGGGATAATATGAGCTGGATTATAAGAAATGTACAAATGCTGAATGATAATGGAAATTTGGAGTCAGTTGATATAAAAGTAGAAGATAACAAGGTAGTGGCAATTGGTCGAATGCTTGATCAAGGTAATAGTAAAGAATTTTATGGAAAAGGATACCTTGTTTCCCCAGGGTTAGTAGACCTTCATATTCATTTAAGAGAACCTGGGGGTGAACATAAAGAAACGATTGATACAGGTACGTTAGCTGCTGCAAAAGGGGGTTTTACAACCGTAGCTGCAATGCCGAATACAAGACCTGTTCCAGATTCGGTTGAAGTGCTACAAATGTTGAACAAAAAAGTTGAAGAAACAGCCCATATTAGAGTTCTACCGTATGCCGCGATTACGGAAAGGCAAATAGGTAAATCTTTAAATGACTTTGCTGCACTGAAGGAAGAAGGAGCATTCGCTTTTACGGACGATGGAGTTGGAGTTCAGTCAGCAGGCATGATGTTGGAAGCGATGAAAAAAGCAGCAAGCGTTGGAGCAGCAATTGTTGCTCACTGTGAAGACAATACGCTCATTTACGGAGGGGCTGTCCATGACGGTGAATTTGCCAAAGCGCAAGACCTTCCAGGCATCCCATCAGTTTGTGAAGCAGTACATATTGCAAGAGATGTTTTATTAGCAGAAGCTACTGGCTGTCACTATCATGTGTGCCATATAAGCACGAAAGAATCTGTTCGGGTTGTACGCGATGCTAAAAAAGCAGGAATTAACGTAACAGCAGAGGTAACGCCACATCACTTACTTCTGTGTGAAGAGGATATTCCTGGATTAGATTCCAATTATAAAATGAATCCTCCATTAAGAGGAAAGGAAGATCAAAAAGCCTTAATAGCAGGCTTGCTAGATGGAACAATTGATTTCATTGCAACTGACCATGCGCCACATACAGCAGAAGAGAAGTCAGAAGGAATGCAATTATCACCTTTTGGAATTGTTGGACTAGAAACGGCCTTCCCGTTACTATATACAAATTTTGTGGAAAAAGGTATTTTCACTTTGAATCAGCTTATAGACTGGCTGACAAAAGCGCCATCTGATGCATTCAAGCTACCTTATGGCAGGTTAGAAATCGGAAGCACTGCTGACTTTACTTTAATAGATTTAGAGAATGAGCAAGAAGTAAACACTGAAAAATTTGTATCAAAAGGGAAAAATACACCTTTTGCAAACTGGAAATGTAAAGGATGGCCAAAAGCAACATTTTTTGAAGGTTCACTCGTATGGAATGAAGGAGGAGAGCAGGAATGAAACGACAACTAATTTTAGATGATGGAACAGTTTTTATTGGAGAGGGATTTGGTGCGGAGACAGATACAAAGGGAGAGGTTGTATTTAATACAAGTATGACTGGTTATCAAGAGATCCTGTCAGATCCTTCTTATTATGGTCAGATGGTTACGCTCACCTATCCTTTAGTTGGAAATTACGGAATTAACAGGGATGATTTTGAATCGATTACACCGGCTATAAAAGCATTTATCGTTAGAGAGTCTGCGGACTTTCCGTCTAACTGGAGATCAGAAAGTTCACTAGATGAATTATTAAAAATAAAAGGGATACCGGGTATTGCGGAAATTGACACAAGGAAGTTAACAAGAAAAATCCGTGAACACGGTACGATGAAGGGTGTTATTACATCTGTTGAAGCAAATGTGGATGAAATGCTGCATAAATTGAGAGCCTCTAAGTTCGCGACGGACAGTGTTAAACAAGTATCAACAAAAACTGCTTACCCTAGTCCGGGAAGAGGTTTGCGTGTTGTGTTAATGGATTTTGGGATGAAACATGGTATTTTAAGAGAATTGAATAAAAGGGACTGTGACGTAATTGTTGTTCCTTATAATACGACTGCTGATGAAATTAGAAGATTACATCCAGACGGGATCATGCTTTCGAACGGACCTGGAGATCCAAAAGATGTACCAACAGCTATTGAAACGGTTAAAGAATTGCTCGGAGAAATCCCGCTATTTGGTATTTGCCTAGGGCATCAATTGTTTGCTCTAGCATGTGGTGCGGATACGTTTAAAATGAAATTCGGTCACCGTGGTGCTAACCACCCGGTAAAAGAGTTGAAAACTGGAAAAGTAGCGCTGACTTCACAAAATCATGGTTATTCTGTTGACAGTGCTTCCCTTGAAGGAACACCTCTAGAGATAACGCACAAAGCTATCAACGATGGAACAGTTGAAGGATTGAAGCATAGAGACTATCCAGCGTTTACTGTTCAATACCATCCAGAAGCTTCTGCTGGACCGGAGGATGCGAACTATTTGTTCGATGAATTTTTGCAAATGATGAAAGAGGAGAAAGGAAAGGGGATCCAATATGCCTAAACGTACAGATATTAAAAGCATTTTAGTAATCGGGAGTGGACCAATTATAATCGGCCAAGCTGCGGAGTTTGATTATGCCGGAACACAAGCATGTATTGCTTTACGAGAAGAAGGGTATCGAGTCATTCTTGTAAACTCCAATCCAGCAACGATTATGACTGATGCAGAGATAGCAGATAAGGTTTATATTGAGCCTCTTACTCTTGAATTTGTCAGCAGAATTATTAGAAAAGAACGCCCAGATGCAGTTCTGCCAACACTTGGCGGACAGACGGGGTTGAACCTTGCTGTTGAGTTGTCCGAGTCTGGTGTACTAGAAGAGTGTGGAGTAGAAATCCTAGGAACGAAACTTTCTGCAATTGAAAAAGCGGAAGATCGGGACTTGTTTAGATCTCTTATGAATGAATTAAATGAGCCTGTTCCAGAGAGTGAAATTATTCACTCTGTTGAAGAAGCATTTAAGTTTGTAGAGTCAGTAGGATATCCAGTTATTGTTCGACCAGCTTATACACTCGGCGGTACAGGCGGAGGTATTTGCCATAATCGTGAAGAGCTCATAGAGATTGTTGGATCTGGATTGAAATACAGCCCAGTAACCCAGTGTTTACTAGAAAAAAGTATTGCTGGTTTTAAAGAAATAGAATACGAAGTAATGAGAGATAGCGGTGATAATGCGATTGTTGTTTGTAATATGGAGAATATTGATCCTGTCGGTATCCACACAGGAGATTCTATTGTAGTCGCACCGAGCCAAACACTTAGTGACAGAGAATATCAGATGCTAAGAAACACATCGTTAAAAATTATTCGTGCACTTGGAATTGAGGGAGGATGTAATGTACAACTTGCACTCGATCCTGATAGCTTCCAATACTATATTATTGAAGTGAATCCACGTGTGAGTCGCTCATCTGCTCTTGCTTCAAAAGCAACAGGCTACCCGATTGCAAAACTGGCAGCCAAAATTGCAGTCGGATTAACATTGGATGAAATGATGAATCCGGTGACAGGTAAAACATATGCATCCTTTGAACCTGCACTCGATTATGTCGTAACGAAGATTCCACGTTGGCCATTTGATAAATTTGAAGCTGCAAAAAGAAACTTAGGAACACAGATGAAAGCTACCGGAGAAGTTATGGCAATCGGCAGAACATTTGAAGAGTCATTGTTAAAAGCTGTTCGTTCCTTAGAGAGTAATGTCTACCATCTTGACCTTACTGATGCAGATCAATTTTCCAATGAGTGGATAGAAAAACGAATACGGAAAGCTGGAGATGAAAGGCTGTTTTATATAGGAGAAGCCCTTCGCAGAGGCGTAACAATTGAAACGATCCATGACTGGAGTAAAATCGATCTTTTCTTCCTTTATAAAATGAATAAAATTGTTGCATACGAAAGGGAAGTAAAAGGAAATCCTTTCAACAAAGAGGTTACTGAAAAAGCAAAACGAATGGGCTTTGCCGACATTACCATCGCTAAGTTATGGGAAACATCAGAAAAAGAAGTATATGGGTGGCGGAAACAACAAGACATCATACCAGTTTATAAAATGGTTGATACATGTGCAGCCGAATTTGAATCGGAAACACCTTACTTCTACGGAAGTTATGAAGAGGAAAATGAATCTACTGTGACCAACCGGGAAAGTGTTATTGTCCTAGGGTCGGGGCCAATTAGAATAGGGCAAGGGGTGGAATTCGATTACGCTACAGTCCATTCAGTTTGGGCAATTAAAGAAGCGGGTTATGAAGCAATTATTATCAACAACAACCCAGAAACCGTTTCAACAGACTTTAGCATATCTGACAAACTTTACTTTGAACCGTTAACTATTGAAGACGTGATGCACATTATAGACCTGGAAAAACCAAAGGGCGTTGTTGTCCAATTCGGTGGTCAAACTGCAATAAATCTAGCATCGCAATTAGTGGATAGAGGGGTAAAAATTCTTGGGACTACGCTTGAAGATCTAGACCGTGCGGAAGACCGCGATAAGTTTGAAAATACATTGAATACATTGGGAGTACCACAGCCGGAAGGTAAAACAGCTGTTTCGGTGGAAGAAGCACTAAAAATTGCTGAGGCGATTGGTTACCCTGTATTAGTCAGACCATCTTATGTGTTGGGCGGACGTGCCATGGAGATTGTTTACCGGAAAGAAGAATTACTTCACTACATGGAAAATGCTGTGAAAGTAAACCCAGATCATCCAGTACTAATTGATCGTTACTTAATCGGGAAAGAAATTGAAGTGGACGCCATTTCAGACGGAGAAACAGTCGTTATCCCTGGAATAATGGAGCATATTGAGCGAGCTGGTGTTCACTCAGGGGATTCGATTGCAGTCTACCCTCCTCAATCCCTTACGGATGAGCAAAAGGCAAGAATTGCGGATTACACAACAAGGCTTGCAAAAGGATTAAACATTGTGGGACTCCTTAATATTCAGTACGTCATTTCCGGAGGGGAAGTATTTGTGTTAGAAGTTAACCCGCGTTCAAGTAGAACAGTGCCTTTTATTAGTAAAATTACAAAAGTACCAATGGCAAATATAGCGACAAAAGCGATTCTAGGTATTTCTTTAAAACAACAAGGTTATCAGTCAGGATTAGTAGCTGAACAACCTGGTGTCTATGTAAAAGTACCTGTATTCTCTTTTGCGAAATTACGAAGAGTTGATATTACGCTCGGACCGGAAATGAAGTCAACAGGTGAAGTAATGGGGAAAGATTCTACATTAGAAAAAGCGCTATATAAAGGAATCGTTGCTGCGGGAATGGTAATGAAGGGTCATGGATCTGTGTTGTTGACAGTTGCAGATAAAGATAAAGAAGAAGCGTTAAAACTGGCAAAACGTTTTATCAATATTGGTTATCAAATAATGGCGACAAAAGGTACAGCAGAGTACTTGATGAAGGAGAATATTCCAGTGAAGGAAGTGGATAAAATTGGTTCAGCTGGACCGACACTTCTTGATATTATCCAAAGCGGTGAAACACAATTTGTCATCAATACATTAACAAAAGGAAAACAGCCAGCACGAGACGGCTTCCGAATTCGTCGTGAGTCAGTAGAAAATGGTATTCCATGCTTAACATCACTTGATACTGCAGAAGCCATTTTAAAAGTAATAGAATCCATGACATTTTCAACAGAAGCAATCCCATCAGCAAATAAAAGAGATGAGGCGGTGCTCGCATGATAAAAAAAGAAAGAATGGTGGTTACTAACCATTTCGAGCTTGCCAGAGATATCTTTGAAATAGAAATACAGGGTGATTTAGTAAACGAAATAGCAGCCCCGGGTCAATTTGTGCATATAAAAGTTGGAGAGGGGTTCAATCCGCTATTAAGAAGACCTATATCGATTTCATCATTTGATAAAGAAACTCGTTCAGCGGTTTTAATTTATCGAGCGGAAGGGAAAGGAACAAAAATCCTTTCTACTGTTAAAAAGGGAGAAACGATAGATGTGTTAGGACCTCTAGGGAATGGATTTCCGATAGATGAACAAGACAAGGGGAAAAGAGCATTATTAGTAGGTGGAGGAATTGGAGTTCCTCCCCTCTATGAGCTCTCACGAACGCTAAAGTCAAGCGGTTTCGATGTTATACATGTATTAGGTTTTCAAACAAAAGAAGTGTCCTTTTATGAGGAGGAATTTAAGAAATTAGGTCCAACCTATGTGGCAACAGTTGATGGCACACTAGGAATAAGAGGATTTGTTACAGATGTGATAAAAAATGAAGAATTGACATTCGACCTTTTTTACTCCTGTGGTCCAAAACAAATGTTAAAAGCACTTGAAAAAGATCTAAAAGGTAAAAGAGGTTATATTTCATTGGAAGAAAGAATGGGATGTGGTGTTGGAGCGTGTTTTGCATGTGTATGCCACACAACGAATGATCCGACTGGAACGGAATATGTGAAAGTGTGCAGTGATGGACCAGTATTTCCTACAGGGGCGGTGGTACTATGAATCGACTTCAAATTGAGCTTCCGGGAATAACATTAAAAAATCCAATTATGCCTGCCTCCGGTTGTTTCGGATTTGGAAAAGAGTATAGTCAGTTTTATGATTTAAATTTACTTGGAGCAATCATGATTAAAGCGACGACATTTGAAGCTCGTTTCGGAAACCCTACACCTCGTGTCGCGGAAACAAATGCAGGAATGTTGAATGCAATTGGATTACAAAACCCAGGTCTCAATCAAGTTATGGAAAGGGAATTACCATGGCTATCAAAGTTTGATGTTCCAATTATTGCAAATGTAGCTGGCTCTCAAGTGGAAGACTATGTTGAAGTTGCTAGAAGAATATCGACTGCAGAAAATGTAAAAGCACTTGAACTAAATATCTCTTGTCCAAACGTGAAAACAGGAGGAATTGCTTTTGGTACGATTCCCGAGATAGCAAAGAACTTAACCAAAAGGGTGAAAGAAGTATCTTCTGTACCTGTCTATGTCAAGCTTTCCCCAAATGTCGCAAATATTGTGGAAATGGCCAAGGCAGTTGAAGAGGGGGGGGCAGATGGTCTTACAATGATTAATACGTTAGTTGGAATGAGACTTGATTTGAAAACAGCACAACCGGTACTAGCGAATAAAACAGGGGGATTATCTGGACCTGCGATAAAACCGGTTGCGATTAGAATGATTTATGAAGTAAGTCAACAGGTATCGATTCCAATCATTGGGATGGGTGGAGTGGAAACGGCGGAGGATGTCATCGAGTATTTCTATGCGGGTGCTAGTGCAGTTGCGGTCGGAACAGCTAATTTCGTTGATCCTTTTGTTTGTCCAATGATAATAGAAAAGCTTCCTAGTTTACTAGATGAATTAGGTGCGGACTCGATAACGGAACTTACAGGAAGGAGTTGGGGGAAAAATGTCTCAAAAGCCGTTTATAGCTCTTGACTTTCCAACTTGGAGTGAAACAGAGGTTTTTTTGAATCACTTTGAAGAAGAGCTGAATGTAAAAGTGGGAATGGAACTTTACTTGCAAAATGGACCATTCCTTTTAGAAAAACTACTAGAATCCAAACATCATATTTTTCTTGATTTAAAACTTCATGACATTCCAAACACAGTTTACCGTGCTATGAAAGGACTTGCCTCTTATCCACTCGAGATAGTCAATGTGCATGCTGCCGGCGGAAAAGAAATGATGGAAAGAGCTTTAGAAGGACTAGATGCTGGCACGCCTACAGGAAGAAATAGAGCAAAGTTAATAGCGGTTACACAGCTTACCTCCACTTCCCAAGAGCAGATGCAAAAGGAACAGTTAATTGAAACGACGCTGGAACAATCCGTATTGAATTATGCTTCACTGGCGGCAAGTGCTGGATTGGATGGGGTAGTTTGTTCTCCACATGAATCTAATATGATTAAAAAAGAAATCGGTGAGAGGTTCTTAACGGTAACGCCAGGGATTAGATTGGCAGAAGATACCCCAGGAGACCAAAAAAGAATTGCTACCCCTAAATATGCTCGTGAACTAGGATCATCTTATATCGTTGTTGGCAGAAGTATCACAAAATCGAGTGATCCTGTAGGAGCATACCAAAAGGTAGTAAAAGAATGGGAGGAATTATTATGAAAAAAGAAATCGCAAAAAGCCTTTTAAATATCGAAGCAGTGTTTTTAAATGCATCCAATCCATTTACATGGTCTTCTGGAATAAAATCACCAATTTATTGTGATAACCGTTTAACGCTTTCTTTTCCTGAGGTGAGAAAACAGATTAGTAAGGGTCTTGAAGAAACTATTCATGAATTTTTTCCTGAAGTGGAAGTTATTGCTGGTACTGCAACAGCAGGGATTCCACATGCTGCATGGGTGAGTGAAAGAATGGATTTACCAATGTGCTATGTGCGTTCTAAGGCAAAAGCTCACGGGAAAGGAAATCAAATAGAAGGAAAAGTCTCAAAAGGACAAAAAGTAGTTGTTATCGAAGACCTGATTTCTACGGGAGGAAGCTGTATTACAGCAGTAGAAGCCCTTAGAGAGGCAGGATGTGAAGTGCTTGGAGTTGCGGCAATTTTTACTTATGAGCTGGAAAAAGGACGTCAATTACTAGACGATGCAACTATTAAAGCTTACACACTTTCTAACTATTCTGCTTTACTCGATGTAGCATTGGAAGAAGGAATTATAAAAAAAGAAGAATTACATACATTAAGGGAATGGAAGGAAAACCCTGAAGGTTGGAAGAAGTGAAAGGGGAAAAGGACTAAACGACATGTCGTTTAGTCCTTTACTATAATTAGGCTTTTTTTAGTGACCGAATTAAATCAAGGTCTGGTGTAACATAAACTGTTTGCTGTCCTTCATAGATAACAAATCCGGGTTTTGCCCCTTTAGGCTTTTTCACTTGTTTGACTTCTGTGAAATCGACGGGGACGGAACTTGACTCCCTTGCTTTACTGAAATATGCGGCAATATTTGCAGCTTCTTTAATCGTTTGTTCTGATGGCTGGTCAGTTTTGATCACAACATGTGACCCAGGGATATCCTTCGTGTGCAACCAAATGTCGTTTTTGTTCGCAACACGATTTGTTAAATAATCATTTTGTTTATTATTTTTTCCAACTAGAATACTTTCTCCGTCCGTAGAAGTATATTGTTCTAGTAGTGGTTTTTCATTGCCTTTTTTCTTTTTAGTCTTTTTTCTTGTTTTTAAATAGCCTTCTTCTTCTAATTCCTCGCGAATTTCTTCTATATCTCTAGTGGATGCTGATTCAAGTTGCTGGAGCAGTTGGTCAAAGTATTGAATTTCTTCTTTTGCCTTTTCAATCTGTTCATGAACAACCTTCGTTGCATTTTTTGCCTTTTGATATTTGGAAAAATAAAGCTGTGCATTATCAGAAGGCGTTTTTTGTGGGTTAAGTGGAATCGTTATAGTTTCCCCTTCTTCATCATAGTAATTGATGACATCAATACTTTTCATGCCTCTTTCAACAGCATATAGATTAGAAGTCAATAGCTCTCCGAGTAACTGATAATGATCGGCTTTCTTTGCATCCTCTAAAGTTAATTCCAGCTTTTTAATTTTATTTTCATTTTTTTCTTTTTCGTTTTTTACAAATCGTTCTAAATCATTTGCTTGCTGTTTTACTCTGTCCCGTGCAGCCTTCTGATAAAAATAGCGATCTAACAGGTTACTGAGAGTGGAAAACGACTGTTTTTCGCCTTTGACATGCTCTAAATCAATGGAGTAAAAAACTTCTTTTTCCCCTGAGATGAAGGTTGGTTTATATTGATGCTCCTTCATTTTTTTCATTAACGAAAGAAAGGAAGGCGGGATTGTATTTTGATTAGCAAGACCTGCAAGATGCGTTACTTCCTTGGCAGCTAAAGGTGATAATCCAGCAAAGTTTTGGACGATTTGCTTATCTATCTTTCCAGAATTGAAATCAATTGCTCTTAAAATAGTATCAGTTGTTGCTTCCAGCGGGTTTCTCTTATCTTGTTCAGGTGGTTGCCTATATTCATGACCTGGTAAAACTGTCCGATGGGTATTCATACTTGGTGAAATGTGTTTAATACTATCTAAGATCATATTTCTTTCTTTATCAACAAGGATAATATTGCTATGTCTCCCCATTATCTCAATTATAAGCTGTTTGTAAGAAACGTCACCAATTTCATTTCTTCCTTTTACCTCCATTACAATCATCCGATCTAATCCAACTTGATGGATGTCTTCGATCATATAACCTTCTAAATGTTTGCGAAGCAACATACAAAACATTGGAGGTACAGAAGGGTTTTCATAGTTTTCTTCTGTCAATTGCATTCGTGCATAACTTGGGTGTGCAGATAATAATAATTTATGATTTTTTCCGTTTGCTCTAATAATCATGATAATTTCATTTTTGTACGGTTGGTGAATTTTATTGATTCTCCCGCTTTGTAATGTTTCTTTTAACTCTTTCGTCATGGCTCTAGTAAACAATCCATCAAATGACATAATAAACATCCTCTATTCTTCAAATTTCTAAAAAATTGATTTTAATACAGAAACAAAATAAAACATATTTAAATCATATCATTTTTTAGGACGAGTCTGAATATGAATGCTATGAGAAGGACAACTTTTCGTCAAAGTAGGGGGAGAGTGAATTGATTCGATGAATTATCATGAAATGCGGGAAGAGGATATAGAACAAACATTAAGCACGAATTATGAACAAGGGTTGTCTTTAGATGAGGTGAAGAAAAGGAGAAATCAGTTTGGCTTTAATCAACTAGAGGAGGCTGAAAAACAATCTGCGATCCTTCTATTTTTCAGTCAATTTAAAGATTTTATGGTATTAGTTCTACTTGCCGCGACACTTATTTCAGGGATTTTAGGGGAGTATTTAGATGCCATTGCCATCATCGCAATCGTTTTAGTAAATGGATTTTTAGGGTTTTTCCAAGAAAGGAAAGCAGAAAAATCGCTACAAGCATTAAAAGAACTATCCGCTCCACAAGTAACAGTATTACGTGATGGTCAGTGGGTAAAGATACCTTCCAAAGAAATTGTAGTCGGCGATATTATCCGCTTTGCAAGCGGGGACCGAATTGGTGCAGATGTTCGTTTAATTCAATCCAATAATCTTGAAGTGGAAGAGTCAGCGTTAACGGGTGAATCGGTTCCAGTTGCAAAGAAGACGAATCCGCTCTCAGGTGTCAGTATGAGCCTTGGAGATCTAGAAAACATGGCGTTTATGGGCACAATGGTTACACGTGGAAATGGCATTGGAGCAGTCACGGCAATTGGGATGAAAACTGCAATGGGTCAAATAGCAGATATGTTGCAAAAAGCCGAAGTAATGATTACACCTCTACAACGCCGTCTTGAGCAGCTTGGAAAAATACTTATTACTGTTGCACTCGTTTTAACGGCTCTTGTAGTTGGTGTTGGTGTAATTCAAGGTCACGATATTTACACGATGTTCTTAGCGGGAGTGTCACTTGCTGTAGCTGCAATACCTGAAGGCCTGCCTGCAATCGTTACGGTTGCATTGTCATTAGGAGTGCAGCGAATGATTAAGAAAAAAGCAATTGTTCGGAAATTACCAGCAGTCGAAACGCTTGGATGCGCGTCTGTTATTTGTTCTGACAAAACAGGTACGCTAACGCAAAATAAGATGACTGTTACAGACTTATGGAGCGGAGGGAAAACATGGACCGTTTCTGGTACAGGGTATGAGCCAAAAGGACATTTTTTCTACCGTGAAGACAAAGTACTACCTAACAAAGATAAAGCACTTCAGCAATTGCTTACATTTGGGATGCTATGTAACCATGCGGAGTTGAAAACAAAAGGGGAAGAATTTGTTATCGATGGTGATCCTACAGAAGGTGCACTACTTGTTGCAGGGATTAAAGCGGGATTACATAGAGAGTCCCTTTTACAGCAATTTAGCATTGAAAAAGAATTTCCTTTTGACTCGAGTCGAAAAATGATGAGTATTATCGTTTCTGATCAGAATGGTAAACGGTTTGCTGTTACAAAAGGTGCCCCTGATGTAGTGTTAGGAAGAGCTACCTCCGTTTTATGGGGAGATAAATTACAGCATAAATCACAAGAAGTACATGCTAATGTGGAAAAAGCGATAGGAGAACTTGCATCGAATGCACTTCGAAATATTGCAATCGCTTATAAACCTTTAGATCGTAGTTCTTCTTCACATACAATGACAGAAACAGAGATAGAAAAAGATTTAGTCTTTATAGGTTTACAAGGTATGATTGATCCACCGCGACCTGAAGTAAAGGAAGCGGTACGGGAATGTGGTTCTGCAGGTATCAAGACTGTAATGATTACTGGCGATCATGTGATAACTGCGAAAGCAATCGCAAAGCAGCTTGGTATATTAAGAACGCATGATAAAGTACTCCAAGGACATGAATTAAATAATATGGATGTGGAAGAGCTAGAAGAAGTAGTAGAAAACGTTTCTGTATTTGCACGTGTATCGCCAGCGCATAAATTGAAAATTGTAAAAGCACTACAAAATCGAGGTCACATTGTTGCGATGACAGGAGATGGAGTAAATGATGCACCAGCTATCAAAACAGCTGATATTGGTGTTGCAATGGGGGTAACAGGTACGGATGTTGCAAAAGAATCATCATCACTTGTACTGTTAGATGATAACTTTGCCACTATTAAAGCCGCTATACAAGAAGGAAGAAATATTTACGAAAATATTCGCAAGTTTATTCGTTACTTACTTGCATCGAATGTTGGAGAAATACTAGTGATGCTTTTTGCGATGATTCTTGCCCTGCCGCTCCCCCTCGTTCCTATTCAGATTCTTTGGGTGAATCTAGTGACAGATGGTTTACCGGCTATGGCGTTAGGTCTAGACAAGCCAGAAGAGGATGTAATGAAACGAAAACCAAGGCATCCGAAAGAAGGAGTATTTTCAAGAGGGCTTGGTTGGAAAGTTGTTTCTAGAGGATTTTTAATTGGTATTGCGACACTTCTGGCGTTTATTTTCGCATACAAAGCACATCCTAACCATCTTGCATATGCCCAGACAGTTGCGTTTGCTACTTTGGTTATGGCTCAATTGATACATGTTTTTGATTGTCGTAGTGAAAAGTCAGTTTTTGCCCGGAATCCATTTGGGAATATGTATTTAGTGTGGGCAGTGCTTTCCTCGTTGGTGTTAATGTTGTTAGTTATTTATTTACCATCATTGCAACCTATCTTCCATACGGTTTCTATCGAATGGAAAGATTGGCTATTAATTTTAGGATTCAGCTCCGTTCCGACGTTTTTACTTGCAGGCTCATTTTTTGCAAGAAAAAAACAATAAAATATGGTATAATCCAAAAAGTAATAGGGTCAACACTCTATTACTTTTTTGGTATCTGCAAATTCAAACTAAAAATGTACTATCCTTAACAGAGAGAATGGATGTGACTGTAAATGGTTGTCAGTATGACAGGTTTTGGCCGAAGTAAATCAGAATCTGAGCAACATACCGTAACGGTCGAGATGAAATCGGTAAATCATAGATTTAGTGAATTTTACATAAGAATGCCTCGACAATTAGTGAAAATTGAGGATAAAATAAAAAAACAAGTGGGTCAATATGTTAAAAGAGGAAAGGTCGATATTTTTATTACCATTAATGGTGAAGGTCTTGTACATAAGAGCATACACATTGACTGGCCTTTGCTTGAGGAATATTATCGATTAGTGAATGAAGTGAAACGTAAATTCTCTGTAGAAAGTGATATTCAGCTTTCCGATCTATTAAAAAGAGAAGAGTTTATCACAGTGGAAGAAATGGAAGAAGAAAATGAGAGCTTGGAACACTTGGTTCTTCAAGCAGTCACGGATGCTGCTAGTGATTTAAGGCATATGAGAGAAAAAGAAGGAGAACAATTAAAACAAGATTTTCTTCTGCACTTAAAGAACTTCCAACAAAATGTTGGTGCATTGAAAAAACACGCCCCTACTGTAGTAGAGAGTTATCGTGAAAAGATTGAAAAGAAAATAAAAGAAAATAGCGATAATGCATTTGATGATTCAAGAATTCTAACAGAGGTGGCGATACTTTCAGATAAGTCTGATATCACGGAAGAGCTGACACGTTTAGAGAGTCATCTGAAACAATTTCATACAACAATAGAGGGTAAGGGGTCAATTGGCCGAAAACTGGATTTCATGATTCAAGAAATGAACAGAGAAGTGAATACAATTGGCAGCAAGTCGAATGATTCCATTATTTCAAATATAGTTGTTGAATTAAAAACAACACTTGAGAAGCTAAGGGAACAAGTACAAAATGTTGAATAAAAAGGTTTAGTTTTATTCAAACAAGGTGAAACTAATCTATTGATTAATAAAATGAAACTTCAATCAGTGGGGGTTTTTCCATTAAAATTAGACGAGACAGAATTGTAGGGGGAGGACAATGGCAATTAAGCTCATAAACATTGGATTTGGAAATATTGTTTCAGCAAATAGAATAATCTCCATTGTGAGTCCAGAATCAGCTCCAATTAAGCGACTGATACAAGACGCTAGGGACAGAGGTACATTGGTTGATGCCACATATGGAAGAAGAACACGTGCAGTAATTATTACGGATAGTGATCATGTCATTTTATCAGCGGTTCAACCAGAAACGGTTGCTCATCGCCTAACAGATAAGGATGATATTGCAGAAGAAGGGCAGGGTAAATAAATGAAAGAAAAAGGATTGCTTATTGTTCTATCTGGGCCCTCTGGGGTTGGGAAAGGAACTGTGCGTAAAGCGATTTTTTCTCAGGAAGAAACAAAGTTTGAATACTCCATTTCGATGACAACGCGAAATCCTCGCGAAGGTGAAATAGACGGTGTAGATTATTTTTTCAAAACACGAGAAGAATTCGAAGAATTAATAAGACAAGGAAAGTTATTAGAATACGCTGAGTTTGTCGGCAATTATTATGGCACACCTGTAGATTATGTTCGACAAACGCTTGATAACGGAAACGATGTATTTTTAGAAATTGAAGTACAAGGAGCACGACAGGTTCGAGAAAAATTTCCTGAAGCGCTATTTATTTTTCTTGCTCCTCCAAGCCTTTCCGAGCTTCAAAATCGTTTGGTAACAAGAGGAACAGAGGCAGATGATATAATAAGAGGTAGAATGGAAACGGCTAGAAAAGAAATAGAAATGATGAATTTATACGATTATATAGTGGAAAATGATAAAATAGAAAATGCGGTTGAGAAAATCAATTCTATAGTGCAAGCAGAGCATTGTCGTAAAGATCGTATTCAACAGCGATATATAAATATGTTGGAGGTAGAATAAATGTTATATCCTTCTATTGACTCTTTAATGAAAAAAATCGATTCAAAGTACTCACTTGTTAGTGTAGCTGCAAAACGTGCAAGAAATTTACAGGATACAGGAAGCTATAAGCTTGATCGATATGCTTCAGAAAAATTTGTTGGCAAGGCTCTTGAGGAAATCCATGCAGGACAATTGTCAATGAAAGAACGAGATGCAAAAGAGGTTTATTCTGACGAATAGGTCTCGAAGAAATTTTATGGTAGCACTCACTTTATCTCGCATTAACGGGTAGTAAAACCCCGATTAGTTTAATTGACAATCAGTAGAAGATAAACGAATCTTCCACTGATTGTTAGTTTCACTTTATGTGATAAACAATTTCAACAACGAATCCTATTACTAAAGGGTTGACTCGGATGGATAATCTTTTATCTTAATCGAGACAGCCCTATTTTCTTTTTAAAAGAAAATCCTTCATAATTAAATAAGCGAAATGTTTAAAAGAATGCAACTAAATGGGGGAAGAAAGATGATAAAAGGGAAAAACATTCTGTTATGTGTGACAGGTGGAATAGCTGTTTATAAAGCGGCAGCGTTAACAAGTAAATTATCTCAAACAGGTGCAAATATTAAAGTAATGATGACGGAATCAGCACAAAAATTCGTCGCACCTCTCACCTTTCAAGCGTTATCCCGAGAAGATGTTTACACTGATACTTTTGATGAAAAAGACTCTGCAAAAATTGCCCATATTGATTTAGCTGATTGGGCTGATTTAATATTGGTAGCCCCGGCCACTGCTAATATTATCGGAAAACTTGCCAATGGCATTGCTGATGACATGATTTCAACAACATTATTGGCAACTAGAGCAACCGTTTGGATTGCGCCTGCTATGAATGTTCATATGTATGACCACCCTGCAGTACAAAAAAATATCTCTACTCTACACGAATTCGGTTATCGGTTTATTGAACCGAGTGAAGGGTATTTGGCATGCGGATATGTTGGAAAAGGAAGATTAGAAGAGCCGGAGAAAATAGTAGAATTGATTAGAGATTATTTTTCGTCGATGAAAAATACCCCTGTACTAGCAGGGAAGAAAGTCGTTATTACGGCTGGGCCGACAAGGGAAAAGCTTGACCCTGTTCGTTTTTTCACAAATCGATCAACTGGGAAGATGGGTTATGCTCTTGCAGAGGCTGCAAATGCTTTAGGGGGAGAAGTGGTGTTGATATCGGGTCCGGTATCGTTACAGCCTCCTAAAGGTGTTACTGTCATAAATGTGGAAAGTGCGGAAGATATGTATCGCGAAGTATTTCACCACTATACTAATGCGGACATTGTAGTGAAAAGTGCTGCAGTCGCCGACTATCGTCCGGCTCTCGTACACGATGAAAAAATTAAAAAGCAAGACGGGGAATGGACAGTGTCTTTTGAAAGAACAAAAGACATATTAAAAAGTCTCGGGGAAAACAAACAAAAGCAATTTTTAATAGGGTTTGCTGCGGAAACCACTAACATGGAACAATATGCGATCAAAAAAATGAAAAAAAAGAATGCTGATATGATTGTAGCAAATAATGTAAAGATGAGTGGTGCAGGTTTTGGAAGTGAAACAAATATCGTCACTATTTATACAAAAGACGGAAACATCCGCGAATTGCCGCTTCTTACAAAATTCGAGGTAGCAAAAGAAATTTTATTACAAGCGGCAGATTTGATAGAAAAGGAAGGAAAATAATGAATATTGCCAGTGTCATTGTTGACGTTCCAGCAATGAAGATAGATAGACCTTTCGATTATTTGATTCCAGAACAGTGGATAGGCCGTATTAAACCGGGAATGAGAGTTGTTGTTCCATTTGGTCCCCGGAAGATACAAGGGTTTGTAGTGGAGTTGAAAGAGGAAGCAGAAGTGTCAAAGTTAAAAGCTATTCATGAACCAATGGACTTAATTCCAGTTTTAAATAGGGAATTGCTCGAACTTGGTCATTGGATGACAGATAAAACATTATGCTTTAAAATATCGGCATTTCAATCGATGTTACCTGCTGCAATGAAGGCCAAATATGAAAAAATTTTTGTGTTAAGAAACGATCTAACATTCTTGCCATTAGATTTGCAACCATATTTCGAACGAAATGGAAGATTGTATTGGAAGACAGCTGAAGCGGAAAATTTGCTTACTCTTCTTCAAAAACAAGTTGATAATAGAAATTTAGAAGTAGTATACAATGTAAAAGCAAAAGGTAAGAAGAAAACAGTAAGAAAATATTACTTAGCTTTTGATAAAGCAAAAATAGAGGAAATAAAAGAATCATTAGGAAATGCCGTGAAGCAGCGAGAAGTGCTAGAGTATTTTGCGAGTCTTGAAGCGGGAGCTAGATTAGCTTCAAAAGATATTGTGGAAAGCATAGGGGTTTCTTCTTCAACATTGAAAACTCTAGTTGAAAAGGGACTCATTATAGAAAAGCAAGAAGAAATATACCGTGATCCATATGAAAATAGAAACTTTGCCCAAACGAAGCCTTTTCAGCTAACCTCTCTACAAGAACAGGCGATTAAGCCTATTTTACATAATGTTGAAGAAAATTCATTTAAAACGTTTCTGCTTTATGGTGTGACAGGAAGCGGAAAAACAGAAATTTATCTCCAATCTATACAAAGAGTCCTTGAAAAAGGAAAAGAGGCAATTGTTCTCGTACCGGAAATTTCGCTCACTCCTCAAATGGTAAATCGTTTTAAAGGGCGGTTTGGAAATGAAGTTGCAGTCATGCACAGCGGATTATCTATAGGAGAAAAATATGATGAATGGAGAAAAATCCAGAGAAAGGAAGTAAAGGTGGTGGTCGGAGCGAGATCGGCAATATTCGCCCCTTTCGAAAATATTGGGATTATTATTATCGATGAGGAACATGAAACAAGCTATAAACAAGAAGAAAACCCAAGGTATCATGCACGGGACGTAGCTATTTATCGAGGGCAATATCATCAATGTCCTGTTATATTGGGAAGTGCTACGCCTTCACTCGAATCGTTTGCCCGATCGCAAAAAGGGGTTTATCAGCTCTTAACGATAAACAAAAGAATGAATGCTGGAGAAATGCCTCCTGTTACTATTGTTGATATGCGTGAAGAGTTGAGAAAAGGCAATCGTTCCATGTTCTCTGTTGATTTATTTGAAAAGATTCAAGATCGAATGGAAAAAAAAGAACAGACTGTGTTGTTTTTAAATCGACGTGGACATTCTTCCTTTGTTATGTGTAGGGATTGTGGATTTGTACTTCAATGTCCGCATTGTGATATCTCGCTAACGTATCACCGATTTTCAAACGGTATGAAATGTCATTACTGTGGTTATGAAGATGTTGTCCCTAAAACTTGTCCGGAGTGTGAAAGTGAGCATATTCGATATTTTGGTACAGGCACGCAAAAAGTAGAAGAAGAGCTCACAAAACTATTACCTGAAGCAAGAATAATCCGTATGGATGTTGATACAACAAGTAGAAAAGGCTCTCATGAAAAACTGCTAAAGGCTTTTGGGGATGGAAAAGCGGATATTTTACTAGGTACACAAATGATAGCAAAGGGATTAGATTTTCCAAATATTACATTAGTAGGTGTGCTGAGTGCTGATACGATGCTACATTTACCAGATTTTAGAGCGGCAGAGAAAACGTTTCAGCTGCTTACCCAGGTTAGCGGACGAGCGGGAAGACATAAGCTCCCTGGTGAGGTAGTTATCCAAACGTATACACCTGAACATTATTCGGTTGAGCTTGCAGCAGATCAAGATTACGACCGATTTTATGAACGTGAAATGATGATGCGAAAAATGGGATCATATCCACCGTTTTATTACATTACGTTAATAACGGTGTCGCATGAAGATTTACTGAAACTTGTCAACATTGCCGAAAAGATGACTGATTTTATTAAAGCTCGCTTGTCACCACAAACGATTACATTAGGTCCAGTGGCGTCTCCTATTCCTAGGATCAAAAATAGATATCGTTATCAATGTTTGGTAAAATACAAACGAGAACCGAATCTTGAAGCTACATTAAAAACATTACTTGAGCAATACGAAAAACAATATACATCAGAAGGATTATCGATTTCAATTGATGTCAACCCTTATATGATGATGTAATGATATATAAATAATGATACGGAGGAGAAAAATGGCTGTACTTCCTATAGTAATGCATCCTAATCCTATCCTTGAAAAGGAATGTAAAAAGGTAACGGATTTTGATAAAAAACTAAAAAAATTATTAAATAATATGTACGAGACAATGATTGAGGCAGATGGCGTTGGGTTAGCCGCACCACAAGTTGGAGTAGACCTTCAAGTAGCTGTTGTTGATATTGGAGACGATAGCGGGACCATTGAATTAATTAATCCGGAAGTAACTCCTCTAGAAGGGAAGCAAACAGATTTAGAAGGCTGTCTCAGTTTTCCAGGGTTATTCGGCGAGGTCTCAAGATCTTATAAAATAAATGTGCGCTCGCAAGATCGAAAAGGAAGAACCATTGAATTTCAAGCAGAAGATTTTTTAGCAAGAGCTATTCAACATGAAGTGGATCATCTTCATGGAATTCTTTTCACTTCCAAGGTAGAGCGTTACGTAACAGAAGAAGAATTAGAAAGGTATGAAGCGGAATGACAAAAGTTGTTTTTATGGGTACACCAGATTTTGCTGTCCCTGTCCTACAATCATTAATAACGGAGAATTATCAAGTTGTGGCAGTCGTAACACAGCCGGATCGCCCTGTAGGTAGAAAAAAAATATTAACACCACCTCCTGTAAAAGTAGAAGCCGCGAAACACGGAATTCCTGTAGTACAGCCGGAAAAAATTCGTCATAAGGCGGAGTTGGAAAAGGTTCTTGCTTTTCAACCAGATTTAATTGTAACAGCCGCATTTGGTCAAATCTTGCCTAATGAACTGTTAGAGGCCCCAAAATATGGCTGTATTAATGTTCATGCATCACTGCTTCCTGAACTGCGTGGCGGTGCGCCAATTCATTATTCCATTTTACAAGGAAAAGAAAAAACAGGAATTACGATTATGTATATGGTAGAGAAGCTTGACGCAGGGGACATCATCAGTCAAGTAGAAGTGCCTATTGATGAAAAAGACCATGTCGGTACATTGCATGATAAATTAAGTGAAGCTGGATCAAAGTTACTGGTGGATACATTGCCAAAGCTTTTAAATGGGGACATTTATCCTCGTAAACAAGACAATGAAAAGGCGACATTTGCATCCAATATTAAAAGAGAACAAGAGAAGATTGATTGGACAAAAACAGGAGAAGAAATTTACAATCATATTCGTGGGCTACACCCTTGGCCTGTTGCATATACAAAGCTTAATGGTTCTGTCATGAAAATATGGTGGGGCGAAAAGGTTCCAAACAGCACTAGCGGCTCTCCTGGTGAAATAATTTCCATACTTGAAGATGGATTTATTGTAAAAACAGGTAACGAAACAGCTATTAAAATTACCGAGCTTCAACCTTCAGGGAAAAAGCGGATGAGTGCCGTAGACTATTTACGTGGAGCTGGATCAAACTTAAAAACAGGCCCTATTTTAGGAGATAACGATGAGTAAAAACAAAAAGAGTGTAAGAGAAGTCGCACTAGATGTAATAGAAGCGGTTGAAAAAAATCAATCGTATAGTAATTTATTATTAAATCATACGATTGAAAAACATCATATTTCAGGCCCTGATGTTGGATTGTTAACAGAAATAACGTATGGAACTATTCAACGGAAAATGACACTTGATTACTTCCTAGCACCGTTTATCAAAAAAAAGGTTGACCCGTGGGTACGTCAATTACTACGGTTGTCTTTATATCAAATGATCTACCTTGATAAAGTACCCGATCGTGCTGTATTATTTGAAGCTGTCGAGTTGGCTAAAAAAAGAGGCCATAAGGGGATTTCAGGTCTGGTTAATGGTGTGCTGCGCTCTGTCCAACGAAACGGCGTACCTTCACTTGCTGAAATAGCCGACCCTGTCGAAAGGATTTCGGTGGAAACAAGCCACCCGTTTTGGCTTGTAAAAAGATGGACGGAACAATTTGGTTTAGAAAAAACAAGGAAGATGTGTGAAACGAACCTACTGGCTCCTCACCAGTCAGCAAGAGTGAATACAGTCAAAACAACTAAGGTAGAACTTATGGAGAAATTACAAACAGAAGATATTGAGGTGAAGGAAAGCCCAATCCTACCTGAAGCGATCTATTCAATAAAAGGAAATTTGGCGAAGACCTCTTTTTATAAAGATGGACTTCTGACAATTCAAGATGAGAGCTCTATGCTTGTCAGCTATGCACTCGAGCTTGACAAAGGAATGAGGGTACTGGATGCCTGTGCAGCACCAGGGGGGAAAACAACGCATATTGCGGAAAAACTTCAAGGAACCGGTGAAGTTTTTGCGATGGACTTGCATCCTCATAAAGTAAAATTAATTGAAGAAAATGCTAGACGCCTAGGGTTAGAAAATATTACTACAAAAGCATTGGATAGTCGAAAAGCTAGTGATATTCATGAATCTGGAACATTCGACCGAATATTGGTTGATGCACCGTGTTCTGGTCTTGGAGTATTGAGAAGAAAACCAGATATTAAATACACAAAAAAGGAAGAAGACTTAAATGCTCTTCAAACTATTCAGCTGGATATTCTTTCATCTGTAGCACCGCTTCTTAAAAAAGACGGATTATTAGTGTATAGTACATGTACGGTTGACGAAAATGAAAATACAGGAACGGTAGAAGCATTTTTAGCTGCTCATCCTGAGTTTGAAGAGCATTCCTTAACGGCAATGCCAGAAGCGGTAAAACCGTTTGTTAAAAATAATAAACTACAAATTTTTCCGCAAGATTTTGGTGGAGACGGCTTTTTTATAGCATGTTTTAGAAAAAAAGTGTGAAGAAGAAACGGGGTGACCAAGGTGAAGTCAGTCTTTTTTACGGACAAGGGGAAAGTACGTCAACATAATGAAGATAGTGTTGGTGTATTTGTAAATAGCCATGGTGACTATCTTGCTGTCGTTGCAGACGGTATGGGTGGTCATCGAGCTGGTGATGTAGCAAGTGAAATGACAATCGATATATTGAAAGAACAATGGAATACAGCAGATAAAATGGAAACTGCTGAGCAAGCTGAACAATGGTTGAAAAGGCACATAACAGATGTAAATGAGCAAGTATTTAGCTATTCTAGAGAACACCAGGAATGTGAAGGGATGGGCACAACTATTGTAGGAGCAATATGTACCGATTTATTTATTACGATTGCTAATATTGGTGACAGTCGAGGGTATATTTTTAATGAAAGTGGTTTGCAGCAATTAACAGAAGATCATTCATTAGTTAATGAACTTGTTCGTAGTGGCCAAATATCAAAAGAGGATGCAGAACACCATCCGAGAAAAAATGTTTTACTCAGAGCATTAGGAACAGAAAGCGATGTTTCAATGGATATAAAAACAATCGTGTTTGAAGAACAAGATATTTTATTTTTATGTTCCGATGGCCTATCTAATAAAATTTCTGATAAGGAACTTTTGGGTATTGTTTCGAGTAAATTACCTTTGAAAGAAAAGGGCCAAAAGTTGATTGATTTAGCAAATGAATATGGCGGAGAGGATAATATTACCTTGGTCATAGTGGAGTATACCGCTGAAACGGAAAGCGGGTGAAGTAATTGATAAATGGTAAAAGAATTAGCGGCCGATACAAAATACTCGACCTTATTGGCGGCGGCGGTATGGCAAATGTCTATCTGGCTCATGACATGATCTTAGATCGTGAAGTAGCGATAAAAATGCTCAGAGTAGACTTTGCTAATGAGGAAGAGTTTATTAAAAGATTTCAACGGGAAGCACATTCGGCAACAAGTTTAGCGCATCCAAATATTGTTAATATATTTGATGTTGGAGAAGAAGAAGATATTAACTATATTGTCATGGAATATGTAAAGGGAATGACGTTAAAGCAATACATACAGCAGTATTCTCCAATTTCTGTTGAGAAGGCATTAGACATAATGAAACAGTTAACATCTGCAATGTCACATGCACATCAAAATCATATAATCCACCGTGATATTAAACCACAGAATATATTAATAGACAGTGATGGAAATGTTAAAATTACGGATTTTGGAATAGCAATGGCATTAAGTGCTACGTCTATTACGCAAACAAATGCGGTACTCGGTTCTGTTCATTATTTATCACCTGAACAAGCACGTGGTGGCATGGCAACAAAGAAATCAGATATCTATTCTTTAGGAATTGTCATGTTCGAACTTTTGACAGGGAGGTTGCCTTTCTCAGGCGAGTCAGCTGTATCTATCGCCCTTAAGCATTTACAATCAGAAACACCTTCGCTTAGAAGGTGGAACAATACAATTCCACAAAGTGTTGAAAATATTGTTTTAAAAGCGACAGCTAAAGATCCTTTTCATCGCTATGCAAGTTTAGAAGAGATGGAAGAGGATTTTGGAACGGCTCTAGCCCCGGAACGTCAAAACGAACCGAAATTTAATGTACCATTGGATGATGATGCTACAAAAGCAATACCTGTAATAACAAATGATAGTACATATTCTAACTTAGACGACACGATTGTTCATCATCAAAATGATATAGCAGAACCGACTAAACCAACGGAAACTGTTTCACAAGATACGAGTAAAAAGAAAAAGGTGAAAAAAAAGAAGGAAAAGAAAGAAAAGAAAAAGAAGTGGCCGTTTGTCGTAATTGGTTTATTTTTCTTCATTATTTTGCTGGGGGTCGGAACCTTTACTGTTCTTCCAGATTTGCTAGGACCAAAAGATATTAATATACCAGATGTTTCTGGAAAAGAGTATGATGAAGCGATATCGATTCTTGCAGATAAGGGATTTGAAATTGGGGATACGAACGAACAATTTAATGAGGAAATACCAGAAGACGTGGTGATTAAAACCTCCCCTAAAGCAGGAAGAACAGCTAAAGAGGGTAGTGAAATTAACATTTATGTAAGTAAGGGGAAAGAAACAGTTGAAATGGAAGACTTTGTTGACAAACAATATGCTGATATTGCTAGTGCTCTTGAAGAAGAGGGATTTACTGTTGAAAAAGAAGAAGTGTATAACGAGAGTGCTCCAGGTACAATCTTAGAACAAACCCCTGCATCCGGTGAAGAAGTTATACCAGATGAAACAACAATTACATTTACTATTAGCAAAGGGCAAGAAACATTTGAGTTAACAGACTTGACTCAATATAACCAAAAAGCACTAGAGGACTACGGGGAGCTCACTGGCTTAAAGATAAATATCTCTTCTGAGGAATACTCTGATGAAGTTACTGAAGGGCTTGTCATATCCCAAACCCCTAAACAAGGAACGCCTATGATAAAAGGGGAAACGGTTAACGTAGTTCTATCAAAGGGAAAGGAACCTCAAGTACCTAAGGATGTTTCCGTTGAAGTAACCATTCCATATGAACCAGCAGAGACTGTAGAGACCGAGGGAGAGAACCCACAAACGGAAGAGAAAAAACCACAGACTGTAGAAATTTACGTGGAAGATATAGATAGCAATATTACAGAAATGGATCAAATTTTCTCAATCACTGAAACGACCAAGAAAACACTAAACCTTACAATAGAGCCTAATAAAGAAGGTAAATACAAAATTATACGTGATGGTCAAGTGTATGAGGAGAAATCGATAGCGTATCCGACGGAAGAAGAATCGTAAATAACTTTTAACTTTTATAAACATGGGGTTAACTAACAAAAAAGTCAAAAAAGTGTCACGCATCTAAAGGCATTTATTGGTTAACCCATGTAACCTCAATAGACTTTTCCTTAACAAGGAATAAGGGGAATATACAGTTAAAAATAAGGAGGCCTCGAATGGCAGAAGGGAAAATTATAAAAGCCCTTAGCGGTTTTTATTACGTTCTTTCAGATAATGATATTACACAATGTCGTGGAAGAGGAGTGTTTAGGAAAAATAAAGTCACGCCTCTTGTTGGTGATTACGTCGAATTTCAAGCAGAAAATGATACAGAGGGTTACTTGCTAAAAGTGTTTGAAAGAAAAAATGAATTGGTGCGACCACCTATTGCGAATGTTGACCAAGCTATATTAATCTTTTCTGCAAGCGAACCCAATTTCAGTCCAGGTCTATTAGACCGTTTTTTAGTATTAGTTGAGAGTGAAAACATAGAGCCTGTGATTTGTATTACGAAAATTGATTTGTTAACAGAAAAAGAACAATCAGATATAGAGAATTATGTAAGAGATTATAAATCATTCGGTTATGAGGTAATTTTGACATCATCAAAAACAGAACAAGGTTTAAAAGAGCTAGCACCCTTTCTAAAAGATAAAATTTCTGTCTTTGCCGGGCAATCAGGTGTTGGAAAATCTTCTTTGCTTAATGCGTTGAGACCTGAACTGGAATTGAAAACAGCTGATATCTCTGCGCATTTAGGAAGAGGGAAGCATACTACACGTCATGTGGAATTAATCGAGATTGACGGGGGGCTTGTTGCGGATACACCGGGTTTTAGTTCGTTGGAGTTTTCAGAACTTGATGTAGAAAATCTCCCCAATTGTTTCCCTGAAATGGTTGAAGTGTCAGATTCTTGTAAGTTTAGAGGATGTCTTCATATAAATGAACCTAAATGTGCGGTGAAAACGGGAGTGGAAAGCGGGACAATTCCATCTTATCGCTACGACCATTACCTAACATTTCATAAAGAAATTAAAGAAAGAAAGCCGAGGTATTAAAATGAAAATAGCACCTTCCATTTTATCTGCCAATTTTTCAAAATTAGCTAGTGAGATTAAGGATGTAGAGAATGGAGGAGCGGACTACATACACATCGATGTGATGGATGGTCATTTTGTTCCAAATATTACAATGGGACCAATGGTAGTTGAATCAATTCGTCCGCTTACTTCTATGCCTTTAGATGTACACTTAATGATTGAAAATCCTGACGACTATATAGCTTCATTTGCAAATGCGGGTGCAGACTATATAACTGTTCATGTAGAAACTTGTCCACATCTTCATAGGACAATTCAATTAATTAAGGATCATAATGTAAAAGCTGGTGTTGTCCTTAATCCGGCAACCTCACCAGAAACGGTGAAACAAGTTCTTCCCGACCTTGATATGGTATTATTAATGACGGTTAATCCAGGGTTTGGCGGTCAGTCATTTATCGAGTCTGTCGTTCCTAAAATTGAGCAAATAAGACAGTGGGCAAATGATGTAAACCCTTCTTTGGAAATTGAAGTGGACGGTGGGATCAATCCTGAAACGGCTGTTAAATGTGCAAAGGCTGGAGCTGACGTATTTGTAGCTGGTTCAGCGATTTATAACCAACAAGACAGGAAGGCAGCTATTGAATTAATTCGAAAAGCGCTAACTGAATAGAAATAAACAAAATGCTGTCTGGTTATACAGGCAGCATTTTATCTATAAGCCACGCAAAAATTGAGCAACGATATCTTGGTTTATTTGTTTTATGGAGTCAAACTAAGAGGAGACAAAGATCATCAAAATATTTAGTGTAGCTTAGAGTCTCTATATAAATGCATTCATTATTACAACTATAGTATTCTGCTACTATATAGACGATAAGGATAAGAATAGGTGATATGACGTGAATATACATATATTAGCTGGAGGGCCTTTGGAGTATATCCCAAAGCTTTCTGATTATTGTAATGGCAACGTAAAATGGGTTGGTGTGGATAGAGGAGTTTTCACACTAATTGAGCAAGAAATACTGCCGTACAGAGCGTTTGGTGATTTTGATTCTGTTACACCTAACGAATGGGACATTATCGAAGAAAAAGTTTCAGAAATAAATCGGTATACGCCTGAAAAGGATGAAACTGATTTAGAGCTTGCGCTAAATTGGGCGATGGAGCAAAAACCAGACTTGATACGAATCTTCGGTGCGACAGGAGGACGTTTAGATCACTTTATGGGAAACGTCCAACTGCTTATTAATGAAGAAAGACTCAATGATCGAATAAAAATAGAAATTATCGATAGTCAAAATACACTTTCTGTCGTGATGCCAGGTACCTACCCTATTGATCAAGATACTAGTAAAGACTATGTTTCGTTTGTTCCTGTCTCTAGCGTTGTAGAGAACCTTACATTGATTGGGTTTAAATATCCGTTAAAAAACCGGAATATTTTTCGAGGTACAACATTATGTATTAGTAATGAACTTATACAATCATCAGGTACTTTTTCCTTTACTAATGGCATATTAATGGTGATAAGAAGTCGAGATTGAGCTTCTAAACCCCTTAGTGTCGAGTTACGTACTTCTCAAGTTTGTTTGAATATACTGATTACGATTCGAACAAATAACCGTGTGTTTTAGATTGATGGGGAGGGACATTTAATGAGATTTTATACAATTAAATTGCCAAAATTTCTTGGTGGACTTGTTAAAGCGATGTTAGGAACTTTCAAAAAAGAGTAAGTAAACCCTTTGAAAGAGATGACAAAATGTCATCTCTATTTTTTTTACATAAGGGGACATCATTTTTTGATGCATTAAGCAGTTTAAGGTGGACTTGCTTATCATATTTTAATATATTCAGGTTCAGTGGATGAGAAAAGGCATTAGTATCTATTTTATCTGTAAAGGATTTTTTCTTGAAAGCTTGTACAGAAGTATTGCAATCTAACGGGTAGTGTGATAAATTATTAAAGTATCTTTAATGACTAATGTGAAATGTAGAACTGAAATTGACTTCAGCTTCTTTTAGTGAGGAGGGAATATATATGGCAAAGAAATGTGCAATTACAGGCCGTAAAGCTAGTGCAGGTAATGCTCGCTCTCACGCAATGAACGCAAACAAGCGTACTTGGGGTGCTAACCTACAAAAAGTTCGTATTCTTGTAGACGGTAAACCAAAGCGTGTTTGGGTATCAGCAAGAGCATTGAAATCTGGTAAAGTAGAACGCGTATAATTGGTTTAAAAAGAGACGTCCTATACAGACGTCTCTTTTTCGTTATAGTTGTTATTCTACTCCTTTGTCGCTTTTTGTTCCTAAGGCTATGTGAAGCAATTAGATAGAACTGTGATCTGCTAACAGCCCTTTTTAAAAGGGGTGTGGCAAAAACAATGTTTATAAAAAAGGTTGTTTTCGTAAAAGATGTTATTTTTTTAACGAAAAACTTAGTTTAACCTACTGAGTTGATTGAAGCATAGGGCACTTAACTCCTGCGAGAAGAGAGGAAAGGGAGAGACATCTGCAGGCGAAGCGTATGTCTAGCTCCAGCAATTTGGGCGAGCGGCTTCCGCTTTTCTAGTTCCAATTCCTCCCCGGGGGGTCTAGTGCCTGTAGCGGAAATCAACGAGCAGAATTTATAAGTGAAAATAACAATCTATGAGAAAAGAGCCATAGAGAAGAAAGTGTTTTATCATTTACTTCATTGAAAAATTCATCAACAAGTGGGAAAAAGAATCTCGATGTTAGTATGACGAAAGTTCTATTTAGGACAAACTAAAAACAAATGGTATCATTAATGTTAGCCAGTGTTTCGCTACCGTATATCTTCTGATAGCGGTTTAGCTTTCAAAAACCTTCTAATTATAGTAAAATGTTTTTAGCCAAGCATGTATTTAAAGGGGGAAAAGGTTACATGTCCATCGAATTAAAAAATGAGTACGGACAAATCGATATAACAAATGATGTTATTGCAATGATTGCTGGTGGTGCAGCAGTAGATTGTTACGGAATTGTTGGGATGGCATCAAAAAATCAAATTAAAGACGGTTTAACGGATATTTTACGGAAAGAAAATTTCACTCGAGGCGTTATTGTTCGTCAAGAGGAAGAGGAAGTACATATTGACATGTATATTATGGTGAGCTATGGTACAAAAATTTCTGAGATTGCTCATAATGTACAATCCAAGGTTAAATATACCCTTGATAAAACCGTCGGCTTGGCGGTCGATTCAGTAAATATTTTTGTACAAGGTGTTCGAGTAACGAACCCATAGTGAGGAGGAAGATTTGTGTCGATTACATCTTTGGAAGGAAAACGTTTTGCACAAATGGTTATCCAAGGCGCCAACTATCTTTCAGCAAATGCAAAGCTAGTTGATGCATTAAACGTTTTTCCTGTTCCTGATGGTGATACTGGAACAAATATGAATTTATCTATGACTTCTGGTGCGAAGGAAGTTCAAAATAATGTGCAAGACCATATAGGGAAAGTAGCTGGGGCTTTATCAAAAGGTTTGTTAATGGGAGCACGCGGAAATTCAGGTGTTATTTTGTCTCAACTTTTCCGTGGGTTTGGTAAAGCAATTGAGCAAAAAAGCACTTTGACTAGCGTGGACTTTGCAAATGGATTGCAAGCAGGTGTGGAAACAGCATATAAAGCTGTTATGAAGCCTGTTGAAGGTACAATTTTAACTGTTGCAAAAGATGCTGCCAAAAAAGCTGTATCTGTTGCTAAACAAGAGAATGATATTGTAAAGGTAATGGAAGCAATCGTAAATGAAGCAAATGTTTCTCTAAACAGAACTCCCGATCTTTTACCTGTGTTGAAGGAAGTCGGGGTTGTTGATAGTGGAGGACAAGGCTTGTTGTTTGTTTATGAGGGCTTTTTGGCCGAGCTAAAAGGAGAAAAGGTTAGTACTCCTTCTTCTATGCCTTCAATGGACCATCTTGTTAGTGCGGAGCATCATAAAAATGTTCAAGGGTTCATGAATACTGAAGAAATTAAATTTGGCTATTGTACAGAGTTTATGGTGAAATTTGAAAAGGAAAAACAGCCTTTTTCTGAAGAGAATTTCCGTCAAGATTTAAGTAACTATGGAGACTCTCTTCTTGTTATTAGTGATGACGAGATAGCAAAAGTACATATACATTCAGAAACACCCGGTGATGTATTGTCTTATGGACAAAAATATGGAAGTCTTATTAATATGAAGATTGAAAATATGAGACAGCAACATAGTAATATTGTTGGTGAATCACCTGTTTCTGCACTGAAAGAAGAGGTAAAGCCGAAATCAGCTGAACCATTGGAGTTTGGGATTGTAACGGTGTCAATGGGAGAAGGTATAGCTGACTTGTTTAGAAGTATCGGTGCAACGCATGTTATCGAGGGTGGACAGACGATGAATCCTAGTACAGAGGATATCGTAAAAGCGGCTCAAAGTCTCAACGCTAAAAAAGTTATTATTATGCCAAATAATAAAAACATTATTATGGCTGCAGAACAAGCTGCAGAAATATTAGAGGAGGAAGTAGCTGTTGTCCCTACGAAAACAGTTCCTCAAGGAATGGCTGCACTACTTGCATTCAATCCAACGACATCATTAGAAGATAATAAACTAAATATGTCTGAAGCACTGAAGGAAGTCAAAACAGGACAGGTTACTTATGCTGTACGAGACACTAATATTGATGGTTTATCAATTGCAAAAGATGACTTTATGGGAATCGCTGAGGGAAAAATTGTCGTAACAAACACAGATCGCCTTGAAACAGCGAAAGAACTATTGTCTACTATGTTTGATGATGACTCAGAAATATTGACAATACTCTATGGTGAAGATGCTTCAGAGGGTGATGTGGAATCTTTACAGCAGTATGTAGAGGAAAATTATGAGGATGTAGAAGTAGAAGTGCATAACGGAAAGCAGCCTCTCTACTCCTTTATTTTTTCAATTGAATAATACTTAATGGTCGTTAGGGAAAGTATTTCTTTTTAACTAACAGTGTTAAAATCTGGCTTTTGCAGGTAGTACTTATCCAGTTTATTATTATAAAAGGGGATTATACCTAGTAAAGCTGCTTTTAAAGGGGGCAACTCGCTAGACGGGTTAGTCCCCTTATGTTATTTTTTGTATGGTGCTAAAAAAGATAAAACAAGCTTATTTCTGATATAGTAAAAACAGCAAGAAATAGGTGTAAATACAGATAAAGGGGGACTTATTTTGAAGTATAAAAGTGTATTCGATATAATTGGACCTGTAATGATAGGACCTTCTAGTTCGCATACTGCTGGCGCTGCAAGAATTGGAAGAGTTGCTAGAAACCTTTTTGGAAGAGAGCCGAAATGGACAACTATTTCTTTTTATGGATCATTTGCGAAAACATATAAAGGGCATGGAACAGACGTTGCTATCGTAGGTGGAATACTTGACTTTGATACGTTTGACGAACGAATCAAGAATTCTATTGATCTAGCTAAGAAGAAAGGAATTAAAGTTCGTTTTATTGAAGAGGAAGCCATTACCGATCATCCTAATACAGCCCGGGTTCGGATGGGAGATGATGATGGTGAAATGGAACTAGTTGGTATTTCTATTGGTGGAGGAAAGATTGAAATTATCGAATTGAATGGCTTTGAATTAAAATTATCTGGACATCATCCGGCTATACTTGTTGTGCATGATGACAGATTTGGTGCCATTGCTGCCGTTGCTAATATTCTTACCAAACACGAAATAAACATTGGCCATATGGACGTATCGCGAAAGGAAAAAGGGAAAATGGCTCTTATGACGATTGAAGTAGACCAAAATATTGATGAAGCGGTAATGAAGGAATTAATGTCTTTACCACAAATTACTCAAGTAACTCGTATAGTAGATTAAATTTCATGAAATAGAATGGTAGCGTTTACATTCCGGTATTATAATAGATTTTTTAGGATTGGATAATACGAAGGGTTCCTTTATACTTCGTATTAGATAGAAGGAGGGAACATTTTGTTTAGAAATGTTGCAGAATTAGTTGAACTAGCGGAAAGTAAAAATAAAAAAATATCAGACATTATGATAGAGCAAGAAATAGAGTTTACAGGAAAAACGTATGAAGAAGTATATGAACAAATGGAAAAAAACCTTGTGGTGATGGAAGAGGCTGTTGAAAAAGGGTTAAAAGGTGTTAAATCCCATTCTGGGTTAACCGGGGGCGACGCCGTTCTTTTACAAAAATATATTGAAAAGGGCAAGTTCTTATCTGGTGAGATACTTCTTGATGCTGTCAGCAAAGCAGTTGCTACAAATGAGGTGAATGCAGCAATGGGAACTATCTGTGCAACACCTACTGCTGGCTCTGCGGGTGTGGTACCAGGGACATTATTTGCTGTGAAAAACAAATTAGACCCTTCAAGAGATGAGATGATTCGTTTTCTATTTACATCTGGTGCATTTGGTTTTGTTGTAGCAAATAATGCATCCATTTCAGGAGCGGCAGGTGGATGCCAGGCAGAAGTAGGCTCTGCAAGTGGGATGGCAGCAGCAGCGATTGTTGAGATGGCTGGAGGAACACCTAGTCAATGTGCAGAAGCGATGGCGATTACATTAAAAAATATGCTCGGGCTAGTTTGTGATCCTGTTGCGGGGTTAGTGGAAGTTCCGTGTGTAAAAAGAAATGCAATGGGAGCTGCAAATGCAATGGTTGCTGCTGATATGGCATTGGCAGGAATTACAAGTAGAATCCCATGTGACGAGGTAATTGATGCCATGTTTAAAATCGGACAAACAATGCCTGTAGCATTAAGAGAAACTGCACAAGGAGGGTTAGCGGCAACTCCGACAGGAAGAGAACTGGAAGCTAAAATCTTCGGAGTTTCCCTGAATAAACGTGAAAACTGATAATATTTCTATGGATGTCCAAAACATAAAGGGGATTGGAGAAGAAACGGCAGTACAGTTAAATGAGATGGGTATTTCAACTGTTTTGGATTTGATGGAGTATCTTCCGTACCGCTATGATGATAACCGCCTCAAAGATTTAGAAGAAGTAAAACATGATGAAAGAGTCACAGTAGAAGGGAAAGTTCATTCAGAGCCTGCTCTCATGTTTTATGGCAGGAAAAAATCACGCCTTACGTTGCGATTATTAGTGGGAAGAAATCTTATTCAAGTAACTTTCTTCAATCAACCTTACTTGAAGAAAAAAATAAATATTCACGATACAATTACGGTTGCGGGGAAATGGGATAAAAATCGACAAACCATCACTGCCCAAAAATATTCAGTAGGTCCTCAAACGAAAAAAGGTGATTTCGAACCTGTCTACTCAGTGAAAGGGTCTATGACAGTAAATACTTTACGAAAATTTATAAAAAAAGCTTTTGAAGAGTACGGTGATTTCGAACAAGAAAACTTGCCTTCTTTTTTGAAGGAAAAGTATAAACTGGCAGATCGACAAAAAGCACTGTATCATCTTCATTTTCCAGAGTCTACAGAGGATATGAAGCAGGCGAGAAGAAGGTTTGTTTATGAAGAGTTTCTGCTATTTCAGTTGAAGATGCAAATGCTTCGGAAAATAGAAAGAGAGCATTCTAAAGGGATACAGCAAAACTATGATTTAATGAAAGTAAAACAATTTATCGGAACGTTACCGTTTCCGTTAACCAATGCACAAAAGCGGGTTGTGAATGAAATCTCCGCTGACATGAAATCTCCGTACAGGATGAATCGGCTCCTTCAAGGAGACGTTGGCTCTGGTAAAACAGTTGTTGCAGCGATTTCCCTTTATTCTAGTGTAACTGCTGGATATCAAGGTGCGCTAATGGTGCCGACGGAGATTCTTGCAGAACAGCATGCAAACTCGCTTAGTGAATTATTGGAACCGGCTGGTTTAACGGTCGCTCTTTTGACAAGCTCTGTTAAAGGGAAAAGACGCAAACTCCTTTTAGAAAAGTTGAAGCAAGGGAAAATCGATATTTTAATTGGAACGCATGCACTCATTCAAGATGATGTTCAATTTGAACGACTTGGGCTCGTAATAACGGATGAACAACATAGATTTGGTGTTGAGCAGAGACGGGTGCTAAGAGAAAAGGGTGAGAGTCCGGATGTATTATTTATGACTGCCACTCCTATACCACGTACATTGGCAATAACGGTATTTGGTGAGATGGATGTGTCCATTATTGATGAGATGCCGGCCGGAAGAAAAACAATCGAAACCTATTGGGCAAAAGCAGATATGCTACCAAGGGTTCTTTCCTTTATGGAAAAGGAATTAGCGAACGGTAGACAAGCCTATGTTATTTGTCCGTTAATTGAAGAGTCAGATAAACTCGATGTTCAAAATGCGATTGATGTTCATACACAACTAGTGCATCATTTTGGAGAACGTTTTCATGTTGGTCTTATGCACGGAAGGTTGCATCCAGATGAAAAGGACGAAGTGATGAGAGAGTTTAGTGATAATGCTCTTCAAGTGTTAGTGTCTACTACTGTTGTGGAAGTAGGGGTAAACGTCCCTAATGCAACATTCATGTTAATTTATGATGCGGAACGATTTGGATTATCGCAATTACATCAGCTAAGAGGACGAGTCGGACGTGGAAGTGAACAGTCTTACTGTATCCTGCTAGCAGAGCCGAGAACAGATATAGGTAAAGAAAGAATGAAGATTATGACAGAAACAAATGATGGTTTTGTTTTAAGTGAAAAGGATTTGGAACTAAGAGGTCCTGGTGACTTCTTCGGTAAAAAACAAAGTGGTCTTCCTGAATTTAAAGTGGCTGATATGGTTCATGATTATCGTGCACTCGAAACGGCAAGAGCGGATGCCCAGAAACTAGTAGAATCTACATCATTTTGGGAAGAGGAAGATTTTGCTCATTTAAGAGCATACCTACAGGCAACAGGAGTGTTAAAAGGGGAGAAACTTGATTAGCTAGCAGATTGTAAGATTCGTCTTGCAATCTGCTTTTTTTAATTATATACTACTATTAGTACCTAGTACTAATACTGGACGGTGTTGTGATGTATGAGACCATCGAAAAAGGAACGGCAACAGAAATTAGTAGAAACAATTAAAGGAACCCCATTTATTACAGATGATGAGTTAGCGGAACGATTTGGCGTTAGTGTCCAAACAATTAGGTTGGATAGAATGGAATTGTCTATCCCTGAACTAAGAGAACGTATAAAAAATGTTGCAGAAAAAAGGTTAGATGATGAAGTAAAGTCACTTCCTATTGAGGAAATTATCGGTGAAATAATAGATATTGAATTAGATAAAAGTGCTATTTCTATTTTTGACGTAAAGGCAGAGCATGTTTTTCAGCGAAATAGAATAGCTAGAGGACATCATTTATTTGCACAAGCGAACTCCTTAGCTGTAGCTGTCATTAATGATGAACTTGCACTTACAGCAAAATCGACGATTCGCTTTAATCGACCGGTTAAGGAAGGAGAGCGAGTAGTAGCAAAGGCAAAAGTGATGCATATTAAAGAGGATAATGATAGAACAATGGTAGAAGTAAAGAGTTATGTCGGTCGGGAACATGTATTTACTGGTGAATTTGACATGTATCGCTCGAAAAATGCAGCAAAGGATGAAGTAGAATGAAATTAGCTGTCGATGCTATGGGCGGAGATCATGCTCCAAAAGAGATAGTCCTTGGAGTAGATAAAGCGTTAAAGGAATTTCAAGATATTGAAATCCTTTTATATGGGGATGAAGCTGAAATTAGCAAATACATCACCCCTAGGGAACGGTTAAATATAATACATACAGATGAAATGATAACAGGTACAGATGAGCCGGTTAGGGCAGTGAGAAGAAAAAAGAATGCCTCCATGGTATTAATGGCTCAATCAGTGGCGGATGGTAAGGCAGATGCTTGCATATCTGCGGGTAATACTGGCGCACTAATGACTGCAAGTCTTTTTATTGTCGGTAGAATTGAAGGGATTGAGCGTCCGGCATTAGCGCCGACTCTCCCAACACTTGATGGTAAAGGATTTCTTATGCTCGACATGGGAGCTAATGTTGATGCAAAGTCAGAACACTTAGTTCAATATGCAATAATGGGAAGTATCTATGCTGAAAAAGTACGAGGAATCAAAAATCCGAAGGTCGGGCTTTTAAATATAGGATCGGAACCTAAAAAAGGAAATGAGCTTACTAAAAAAACATTTGGACTTTTAAGCGATACAAATATTCATTTTATAGGAAATGTTGAGTCTCGTGATTTATTAGATGGAGCTGCTGATGTAGTTGTTACGGATGGTTTTACCGGGAACATGGTATTGAAAACGATAGAAGGAACAGCACTCTCCATCTTTTCTATGCTCAAGAAAACGTTAACGTCTTCTTTTAAGACGAAAATGGCTGCCGGACTTATCAAAAATGATTTGAAAGATCTAAAAAACATGCTTGATTATTCAGAGTACGGTGGTGCGGGGCTGTTTGGCTTGAATGCACCAGTGATTAAAGCTCATGGATCATCCAATGAAAATGCACTATTTAATGCAATCCGTCAAGCTAAAACGATGGTTGAAAATGATGTATCCAACACAATAAAAAGAGCAATTAAGTGAACGCTATAAAATGCCAACATTCAAGTTGCATAATGACTACTCTTGGATAGATTAAAGTGAATAAAAGAAAGAGAGGGATAAATGTGGGGAAAGTAGCATTCGTATTTCCTGGACAAGGTTCTCAAACTGTCGGGATGGGAAAAGAATCAGCAGAACAGAATGAAACGGTACAATCGTATTTTAATCGTGCAGATGAACGATTGGGTACGGCACTTTCAAAGGTTATTTTTGAAGGGCCACAAGAAGAATTAACGCTTACAACAAACGCTCAGCCAGCACTATTGACAACAAGCTCTGCTTTTTTAGCACGGTTATTAGAAGAGGGGATTAACCCAGATTATACTGCTGGACACAGTCTTGGTGAGTATTCTGCACTTGTTGCTAGCGGAGCTGTTTCGTTTGAAGATGCTGTTTATGCGGTAAGAAAACGAGGAGAATTTATGGAAGAGGCAGTTCCTGCAGGGGAAGGAACAATGGCAGCTATTCTTGGAATGGATAGGGATGTGCTGCAAGCTATCACGGAGTCTGTTACAAATGAAGGTAATTCTGTTCAACTAGCTAACTTAAATTCTCCGGGACAGATTGTTATCTCAGGAACTGCCAAAGGTGTAGAGATAGCCTCGGGGCGTGCAAAAGAGGAAGGCGCAAAAAGGGCAATTCCCTTGCAGGTAAGTGGACCGTTTCATTCAGAACTAATGAAACCTGCAGCAAATAAATTTTTAGGTGTATTAGATGAAATCACCATTAATAACGCCTCCTCTCCAGTAATTGCGAATGTGACAGCTGCGCCTGTTACAGAAGCGGAAGAGATTAAACGATTGCTTGTCGAACAGCTGTATTCTCCAGTATTATGGGAAGATACGGTGAAAAAGTTGCTTGAGCTAGGTGTAGATACATTCGTAGAAGTTGGACCTGGTAAAGTACTTTCAGGTTTAATAAAAAAAGTAAATAGACGAGTCAATACCTTTTCTGTTCAAGACGAAGCGTCCTTAAGTGAGACAATTGCTAAACTTAAAGCTATGAAGGAGGATGCATAATGGGAATGAATGGTAAAGTTGCATTAGTTACGGGTGCTTCAAGAGGAATCGGACGAGCGATTGCACTCGACCTTGCAAAACAAGGGTGTAACGTGGTAGTAAATTATGCAGGAAGTGAAGCAAAAGCGAACGAAGTGGTGGACGAAATCAAGGCATTGGGTCGCGATGCTATTAGTATTCAATGTAACGTTGGTGATAGTGATTCTGTACAAAGTATGGTGAAAGAAACAGTATCTCATTTCGGTTCATTGGATATTCTGGTTAATAATGCTGGAATCACAAAAGATAACCTATTAATGAGAATGAAGGAAAATGAATGGGACGATGTCATTAATATTAATCTAAAAGGCGTTTTTCTTTGCACGAAGGCTGTTACGCGTCAAATGATGAAACAAAGAAGCGGCAGAATCATTAATATTTCTTCGATTGTTGGTGTAAGCGGGAACCCTGGACAAGCGAATTATGTTGCGGCAAAGTCCGGTGTTATCGGCTTGACAAAAACGACTGCTAAAGAACTTGCACCACGTGGGATAACGGTAAATGCAATCGCCCCAGGATTTATTTCAACGGATATGACAGACGAACTATCTAATGAAATAAAGAATGAAATGCTGAAACAAATTCCGTTAAATACTCTTGGCGACCCACAAGACATTGCAAAGGTAGTTGCCTTCATTGCTTCTGATGATGCACGATATATAACAGGGCAAACAATTCATGTTGATGGCGGAATGGTAATGTAGAGTTTTCTTTTAGATTATGTAAAATCGAAGCCTTTTATAAAAAAATTAAAGATTAGGATTTCATATCCTTTTATAATGCTCTATAATACTTGAGGGGAGGTGACAAAAATGGCAGAAGTAGTAGATCGTGTAACAAAGATTATTATAGATCGTCTTGGTGTTGATGAATCTCAAGTAACACTTGAAGCTTCCTTTAAAGAAGATTTAGGTGCTGACTCTCTTGATGTAGTTGAGCTTGTAATGGAGCTTGAAGATGAGTTTGACATGGAAATTTCTGACGATGATGCTGAAAAAATTGGCACAGTAGGTGATGCTGTGAACTACATAAAAGCGAACGCTTAATCGTTGGCAGTTAAAGGGGTTGGTCGCTCTATGTCCAAACACTATATATCGGCCAATTCCATTTCCATTATTTTCATCAAACTTGGCGGAGTTTTCTAATTCTGCCAAGTTTATTTGTGTTAAAAGGGCTGTCCGTAAACGACCTAGCATTAACAAATTATGATAGAACCTTTGCGAATTTCGTTTTTTTAGCATAAACTTGACTAGTGAATATAGAGAACATTTAAACAAGGTGGAGGGCCTTATGCGTAAGCAAAGTAGATCAAATGATAGAAGACAAAAATTAAAAGTAGACGAAAAATTCAAGGCGTTTCAAGTGTCGTACGGAATAACATTTCAAAATGAAAAATTGCTTAAACAAGCTTTTACACATTCATCTTATGTGAATGAGCATCGTCGTAAACCATATGAAGATAATGAGAGATTAGAGTTTTTAGGAGATGCGGTCCTAGAACTTACAGTTTCTAACTTCCTCTATAATAAATATCCTACAATGAGTGAAGGGGAATTGACAAAGCTCCGTGCAGCGATTGTCTGTGAGCCATCTCTTGTTAAGTTTTCTCATGAAATGAATTTTGGTGAATTAATTTTATTAGGAAAGGGTGAAGAAATGACAGGTGGTAGAGAACGTCCTGCGTTACTTGCAGATGTTTTCGAAGCATTTATTGGTGCACTTTACTTAGACCAAGGTCTGGATACTGTTATTTCTATACTTGAGAGAGTAGTATTTCCTAAAATAAACGTCGGTGCTTTTTCTCATGTGATGGATTACAAAAGTCAGCTTCAGGAGTTTGTCCAAAGGGATAGTATAGGTGTTCTTGAATATAGCATTCTTCAAGAACGCGGACCTGCTCATAGTAGGGAGTTTGTATCAAGAGTTTGTTTAAACGGAGAAGAACTTGGTACAGGAAATGGTCGTTCCAAAAAAGAAGCAGAACAACATGCCGCCCAAATGGCACTCGAAAAGCTAAAACATAAGATAGATGTAAATTAGGAGGAGGAAAAATGTTCCTCAAAAGACTAGATGTAATGGGGTTTAAATCTTTTGCAGAGCGAATTTCTGTGGAGTTTGTTCCAGGTGTAACAGCAGTTGTGGGGCCGAATGGAAGCGGTAAGAGTAATATTATTGATGCTGTTCGCTGGGTGCTTGGTGAACAATCAGCAAAGTCTCTCAGAGGTTCAAAGATGGAAGATGTAATATTTGCTGGTAGTGATTCAAGGAAACCGCTTAATATCGCTGAAGTTACTTTAACATTAGATAACCAAGACGGGGCGTTACCGATTGAATATAGTGAAATAAGTGTGACAAGACGGGTGTATCGTTCAGGAGATAGTGAGTACCTCCTAAATAAACAACCTTGCCGTTTAAAAGACATTATCGAGTTGTTTATTGATTCCGGGTTAGGTAAAGAGGCCTTCTCTATAATAAGCCAAGGAAAAGTAGAAGAAATTTTAAACAGCAAGCCTGAAGAGAGAAGAATTATCTTTGAAGAAGCAGCTGGTGTACTAAAGTATAAAAAACGGAAGAAAAAGGCGGAAGCAAAGCTTGACGAGACACAAGAAAATCTTAACCGAGTTAATGATATATTGCATGAGTTAGAAGGACAAGTTGAACCTTTAAAAATTCAGGCATCTATGGCAAAAGATTATTTAGAAAAAAAAGAAGAACTTGAAAAATTCGAGGTAGCATTAACTGTTCATGAAATTGAAGAATTACATAAACAGTGGGAAATATTTAGTGAAAAATTTGAATTGCACGGCAAAGAGGAAATGGAACTGTCTTCTAATATTCAAAAGCGTGAAGCGGTACTTGAACAAACGAGAGATAAAATTACTGCTCTCGATGAGTCCATCACACAGCTACAAGAAGTACTTCTTTCTACTAGTGAAGAACTTGAAAAACTAGAAGGTAGAAAACAGGTTCTTCAAGAAAGAAAGAAAAATTCCTCCACAAATAAAGCGCAGCTGCAAACAAATATAGAGGAAATTACCCTAAAAATAAAGCAACTTCAAGCGGAAAAAGAAAAGGCTCAAATTGATTTTCAAACGATAGAATCACAAGTAAAGGAATTAAAAAGTGATTTAACAAAAAAACAAAACCAATTAAAAAACTACAATGAAGATATAGAGGAATTTATTGAGTCATTAAAAGGCGATTATATTGAGGTGCTTAATCAACAAGCGTCAGCTAAAAATGAAATTCAGCTTATTGATCAACAGTTGGAGCAACAGTCATCTCGAAATGACAGACTTCATTCGGAAAATGCTAAGTACGTCACCCAACGAGCGGAACTACAAGCGGAATATAAAGAACTGACAGTTAAATTGCAAGCGATTAAAGATGATATCAATCAACAGGTTTTTGGGTATAGGGAAGAGCAAAAGAAACTTGATTCTTCGAAAACAAACTATCAAAAACAAGAAAAAAAATTATATCAAGCATATCAATACTTGCAACAGGGAAAATCAAGAAAAGAAATGCTAGAAGAAATGGAAGAGGACTATAGTGGCTTTTTCCAAGGAGTAAAAGAGGTTTTAAAAGCAAGAGGAGAAGCACTCCAAGGAATTGAAGGAGCTGTTGCAGAACTTATCCAAGTACCGAAACAATATGAAATGGCGATAGAAACTGCATTAGGTGCAGCTATGCAGCATGTTGTGGTGGAAACGGAAGAACATGGACGAAAAGCTATTTCTTATTTGAAAAGAAATCAATTTGGACGTGCAACATTTTTACCGATGAACATTATTAAAGGCAGGTATATATCTGAGAGTCAAAAGAGTATGCTACATCAGCATGAATCTTTTGTGGGTATAGGAGTCGATCTTCTTCAGTATGATGCACGATACGAACCAATTGCTGCTAATTTACTTGGAAATGTCATAATAACAAAGGATTTAAAAGGTGCTAACGAAATAGCGAAACTTGTTCAGTTTAGATACCGTCTAGTTACGTTAGATGGAGATATTGTGAATCCTGGTGGTTCGATGACTGGGGGAACAGTGAAACAGAAAAAGAATTCCCTCCTTTCAAGAAAAGGAGAACTAGAGGAATTAAAAGAGAAATTAACTGTTATGGAAAGCCAGACAAAGCAGCTTGAAACAGATGTAAAAGCATTAAAAGAGGAAGTTAGTTTCCGTGAAAGAAAGTTAGAAGAAATGCGGGTGAAAGGTGAGCATCTCCGCATAAGTGAACAAGAACTAAAGTCCAAGTTGCGAGAAAATGAACTAGCTCAAGAGAATATGGATGAACATTTGTCGTTATATGATATGGAGAAGGCAGATTTTACTTCTATTAAAGAAAAGCATACGAAAAGGAAAAAAGAACTTTCTAGTATCCTTTCGAAAAATGAAACTGAATTACAACAATTAAATGAAAAAATTGAAGAATTGACACAACAAAAAAATGACAATCGAACATCAAAAGACGTGGTAACAGGAGAAATTAGTGACCTTAAAGCGGAGCTTGCAGCGAAAAATGAGCAGCTAGTCAATAGCAGAGGTCAATTGGAACGATTAACGGCAGAGCTTGAAGAAAGTATTAAACGCCAAAGTGTTTACAAGGATGATTTAAATTGGCTTCAAAATGAATTGGAAGATAATTTTTCAGGTGAAGAACAGTTAGTAGAAGAAGCGAAAAACTGTGCTGCAGAGAAAGATAAAACGACTAAACTAATATCTGTCAGAAGAGAAGAAAGATTAAGATACCAACAGTCTATTGAAGATGAAGAGTTGGAATTAAAAGAACTAAAGAGGCAGCATAAAGGTTTGTTAGAGGCATTGAAAGATGAAGAGGTAAAAATCAATCGTTTTGATGTCGATCTTGAGAATCGTTTGAATCATTTACGAGAAGAGTATATGCTCTCTTTTGAAGCAGCAAAAGAAACTTCATCCCTTACAATTGATATTGATGAAGCTAGAAAAGGAGTAAAGCTCATTAAATTAGCTTTAGAAGAGCTTGGAACGGTTAACCTAGGTGCTATCGATGAGTATGAACGAGTATCAGAACGCTATGAATTTCTTCTTGAACAAAAGGAAGATTTGAATGAAGCCAAAGATACACTATTTCAAGTTATTAATGAAATGGATGTTGAAATGGTTAAACGTTTTGGTCAAACGTTTACAAGTATTCAACTAGAGTTTGAGCAAGTCTTTAAAGAACTATTCGGTGGCGGGCGTGCACAATTGAAACTGACTCATCCTGAAGATTTACTCAATACCGGGGTGGATATTGTAGCTCAGCCACCCGGGAAAAAACTTCAAAACCTTGGATTATTATCTGGGGGGGAAAGAGCACTAACGGCAATTGCCCTTCTTTTCTCCATATTAAAGGTTAGACCTGTTCCGTTTTGCATACTAGATGAGGTAGAAGCGGCATTAGATGAGGCAAATGTACATCGTTTTAGTCAATATTTGAAACAATTTAGTAATGACACACAGTTTATTGTCATCACACATCGTAAAGGAACAATGGAAGAAGCCCACGTTCTCTACGGTGTTACCATGCAGGAGTCTGGCGTATCAAAACTGGTTTCTGTAAGGCTGGAAGAAACGAAAAAATTCATCCCGCAATAACGGGCGGCAAGACCACACCTAAAGAGTTTGGTGAAATCCAAGAAGCATAGGCGGGTAATAACGTATCCGCCTATATGCATGCGATGGTGTCGTCGGGATGTGTAAGATTAAAAATGAGGTGTTAGACATGAGCTTTTTTAAAAAACTAAAAGATAAATTTACTCAATCTACAGATACTGTTACAGAGAAGTTTAAAGATGGTTTAAGTAAAACAAGAGATAACTTTTCTACAAAAGTGAATGACCTTGTCGCAAGGTACCGCAAAGTAGATGAAGAGTTTTTTGAAGAATTAGAAGAAATTTTAATAGGTGCGGACGTTGGCTTTGATACAGTAATGGAATTGGTTGATGAATTGAAAATGGAAGTGAAACGCCGCAATATACAGGAAACAACGGAGCTACAAAGCATTATTTCCGAAAAATTGGTGGAAATCTATCAAGGAGAAGAAGGGGCAAGTAGTGATTTAAATATACAATCAGAAGGACTTTCTGTCATTCTATTTGTTGGGGTGAACGGTGTAGGGAAAACGACTACAATTGGAAAGATGGCCCACCTGTTTAAACAAGAAGGGAAAAGTGTCGTTTTGGCTGCAGGAGACACTTTCCGCGCAGGTGCTATTGAACAATTAGAGGTTTGGGGAGAACGTGTAGGAGTACCTGTTATGAAACAAGCGGCTGGCTCAGACCCAGCAGCAGTTATGTATGATGCTATTCAGTCAGCTAAAGCGAAAAAGGCAGATATTCTAATTTGCGATACTGCAGGACGGTTACAAAACAAAGTCAATCTTATGAAAGAATTAGAGAAAGTGAAACGGGTTATTGAACGTGAGGTACCTGGTGCACCGCATGAGGTTCTGCTTGTACTAGATGCAACAACAGGACAAAATGCAATGGTACAAGCGAAAACATTCAAAGAAGCAACGAATGTAACGGGTATTGTGTTAACAAAACTTGACGGAACAGCAAAGGGTGGAATTGTGCTAGCCATTCGTAATGAATTGGATATTCCAGTTAAATATGTTGGACTTGGAGAAAAAATGGATGACCTACAGCAGTTTGACGCGGAAAAATATGTGTATGGATTATTTTCTACTCTTGTTGATGAAGAAGAATAAATCGATAGATGAAACAGCTGAGGTGAACTGCCCAGCTGTTTTCAGTTTTAGAAAATACTCATGTAAATATTAAAAAATGCCCGAAAAATCCTCTCGCAACACTTGACATTTCAGAGCGGAGTCTGTATTCTTCATATGTAAAGGTTTTTCACTTAACAAGGGGAGGGATTCCTATGCTGGAGAAAACGACCCGTATGAATTATCTCTACGATTTTTACCAATCGTTGTTAACTCCTAAGCAGAGCAGTTATATGTCCCTCTATTACTTAGACGATTTTTCTTTAGGGGAAATTGCCGAAGAGTATGATATTAGTCGTCAAGCTGTTTATGATAATATAAAACGTACCGAGGCAATGCTGGAGGAATATGAGGAAAAGCTTTTATTATTGAAAAAATTTCAAGAGCGTAAAGTGATCCTAGATCAACTTAAAGAAGGCTTTGAAAAACAGCAACTTTCTAAAAAAGATTGTTTGGAACTCATCAAAGCACTTGAAATATTGGATTAGGAGGCGGCATATATGGCATTTGAAGGATTAGCCGACCGACTGCAAGGGACTATACAAAAAATCCGCGGCAAAGGGAAAATCTCTGAAGCGGATGTAAAAGAAATGATGCGGGAAGTACGTCTTGCTCTTTTAGAAGCAGACGTTAATTTTAGAGTTGTTAAAAGTTTTATTAAAAAGGTCAGTGAACGTGCTGTCGGACAAGAAGTAATGAAAAGTTTAACACCTGGTCAACAAGTCATTAAGGTAGTTAAAGAGGAATTGACAGAGTTAATGGGTGGAGAACAAAGTCAGATTGCTGTTGCGAAAAGGCCTCCAACCGTTATTATGATGGTTGGATTGCAAGGTGCAGGTAAAACGACAACAACTGGGAAGCTTGCTAATTTGCTTCGAAAAAAGCATAATCGTAAGCCACTTTTAGTAGCTGCTGATATTTATCGTCCCGCAGCAATAAAACAGCTTGAGACATTAGGGAAACAACTAGATATGCCTGTTTTTTCGCTAGGTGATCAAGTGAGTCCTGTTGAAATTGCCAAGCAAGGTATTGAAAAAGCAAAAGAAGAGCACCATGACTATGTTTTAATTGATACAGCTGGTCGACTTCATGTAGATGAAGAATTGATGGAAGAGTTGAAAGACATCAAGGAATTATCGAATCCTGATGAAATTTTCCTTGTGGTGGATGCAATGACAGGTCAAGATGCTGTCAATGTTGCCCAAAGTTTTAATGACACTCTTGGGATTTCTGGGGTTGTCTTAACAAAATTAGACGGTGATACCCGTGGTGGTGCTGCGCTATCCATTCGTTCTGTTACGGAAAAACCTATTAAGTTTGTCGGTATGGGTGAAAAATTGGATGCACTAGAAGCGTTTCATCCTGAACGTATGGCTTCCCGAATTCTTGGGATGGGGGATGTACTATCTCTCATTGAAAAAGCCCAAACGAATGTGGATGAAGAGAAAGCAAAAGAATTAGAGCAGAAAATGCGTACAGCGTCCTTTACTTTTGATGATTTCTTAGATCAACTAGGACAGGTACGGCAAATGGGGCCACTAGACGAGCTTATTAAAATGATGCCTGGTGCAAACAAAATGAAAGGTTTAGATAACCTTAAAGTAGACGACAAGCAAATTAGTCATGTTGAGGCTATTATTCAGTCCATGACAAAGGATGAAAAAATTCACCCGGAAACAATTAATGCTGGTCGCAAAAAAAGAATTGCTAGAGGAAGCGGGACATCCATACAGGAAGTGAACCGTTTATTAAAGCAATTTGAAGAAATGAAAAAAATGATGAAACAAATGAGTAACATGCAAGGAAAAGGTAAGAAAAAAGGGTTCAAACTTCCTTTCATGTAAAAAAAAGTTCAGTTTTTCCAAAAAAAATTGAACTGTTAAGAAAAAACACTTTACAAACAAAATACACATTTGATATTATACTAACTTGTGTGAAACTATTCGGAGGTGCTTTAAAATGGCAGTAAAAATTCGCTTAAAACGTATGGGAGCAAAAAAATCTCCTTTCTATCGTATCGTAGTAGCTGATTCTCGTTCACCACGTGATGGACGTCAAATCGAAACAGTTGGAACATACAACCCAGTTGTAAAACCAGCGGAAGTTAAAATTGATGAAGAATTAGCACTTAAATGGTTACAAAATGGTGCAAAACCATCTGACACAGTTCGTAACCTTTTCTCTAAACAAGGCATTATGGAAAAATTCCACAATGCAAAAAACAGCAAGTAATTGCGGTTTAACATGAGAGATTTAATTCTTGCAATGGTAAAGCCCCTAGTTGATTATCCAGATCATGTTGAGGTTGAAACGGAAGAAGGAGCAAGTACAATTACGTACAAGCTTTCTGTTCATTCAGAAGACATGGGTAAGGTAATTGGCAAACAGGGGCGTGTTGCTAAATCGATTCGAACTGTGGTTTATGCTGCAGCAGGATCTAAACAACAGAAGAAAATCTTTTTAGAAATTGTTGAATAACTATCATTGACAGCAGTGCATTCTTTGATAGAAAACACCAGGGAGGGGTAACCTCCCTTTTTTTATAGGTTAAAAGTGTTATACATATTTGGTTCTATTTACTCCCTAATTCACATCTACAGGTTAACAGACACTTGCCGGGAGATTTATGTTTGTGAAGTGAAGGAAATAAATATAGGGGGTAGGGAGTATGAAGATTCTTCAAAATGTAGTGGTAAAGCAAATTCTTACTGAAAAAAGCAAAGAAGCTTTATTGAAACGTTATGAAGGAACAAAATTTCAGTTGCAAAAAGAATGTGATCAATTACAATTTGAATTAAAAAAACTAGAACGTGGTAAAAAGTATTCATCGCAAAAGCTAACAAGTCACTTCGAAAAAGAAGTGAATGAGCGAATGGAAAAAATTAAACTAGTAGAATTTCAACTAGAACAATTACACATATTACCTGTAGGGAGCGAGTTAAGAGATAGCGAAGTACAAGGTATGATTGATGTAGAAGTTGGTGACAATTGGGAGGAAAAAGCTTTATCACAAACAATTGTTATTGAAGATGGAATTATAAAAGAAATACGCTGAATATAAGAGGTGATGGTTGTGGCAGAATGGTTCAATGTAGGGAAAATTGTTAATACTCATGGAGTAAAGGGAGAAGTCAAGGTTATCTCAAGAACGGATTTTCCGGAAGAGAGATATGAGCCGGGAAAAACACTTTATCTTTTTCTCTCTCAACAGGAAGAACCTATTTCGTTAGTGGTTGGAAGTCACCGAAAACATAAAAACTTTGATCTTCTTACATTTGAAAACTATACAAATATTAGTGATGTGGAAAAATTTAAAGACGGAATATTAAAAGTAACAGAGGATCAGCTAACAGATTTGCGCGAAGGGGAATATTACTTTCATGAAATAGTTGGCTGCACAGTTTATACGGTGAGTGGAGAAGAACTAGGAAACATAAAAGAAATATTAACTCCAGGAGCAAATGACGTCTGGGTCATTAAGGGCAGTAAGGGGAAAGAAATTTTAATTCCTTATATTGAAGATGTCGTAAAAGAGATAAATATAGAAGAGAAGAAAATACTGATTGAACCGATGGAAGGTTTGTTATAATGCTGAAAATTGACGTACTTTCCTTATTTCCTGGAATGTTTCAAGGGGTATTCGGTGAATCAATCTTAAAAAAAGCAGCTGAGAAACAAGCCGTTACGTATAATGTTGTCAATTTTCGTGAGTATGCAGACAATAAACACGGTCAGGTAGATGACTATCCATATGGCGGCGGTGCAGGGATGGTATTAAAGCCACAGCCGATTTTTGATGCTATTGAGGCATTATCCATAGAAAAGGAAAAAAAACCACGTGTTGTCCTACTATGTCCCCAAGGTGAGCGCTATACACAAAAAAAAGCAGAACAACTAGCACAAGAGGAACATCTTATCTTTATATGTGGCCATTATGAAGGGTATGACGAACGAATCCGAGAGCATGTTATAACGGATGAGATATCCATTGGGGATTACGTATTAACCGGTGGAGAACTAGGAGCAATGGTTGTAATAGATAGTGTTGTGAGACTATTGCCTGGTGTACTTGGGAATGAAGATTCGCCTATTAAAGATTCGTTCTCCTCAGGCCTATTAGAACACCCTCACTATACTAGACCAGCTGATTTTAGAGGGATGACGGTTCCAGAAGCGTTGACATCAGGGAATCATAAGCATATTAATGAATGGAGAGAAAAGCAGAGTTTAAAAAGGACATTCGAAAGAAGGCCTGATTTACTAAAAGATTATCCACTATCTGATCAACAAAAAAAATGGTTAGAAGAGTGGAGAAAATCTTAATAAACTCTTGAAACGTTTTATTAGCTGTGATATTATAGTCTTTGTGACTTAGGAGGTTATCTCTTAGGTAGCGTGATCTGGATGTTCCGCTGCAATATATCGCTTTTGTAAGAGCATCCGTTGGAAGGAGTTGAATAAGATGCACAAATTAATCGAAGAAATTACTAAAGAACAACTTCGCTCTGATCTACCATCTTTCCGTCCTGGAGATACTGTACGTGTACACGTTAACATCGTTGAGGGTACTCGTGAACGTATTCAGGTTTTCGAAGGTGTAGTAATCAAACGTCGTGGTGGCGGTATTAGCGAAACATTTACAGTTCGTAAAATTTCTTACGGTGTTGGTGTTGAACGTACTTTCCCAGTACACACACCAAAAATCGCGAAACTAGAAGTAGTTCGTCGTGGTAAAGTACGTCGTGCGAAACTTTACTACCTACGTAACCTACGTGGTAAAGCGGCTCGTATTAAAGAAATTCGATAATTGTAACGTCAGGAAAAGGAGCTTGTTTTCAAGCTCCTTTCCTTTTTTTATTTTACTCTACTGATTGAAGTTTCACTTTATCCCGCGCTAACGGTTAGTAAGCCCCCACCCTAAGGCTTGAGGAATCGGAGAAGCATAGGTGGCGGACAAACTGTCCGTAAACGCCCGATTGGTTCAACTAACAATCAGTGGGGACCCCGCTGATTGAAGTTTCACTTTATTTACATAATTAATCAAACAGTCTTCACAAAATAATAGTTTTAGCAATTTTTAGTGTATAGCTAGAAGTTTTCTTGTAAAATAGAGTAAAGAAGTTTATGAATTTTATCAGGGTGGTGGAGAGGTTTGGCAAAAGAGAAAAAAGAATGGTGGGAATGGCTAAAAGCTTTGTTAATTGCAGTAGGACTTGCAGCCATAATCCGATATTTTTTATTTGCTCCAATCGTTGTTGACGGACTGTCGATGATGCCGACGTTACATAATGGTGACAGAATGATTGTTAATAAATTAAGTTATAGTGTGGGGAGTCCTGACCGTTTTGATATTGTTGTGTTTCATGCTCCAGAAGAAAAGGATTTTATCAAAAGGGTAATAGGGCTTCCGGGAGATAAAATTGAATACAAAAATGATACGCTTTATGTAAATGGAAAGGCGTATAAAGAACCGTATTTAGAAGAGTATAAACAACAATTAAATGATGGTCCGTTAACAGAAGATTTTACGCTCTTGGATGTAACAGGGAAAGAAACTGTACCAGAAGGTGAAATATTTGTTATGGGTGATAACCGCCGCTTTAGTAAAGATAGCAGACATATTGGTACAGTCGATATTAAGGAAGTAATTGGGGATACTAATGTCGTATACTGGCCAATTAAAGATTTAGGATTAGTCGAATAATAGAAAAATGATTGTTGGAGGTGGTCATATGACTATACAATGGTTTCCTGGCCATATGGCTAAAGCTCGTAGACAAGTTACGGAAAAATTAAAGCTTGTTGATATTATTATTGAATTAGTTGATGCTAGAATTCCGCTTTCTTCTAGAAATCCTATGATAGAAGAAATTATTGGACAAAAACCGCGTTTAGTTCTTTTAAATAAAGCGGATATGGCTGATTCTAATCGTACAAACCAATGGATTCTCTATTTTAAGGACAAAGGTATTAAAGCAATTGCAGTTAACGCACAAGGCGGTAAAGGGTTACAGGAGATTGTTCCTTCCTGTAAAGAGATTTTAAAGCAAAAATTTGACCGCATGAAAGCGAAGGGGATGCGGCCAAGAGCAATTCGGGCAATGATAGTAGGAATTCCTAATGTAGGGAAGTCTACACTTATTAATCGACTTGCCAAAAAAAACATTGCTAAAACTGGAAACACACCTGGTGTCACAAAAGCCCAACAGTGGATTAAAGTAGAAAAGGAATTGGAACTGCTCGATACACCAGGTATTTTATGGCCAAAATTCGAGGATCAAGAAATTGGTTATAAATTAGCTTTAACGGGAGCTATTAAAGACACGATACTTAATTTACAAGACATTGCAGTCTATGGACTAAGGTTTTTGGAAAAACACTACCCTAATCGATTAAAAGAAAGATACGAGGTGGATAACATTCCAGAAGAAGTTGTAGAGCTTTTTGATAGTATCGGAAAGAAAAGAGGCTGCCTTGTCGCTGGTGGAGAAATAGATTACGATAAAACTTCGGAAGTAATCGTTCGTGATATTAGAGGAGTGCAACTAGGTCCTATTACATTTGACCTTATAGAGGAGCACACTCATAATTAATTTTGGAGGCTGTTTGAAGAGCTAGTACTCTTTTTAAACAGCCTCTTTAATTTTTAAGGAAAGCAACCGATATATAGAGTAAGGAGTGAACGATTATTGTCTACTACCAAAAATACAATCAGTGAGATAAAAAACTTTATACATACAATAACAGATGAACAGGATCCTATGTTTCAATCTCTTTTAGATGATGAACGTACAGGAGTGCAGAAATTAATAGCACAGTGGTACAAGGAGAGACGCATAGAGGCCGAACAACTAGATCAATTTAAACAGATAAGTAAATACGAGCAGGAGTTAAGAAGTGCAGGATTTACGCATATAGCGGGGATTGATGAAGTTGGAAGAGGACCACTTGCAGGGCCTGTTGTTGCCGCCGCTGTCATTTTACCAGAAGACTTTTACCTAGCTGGAATTAATGATAGTAAGAAGCTGACTGAGGCTAATAGAGAGAAGTATTACGAATATATAATGACAGAAGCTATTGCAGTCGGTATAGGTTCTGTAGATGCGAAGGAAATTGATAATGTTAATATATATGAGGCAACAAAAAAGGCAATGCTTGCTGCTGTTAATAATTTAGACGAGAATCCTGATTATTTGCTAATAGATGCGATGAAGCTAGAAACCTCTTACCCAAGTAACTCGATTATTAAGGGTGATGCCAAAAGCATATCAATCGCTGCTGCTTCTATTGTTGCAAAGGTTTCTCGTGATAGACTAATGAAACAATATGAAGGGAAATATCCAGGTTATGGGTTTTCTAGAAACATGGGGTATGGCACGAAAGAACATTTACAAGGATTAGAAAAAATAGGACCATCTCCAATACACAGGAAAAGCTTCGCTCCAGTACGAAATGTTCTATATAAAATAAAATAAAACTTCAATCAGTGGGGGGACCGCCCGTTATTGAGCGATAAATTGAGGCTATTAGCAGTAAAAGCTTCAGGGGTTAGTGTTCACTTTAAACAGAATCAAAGGGAAACTTATAGGAGGAAGCCTATGAGACATATTCAAGGAGCCTACCCAATCCAAAGTTCACAGCAAAACACTCCCAAATCTCTTAAGCTCCAAAATGGATCGGTTGTGTTTGCTACTGTACATAAACACTTAGGAGAGGGAATGGCAGAGGTATCGATTGCAGGAAAAAAAATGATTGCAAAGCTAGAAACACCTCTTGAAGCTGGTGGGAAGTATTGGTTTCAAATTGAGAACAGTGAGAGAAGTTTAGAATTGAGATTGTTAACACAACGGTCGCAACAATCTAGCGTATCGCAAAGTATGGTTCAACAGTTACTAGAACATTTCTCTCTTTCAAAATCTGTGGATATGCAATCTCTTGTTACTAGGTTGTTAAAAATGGGGTTGCCAATTGATAAAGATAAATTAGTTTTAGCACAAAAATGGTTAACTCAAACAAATGATAAACAACTAGGATTACGGGTTTTAATAGGAATGGTTCAAAAGGATATACCATTCACTAGTGGTATTTATCAATCATTACTAGCAGGAAAAACACCAGAATCGTTAACGGACCTTCTCGAACAGCTTACAACAAAATTGAAAGGTTTTGAGGATAATCCCGTAGCATCTCGCGTATTAGCGACAATCAAAAATGTCAATAACCCATTAAATGCGCTTATCGCGGAAAAATTTGCAGCAAAAGTCACTATGCTTTTATTAGATGAGAGTGTGCCCTTTTCTACTAGGTTAGCAGCTCTAAAAAATCTTCAATCATTAGGAATACTTCCTGATACAGCAAACATGTCAAATGGAAAAAAAGAATTAGCAAGCGGAATTGTATCTACGCTAACTCAATCTAGTGATAAAAAAATCGGCCAATTACTTTCTTTGCTTCAGGACACCCAAAATGCTACCTTCATAAACAAAAGTGCTGCATCGATGTTTTCTTCGACAATTGAGGAAGTAATGAGTTCATTTAAAAAAGGGTACCAACTAAACGAGACAAGTGTAAGAAAGCTATTAGATGCGTTCCTAATGATAGCAAAGCAGCAATCAGCGACACCGGATTTTATTGCGCGGCTATTTTCATCAGGATTTATAAAAGGAACAGGATCGCTCACAACGAATTATGAAAGTCATCTTCAAAAATTGATGGCTGGGACACTACAAGGTAATGAAAGTAAATTATTCCAACAGCTTCATAACAGAATAGAGTCGGAAATGATAAAATCATTAGGTGGAAAAGAGATTTCACATGTTTTAAAAGATATTTTCCAGTCGTTAGGTGTTAACCTAGAAGCGAGACTCTCTAAGTCTAGCGGGGAAATGCAGCAGTTAGAATCATTGAAGCTTTACCTTATTCAGATGACGAAGGATTTTCCGACAGGAGAAATAAAAGATATTGCAGACAAGCTACTCTATAAATTAAATGCACAACCGCTTCTTTCCCAGCAGGACTCTTCTGTTCTGACGATTGTTCAACAATTTCCGCTTTTTATACTAGGAAATAAGAGTGATGTATCCATACAGTGGCAAGGAAAAGAGAAAAAGGATGGAACAATTGATAGTAATTATTGTAGAATCCTTTTTTATCTAGAGCTAGAAACATTAAAAGAAACATTGATAGATATGCAAGTTCAAAACAGGATTATCTCTATAAATATCTGGAATGAACGGGAAGAATTAAAAGATATAGCGGCAGCAGCACTTCCTGTTTTAAAAGCAAACTTGGAGAAAGTAGATTATCAACTTTCGTCAGTCGTTTTTAAGAAACCAATTGAAAAAGAACAACTAACGAGACACTTAGTAACAAGCGATGAATCAGTATCTTATTCAGGGGTAGATTTGAAAATATGAACGAAAAAAATAATAGAAAACAAGCGGTAGCATTAAGTTATGACAAGGAAAAACAAACTGCACCAAAGGTACTTGCTAAAGGAAAGGGTGTCATTGCCGAAAATATTTTGCAGAAGGCAAATGAGCATCATATTCCAGTTCAAGAAGATGCGAGCCTGCTAGCATTACTTGGTAAATTAGATATTCATGAATCTATACCGGAAGAATTGTATGCGGCTGTAGCGGAAGTTTTTGCGTTTATTTATCAAGTTGATAATGAACTTGCAAAAAAGAAGTAAATAGGGAATACGGGACGGAGGATTGCATTTTATATGTGATCCCTATTTGTATTTAATACTTTTTAACGATAATAGTTTTTTTAGTATAAGTGGTAGATAGTAAGCAATTTCAATGATAAAGAGTCCGAATTTTATAATTAATATAATATTTTCACTATAATGGTAGACATATATACTTTCATTTAATACAATGAAAACGCAGTCTATTTTTTTTAAATGGTTGATAGGAGGATGGAAAATGAATATCCATGAGTATCAAGGTAAAGAAATCCTCAGAAATTACGGGGTATCAGTACCAAATGGAAGAGTAGCTTTTACTCCAGACGAAGCGGTAGAAGCAGCTAAAACTTTAAATTCTAGCGTTTATGTCGTGAAAGCACAAATCCATGCAGGTGGACGCGGAAAAGCCGGCGGCGTAAAAATCGCAAAAAGCTTAGATGAGGTTCGTACATATGCAGAAGAATTAATTGGAAAAACATTAGTTACACATCAAACAGGTCCCGAAGGCAAGGAAGTTAAGCGCTTACTTATCGAAGAAGGATGCGATATCAAGAAGGAATATTATGTAGGCCTTGTTCTGGATCGTGCGACTTCTCAAGTGGTTCTTATGGCTTCTGAAGAAGGCGGAACAGAAATAGAAGAGGTTGCAGAGAAAACACCAGAAAAAATCTTTAAAGAGTATATTGATCCTGTTGTCGGACTTACAGGTTTCCAAGCTCGACGCATTGCATTCAATATTAATATTCCAAATGAACTTGTTGGAAAAGCAGCTAAATTTATGCTTGGTCTTTACAACGTATACGTGCAAAAAGATTGTTCTATCGCAGAAATCAACCCACTTGTTGTAACGGGTGATGGAAATGTTATGGCTCTTGATGCAAAATTGAACTTTGATTCGAACGCTCTTTATAAACAAAAAGATATCTTAGAATATCGTGATTTAGATGAAGAGGATGCAAAAGAAATTGAGGCATCAAAATATGATTTAAGTTATATTTCTCTTGATGGAAATATCGGCTGTATGGTTAATGGTGCGGGGCTTGCGATGGCAACGATGGACATCATTAAACACTATGGCGGAGACCCAGCAAACTTTCTTGATGTTGGGGGCGGCGCAACAGCAGAGAAAGTAACAGAGGCATTTAAAATTATCCTTTCCGATGAGGATGTAAAAGGAATTTTCGTTAATATTTTCGGTGGCATTATGAAATGTGACGTTATTGCAGAAGGTGTTGTAGAAGCAGCAAAACAAATTGGATTAGAAGTACCTTTAGTTGTTCGTTTAGAAGGTACAAATGTAGATTTAGGTAAGAAAATTTTAAATGAATCTGGTCTAAATATTATTGCTGCAGAATCTATGGCAGATGGCGCACAAAAAATCGTAGAGCAAGTAGGCTAAGAAAGGTAGGGGACAAAAATGAGCGTATTTATCAATAAAGATACGAAAGTTGTTGTTCAAGGTATCACTGGTTCAACAGCTCTTTTCCATACGAAACAAATGCTTGAATACGGCACGAAAATTGTTGCTGGAGTAACACCAGGAAAAGGCGGTACAGAAGTAGAAGGTGTGCCTGTATTTAATACTGTGGAAGATGCAAAACGTGCAACTGGTGCAAATGTATCTGTAATTTATGTACCAGCACCTTTTGCAGCTGATGCGATTTTAGAAGCAGTAGATGCTGAGCTAGATATGGCAATTTGTATTACGGAACATATTCCTGTTTTAGACATGGTTAAGGTTAAGCGTTATATGGAAGGGAAGAACACTCGTCTTGTCGGACCAAACTGTCCAGGGGTTATCACTCCAGAAGAATGTAAAATTGGTATCATGCCTGGATATATCCATACAAAAGGCCATGTAGGAGTTGTGTCTCGTTCTGGTACATTAACATATGAGGCTGTTCATCAGCTATCGCAAGCAGGTATCGGTCAAACAACTGCTGTTGGTATTGGTGGAGACCCAGTAAATGGTACGGACTTTATTGATGTATTAAAAGCATTTAATGAAGATGCTGAAACAGAAGCTGTCATTATGATTGGTGAAATCGGTGGTACAGCGGAAGAGGAAGCAGCGCAATGGGTGAAAGAAAACATGAAAAAGCCTGTTGTCGGATTTATTGGCGGACGTACTGCACCTCCAGGGAAACGTATGGGTCACGCTGGTGCAATCATCTCTGGCGGTAAAGGTACTGCTGATGAAAAAATTAAAGTAATGAATGAATGTGGCATCGAAGTAGCGGATACTCCATCTGTTATGGGTGAAACGTTAATTAAAGTCCTTAAAGAAAAAGGATTATACGAAAAATGTAAAACACATTAAGTTTAAGTAGAACATTAGTGTCAGGCTCCTTTCAATACCGTCAATGTAAAGTATATTTTACGGGTAGGCGCCTGACATTTTCTTTAACCTTTCCCTACTAATAAAGTAAAATTTAGGAGGAGTTTATGAAAGAAAATAGGCTTGTTTTATTTCATTTAAAGCATTGCAAAGGGGTAGGATGGAAAGGCATTTCTTCTCTTCGTTATACACTTCCTCAACTTTCAGATGTCTTCGACTTATCTCCAAAAGAACTGCAGACCATTCTCCATCTTTCAAATCAAAATTTCTCTAAGTTTTATCGCGATCTTCACCAAATTGATAGTACAAGCTTGTTAAGCGATTATGAGCAAAAGAATATTAAATGGATATCAGTGGAAGATAAGAATTACCCGAGTCTTCTAAAAGAAGTATATGACCCGCCGCACATACTGTTTTTAAAAGGAAATGGTAGATTACTTGATAACAAAAAAATGGCTATAATCGGGTCTAGAGGAGCGAATGACTATACAGAAAAAGCACTTCTTAAGTTTATCCCGAGTCTAGTTAATAAAGATATTACAATTGTCAGCGGAATGGCAAAAGGTGCTGACACAGTGGCACATAAGCTTACAATTTCATTCAAAGGTAATACGATAGGTGTAATAGGGGGAGGTTTTGATTTTATTTACCCTAAAGAAAATGAGTCCCTTGCCTCTTATATGATGCATAATCAACTCCTCGTTTCTGAATTCCCTCCAAATACAAGACCACAAAAGTGGCATTTTCCATTAAGAAATAGAATTATAAGCGGTTTATCAAATGCAGTGCTCGTTACACAAGCAAAAGAAAGAAGTGGTACTCTTATCACAACGGACTATGCATTAGAAGAAGGGAGAGATATCCTCGTTCTTCCGGGAAGTATCTTTGATGAACTCTCAGGAGGAACAAATAGACTAATCCAGCAAGGGGCAAAATTAGTACTATCAGCAGAAGATATTTTGTCTGAACTACAAGTGTAGAACAAAAGTTAAATTAAATACGGATATTTTACGTTAAAGTGCAAGTAATAATAAAGGTTTTTTCAGAGGAAAATGTTTGCTAAAAGTTAACGTAGCAATCTATTATGACAATTTTCTTTTTTGAAATGAGGCTGGGACATAACTAAAGTACTATCCCCTAAAGACGAACAATGTCAGGTTAAATTGTTTAGTAATCACTGTTACACACCGCTGTTGATTTCCGTGTCAAGACTTCGCTTTCCGCGGGCGGTCGGTGAGCCTCCGAGAAAAGCGGAAGCGGCTCGTTTTGCTCGCGAAGAAAATAGGGAAATACCCAAAAGGCGCTTTTTGCCTTTAGGGTATTTCATCTTTTTCATAGCGAGTTAGCCGCTGGAGCTAGACATGCGCTGCGCTCTTGCGGGGTCTCACCTGTTCCGCTTTTCCCGCAGGAGTCTTCGTCTTGCACTCCAATCAACAGCTAGAACAAGTTAAAAAGAACAACAAGTTTTATGAAGACTTATAAAAAAAACGAACTAATTCGCCTTCAAATGAAAGAATTAGTTCGTTTTTTTATTCACCTAGAGCACATTTGTCCCAGCCTCATTTTTTATGGGATTATAGAGGAGATTTGTATAGAATAGCAGAAATATTACTATTAAATAACAGAAAAAGGTTGCAATTGTTTTAAATCTGTTATACATTTTGCAACAGGTATTCTAAATAGGTGTGGGGCGGAATTACAAAGCCCTCTCTAATGAAACCGTTTCCTTCTATATAAAGTAAGATTATTGACAGGAATAATAAAAAAGTATAATAATAAAGTTTAATTTACCGAAATAATTATTAAAAACAGGTTGATTTTATGTAAATAAAAAGTGAGATATTCCATTTAGTTTATTCATAGAGATTACATAAGTCGCCATTTACAAACATATTTATTCCCTCTTTAAGGAGGCTATTGGATGTCAGATTATTTAGTAATAGTAGAGTCGCCAGCGAAGGCGAAGACTATTGAAAGATATTTAGGAAAAAAATACAAAGTGCGTGCTTCAATGGGGCATATTAGAGACTTACCAAAAAGTCAAATGGGTGTCGATACGGATAACCAGTATAACCCGAAATATATTACGATTAGGGGAAAAGGACCTGTTTTAAAAGAATTAAAAACAGCAGCTAAAAAGGCTAAAAAAATCTATCTTGCAGCCGACCCTGATAGAGAAGGAGAAGCGATTGCTTGGCATTTAGCACACAGCCTAGACTTAGATATTTCATCTGATTGCAGAGTAGTATTCAATGAGATTACGAAGGATGCAATCAAAGAATCATTTAAACACCCTCGGCCAATTAATATGGATCTTGTTGATGCGCAGCAGGCCCGTCGGATTTTAGACCGTTTAGTAGGCTATAATATTAGTCCACTATTATGGAAAAAAGTGAAAAAGGGCCTAAGTGCAGGACGAGTACAATCAGTCGCACTTCGGCTAATAATAGATCGTGAAAATGAAATAAAAAGCTTTACTCCTGAAGAATATTGGAGCATCGAAGCGGAATTTAAAAAAGGGAAAAGTAATTTCTCTGCATCGTTCTACGGCCTTAATGGAAAGAAAGTAGAGTTGAAATCAGAACAAGAAGTAAAAGACATTTTAGCTAAAGTAAACGGTGATAAATTTAAAATAGAAAAAGTAACAAAAAAGGAAAGAAAGCGTAATTCTGCACCACCGTTTACGACTTCTTCTTTGCAACAGGAGGCAGCTCGTAAGCTGAATTTTAGAGCGAAGAAAACGATGATGTTGGCACAGCAATTGTATGAAGGAATTGATATAGGGAAACAGGGAACTGTCGGTCTTATCACTTATATGAGAACAGATTCTACCCGGGTATCAGATGTAGCTCAGAAAGAAGCCAATGAGTATATTGTTGATAAATATGGTAATGAATACACCCAGTCAGCTGAAAGAAAAGATAAAAAGAAGCAAGGGGCACAAGATGCACATGAAGCTATTCGTCCAACGAGTACTTTAAGAGATCCTGCTAGCATGAAAGAATTTTTATCACGTGATCAGTTACGACTTTACAAGCTTATATGGGAACGTTTTGTAGCGAGTCAAATGGCTCCTGCAATTATGGATACGATGAGTGTGGACCTCGTAAACGGGGATGTAAACTTTCGAGCAAACGGTTCTAAAGTTAAATTTAAAGGTTTTATGAAAGTTTATATTGAAGGAACAGACGATCAAAAAGAAGAAAAAGATAATCTCCTTCCTGCATTGTCTGAAGAGGATGAAGTTACGAGTGAGCTAATCGACCCGAAACAGCATTTCACACAACCTCCTCCACGCTATACAGAAGCTCGTTTAGTACGGACTTTGGAGGAGCTTGGCATTGGACGTCCTTCAACTTATGCCCCAACACTCGATACAATTCAGAGGCGGGGATATGTTACGCTGGATAACAAACGCTTTATACCGACTGAGTTAGGAGAAATTAAGCTTCAGTTAGTGAGAGAGTTCTTCCCTGAAATTATTGATGTGGAATTTACCGTTAACATGGAACGTAATTTGGATGCAATTGAAGATGGGAAGGTGCAATGGGTTCAAATCATTGATGAATTTTACCGTGACTTTGAAAAGCATTTGGAGAAAGCAGAAAATGAAATGGAAAAAGTCGAAATTAGAGATGAACCTGCTGGCGAGGACTGTGAAGAATGTGGACATGAGATGGTTTATAAGATGGGGCGTTATGGAAAGTTTATGGCTTGTAGTAACTTTCCAGATTGTCGCAACACAAAACCGATAGTAAAAGAAATAGGTGTTAAATGTCCAAAATGTGATAAAGGAAATATCATTGAAAGAAAAAGTAAAAAACGAAGAATTTTTTACGGGTGCGATCAGTATCCAAACTGTGATTTTCTATCATGGGATAAACCAATTGAAAGAAAATGTCCAAAATGTGAACAGCTTCTAGTGGAAAAGAAGTTGAAAAAAGGTGTTCAAGTTCAATGTACGAATTGTGACTATAAAGAAGAGCCGCAAAAATAGTAAAAGGAAACTTGTTGATACTCATTTTTTTAACTTAGAAAGGGACTGACCCAAAGGTGAATGGAAGCACCAATTGGGACGGTCCTTTTATATTTGTTAACGTATAAAATATTCTTCGCAGGGGGATAAAGTTTTTTATCGGAAAAGTTTGTGGCTTCTGAGCAAGCCGCTTGCGTATTTATTCCTGTTTAGTGGTTTTTATAAGGCTATTTTCGTAACGTTTGTTGCTTTTTAACGGAAAGCTAAGTTTAACCCACTGGGTTGATTTCCGCTACGGGCTGAATGTATAAGTAAAAACAGCAATCTATGAGAAAAGAGTCAAAATTAAATACAAAATGGAAAGGTTTAATAATACAAAAACTTTTAACTTTTTTTCCTGAGTAGGTTGATGTACAATGCAAAATGGATAACATGTAAAAGAATAAGGATTATCTCAGATAAAAAGAGATATAAGACCAATTTTGTATGTGTTGATGTTTTAAACCGACGAAGAATTGTTTTTTAGTTAATGGTATGTACAGGAGGTTTAACGAAATGACAGTAGTAAACGTCGTAGGTGCTGGTCTTGCTGGAAGTGAGGCAGCTTGGCAAATAGCAAAAAGAGGTATCAAAGTCAATTTATACGAAATGAGGCCAGTTCGCCAAACACCTGCACATCATACAGATAAATTTGCAGAACTTGTTTGTAGTAATTCTCTCAGAGCAAATACGTTAACAAACGCAGTTGGTGTATTAAAAGAGGAAATGAGAAACTTAGATTCTGTCATAATTAGCTCAGCTGATAATAGTTCTGTACCTGCCGGAGGAGCATTGGCTGTGGATCGTCATGAATTTGCGGCAAATGTTACGAAAAAGGTTAAATATCACCCGAATGTAACCGTAATGAATGAAGAAGTGACAGATATCCCAGAAGGAATAACGGTTATATCAACTGGACCACTGACAAGTGAAAGTTTAGCAAATAGATTAAGAGCATTAACGGGTGAGGATTATTTATATTTTTATGATGCTGCGGCACCGATTATTGAAAAAGATTCCATTAACTTAGACAAAGTTTATCTAAAGTCTCGTTATGATAAAGGGGAGGCTGCATATTTAAACTGCCCGATGACAAAAGAAGAATTTGATCGTTTTTATGAAGCGCTAATTGCAGCAGAAACCGTTCCGTTAAAAGAATTCGAAAAGGAAGTTTTTTTTTGAAGGGTGTATGCCAATAGAGGTAATGGGGAAACGTGGCAGAAAAACAATGTTATTTGGTCCGATGAAACCAGTTGGTTTAGAAGACCCTAAAACGGGAAAAAGACCGTATGCAGTAGTTCAATTACGCCAAGATGACGGTGCAGGGACACTTTATAATATTGTTGGATTTCAGACACATTTGAAATGGGGACCGCAAAAAGAAATAATTCGCATGATTCCAGGGTTAGAGAATGCTGAAATTGTTCGTTACGGTGTGATGCATCGCAACACTTTTATCAACTCACCTAAAGTATTAAAGTCAACTTATCAATTTAAAAAGCGAGAAAATCTATTCTTTGCAGGACAAATGACAGGTGTGGAAGGCTATGTTGAATCAGCAGCAAGCGGTTTAATAGCAGGGATAAATGCAGCGAGGCTAGCTTCTAAAGAAGAGCCAGTGGAACTTCCCCTTGAGACAGCGATGGGAAGTATGGCGAAATATATTACGACTGCAAACGAAAAAAACTTCCAACCGATGAACGCAAACTTTGGGTTGTTTCCAGAACTGGCTCAAAAAATAAGAGCAAAAAAAGAGCGTAATGAACAATATGCAACTAGAGCATTGGAGACAATTCAGAAATTTGTGAAAAATTTGTAAACTTTATTGCATAGGCTTCTAAGTTGTGTTACTATTTAGTAGCCCTTGTGAGGTGTTTAATATGAATGAGGAATTAAAGGCTTTATTACAATCATTTACAGAATACTTACAAATTGAGAAAAATTATTCTACATATACCATTGAACATTATCGTCATGATATTGAAGAGTTGTACGTATTTATGAAGGAACAAGGTTTGAATTCGCTAGAAGTGATCGAGTATTTTGATGCAAGGCTATTTCTGACCTCTTTGTATGAAAAGAAACTTTCACGGGCCTCGGTTTCAAGGAAAATATCAAGTCTAAGAAGTTTTTATCGATTTTTAAATCGTGAGAAGCTTGTTATGGCAAATCCATTTTCTTTTGTGGCTAAGCCAAAAAAAGAGCAAAAACTACCTCAGTTTTTTTACGAGGAAGAAATTGAGGCAATCCTTGTAGCTTGTGAAGGAGATAAGCCACTTCAAATTCGTAATCGAGCGTTATTTGAGCTTTTATATGCAACAGGTGTACGTGTTAGCGAATGTGCAAATGTTCAAATGAAAGATATCGATTTCTCTTTATCGACGGTACTAGTCAAAGGGAAAGGAAGTAAAGAGAGGTATATTCCATTTGGTAGTTTTGCACAAGATGCGTTGAAAGATTATCTCAATGAGAGCCGTCCAAAACTTCTTAAGGGTCATAATCATTCTAATGTATTTGTTAACCATAGGGGGGGACCGCTGACACCAAGAGGAATACGTCATATTCTGAACAAGATTATTGAGTCCGCATCGTTAACAGGGAAAATTCATCCGCATATGTTGAGACATACATTTGCAACGCATTTACTAAACAATGGTGCAGATTTACGAACCGTTCAAGAATTATTGGGTCATGCACACCTTTCATCTACACAGGTTTATACTCATGTAACAAAAGAACATTTACGAAAAACATATTTAGCACATCATCCTCGTGCTTAAATGTTGGAGGTATAATTATGGAACAGTTCCACGCAACAACAATTTTTGCAGTCCGGCATAACGGTGAGGTCGCTATGTCTGGAGATGGTCAAGTTACATTTGGAAATGCAGTTGTCATGAAGCATACAGCGAGAAAAGTGAGAAAGCTATTTAATGGGAAGGTACTTGCTGGCTTTGCAGGGTCTGTAGCTGATGCTTTTACACTTTTTGAGATGTTTGAGGGGAAACTTCAAGAATTCAATGGAAATTTACAGCGGGCATCTGTAGAATTAGCGAAACAATGGCGTAGTGATAAGGTTTTGAGAAAACTAGAAGCGATGTTAATTGTAATGGACAAAGATTATTTGCTGCTTGTTTCGGGGACGGGTGAAGTAATTGAACCAGATGACGGCATTCTAGCAATTGGTTCTGGTGGAAATTATGCGTTATCAGCAGGCAGGGCATTGAAACAACATGCTGGCGAATATATGTCAGCTAGTGAAATTGCAAAGGCGTCCCTTGATGTTGCTGCAGACATTTGTGTATATACGAACACGAATATTATTGTAGAAAGCTTATAATATTATTTTCACTAAGTACATTAACTGTTGTTAATATTTCGTTTAAATGGTATGTCTATAAATTCAATTGTTAGCTATAGTGGCTAGACAAAGGAGTGTGCCTTATAATGAATACGGATAATTTAACACCTAGACAAATTGTCGATCGATTAGATCAATATATTGTTGGTCAGAAAGAAGCGAAAAGGGCTGTAGCTGTGGCGTTGCGTAATAGGTATCGCCGTAGCCTGTTAAAAGAACAGCTTCGTGAAGAGGTTGTTCCGAAAAATATTTTAATGATGGGACCTACAGGTGTGGGGAAAACGGAAATTGCTAGAAGAATGGCAAAACTTGTGGGTGCACCATTCATTAAAGTGGAAGCAACAAAATTCACAGAAGTTGGCTATGTTGGTAGGGACGTAGAGTCAATGGTAAGAGATCTTGTAGAGACTTCTGTACGCCTTGTGAAAGAAGAGAAAATGCAGCATGTAAAAGAAAGAGCAGCTGAAAATGCTAATCGTAGACTTGTGGAGCTATTAGTGCCTTCAAAGAAAAAATCTAGTTCATATAAAAACCCATTTGAAATGATTTTCGGTGGAGAAGGGTCACAATCTGAAGAAAAAGATGATGAAAAGCAAGAAGAAATGTCATTGCGTGATAAACGGAGAACTATCAGCGACAAGTTGAAAAACGGTGAATTAGAACAAGAGGTAATAACGGTTGAAGTAGATGAACAGCAACCATCTATGTTTGATATGCTTCAAGGTTCTGGTATGGAACAAATGGGAATGAATATGCAAGATGCATTAAGTAACTTTATGCCAAAAAAGAAGAAAAAAAGAAAATTAAGGGTTAGTGAGGCTCGTATTGTATTAACTAACGAAGAAGCTCAAAAATTAATTGATATGGATGAGGTTACGCAAGAAGCTATTAGTCGTGCAGAGCAATCTGGAATAATATTTATTGATGAAATTGATAAGGTTGCCAGTAAAAGCTCCGGTCAGTCTTCTGCAGATGTATCAAGGGAAGGTGTTCAGCGCGATATTTTACCGATAGTAGAGGGTTCAACAGTAGTAACGAAATATGGGTCTGTGAAAACAGATTATATTTTGTTTATTGCCGCGGGAGCTTTTCATACTGCAAAGCCATCAGATTTAATTCCTGAATTACAAGGGCGCTTTCCGATTCGTGTAGAACTTCAAAAGTTGAATGTAGAAGATTTTGAACGTATTTTAATTGAACCGGATAATGCAATCATTAAGCAATATATTGCTTTAATGGAAACAGAAGGTATACAAATTGAATTTTCTGACGATGCTATTCATAGACTAGCAGAAATTGCCTATAATGTTAACCAAAGTACCGATAATATCGGAGCAAGAAGGCTCCATACAATTATGGAAAGGCTTTTAGAGGATCTTTCATTTGAAGCTCCAGATATAAACCTTGAAACTATACAAATTACTCCAAACTATGTGGATGACAAGCTTAGCGTTATAGCACAAGACAAAGACCTTAGTCAGTTTATCTTGTAGGTTTGGAGAAATAGTTAGTAGGGTAAATGAAGAGAGATTAAATAAACTATTAAGTAATAGACATATTTTAAACCTAGTAGGAGGAAATGATAATGAATTTATTACAGAAAACAAGAACAATTAATGCAATGCTGCAAAAGGCAGCAGGTAAGCCGGTGAATTTCAAAGAAATGTCAGAAACATTAAGCAAAGTAATTGAAGCGAACGTATTCGTTGTAAGTAGACGAGGCAAATTACTTGGATATGCAATTAATCAACAAATTGAAAATGAGCGTATGAAACAGATGCTTGAAGATCGTCAATTCCCTGAAGAATATACACAAAACCTTTTTAATATTCAAGAAACATCACCTAACTTGGATGTAGACAGTGAATACACAGCTTTTCCTGTTGAAAATAAAGAATTATTTAACAAAGGGTTAACTACGATTGTTCCAATTATCGGTGGAGGAGAACGTTTAGGTACACTAATTCTTGCACGTCTACAAGAAAGATTTGAAGACGATGATTTAATTCTTGGTGAGTATGGTGCAACAGTTGTAGGTATGGAAATCCTTCGTGAAAAAGCAGAAGAAATTGAAGTAGAGGCGCGTAGTAAAGCGGTAGTACAAATGGCGATTAGCTCCCTTTCTTACAGTGAATTGGAAGCAATTGAACATATTTTTGAAGAGTTGAATGGCAATGAAGGGTTGCTTGTAGCTTCCAAAATAGCTGACCGTGTAGGAATCACTAGATCTGTTATCGTAAATGCATTACGTAAATTAGAAAGTGCAGGGGTTATCGAATCTCGCTCATTAGGAATGAAAGGTACTTATATTAAAGTATTAAATAACAAATTCCTAGTTGAATTAGATAAACTAAGAACGAACTAAAATTAAAGCTGCAGGTAATTCGTGCGATTAGTGTTAAATGTAAATCTCATAGATAGAACAGTTGATGTTAGGAAAGAATACAATGACTTCTTAAAAAATGACTAATATTTATGGTAAAACAAAGCCGATTCTCCTATAATGGAAGAATCGGTTTTTGTCGTTTTATAGCGTATTTAGGAAAAGTGATATATAAATAATTGTCGAAAACCGTAATAAAAATAGTTATAAAGATAGCAAAATGAGGAAAAAGACCCAAATTAAATTGCTGTTTAGGCCTTGTCATATTGAGTTCAAATAGTAAAATGTATATATAGCTTTTTACGACGCTTTTCGACAATAGATAAGGGCAAACTCATTCGAAAGAAGAGGACGCAAAGCTACGGGCCTATCAAGTGTACTACTTTACGGCAGCCGGGTTACCAACAATATAGTCTAATATGTAGAATGTATGTTAGGTTACTGCTGGTAAAACGGTCTCGATGTAGGGGTCGCTTTTTTTTTGAGTGGAAATTGGTAAAACAAACCTGTAGAGCAATGAAATGTATGTTGTTAAAATAAGATTGTAACAATTATGTAATATTGTCGTATTTTTAACTGTAAAGACAACTGAAGCAATAGGTCTAAGGTTATGGTTTTTGCAAATTTTTCTCTTTTTTCGACAAAAAATTACTATTTTCTCCATAGACACACCAAGAAATTCACTTTAAAATGAAACCTGGCTTAAAATTAATGTCAAAATTGAAATATTAATGTCAAAATTATGGATAGAGGTGTCAATAATGAATTTATTTTCCAATACTATTTCTACATTGGAAAAAGGACTAGATTATTCCTCCCTTAATCAAAAGGTGATATCTCAAAATATAGCTAATGTTGATACACCTCACTACAAAGCAAAACAAGTAAGCTTTCAGTCAATGTTTCAACAATCACTTCATCAGCTAGATGCTAACCGTACTGATCCAAGACATATAAGCTTTAAACAACAGGGAACACACCCGGCTGTAACGGTAAAAAGTAATTATCAATATAATCATAACGGCAATGGAGTAGATCTTGATAAGGAAATGTCAGAGCTTGCAACAAATCAAATTTACTTTAATGCTTTGTCAGATCGGATTAATGGTAAATTCCAGTCATTGCAGTCTGTCATTAGAGGAGGGAAATAACAATGTCGATCTTTCATAGCATGAATAATACTGCATCTGCTTTAACGTCTCAGCGTTTGAGAATGGATGTTATCTCCTCTAATATGGCGAATGTTGATACAACAAGGGGAAAATACGTTGATGGCGTGTGGGAACCGTATCGCAGAAAGTCTGTTGTCTTTCAGCCGAAAGAAGGACAGTTTTCAACATTTCTTAACCAAGCAATGAATACGAAAAATAATCAACAAATTGGAAATGGTGTTAAAGTAACAGAAATTCAAGAGGATACGGAAACACCCTTTAAAATGGTCTATGATCCGGAGCATCCGGACGCAAATGAAGATGGGTACGTACAGTACCCGAATGTTGACCCATTACGGGAAATGGTAGACCTTATTTCTGCAACGAGGTCATACGAAGCAAACGTAACTGTTTTTAATGCAAATAAAGCAATGCTAATGAAGTCACTTGAAATTGGTAAATAAGGAGGGAAATAACTATCATGGCTATTCATAATATATCTTCTGCCTTAACCTCTCCGGTAAGTCCGTTGAATACAAAAAATAATATGAAACCTGCTGAAACCCAGCAAAGCTTTGCAGATTTTTTGAAAAAGTCAATTGATCAAGTAAATAGCTCACAAATTCAATCTGATAGATTAACAGAAAAACTTGCTAGAGGAGAAGACGTAGACTTGCACCAAGTAATGATTGCTTCTCAAAAATCAAGTATCATGTTACAGACTACGATGGAAGTTCGAAATAAAGTAGTCGAAGCGTACCAAGAAATAATGAGAATGCCTATGTAATTTTATAGCTGAAAGAACTGGCTGTATTAACCGGGGGATTGTAATGAACGAAACGATAAAAAAATATCAAACACAAATGAAGACGTTTTGGTCTAGCAGATCAAAAAAACAAAAAGTAATAATGGGGATATCTGTTCTTGCGGTGATCATTGCGGTCACTGCTGCTAGTTTTTTTGCTACTAGAACCACTCTAGTTCCGTTGTATAGCAATCTATCTCCTTCAGAAACCGGAACAATTAAAGAGAATCTTGATGGTAGAGGGATACAATCAGAAATAACCGACGGTGGTAGCACTATAAATGTTCCGAAAGAACAGGTAGATACGTTAAAAGTAGAATTGGCTGCAGAAGGCATTCCGAAGTCAGGTAGCATCGACTACTCATTTTTTAGTGAGAATGCTGGTTTTGGGATGACGGACAATGAATTTAATGTATTAAAACTTGATGCAATGCAGTCAGAACTTGCTGACTTAATTAAAGGAGTCGATGGAGTTCAAGATGCCAAGGTAATGATCAATTTACCTGAAAAGGAAATTTTTCTTAATGATCAAGCGCAAGAAGCTTCAGCGAGCATTGTGCTTAATACAAAACCGGGAATGGACTTTGATCCAAAGCAAATAAAATCATTGTATCATTTGGTATCAAAAAGTGTTCCAAATCTTCCTACTGATAATATCGTCATCATGAACCAATATTTTGAGTATTTTGATTTAGAAAATCAAAATAATTCATTTGCAGGCGATTTTACACAGCAAATGAGTATAAAGAAAGAAATCGAACGAGATTTACAACGTCAAGTGCAAAACATGTTAGGGACGTTAATCGGTTTTAATAAAGTCGTTGTTTCCGTTAGCACAGATATTGACTTCACACAAGAAAACAGGGAAGAAAATCTTGTTGAGCCTGTTGATGAAGAAAATATGGAAGGAATAGCTGTTAGTGCTCAGCGAATCACGGAAACATATACGGGTGAAGGCGCTGGTGCTATGGGAACTCCTGGTGCTGGGGATGAAGACGTAACAAACACGGGTGAAACCTATCAAGAAGGTACCGAATCTAATGGTGATTATGAACGAGTAGAAGAAACAATCAATAACGAAGTAAATAGAATAAAAAAAGAAATCGTAGAAAGTCCATATAAAGTTAGGGATATTGGAATTCAAGTAATGGTAGAACCACCTGATCCTGAAGATCCAAATTCACTTCCACAGGATAGGGTAGAGGATATTCGCCAAGTACTATCTACTATTGTAGAAACTTCAATAGACAAAGATGCTGCACCAGAATTAACAGAAGAAGCGATTGAGGATAAAGTAGTCGTATCGGTACAGCCATTTAATGGGAAAATGGAGTTCGAGGAAGAAGCAAAACCATTTTTACCATGGTGGACTTATGTTATTGGTGGCATTCTGTTAGCGGTTATAGCGCTCCTAATTTTCTTCATGATACGTTCTAAAAAGAAAAAAGAGCAGGAAGAAGAATTTATATATGAAGAAACAGAAGAACAAATTGATATGCCTGATGTAAATGATGAACCGGAAACAGAAAGTTCATTGAGGAGAAAGCAACTAGAAAAAATGGCAAAAGAAAAACCAGAAGAATTTGCTAAGTTATTGAGAACTTGGCTGGCTGATGAATAGGAGGAGAGGTTGAACGTGGCTAGAAAAGAAAAAGAATTAACCGGCAGACAAAAAGCTGCCATTCTCCTTATCTCCCTTGGCCCGGATGTGTCCGCTTCTGTCTATAAACATTTAACGGAAGAGGAAATAGAGCGATTGACACTAGAAATTTCCGGCGTAAAAAAAGTGGAGTCTGAAGCGAAAGAAGGAATTTTAGAAGAATTTCATAGTATTGCTCTTGCTCAAGATTATATATCACAAGGCGGTATTGGGTATGCAAAAACAGTATTAGAGAAGGCTCTTGGAAACGACCAGGCTTCTGCGATTATTAATCGCCTAACATCATCTTTACAGGTAAGACCATTTGATTTTGCAAGAAAGGCGGATGCGGCACAAATTTTGAATTTTATTCAAAATGAGCACCCGCAGACAATCGCACTAATCCTATCCTATTTAGAGCCGCAGCAATCTGGTCAAATCCTATCTGAGCTTCCACAAGAAGTTCAGGCTGATATTGCTCGAAGAATCGCATTGATGGATAGTACATCTCCAGAAGTAATTAGTGAAGTGGAGGCAATTCTAGAAAGAAAACTTTCCACCACTGTCACCCAAGATTATACGCAAACTGGAGGCGTCGAATCCGTTGTTGAAGTGCTAAATGGTGTCGATCGGTCTACAGAAAGAACGATTCTGGATGCCCTTGAAATTCAAGATCCAGAGTTAGCAGAAGAGATTAAAAAGAGAATGTTCGTATTCGAAGATATTGTCACATTGGATAACCGTTCTATTCAGCGTGTTATACGTGATTGTGAAAATGAAGATCTATTGCTATCGCTTAAAGTTTCTAGTGATGAAGTGAAAGAGATTGTATTCCGCAATATGTCAAGCAGAATGGTCGATACTTTTAAAGAAGAAATGGAGTTTATGGGACCAGTTCGTTTGAAAGAGGTAGAAGAAGCTCAGTCAAGAATCGTAGCTGTTATCCGTAGATTAGAAGAAGCTGGAGAAATTATCATAGCCCGCGGTGGAGGGGATGATATTATTGTCTAAAATTATTAAGTCCTCCAACGCTGTTTCAAATGAAAATAAGTCGAAAATCATTTCTGTAAAAACAATTAGAACAGAGAAAGTAAATTCAGTTGTAGAAGAAGAAATATCTTTAGAGGAAATGCATTTGAAACAAGAAAAACTGATAGAGAAAGCTACGGAGAAAGCAAACTCGATAATAGACAATGCTCAAGCAGAATTACAGCAAATTCAAGAGAAAATTCAGCAAGAGAAAGAACAGTGGCAATCAGAAAAAGAAGTGCTGATAAAGGAAGCGTACGATGAAGGGGTCCGCTTGGGTGAAGCGGACGGGAAAGAAAAAGCTTTTGCAGAATATAGCGGGAAACTAGAGGAAGCCAACACCATTACCGAGGTAGCAAAAAAGGAATACTATGACTTGCTTGAGAAAGCGGAAGGTGTAATCCTCGATATTGCGATAACAACTGCTGAAAGAATTTTGGGTAGTAAGCTTGAGGATTCACCTGAGTTATTTTTACCTCTAGTCCGAAGAGGATTAAAAGAAGTAAGGGATTTAACGGAGGTACAACTGCATATTCATCCATCAAAATACACCCTATTAGAATCGAATAAGGATGAACTTGAAGCTGTTTTTCCAGCAAATGTACAATGTTATCTGTACGCCAATGACGAGCTTTCTGAAAATGATTGTTTCATTGAGACGAATCAAGGTCGAGTAGTCGTAAGTGTTGATAGTCAATTAAATGAATTGAAAGAAAAGCTTTTTACTATCCTTGAAGGTGAGAAAGAATGAAGGCATCTGACTTAATCGAACATATTGCAACTATTCCAACATTTAAAAAATATGGGAGAGTCAAACGGGTAGTTGGACTCATGATAGAATCCCAAGGTCCTGAAAGTTCTGTTGGAGAAGTTTGTTATATTCATATAAACAGTCGTGGTACACAGCGGATAATTCAAGCCGAAGTTGTAGGTTTTAATAATGATTTAGTTATTTTAATGCCCTTTACTAATATGCAAGACATTTCACCAGGTAGTCTAGTGGAAGCGACGACAAAACCACTAGAAATTAAAGTAGGCCCCTCTCTTATCGGAAAAGTAGTGGACTCGCTTGGACAACCAATAAATGGCGGAAAGCTTCCAAAAGGGTTAAATACAACTTTTACGGAGCAGGACCCTCCCAATCCGCTGTCAAGACCGCCAATAGACGAAAAAATAGAAGTCGGTGTAAAAGCGATCGATAGTATGTTAACGGTAGGGAAAGGGCAGCGTGTCGGAATTTTTGCCGGAAGTGGAGTCGGAAAAAGTACACTACTTGGAATGATTGCAAGAAATACGAATGCGGACATTAATGTAATCGCCCTTATAGGAGAACGTGGAAGAGAAGTTCGCGAATTTATTGAAAGAGATTTAGGCGAAGAAGGTCTGAGGAAAACGATCGTAGTGGCTGCTACATCTGATCAGCCAGCACTAATGCGAATAAAAGGTGCATTAACTGCTACAGCAATAGCTGAGTACTTCCGAGATAAAGGGATGAATGTCATGCTCATGATGGATTCTGTTACACGGGTGGCGATGGCTCAGCGTGAAATTGGACTTGCAGTTGGAGAACCACCAACAACAAAAGGATATACACCATCTGTTTTTGCCTTATTACCAAAATTATTAGAAAGAACAGGAACCAATGTAAAGGGAAGTATTACAGCTTTCTATACTGTGTTAGTAGATGGCGACGATTTTAATGAGCCAATTTCTGATACAGTGAGAGGAATTTTGGATGGACATATTATCTTGGACCGAGATATTGCTAATAGGGGGCAGTATCCTGCAATTAATGTGTTAAAGAGTGTCAGTCGCCTTATCAATCACCTTGCTTCGCCAGAGCATTTAAAAGCTTCCGAAAGAATTCGAGAGCTACTAAGTACGTATACAAATTCTGAAGATTTAATTCAAATCGGAGCATATAAAAAAGGAAGTTCAAGAGAGATTGACGAGAGCATCCTGTTTTACCCAAAAATAATTTCCTTTCTAAAACAGGGAGTAAACGAAAAAATAACGCAGCAGCAAAGCATTCAAGGTCTTGTTCAATTAGCTAATAAAGGTGATGCAGGTTCATGAGTTATGAATTTAAATTTCAAAAAATCCTTTCATTAAAAGAAAGAGAAAAAGACGAAGCTCATAATGTCTATAAAGAGTCCGTGGCGAAGTTTGAAGAGGTTGCGGAAAAGTTATATACGTATTTAAAGAAAAAAGAAAATATTGAAGCATTTCAGCTTGATAAACTGCAGACTGGCTTATCTGTTCAAGATATTCGTCATCACCAGCAATTTATTATGAATTTGGAGAAAACAATCTCTTATTTTCAAGAACAGGTAATGCAAGCACGCAGCAGAATGTATTGGTATGAAGAAAAACTGACCGAAATGAATGTCGAAGTAAAGAAATATGAAAAGTTAAAAGAAAAAGACTTCAACGTCTTTTTACAAGCGATAAAAAACGATGAAGGAAAGCAACTTGATGAAGTTAGTGTTACACAATTTATGAACCGAGGAATTAGGTGATATCAATGGCTAAGACAGGAAAAAAAGAAAAAAGTGATAAATCGTTTACTCGGTTTCAATGGATTCTATTTACGGTAGTAATTCCAATTCTATTTGCTGTTGTTATTACGTTAGTTGTAATGACGGTTGCTGGTATCAATGTTTTTGAAAAAGCGAAAGCAATAGGTTCAAATATTCCTTTTGTAGAAAAAGTAATTCCAACAGAGGAAAAAGAAAGCATCGAAAGACTAGAAACGAAAGTCGTGTCCTTGCAAGCAGAAATAGAAGATAAAGAAGCAAAAATTTCACAGCTTCAAGGTAAAATAGACAGTCAGGAAAATGATCAAGAGCAACTACAAGCTGAAAAACAACAGTTGCAAGATCAAATTGAAGAATTAATGCAAATTCAAAAAGAAAACAAGCGAGCATTTAAGGAAGTTGTAAGTACATTTGAAACAATGTCGGCAAAAAGTGCAGCTCCAGTCATTTTGGAGATGGAAGATAGTGAAGCAATAAAAATATTATCAAATGTGAAACCAGAAACACTTGCGAAAATTTTAGAGAAAATGCCTCCAGCAGACGCTGCTATTTACACAGGTTTGTTATCAACAGATAGTGATAGTGAGTAAGAATGCGATTGTTCTTGGTTGAAAGGGGGTGAAAGAAGTGAATGTAGGTACGTTACTAACTTCCGTGACAGGCGGAGGTCTTGGTTCTGTAAAAGACGGTATAAAGTCTAATCAAGGTTCTTCTGTAGATTTTTCGAATATATTAGGACAAATTTCTGGTCAACAGAACGAAGGAGAGTCAAGCGAATCTTTAACAGGTACTTTAGAAGGGCTCATGGAGATATTAAATCTTTTCCAAGGAGAAGATTTAAAAGATATTCCAAGTTTATCGGGAGACCAAATAACGGAGTTGAAAATGCTCCCTAACGTATCGATGAAAGACATTTTATCTGTATTAAATGTAGACATTAAAAGTTTTACCGAGAGTGTATCTCAACTTCATAGTGAATTGGTGAAAAATATTCCTGACATGAAAGTTGAAGAAGATATCGAATTAGAGGAATTAGTTATGCAGGCGTTTCAACTTATGCAACAAGCTCCTGCAGAAGATATGCTGAAACTAAATCAACAAACAATGGAAGAAACGGTAAAGCTTGCGAAAATTGTTGAGCTACTTGGAGGCCAAAAAGATCTTCATTTTATTGATGCCAGGAAAGTTACTGAATTACAACAATTGCTGAAGAGTTTAGTAAGCAAGCTAGAAAGTGTGATCAAGGAAGTACTGCCGCTGAGCAGTAAATGGTCTGATCAACTAAAGCAAGCTTATAATCGACAAATGGGAAGTACGGAGACTGGATCCATTAAAAATGGGACAAATGACGTACAAGTAATCGAAAAAATGGCACAAAACCCAAAAGTAATGGAAAGTACTGTGCAAAAGCTGCAAGGGACATTACAAAGTAATCATGTGCATTTTTCATTACCAAAAACAGAGCAGTTCTCGTTAATAGTAAGCGAGACAAACCGAAGTGGAAGCTTCGAGAAATTTGTTAATGAGTTTGCAAAAGTCCTTGGTAAATCACAGCTTTTCTCGCAACCAAATACGACAAAAATGTTAATCAAATTATATCCAGAAAATCTTGGGTCATTACGGATTGAACTGCTTCAACAAAATGGTGTGATGACAGCAAAAATATTAGCAACAACTGCTTCTGCAAAAGAATTGCTAGACTCCCAATTACATGGGTTAAAGCAGGCTTTTAGTAGTCAAAATTTGCCTGTTGAAAAGATTGAAATAGCACAAGCACTGTCGGAATCACACCGTCAAGATCGAGGTCAAAACCAACAGCAGACGACTCGCGATAATCGAAATGACCAACAATCATCAACAGATCAACAACAGAGTGATGAGGAAGAAGCGTCTTTTAAAGAGTTGTTAATGAATATAGAAATATAGGTGATAAACATGACAAAAATCGATCCAAGTCTTTTATACTCGTCGTTGCAAACGCAACAACGTGAAGGTGGAAAAGACACTTTAGGAAAAGATGATTTTCTTAAAATTCTAATGACACAGCTACAAAATCAGGATCCAATGAACACGATGGATGATAAAGAGTTTATTGCACAAATGGCAACTTTTTCATCATTAGAGCAAATGACAAATTTGACAACAACGATGGAGAAATTTATAGAAAAGCAAACGCAATCACAATTGATTTCTTACAACAGTTTTGTTGGGAAGGAAGTAACATGGCATAAAGTAGTGGAGTCTGAAGATAGTGAAGAGCCTCAGATACAAGAGGGAACAGGGACAATCAATGGGATTCGATTTAAAAACGATACAGTTGAATTCATCATGGATGATGGAACAATTTTAACCCCTGGTAATATTTCACAGATGAATAGTGGAGCCACTTCTTCGGAAAGTTCGTTGGTAAACGCATCAATGTTAATTGGTAAAACAGTAGCCTGGGGAAATGAAGATGAAGCAAACTCAGGGCTTGTATCATCTGTTTCACAAAAAGATGGGCAAATCTGGCTTCATACAGATAACGGGGAGAAAATCCAAGCGAGCGAATTAACAAAAATAGAATCATAGAGGGAGTGGTTGTATGGAAAGAAATGTAACACATCGTGTTCCATCTCAACCTACTACGTCAACTTTCCCAACCCAGAAAACTAGTAAAAAAATTGCTGATTATAAGACATCATTTGCACAACAGCTAAATCAAGCAATAGGTAATCAAACGGAACTTCAAGTTAGTAAACATGCAAAAGCGCGAATGGAGCAAAGAGGAATTTCGATTAATCACGATACGTGGAATCAAATTCAATCAAAAATATCAGAAGCAAAGCAAAAAGGTGTAACCGATTCCCTTGTTATACTGAAAGATTCAGCATTAATCATTAGTGCTAAAAATCAAACGGTTATAACAGCACTTGATCGGGAAGAAGCGAGTTCGCAAATTTTTACAAATATAAATGGAACAATTTTGATAGATTAATAGGCTGGACCTTTTATAGGAAGCCTGAAAGCTGCTAAATGACAGACGCAGCCAAAATAGAAAGGGGAAAATAATCATGCTACGTTCAATGTATTCAGGTATAAGTGGAATGAAAAACTTCCAAACAAAACTTGATGTAATCGGTAATAATATCGCAAACGTAAACACGTATGGATTTAAAAAGGGACGTGCAACATTCCAAGATTTAATGAACCAAACGATATCTGGAGCAAGCCGTGCAACAGAAAACCGTGGCGGACAAAATGCCCAGCAAGTTGGTTTAGGAGCTTCCTTATCTACTATCGACACTATTCATACACAGGGGAGTTTACAAACAACAGGAAGAGCACTTGATGTAGCGGTTTCTGGAGATGGATTTTTCACTGTTCGTAATGGAAATAACGAAATGTATACACGTGCAGGGAATTTTTATTTAGACTCAAACGGGAGCTTGGTTACTGGACAAGGTAACTTAGTACAAGGATACGGAGTTAATGCCGATGGTACCGTACAAAATGCTTTAGGCGATATTATTATTGATTCAGATGCTACGATACCACCTCAGGCAACAGGGAATGTGACATTTGATGGGAATTTGAAAGCTTCCCAGCCAATTGCTACTGATACAGATGGAGATGGTGTGTTTGATGATACAGATGGTGACGGTGTAGCTGACGGTGCTATTGCTATTGATTTTACAGTGAAAGATTCTTTGGGGCAGGACATTGATTTGAAGGTTACTTTAATTAAAACAGCAGAAAAAGAATGGAAATATGAAGTTACAGACCCATCTGCAGACCCATCTGCTACACCACCCGTTCTAGGAGTATTGGATACTTCAGCTACTCCATCATCAGGTGCACTGAAATTCGATGAACAAGGGAATTTAAGATTAGATCCAGCTAATCCTATTAAACCCATAACTATAAACCCACCAAATGGTGCTGTGCAAGGACAAGAGGTAAACCTAGACTTCTCAAATATCACCCAATTCGATAGCTCCAATTCTGCTAACGTGGACACCGTCGATGGAAATGCAGAAGGTTCTCTAGAAAGCTTCAACATCGGATCTTCCGGTGAAGTTAACGGCGTGTACTCTAATGGAGAAGTACGGGTAGTTAGTCAATTAGCACTAGCTACCTTCTCCAACCCAGAAGGTTTGACGAAAGCAGGAAATAACTTATTCCAAGCTTCCAATAACTCTGGTTTGCCGAATGTTGGAGTAGCAGGGGAAGGCCGAGGGAGCCTTCAATCTGGTTCACTTGAAATGTCCAACGTCGACCTTTCAGAAGAATTCACAGAAATGATCACTGCTCAACGTGGTTTCCAAGCAAATACAAGAATCATCACAACTTCAGATGAAATCTTACAAGAGCTTGTTAATTTAAAACGATAATAGCATGGTAAGGGGGAAGGGACTGATCCAATGAAAAAGCGCCTGGTATTTTCCGGAAATTAACAGTACGAAATAATGTAAAATGCACTGTGTAATATTAAATTAGGAGGAGTTAGGCATTTACGGATCAGCCCCGATCTATATTGATTACTTTAACAAGATTGAATGGGAAAGAATTTATAATAAATGCACTTAATATAGAAACAATTGAGTCATTCCCAGATACGGCGATATTGCTTACGAACGGCAGAAGATATGTTGTTAGAGAATCTGCAGAGGTAGTTTATCAACGTACCATCTCTTTTTACAAAGAAGTTAACTTACTTGGCAGACTTCCAGCAGGGGGTGTAAATAATGAAGAATAAAATGCTTACAATTATGTTAATTATTTTGGTTACGATCTTACTAGTAGGAGTTATTGCATTAGTAGTCATTTTTAAGTTAGATGATAAAGATGCAGAAGCGAAGGAACCATCTATTGAGGAAGTAATTGAAGCTTCGGTGGATATACCTGAAATAACGACTAATTTATCAGGCAATGATTATATTCGTATATCTTTTAAAGTCCAAACAGATAGTAAGGAAGCAAAAGAAGAATTAGAAAAAAGAGTTTTCCAAGTTAATAATGTCATCATAGAGGAATTATCTGAGATGAAGTCTAGTGAATTAGAAGGAAAAAAGGGTAAACAGACCATTGAGAATACGGTAAAAGAGAAGGTCAATGCTCTCATGCAAGAGGGTAAAGTAGAAAAGGTTTATATCACCTCGATGATGATTCAATAGAGTGAAACTTTAATCAGTGGGGTTTTACTGTTCACTAATGTGGGATAAAGCTTCATATATAGGAGTGTTGTTGGGGGTGAAAAAGTGGCAGATGTATTATCACAAAACGAAATAGATGCTTTACTATCGGCACTTTCTACTGGCGAAATGAGTGCTGATGAATTAAAAAAAGAAGAAGAAGAAAAAAAGGTCAAGGTATATGATTTTAAAAGAGCACTGCGATTTTCTAAAGATCAGATCAGAAGTTTAACAAGAATTCATGAAAACTTTGCACGAATACTAACAACGTATTTTTCAGCCCAGCTCCGAACATATGTGCAAATTTCCGTTGCTTCTGCTGATCAAATACCTTATGAGGAATTTATTCGTTCTATTCCAAAAATGACGATTTTAAATGTGTTTGAAGTTCCACCACTTGATGGCAGGATAATCATGGAGGTTAATCCTAATATTGCTTACTCCATGATGGATAGAGTGATGGGTGGAAAAGGTAGTAGCCATAATAATGTAGAAAATTTGACTGAAATTGAAAGTAAAATAATGTCTAATCTATTCGAGAAAGCCTTTGAAAATATACGAGAGGCATGGAGTAATGTAGCAGATATAGACCCATTATTGTCCGAATTAGAAGTTAATCCTCAATTTCTTCAAATGGTTTCTCCAAATGAAACAGTTGTTGTTATTTCCTTAAATACAACAATAGGAGAAACAAGTGGAATGATTAATATATGTATACCACACGTAGTGCTTGAACCGGTCATTCCAAACCTGTCAGTTAGTTATTGGATGGAAACAAAACGTTCAGAAGTTAACCCTCAAGAAGTAGAAAGTCTTAAAGAGCGGGTGAAAAAAGCTTCCGTACCTATCGTTGCTGAATTAGGAAAATCAGACATTTCTATTGAGGAGTTTTTAGCGGTAGGTATAGGAGACGTAATCCAATTAAATACCAGAATCGATGACCCGCTAACTGTTAGAATCGGGGAGGTTCCTAAATTTACGGCACAACCAGGAAAATCAAATAAAAAAGTAGCCGTTCAAATTTTAGATTCCTTGAAGGGGGGAAATGATGATGATGAGTGATGATATGTTATCACAAGATGAAATAGATGCACTTCTTAGAGGTAGTGCAGATCAAGATAGTGAAGAAGAGAGCAATAGTACGGATGAAATAGTAACAGAAGATTATTTGAGTGTAATCGAACAGGATGCACTAGGGGAGATTGGAAATATTTCTTTTGGGAGTTCTGCTACTGCATTATCTACGTTGTTGAATCAAAAAGTAGAAATTACTACTCCTAAAGTATCGATCATTGACCGTGATAATCTTGAGAACGAGTTTCCTCATCCTTATGTTGCAATTCAAGTCAAATATACAGAAGGTTTCTCTGGTACGAATATGCTGGTGATTAAACAGTCGGATGCGAGTATTATTGCTGATTTAATGCTTGGTGGCGATGGATTAAGCCCATCAGAAGACCTTGGAGAGATTCAGTTAAGTGCGGTTCAAGAAGCAATGAATCAAATGATGGGATCTGCTGCTACATCAATGTCTACTGTTTTTAGTAAGAAAGTAGATATTTCGCCGCCTAGTATTGACTTAATGTATATTCCTGAAGGAGAAGGGGAGCAAAACATTCCTAATAAGGACTTGCTAGTGAAAGCGCAGTTTTCATTAAAAATTGGTGAATTAATAGACTCTAATATCATGCAGTTATTACCCCTATCATTTGCGAAAAGTTTGGTTCATGATCTTATGAATGGTGGCGAGGGTGAATCTGCTGAAGTTACTCAAACTACCGAACCGGTACAGCAGGAAACACCTAGTTATGCACAAGAACAAATAAGTCAACCAACAAGCCACCCATCACGAAGTGCAACGACGACGGTTACAAAACAAGAAGCTGTTACGCCACAGCATATTGGTGGACAAGGAAGTTATTCACAGCAACCGGTCAATGTGGAACCAGCGTCTTTCACTAATTTTGAACAACAATCGTTATCAAACCAAGAGGCAAAAAATCTTGATATGCTTCTTGATATTCCACTCCAGGTGACAGTGGAACTAGGTAGGACAAAACGTTCTGTAAAAGATATTCTAGAACTTTCTAAAGGGTCCATTATTGAACTAGATAAGCTAGCTGGTGAACCAGTAGATATCCTTGTTAATAGCAGGTTAATAGCAAAAGGTGAGGTAGTAGTAATTGATGAGAATTTCGGTGTGAGAGTTACCGATATTGCTAGCCCCACAGATCGATTAAAGAGACTTAAATAAATGTAACGGAGGGAACTTTCATGGCAAATAAGATTTTAGTTGTAGACGATGCGGCTTTTATGCGTATGATGATCAAAGATATTTTAACAAAAAACGGTTTTGAAGTAGTTGGAGAAGCAGCTGATGGTGCACAAGCAGTGGAAAAATATAAAGAATTATCGCCAGATCTTGTAACATTAGATATTACAATGCCTGAAAAAGATGGGATTGCAGCATTAAAAGAAATTAAAGAATTCGATGCAAGTGCAAGAATAATTATGTGTTCTGCAATGGGACAGCAAGCGATGGTTATCGATGCTATTCAGGCTGGAGCAAAAGATTTTATTGTTAAACCATTTCAAGCAGATCGCGTAATTGAAGCTATCCAAAAAGCATTAAGTTAAGGAATTAGATAGTAAATCACAACAAAAAAACTGACTAACATTATCCGTCCGGTATTATCGGACGGAAGTTTTACTTAAAGGTCATGTTAGACATCGTGGATGAAGTTAATCAAAAAGTTAAAAGGAATAAGAAAAAACAATCACTAGATTATGCGAGTATGATTTCTCCACACAAAAATTTTTTCCTTTTTTTGATGATAGACTTTCTATACGGAATAACGTAGACTAACATTGACCGAGAGACTTAATAGTTGTTTTCTTGGTTTTTTTGAAAAAACCTCCTAAATAAGAAGGTGTAATATTTGAGAAAAAAGTTACCTTTTATTCTATCTGTTGTGGTTATATTTTCCATTCTAACTTGTACGCTATCCATACCAGTACAGGCGGAATTTAAACCAAACGTGAAGAATTGTCTAGAACAACCGGACAAGTGTGACGATGAAGAAAAACAAGAGGGCGTGCAAAAAGAAGTAGAAGAAGATACTAATACTGATATTGATGCCTCTTCCGTGACAACGTCTGTGACCTTTATGGATTATGTGAAAATGGTATTTGCTCTTTTATTTGTAGTGGCACTTATTTATTTTCTTTTGAAATTTATTAATAAAAGAAGTCGTTCTTATAATCAGACGAAAATATTTCATAATTTAGGTGGAACACCGCTTGGCGGAAATCGGTCGGTGCAGCTAGTTAAGGTTGGAAATAAATTATTAATTCTCGGTGTAGGAGAAGATATTCAATTATTGAAAGAGATAGAGGATGAACAAGAAAAAGAAGAAATGCTTCATTATTTTTCTAACGATTCTACACAAATGGCAGGAGCAAAAGAGTTCATTTCAAATTGGTTCCCAAAAGGAAATAGTGGTAAAAGTAGCTCGCCAAATGAGGCTGAACCTTTTCAGTCCGTTCTAAAAAATCAATTAGATGAAGTACGGAAGGGTAGAAAGAAGCTGCTTGAAGATTTAAAGAATAAGGAGAACAATCATCATGAATGAGTTTATGGAGTTTTTTAATGGCAGTTCTGCTGAAAATGTATCAACAAGTGTAAAATTGCTATTACTATTTACCGTACTCTCCCTAGCTCCTAGCATTTTGATATTAATGACTTCGTTTACAAGGATAATGATTGTTCTTTCGTTTGTGAGAACGTCACTTGCTACACAACAAATGCCGCCGAATCAAGTTTTAATTGGATTATCATTATTTATGACATTTTTTATTATGGCTCCGACCTTTCAAGAGGTGAATGATAAAGCATTGACACCTTTGTTCAATGAAGAGATTAATTTAGAAGAAGCCTACGAAAATGCAGCTGTACCATTTAAGGATTTTATGAGTCAGCATACGAGGCAAAAAGATTTAGAACTTTTTTTAAATTATTCAGGTGCAGAGAGACCAGAATCAATTAAGGATATACCATTAACAGCACTTGTTCCCGCTTTTGCTCTAAGTGAAATTAAGACAGCTTTCCAAATCGGATTTATGATTTTTATTCCTTTTTTAGTAATTGATATGGTTGTAGCTAGTGTTTTAATGTCAATGGGAATGATGATGTTGCCACCAGTAATGATTTCTTTACCATTTAAGATTCTCCTATTTGTGTTAGTAGATGGTTGGTATCTCGTTATTAAATCCTTATTACAAAGCTTTTAAGTAGGTGAGTTCATGAATGCAGAAGCAGTAATCGCACTAGCAGAGCGCGGAATTTATATTACACTAGTCATATCAGGTCCGCTCTTACTATTGGCTTTGATTGTCGGACTTTTAGTAAGTATATTTCAGGCTACCACACAAATCCAAGAACAAACACTGGCATTTATTCCAAAGATAGTTGCCGTTCTTATTGGAATTGTCTTCTTTGGTCCCTGGATGTTATCAAAGCTTATAACTTATTCTTCACAAATCTTCTCTGATCTTACTAGGTTTGTAGGGTAAGAGTATGGAAGAGCTTATCCCTAATTTATCGGTATTCTTATTAATTTTTGTTAGAGTGTCGTCCTTTTTTGTGACGATGCCACTATTTTCTTATCGAACAATTCCTTCAAGGCATCGCATAGGATTTGCTCTTATTCTGTCATGGCTGATGTATTATACGATAGAATCACCAGCTTTTGAAATTGATTGGGCATACTTTATGTTGATTATGAAAGAAGCAATGATTGGTTTGTTAATTGGCTTTGTTGCTTATATGATTATATCCGCTATTCAAATTGCCGGTGGCTTCATTGATTTCCAAATGGGGTTTGCCATTGCAAACGTGATCGACCCGCAAACAGGGACACAAAGCCCTTTAATGGGGCAGTATTTATATACATTTGCATTATTATTATTGTTAGCACTTGATGGACATCACCTTATTTTAGATGGCATTTTTTATAGTTATCAATTTATCCCTATTGATCAAGCTTGGATACCATTTGGTGATAGTAATTTAGCTGAGTATATAATTAAAACATTTAATTCCGTGTTTATTATCGCTTTTCAAATGTCGATTCCTGTTGTCGCAACATTGTTTCTAGTTGATGTGGCATTGGGGATTGTTGCAAGAACGGTCCCTCAACTAAATATTTTCGTTGTAGGATTCCCTATAAAAATTGCAGTTTCTTTTATCGTTTTATTTATTGTAATGGCTATTATGATGGCTGTTATGCAGCAGATTTTTCAAACGATGCTGCTTTCAATGAGGGATTTAATGAAAATTATTGGAGGCACGTAAGGTGAATTGGTTATCTCTTGATTTACAGTATTTTAGTGGGGAAAAAACAGAAAAAGCCACACCCAAAAAACGACAGGATGCAAAAAAGAAAGGGCAAACAGCAAAAAGCCAAGACGTTAACACTGCAGTCATTTTGCTTGCGGTATTTTTATTTTTAACCTTTAGTGCATCTTATGTGGGGAATATTGTTTTTAATTTATTTCATCATACATTTGAACAGTATATGTTGATGGATTTGACTGAAAATACTGTTCAAGTCATTACGTTAGATTTAATGAAGGAATTGGCACTTTTATTAGGTCCAATAATGCTTGTTGCATTAGTTGCAGGAGTTTTCTCCAACTATGTTCAAGTTGGTGCAATGTTTACAACCGAGCCTCTTCAGCCTAAATTGGAAAAGATTGACCCAATAAAAGGGTTTAAGAGAATTTTTTCGATGAGAGCTATTGTAGAATTACTGAAATCGATTTTGAAAATATCATTTATTGGTGGAATTACATTTGTCATTTTATACTGGAGAATTGATGAGGTTCTCAGTTTAAGTTTTAAGTCTGCCAGTGATTCATTAACAACAATGGCAAGTTTAGCCGTGCAGATGGGAATAGCAGCTTCTTTAGCGTTGTTGTTTCTATCAATCTTGGATTATTTGTACCAAAAATATGACTTTGAAAAAAACATCCGTATGTCAAAGCAAGATTTAAAAGATGAGCATAAGAACATGGAAGGAGATCCATTAATTAAATCGAAAATTAAACAGCGACAAAGAGAGATGGCGATGCGAAGAATGATGCAAGAAGTTCCACAAGCGGATGTCGTCATCACCAACCCTACTCACTTTGCTATTGCTTTAAAATATGATGAAAATAAAATGGATGCTCCATATGTAGTTGCTAAAGGTGTAGACTACGTCGCTCAAAAGATTAAATATATCGCGAAAGAGAATGATGTCATAATGGTCGAGAATCGTCCGCTTGCACGTTCTCTTTATGATAGTGCTGAGATTGGTGACAGTGTTCCTGAGGAGTTCTTTAAAGCTGTCGCTGAAATTCTTGCTTATGTTTATAGGATGAAAAATAAATTGTAATATTAGTTAGGAGAGAAAGTGAATGTCAGCAAGAGATATATCTGTACTAGCCAGTGTCATACTGATTGTAGCCATGCTGGTTATCCCGTTTCCACCATGGTTATTAAGTGTACTAATTATAATTAATATTTCTCTAGCACTACTAGTACTCCTAACGTCAATGAATATGAATGAACCATTGCAATTCTCCATATTTCCTTCTTTACTATTATTATTAACCTTATTTCGATTGGGATTGAATGTGTCCACAACAAGATCGATTCTTAGTAATGGTGAAGCGGGGGGTGTCGTCGAGACATTTGGGACATTTGTTGTCGGCGGGAATGTTCTCGTAGGTTTAGTTGTCTTTGCGATTCTTATTGTTATTCAGTTCGTTGTTATAACGAAAGGGTCAGAACGTGTTTCAGAAGTTGCTGCCCGCTTTACACTAGATGCAATGCCAGGAAAGCAAATGAGTATTGATGCAGATTTAAATGCAGGTATGATTTCTGAACATGATGCTAGGGAACGCAGGGAAAAGGTAGGTAAAGAAGCGGACTTTTACGGAGCGATGGATGGTGCATCTAAATTCGTAAAAGGGGATGCTATTGCTGGGATAATCATTGTTATCATTAACTTGATTTTCGGTATCATTATTGGAATGATGCAAAACGGTCTACCTATAGGAGAAGCGGCGACGAAATACTCCCTTCTTACAGTCGGAGATGGGATCGTCAGTCAAATTCCTGCATTATTAATATCGACAGCAACAGGTATTGTTGTTACACGAGCAGCCTCGGAAGGAAATCTTGGACAGGATATTATGAAACAGTTATTTGCTTATCCTGCCATGCTGTATGTAGCAGCTTTTACAATCTTCATGCTAGGGATTGCAACACCTATTAATGATATATTAACTATTCCAATCGCTGCTGCATTAGGAGTTGGCGGATTTATGCTAGCTCGGACTCCTAAAGCGGGCGGAGAAGATTTGATGGAACTAGAGGAAGAACAAGAAACGGACGAAATGAAAAGTCCTGAAAGTGTTGTCAATTTACTTAACGTTGATCCGATTGAATTTGAATTTGGATATGGGCTTATTCCACTTGCTGATGCCAATCAAGGTGGAGATTTATTAGATAGGATTGTCATGATTAGAAGACAACTTGCCATTGAACTTGGTTTAGTTATTCCTGTTGTCCGAATTAGAGATAATATTCAATTACAGCCTAATGAATATCGCCTAAAAATTAAAGGGAATGAAATGGCAAGAGGAGAGTTATTATTAGATCACTATTTAGCGATGAGTCCTGGTGTCGAGGATGAGTCTATTGAAGGAATCGATACAATCGAGCCATCTTTTGGTTTACCAGCAAAATGGATTGGCGAAGATATGAAAGAGCAAGCTGAAATATTTGGCTATACTGTAGTGGATCCACCATCTGTTGTGTCAACACATATTACGGAAATTATTAAAAATAATGCACATGAACTATTAGGAAGGCAGGAAACGAAACAGCTTATTGACCATATACAGGAAACGTACCCAATATTAGTGGAAGAGGTAACACCAAACCCTCTATCTGTTGGAGAAGTTCAAAAAGTGTTAGCAAAATTATTAAAAGAAAATATATCTATCCGTAATCTACCAATTATTTTTGAAACGCTTGCAGATTTTGCAAAAATGAGTTCGGATACAGAGTTATTGGCAGAATATGTTCGTCAATCACTTGCTCGACAAATTACGAATCAACATGTGCAAGAAGGAAGTTCCCTAAAAGTTCTTACACTTTCTGGCAGGGTAGAAAAAATGGTAGCAGATGCAATTCAGCAAACCGAACATGGAAATTTTTTAGCACTTGATCCAAATGATTCTCAGAAGTTACTAGAGGCAATCGCTTCTCATATTGAGCAATTATCACTAATGGAGGAGTCAGCAGTTATTTTATGTTCCCCTGCTGTAAGAATGTATATTAGACAATTAACAGAAAGATATTTCCCGCAGGTTCCAATTTTATCCTATAACGAATTAGAATCTAATATTGAAGTACAAAGCTTAGGGGTGGTGAATGTTGAGTGAAGGTAAAAAAATATCTAGCTTCATCGATGGCCGAAGCAATGCAAAAGGTCCGGAAAGAGCTTGGAGAAGATGCGGTAATTCTTAATTCAAAAGTAATCTACACACGTGGTTTTTTAGGGTTGTTTAAAAAGAAAAACCTAGAAGTAATTGCAGCGATTGATCCTCAAGTCGTAAAAGAAAAGAAAGAGCGTAAAGCGGCTTTAACCCAAAAGTCTATTCAGGATAAGCCTATAGTTGAGAAAAAGAAAGTTGATACCCTTCCTAAAAGAAGTGATGGAGTAGAAAAGGAATTAAAAGAATTAAAACAAATGATTCAAACCCTTACTTCTAAAAGTCAATACGACCATTACCCTGAAGAGGTTAAAGAAGTATTAACCTACCTACAGCAGCATGACCTTGAGGAAAGCCTAGTATTCAAAGTGGCGGAATATCTTACAGCGAATAGAGAAAAGAAAAGTACGCAGGGTACTTCAGCGGAGAATAGTATACTTGCCTTAACGAAGCAATTTTTACACGATAAACTTTCGGACGTTCCAAGCGGTGGAGTGACTTATCAAAAGAAATATATTAATGTTATCGGTCCTACAGGTGTAGGAAAAACAACAACATTAGCGAAAATGGCAGCTGAAGCTGTTATTGAAAAAAGGAAAAAAATCGCTTTTATCACAACGGACACATACCGCATCGCAGCGATTGAGCAATTAAAGACATACGCACAGTTACTGAATGTTCCGGTTGAAGTAGTTTATAAAGTAGAAGACTTTAAAAAAGCGATTGAGAAGTTCAACGACTTTGACCTTATATTTATTGATACTGCTGGAAGAAATTTTCGTGAAAAGAAGTATGTAGAAGACCTACAAAAAATAATTGATTTTAATGAAGAAATGGAAACTTACTTGGTTTTGTCCTTAACGAGTAAAGAGAATGATTTAAAAGAAATTATTCATCAGTTTTCAACTATTGACATTAATAAGTTTATTTTTACTAAGCTTGATGAGACGTCGAGTTATGGTACGATGATTAATCTAATGGTAGATCACAAAATAGGTACTGCCTATGTGACGACAGGGCAAAGTGTACCAGAGGATATTGAAGAAATGGAAAAGGAAAGAATTGTAGATTTACTTTTCGAAGGGTACAGAAAATGAAAGATCAAGCATATCAGTTGCGTTTGAAAATGCTTCAGTCAACCAATTCTCCCGCTAAATCAATAGCGGTCGTCAGCGGGAAGGGTGGAGTTGGAAAATCAAATTTTTCTACTAATCTTTCTATATTAATAGGAAAAGAAAATGCAAAAGTTCTTTTATTTGATCTAGATATAGGAATGGGGAATATTCACATTTTGCTTGGTAGTCACGCAGAATATTCAATCATGGATTATTTAGAGTCACCCGATATAAATATAGATGAGATAATTGCGAAAGATGTCCATGGGATATCCTATATAAGTGGTGGAAATGGACTTCAGGATATTATTGATTGGCAGCAAGAAAAAATTGAGCGCTTTTTAACTGCTATGGATTATTTAATGATGGAGTATGACTATATTGTTTTCGATATGGGAGCAGGTGCAACACAGCAGACACTTGAATTTTTAATGATAATGGATAAAATTCTTGTGGTAACGACACCAGAACCAACATCATTAACTGATGCCTATTCGATGATAAAATATATCCATAAAAGAAATGAAAATAAAAACTTTTTTCTTGTATGTAATCGAGCGGAAAGCAAGAAAGAAGGAATGGAAACGATTAATAGACTTAGAACTACAACAATTAAGTTTTTAAATAAGGATATTGCCTCACTAGGTTTTCTTCCTGAGGATCCAACTGTTAAGAAATCTGTAAGTCAGCAATGCCCATTTGTTATAGGGTATCCAAAATCGCCTGTTTCTCTTTCGTTACAGAGTATTGCTGAAAAACTTATAACAGGAAAAATGAAGGGTTCAGAAAAAAACGAAAAAGAACCATTTATAAAACAATTGAGGAATTTGTTTTTTGGGAGGTAGGGCCCATTGAAAAAAAGAGTATTAATTGTAGATGATTCCGCTTTTATGCGAAAATTGATTTCAGACTTTTTAGCAAGTTCCGATCAGCTTGTAGTGGTTGGAACTGCTAGAAATGGTCAAGACGCATTAGCTAAAATCAAATCATTAAAGCCAGATGTTATTACATTGGATGTGGAAATGCCAGAAATGAATGGGATAGAAGCACTTAAGCTAATAATGGCTGATTGTCCACTCCCTGTCGTGATGCTTTCGTCTACAACTGAGATGGGGGCGGAGAATACATTAACAGCAATGGAGTTAGGTGCAGTCGATTTTATTCCGAAACCATCTGGTACTATTTCACTTGATCTTCATAAAATCAAAGATCAAATTATAGAAAAGGTTGTTGCCGCAAGTGGTGTCCAGGTTTCGCGTTTAGCATCAAGACAAACTAAGCAGACGCTGGTAGAAAGCCCATTAAATAGGAAGCCAAAAGAGTCACATTTCAACCAATTACATACTTCAAAGGTATGGAGTAAAAGTAAAGAGAAAATTATCTGTATAGGATCTTCTACTGGTGGTCCAAGGGCTCTTCAGCACGTTTTAACAAAACTGCCTGCGTCTATTAAAGCACCTATTCTAGTCGTACAACATATGCCACCTGGTTTTACAAAATCTTTAGCAGTAAGGCTGAATGCTCTTTCTGCTATTGAAGTCAAAGAAGCAGAGAATGGGGAAATCTTAAAAAGGGGAACAGCTTACATAGCACCCGGCGGCTTTCATTTAAAAATTAAAAATGAAAGAAATAATCTTGTTGTACAGCTAGACCAAGAAGAAGCACCTAGAAAAGGACATAGACCTTCCGTTGATGTACTCTTTGAATCTATTAGCATATTAAAAGATTTTGATAAAATTGCAGTAATTATGACCGGAATGGGTGCAGATGGGTCTAAAGGTCTGGTAAAATTAAAGAAGGATGGTAATACTCAAGCGATTGCTGAGTCAAAAGACTCATGCATCGTTTTTGGAATGCCCAAAGCAGCTATTGCTACAAATCTAATAGATGATGTAGAAAATGTAGAGAATATAGCCCATTCAATTATGAAATTTATGGTGTAGAGAGGCGTGAACCATATGGAAACGAATCAATATCTAGAGGTTTTTATCGACGAAAGCAAAGAGCATTTACAGTCATGTAATCAACAACTATTAGAATTAGAGAAAAACCCTGAAGATTTATCCATCATTAACGAAATCTTTCGTTCTGCTCATACGTTAAAAGGGATGTCCGCTACGATGGGATACGAAGATTTGGCAAACCTTACGCATAAAATGGAAAATGTTTTAGATGGAATTCGGAATCAAAAAATTGTTGTAACACCGGAAATCGTTGATGTACTTTTCTCCTCTGTTGACGATCTTGAAGCGATGGTAGAATCTATCGCGAGTGGGGGAGACGGAAAGCGTGATGTCTCAGAAATCGTCAAACTCTTGCAATCTATTGAGAACGGTGAAAGCCTGGATACAATAAAAGCAAGTGCGGAAGTAGCATCAACTGCCATCACGGAAAGTGAAACAGCAGGGTATACCTTCGAAGCTTTTGAGCAAACTGTCATCGAGCAATCGAGAGAACAGGGGTTCGAATGCTATCAATTGATTATTTCTTTACGTGATGATTGCCTCTTAAAGGCTGCTAGAGTATACATGGTGTTTGAGGTTCTTGAGAAATTAGGAGAAGTGGTTAAATCTGTCCCAGCGGTCGAGCAGTTAGAAGATGAGAATTTTGATCAAGAATTCTCTGTTACTATAATTACAAAAGAAGCTAGCGATGCTATTAAGCAAAAGGTGTTAAAAGTTTCAGAAATTGAAAAGGTAGATGTTTCTGACGTAACATTTAATTCTTCGGCAAGTAAAGTGGAAGGTGAAAAAACAGAAGAGGTTAACCAAAACGCAGACACAAAAAAAGAGACAAAAGCGAGTACTTCTTCAAATGAAAAACATCCTTCTTCTCAAACTAAACAAGCTAGCGTTTCTAATAAAACAATTCGTGTGAATATTGAAAGACTGGATATCCTAATGAACTTATTTGAAGAGCTTGTCATTGATAGAGGAAGGCTTGAGCAGATATCCAAAGATCTAAATAATCCTGAATTAAATGAAACGGTAGAAAGAATGTCCAGAATTTCTGGTGACTTGCAAAATATTATTCTTAATATGCGCATGGTTCCGGTTGAAACGGTATTTAATCGTTTTCCGAGGATGGTAAGACAACTTGCGAGAGATTTGAATAAAAAAATTGAGCTTGAAGTCATCGGCGCTGAAACGGAACTAGATCGTACTGTCATTGATGAAATTGGTGATCCATTAGTACATCTTATTCGAAATGCACTTGATCATGGAATTGAAACACCAGAAACACGTATTGCAAATGGGAAACCAGAACAAGGTACAGTTAAACTGAAAGCATATCATAGTGGTAATCATGTTTTTATTGAAATTGAAGATGATGGTGCCGGAATAAGTAGAGAAAAAGTACTGAAAAAGGCCATTTCTAAAGGTGTGGTATCAGAAGAAGTTGCAGAAACTTTATCGGATAGACAAGTATTTGAATTGATTATGGCATCTGGTTTTTCTACAGCAGACCAAATCTCCGATATTTCTGGTCGTGGAGTAGGGCTTGACGTTGTTAAATCAACAATAGAATCACTAGGAGGTTCTATTACAATTGATTCGGAAGAAGGAAAAGGTTCCTTATTCTCTGTACAACTTCCATTAACTTTATCGATTATTTCCGTTATGCTAGTGGAGGTCGAAAAAGAAAAATATGCTATTCCATTATCTTCTATTATTGAAACGGCGATTGTTAAAAAAGAAGATATTATGAATGCGCATAATCAAAGAGTTATTGATTTTAGAGGAAAAGTAGTACCGCTTGTGTTCCTTGAAGATGTGTTCGAAGTTCCAAACGAGAAGCAAGAAGAAGAGTTTTTCTCTATCATCATCGTTAGAAAAGGGGATAAAATGGCAGGATTAGTTGTCGATTCCTTTATAGGTCAACAAGAGGTTGTATTAAAATCACTAGGTGATTATTTAGCGGATGTATTTGCCATTTCTGGTGCTACAATTCTTGGGAACGGTCAAGTTGCTTTAATTGTTGACTGTAACGCGTTAATTAAATAACTAAGGGGGGACAAAGATGAGTTTAGTTACTACCGATACTGACAATTTGAAGTTAATTGTTTTTCAATTAGTTGATAAGGAGTATGCATTACCTGTTCATCAAGTTAGTTCAATCGAAAAAATGGAACATATCACAAGGGTACCTAAAACTCCAGGGTTTGTAAAAGGAGTTCTGAATCTTAGAGGAATAGTGACACCTATCATTGATTTACGGAGTCGCTTCGGTCTCGCTGATTCAGAGTCTACGGAAAGTACAAGAATTATTATAGTAGGACTAGATGATAAAGAAGTAGGTCTTATCGTAGATGCAGCGAATGATGTTCTAGACGTACCAACAAATGCAATTGAGCCGACACCAGAAGTAGTTGGTGTAATTGAAGCGGAATATATCGGCGGTGTTATTAAACATGAGAAGCGTCTTCTCATTTTACTCCATTTAGATAAAATCCTCCATGCTTTATAGGGTTGTGCGAAATGGGATTTGAAGAAAAAATAACAAGTACACATTTAGATGTATTAAGAGAAGTTGGAAATATTGGTGCAGGTAATGCAGCGACAGCTCTTTCTACTCTTCTGAAAAAAAAGATTGATATGAAAGTTCCGAATGTAAAAGTAGTATCTTTTGATGAGGTCATGGGAATGGCAGGTGGGGCGGAAAATGTTGTCGTGAGCATATTTTTACGAATTGAGGGCGAGGCACCTGGAAGTATGTTTTTCTTATTACCATTAGAACAAGCGGCAAAGTTTTCGAAAGTTATGCTTGAAGATGACTCTATTTCATTTGAGAAACCTCCATATTCTGAACTGGGGTTATCCGCCTTGCAGGAATTAGGTAATATTTTGTCCGGCTCTTATTTAACAGCACTTTCGGATTTCACATCGCTAAATCTTTCTCCGTCCGTCCCTGCCTTGTCAATAGACATGGCAGGTGCAATTATTGGTTTTGGGCTTTTAGAACTATCACAAATGAGTGATTATGCGATAGTAATTGACACCACTCTTAAAGAAGAGGAGTTGCAGGATTCGGACAGTGTAAAAGGTCAGTTTTTTTTACTTCCTGATCCTGCTAGTTTCAAGGCTATTTTTGAGTCGTTAGGAGTTAAGGTGAATGAGTGAATCATTGATGACTGTCATAAAGGTCGGGATATCTGACTTGAATGTAGTTCACGCTGGTCAATCGATTCGTACTTCCGGATTGGGCTCTTGTGTTGGTATTGTTTTATATGACGAATTTGCGAAAATTGCGGGGATGGTGCACATAATGCTACCTCATTCGAGTTTCGCGAAGGGAGAAAACATAAATAGGGCAAAATTTGCCGACACTGGTATCGATGAGTTAATGAAAAAGCTACTGTATGAGGGCGCTCAAGCAAGACGGATAAAGGCAAAAATTGCAGGCGGTGCACAAATGTTCCAATTTTCCGGTAAGAATGATTTAATGAGAATTGGACCAAGAAATGTGGAAAGTGTAAAAGACGAGTTAAAGAAGAGAAGCATACCATTAATTGCTGAAGACGTCGGAGGTAATAAAGGAAGAACAATTGAGTTTTTTGTTGATAATGTTCAATTGCAGGTTAGAACAGTAAATGAAGGAACCAAAGTAATATAGTTATGAATTATCATGCATTAACTCGTTTTGTCTTCCAAATCTGTAGAAGAGAGAGCTAATCAATAACAGCGGAAAGTATCCCGAATAATAAGAGGACACTTAGTGTGTAACAATAAAGTGAAACTTGAAATAGTGGGTTTTTTGTCTCTCTAATTAAAAGCCCCTAGATGGAAATTTAAGATAGGATAGTACACATCTTCGATTACTTGAAGTAGTGGAATCTCCCGTTAAAGCTGATAGACCAAGGAAGGAGAAAGGCTATGTCTCAACAATCCTCTCTAATAAATGAGAAAAAGTATTGGGAAAAGTGGATAGAACATCGTGATACAGATGCTGGTGATATGTTGGTGAAAAAATATATGCCGCTTGTTTCTTATCATGTCGGGCGAATATCTGTTGGTTTGCCAAAAAATGTCTCAAGAGAGGATTTGAAAAGCCTTGGGTTAATGGGGTTACTTGACGCTCTGCAAAGATTCGATCCTACTCGCGACTTAAAGTTCGACACATACGCTTCTTTTCGTGTAAGAGGTGCTATCATTGATGGACTAAGAAAAGAAGATTGGCTTCCTCGTTCAACTAGAGATAAGGCAAAAAAAATTGAAGCGAAAATCGAAGAATTAGAGCAGAAATTATTACGACATGTTACTGCTGAAGAAATAGCAAATGAGTTAAACCTTACCGAAAATGAAGTAAATCAAACTATCCATGAACATATGTTCGCCAACGTCCTATCCATTGATGAGCAGTTGAAGGATGATGACCATGAATCACAATCATTTTCCCTGAAAGACGAAAAGTCTAAATCGCCTGAGGAACATTTGTTGAAGGGCGAAGGAGTAAAAGAATTAGAAACTGTCATTAAAAAGCTTTCTGAGAAGGAGCAAATGGTTTTAAGCTTGTTTTATAAAGAAGAGTTAACTTTAACGGAAATTGGTCAGGTAATGAGTCTATCTACTTCTAGAATTTCACAAATACATTCAAAAGCTATCTTTAAACTACGTAATCTCCTTAGTTGATACTAAAAAATCAAATAGGAAGTAGGGAATAGAATGAGTTTGAAAGCGATTGAGATGCAAATTGCTTTACCAAAAACATTTGAAGCAGGAAAAGTGATGGATCAAACTCAAACAGCGGGTCAGCTAGCACAAAGCCAAGCTGCATTTGAAATGGAAAAGGAATCGGAAAGAAAACGGAAGTCTGTTGTTGAAAATAATGCAAAAAGAGAAGCGACATTAGAAAATGAAGGAAGTTCAGATAAAAATCAAGAAGAGCTAAAGAGAAGTGGACGGAAAAACAATACAACGGTTACGTTTAACCACCCGTATAAAGGGAAAACTGTTGATTATTCGGGGTAGAGATTTGTACTTTTGTCATATGAGATAATTTTGGCTGTTTTCTTCTATTTACAGGAAGTAAACAGCTTTGTTATTGCGTAGCGTACTATAAAATATTTGCATGTATTATAGAAACAGTTTATATCTAGCTCGAGCTCTTAGCCCCTCAAGGTCTTTTCCTGGAAATTTGCCTTTGAGCAAGCCGCTTGCGCATTTGTTATTCAGGAACTGACCAATTTAAAGTAAAAGAAACAAGGTGAATATATGTCTGTATTTTTGATTTTTGTTTCCTTTCTATTGAATATTGTTGCATTCTTAGCAATTATTCTACTCTATACTAGACAAAATAGGTTAATGAATATAGAAAAGAAACAAGAAAAAGTGATAAACGATTTGGAAGACATTATTTCTTCTTACCTACTAGAAATGAAGGAAGAAAATGAACAGTTTATGAAACAGCTAGAAAACCGTTCAAAAGTAGAAAATAAAGATGATCGGCAAAAACAACCTAATTCCAGCAAACAAGATGATAATGAATCTACACAAGCTGTTATTAATACAAGAGCAACTGCTTACCAAATGAATAGAATGAATGCAAACAAAGCATATTCGAAAGTATTTCCTGATACTGTAGACGATAATGAGAACAATACTCAATTGCCTCCAATTAGAACGGAAGAAGAAAACACGGACGATTCACTAGAAAATAGAGCCTTACTTATGCATCGCAATGGAAAAACAGCAGAAGAGATTGCAAAATTATTAGGCAAAGGGAAGACAGAAATCGAGCTTCTATTAAAATTTCGTCAAAATAAGTAATATTTTCTTGATTGCTCAGAGTTGTTATGCTATATTATTCATGGTGTGATTACACACGCTTCTCGATTCTTTTAGATGGTGCTATTAACATAATAGTTTCTGAAGAAAATGACAGAAGCGGAGGAAAATAAAAACCATTAGGAGGAACACACACATGTCAGTAATTTCTATGAAACAATTACTTGAAGCTGGTGTACATTTCGGACACCAAACTCGCCGTTGGAATCCAAAAATGAAGAAATATATCTTCACTGAGCGTAACGGCATCTACATTATCGACCTTCAAAAAACAGTTAAGAAGGTTGAAGAAGCGTACAAATTCGTGAAAGAATTAGCTGGTAACGGCGGTAAAGTTCTTTTCGTTGGTACGAAAAAACAAGCACAAGAATCTGTGAAAGAAGAAGCAGAACGTGCTGGAATGTTCTATATCAACCAACGTTGGTTAGGTGGAACATTAACAAACTTTGAAACAATCCAAAAGCGTATTGCACGTCTTAAAGAAATTGAAAAAATGGAAGAAGACGGTATTTTTGAAGTACTTCCTAAAAAAGAAGTAGTTCAATTAAATAAAGAGCATGAACGCTTAGTTAAATTCTTAGGCGGAATCAAAGATATGCATGAGATTCCAGATGCTCTATTCATTATTGATCCACGTAAAGAGCGTATTGCTGTAGCAGAAGCGCGTAAACTTAATATTCCAATCGTGGGTATTGTAGATACAAACTGTGATCCGGATGAAATTGATGTAGTTATTCCTGCAAACGATGATGCAATCCGTGCAGTTAAACTTCTTACTGGTAAAATGGCTGATGCGATTTTAGAAGCTAAACAAGGTGAAGAAGAAGCAGTAGCTGCTGAGTAATGTAAGAAGGTGATAAGTGGGGGCACCCTTATCACCTTTTTTTAAAGAGATAATAAATACTTTATGAAGATTAGTAAATCTGCTATTTAATTGTCCTAATGATCTTGTTTTAAATAAGTAATTGTTGGGCAAATATTATAGTAGATAAAATTTATAAAAAAGTTATGAAGTAAGTTTACATATTTAAGGAGGAAACCCACAATGGCAATTACTGCACAAATGGTTAAGGAACTTCGTGAAAAAACTGGCGCAGGTATGATGGATTGTAAAAAAGCGTTAACTGAAATGGACGGCGATATGGAAAAAGCAATCGATTTCCTTCGTGAAAAAGGTATCGCAAAAGCAGCTAAAAAAGCTGACCGTATTGCTGCTGAAGGTACAACTTTCATCATGAGCGAAGGTAATGAAGCGATTATTCTTGAAGTAAACGCTGAAACAGACTTTGTTGCGAAAAATGAAAATTTCCAAGGTCTTGTTAAAGAACTTGCGGAACATCTATTGAAAAACAAGCCAGCAACAGTTGAAGCTGCTCTAGAGCAAAATATGGAGAATGGCTCTACTGTAAATGAATATATTAATTCTGCAATTGCTAAAATTGGAGAGAAAATCACACTTCGCCGATTTGAAGTTCGTACAAAAACAGATAATGATGCTTTTGGTGAGTATCTGCATATGGGAGGACGTATTGGTGTTCTTTCTGTTGTAGAAGGTACAACGAATGCTGATGTTGCAAAAGATGTTGCAATGCATGCAGCTGCATTAAACCCTAAGTATGTTTCTCGCGATCAAGTTTCTGAAGAAGAAGTAGCGCATGAACGTGAAGTTTTAACTCAACAAGCTTTAAACGAAGGAAAACCAGAAAAAATTGTTGCGAAAATGGTAGAAGGACGTCTTGGTAAATTCTTTGAAGATATTTGTATCCTTGATCAAGCTTTCGTTAAGAACCCTGATCAAAAAGTACGTCAATACCTTGAAGCAAATGGTGCAACTTTAACAGACTTCGTTCGTTATGAAGTAGGCGAAGGACTAGAAAAACGTCAAGAAAACTTTGCTGATGAAGTAATGAGCCAAGTTAATAAAAAATAATAACTTTTAGTTAGAAGTTCTATTCTCAGTAGGGAACACAGGTGTGTTCCCTATTTTTCAAGAAAAAAATCTCACTACATATGGAGGTTCAAATGAGCGTTCCAAAATATAAACGTGTTGTTCTTAAATTAAGTGGAGAGGCCTTAGCAGGAGAAGAAGGCTTCGGTATTAACCCATCAGTAATTAAAAATGTAGCAGAAGAAGTTAAAGAATTAGCTGAACTAGGAGTAGAAGTAGCTGTTGTTGTGGGCGGAGGTAACATTTGGCGTGGTAAAATCGGTAGCGAAATGGGCATGGACAGAGCATCCGCTGATTACATGGGGATGCTAGCAACTGTCATGAATTCTCTTGCACTCCAAGATAGTTTAGAGCAAGTAGGAATTGAAACGAGAGTGCAAACTTCTATTGATATGCGTCAAGTTGCAGAACCATATATTCGTCGCCGTGCGATTCGTCATCTTGAGAAGAAAAGAGTCGTTATTTTTGCAGCTGGAACAGGGAATCCTTATTTCTCAACAGATACTACTGCAGCACTTCGTGCAGCTGAAATTGAAGCGGAAGTTATTTTAATGGCGAAGAATAATGTTGATGGAGTTTATTCCGCAGATCCAAAAGTGGATAAGAACGCGGTGAAATATGATGAATTGTCCTATTTAGATGTTATTAAAGAGGGATTAGCTGTCATGGATTCTACTGCATCCTCTCTATGTATGGATAATGATATCCCGTTAATTGTATTCTCTATAATGGAAGATGGTAATATTAAGAAGGCTGTAACAGGTGAAAATATTGGAACAATTGTGAGGGGGAAAGTATAATGTCCAATCAAGTTATTACAAATGCAAAGGAAAAAATGCAAAAAGCGATTCAGGCTTTTTCTAGAGAGTTAGCAAGCATTCGTGCTGGTCGTGCCAATGCTTCGCTTCTAGATAAAGTGACAGTTGATTACTATGGAGCACCAACTCCTGTCAATCAATTAGCTGGGATTTCTGTTCCAGAGGCTCGTATGCTCGTTATTCAACCGTATGATAAATCTGCATTGGGTGATATTGAAAAAGCGATATTGAAATCAGACTTAGGAATTACCCCTGCAAACGATGGGAATATTCTAAGAATAGTAATCCCTGCATTAACGGAAGAGCGTCGTAAAGAACTGGTTAAATTGGTTAAAAAAGAAGCTGAGGATGCAAAGGTTGCCATTCGAAATATTCGTCGTGATGCAAATGACGAATTGAAGAAACTGGAGAAAAATGGTGAAATGACAGAAGATGACCTTCGTGGATATTCGGATGATGTTCAAAAAGCCACAGATAGCAGTATTGCTCAAGTTGATGATGTGGCAAAAGAAAAGGAAAAAGAAATAATAGAAGTTTAATCTTATAATGAAGGCTTGAGGGGCTGGCAATAAGTGAAATTGATTCCTTATTGAACAGTCCCTTTTTTAAATAGCGGTTGAATTTGTCTGCAGTAGGACGAGGCACTGGGGTTATAGAACAGTTTCATTTTCCGAATTAAGCTATAAAATAATGATTCAAGATAAATGCCGTAACGAGTTTTTCTAGTGAAAATTCCTTCTCCCTTATTGATAGAAAGAATTTGATGGAGATATCTTCTTGTTTTTTTGATATGATAGTAAGGGCAAATATTTTTTGGATTGTTGGTGGAGGATTTTTTTATGTTAAATAAGCTTAAACAATGGAAAAGGCGACAAGTGAGTGAGGATGCTGATGAACGATTCCAAGAATTAAAGAAGCATCGAATTCCGGAGCACCTTGCGATAATTATGGACGGAAACGGTCGCTGGGCAAAAAAAAGAGCCCTACCGAGAGTGGCTGGACATCATGAAGGCATGAAAGTAGTACGCCGAGTGACAAAGCTTGCGAATCAATTAGGTATCAAAACCCTTACATTATATGCGTTTTCAACAGAAAATTGGAAACGTCCTAAGATGGAAGTAGAATATTTAATGAAACTTCCTGAAGAATTCCTAGGTACCTTTTTACCTGAACTTATAGAAGAAAACGTTCAAGTTAGAATGATGGGGTATGAAGAAGCTCTTCCATCACATACGGCAAATGCTGTGAAAAAGGCGATTCATAAAACAAAAGAAAATGATGGTCTTATTCTAAATTTTGCTTTGAATTATGGTAGTCGTTTTGAAATTATTGAAGCGATGAAAGATGTCTTAAAAGATGTTCAGAATGGTATACTAGAGGAAAGCCATCTAAATGAAGAAACTTTTTCACAGTATTTAATGACAAAAGATTTACCAGATCCAGACCTGCTTATTCGTACGAGTGGTGAAATTCGCTTGAGTAATTTTATGCTATGGCAATTAGCCTATTCTGAATTTTGGTTTACAGATGTTCTTTGGCCAGACTTTAACAAAGAACAACTTATTGAAGCAATTGAAGCATTTCAAGGTCGATCAAGAAGGTTTGGTGGATTACAAAGCGAGGAATCATAATGAAACAAAGAATAATTACTGCAATTATTGCAGCAGCAGTCTTTTTACCAATTATTTTATTTGGTAAAACACCGTTTACTATACTGATGTATTTAATTGCATCCATTAGCTTATATGAAGCATTGAAAATGAGAAACTTGGCTATCTTCTCTATACCGGGTATTATATCACTCGCCCTATTATGGGTATTTCTTATACCTAGCCAACATATTGACCTTATCGCCAATATTGGTTACAGCAAAATAGAGATAACGTTACTTGCCGTTCTTTTGTTTTTGACTTATACAGTTATTACGAAAAATCGTTTTACATTTGATGATGTTTCGTTTGCTATCTTAAGTATTTTATATGTTGGGATAGGGTTTTATTATTTTATTGAAACTCGTTTTAATGTAAACGGATTAGGTTTTGTTTTTTATGCATTATTTATTATTTGGTCGACAGACTCAGGGGCTTATTTTATTGGACGAGCAATAGGAAAAAAGAAACTGTGGCCAGATATCAGTCCGAATAAAACAGTAGAAGGTTTTATAGGAGGAGTGGTATGTGCTATTGTCATAGGCATTATCATGTCATTCTTTACAGATTTGAATATGTCGATACCAAAGTTAATTATCGTCACCGCTGTATTATCTGTGTTTGGTCAAATCGGTGACCTTGTAGAATCTGCTTTGAAGAGGCATTATCAAGTAAAAGATTCCGGTCAGCTATTGCCGGGGCATGGTGGAATGCTAGACAGATTTGATAGTTTATTGTTTGTTTTACCACTTCTACATTTCCTTAACGTTCTTTAAAAATAGGACGTGAGTGGGAGGAGAGATTATTTTTGAAAAAGATTAGTTTGCTGGGTGCCACAGGTTCTATTGGCACCCAGACATTAGATATAATTAAAGAACACCCAGATCAATTTGAATTAGTAGCAATGTCAGTAGGGAAAAATATTGCTAAGGCAAGAGAAATAGCAGAAGAATTTAAACCATTAGTATTATCTGTACAAGAAAAAGAAGACGCAGAAAAGTTAATGTCTGTTTTAACTTCAAAAACAAAAGTTTATTGGGGAGAAGAGGGCATCGTAGAAGCAGCATGTCAACATGACGCAGATATCGTAGTGAATGCAGTTTTGGGAAGTGTTGGGTTATATCCTACATTACAAGCGATAGAAGCAGGTAAAACAATTGCGATTGCTAATAAGGAAACACTTGTAACTGCAGGGCATATTGTAATGGATGCTGCAAGGAAGCATGGTGTATCTTTATTGCCTGTAGATAGTGAGCATTCTGCGATATTTCAAGCACTACAGGGGGAGAGAAAAGAAAATATTGAAAAGCTTATCATTACTGCATCGGGAGGAAGCTTTCGAGATCGCACTCGTGAGGAACTGGTTGGAGTCACAGTAGAAGAAGCATTAAACCACCCTAATTGGTCAATGGGAGCTAAGATTACAATAGATTCAGCTTCTATGATGAATAAAGGTTTAGAAGTTATCGAAGCCCATTGGCTGTTTGATATCGAGTATGATAAGATTGACGTTGTTTTGCATCGGGAAAGTATTATTCATTCTATGGTACAATACCACGATACTTCTGTGATTGCGCAATTGGGAACTCCTGACATGAGAACAGCTATTCAATATGCTCTTACATACCCTACTAGATTGCCGCGGACTCAAGCGAAAAAGTTAGATCTTGTGGAAATTGGCAAACTGCATTTTGAAAAGATGAACTATCATCGCTTTCGTTGTCTTGCTTTTGCCTTTGATGCTGGAAAAGTTGGGGGAAGTATGCCGACTGTTCTTAATGCAGCGAATGAAGCAGCTGTAGCGGCCTTTTTAAATGGTCAAATTTCATTTTTACAAATTGAAGATTTGATAGAGAAGGCGATGCAGGAACATGAGCTTATCCAATTGCCGGAATTGGATGCGATAAGGCAAATTGATAGGGAAACACGTCTAAATGTCCATCGTTTTATCAATGAATAGCTTGTGCATGTTTTTTATAGTATAAACGTAGTATGATAATAAAGAGTTTAGGCTCTTTAATTTAGGCTGTTTTTGTAAAGTTTGTTGCTTTTAAACTACACATTAAGTTTAACCAACTGAGTTGCTTGGAACGAAGGGCACTCGACTCCTGCGGGAGGAGAGGGAAGGGAAGGGAGAGAACCAAAGGCGAAGCTGGTGTCTAGCTCGCTGTGAAAAAGATAACATTCCCAAAAGGCAAAAAGCGCCTTTAGGAAATGTTCCTATTTTCTTCACGAGCTGAGCCAAGCCACTTCCGCTTTTCTAGAAGGCTCTCATTCCTCCCCGAGGAGTCTTGTGCACGCAGTGGGAAGCAACGGGCAGAATTTATAAGTAAAAACAACAATCTATGAGAAAAGAGCTTTAATTTATGATTAATTAGGTCTTACATAGTTGACCAAAAAAGGTGGTTTTTCATTTGCAAACAGTGATAGCCTTTATTGTCATTTTCGGTGCACTAGTCTTCTTCCATGAGCTGGGCCATTTGATTTTTGCAAAACGTGCTGGAATCCTATGCCGTGAATTTGCAATAGGATTTGGTCCAAAGGTTTTCTCATTTAAAAGGAATGAGACTACATATACTATCCGCTTGCTACCCATTGGCGGATTTGTAAGAATGGCTGGAGAAGACCCGGAAATGGTAGAATTAAAAGCAGGACATCGTGTCGGTTTAATCCTTAATGAGGACGAATCGATAGCTAGTATTGTTTTAAATAATAAGGATAAATATCCTAATATTCGAGTTATCGAAGTGGAAGAAGCGGACTTGGAACATAACCTATTTATTCGAGGCTATGAAGATGGGGAAGAAGAACAAAAAACTTTCAAGATATCTCGTGAAGCAGTACTTATAGAAGATGGTGTTGAGACACAGGTAGCACCGTGGGATCGCCAATTTGCTTCGAAAAGTTTACCAAATCGGGCTATGGCAATATTCGCAGGACCGCTTTTCAACTTTATTCTAGCCTTTTTCATTTTTATATTAGTTGGATTACTACAAGGTGTTCCTACAAATGAACCTGAATTGGGGAATCTAACAGAAGATGGAGCAGCTCAAGAAGCAGGACTTCAAGAAGGCGATAAAATTGTAACAATTGATGGAAATGAGATCGCCAATTGGGAAGATATTGTAAAAGTAATTCAAAAACATCCTGGCGATGAACTTCAGTTTAATATTGAAAGAGACGGTGTAACAAAAGAGATTGCCGTTACGCCTAAACCTCAAGAAGTAGAAGGAGAGGAAATAGGGATTATTGGAGTCCATACGCCTGTAGAGAAATCTCCGTTAAAGGTAGTAACAAACAGTGCTGAGCAAACGTATGAATGGACGAAAATGATTTTTGTTCTTCTTGGAAAACTAGTCTCTGGAGAATTTTCCATTGATGCTTTATCAGGACCAGTGGGAATATATCAATCAACAGATATTGTTGCACAATCCGGGATTTATTATCTTATGAGATGGGCTGCAATATTAAGTATTAACCTTGGAATCATGAATCTTCTTCCTATCCCTGCACTTGACGGAGGGAGACTGTTATTTTTTGCAATAGAAGCAGTGAGAGGAAAACCGATTGATCGACAAGCAGAAGGAATGGTTCATTTTATCGGTTTTGCCCTCTTGATGGTTCTAATGTTAGTCGTTACTTGGAATGATATTCAACGGTTCTTTTTATAAGAACTAGGTACAATTCAGCAAGCTTAATATTCAACTTAATTTTTAAAAGAGTAAGAATGTGAATAAAGAATGGAGTCGCTTACTCCGTTCTTTATTTACTATTAACCTATAGAAGTTTAAATTGTTTAGAGGTGCTAAAATATGAAGCAAAGTATGACATTTATTCCTACATTAAGAGAAGTTCCAGCAGGTGCAGATGTGAAAAGCCACCAGCTATTATTGCGAGCAGGGTATATAAGACAAACTGCAAGCGGCATTTATAGTTTTCTGCCATTAGGAAAGAAAGTACTGAGAAAAGTAGAAGAAATTGTTCGCGAAGAAATGGATAACGCAGGCGCTGCAGAACTTTTAATGCCTGCCTTGCAACAATCGGAATTATGGAAGGAATCAGGCAGATGGGCTACATACGGTCCAGAATTAATGCGATTAAATGACCGCCATGACAGGGAATTTGCCCTTGGTGCAACCCATGAAGAAGTTATTATGAGTTTGGTTAGAGATGAAATTAAATCGTATAAAAAGCTTCCACTAACGCTTTACCAAATTCAAAATAAGTTTCGCGATGAAAAACGACCAAGATTTGGTTTGTTAAGAGGTAGAGAATTTATCATGAAGGATGCCTATTCCTTTCATTCTTCTTTTGAAAGCCTAGATGAAACGTATGAAAAATTGTTTGAGGCGTATTGTAAGATTTTTGAGCGTTGCGGATTGAATTTCCGTGCAGTTATAGCGGATTCTGGAGCAATGGGAGGGAAAGATACGCATGAGTTTATGGTGTTGTCTGATATAGGAGAAGATATCATTGCCTATTCAGATTCATCAGATTATGCAGCAAATATTGAAATGGCAGAGGTGGTTGATCACTATACTGTCTCAGAAGAGAAAGAAGAAGAATTAGAAAAAGTATCTACTCCAAATCAAAGAACAATTGAAGATGTTTCGGTGTTTTTAAATAAAGAGTCATCACAATGTGTAAAATCATTACTCTTTAAAGTAGATGAAGAATATGTTCTAGTATTATCGCGTGGAGATCATGAGATCAATGATATTAAAGTAAAGAATTACTTAAATGCAAAAGTAGTAGAATTAGCCTCTGCATCTGAAACAAAAGCTGTATTTGGTTGTGAAGTTGGGTCAATTGGGCCGATTTCTATTAATAAGGATATTAGAGTCATTGCAGATAATGCTGTAAAATACATGACTAACGCTGTAACTGGTGCAAATGAAGATGGGTATCATTATGTAAATGTAAACATAAGTAGAGACGTTACAGCGATAGGGTTTGCAGATTTACGCTTTATCAAAGAGGGAGATCCTTCCCCAGATGGGCAGGGAAAAATTCTATTCGCTAAAGGAATAGAAGTTGGGCATGTCTTTAAATTAGGAACAAGATATTCGGCTGCAATGAATGGTACTTACCTTGATGAAAATGGCCGAGCTAAAGAGATAATTATGGGTTGTTATGGAATAGGTGTGTCTCGTACACTCGCAGCGATTGCGGAACAGTATAATGATGAAAACGGGCTTTTATGGCCTTCAAATCTTACACCGTTTGATCTGCACTTAATACCAATCAATATGAAAGATGAAGCTCAAAAAACTCTCACAGAGGAGCTCTATCAACAATTAAAGCAACATCGATATGATGTTTTAATGGATGATCGTGCAGAAAGGCCAGGAGTGAAATTTGCTGATTCCGATCTAATTGGGCTGCCAATCAGAATTACGGTTGGTAAAAAAGCTGGAGAAGGCATTGTAGAGGTTAAGGTAAGGAAAACAGGCGAAATGCTTGAAGTAAAAAAAGAAGAATTACTTGATACTATTCAAAACTTATTTGAAACATTAGCATAAAGCGAAGCTTCAATCAGTGGGGGGATTTCCCGTTAACGTGGGATAACTAGAAAAAGGGCTAGACATAGGGATAAATGTCAGCCCTTTTTCTCATTCAAACCTAAGGACTTGCCAATAAATATGCATTGAGTATAAGTGATTATTTATTTAAGATAGTAACTAGAAAAATTGATAGATAAGATGGGGGAGGTACACATGCAAGAAAATCCCGCTGGAAAGAAAGAACGGTTTAGAATATTGCTTCAACAATTACAGTTAACCGACGATATGTTTGTTCAACATTTTGATCAAGCAGAAATTGAAAAGTTAATAGTTGATCAAAAGGAAAGAAAGTGGCATTTCCAATTTACTTTGCAAAAATTAATACCATGTAATGTGTGGACAAAATTTTCTCAAAGCTTACAAGCATCTTTTCAGCATATAGCAAAAGTTCAATTCAGTTTAAAAGTTTTAGATACTTCTTTTACAGAGGAACTAGTTTTACAATATTGGGACAACTGTATAAAAGAAATTGACGGGATTTCCCCACCAATGCTACAGCTGCTTCATAATCAAGCACCAAAAGTACAGGGGAACAAAATTATCATTCAGGCATCTAATGATATGGAAGCTATAACATTAAAGAAAAAATATGGTGAGCTTATTTCAACCATATTTGAAAGTTACGGGTTTCCAAGGCTAGTAATTGATGCGGAAGTTTCAGAAGTGAAAGAACAAAACCAGGATTATGAGAAATTCCTTGAAGAAAAGCGAAAAGAAGATGAAGAACGTGCAAAACAGGCGGTTCTTGACATGCAAAAACGTGAAAAAGAACAGTCAACAGAAGCTCCTAGCGGTCCGTTCATGCTTGGATTAAAGATTAAAGACGATGCTGATTTCCGGAAAATTGAAGATATCCAGGATGAAGAAAGACGAATTGCTATCGAAGGCTATGTTTTCGAAGCAGAAACGAGAGAGCTAAGAAGTGGACGTACATTATTAACATTTAAGGTCACGGACTACTCGAGCTCGATTTTAGTTAAAATGTTTTCACGTGATAAAGAAGACGCGGCACTGATGGGCAACTTGAAAAAAGGAATGTGGGTCCGTTGTAGAGGAAGCATTCAAAATGATACGTTTGTCCGAGATTTGGTGATGATTGCAAATGACGTTAATGAAATTACTCCTGTTATTCGAAAAGATACAGCACCTGAGGGAGAAAGACGGGTAGAGTTGCATATGCATACTCCGATGAGTCAAATGGATGCAGTATCTAGTGTAGGTGATTTAGTAGGACAAGCAAAAAAATGGGGTCATAAAGCGATTGCTATTACAGATCATGCTGTTGCACAATCGTTTCCTGAGGCATACAGTGCTAGTAAAAAACATGATATTAAAGTTCTTTACGGTCTTGAAGCAAACTTAGTAGATGATGGCGTTCCTATTGCATATAATTCCGCAGATAGAATACTAGCAGACGAAACATATGTCGTCTTCGATGTAGAAACAACAGGGTTATCTGCTGTGTACGACAAAATAATTGAATTAGCTGCAGTGAAAGTCAAAAATGGTGAGGTTATTGATCGATTTGAATCATTTGCCAACCCACATCATCGTTTATCTGCGACAACCATTGATTTAACGGGGATTACAGATGATATGGTGCAAACTGCACCAGAGATTGATGAGGTTTTAACGAAATATCATGATTGGGTAGGTAACGACATACTAGTAGCTCACAACGCTTCATTTGACATGGGATTTTTAAATGCAGGCTACCAAAGAGCGGGTCTTGGTAAGGCACAAAACCCTGTAATTGATACACTAGAGCTTGCAAGACTGCTCTACCCTACATTCAAAAATCATCGCTTAAACACGCTGGCGAAAAAGTTTGATGTTGAGCTAACACAGCATCACCGAGCGATTTACGATGCGGAAGCGACTGGGTACTTACTAATAAAAATGCTGAAGGATGCAGCAGAACAAGGTATTGAAAACCATAACCAATTTAACGATTATATGGGAAAAGGCGATGCATACAAACGTTCAAGACCTTATCACTGCACGCTACTCGCACAAACGGAGGAAGGGTTAAAAAACCTTTTTAAATTAGTCTCTATTTCCCATTTAAACTATTTTTATCGAGTTCCTAGAATTCCCCGCTCTCAATTACAAAAATACCGGAAAGGAATATTGGTCGGTTCAGGGTGTGATAAGGGAGAAGTTTTCGAAGGAATGATGCAAAAAGGGAGCGAAGAAGTAGAGGAGAAGGCTGAATTCTATGATTACTTAGAAGTACATCCAAAACAAGTTTATCAGCATCTTATTGAATTAGAACTAGTACAAGATAGTAAAAATCTTGAAGACATTATTGTAAATATTGTTGAACTAGGAAAAAAACTTGATAAACCAGTTGTGGCTACCGGCAATGTTCATTATTTAAATGAAACAGATAAAATATACCGGGAGATACTTGTAAGATCGCAGGGAGGAGCAAATCCGTTAAATCGACATAATTTGCCTGATGTTCATTTTAGAACAACAAATGAAATGCTCGAAGCATTTTCCTTCTTGCCAAAGGAAACGGCAAAAGAAATCGTTATCGAAAACTCTAACAAAATTGCAGATATGATTGATGAGATTAAACCGATTAAAGATGATCTTTATACACCTAAAATTGAAGGTGCAGACGAAGAAATGCGTCGGCTAAGTTATGATATGGCTAAGAGTATTTACGGTGAAACACTTCCTGAAATAGTGGAAGAAAGGCTTGAAAAAGAATTAAAAAGTATTATTGGTCATGGGTTTGCCGTCATTTATTTGATTTCTCACAAGCTAGTGAAAAAGTCACTTGATGATGGTTATCTGGTAGGTTCAAGGGGGTCTGTAGGTTCATCTTTTGTTGCGACGATGACAGAAATAACAGAAGTCAACCCTTTACCTCCTCATTATGTGTGTCCAACATGTAAGCATTCTGAATTCTTTGATGACGGTTCAGTAGGCTCAGGATTTGATTTACCGGATAAAAATTGTCCAACCTGTAATATACCTTATAAAAAAGATGGACATGACATTCCATTTGAAACATTTCTAGGGTTTAAAGGGGATAAGGTACCGGATATTGATTTGAACTTCTCAGGGGAATATCAGCCAAAAGCCCATGATTACACAAAAGTTCTCTTTGGTGAAGACAATGTTTACCGTGCTGGAACAATTGGTACTGTAGCTGAAAAGACCGCTTTTGGATATGTGAAGGGATATGCTTCCGATCATAATCTGCATATTCGCGGAGCAGAAGTAGATAGATTAGTTCAAGGGTGTACTGGTGTAAAAAGAACAACAGGGCAGCATCCAGGTGGTATCATTGTTGTCCCTGATTATATGGACATTTTTGATTTTTCTCCAATTCAATTTCCGGCAGATGATACAAAATCAGAATGGAAAACAACGCATTTTGACTTCCATTCCATTCATGATAATTTGTTGAAGCTTGATATATTAGGTCATGATGATCCGACAGTTATTCGTATGCTTCAAGACCTTTCAGGAATTGATCCTAAAACAATTCCAACAGACGACCCGGAAGTGATGAAAATATTCAGTGGTACAGAGTCATTAGGGGTCACACAAGAACAAATAATGTGTAAAACAGGGACACTCGGCATCCCAGAGTTTGGAACTAGATTCGTACGTCAAATGCTTGAAGATACGAAACCAACAACTTTTTCCGAACTTGTACAAATTTCTGGACTTTCACATGGGACAGATGTTTGGTTAGGAAATGCACAAGAGCTTATTCACAACAATATTTGTACATTGAGTGAAGTAATTGGATGTCGTGATGACATCATGGTGTATTTAATCTATCAAGGACTTGAGCCATCACTTGCCTTTAAAATTATGGAGTTTGTTCGTAAAGGAAAAGGTCTTCAAGATGAATGGATAGAGGAAATGAAGAAAAACGGTGTACCGGACTGGTATATTGATTCATGTTTGAAAATAAAATATATGTTCCCGAAGGCGCATGCTGCTGCCTATGTTTTAATGGCGGTTCGTATTGCCTATTTCAAAGTACATCACGCTCTTTTATACTATGCTGCCTATTTTACAGTGCGGGCGGAGGATTTTGACATTGAAGCAATGGTAAGAGGTTCTGAAGCAATCCGTGCAAAAATTGAAGAGATAAATGGAAAAGGGCTAGATGCTTCACCAAAAGAAAAGAATACGCTAACGGTTTTAGAGTTAGCACTTGAAATGTGCGAACGGGGTTACAAATTCCAAAAAGTAGATCTCTACCGTTCACAAGCTGCAGAATTTGTTATTGAAGGAGATACATTAATTCCTCCGTTTAACTCGATTCCTGGTCTTGGAACTAATGCTGCATTTAACATTGTAAACGCAAGGGGAAATGGGGAATTCCTTTCGAAGGAAGATCTGCAACAGCGAGGAAAAGTTTCTAAAACAATTATCGAATACTTAGATAATCATGGTTGTCTAGAAGCGTTGCCAGAAAAAAACCAACTTTCCTTGTTTTAGACTCGCTTCTAGTAAGGGAAGAGTTTGCATATAAAATTTGGTTATGTTATATTTTTATTGGTAATACTTAAGATAGTTCTAGGAAAAGAGTGGGGACCTCCCCACTCTTTCGTTATTATTTAATGGAGATTTTTAGAAATTCTTTTGTTTCTTCAGTCTTTATTTATGAAGATTATCATATAAACCAGTCACATAAGTGGAAGCGGCTTCGTTTTATTATGGACGGCACGATTGTCGTGTAAATGCTTGGTAGTGGTTCACCAGGCACCAGCCATTTTCAAAAGGCAGAGGGTTTTTACTGTCCATTTGAAAATATCCAAGCCTCTTGCCGCTTGAACTAAACAGGAGGTTATGTATGAGTAAGATTACTACACTTGTAGAAGAGCTTATCACACCAATCTTAGATGATATGTCACTCGAATTAGTTGACGTAGAGTATGTAAAAGAAGGTTCCAGTTGGTTTCTTCGCGTATTTATTGATAAGGATACAGGTGTTGATATTGAGGAATGTGGGGTTGTAAGCGAACGTTTAAGTGAAAAACTCGACAGTATCGATCCCATTCCACACAATTATTTTCTAGAAGTTTCTTCACCAGGTGCTGAACGTCCATTAAAGAAAGAAAAGGACTTTGAAAAAGCAATCGGAAAAAATGTACACGTAAAGACGTATGAACCGATAAATGGGGAGAAAACATTTGAAGGAAAGCTTGTTTCTTATGAACAAGATTTTCTTACAATTGAAATTACAATTAAAACAAGAAAAAAACAGGTTGAGATTCCTACAGAGAAAGTTGCAAAAGCAAGGCTTGCAGTCACTTTTTCATAAGAAGCAACCTTAGCCTAGAAGGGGGATGACTTATGTCATGAGCACGCAATTACTAGATGCTCTAACTGTTTTAGAGAAGGAAAAAGGCATTTCAAGAGATGTTATTATAGAGGCAATTGAAGCTGCACTTGTTTCCGCCTACAAAAGAAATTTTAATCAAGCACAAAATGTTCGGGTAGATCTTAATTTAGGTACCGGAACAATGCGTGTTTTTGCTCGTAAAGAAGTAGTAGACGAGGTGTTCGATTCTCGCCTAGAAATTTCAGTAGAGGATGCAGCAGACATAAACCCAAGTTACGAAGTTGGAGATGTAGTGGAACTTGAGGTCACACCGAAAGATTTCGGTCGTATTGCAGCACAAACAGCTAAACAGGTAGTTACACAGCGAGTAAGAGAAGCAGAAAGAGGAATTATCTATTCTGAATTTGTTGACCGCGAAGAAGACATCATGACTGGGATTGTGCAGCGCCAAGATAATCGTTTCATCTATGTAGCGTTAGGGAAAATTGAGGCGCTGTTACCTGTAAGTGAACAAATGCCTAATGAAACATATAAACCGCATGATCGAATTAAAGTGTTTATTACGAAGGTAGAAAAAACGACTAAAGGACCGCAAATTTTCGTTTCACGGACGCACCCTGGTCTTCTAAAACGTTTGTTTGAAATTGAAGTGCCAGAAATTTTTGACGGTACTGTAGAAATTAAATCAGTTGCTCGTGAAGCAGGAGATCGCTCGAAAATATCCGTTCATGCAGATAATCCTGACATAGACCCAGTTGGATCTTGTGTCGGAACAAAAGGTGCTCGTGTCCAAGCGATTGTAAACGAACTTAAGGGAGAAAAGATTGATATTGTCCAATGGACTGAAGACCCGGTAACGTTTGTTGCAAATGCGCTTAGTCCTTCAAAAGTTCTTGATGTGCAAGTCGATGAAGAAGGAAAAGCAACTAGAGTCATCGTCCCTGATTATCAGTTATCGCTTGCGATTGGAAAACGTGGTCAAAATGCGAGACTAGCTGCTAAATTGACAGGCTGGAAAATTGATATTAAAAGTGAAACAGATGCTCGTGAGCTGGGTGTATATCCACGCGAAGAAGCATTCTTGCCACTTGAAGCAGAGGAAAACGATGCCGATGAACCTTTAAATATTGATTTTGATGATCAAGACTAAGAGGTGAAACAGTTGAGCACTAGAAAAAAGGTTCCATTAAGAAAATGTATTGCTACTGGAGAAATGAAACCAAAGAAAGAAATGATTCGAATTGTACGTTCCAAAGATGGAGACGTGTCAATGGATCCTACGGGAAAAAAATCAGGTCGCGGTGCGTATCTTTCAAAAGATAAAGATACAATCTTGCAAGCGAAAAAAAAGAATACACTAGCTAATCAATTACAAACAAAGGTTGATGATTCACTATACGATGAGTTAATCGCGTTTGTTGAAAAGGGTAATGTTTAACGTATGAAACAAAGTCGTTGGATGTCACTGCTTGGTTTAGCAAATCGAGCAAGAAAAGTTATTTCAGGTGAAGAACTTGTTATAAAAGAAGTTCGAAATGGTAAGGCAAAAATCGTCATCCTTTCACAAGATGCTTCTGATAATACAAGAAAAAAAATATCAGACAAATGTCGATACTATAAGGTTCCACTAGTATCTGTTGATAATAGATATTCTCTTGGACAGGCAATTGGGAAGGAAGCGAGAGTTGTTGTAGCTCTAGCTGATAATGGCTTTGCCAAAAAACTATCTGAATTGCTCGATGAATCTCAATGGGGGTGAATATATGAGCAAGATCCGTATTTATGAATATGCAAAAAAATATAATTTATCAAGTAAAGATGTTATTAATAAACTAAAACAATTGAATATTGAGGTATCTAATCATATGGCAACAATAGAAGATGACACCGTGAAAGAATTAGATGGTTTTTTTAATAAAAAATCCTCGACAGAAAACAGCCCGTCCAATAAAAGTGCTGATACTAAAAATGATAATGAGTCTAAATCAAAGGCACAATCAGGATCAGGGAATCGTGAAGGCAAGAAGACTGCACAAAATAGCCAAGCGAAAGATAAGAAATCATTTAATAATTCCAATTCTAAAAAGAATAAAAACAATAAGAAAAATGCAAAACAAAATAATCAAAGAAATCAAAGACAAGCTCCACAACAACAGACTCAAAAGAAAAAAGAGCTTCCATCCAAAATTACGTTTACTGAGTCTCTTTCAGTAGCAGAGTTAGCGAAAAAGCTCCATAAAGAGCCATCAGAAATCATTAAAAAATTGTTTATGCTTGGAACAATGGCGACGATTAATCAAGAACTTGATAAAGATTCCATTGAATTAATTGCATCAGATTATGGTGTGGAAGTGGAAGAGGAAATTAAAGTAGATGTAACAGATTTAGATGTGTATTTTTCTGAAGATGCAGTCGAAGATTTATCTGAGCGTCCTTCTGTCGTAACGATCATGGGGCATGTTGACCATGGTAAAACAACGCTCTTGGATTCGATTCGAAATACAAAAGTAACAGCTGGCGAAGCAGGTGGAATAACGCAGCATATTGGTGCTTACCAAGTAGAAGTAGAGGGCAAAAAAATTACTTTCCTTGATACACCTGGACACGCAGCATTTACGACAATGCGTTCTCGTGGTGCTCAAGTTACAGATATTGCGATAATTGTTGTTGCAGCGGATGATGGTGTTATGCCTCAGACTGTAGAAGCAATTAACCATGCAAAAGCAGCGGAAGTACCAATAATTATTGCAGTTAATAAAATGGATAAAGAAGCGGCAAACCCTGACCGTGTTATGCAAGAATTAACAGAATATGAACTGATTCCAGAAGCTTGGGGTGGGGATACTATATTTGTACCGCTTTCCGCATTAAGTGGTGACGGTATTGATAGCCTACTTGAAATGATTGTTCTTGTAAGTGAAGTGGAAGAATTAAAAGCAAATCCTGATCGCAGAGCAATCGGTACTGTAATTGAGGCAGAATTAGACAAAGGTCGCGGTTCTGTTGCTACGCTATTAGTTCAAAACGGAACATTGAGAGTGGGAGATCCAATTGTAGTTGGAAATACTTTTGGCCGTGTTCGTGCGATGGTTAACGATTTAGGCCGTCGAGTAAAAGAAGCTGGACCATCTACACCAGTAGAAATAACTGGTTTAAATGATGTACCACAGGCTGGTGACAGATTTGTTGTATTTGAAGATGAAAAAACGGCTCGTTCCGTTGGTGAATCTCGCGCGCAAATCGCACTTCAAGCACAACGAAGTGAAACAACGAAGGTAAGTTTAGAAAACTTATTCGACCAAATGAAGAAAGGCGAAATGAAAGACCTTAATATCGTTGTAAAGGCTGACGTACAAGGTTCTGTAGAAGCATTAGCGGCTTCGCTTCAAAAGATTGAAGTTGAAGGTGTAAACATTCGCATTATTCATACAGGTGTTGGTGCTATTAACGAATCCGATATTACACTTGCGTCTGCTTCTAATGCAATTGTTATTGGATTTAATGTACGTCCTGATGTTAACGCGAAACGTACAGCTGATGCTGAGGGTGTTGAAATTCGTCTGCACCGTATCATTTACAAGGTGATGGAAGAAATTGAAGCTGCGATGAAAGGGATGCTTGATCCTGAGTTTGAAGAAAAGATCATCGGTCAAGCTGAAGTGCGCCAAACTTTCAAAGTTTCTAAAGTTGGTACGATTGCAGGAAGCTATGTCACTGATGGGAAAATAACACGTAACAGTGGTATAAGACTAATCCGTGACGGTATTGTTATTTTTGAAGGTGAGTTAGATCAGCTTAAGCGTTACAAAGATGATGCTAAAGAAGTTGCTCAAAACTATGAATGTGGTATTACAATTAAAAACTTTAATGATATTAAAGAAGGCGATATAATCGAAGCTTATATCATGGAGGAAATTACTCCGAAATGATTGCTTACGTTGAATGTGAATGCATGATTCATGATGCCCATTCGTTAAAAGAAAAGAGGGCTGTGTTGCAAAGAATAACAACACGGCTTAAACAAAAATTTAATGTGGCTGTCTCTGAAATAGACTATCAAGATGTTTGGCAACGAACAAAGATAGCTATTATTACGGTTGCTTCTTCTAAAGGTGCAGCAGAAAAAGAAATAGAGAATGCTTTAAAATTTGTTGATTCTTTTCCGGAATGGGAAAGATTGGATACAAGTAAAGAGATTCTCTGAGCTTTGTTGTCATTTCATTTAACTTTGCGACAAACGACAAAGAAAAAGAGGTGATATTGATGAGCCACCGTGCTATTCGTGTTGGTGAGCAAATGAAGAAAGAGCTCAGCGATATTATCGGACGAAAAATTAAAGACCCAAGGGTTGGATTTGTTACGGTTACGGATGTACAAGTATCTGGGGATCTCCAACAAGCAAAAGTATATATTACTGTGCTTGGAGATCAAGATAAAAGAGAAGATACATTAAAGGGGTTAGCCAAGGCCAAAGGGTTTATTCGTTCTGAGGTTGGTCAAAGGATAAGACTACGTAAAACACCTGAGATTATTTTTGAATTTGATGAGTCAATTGACTATGGTAACCGTATTGAGACGCTACTTAAAAAAGTTCAAGATAATCCGGAAAATATCGAAGAATAACTTGGGACTGATCCAAACGGCTAATGCACGTGTGGATCAGTCCTTATTTTCTTCGTACTGAATTGTCATTAGAAATGGAGTGAGAAAGATGAATGGTATTTTGCCTTTATGGAAGCCAAGAGGAATGACTTCTCATGACTGTGTATTCAAAATAAGAAAAATATTAAGAACGAAAAAGGTTGGACACACAGGTACGTTAGATCCCGAAGTTTCTGGAGTGCTTCCAATTTGTGTGGGAAGAGCAACAAAAATTGCTGAGTATATAACAGCATCTGGGAAGGTTTACGAGGGGGAAGTCACGTTAGGATTCTCCACAACAACCGAAGATGCTTTTGGTGAAAAAGTAGTAGAAACCCCAGTAGATCGAACAATAACTAAAGCTGAGGTTTTATCTGTTTTTGAAAAATTGACAGGTGAAATAGAGCAAACTCCCCCAATGTTTTCCGCAGTAAAAGTGAAAGGTAAGCGTTTATACGAATACGCGAGGGAAGGGATTGAAGTAGAACGTCCTACTAGAAAGGTTCATATACATAAACTTGAACTGTTAGATAGCTGGGAAGAAAAGTCAGGAAGTACTGTTAGCTTTTCATTTAGAGTTTCTTGCAGCAAAGGTACATATGTACGAACTCTTGCGGTTGAGATAGGTGAACTGCTAGGATTTCCTGCTCATATGTCTTCTTTAACACGAGTGAAATCAGCTTCTTTTACAAAAGAAAATTGTTTTACATTGGAAGAAGTACAAGAAAAAGTGGACTTGCTTGAGATAAGTGATTTGCTTCTACCAATGGAAATGGGACTTTCTTATTTGCCGAAAATACTAATAAATGATACATTAGCAGAGAGGGTAAAGAACGGTGCACGATTACAAAAGTTCCCGGATTGGCCTGATAAGAGTGAAGTTGTCATGCTCCATGACGATAAGGCTATTGCTATTTATCAAGAACATCCAGAAAAGCCGGGGATAATTAAGCCTGTAAAAGTACTGTTTAATGATTAGTGAAATAGGTGAGACATAGTGAAAGTCATAACTTTGCACCATCCGCATTCAATTGAAATAAATGACCTGCCACCTTTGGCAATGGCATTAGGGTATTTCGACGGAGTACATAGAGGGCATCAGGAAGTCATTGGTACTGCAGTAGATAAAGCAAAAGAATTGAATATAGAAAGTGCTGTCATGACTTTTGATCCGCACCCATCAGTAGTATTAGGCCGTAAACATAAACATGTACAGTATATTACTCCATTGTCTGATAAAACAGAGATTATTCAAAATTTAGGTGTAGACTATTTGTTTATTGTAAGGTTTACATCAGAATTTGCTAATCTTCATCCCCAAGAGTTTATTGATCAGTATATCATTGGTCTTCATGTTCAACATGTTGTTGCTGGTTTCGATTATACATATGGACGGTTAGGAAAAGGGACAATGGAATCATTGCCTTTTCACTCACGGAATATGTTTCAATCGACTGTCATACCTAAATTGGAAATGGAGGAGGAAAAAGTGAGTTCCACTCTTATTAGACACCATCTTAAAGAGGGCAATATGGGAGAAGCAAATGAGCTTCTAGGTAGATCATACAGCATGACAGGCACTGTTATTCACGGAGATAAAAGAGGTCGTAAAATTGGATTTCCAACCGCAAATATTACGCCTTCTGATGAATATATAACACCTAAAATTGGTGTATATGCTGTAAGGTTATATATTTATGATACGTGGTATAATGGCGTGTGTAATGTAGGATACAAACCTACCTTTAAGGATCCAAACGATTATTCGTTATCGATTGAAGTTCATATTTTCAATTTTGACTCTTCTATATATGGTGAAGAAGTAAAAATTGAATGGCATGAAAGGTTACGTGATGAAAAAAAATTTAACGGTATTGAACAATTAATCGCTCAAATAGAAAAAGACAAAGGTAGAGCATTAGAGTACTTTCAAAATTTGAACGCTTAGACTTGCTTTTTGTAGAAAAAAGTAGTATTCTTAAAAAGTATGAAATGAACCGTTGCTTGGCAATGCGATTCACCAACGCTTGCTCAGTAATTGGGGATTTGAAAGAATATTAGGAGGTGAATAGGATGGCTATCACACAAGAGCGCAAGAATGAACTAATCGCTGAGTACAGAACTCACGATACAGACACTGGATCTCCAGAAGTTCAAATTGCTGTCCTTACAGAAGAAATTAACAATTTGAATGATCATTTACGTACTCACAAGAAAGACCACCACTCTCGTCGCGGTCTATTAAAAATGGTAGGACATCGTCGTAATCTTTTAACTTACCTACGTAAGAAAGATGTACAACGCTACCGTGAGTTAATTAACAGATTAGGTTTACGTCGATAATAAGACAAAAAAGCGGGATTTTTTTCCCGCTTTTTCTTTAGCATTAAAAAGTGGAAAAAAATGTTTAAATACCCAGATAGTTTTGAACACTATAGTAAGAAGTTGTATTCATTCCACGCTACTTTGTTAAAAATACATAATGTGTTCCTTTTTATTTTATATATAACTGCACAATGTGCATGAAATAGATTTTACGGATACGGTAAAACCGATCCATTAAGTAAGTGAGTAAAGAGAGGGGTAAGTTAATGGAACAATCTAAACAAACGTTTTCGATTGAATGGGCTGGAAGACAGCTTACAGTAGAAATCGGTCAGTTAGCGAAACAAGCGAACGGGGCCGCTTTAATACGTTATGGAGAGACTGTCGTACTTAGTACAGCTACTGCATCTAAAGAACCTAAGCCACTTGATTTCTTTCCGTTGACAGTTAATTATGAAGAACGTTTATATGCTGTAGGGAAAATCCCTGGGGGCTTTATTAAACGTGAAGGACGTCCGAGTGAAAAAGCTATACTAGCAAGTCGCTTAATTGATAGACCAATTCGTCCATTATTTGCAGATGGATTTAGAAATGAAGTTCAAGTCATAAGTATGGTGATGAGCGTTGATCAAAACTGTTCCTCCGAAATGGCTGCTATGTTCGGTTCTTCACTAGCACTTTCTGTATCGGATATTCCTTTTGAAGGTCCGATTGCTGGTGTTATCGTAGGTTTAGTTGATGGTGACTTTGTCATCAATCCTACTCGGGAGCAGCAAGAAAAGAGCGAAATTCACCTTTCTGTTGCTGGAACAAAAGATGCTATTAATATGGTAGAAGCTGGCGCTAATGAAGTTCCGGAAGAAACGATGTTAGAAGCAATTATGTTTGGTCATGAAGAGATCAAACGACTAATTTCATTCCAGGAAGAAATTGTTGCTGCCGTTGGTAAAGAAAAAATGGAAGTACAATTAGCTGAAATAGATGCTGAAATCGAATCCGTTGTTCGAGATATATGTGAAAAGGACATGCTTCAAGCAATTCAGGTGCAAGAAAAACATGCACGTGAGGAAGCGATTAACAGTGTCAAAAACACAGTGATAGAACAATATGAAGAGAAGGAAGCAGATGAAGCTACGTTAAAGCAAGTGAAAAAAGTATTAGATAAGCTTGTCAAAAATGAGGTTCGTCGTTTAATAACAGAGGATAAGGTTAGACCGGATGGACGTAAATTGGATGTAATTCGCCCACTTTCTTCGGAAGTAGGAAAGCTACCACGCACACATGGTTCTGGCTTATTTACAAGAGGACAAACTCAAGCGTTAAGTATATGTACACTTGGTGCATTGGGGGATGTTCAAATATTAGATGGTCTTGGTATCGAAGAATCCAAGCGCTTTATGCATCATTATAATTTCCCTCTATTTAGTGTTGGAGAAACTGGTCCGATAAGAGGTCCTGGACGTCGTGAAATTGGTCACGGTGCACTAGGAGAGCGTGCATTAGAACCGGTTATACCAAACGAAAAGGAATTTCCTTATACGATTCGACTTGTTTCAGAAGTACTTGAATCAAACGGTTCCACATCACAAGCGAGTATCTGTGCAAGTACACTAGCAATGATGGATGCTGGTGTTCCAATTAAAGCTCCGGTAGCAGGGATTGCCATGGGACTTATTAAATCTGGTGAGAACTACTCTATTTTAACGGATATCCAAGGGATGGAAGACCATCTTGGCGATATGGACTTTAAAGTTGCAGGAACGTCTAAGGGTGTTACGGCCTTACAAATGGACATAAAGATTGATGGGTTATCTAGAGAAATTTTAGAAGAAGCTTTACTCCAAGCAAAAAAAGGACGTATGCAGATTCTTGAAAGTATGCTTGCAACATTAGGCGAATCAAGGACAGAACTTTCTCAATATGCTCCTAAAATTTTGATGATGAACATCAAGCCAGACAAGATTCGTGATGTCATTGGACCAAGCGGTAAAAATATCAATAAAATTATTGATGATACCGGTGTTAAAATTGATATCGAGCAAGATGGTACAGTATTCATTTCCTCTGTGGATGATGAAATGAATAAAAAAGCCAAGAAAATCATTGAAGATATTGTAAGGGAAGTAGAAGTCGGCCAAATGTATTTAGGTAAAGTGAAACGTATTGAGAAATTTGGGGCTTTTGTAGAGATCTTCAGTGGTAAAGATGGTCTTGTTCATATTTCTGAATTAGCGGAAGAAAGAGTCGGCAAAGTTGAGGATGTTTTAGCACTTGGTGATGAAATATTAGTAAAAGTAATTGATATTGATAAACAAGGAAGAGTTAATCTTTCAAGAAAAGCTGTACTAAAAGAACAACGCGAAAAAGAGGAACAAAATAAATAAAAAATGTAGAGGAAATGACTTTACTCTTTCATGATCAAAAAGCTGTCCAATTACAAAGCTAAAGCTTAATTGGATAGCTTTTTATTTATAGTTTGAGGTTTTTACCAAAAAATAGCTTAGGATACTGTTAGCGCAGTCATGGGAATAATAAATTATCGGTTTTGGATGATGCTAATTTTAACACAGTCGTTCCCACACCAGTTGTTTAGTGAATAAAGGAAAAATAGGGTCTTAAGAAGTATTGTCAAACTACTATCGTTCTACCTTGTCCAATCCCTTCATAAGATAGAGGGAGAAGGAAGGTGAATAAAATAGTGGAAAGAAAATACTTGATTGGAATAAGCTTGATTGCTATTCTGACAATATTGGCAGTTGAAAATCCATTAACTAGTAAATATGTTACAAGTTTAAAACAAACAGGTTTTGAAGTCTCCTATTCAGTAGAAGATCTTCGCACGATAATTGAAGAAGAGGCAGATAAAAGGAAGGCAGATCCACAAGATGCTAAGATAGATCCAGTTTGGAAAGCGACACCTGGGTATAATGGTGTAATGATAGATGTGAAAGCATCGCTTAATAAAATGAAAAAGGATAAAACCTTTGATGAGGATAAATTAGTTTACAAGCAAATTTCTCCAAAAGTTCATCTGGAAGATTTACCATCTTCTCCTATTTATAGAGGACATCCGGATAAACCAATGGCATCGTTAATCATTAATGTTGCGTGGGGGAATGAATATATACCGGATATGCTTGCGACATTAAAAAAACATCATGTATACGCCACCTTTTTTTTAGAGGGACGCTGGGTTCAGCATAACCCTGAAATGGCCAAGATGATTGTAGATGCGGGGCATGAAGTGGGAAATCACTCTTTTTCGCATCCTAATATGGAAATACTATCGTCTGCTAAAGTGAAAGAGGAAATACAGAAGACGAGTCAGATGATCAAAGCAACTACCGGTGAAGAGGTAAAATGGTTTGCACCTCCGAGTGGGAGTTATCGGGACGAGGTAGTGAAGATTGCGGACAATTTAAACTTAAAAACCATCATGTGGAGTGTCGATACAATTGACTGGCAGAAACCTGATCCTCAAGTTCTCATCGATAGAGTGATGAGAAAAATGCATAAAGGGGCAATTGTTTTAATGCATCCTACGGCATCAACTGCTAATGCTTTAAATTCATTGATTTTACAAATAAAGGATCGAGAAATTAGGCTTGGTACTATTACTAGTTTGTTAAAAGAAGAAAGAATTGTTACGAATAGCAATAATTCAACGCAACAAGGAAATGTTAAGAGTAATCACTGATTTTTGCAGCAAGAACAGGAGGAAATTTTGTTGATAAAAAAACATACTTGTCAAAATGGACTACGAATTGTATTAGAAGAAATTCCAACTGTACGGAGCGTAGCGATTGGGATTTGGATTGCTACCGGTTCACGGAATGAAACAATTAAGAATAATGGTATTTCGCACTTTCTTGAACATATGTTCTTTAAAGGAACGAAAACAAAGTCGGCTCGTGAAATTGCAGAATCATTCGATAGCATAGGCGGTCAAGTTAATGCCTTTACATCAAAAGAGTATACATGCTACTACGCAAAAGTTTTGGATAGCCATGCAGATTACGCACTTAATACGCTTTCTGATATGTTTTTTAATTCAACCTTTGTTGATGAAGAATTAAACAAAGAAAAAAATGTAGTATATGAAGAAATAAAAATGTATGAAGACACACCAGATGATATTGTGCATGATTTATTAAGTAAGGCAGTATATGAGGAGCATCCACTAGGTTATCCTATATTGGGAACAGAGGAAACGCTTGACCGATTCAACGGAGAGTCGCTAAGACAATATATGCACGAAATGTATACACCGGAGCAAGTAGTCGTTTCCGTAGCAGGAAACGTGGATGAAAGCTTTTTAAAAGAGGTAGAGAAGATATTTGGTTCTTATGAAGGTGGAAAAGGACCGGAAGCTAGAGAAAAGCCCAATTTTCATTTTAATAAACTTGCCCGTAAAAAAGACACCGAACAAGCACATCTCTGCTTAGGCTTCAATGGACTTCATATTGGACATGAAGACGTATATAGCCTAATTGTGCTAAATAACGTTCTTGGCGGCAGTATGTCCTCACGATTGTTCCAAGAAGTAAGAGAACAGCGCGGGCTTGCTTATTCCGTGTTTTCGTATCATTCTGCATTTGAAGACAGCGGAATCGTAACCATTTATGGTGGAACTGGTGCAAAGCAATTAGATCAGCTTTTCGACACGGTTCAGAGTACATTAAATACACTAAAAGCAGAAGGTATTACAGAAAAAGAATTACGTAATAGTAAAGAGCAACTTAAAGGTAACCTGATGTTAAGTTTAGAAAGCACCAATAGTCGAATGAGTCGTAACGGGAAAAATGAATTATTATTAAAACGCCATCGTTCACTAGATGAAATAGTAGAAGAAATTGATACTGTAACGATTGAAAAAGTAAACCGTTTAGGAAATAATATTTTCACAGATGATTTTGCAGTTTCTTTAATCAGTCCTGAAGGTAAACTACCAGCAAACATTAAACAATAATTTGTGGTAACTTTTATCAACTTAACAGTCTCTAGCAGAGGGCCTCTTTATAATGAGCCTATACAATTCATAAATTAAACTTCTAAAAACATTGGACAGTGTATACATTTTAGTACAGAGTCTTTTTGTTTATGGCTATTTTCGTAAAGATTGTTGCTTTTTAACGGAAAACTAAGTTGGACCTACTGAGTTGATTGGAGCGGAGGGCACTTGACTCTTGCGGGAGGAGAGGAAAGTGGGAGACCCCGCAGGCGAAGCGTATGTCTAGCTCCAGCGGCTAGCTAGCTGTGAAAAAGATAAAATTCCTAAAAGGCAAAGGGCGCCTTTAGGGAATTTTCCTATTTTCTTCACGAGCTGGGCAAGCCGCTTCCGCTTTTCCTGGAGGCTCCCATTCCTCCCCGAGGAGTCTAGTGCCCGTAGCGGAAATCAACGGACAAAATTCATAAGTAAAAACAACAATCTATGAGAAAAGAGCCTTGTTTATTCAGTTCGAGCGGCTAGCCTAGCCGCGTCCACTTTTTTTTAGGAGGAATTGTAATGAGGCTTAGTGAATTAAGTGGGAAAGAGATAGTCGATTATAAAAAGGCAGAGAGATTAGGGGTTCTTGGACATACTGACTTAGAATTCAATGATAAAACGGGTCAAATTAATGCTCTTGTAATTCCTACTGGAAAATGGTTGCGAAAACAAACTGGTGAGATAAGGGTTCCTTGGCACCATATCCGAACTATTGGGGCAGACATGATCATTTTGGAAGTGTCAGAAGAGTAGGTTGTCGAAAGTCTCGACAACCTTCTTTTTTGGGTACCGATATAGATGGTGTTATAACAATTTTAATAGTAGTGTCCGTGTTTTAATTCTAGCGTCATAAAGATTGGCGAGATGCCGCTATTTTAAGAAGAGGACACCTCGAAAATAGGATAGTCGTTGTTGGGCGATAAGAAAGTAACAACCCTAACAAATAAATTTCATCTTATCCTTTCGACAAAAAAGTTGCTAAAACGCTAAAAAAATGATAGTTTAGTATAGTCGTTTTTTTATGAAAGCGTTAACAACTGGAAGGGGTACAAAAATGGACATCTTAGAGATTATAAAATCAATTAATGGAGTCTTATGGGGATCTCCAACAATGATTCTGCTGTTTGGAACAGGGTTGTTTCTAACATTTGTCTTAAAAGGTCTGCAGTTTCGAAAGTTGGGATATGCCTTTAAACTTGCTTTTTCAAAGGAAAAGGATGAGGATAGCTCCGCGGAAGGTGATGTAAGTAATTATAAAGCGCTAATGACCTCATTAGCTGCAACTATAGGAAACGGAAATATTGCTGGGGTTGCAACCGCCATTACAGTTGGTGGTCCTGGGGCGGTTTTTTGGATGTGGGTTGTCGGTTTATTTGGGATGGCGACTAAATACGCTGAAGCCCTACTTGCTATGAAATACAGAGTAAAAAGAGATAACGGTGAGTATGCAGGTGGGCCAATGTACTATGTGGAAAGAGGTTTAGGAAGCAAGTGGAAATGGCTCGCTATCGCTTTTGCTTTCTTTGGTGCGTTTGCTGCTTTTGGGATTGGAAATAGCGTTCAATCGAATACAATAGCTAGTGTTGTTGATGAGAGCTTTCATATTAATGGATGGGTAACAGGTATTGTTGTAACTTTCTTTACCAGCTTGATCATTTTTGGTGGAGTAAAGCGAATTAGCACAGTTGCAGGATATTTTGTTCCGATTATGGCTGTTCTTTATATGGGCGGAGCAATTGTTATCATTGCTTTAAATTGGGAGCAAATTGTACCAGCATTTGAGTTGATTTTTACATATGCATTTACACCTGTATCTGCAGTTGGTGGTTTTTCGGGAATTGTTGTTATGGAAGCAGTGAAATCAGGAGTTTCAAAAGGGATCTTTTCCAATGAGGCCGGTCTTGGTACAGCCGCGCTTATTGCTGGTAATGCAAAAGCAGAACACCCGGTTAGACAAGCTCTAGTTGCGATGACAGGAACGTTTATTGTTACGCTTATTGTTTGTACCATGACTGCATTAGTTCTATTAATGACAGGTTTTTGGGACCCAACGGGTGGTGCGTTATCAGGAGTAACTCATGATCCTAATTTAGAAGCTGGGGCATTGACGCAGGCAGCTTTTGAATCGAGTTTAGGTACGATTGGTGCTTATATTGTTACTTTCTCGGTTATTTTCTTTGGGTTCTCAACAATCCTTGGCTGGTATGTATATGGCTATAAATGTTTTGAATATTTAGCAGGAACTAAAATAACGTATGCTTATGCTTTGCTATATGTATTAGCATGTTTCCTTGGTACCGTTGTCGACTTAACAACTATTTGGGCCTTTGCTGATATGGCGAACGCACTCATGATGATTCCCAATTTAATTGCGTTACTTTTATTATTTAAAGTGATAAAAAGCGAAACAGATGATTATTTTAACCGATACTTGATACGGGAAACAAAAGGAATAAAGTAAAATAGGAAAACGCCCTGAATAGCCCTTTTTAAACCTTGGTGTTTTGGGGTGGGACTGATATGGAGATAGAAACTTTTTAAACAACGATGAAAAGGTAGAGTCTTTTAAGTAGGCTCTACCCTTTTTTTATTCAAAAATGTTGAAAAACTCACCTAATAGCAGTTCCATACATACACTGTTGAAGTGAATAGCGATTTTGTTTGAAATGCGATTATGTAAAAAGAAGGTGAAAAACATTGATGTTAACCGGAATGCAGATCGCAGTTCTTGGCGGTGATGCTCGTCAACTGGAGATTATTCGGAAGCTAACAGAGCTAGATGCGAAGATTTCCCTAGTGGGGTTTGAACAGTTAGACCACTCCTTTACTGGTGCAACAAAAGAAAAATTAGATGAAATAAATTTCTCTGAAATAGATGCAATTGTTTTGCCGGTACCTGGAACATCGAATGAGGGGGAAGTCGAAACAATATTTTCAAATGAAAAAATTGTGTTGACGGAAGATATTTTATTGCAAACGCCAGAGCATTGTACGATCTACTCGGGAATAAGTAATGGATTTTTAGATGGAATAGTATCTAGTTCCAAAAGAAAGTTAGTTCAGTTGTTTGAACGGGATGATGTAGCAATCTACAATAGCATACCAACTGTTGAAGGTACGATTATGATGGCTATCCAACATACAGACTTCACAATTCATGGCTCTAACATTTTAGTGCTTGGATTAGGAAGGGTAGGAATGAGTGTTGCCAGAACATTTCATCATTTAGGTGCAAAGATTAAAGTAGGTGCCAGAAAAAGTGAACATTTGGCACGAATAACGGAAATGGGGCTTACTCCTTTCCAGTTAGGTGATCTAGAAAAGGAAGTAAAAAATTGTGACATATGTATAAATACCATTCCTGCACCGGTTGTGGAGGCAGGAGTAATTGCGAAAATGCCTTCCCATACGTTGATTATTGATCTTGCATCAAAGCCTGGTGGGACGGATTTTCGATATGCAGAAAAAAGAGGTATTAAGGCGCTCTTAGCACCTGGATTACCAGGAATTGTGGCACCAAAAACTGCCGGAAAAATATTAGCTAATGTCCTTTGTCAATTACTGACCGAAAGTACTACAAATGGAAAGGGGAATTCTTAAATGAGTGTAAAGGGAAAAAGAATAGGTTTTGGCTTAACTGGTTCCCATTGTACTTACGATGCAGTGTTTCCTGAGATTGAGAGGTTAGTCAATAATGGTGCTGAAGTGGTGCCTATTGTTACCTCGACTGTTAAGAACACGGAAACTAGATTTGGTGACGGGGAAGATTGGATAAGAAGAATTGAAGAGGTGACAGGTAATAAAGTTATTGACTCGATTGTAGATGCAGAACCTTTAGGACCTAAAACTCCTTTAGATTGTATGGTAATTGCACCGATGACAGGAAATTCAATGAGTAAATTTGCAAATGCAATGACAGATAATCCTGTACTAATGGCTGCAAAGGCAACATTAAGAACATATAGACCTGTTGTACTTGGTATATCGACCAATGATGCATTAGGATTAAATGGGGTTAATTTAATGAGGTTAATTTCAACAAAAGATATATACTTCATTCCATTTGGGCAGGATGCACCAGAAAAGAAACCCAAATCGATGGTAGCAAGAATGACTGCACTACAAGAAACAGTCGAAGCAGCAATGGAAGGGAAACAATTACAGCCAGTCGTAATTGAAAGGTTTTTAGATTGACAGGAAGGAAAAGAAGGCTATCATTAATTTAACGATGGCCTTCTTTTCATGCAATTTGCTATCCTAAAAGTGGAAGAGGCTTGGTCAGGCCCAATAAGCATAAGGGGGGAATACCGGAAAGGCGCTTTTGGCCTTTTAGGAATTCTTAGCTTATGACCCCAAGGGTGTTTTTGTAGAAAAGTTAAGAAAGTAAAGTATTTTTATTAGATTAATGTGCAATAAAAACTACTTCTCCTCTATTGTCGGATAATTGTTTATGTTAAAATATTCTTTATTAAAGTAAAAGATTAAAGGTATTTTATAAATGAAAAGTACTTTTAAGATAATTGGAAGGAGAGAAGAACTTGGAAACATCAAGTTTACACATTGCGGTTGTAGGAGCAACAGGTGCTGTTGGACAGCAAATGCTTCATACATTAGAAAAAAGAAATTTCCCAATTGGAACATTAACTTTATTATCATCTGCCCGTTCAGCGGGAACAAAGGTGGAATTCAAAGGGACAGAATATATTGTACAAGAGGCAACACCGGAGAGTTTTAATGGTGTCGATATTGCTTTATTTAGTGCTGGGGGAAGTGTTTCTAAACAATTAGCACCGGAAGCAGTTAAACGTGGAGCAGTGGTTGTAGACAATACAAGTGCTTACCGAATGGATCCAGAAGTTCCTCTTGTCGTACCAGAAGTAAACGAAGACGATATTAAACGTCATAAAGGAATTATCGCTAATCCTAACTGTTCTACGATTCAAATGGTGGTTGCCCTAGAACCTATTCGGAAAAAATATGGATTATCAAAAGTTCTTGTTTCAACCTACCAAGCAGTGTCTGGAGCAGGTGCCGTTGCAATAAACGAATTAGAAGAGCAAACAAAAGCGATTGTTTCCGGAGAATCGTTTGAACCTAAAGTTTTACCTGTTAAAGGGGATAAAAAACATTATCAAATTGCATTTAATGCAGTGCCTCAAATTGATAAGTTTGAAGAAAATGGTTTTACTTTTGAAGAAATGAAAATGATAAATGAAACAAAAAAAATAATGCATATGCCGTCATTAAAGGTAACGGCAACATGTGTACGTTTACCAGTTGTCACAGGACATTCTGAAAGTGTATATATTGAAATTGAAGATGATGCTGTATCTGTGAAGGAGATTCAAAACCTGTTGAAAGATGCACCTGGAGTAGTTCTTGAAGATATTCCAGAAGAACAAGTGTATCCAATGCCAGCAAATGCAGTTGGTAAACCGGATGTATTTGTTGGTCGAATTCGTAAAGATTTGGATGATAACAATGGTTTTCATATGTGGGTGGTTTCGGATAACCTTCTTAAAGGTGCTGCTTGGAACTCAGTTCAAATTGCGGAAAGTTTAATTAAATTAGGTTTAGTAAAAAAATAAAGTGAAACGACAATCAGTGGGGGCTTATCCAGCCCAAACTGGTTGTTATCTTTGTTAATGAACATAAAAGGACTAGAGGTTTTCTTCTAATAGCCCCAGCTTATTTACGTAAACTAATCCCGACCAATCCTCTAGAGACGATTACAATGAGGTGTAGTCATGAAATTAATTGTACAGAAGTTTGGTGGAACATCGGTACGGGATGAAGAAACACGTTTAAAAGCACTCTCTCATATTAAGTTTGCTATTAATGAAGGATATAAGGTTGTTGTGGTAGTTTCTGCAATGGGAAGAAAAGGAGAACCGTATTCAACGGATTCACTTTATTCTCTTGTTGACGGGGAAGATACTCTTATTAGTAAAAGGGAACAAGATCTGCTACTTTCTTGCGGAGAAGTAATCTCTACATTAGTTTTTACAAATATGCTTTTGCATCATGAAATTTCTTCTGTCGCGTTAACTGGTGCTCAGGCAGGTTTTTACACAAACAGTGATTTTACTAATGCAAAAATAATTGAGATGAGATGTGGGAGAATTAAGAAGGAACTTGAATCGCACGATGTAGTGGTTGTGGCAGGTTTTCAAGGGGCTACAAAGACTGGTGAGATTACGACTATCGGTAGAGGAGGAAGTGATACCTCTGCAGCTGCTTTAGGTGTTGCTTTAAATGCAGAATGGATAGATATATTCACCGACGTAGAAGGTGTTATGACAGCAGATCCACGAATGACAGAAAAAGCACGACCGATATCCGTCGTTTCTTACAATGAGGTTTGTAATATGGCGAACCAGGGGGCAAAAGTGATTCATCCACGTGCAGTGGAGATAGCGATGAATGCACAGGTCCCGATTCGAGTTCGCTCTACCCATACGACTGGTGTTGGAACGCTTGTCACTACTATTGATAAAAGCAGAACACATTCGGAGTTTATAGAGCGTCCTGTCACAGGGATTGCACATGTTAGTCATGTATCACAAATAAAGGTTTTTGCGAAAAAGGATCAATATAATTTGCAAGCCGAAGTATTCAAAGCGATGGCTAATGAAAGTATTAGCGTTGATTTTATCAACATTTCACCAAGGGGTGTTGTTTATACAGTTTCCTCTACTGTTGCTGACCGTGCCATGAAAGTGCTAACCGATTTAGGTTATGATCCGGTAATAGAGAAGGAATGTGCGAAAATATCTGTAGTGGGAGCAGGAATGACAGGTGTGCCTGGGATAACTTCTGCAATTGTGTCTTCCTTATCTGATAAAGGTATTAGAATACTGCAATCAGCGGATAGCCATACGACCATATGGGTGCTTGTAAAAGAAGAAGAACTTAAGCTTGCTATTAATGCATTGCATGATACCTTTCAACTGCAAGATGAGTTCGCTACATTCGAAATATCAGAATAATGTTTAATCGGGAGTGTGAATTATCGTGAATTTTGGTCGAATATCTACTGCAATGGTTACTCCATTTGATAATAGAGGAAATATTGATTTTACCAAAACGACACAATTAATAAATTATTTAATCAATCATGGAACAGACTCCTTAGTCGTCGCAGGGACAACTGGAGAATCTCCAACGTTGACAAAAGAAGAAAAAGTGGCTTTATTTCATCATGTTGTAAAGGTTGTCGATGGAAGAATTCCTGTTATCGCAGGAACTGGTAGTAATAATACCCACGCTTCCATTGAATTGACGAAAAAAGCAGAAGAGGCTGGTGTGGATGCTGTTATGCTAGTAGCACCATATTATAATAAGCCCAGTCAAGAAGGATTATATCTGCATTTTAAAACAATTGCCGAAGCGACAAACTTGCCTGTAATGATTTATAATATTCCTGGTCGTTCCTCCATAAATATAGTACCAGAAACAATCATTAGATTATCCAAAATTGAAAATATAACTGCTGTAAAAGAGGCGAGTGGTGATTTGGATGCTATGACTGAAATCATTGCCAATACGCCAGAAGACTTTTTACTATACAGCGGTGATGACGGCTTGACATTGCCAGTCCTTTCCATAGGCGGTACTGGTATTGTTTCTGTAGCCTCACATGTAATTGGAAGTGAAATGAAAGAGATGATAACCGTTTTCCATTCAGGGGAAGTGGAAAAGGCAGCAAAAATTCATCAGAAGATCCTTCCGATTATGAAAGGGTTGTTTACCTCACCAAGTCCGACACCTGTAAAAACTGCCTTACAGATGAAAGGCTTGGATGTTGGTTCTGTTAGATTACCATTACTTCCTTTAACAGAACAAGAAAGAACGGCACTAAGTCAATTACTGAAATGAATGTTTTAAAAGAGGACAAAAGAAACTGACTGGTTTCTTTGTCCTTTTTTATTGCTCAGGAAACTATAAAATATTCCTCTCATCTTCACTATTCTTCAAAATTAACTAATAAGTTTAGGATAACTATTTTTATAATAAAACTATATCAGTATGAAATCTTCTCCTTTAAAAGATACTAATAATATCATTTGTTTAAAGGAGATGGATTAAATGGATCAGAAAAATGTAAATATGACACAAAAGACAGAGCAACCAGATAAAAACGATGATTCAGGCAAAGATAAACCGTCTGGATTAATGGAAAAAATACAGCAGTTGGGACAAACAAACGTTCCACAGCTTTCTAATGATTCCAATATCCATTGTTTAACAATAGTTGGACAAATTGAAGGACATATGCAGCTACCACCGCAAAATAAAACGACGAAATACGAACATGTTATACCTCAACTAGTTGCAATTGAACAAAATCCTAAAATCGAAGGACTTTTAGTTGTACTAAATACGGTAGGAGGAGATGTGGAAGCGGGACTTGCCATATCTGAAATGATTACATCTCTATCGAAGCCGACCGTTTCCATTGTACTTGGTGGAGGGCATTCAATCGGAGTACCGATAGCTGTTTCGTGTGACTACTCCCTTATTGCTAGTACAGCTACGATGACGATTCATCCAGTTAGGCTAACAGGACTTGTTATCGGAGTTCCTCAAACATTTGAATATCTTGATAAAATGCAAGACCGTGTCGTGAATTTTGTTACAAAACATTCCAATGTTGCAGAAGAGGATTTTAAAGAATTGATGTTTGCAAAAGGAAATTTAACAAGAGATATTGGAACGAATGTAGTTGGAGAAGATGCGGTTAGTTACGGATTAATAGATGGAGTAGGAGGAGTAGGGGAGGCACTGAAAAAATTAAATGAGTTAATTGAAGAGAAGAAGGCTAATCATCAAGAGGGGTTGATTCAATGATCCTTTATACAACGGTTCCACAGGATTTAATATTTCCGACGGAACAGAGTGAGTTCGATAATCAGAAGGTGGTAGATTGGCAAGGCATACCTTTGCTTGTTCAACAGGTAGAAAAGGGGTATAAGGTAGTAAGAATTATGAGCTGTGATCCTAATCATTTTTTAGATGACACTATCAGTCCAGGGCAATTTCTTAATTAATTCGGAATTTGGATTATCATATAGAAGATGGCTTATGCTATAATGATACTGGAAACTATTGTTTTAAAGCAGGTTTTTATTATAAGGGACTGACACCTTAGGCATACAGAACTGACCTATAGGGTCAGCCCTTTTCTTCATCTTCGGTATAAAGTGAAATTTCAATCAATGGGGGCTTTCCATCCCCGACTGATTGTTAGTCCTGTTCTACTGTTGATAAAACTCCGCTTGTCAGCGAGCGGATACTTAACCGACAGTACGAACCCGATTGGTTCAACTAAACCTTTGCAAACGCATCGGTAAGTTTCACTGTATTTCACCAATTGGACGTTTACGGACAGTTATCCTCATCTATACTTCTCCGCTTCCTTTAAGCCTTGAGGTGGGGATATTACTGCCCGTTAATGTGAGATAAAGAAAGACTTCAGTAGAATTTAGGTGAACATATTGGCAAAGAAAAAAAAGAGAAGTAGAAAAAAATCAACTTCTTCCAAAGTAAAACAAACAATCAAATACGAAATAATAGGTATGATTCTGATAGCGTTAAGTTTAATATCTATTATTGAGCTAGGAGCTGTAGGAAAAGGAATTGTTTATTTTTACCGTTTTTTCCTAGGAGAATGGTATATAACAGCACTACTAGGTATGTTGTATATAGCAGGATACTTAATGATTAAAAGAAAAATGCCTATTGTATTTACAAGACGACTTATTGGGATTTACATAATTATTGCTAGTTTTTTATTATTGAGTCATGTGAAATTATTTGATTTATTATCTAATAATGGTGCATTTGAAAATCCGAGTGTAATAAAAAATACATGGGACCTTTATTGGATGGATATTAAAGGGGAAACGAGTACTTCCGATCTTGGTGGGGGTATAGTAGGTGCAATTCTTTTTGCTGTGTCCTTTTTTCTGTTTGAATCAGAAGGAGCGAAAATTTTAAGTTTTACCTTTATCTTGATTGGATTGATCCTTGTTACAGGCAAATCGTTCGGTGAACTCCTGGGCAAGGTTGGAAATAAAATTGGTATTTTCTTTAACGAGCAATGGGCGGCATTTAAAGACGATATGAAAGAGTGGAAAGAAGAAAAGCAAAATAAGAAAGAGGAAAAAAGAAAACAGAAAGAAGAAGTCCAAGCTAAAAAGGCTCTAACTAATCAAGAGCAACAGGTGGAAGCAGAAGCAGAATTAGAGGATGAAAAAACAGAACCAATTATTAGCAATTTTGCTGAACGAGCTTATCCAGAACATAATGAAGTAAATACAGAAACACTTGAAGTGCATCAAGCTGTACCTAATAAGGAAAATGAAAGCAGTGATCAAAATAATGCTAAAAAAGAGGAAGAGGATGCAGTACCACCGATTACGTTTACAGAAGTGGAAAATAAAGATTATACGCTTCCACCAATTAGTTTACTGACAAGACCGCGTCAAACAGATCAAAGTAACGAGTACCAGTTAATACATGCAAATGCGGCGAAATTAGAAAGAACTTTTCAAAGCTTCGGGGTGAAAGCAAAAGTAACGCAAGTCCATCTGGGTCCAGCGGTAACGAAGTATGAAGTACATCCAGATGTCGGTGTGAAAGTTAGTCGTATTGTTAATTTAAGCGATGACCTCGCATTAGCATTAGCTGCAAAAGATATTCGTATCGAAGCACCGATACCTGGAAAGTCAGCAATAGGTATTGAGGTTCCTAACTCGGAAGTGGCAATGGTATCGTTACGAGAGGTATTAGAATCAAAAGAAAATAATAATCCAGAATCTAAGCTGCAAATTGGACTAGGTAGAGATATTACTGGAGAGGCAGTACTAGCAGAGTTAAATAAAATGCCCCATCTGCTTGTTGCCGGAGCGACAGGAAGCGGGAAAAGTGTTTGTATCAACGGTATTATTACAAGTATCTTAATGAAAGCAAAACCTCATGAAGTAAAACTAATGATGATTGACCCTAAAATGGTAGAATTAAACGTTTATAATGGTGTTCCTCACTTGTTGGCACCTGTCGTCACAGATGCAAAAAAAGCGTCACAGGCATTGAAAAAAGTTGTCAGTGAGATGGAAAGACGCTACGAACTGTTCTCCCATACAGGAACAAGAAATATCGAAGGCTATAATGATTATGTAAAAAAGCAAAATCTCGAAAATGATGAAAAGCAGCCATTACTACCTTACATTGTTGTAATTGTAGATGAGTTAGCAGATTTAATGATGGTGGCATCAAATGATGTAGAAGATGCGATAACAAGACTTGCTCAAATGGCACGTGCAGCAGGTATTCATCTAATCATTGCTACCCAACGACCATCAGTAGATGTAATAACTGGTGTCATTAAAGCAAATATTCCTTCTCGTATTGCATTTGCTGTTTCCTCACAAACAGATTCTAGAACAATCCTTGATTCTGGTGGGGCGGAGAAACTACTTGGACGGGGAGACATGCTGTTCACGCCTGTCGGTGCATCAAAACCGACAAGAGTACAGGGAGCATTTTTATCTGATGAAGAAGTAGAAGAGGTAGTAGATTTTGTTATTTCTCAACAACAGGCTCAATATCAAGAAGAAATGATTCCTGATGATGAACCAGATCAACAATCTAGAAAAGAGGTAGAGGATGACTTATACGAAGATGCCGTTCAGCTGATTGCTGAAATGCAAACTGCTTCTGTCTCAATGCTTCAAAGAAGATTTAGGATTGGATATACGAGGGCTGCTAGACTTATTGATGAAATGGAGGTAAGAGGTGTTGTAGGTCCTTATGAGGGTAGTAAACCAAGAACCGTCCTAATTGGGAAACCTACTGAAGAGCAAAGTTCATAATCAAGAAAGAGGCTGGGACAAATGTGCTCTAGGTGAATAAAAAAACGAACTAATTCTTTCATTTGAAGGCGAATTAGTTCGTTTTTTTTATAAGTCTTCATAAAACTTGTTGTTCTTTTTAACTTGTTCTAGCTGTTGATTGGAGTGCAAGACGAAGACTCCTGCGGGAAAAGCGGAACAGGTGAGACCCCGCAAGAGCGCAGCGATGAGGAGGCTCACCGACCGCCCGCGGAAAGCGAAGTCTTGACACGGAAATCAACAGCGGTGTGTAACAGTGATTACTAAACAATTTAACCTGACATTGTTCGTCTTTAGGGGATAGTACTTTAGTTATGTCCCAGCCTCTTTCTTTTGATTTTAATGTCTAACCCTGCAAGGTCAAATGTTGGGATAGATCAAGCTAAGTACCCTTTTCTTTTAGGTTATATTTACTAGAAAGAAAGATAAACATTATTTTTTCTCCGTTATATCTGGTAATGAGAATAGGCTATTGGTAGTTATCCACTAATGTGATATACTATTGAAAGCGATTTCTTTTGTAATAAAATTGTTATAAAATTATAAAAAAGGAAAAGGAAGCGTATTGTTTCATTTAAAAAGTAGGGATATTTTAACATGAAAGCGGATTATCGTAAGGGAAATTACCTATAAAATCACAATTTAATTGTTTGAAAATTACCTTTTTTGAGTTTCTTAGACAAAATCACACATTTCTATTTATTTATGATTTAAAAAGTGTTATAGTATTTTCGATTAGTAGGAAAGATATACATCAGAGGTCTGATGTCTTGAGGGAAATTGGTGGTGGTTCTATGACAATAAAAACAGACAATCGACATTTATACTTACAAGTTATTGATCGATTGAAGAAGGACATGGAAGCGGGAGTTTTTAAAGAAAAAGAGAAACTTCCTTCTGAATTTGACCTTTCCAAGCAATTAGGGGTAAGTAGAGCGACCTTAAGGGAGGCTTTACGAATTCTTGAAGAAGATGGTGTCATTATCCGTCGACATGGTGTTGGGACATTTGTGAATGCAAAACCTGTTTTCGAATCAGGTATTGAGCAATTAAACAGTGTCACTAATATGATACTTCAAGCAGGGATGGAGCCTGGAACAATATTTTTAAGTTCAACGACTCAAGAACCTACGGAAGAAGATAGTAAAAGATTTACTTGTCACGAGGAAGAAGAAATTATCACGATAGAGAGAGTAAGAACAGCAAATGGCGAACCGGTCGTTTACTGTATTGATAAACTTCCTATAAAAGTGCTTCCGAGGGATTTTAATCATGAGGATAATTCGATTTTTCACGTTCTCGAAACACAGGGAAATAGAAGAATTACCTATGCGGTTGCACAGATTGAACCGTTAGGCTATCATGATAAAATTTCGCCTATCCTTGAATGTGAACCTGAAACCGCTTTACTCTGTTTGAAGCAAATGCACTATGATGAGATGGACGAGCCAATTCTTTACTCAATGAACTATTTTAAATCAGACAAATTCAGTTTTCATGTTTTACGAAAACGTGTGTAGGCAAATTTGGTAACTTTCTTTCTACTAATTTATTACATTAATAGGGGGTCCTCGAGTTGAAAAAGCGTAAATACGGTTTAGCTTTATCACTAGTACTAGCAGCAGGAACAATTTTAGGTGCATGTGGTGCAAGTGATGACAAAGAAGATACATCAGGTGATAAAGGCAAAGAAGATCAATTCACTGTTGCAATGGTAACAGATGTTGGTGGGGTAGATGATAAGTCCTTTAACCAATCAGCATGGGTAGGGCTACAAGCGTATGGTGAAGAAAACGGATTGGAAAAAGGTAATGATGGTTTCAATTATCTTCAATCTCAATCAGATGCTGACTATGCAACAAACTTAAATACATTAGTACGTCAAGACTTTGATTTAATATATGGAATTGGTTATATGATGCAAGAAGCTATGACTGATATTGCAAAACAACAAAAGGATGCTCACTTCGCTATTGTTGATTCAGTTGTAGACCAACCAAACGTTGCGAGCATTATGTTTAAGGAGCAAGAAGCATCCTTCCTAGCAGGTGTTGCAGCAGGTCTAGCTACTAAAACAAATAAAATCGGATTTATCGGTGGAATGGAAAGTGAAGTAATTGAGCGTTTTGAGGCTGGTTTTCTAGCAGGCGTTAAGGCGGTAAACCCTGATGCAAAAGTTGATTCTCAATATGCTGGTGCTTTTGACAAAGCAGAACTTGGTCAAACAATTTCCTCTAAAATGTATTCTTCCGGAGCAGATATCGTTTTCCATGCTGCAGGTGGTACTGGAAATGGACTTTTCAAAGAAGCTCGTGACTTGAAGGCAAAAGATCCATCTCGTGAAATCTGGGCAATCGGAGTTGACTCTGATCAAACAGCTGAAGGTATTGTAGAGATTGATGGTGAAGAGAAAAATGTTGTTCTTACTTCTGCATTAAAACGTGTTGATAACGCAGTAGTGGATTTAACAACAAAAGCAAAAGAAGGAAACTTCCCTGGTGGAGAAGTAACTACTTATGGCCTTGCTGAAGATGGTGTGGGGCTTGCACCTTTAAATGAAGATCTTGCAAATAAAGATGAAGTTTTGGCTAAAGTTGATGAGTTCAAAGAAAAAATTAAAAATGGTGAACTTACAGTTCCTGGAACTCACAAAGAGTTAGAAACTTTCTCTGTACAATAATAGTAAATGTAAAAGGGGATAAGCAGGCTAATTTAGCTGCCCCTTATCCCCTTTTTAAAATCTTAACTGAAGAGTAGAATCATTAAATTCCGCTTTTCATTTAAGGTTTTACCTTAGGGGTTATCCCCCTATTTTTTAAAAATATTAAGGTCTGACCTCTAACTACTGGGGATAACTGACATTTGCAAGGAGTGAGGAATAATGGATTATGTAATTGAGATGTTGAATATTCGAAAAGAATTTCCAGGCATCGTAGCAAATGATAATATAACCCTCCAGCTCAAAAAAGGTGAAATTCATGCACTTCTTGGAGAGAATGGAGCTGGTAAATCTACCTTAATGAACGTTCTTTTTGGTCTTTATCAGCCTGAGCAAGGTGAGATCAAAGTGAATGGTAATAAGGTGAATATTACAAACCCTAATATAGCTAATGATTTGGGAATAGGAATGGTTCATCAACATTTTATGCTTGTTGATACGTTTACTGTTACCGAAAATATTATTTTAGGGAAAGAACCAAAAACTGCTGGAAGAGTAGATATTAAAAAGGCAGAGAAAGAGATTCGCGAAATCTCTGAAAGATATAATTTGAAAGTGGATCCTACTGCTAAGATTTCCGATATTTCTGTGGGAATGCAGCAGCGTGTGGAAATCCTAAAAACATTGTACCGCGGAGCAGAGATCCTAATTTTTGATGAACCTACTGCAGTACTTACACCACAAGAAATTCATGAACTTATTCAGATTATGAAGACGCTTATAAAAGAAGGAAAGTCCATTATTCTAATTACGCACAAACTAAAAGAAATCATGGAAGTTTGTGATAGAGTTACAGTGATTCGAAAAGGAAAAGGTATCGGGACAGTAGATGTTAAAGACACCAATCCTATAGAACTAGCAAATTTAATGGTCGGTAGGGAAGTTACGTTTAAAACCGAAAAAAGTGAAGCATCCCCACAAGCGGATGTACTAAAGGTGAGTAATTTATTTATAAAAGACAATCGTGGCGTTCCAGTAGTAAAAGGCTTGAATCTAAATGTTCGTGCAGGAGAGATTGTCGGGATAGCGGGTGTTGATGGTAACGGTCAAAGCGAATTAATAGAGGCAATCACGGGTCTAATGAAAACAGAAAGTGGCTCTATTATGTTAAATGGAAAAGAAATTCATAATAGGAAGCCTAGAAAAATTACAGAGTCAGGTGTTGGGCATATTCCACAAGATAGACATAAACATGGACTCGTTTTGGATTTTCCAATTGGGGAGAATATGGTGTTGCAAACGTATTACCAAAAACCATTTTCAAAAAGCGGTATATTAAACTATAAAAATATTTATAAAAAGGCTAAAAAACTAATTTCTGAGTTTGATGTGCGAACTCCTTCTGAATATACGTTAGCTCGTGCTCTATCAGGTGGGAATCAGCAAAAGGCTATTATCGGAAGAGAAGTGGATCGTGATCCAGATTTGCTTATTGCTGCACAACCAACCCGTGGACTTGACGTTGGAGCAATTGAATTTATTCATAAACGTCTTATTGAACAACGAGATAACGGAAAGGCGGTATTATTACTTTCTTTTGAATTAGAAGAAATAATGAATGTTAGTGATCGGATTGCCGTTATTTATGAAGGACAGATAATTGATATTGTCAATCCGAAAGAAACAACGGAACAGGAGCTTGGTTTGTTAATGGCTGGCTCAAAACAAAAAAAGGCAGGTGAAATGAGCTGATGTCTAATCGTTTATCTAATATATTAATTCCGGTGATTTCTGTAGTACTAGGTGTCGTCGTCGGAACGATAATCATGCTTGTAAGCGGTTATGATCCTGTTGCCGGGTATACAGCATTGTGGAATGGAATATTTGGTGAAGTATATTATATGGGGGAAACAGTTCGTCAAGTTACACCTTATATTTTGGCAGGTTTAGCAGTTGCTTTTGCTTTTCGGACAGGTCTATTCAATATTGGTGTTGAAGGTCAGTTAATTGTAGGCTGGCTTGCAGCGGTATGGGTTGGTATTTCATTTGACCTTCCAAAAATAATTCATTTGCCTCTTGCGATTATTGCAGCTGCAGCAGCAGGAGCTCTTTGGGGCTTTATTCCAGGTCTGTTAAAAGCAAAGTACAGGGTTCATGAAGTAATTGTCACAATAATGATGAACTATGTAGCACTTCATGTGGCAAATGCTATTATTCAAGATGTATTATCCGATGGAAGTGACAGAACAGAAAATATTGCTGACTCTGCTTCGTTTGCATCACCTTTCTTACAAGGTCTAACAGATTATTCTAGGTTACATTGGGGAATACTTGTTGCCTTGCTATGTGCTTTTCTTATGTGGTTTATTCTTGAAAAAACGACAAGAGGGTATGAGCTTCGTTCTGTAGGTTTCAATCAGGATGCATCGCAATATGCAGGAATGAATGTTAACGGGAATATCATTCTGTCCATGGTCATTTCTGGTGCTTTTGCAGGTTTGGCCGGTGCAATGGAAGGATTAGGGACATTTGGTTATGCATCCATTAAGGGTGGATTTACTGGTGTAGGATTTGATGGTATCGCAGTCGCTTTATTAGGCGGAAATGCAGCAATCGGTGTCATATTAGCTGCACTATTATTTGGTGGTTTAAAGGTTGGAGCATTAAATATGCCACTCGAGGCAAATATTCCAAACGAACTTGTTGATATTATTATTGCATTAATTATATTCTTTGTTGCTTCAAGTTATATGATTCGCTGGATCATTCAGCGAATGAGTAAAAAGGGGGTGAAATAAGTGGGCTTAATGGATATTTTAACGATTATTATTCCATCAACGTTACTTTGGGCATCACCACTTATTTTCACAGCTTTAGGCGGTGCATTTTCTGAAAAATCTGGTGTAGTTAATATTGGTTTGGAAGGGTTAATGGTAATTGGTGCATTTTCTAGTATTGTGTTTAACCTTGCCTATGCCGATACTTTAGGAGGAGCTACACCCTGGGTAGCGTTAGTTGTAGCGATGATTATTGGTGCACTCTTATCCGTACTACACGCGGTTGCTTCTATTACTTTTCGAGCAGACCAAGTTGTATCAGGTGTAGCAATCAACTTACTAGCTGTTGGTGCAGCACTGTTCCTAGTAAAACGTATTTACGGAAAAGGCCAAACAGATATTATTCAAGAAAGCTTTGGGAAAGTGGACATTCCACTATTGAGTGATATCCCTATAATAGGAGAAATCTTTTTCTCCAATACGTATTGGCCGCCGTTTGTAGCTATTTTAGTATCCTTTATTATATGGTACGTAATGTATAAAACCCCATTCGGTCTCCGTCTTCGTTCAGTAGGGGAACACCCAATGGCGGCAGACACGATGGGGATTAACGTTACAAAAATGCGCTATATCGGTGTTATCTTGTCAGGTGCGTTAGCGGGAATTGGTGGAGGAGTATATGCACAGTCCATTTCTTCCGACTTTGGCCATGCAACGATCAGCGGCCAAGGATTCATGGCACTTGCAGCACTTATTTTCGGGAAATGGCACCCACTTGGTACAATGGGAGCAGCTCTTTTCTTCGGATTTGCTCAAAGTATAAGTATTATCGGAAACAGCTTGCCATTTCTTGAAAACATACCAAGCGTCTACTTGTTAATTGCTCCATACGTATTAACAATACTAGCTTTAACAGGATTTATCGGACGTGCTGATGCACCTAAAGCATCAGGAACCCCGTACATCAAAGGAACTAGGTAAAAAGAAAAGCGGAAGTGGCTCGATAAGCTCGTGAAGAAAATAGGGATTTCCCTCGAAAGGCGCATTTTGCCTTTAGAGGGGAATCCTCTTTTTCACAGCGAGCTAGCCACTGTAGCTAGACAAAAAGAAAAGCGGAAGTGGCTCGATAAGCTCGTGAAGAAAATAGGGATTTCCCTCGAAAGGCGCATTTTGCCTTTAGAGAGGAATCTTCTTTTTCACAGCGAGCTAGCCACTGTAGCTAGACAAAAAGAAAAGCGGAAGTGGCTCGATAAGCTCGTGAAGAAAATAGGGGTTCCCCTCAAAAGGCGCATTTTGCCTTTAGAGGGAAATCCTCTTTTTCACAGTGAGCTAGCCACTGAACTTAAACAGAAAAAACAGAGCAGGCCGAGAGCTTGTTCTATTTTTTTGTCTATATTTTATTTGAATAGTATTTTAATATACCGTAATCATAGTCATCGCAATTTTGCATATAATGTTTAATTCAAGTTGTAATTTCCAATAGAGGAAGATGCTTGAAATTCCTTCGTCTCAACATGTATAGTTAAATGGAAACGTCGTAAAATATATCTGATACTCTGTAATTTATTAGGATATATTAAAAGTTAAGCCCGATATAAAGGAGGACGGAACATGACAAGCATTAATGAGGTAATAAAACAGAAACAAGGCTATACGTTACATATCGTCCAAACTGAGAAATATAAAACGAATACTTTAGTATTGAAAATGAAAGCACCTTTGGAAGAAGAGACCATTACATTAAGAGGTTTGCTTCCATACGTGTTGCAAAGTAGTACGAAAAATTTGCCGACAACAACCGAGCTACGTTCCTATTTAGACGAGCTATACGGGGCGAATTTTTTTGTAGACCTTGGTAAAAAAGGAGAATATCATGTTACAAATTTTTCTGTTGAAATTGCGAATGAAAAGTTTTTAAAAGACTCGGAACCACTTTTGAATAAAGGGTTACAGTTTTTATCAGATGTTGTTTTTAATCCAAATGTAGAAAGTGATCAATTTCATAATCAAACAGTAGAAAAAGAAAAGCATAATCAAAAGTCTAGAATTCAAGCCGTTTATGATGACAAAATGCGTTATGCCAACTCAAGGCTGATTGAAGAAATGTGTAAAGGCGAACCGTATGCTCTCCATGCAAATGGGAAGGCGGATAAAGTAGATGAAATAAGCTCTAAAGAATTATATCAGTTTTATAAAAAGGCTATTAATGAAGACCAATTTGATTTATACGTCATTGGTGATGTAGATGTTTCGGAAGTGGAAGCATTTTGTGACCAGCACTTCGTTTTAAATGAAAGGACAGCACGAACAGCTGAAAAATCCAATTCTTCTGTTAATAAAGAGAATGAAGTGATTGAAAAACAAGATGTAAAGCAAGGAAAACTTAATATAGGTTACCGTACAAACACGGTTTATGGTGATGAAGATTATTTTGCTCTCCAAGTTTTTAATGGTATTTTTGGTGGTTTTTCTCATTCTAAACTTTTCATTAATGTACGGGAAAAAGCAAGCCTAGCTTACTATGCAGCGAGCAGACTCGAAAGTCATAAAGGGTTAATGATGGTAATGTCCGGAATAGATTTTAAAAATTTTGAACAAGCAGTCACAATCATTAAAGAGCAGTTGCAAGCGATGAAAAATGGTGACTTTTCTGATGCAGAAATAGAACAAACAAAAGCGGTTATCCGTAATCAACTTCTTGAAACGGTTGATACATCAAGAGGGTTAATCGAAGTGTTATATCATAATGCTATATCCGGTCAAACAATTGACTTAGCACAATGGCTAAATAGCATTGAAACTATTTCTAAAGATGAAATTGTGAAAGTCGCCCAAAAAGTTGAAACAGATACGATTTATTTTTTGACAGGAATGGAGGGATAGACAATGAAGAAGATTTCCTTCGAGCAGCTACAAGAAGACTTATATTATGAAAAAATGTCTAACGGATTAGATGTGTATATACTTCCCAAAAAAGGATTTAACAAAACGTACGCTACGTTCACGACAAAGTATGGTTCGATTGATAATCACTTTGTCCCAGTAGGGGAAAAGGACTTTGTCAAAGTCCCGGACGGAATTGCCCACTTTTTAGAACATAAATTATTTGAAAAAGAACATGAGGATGTATTCCAGCAATTCAGTCGACAAGGTGCATCTGCGAACGCATTTACATCTTTTACCCGTACAGCTTATTTATTTTCTAGCACCTCTGATGTAGAAAAGAACTTGGAAACACTAATTGATTTTGTGCAGGCTCCATATTTTACGGAAAAAACAGTAGAGAAGGAAAAAGGAATTATCGGACAAGAAATTACAATGTACGATGATAATCCAGACTGGAGATTATATTTTGGTGTCATACAAAATATGTATAAAAATCACCCAGTGAAAATCGACATTGCTGGCACAATCGAATCAATCACACCTATTACAAAAGACATGCTTTATCAATGTTACCATACGTTCTATCACCCAAGTAATATGGTATTATTCATTGTTGGTGCGGTTGAGCCAGAAAAAGTAATGGATCAAGTAAGAACAAATCAAGACAGCAAAGATTATGAAAAAATGCCAGAAATTGAGCGGAAATTTGAAGATGAGCCGGAAGAAGTAGCAGAGAAGAAACAAGTATTAAAAATGAACGTTCAATCACCAAAATGTTTGGTGGGGTTAAAAGCTCCTGATCCTCATCAACAAGGAAGTGAAATGTTAAAACAAGAGCTATCTATGAACGTATTATTAGATTTATTATTCGGAAAAAGTTCCAAACACTATTTTGATATGTATAACGAAGGTCTTATTGATGAAACATTTAGTTATGATTATACGCAAGAAAAAGGTTTTGGGTTTGCTTCCATCGGCGGTGACACAGAAAAACCAGATGAACTAGCTGCAAGAGTAGAAGAGATACTTTTGAAGGCGAAGAATGGTGAGTTATTTACAGAAGAAGGACTAGAAAGAGCAAAGAAGAAAAAAATTGGCTCATTTCTACGAGCTATTAATTCTCCTGAGTTTATTGCAAATCAATTTACTCGGTATGCATTTAATGACATGGATTTATTTGAAGTCGTTCCAACCTTGGAAACATTAACTTTCTCTGATATTCAAGGTGTGGCAGACAGAATCATTGATCAAAAACGACTAACGGTTTGTCAAGTTGTTCCGAAATCTTCATGATAGTTACCATTAGGGGTTGACTAAAAAGTGCGGTGCACCTCTCTGACTGATGATGTACTTTATTGTACGAGTACTAATAAGCGGTTAAAGGGAGGGAGCAAGGCATGATAAGTCAGCCTCTGTTTTTTGTACAAAAATAGAGGTGATAAAATTGGCGAAATTCGCATTGATTACCGGTGCTTCTGGAGGTATCGGTAGAAAAACTGCAGAGCTTTTAGCAAGAAACGGATGGAATTTATATCTTCATTATTATATAAATAAGAAAGAAATGGATGATCTTGTAAAAGAACTCTCAAACTATCCTGTTGAAGTCATTCCAATACAGGCAGATTTAACAGGTGCAGCGGGGGCAAATCAACTCACAGAATCTATATTTGGAATTGATGCAGTAGTTCATGCTAGTGGCGTTTCAAAATGGGGATTATTTCAAGATCATTCAGAGAGTGATATGGACGACCTATGGAATATACATGTCAAGAGTCCAATGATTATTATCCAAAAGTTATTAGAAAAATTAATACGTGCACGAGGGAAAATAGTGATTGTAAGCAGTATCTGGGGACAAACCGGTGCGGCATGTGAAGTATTATACTCTACAGTGAAAGGGGCACAATTATCTTTTGTCAAATCCTTCAGTAAAGAGATCGCAAGAAATGGAGTAAGAATTAATGCAATTGCACCAGGGGCTGTTAACACAGGTATGTTAAATAGTTTTACGGAAGAGGAGTTAGAAGATGTGAAAGAAGATATACCAATGGGGAGACTTGCAAATAGTGAAGAAATTGCTTCAGCTATCCGTTTTTTGCTCTCCGACGAAGCGTCTTATATAACAGGGCAAGTATTAGCTGTTAATGGTGGCTGGTATACATAATAGAGGTTGCAAAAGTGTATGCAACTTAGTGTAGTGAGTTGTCTTTCTTTATATACCCTCCTGAAAAGGCTTTTATATCCTATTGTCTAGGACATGATAGATTGACAAAAATTTAATTTTTACGTAACGAATATTTTTACCTTTACGATACAAACTAACATTGTATTTCAATTAAGGAGGTAACAAACATGTCTGTACTTGATAACTGGGAAGATTGGAAAAACTTTTTAGGTGATCGTTTAAATCATGCTAGTCAAGAGGGAATGGATAACAATGTAGTTTCCGACTTAGCTTACCAAATCGGTGGATACTTGTCAGAGCAAGTAGAACCAAAAAATGAGCAAGAAAGAGTTCTTGCAGACTTATGGTCCGTTGCTTCTCCTGAAGAACAACATTCTATCGCTAACATGATGGTAAAGCTTGTGAAAAATAACGGTACAAAATAAAGAGGGGAGTCATTCCTCTCTTTTTTTATACAAAAATGTACATTTATCTTTCATTATTATCAACAGTAAAAATAGATAATTCTAAATAATACAATTTAAATTGAATAGTTAGTCAAAAAATAAATTTTATACATAATTCTGTAGGTTTTCCTTTTCTATTGTGTAGAAATCATATATTATAATATCTAGACGTTTCAATGAAGGAGACAACTAAATTCATTTTTTAGAATAAGTAATATAAGAAGTTTTAGGAGGGAACCTATGGATCGCACAGAATGGTATTTAGAATATGAAATTCAAAAAAACCGTCCTGGTCTGTTAGGTGACATTTCTTCTTTATTAGGAATGTTGTCTATCAACATTGTAACAATTAATGGGGTCAATCAGGGTAGACGAGGGATGCTTCTTCTTGCTAATAATGATGAACAAATAATAAGACTTGAATCTATATTGCAAACAATGGATACGATAAACATAACAAAGCTTAGAGAACCAAAATTAAGAGACCGTTTAGCTGTTCGACATGGTCGCTACATTCAGCGAGATGCAGATGATAAAAAAACTTTCCGTTTCGTTCGTGATGAATTGGGTCTGCTTGTTGACTTTATGGCAGAACTTTTTAAACAGGAAGGACATAAGCTTGTTGGTATTCGTGGAATGCCTAGGGTAGGGAAAACAGAATCAGTGGTTGCTTCAAGTGTCTGTGCCAACAAAAAGTGGCTGTTTGTTTCTTCTACTTTGTTAAAACAAACAATAAGAAGCAAGCTAATTGAAGATGAATATTCCGCGGAAAACATCTTTATTATTGATGGGATTGTGTCGACGCGTCGTGCTAGTGAAAGACATTGGCAGTTAGTTAGGGAAATAATGAGACTTTCTGCGGTTAAGGTAATCGAACACCCTGATGTATTTGTACAAAACTCTGAATACACCTTAAATGATTTCGATTATATTATCGAACTTAGAAATAATCCTGATGAAGAAATTACATATGAACTTGTTGAAAACAACAACCTTTTCCAAAATTCTGATTTTGGAGGCTTTGATTTTTAATATTGGCAGGTGTTAATCATTGACTGAACTAGGAAATCGTTTAAAAGATGCTCGTGAAGCGAAAGGGTATAGCCTAGATGATTTGCAAAGAGTTACAAAGATTCAAAAACGTTATTTAGTCGGCATTGAAGAAGGTAATTATGATATGATGCCGGGTAAATTTTATGTAAGAGCATTTATAAAACAGTATTGTGAGGCAGTGGATCTTCCCACTGAAGAAATATTTGAAGAATATCAAGAGGAAATCCCTACGACTATTAATGAAGAATTACCAGAGCAGCTTTCACGTGTTCAAACAAGAAAGACTGTGTCCGAAAACTCTTCAAAAGTTTTAAACTTTGTTCCGATGTTGCTTGTTATTTTATTTGTTATTGGTGCCTTGGTGTTTGTATGGTACTTTGTTCAAAATAAAGTAGGTGCTGATAATAATGAAGGTAGTAACAACGGAACGGAGCAGGAAGTAACAATTGATGAAAATAAAGAGCAGGCTTCTAAGGCAGAGGAAGAGACTGCTAAAGAGGAACAAGAGAAAAAGGAAGAAGAAAAATCAACAGAAGATATGAAAGATGAAAATAGTGAAGCGAAAGAAGATGACGAGAAAGAGAAAGAGGAAAAAGCTTCTGAGCAATCACTGCAGTCAGTCGAAACAGCTGGTAAAAAGACTACTTATGAATTAAAGAATGCGAATGAATTTCAACTCGACATTTCCGCTAAAGGAGACACTTGGGTTGAGATATATAATTCGAAAGATGAGAAACTTTTTGCTGGTTTATTGAAAGATGGACAAAAACAGACGGCGGATCTCTCGGATGATAGCTTAGCTTATATTATCGTAGGCAATGCTGCGAACACAGATATTAAAGTAAATGAACAACTACTAGAATATCAGATATCTGCAACAGAATTTGTACGCCAAGACATTGTTATTGAATATGCACCATCATCCGAACAATAATAATGTTTATTGTTCGGATTGGATTATTGGAGGTTGTAAGGTGAATTTACCTAATAAAATTACAGTATCAAGGATTTTTTTAATTCCAATCTTTTTAATTATTATGCTCGTTCCTTTTAACTGGGGAGACATGACGTTTCTTGGAGCGGCGATGCCTATACAACACTTTGTAGGGGGACTAATTTTTATAATTGCCTCTACAACGGATTGGATTGATGGCTATTATGCTCGAAAACTGGATCTTGTTACAAATCTTGGGAAGTTTTTAGATCCGCTTGCGGACAAGTTATTAGTTTCAGCAGCTCTTATTGTGCTCGTTGAGTTGGGCTTAGCTCCTTCGTGGATTGTTATCATCATTATCAGCAGAGAGTTTGCTGTAACAGGTCTTCGCCTTGTATTAGCGGGAGAAGGGGAAGTAGTTGCAGCCAATATGCTTGGTAAGGTGAAAACATGGGCGCAAATTGTGGCTATTTCTGCATTGCTTTTACACAATATAATTTTTGAAGCGATCTCATTCCCATTTGCTACTATTGCGTTGTGGATAGCAATGATTTTTACTATATGGTCAGGTTGGGATTACTTCTATAAAGGTCGTAAAGTATTTATAAATTCCAAGTAGGATATGAAAATTGTATACTATTAGTAAAAGCTGACCCAAAAGTGAACATTATCTATGGGTTAGCTTTTCTTTTTAGAAGAAATGGGGGAAAGAAAATGAACGCAGAAATTATTGCCGTGGGCTCAGAACTTTTACTTGGACAAATTGTTAATACAAATGCAAAATTTATATCAGAACAATTAGCCGAAATAGGTGTGAATGTCTTTTTTCATACTGTAGTGGGAGATAATAATTCCCGGCTGGAAGAAGCGATCTCCATAGCAGAGAAAAGAGCGGATTTAATTATATTTACAGGCGGGCTTGGTCCGACAAAAGATGATTTAACAAAAGAAACAATTGCTAAAAAGTTAAATAGAAACCTTGTTTTAGATAATGAAGCTCTTGTTTCCATTAAAGAATATTTTAGTAAAACAAATAGGGTCATGACTGCTAATAACGAAAAACAGGCACTTGTATTGGAATCCTCTACCGTTTTAAAAAATGAATATGGGATGGCTCCTGGAATGTTCCTTAAAACAGAAAATAACTATTATATGCTACTTCCTGGACCTCCTTTTGAAATGGAACCAATGTTTCGTAAGTATGGTTGTGCTGCACTGTTAAAATCGTTAAAGAAAACAGAAACGATTCATTCGAGAGTGTTAAGATTTTTTGGGATTGGGGAAGCGCAGCTTGAAACAGAAATAATGCATATTATTGATGCACAATCGAACCCAACGGTAGCACCCCTCGCTTCGGATGGGGAGGTTACATTAAGGCTTACCGCAAAGCATGATTCGAAAGCAATTGCAAATGAGATGTTAGACAAGGTTGAAGAAGAAATTAAAAATATTGTTGGCGAATATTTCTATGGGTATGATGATACATCGTTAATGGAAGTTGGCTTTCGTTTATTAAAAGAGCAGGGCGTAACTATTTCCAGTGCTGAGAGTTTGACTGGAGGGTTATTCCAATCTCAAATTACTGCTTTTTCAGGCGCAAGCTCGGTGTTAAGTGGAGGAGTAGTTTGTTATCAAGATGAGATAAAACAAAATATTCTATCTGTAAAGGAAACTACTTTGCAAAAATATACAGCAGTAAGTGAAGAATGTGCGTTAGAGCTTGCAGATAATGTCCGTAAAATGTTCTCTACTGATATAGGAATTAGTTTTACTGGAGTGGCTGGTCCTGGTCCTGCCAATGGTAAACCAGCTGGTACCGTATGGATTGGAATCTCAAGAGCTAATCAAAAAACAAAGGCCTTCCAATTAAACTTAGCTGGAGGCAGAAATGCGAATAGAAATAGAGCGGTAAAATATGGCTGGTTCTATCTTATTAAAGAACTTAGCAAGTAAATTGCTTCAAAAAGCTCCCTTTTTACGAGGGAGTTTTTTGTTTGTGAATATAAAATTCAGATAACTACTAGAAATTGCTTATTTAGAAAAAAGCTCCTTGAATTTATTATTTTTCTCCTAGAAGAAAAATGCAAATCGGGAAGAAACTGAGTGTAAAAAAACCGAATGAACGTTCGATTATTTGCTTGTTTTCTATAATAAAAACGTTTATAGTATAGATAGGTTGGATATGAGACAAGATATTAGTTTGTCCTTATTTCTATTTTGAAGGAGGAAATATTAGTGAGCGATCGTAAAGCAGCCTTAGATATGGCTCTTAAACAAATTGAAAAACAATTCGGAAAAGGATCCGTTATGAAGCTTGGTGAAAAAACGGATAGAAACGTTGTAACAGTCCCAAGTGGATCTTTAGCATTAGATGCAGCTCTTGGAGTTGGAGGCTACCCACGTGGAAGAATTATTGAAGTGTATGGTCCTGAATCATCCGGTAAAACGACTGTAGCACTTCATGCCATTGCAGAAGTACAAGCTCAAGGTGGTCAAGCAGCCTTTATCGATGCTGAACATGCGCTCGATCCTGAATATGCTCAAAAACTTGGTGTTAACATAGATGAGTTATTACTTTCACAACCAGATACAGGTGAGCAGGCACTCGAAATTGCTGAAGCTCTTGTACGAAGCGGTGCAGTAGATGCTATTGTTGTTGACTCCGTAGCTGCACTTGTACCAAAGGCTGAGATTGAAGGCGAAATGGGAGATGCTCACGTAGGTCTTCAAGCGCGCTTGATGTCACAAGCACTGCGTAAATTATCAGGTGCTATTAATAAATCAAAAACAATTGCTATCTTTATCAACCAGATTCGTGAGAAAGTTGGGGTTATGTTTGGAAATCCTGAAACGACTCCAGGCGGGCGCGCATTGAAGTTTTACTCGTCAGTCCGTTTAGAAGTACGCCGTGCCGAAGCATTGAAGCAAGGTAATGATATCGTCGGTAATAAAACGAAAATTAAGGTTGTTAAGAATAAAGTTGCTCCGCCATTCCGTGTAGCGGAAGTAGATATTATGTACGGACAAGGAATTTCGAAAGAAGGAGAAATTGTCGACCTAGGTTCTGAGCTAGATATCGTTCAGAAAAGCGGTGCGTGGTATTCTTACAATGAAGAACGTCTTGGTCAGGGACGTGAAAATGCGAAGCAATTCTTAAAAGAAAATCCAGAAGTACGTTCAGAGATTATGTATAAAATCCGTGAACATTACGGACTTGATACTGGTCGTGCTGAAACAAGCGACGACGGAGAAAAGAGTTTATTAGAAGACTAATCTATTAAGAGAGAAACAAATCTTACTATATAAGTTTGTTTCTCTCTTTTTTTGTCGGTGTCATATTCTGTCGAATGTGAATTTTCCACTAGAAAACACAGAGAAATCCAGTCTTATCATGCCCAACCCCTTGACAATGAATTTTCAGAGATTTAAAATTAACATGTATATTTTACAAATTTTTTCGAATGAAATATTTGAAAGCCTAGCGCGCTGTATATTGAATTCTTACGGAACAATGTACAAGCCGACATGTAAAAAGACATTTTGAAAGTTCATAGCAAGAGGAGGTGAAATGATGGAACCCATTACAATCATCTTCATTTTGCTTGGCCTAATCGTCGGTGTAGTTGTTGGATACTTTATTCGTAAGTCCATAGCTGAGGCAAAAATTGCAGGTGCTAAAGGTTCTGCAGAGCAGATATTAGAAGATGCTAAGCGCCAGGCGGATGCTCTGAAGAAGGAAGCACTGTTAGAAGCGAAGGACGAAAATCATAAGCTTCGTACTGATATGGAAAATGACTTACGTGAACGAAGGAATGAATTGCAAAAACAAGAAAACCGTTTAATGCAAAAAGAAGAGAACCTCGATCGAAAAGATGAATCGCTTAATAAACGTGAATCTTTACTTGAAAGAAAAGAGGATACTCTCAACGAAAGACAACAACATATTGAAGAGATGGAAAGCAAAGTGGACGAGATGGTACAAAAACAGCAATCTGAACTTGAACGAGTCTCGGGCCTAACTCGTGATGAAGCGAAAACAATCATTCTTGAACGCGTTGAAAACGAGCTTTCCCATGATATTGCGTTGATGGTGAGAGAGCACGAAACACGTGCAAAAGAAGATGCGGATAAGAAAGCAAAAGATATTCTTTCTCTTGCAATTCAACGTTGTGCAGCGGAACATGTTGCTGAAACAACAGTCTCAGTTGTCAATCTGCCAAATGATGAAATGAAAGGGCGTATCATTGGGCGAGAAGGGCGTAATATCCGTACTTTAGAGACGTTAACAGGAATAGATCTTATCATTGATGATACACCAGAGGCAGTTATTTTATCTGGTTTTGATCCAATTCGACGAGAAACGGCTCGAATTGCATTAGAAAAGTTAGTTCAGGACGGACGTATTCATCCTGCACGTATTGAAGAAATGGTGGATAAATCCCGCCGTGAAGTAGATGAACATATTCGTGAAATTGGTGAACAAACTACATTTGAAGTGGGAGTTCACGGGCTCCATCCGGATTTAATAAAAATATTAGGACGATTAAAATACCGTACAAGCTACGGTCAGAACGTACTAAAACATTCGATGGAAGTTGCCTATTTATCCGGGTTGTTAGCGGCTGAATTGGGGGAAGATGAAACACTTGCTCGTCGTGCTGGTTTACTGCATGATATTGGTAAGGCCATTGACCATGAAGTAGAAGGCAGTCACGTTGAGATTGGTGTAGAATTGGCTACTAAGTACAAGGAACACCCAGTTGTAATCAATAGTATTGCCTCTCACCATGGAGATACAGAACCAACGTCCATTTTATCGGTTCTAGTCGCTGCTGCAGATGCACTATCAGCAGCAAGACCAGGTGCCAGAAGTGAAACGTTAGAAAACTATATCCGTCGTCTTGAAAAGCTAGAAGATATTTCCGAATCCTATGAAGGAGTAGAAAAATCTTTTGCTATCCAAGCAGGACGGGAAGTTCGTATTATGGTTAGACCAGAAGCTATTGACGATTTAGAATCACATCGTCTAGCGAGGGATATTCGTAAACGAATTGAAGAAGAATTAGATTATCCAGGTCATATAAAAGTAACGGTTATCCGTGAAACAAGAGCTGTAGAATATGCTAAATAAAAAAATGATCCTGTAAACAATTGTTTACAGGATCATTTTTTATACAAGGAAGGTATTTGTGGACAACATTACTATTAGAATTTTAAAGTTAAAATGATTTGCCCTATGTATGTCTGGAATTTTTGTAAGATAGATGAAGCGGGATAAGGGTCTTTTTATTAGTTTGTAGATTTAGAATTTTATGAAAATTACTTGAAAATTTCACACAGAGAGTTTATGATGTAAATGTGCTACATACCAACCGGTTAGTAAATAAAAAGAGGAGGTAATAGAATGAACTTTTCTTATTCGGAAAAAGTAGAAGGGTTAAGATCCCAATTAACCCGATTTATGGATGAGCATGTCTACCCAAATGAAAAAAGGTATGAGGAACAATTAAGTGCACAGCCTTCAAGATGGTCTGTTGTTCCTGAAATTGTAGAGTCGCTAAAGGAAAAGGCAAAAAAAGAGGATTTGTGGAATCTTTTTTTACCTAAAAGTGACTATGGCGCAGGTCTTACCAACCTAGAATATGCACCTCTTTGTGAAATAATGGGACGTTCTTTGATAGCGCCGGAAGTATTTAACTGCAATGCACCGGATACTGGGAATATGGAAGTGCTTGTTCGATACGGCACAGAAGAGCAAAAGAGAAAGTGGTTGTTGCCTTTATTGAATGGAGAAATTCGTTCTTGTTTTTCCATGACAGAACCGGATGTAGCGTCATCAGATGCGACTAATGTACAAGCTAGTATAGTTAGAGATGGTGATGAATATATAGTTAATGGTACAAAATGGTGGTCATCGGGTGCAGGAGATCCTCGTTGTAAAATAGCAATTGTTATGGGGAAAAATGATCCTAATGCACCAAAGCATGAACAACAATCAATGATTTTAGTACCTTTGGATACACCTGGAGTGAAGATAGAAAGAATGTTAAGTGTATTCGGTTATGATCATGCTCCACACGGTCATGCAGAGATTAGTTTTGACAATGTTCGAGTGCCTGCAGAAAACATTATCTGGGGAGAAGGAAAAGGTTTTGCAATTGCACAAGGTAGACTTGGACCAGGAAGAATTCATCATTGCATGCGACTAATTGGAGCAGCGGAACGAGCTCTTGAGGAATTATGTAAGCGTGTTCAAAACCGGGTTGCCTTTGGAAAAGCATTAGCACAGCAAGGGGTAATTCAAGAGTGGATCGCTGACTCTAGAATTGAAATTGAGCAGGCAAGGTTACTTACATTAAAGGCTGCATATATGATGGACACTGTCGGAAATAAAGTAGCGAAGAAGGAAATTGCTATGATAAAAGTAGTTGCACCTAATATGGCATTAAAAGTAATCGATCGTGCTATTCAAGGTTTTGGTGCTGCTGGAGTAAGTGGCGATATTCCACTTGCTGCATTGTGGGCAAATTCAAGAACATTACGACTTGCAGATGGGCCAGATGAAGTTCATCGCAGGCAATTGGCTAGACTTGAATTAAAAGAGTATGAATCAACACTTCAAAAGTTATAAGGGAGGGAAGAAATTGCATATTAATCAATTATTTAATTTACAAGGAAAAACAGCGATTATCACAGGCGGTGGTAGAGGTTTAGGGGAACAAATGGCGGAAGGATTTTCAGAGGCTGGAGTAGCAAATATCGTTGTATGTTCTCGGAAACTAGAAAATTGTGAGGAAGTTGCTGCTAGTTTAAGAGAAAAAGGTGTAAATGCTAGCGCTTTTGCATGTGATATTACAGATCCTGATCAAGTAAAACATGTGGTAGAACAAACGGTAGAAAAATATGGTCGTATTGATATTTTAGTAAATAATAGTGGAGCTACATGGGGGGCCCCTGTAGAGGAAATGCCTCTTCAAGCTTGGCAAAAGGTTATAAATGTAAATATTACGGGAACTTTTCTCTTCAGTCAGGAAGTCGGAAAAGTGATGATAAAGCAACAAGGTGGCAAAATTATTAATATAGCATCCGTTGCTGGTCTTGGCGGCACTGACCCTGAATATATGAATACTATCGGCTATAACACGAGTAAAGGTGCAGTCCTTACGTTCACAAAAGATTTAGCAGTGAAATGGGGACGTCATAATATTAATGTTAATGCAATTGCACCAGGATTTTTTCCAACAAAAATGTCGAAGGAAGTAATGGAGCATGGAAAGGAATACTTTTTAAAAAGAACGCCATTACGCAGGTTTGGAGGAGAATCGGATTTAAAAGGTGTTGCTGTTTTTCTTGCATCAGGGGCAGCTGATTTTATTACTGGAGAAGTAGTAGTTGTTGATGGTGGCTCACATGCAATGTAAGGAAAAGGTTCCTACTACTACATGTATAAGGGGGAGTATAGTTAATGAGTAAGAATCAATGGTTGGCTGAATATCCAGAAGGTTACACGCATGACTTAGACATTCCTAATATCTCATTAGCAGACTTTCTAAAAGACTCGGCGAAACAGTTTCCAGAGAAAAAGGCAGTACGTTTCTATGACTACACACTCTCCTACCAAGAGCTTTATCAGAGTGCCGTCGTTTTTGCGGCCGCATTACAGAAAAAGGGGGTGCAAAAAGGAGACCGAGTTGCGATCATGCTTCCGAATTGTCCGCAATACGTTATTAGTTATTACGGAATTTTACTCGCAGGTGGAATCGTAACACAAGTAAACCCAATGTTAGTGGAACGAGAACTTCAGTATTTATTAAGAGATTCTGGCTCAGAGTCTATTATCCTATTAGATGCGCTTTATCCAAAGCTAAAAAGTGTTCAAGACAAAACAAATATCCAAAATGTTATAACTGTAAGTCTACAACAGGAGTTTTCCCCACCAGAACCTGATAGTAGCTTTAAACAATTTCTTTCCAACCCAGATCCAGTATTTACTCCCGTCAACATTGATCCCAAAAATGATATAGCAGTTTTACAATACACAGGTGGCACTACAGGACGCTCAAAAGGTGCGATGCTAACCCACCGAAATTTGGTTAGTAATGTTATTCAAACCTTTGAATTCTTTAAAAATGATTTCGTGCCAGGAGCAGAAATTTGCCTCTCTGTTATCCCATTTTTCCATGTGTTTGGCATGACATCATGTATGAATCTTTCCATATATGCTGGAAATACAATTCTACTTCTCCCTCGTTTTGATATTGAGGAAGTTCTGTCAACAATCAAAACAGAACAACCAACTGTATTTCCGGGTGTTCCAACGATGTATGTTGCTCTTACGAATCATCCTAAAGCAGAAGAATACGGTATTAATAGTATCAGAACATGCAACAGTGGAAGTGCCCCAATGCCGGTAGAATTATTAAAAGAGTTCGAAAGAAAAACCAGTTCCAAAATTTTAGAAGGATATGGTTTGTCAGAAGCTTCACCTACTACTCATTGTAATCCTCCTTTTGCTGACCGGAAACCGGGAACAGTAGGGATTGGATTTCCTGGGACAGAGTATAAAGTGGTAGATGTAGCAACAGGGACAGAAGAAGTGGAAACAAATCAATTGGGAGAGTTGATTATAAGAGGTCCTCAAGTAATGAAAGGTTACTGGAACAACCTTGAAGAAACAGCAACTACATTAAGAGACGGTTGGCTATATACAGGGGACATCGCCAAAGTGGATGAAAAAGGTTATGTTTCCATAGTAGACCGTAAAAAAGACATGATCATTGCAAGTGGTTATAATATTTATCCGCGTGATATTGAGGAAGTATTATATGAGCACCCTGCAGTTCAGGAGGCGGTAGTTATCGGAATCCCTGACTCTTATAGAGGTGAGACGGTAAAAGCTTATATTGTTCTTAAGGAAGGGAAAAGTGCTAAAGAGGAGGAAATCATTACATTCTGTAAGGAACGATTATCCCCTTATAAAGTTCCGAAAGTAATCGAGTATAGGAAAGAGCTTCCTAAAACAAATGTAGGTAAAATTCTTCGTCGAGCATTGAGAGAAGAAGTTAAAAAATAAGAAAGAAAACAGAATAAGGAAGCTATGATATAATTTTCCCATGGTGGCGGGGCCTCTTTCTGTTGGAGACCCGCCCACTAAACTTAGCTATCTTAGATAGATAAAGACTGAGAGGGAAATTAAAATGAAAGATATGATTATGGAAACAGGCATCCAATTGTTTGGTGAGAAGGGCTTTAAAGAAACATCTATTCAAGATTTAATGGATGAGTTGAAAGTTACAAAAGGTACTTTCTACTATTACTATAAAAGCAAAGAAGAACTACTAAAGGATATTCATCTACAATATATAAATCGACTGGTCCAACACCAAGAATCTATTATAAATGATGAATCTTTGAACTGTGAACAGAAATTGTACCAAATTATATACAGTTTAATTCATGATATTAAAAAGGAAGGATTAACAGCGAAAGTGTTTTTCCGTGAAATGAGACATCTTAGTGATGAAAACCTTGATGTTATCGTTTCGAAGAGAGATAAATTCAGATTGAATATTCAATCAATCGTTGAGGAAGGAATCGTAGCAGACGAATTTAGATCAGATTTACCTGCAGATATTGTTACGTTTGGAATTTTAGGAATAGCGAACTGGAGTTATTTTTGGTTTCAGCCCGATGGAGAAAAAACAGATGAGCAAGTATCAAAAATATTTCATGAAATATTAGTTCAGGGGATGAATGGACCGAAAAATTCGTAGTAATTAAGAAAAGTACAGGAGGACCAATGATTAACTTAAGCCTCGCGCAAAGAGTAATCGTCATACTTGAGGATATGTTTTTATTTGAGTGAGGCCTATGATCGACACAACGAATCGTAGAGTTTTTAAAAATTTTTTAAAGAAATATATTTATGACATACTATCCGGTTAGTAGGAAGGGGAGTTTTTATGAGAACAGAGTCAATTCAACATATTACGGTAGTAGGGGCAGGACAAATGGGGCACCAGATTGCGATGTTATGTGCTATCGGTGGCTATGAAACTGTTATTCAAGACTTATCACAGGGTGCTTTACATGATGCTAAACAGAAATTAGAAACCATTATGTCAAGATGGGAAAGGAAAGGTAAATTGACAAAAGCGGCTATTGAAGCAGCATTTGGTCGTCTTACCTTTACAACAGACTTGAGAGAAGCAGTAAAGGAAACAGATTTTGTTATCGAAGCGATAGTGGAAAAGCTTGATGTAAAGCGAGAACTGTTTAAGCAGCTTGATGAATTAGCAAATCCAAATGTGATTTTTGCTTCGAACAGCTCAACTATCGTAAACTCACTAATTGCTGAAGTGACAAATCGTAAAGAAAACGTGGTGAATATGCATTTCTTTTTCCCTCCACTTGTGATGGATTGTGTGGAAGTCGTCAAAAGTGATGCGACAAGTGATGAAACTGCCCGATTGACGATGGAGGTATGTGAAAAAATCAATCGTACTGCCGTGCTACTAAATAAAGAAATTTCCGGATTTATTGCAAACCGTATTTTAGGAGCATTACAAAGGGAAGCAGTATACCTTTATGAAAATGGTTATGCGAGTTTTGAAGATATTGATTTAATATGCAAAAAAGCATTATCCCATCCGATTGGCCCATTTGAATTAATGGATTTATCGGGAATTGACGTCGTTAATTTTGTTATGAGACAACGATTTGAAGAGACAGGAGATCCAAATGATAAACCCGCTAAATGTGTGGAAGAAAGAGTGAACAAGGGGGATCTAGGTAGAAAAACAGGACGCGGCTTTTATGAGTATGCGAAAGAAGGAGTAAAGGGATAACTTAATTTTATTACTAGTGAGGGGGGATTCCTGTGGTTCATGAGATGAATGTTAAAACCCGTTTTGGGGAAACAGACGCTCTTGGTCATTTAAATAATACAAGTTATTTTATTTATTTTGAAGAAGCAAGGATTCAATTTTTCGATGAAATTGGTGCGAATACGAGTCCGAATCAATGGCAATTCATACTAGCGTCCACAAAATGTGATTTTGTTTCACAAGGATACTTTAAGCAATTTCTAAGTATTAAGACGACAGTATCACGTGTTGGTACAAAAAGTTTCACACTCTATCATGAAGTTATCGACAAAGATACAGGCGAATTAATTGCTCGAGGAGAAGCGGCAATTGTTTATTTTGATTTTGAAAAACAAAGAAGTGAAAAGATTCCAGACAATATGAAAGCATTATTAATGGGGTATTCTACAGTTTTAAGTGACTGAATATTAAGATAAGGAGGCTTGTATATGTCTCAGCTTATACCAGTTCGAAAAGGGGAAGAATTAAACTTAACTAATTTAGAGAAATATCTTAGAAGAGAAATTCCCGACCTGCCCAAAGGTTCTCTGGAAATAAAGCAATTCGGTACAGGCGCCTCTAACTTGACTTATGCAATAAAAATAGGAGAGTGGGAGGCCGTTTTACGCCGGCCTCCATTTGGTCCAGTGGCACCTAAAGCACATGATATGGAAAGAGAGTATCAATTATTATCGGCATTGCACCATCATTTTCCCAAAGCACCAAAACCATATCTTTTCTGTGGGGATAAAGCTATTGTAGGCAAACCATTTTTTATTATGGAACGAAAACATGGTGTATTGTTAGACACATCTTTCCCAGAAGAAATAGAGGCAACAGAAGCCAATTGCAAACGTGTTTCAGAACTAATGGTCGATACGATGGTTGATCTTCATAAAGTTCCTTACAAAAACACGTTTCTTGAAAAAATAAGCAAGCCAGAGGGGTTTATGGAAAGACAAGTGCATGGATGGATACAGCGTTATGAACGTTCAAAGACAGAGGAGATTAAGGAAGTGGAACTGTTAACAAAATGGTTAGCCTCGCATATTCCGGAATCGCAAGAACCAACAGTCATTCACTATGATTTTAAATTGAACAATACGCTTTTCTCTAACGATTTAACAAAAGTAACTGGATTATTTGACTGGGAAATGTCTACAGTAGGGGATCCATTAGCAGATTTGGGAGCTGCTATGAGTTACTGGATGGAAGATAGTGACCCCCCTCTGATAAAAAGCAACTTTAGAAAACCTCCAGTTACTATAATGAATGGATTTTATACTAGAAGAGAATTTGTTGAAGCATATAGTAAGAAAACTGGCAGAGATGTATCTAATATTCATTTTTATATTACCTTTGCCTACTTTAAGTTAGCTGTAATTTGTCAACAAATCTATTATCGATATTATAAGGGCCAAACAAATGATGAACGATTTTCGCAGATGAATCACTTTGTGAAAGCGTTAATACAGCATTCCTTATCGACAGCCCATGAAGGATGGGAAAAATGAAGACAAACATCCATGTCATTTTAAAAAAAGAAGAACTTGATCCTTCAAAAATAAATAATAAAGTGGTTGTAGTGTTTGATATTTTGCTTGCTACATCTACAATAGCAACTCTGTTTCATTATGGAGCCAAGTCTGTAATCCCTGTTGAGAATGGTGAAAAAGCCTATGAAATTTCGAACTCAAACAAGGAAAAGGATTACTTGCTTGTTGGCGAATATGAGGGAAAGGCGATTCATGGTTTTTTAGAGCCGCATCCGACGGCATTCAAAAGTGAAGCAAAGGATAGAAACGTAATCTTGTCTACTACAAATGGTACTGTCGCGATTAAGAAAGCTACTACTGGAAAAAGAGTCTATGCTGCTTCGTTGTTAAATAGCGAATCAGTAGTAAATGATATAGTTCAAAGTTTGAAGGAAGAAAACATACTGCTTGTTTGTGCAGGGTCTTCCGATACGTTTTGTATTGAGGATTTTTATGGTGCAGGCTATTTTATCGAGTGCTTAAAAAACGAAATTGACTTGAACTACACAGATTCTGCAAAGGCAGCACATTTATTTTATTTAGCACATCGTACGAACACAGTGGAATTATTTCAAGAAAGCCGTGTCGGGAAAATGCTGATGGACTATGGGTTTGAAAGGGAACTTGAGTTTATTACACAACATAGTTCATTCGAAGAAGTACCAATCTTAAGAAATGGTGAGTTACAGGTAAAAGAAGTGGTTTCTAGGAAAAAGTAATTTCGTTTAATCCTTTTAAATAGATATTAGATGCTAGTAGTTCAAGAGGATTTTGAAGGAAATAGTTGTAGTGAAGGGGGAGTGCTAATGCGATTTGAAAATAAAACAATTGTTGTAACTGGTGCCGGAAGCGGAATTGGAAAAGCAGCTGTTATGCGTTTTGCATCAGAAGGAGCTACAGTTGTATTGGTTGGAAGAACCGAAGCAAAGTTAATAGCTGTAAAAGAAAGTGTTCAAGAAGTATATCAGAAAGAGGCTTATCTATTTCCGACTGATGTTACAAAAGAGGAAGAAGTAGAAAAACTTGCAAACTACCTAGAAAAAAACTTTGGTGAAATAGATATTCTTGTGAATAATGCGGGGGCATCGGTTCACTCGAAAATATTTGAGACAACATTAGAACAATGGGAGAACGTCCAAAAAGTTAATTTAACTAGTGTTTTTCTCATCGCAAAACATCTTGCGCCACTTATGAAAAATGAGAACCTAAAAGAGGATAGAAGTATTGTAAATGTTGCTTCTCTTTCAGGGCATAAACCTGGGGCACATATTCCACATTATAGCTCTGCTAAGGCGGGATTAATCAATTTCACAAGAGCATTATCTTTAGAACTTGCGCCTTTCGGAATCCGGGTTAATTCTGTTTCACCCGGATTTGTAGAAACACCGCTTACGGAGAAAGGATTACAAAATGATCGTTTTGTAAAAGCAATTGAAAGAAGTACGGCATTGAAAAGAGTAGGAAAGCCGGAAGAAATCGCAAATATCATTTGTTTTGCAGCATCCAGTGAGGCTTCTTATATGACTGGAAGTGACTTATTAGTTGATGGTGGATGGCTTGTAGTATAAAGGAAACTTTCACCGGAAGTACCAGGATTATCCATTAATCAATTAGAAGGTTAAGAGGAAATAGTGCTAGACAAATCGAAAAGAGGAAACGGCTTGCTTAGGGGCGACAAGCATCTGGGGGAAAACAGAAGAGGGTGCTCTTTGGCCTAAAGCTTATTTACACAAATGACCCCCAGCCCCTAGCCGTTGGAACTAGACAAATCGAGAGGAGAGAAAAAAATGACAGACTTATTAGTAGAAAAGAATGGTGCTGTACTATATTTAACATTGAATCGCCCAGAGGCTTTAAATGCATTTAGTGGGGAAATGATTGAAGATATTACGACGGAAATGACAAATGCGGCGAATGATGATTCTGTTAAAGTGGTTGTGCTGTCAGGTTCGGGAAGAGCGTTCTCAGCAGGCGGAGATGTAAAAACAATGGGCCAAAATACAGGCAGTGCGGTTTATGAGCATATCGGAAGGCTAAACAAATGTATCCTTGCTATTCAGCGTTTAGAAAAGCCGGTCGTAGCGGTTGTCCATGGATTTGTTGCAGGAGCAGGATTTAATCTTGCTCTCGCATGTGACTTAATTGTAGCTGCAGAAGATACTGCTTTTGTTTTAAGTTTTTCAAAAGTAGGGTTAATTTCAGATGGTGGCGGTTTATACTTCCTACCGAGATTAATTGGTCTACAAAAAGCGAAGGAGTTATTTTTCCTAGCGGAACCATTAAAAGTGGAGGAAGCAAAACAAATGGGAATCGTGAACAGAATTGTACCACTAGAACAACTAAAAGATGAAGCTATTAGTTTTGCTACAAGGCTTTCTCAAGGCCCAGTTCAAAGTTACGGTAAAATGAAAAATCTTTTACAAGAAGGATTAAATAAAAGCTTGGAAGATGTGTTAGAATTAGAGCGTCTTACTCAAATGCTTATGGTTGAATCTGCTGATCATAAAGAAGGTGTATCCGCATTTAAAGAAAAGCGTCAGCCTGTTTTTACAGGAAAATAGGAGAGTTACAACATCTTCTTTAAAAGATGCTGCCAAAGTTCATAAATTACTGCAAGAGAAAAACGAAGGATAAATTAGTTTTGGTTCCATAACTATAAAAGGATTGCTCAAAAAATTTGGGTGATCCTTTTATAGTTTTTATCGGAATTCAACAGCTGAAATCGACTATATTTTAAGTTTGATTACTAGCAAGAAGGGCATTTTTAGAGACATTAAAATATGAAATTGTGATACAATAAGAAAAATGTGATAGGTTAAACACCTGTTAAAATACATAGCTAGAAAGGGATTTACATGAAACTACTATTTATCGGAGATGTTGTCGGATCACTAGGACGTGAGATGGTAACAGAATACCTACCTAAATTAAAATCAAAATATCAGCCTGCATTTACAATTGTAAATGGAGAAAATGCAGCATCAGGTCGAGGGATTACGGAGAAAATTTATAAACAATTTCTCCAAGACGGAGCTAATATGGTAACAATGGGTAACCATACATGGGATAATAAAGAGATTTTTAATTTTATTGATAATACAAAACAAATAGTACGTCCTGCAAACTTTCCTAAAGGAACTCCTGGTAAAGGATTGGTTTTTGCGTCCGTTCATGGGAAAGAAATAGCAATTATTAATGCACAGGGCAGAACCTTTATGCCTCCATTAGATGACCCTTTTCTGGTAGTAGATGAGCTTGTGGAGGAAGCAAAAAAACGTACATCAATTATATTTGTAGATTTCCATGCAGAAGCAACAAGTGAAAAGCAAGCGATGGGTTGGTTCCTAGATGGGAAGGTATCCGCGGTCATCGGTACGCATACACATGTGCAGACAGCAGATAATCGTATTCTTCCGAAAGGGACTGCTTTTATGTGTGATGTCGGTATGACTGGCCCATACGATGAAGTGCTAGGAATGAGTAAAGAGTCCGTTATTAAAAGGTTCCAAACAAGCTTGCCTGTTCGTTTTGAAGTTCCGAAAACTGGAAGGAAAGTGTTGAGCGGGTGTCTTATTGAAATAAGTGATAAAACAGGTGAAGCAAAGTCAATACAACGTATTCTTATAAACGAGGATCATCAATTTATAGCTGAATAATTTGTTATTTTATTTGTCTAGCGGCTAGAGGCTCGAGTCATAAGACGAACATACCAGTAAGGCAAAAACCACGCCTTACTGGTATGTTTGTCGCCTCTAACCAAGCCGCTTCCGCTTTTCTCTATCCAGCTTCAGCGGCTAGCTCGCTACGAAAAAGATGATTTCTCTCTAAAGGCAAAAAGCGCCTTTTGAGAGAAATCCCTATTTTCCACGCGAGCTGATTAAGCCGCTTCCGCTTTTCTCTTTGTCTTTTTCGTCCAAGCCGGAATGATTTGCTCTGTTCGTGAATATAGTAGCAGTGGAATGATTTATACCAAGATTGTTCTTACCTGTGAACATTCGGTATGGGGAAATGACAAGGAGGAAAAGGAATGGAAATATTAAAAGTTTCAGCAAAATCTAATCCCAATTCTGTAGCTGGTGCACTTGCCGGTGTTCTTCGTGAGAGAGGAGGAGCTGAAATCCAAGCTATAGGAGCTGGTGCATTAAACCAAGCTGTTAAAGCCGTCGCAATAGCCCGCGGTTTTGTTGCTCCGAGTGGCGTGGATCTCATTTGTATTCCTGCTTTTACGGACATTCAAATTGATGGAGAAGAACGTACTGCAATTAAATTAATTGTAGAACCGAGATAAAGAGAATTTTCCACCCGTGGTGACCTTTTCGCGGGTGGTTAGTTGAACCAGTCGGGCAATTACTGACAGTGATAGAGACGGTCAAAGCCTATGGAAACAGTTGATTATTAGTAAGTGAAGCCGTTTCTGCCCGTTGTAACAAAAACATGCAAGGCTGTCCAAAGATTTTAAAAATGTGGACAGCCTATTTCTATTTTAAAGAGGAAAAAAGTGAATATAAGCCGAATTAGTATACATGAAGAAAAACTTGAAAGGAAGATTTTTATGATATTTGATGCCCATTGTGATGCACTTTTAAAACTGCATTATCATTCAAAGGATCACTCATTTCAAAGTGCTGGTGATTTACATATTACATATCCTCAGCTTATTTCTGGACATAGTAAAGTACAATTATTTGCGATTTATTTGCCTTCTGAATTAAAACCTGGCGTACGTTTTCAGACAGCCCTAGAAATGATTGAAGTGTTTCACCGGAAAGTTTTAGAACCTAATCCCAAAATGAAGATGGTTACGTCAAAAGCAGATATTGAAGCCTTGAAACCGGATGAAATCGGGGCGATGCTGACATTAGAGGGAGCAGAAGCGATTGAAGAAGATCTGACTAAGCTTGAAACGCTTTATCGACTTGGAGTTAGATCTGTTGGTTTAACGTGGAACTGGGCTAATGCAGTAGCAGATGGCGCACTTGAACCTCGAGCGGCTGGATTAACAAAGTTTGGTGAAAACGTGGTGAGCTATTTAAATGAGAAACGCATGTGGACGGATGTATCCCATCTTTGTGAAGCATCTTTCTGGGATACAATGGCGATTGCGGATTTCCCAATTGCATCACACTCTAATGTGCATGATCTTTGCCCTCACCCAAGAAATTTAAAGAAAGATCAAATTCAACAACTCATTAAACAAGATGGGGTAATCGGAATTACGTTTGTCCCGTATTTTCTTAATTCAGCAGGCACAGCAGATATTAACGATGTGCTACGTCACCTAGACTATATTTGCGGTGTTGGTGGAGAACATCATGTAGGCTTTGGCTCCGATTTCGATGGTATTTCCCAAACGGTGAAAGGGTTGTCAAGTTATAAAGAATACGATAACTTAGTTAATTCCCTTCAAAATTACTATTCAGAATCACAAGTTCATCAATTCTTATACAAAAACTTTACAGACAAAATTCCATTTTAATTAGAAAAGCGGAAGCGGCTTGTAGAGAGGCGACAAGCATAAGACGAGCATACCAGAAAGGCATGGTTTTCGCCTTACTGGTATGCTTGACTTATGCCTCAAGCCTCTAGCCGCAGTAGCTGGACAGAGAAAAGCGGAAGCGGCTCGTTTAGCTCGTGAAGAAAATAGGAATTTCCCTCGTGAAGGCGCTTTTTGCCTTTAGAGGGAAATTATCTTTTTCACAGCGAGCTAGCCGCAGTAGCTAGACAGAGAAAAGCGGAAGCGGGATAGGAATCTCGCTTTTTTAAATGGGAATTTTCAAAAAATATAGACATTTATATTAAAAGAAATTAGGATAAGGAGTTATGGTGAATTTTTCTATATTTCTATAGTGCATATAATGTTTAAATGGTAAACTTATAGATGGTATTTTTAAAAGTCTTCTAGTTATATAGTGGTTAGTTCTTATTACATAAAGAAGATAGTAGAGATTCACAGAAGGGATGTAATGAAAAGATGAAGGAACAGCTTTCGTGGAAAGTTGGAGGTCAGCAAGGTGAAGGGATAGAAAGTACAGGAGAAATATTCTCCATGGCCTTAAACCGACTTGGTTACTATCTATACGGGTACCGTCATTTTTCCTCGCGTATTAAAGGGGGGCATACGAACAACAAAATTCGTGTGAGTACAAAGCAAGTGAGAGCGGTTGCGGATGATTTAGATATTTTAGTAGCTTTTGATCAAGAGACAATTGATGTAAATTACACAGAATTGCATAATCAAGGTGTAATTATTGCAGATAGTAAATGTAAACCAGAAAAGCCTCAGGATACAGATGCCTCACTATTCATTATTCCGTTTACAGAGATTGCGAAAGAACTAGGAACATCTCTAATGAAAAATATGGTTGCAGTTGGTGCAACTTGTGCGGTATTAAATATACATACAGAAGTATTTCAAGAAGTAGTAGAAGAAATTTTTGGTCGTAAAGGGCAAGCGGTAGTAGATAAGAACATGGAAGCAATTAAACAAGGCTATGAAACGATGAAAGATGAGCTTGGTGAGAAAGTGGGCAGTCTGCAACTTGCAGAAGCAGATGGAAAAAAGCGCATGTTCATGATTGGTAACGATGCGATTGCACTGGGGGCTTTAGCCGCTGGTGTTAGACTTATGCCGGCCTACCCAATTACACCTGCATCGGAAATTATGGAGTACTTAATTAAGAAGCTACCTAGTGTAGGTGGAACTGTTATCCAAACAGAAGATGAAATTGCGGCTGCTACGATGGCCATAGGGGCTAACTATGGAGGTATCCGTTCTTTTACAGCTTCAGCAGGACCGGGTCTTTCCCTTATGATGGAAGCAATTGGTCTTTCTGGTATGACGGAACAACCATTAGTTGTAGTAGATACGCAACGTGGCGGACCGTCTACAGGTCTTCCTACAAAGCAAGAACAATCGGATTTGATGGCAATGATTTACGGGACGCATGGGGAAATTCCGAAAATCGTTCTTGCACCTAGTACAGTTCAAGAAGCTTTCTATGACACGGTAGAAGCTTTCAATCTAGCGGAAGAATACCAATGTCCAGTTATTATTCTTTCCGATTTGCAATTGTCATTAGGCAAGCAAACGGTAGAACCGCTAGATTATAGTAAGGTAGAGATTCGTAGAGGAAAACTAATAGCAGATGAAACAGATCTTCCAGAACTTGAACCGAAAGATTATTTTAAACGTTATGAAGTAACAGAAGATGGTGCCTCTCCGCGTGTAACTCCAGGAATGAAAAATGGAATTCATCATGTGACAGGAGTAGAACATGACGAAACTGGAAAGCCATCTGAATCAGCGGCCAACCGAAAGGCGCAAATGGATAAACGGATGAGGAAAATTGAAAAAATAAACTTCTCGAATCCGCTGCATATTAATGCTCCACATGAAGAGTCAGACTTATTGCTAATTGGCTTTAACTCAACTCGTGGTGTTATTGAAGAAGCAATGGAACGGTTAGAAGAAGATGGTGTGAAAGTAAATCATGCTCAAGTTAGATTAATTCACCCATTTCCTGCAGAAGAGTTACGTCCGCTTGTTGAAAATGCAAAACGAGTTGCGGTTATTGAACATAATGCAACAGGTCAATTAGCGAACATTATAAAAATGAATGTAGGACATGCAAACAAAATTAAGAACATGACGAAGTATGATGGAACACCTTACTTGCCGTATGAAATCCATTTACAATGTAAGGAGTTGATATAGGTTATGGCAACGTTCAAAGATTTTCGGAATAATGTGAAGCCAAACTGGTGTCCTGGATGTGGGGATTTTTCCGTGCAAGCCGCAATTCAACGAGCAGCAGCAAATGTTGGCCTTGACCCAGAAGGATTAGCAGTTGTTTCCGGTATCGGCTGTTCTGGTCGTATTTCAGGGTATATCAATTCATATGGATTCCATGGAATTCATGGCCGTTCTCTACCAATTGCTCAAGGCTTGAAAATGGCGAATAAGGATTTGACCGTTATCGCGTCTGGTGGCGATGGTGATGGATTTGCAATTGGAATGGGACATACAATCCATGCTATTCGTAGAAACGTAGATGTTACTTATATTGTTATGGATAATCAAATTTATGGATTGACAAAAGGGCAAACATCCCCGCGTTCTGCAAGTGGATTTAAAACAAAGTCAACGCCTGAAGGTTCCATTGAGCCAGCAATTGCTCCAATGGAAATGGCATTAACGGCAGGAGCAACATTTGTCGCGCAAAGTTTTTCATCTGATTTAAAAGAACTAACAGCATTGATTGAAGCAGGAATTAATCATAAAGGCTTCTCTATCATTAACGTTTTCAGTCCTTGTGTTACGTATAATAAAATCAACACATACGACTGGTTTAAGGAAAATTTAACAAAACTTAGTGATGTAGAAGGGTATGATTCCTCTAATCGCGAAGAAGCGATGAGTATGCTAATGAAAAAAGATGGATTGGTAACGGGGCTAATTTATCAGAATAAGGAGCAGCCTTCCTATCAAGAGCTTGTTGCAGGGTATTCAGAAGATCCACTAAACAACCAGAGATTAAAGCTTGACGAAGAAACATTTGATGAGCTGGTAAAAGAATTTATGTAAATGAAAAGCCGAAATTTCCGATTAGGAAATTTCGGCTTTTCTACTAGTCTCAACTATTTTTTAGTAATAAACAATTCGTTGAATCTTCACTTAATTAAGAAAGAGACATACTGTATAATAAAAACATTTTTCAGGTGATTAAAATGTTAAAAAATGTAGAAAAAGAAGCGATTGTAGAATTGTATTTTTTAAATAATACTTTAGTGCTGAAGGTAAAGAAGATCTGTAAAGAAAATAGCTACTTAGTTGGTATAGATAAACAAATGAACGAAATATATATAAATTTAGCAACCGTATTAGGATTTAATATTCTTAAAGAATGGCCTTCGCTTGAAGAAAAAGAGGTTATTAATCAATCAGAAGAGAAAGATCACAATAAATTAAGTAATCATCCTACTAAGAAAATAAATGAAAGCACCCCTCCGCAGCAGCCCTTCGCTAAAAAGAGTAATCCATCCATTCATGTAGACAAAGAAAAACAACTACTTAAAAATGCCCTCCTAAAAAGATTAACAATTTCCAATACAAATGGAAACTCTAGTATTAGTAATAGTGGTAGTAGTCATAGTAAAACGTAAAATTCAACAGTTGTATCAGTAAGTTTAACCATACGAGATAATGACTTTCTCATATACTAATGTATCAAAGGAAAAAGGGGGGATATGATGTCGAATGGTTCTTTAATTGATATTGAAAGACTTGCTGTTTTAGTAGCAGAAAAACTTCAATACCAACAGCAGCAGCAAAAGCAGCACGTTGATCAAGAATACAAACCGGAAAACGATGTAGAGAATGAACAAGAAAACGATGTAGAAACAAAGCAAGGATTCTATGTGTCTGCTAAAAATGGTAATGCCTCTATTAAAAACAGTGGAAATAGCAAAGAATCTCCATTTTGGGGACAAGCATAATATTTAAACTTCTATAAAAAATAAATGATGAAAAAAGGAGGAATAGAAATGTCATATGGATCAAATGGCTCTTTAATTGATATTGAAAGACTTGCTGTCCTTGTAGCGGAAAAGCTTCAAGCTCAGCAACAACAACAAAAACAATCCCTGGATCAAAAGTATAGTCCAGAAAATGATTTAGAAAATGAACAAGAAAACGATGTAGAAACAAAACAAAAATTTTATGTATCTGCTAAAAATGGTAATGCTTCGATAAAGAATAGTGGAAACAGTAAAGAGTTTCCTTTTGGTGGAGGATATGGTCAAGCATAAAAGGAAATAAAAGGTCCTTATTATTAGGGCCTTTTTATATGAAGTTTGCAGAACCGATACGAATGTCTATACTGTATTGTTTGATGAAACATAAGCTAAAAAAAAGAGTTATAAGGAGGCTGTTATGGCTACAAATAATCATGAATTAGAGGAATTAGTAGATTCTATGGTCGAGAAATCGTTAAAAAAGCACTTAGATGAAATGTTAGGTATGATGTCGGCAGAAATTAAAAATGAAAATGGAAACGCCAGTATCAAGCAGAGTGGCAATGGTATTGTTTACGTTGATAACACAGGTATCGCCTATGCCTTTATTTTATTTTATCAATATTTTATGAAGGAAAAAATAAAGGACACAGATTTTGATCAGATGTTAGACAAACTTAATAATATCGTTGATGATAATCGTAATTCTTTTAAAGAAATTATTGAGGGAATGAAATAAAATAGATTTTACATGTTGTATTTCATCTATAAATTTCATTTATAATCGTTGATTTAATGTATCCATTTATCTCAGATTAACGGTCAGTAAACCCTCACATTATTAGTTCTGTGCTCTTATAAGTGGGATTCCGCTTGGGATGTATACTCCATTGAATAGGCCTTTATTACTTTTACCAAGTAGATGTTTCCTTTACTCCTAAAATGAAGAGGATTGCTAGTAACAACAGGTAGTATACATTATAAGTTAAGATGTTAGTCAGCTGTAACGATAAAAATGGGCATGTCGTTACAGCTATCTCTGCTTATTTAATTTTGTAGCGCTAAGACAAAGGAAGCTTACTATTAATATGGCTTGTAACAAAAGGCTCTTTTCTCGTAGATTATTGTTTCACTTATCAATTTTCCCCATAGCTCCAATCAACTCAATTGGCGAAACGTAGTTTTCGGTTGAAAAGTAGCAAACTTTATGAAAAGAGCCTAACAAAAAACCATGTGAATTTCCCAGTATTCACATGGTTTTTTTATCTATTTAAATATCATCGCGCAATGATAATTTTTTATCCGTTCATCTAATATTCATTTGAAAGTGAGCGTTTTAGTTAACTCTAAACTAATATATTTTAAAATGCCTATAGGCAGTAATGGTAAAATTGTTTTTTATATAAAGGCTGTACAAGCCCTTTATAGTGTTTTATTTTGTTAACAAGAAGGTATGATCACCCTCCTTTCACTAATTATTCTATGAATAATTTTCTACTATTCCACTGACAAAAACCCAAATTTTAGCCTATTTTGTCTCCAAATGCCTTTGAAATAAAAAAACTATTAAATAGCCTACTAAATTTTTTTGGAAAAATAGGTAATTTCTCTATACCATTTTTATTCTCGTCCATAGGATATAGTGTATCAAAAATATTCATTTGAAAGAAAGGAAGGATTTATGTGAAGAAGCGTCAAGCTATTAGGGGTTCCCAGACCCCAACTCCAACGCCATCGCCTTCTCCAATCCCGCTAGATCCTAACGACTTAGCACCAGAATGTATTAGAGTCGATAAGGTATATGATTGGGTGTTTTTTGCTAACAAGTATGAAAATAAAAATTTCATTCCTGATGAAGACTGTCGTGCAGCAGTGAGTGCAGCGTTAGCGGCTGGCCAAAGAGTAGAGGTTCAAACAGCACCAGTTGATCCAGAAGATGTTAGTGTAACTGGAAACATCCTTGAGAATGGGAATCCGGGAAGAGTATTGATTGTTTGGACAGTACCCGTAGAAGTTACTATCTTAATTGATGGAGACGCTGAATGTTCCTTTGTTGTTCGTACACAATTTACAGATGAAATTATGCTTTGCGTACCAACAGGTATTACAAACGACAATTTGAACATTCGAGCAACTCAGGTTATTGCTACTTCAGGTGGCGTGTTAATGGGACCGGATCCATTTGGACCAATGATTCCATTGAAAGTTGTTCTATGTAAAGATGTTCAAGTGGAATTCCCAGTTAAACTAGAAGTTTTAGCTAAATTCTGTTTCCCTCGTCCAAATAATATTAGAGTACCAGAAGAAAAAATTTCTTGTAACCTAGACCTACTAGAATTCCCTCAACAATGCCCTGGTTTATTCCCAGTTGATAACTGTGAATGTCAGGCAACTGCCCTAGCAAGAAATGAAGACACAATAGCTACATTTGGAACAGGAGGAACAGCAGATACGGTAACAGGTCTCTCTACTTTGAGAGCAGAAATTTGCCAAGAATGTTCGTTGGCAGACAGTACATTCACTTACTCATTCACAGATACAGAAGAGGGTCCTACACCAACTCCAACTGCAACAGGATTCCAACCAGACTTTAGTTTTACATTCAACCCTACTTCTATCGACAGTGTAACTTGTGGAGACGACGCACTAACAGCAGTTGGTGAAGGTACTCGCTACTTTGACGGTGTGCCGGAACAATTATTCTATGAACTTCAAATCTTTGCAAACGGAGGAGAAGGTTTCCGATTGATCCTTAGAAATACAGCGAATGTCGTTATCTTTGACAGTGGCGTAGTAGATGCCCTAGTAGAATTTGATGAGTGTGATACTTTCGCTGACCTAATTGGAGATTCTTTTGATGACTAAGTGATGAGGAGGGGGAGTAACTCTACTCCTCTTTCTTTTTCATTGACATAAATTTTTAATAGGATTTTGCTTCTAGTGTACTTACAAATAAATAGATTTTGTAAGTACCAGTAAGTAGGGAGAAGTATTGGTGTTAGTCCTTTCGTTTTAACCTTGGAAACAAATGATACATACAATAGTACAACGTTATACGTGACGGAGGTGAAGGTCAATGGCAAATAAAGAAACACTCTCTGAAAAAGATAAAGGAAAGTTTCTTGTTGGTGAACAAAAGATGGACTTTGTTTCAACTACAGTTCCAGAGATTACAATTTTTTATGAAAATAATCATCAGGAGAGACTACTTTTGTTTGAACAATACAAAAAGGAATTTCTTTCATTTCTGTTAGAATTTCAAACATTTTTGCTCCATTCAGGAAGTGTTTACTGGGACATGGAAGCTTACTGTCTGTTAACGGAAAAGCAAATAGATGAAATAAAAATGTACAGAAGCAAGCTTTTACAAAAACAAAAGGAAGAAAGGTGGCTGAATAAAGTGTGGAATTTTTTATGGGGAAAGAGTGAAGAAGAACGGAATCCTGAAATATGGAAAAAGCTTGATGCAATTGAGGAACATTTAGATTTTTTTTCGAACAAGTTTAAGGAAGTTAGTGCGTCCATGAAGGAAGCAGAAGAAAGGAATAAAGAAACGCAGAAATACCTTGAAAAAATGAGTACCCTTCATACGGAACTAGAAAAAATTGAAGAGTACTACGAAGAAGAATTAAATGCATTAAAAACAAAAATAACGGAATACAAACAAAAGGAAGCGGACCTTGAAAAGGAAGTGTCTTTATTAAATAAACATCTTTCAGAGAAACAAGAACAGGATCAGGAAAAAAGGCAGCTAGAAGAGCAATTAGAAAGGGAGATAGAAAACCTTAGAAAGCAAATTCAATCGCAGTCAAATAAGAAAAATAAATTACTTGAAAAGATGAAAGAGCAGTCGGATACAAAAAAGAGGAAAACTCAACCTGAGAATATAATTAACCCGGAATATGAAAAATACGGTACGATGCCAATATCGAACGAATCGAAGAAAACAATGTTCGACCCAAACAGATATAGCAGAAAGTGATTATTAGAAAGGGGGGAAACAGATGCAATCAAAGGAATTAAATAAAATTTACAAACAGTCAAAAAGTACACCCATTGGAACAGCCAAACAAAAGAAAGTGGCGGCAAAGAGAACGAAGTTTAAGTTCAAAGGATGCGGCTGTGGAGCAAGATAATACCGTTCTCTTATCAAAAAAAATGTATAGTAAAATGATAAACAAGTGTAGACGTGGCCTTCCAAATGAAGCTTGTGGCTTACTATCAGGTAGGGGGAATCGTTGCTTAACTGTATGGCCTATGAAAAATATAGAACCTACTCCTTTTTCCTTTGCGATGGATATTAACCAACAAGAGAAAACTTTAAAAAAAATGAAAGATATTAATGAAGATTTTATTGGTATTTATCACTCGCACCCAAATGGAATAGCCGTTCCCTCTGAAGACGATATTAAGCATGCAGTATATCCTGAAGCCTTTTATTTTGTAATTTCTATCAGTCATAAAAAAGAGGATTTAAGATGTTATAAAATAAAGGAAGGAAAAGTAAAAAATGTGGAGATATTATATTATTAATTTTTAGAGCGCTTCATTGAAGTGCTCTTTTTTATGCCTAACATTATGCAACAACTGGGAGATGGTACAACCAAGAAAGGGGGGAGTTACATATAATAATGTAGATGATTCTGAAAGAAGGTAGTGACATGAAAGTTTCTATCATTATCCCGTTTTATAATTGTCCATTTGTAGATCAAGCGATAAAAAGTGCACTAAATCAAACGTATAAAAATATAGAAGTGATTGTTGTTGATGATGGTTCAACACAACATATGGAAAAAATAGAACCCTTTAAAAATAGAATTCGTTATATACGAAAAGCCAATGGTGGAACAGCATCCGCCCTGAACACGGGGATAAGACATGCTACAGGGAAATATTTTGCATGGTTAAGTTCGGATGATATGTTTGTCACAAATAAAATTGAGCGGCAGCTGGCATTTATGAAACAAGTAGGTGCACTTGTTTCGTATACTGCGTTTACGACAATTGATGCTAATAACAAAGCGATAAATCAAATACATTCACGATCGATGAGTAGAAGTAGATTAATAAAATTGCTATTAACTGGCTGTCCAATTAATGGATGTACAGTGATGGCAGATATGGATTTAATAGAAAAAGCAGGAATGTTTGATGAAAGTTTTAAATATGCTCAAGATTATGAGATGTGGTGTAGACTTACTCTTCATACTAGTATTTTTTATTTAGATGAACTATTGGTTTTATACCGTGTTCATAATTCTATGGGGTCGGTGAAACATGCAGGTGGAATAGTAAATGAAACAGAAAGAGTAAAAAGTAAATATAAAAAATTGTTTTTTCTCGATTTACGAAAGAAAAAAAGAAAATAAAAAACAATCCCGTCTACTTTATTATTGGCGGGGTTGCTTTTTATTAGTAGAAAGAACACTAGCGGAAAAATAACTAAAGCTACACTTAAGGACCAAAAACTGTTATTGGGGTTAACGGAGGGGGGATAGGGGGCATTTAGATTCTAAGCCACCATATGATATTTTCTCATGAACTTATTTACCAGTCATAGTCTTTTTCATAGCCTAATTCAATTAATAAACCACCAGCCACATTCTTAAAGTGATTTTTGATTTCCTCATCAAATTCCTTTTTCCATATTCCGGCTTGTCCCTTTCGGAAAGTTGGGGATTTAATAGGGGATACGTTACTTTGCATTTTTTCTATCATAGGATTAAGTCTTTTTGAATCATTTTCTATTTCTAAATAGCGGATTATTGCCTCTAGCACTTTTTTTGCGATTGTGAGGATTCTATAAGGGTTTCAAAAGTTATAGGAGGAATATTATTCTTATTTTTCCAATCTATAAATAACCTATACCATAAATCAATGTTTACCCTATTTAGCGAATCAATTCCATTTATTAATGCTAAACAGCGTTGTTTAAAATCCATATTGTTTTTAACAAAAAAATGATAGGTCGGAGTATTTTCTAATTTCATAAAGAAATAAGCATACGATACTACGATATCTCTGGGATCCCTATATAGAAATATTTGCTTTAAATTTAAGTTGTTTAACATTGTTTCGTATTCCTTAGAGTAGTAAAAGTGTCCATTTGAAAAATGATTGTTGGTCATTTTAGACAGAATTAATTGATGTTCAGAAATTTGATCTAGCTTGCCAGGATATATGAAAGCATGATGTTGGAGTGGTGGAATCCCTTCTAGTAGTGGTCTGATTAGGTGTGTACCACTTTTGGGTATGGAATTAACGAAGAATGGTTTTATTTTGTTCCGTTGGGGCAGATTCAAGTGTTTTCATTCCTTTCTATTTCATTTAATAAACAATTCCTATTTATTTTATGCAGTAAACAAGCAAAGATGTAGATAGGTTATCTATAAAATAATTAATTTATAAATAGATTCCAAAACTGGGAGAGTTGTCCAAACATTCATTTAAAATATACATAGGATATAAAGAAAATTTTATTATCAAAAAGTAAGGTGGGGGAAATATGAAATCGGATGAGTTACATGATCTGGCACCATTTGTATTAAATTCAATTCCGAAAAGCGGGACTCATTTATTAAAGCAGATATTACTTGGAATACCTGGGATGCAACATCACCCAGATAAAGGGCTGATGGGGCATACTCACTATCAACCGGAACAAAAGATTGAAGGATTAAAGACTCTTTCAACTAATGAATTTATTAATGGACATATATTTTATTCTAAAGAATGGGAAGAATTATTTAAAAGCTTAAATATGAAACATATATTTGTATTGAGAGACCCTAGAGACGTTGTGGTGTCCTATTCCTATTTTATTCCTACTCTAAAAATACATCCATTATATAACACGTTTCACCAAGAAGGCTTTACTCATAAAGACCGTATTAAATTCCTTATTGAAGGTGGATATCGAACCGATTACAAATATATAGATAACCCTAATGTAAACGATTGGTACAAAAGCTTTAGCGAATGGATTGGTCATGAAGGTGTCCTATCTATAAGGTTTGAGGACATAATTTCATCGGAAGCAGGTAGAATCCAAACAATTAATAGAATTGTAGACTTTCTCTGGGAAGATAAGCTATCTTCACATTCTAAAACAAATATGGTTAATAAAATGATCCTAAATATTAACCCAGCAACTTCGCCGACCTTTCGCAAAGGGAAAATTGGTGGATGGGAAGATGAATTTGATGAAGAACTTAAATTATTATTTAAGAGATTTGCAGGTCAATTATTAATTGATCTAAACTACGAAAAAGATACTAATTGGTAAAAGGATTAATGATTGTTTAGGGAATAACTACTGTTTTAGTATTTTTTGAAATGGGGAATTTTTATGGAAAATCCTATGGTAAGTGTTGTGATCCCATTTTACAATTGTGAATTTGTTGATCAAGCAGTTAAAAGTGTCCTTGATCAGACATACAAGAATTTTGAAATTATTTTAGTAGATGATGGATCTATTAAAAACAAGGATTTGTTAAATCCGTATATGGATAGAATTCAATACATTTATAAGGAAAATGGGGGAACAGCAACAGCCTTAAATGTGGGAATACAAGCTGCTTCTGGAGATCTTATTGCGTGGTTGAGTTCGGATGATATTTTTCATCCCGATAAACTACAGAAGCAAGTAGAGTTTATGAAGAAAACAAAAGCGGACTTAGTATATACAAACTACAATTTAATAAATGAATCGAACGAAACAATAAATAAAAATGTAGGGCTTGTTATTAAAAGGAGAGTAGACTTTTTAAGGCAACTTCAAAAAAGCTGTCCCATAAATGGAAGTACAGTCTTAGTAAAAAAAGAAGTTCTCTCATTGGTAGGGGGGTTTAATAAGAGCTTAAAATATACACAGGATTACGATATGTGGAACAGAATAGCTTGTAAATATCATTTGGAAATTCTAAATGAGTCATTACTTGATTATCGGGTACACAGCAATATGGGGTCACAACGTTTCGCTGATGAACAGCGAAAAGAAATAGAAGTGGTTCAGGAAAAATACAAAGATATTTTGGATAGGTTAATCTATCTTGAAGAAAATGGAGAGGCGGGTTTAGGTAGCATCTAGTAATTATGAACTTATTAAAAAGTCTGTAGGGCCTTTAGAATATTGGAATGATAGCAGAGGGGGGGACTATCTGATAGTCTTTTTAAGTGGCTTCTAATTTTTGAATTTTTTAGTATTGGAGGTGTACTATTTTGAACAATATAGAAGTTAGTGTGATTATTCCAACTTATAATAAATTTCCACTAAATCTATTTACACTTTATTCAATTGAAAATCAAAATTTTGACCTTTCTAAAGTAGAAGTCATCATGATAGATGATGGATCAACAGATCAAACAAAAACATTAGAAAACCATACATTTTCTTTTCATTTTAAGCTTATATCGGTTAAGCAAAACCTTGGAAGACCTAGGGCACGTAATCTTGGAATTAAAGCTGCTACAGGTAATATTATTATTTTCTTAGATGCGGAAATTATTGTACAGCCTGATTTTTTAGCTATTCACTATCAATATCACCAACGATACCCTAACCTTGTTGTTACTGGAGTAATGTTGATGAAAAAAGTATATTCTGTCTTGTTTCCTGAATTTTCCCCTACACAATTCAGAGATTGCACCAATCTAATTAAGAATCATTCAGAATTTCAGGAGAAAATTGCTCCTTTTAAACAACTACATCAAGTAACCCCTTTAATCAGTGAGAAGGATATAGTCGAAGAAAATTATCGAAAACTCTCTTTTACTGCTCCATATGAATCATATTATTTAAATACGATTATATCAAACTATGGGTATGACCTTAAAGGCTACCGCATTCCTTGGCAGCTATTTGGTACGGGGCATGTATCGGCTTCTAGAAAAGCAATCGATCAAGTTGGATTGTTTGCGGAGTATCCAGGATATGGGTGGGATGACTGTGAGATGGGATACCGTCTTTATAAAAATGGAGCCACTTTTCTCACTGATAAATATTTAATTAGTTATCATCAAGAGCACCCTATCTCAAATGTAATTGAAGATCAGTCTAAAAAAAATTATTATAAATTTCAAGAAACATATAAAACAGTTGATCAGATGATTATTGGCTTAACTTTTCTACCAGTGCCGTATAACTTGCATCAAATCAATCAATTATTAATCAATTACCAGCTTCTTTGTGGACAATATCCAAATAATTTTATGTTAATGAAACAAATGTTTCATAGTATGTTACGTCAAATTGGGGCCTTGCTTAACGAGAATATGAGGATAACAGCTCTTAACCGACAGCCGTTGAAGCAGTCAGAGAAAATAGCACTTCATATTGAGAAACAAAAACTGAGGAACCTGGCTATATTTCAGCCTTTTCTACAATGTTTCGAACGTTTAGAAAATCTGTAGTCTAAAACTAAACTTAGATTTAGTATATTGAGAAAGGAAGGGAGTACAAGTGAAAATAACGTTTGTAGCGATTACCCTCTGTAAAGGGGGGGCCCAAAGAATGTTAGTAGAACTTGCCAATGGACTAACAGAAAGAGGGCATGAGGTAGCGGTGATAATGCCACCACAAGGCGTTATTGAATACCCTCTAAAAGTAAATGTGAAAAGGACAAGACGTCCAAATATTACCGTAGGGGACATTCCTAAAAGTGATGTAATTATTTCTAATTATTACACGTTAACAAGTATTTGTGAACAGGCAAGTCAATCTGGTAAAGGAGTTCACGTTCGCTTAAGCCTATGTTATGAACCAGTATTTTTACCAGACCATGAATCTTCGTTTAAAAGTTATCATACAAGTAAGAATCTTATAGTACTATCGAATTGGCAAAAACAGCTTATACAATTAAATCATGGGATAGAAGGGGAAATAGTGCCTGTAGGTGTAAGTAAAAATTTTAGTAATTTAGGAAAAAGAGTAATCAATAAGAATCTTGAAGTAAGCGGAATACTACGAATACCCGATGGAGGATTTTCTTGGCATAGAGAGCAGGAGTATCTAATGGAATCTTTCACAGCACTAAAGCATAAATACCCCAACGTTACATTTAACCTAATAACCCCACCAGGTGAAATGTCGTCACCAATTCTTCGACAATTCCATTCTAATCCTTTATTTAACTCGCTTAGCCCCAAAAATGATCAGCAACTTAATGAGTATTTAAATAGAACAGATATTTTTGTGAGTTCCTCCACATATGATACAGCTTCCTTACCTGGATTGGAAGCAATGAAGTGTGGAGCAGCACTTGTAACAGTCTATTCGGGGGGGAACATGGATTATTGCCGGCATGGTCAAAACTGTCTACTTTCTTATAGGTATGAAAATAAACTAGTACCACATGTATCCACTCTAATAGAAAACGCACAACTTCGAACCAAACTTATACATGAGGGTGAAAAGGAAGCGAGGAAGTGGACATGGGAAAGAAGTGTATACCTATTTGAAAAAGCAATTCAACAATTTAAAAGTACTAGTTAATGGATGAAATAGACTCTTGAGTGAGAAAGGGTAATACCATGATTAAACTTGAGTAACAAGAGAAACCCTTTAGTTAAATGCCTTTTTTAAATAATAAGAGATTAGTCTAGGACACGAGCTACCTTTTATCATAAACATATTAAGAGAAAGGAAATTAAGGAGAGGTGAATATGAAGGTATTAACTGTACTAGGAACAAGACCTGAAGTTATTCGACTAAGTCTAATAATAAAGAAGTTAGATGAATTAGCGGAAAAGCATATCATTGTTCATTCTGGGCAAAATTTTACCCATTCATTAAACGGTGTTTTTTTTAAAGAGCTTGGGATACGTATGCCGGATTATACATTATCTACGAAACAACAGTCCTTTGGAAAGCAACTTTCTACGTTATTTTCAGACTTAGAAGAAATTTTACTTATGGAGAAACCAGATAAAGTACTAGTTTTAGGAGACACGAATAGTGGATTAAGTTCCATTTTAGCGGAACGGCTTATGATTCCGGTTGTACACATGGAGGCCGGAAACCGCTGTTTCGATTTAGATGTACCAGAAGAAAAGAATAGGAAAATCATTGATGCAATCTCATCCTTCAATTTAGTATATACAAATTATAGTAAAAACAACCTGCTCCGAGAAGGAATGACACCTAGTAGAATAGCTATCTGTGGAAACCCGATATATGAAGTGATTAAGCACTATGAAAAACAAATATCGGGGAGTGAAATTATAAAAAAGTTAAACGTGAAGAAACAGAATTATTTCCTTGTAACAATTCATAGAGCAGAGAATGTAGACAACCCTGAACATTTGAGAAGCATTGTTAATGCTCTAAATAAAATAGCAGAAAAATATAGTAACAGGATTATATTTAGTACTCATCCTAGAACAAGATCTAAGCTTAAAGAAACAAAAAAATTGACCTTACATCCATTAATTGAATTTCATGAGCCGTTTGGTTTTTTTGATTTTATTACACTAGAAAAAAATGCATTTTGTGTATTGACGGATAGCGGGACAGTTCAAGAAGAATGTTGTATTTTTCATATTCCGACTGTAACCGTAAGAAAAACGACGGAACGACCGGAAACAGTAGATTGTGGGAGTAATTTAATTTCAGGCTTAAAAGAAAAGGATATTATTGATGGTGTGAAAGCAATGACATCAAGTCCCGCAAATTGGGTTTGTCCCCCTGAATATCTTGATTTAAATGTATCAGATAAAGTTATTAAAATTATTTTAGGAGGTTCAGATATTGTTTACTAATAAAACTATTTTGGTTACAGGTGGAACTGGCTCGTGGGGGTATGAATTAGTTGGACAACTATTAGAAAAAGGACCAAAAGAAGTGCGAATTTTCTCTAGAAATGAAACAAGTCAAGTATTAATGAAGCAGAAATTTGAGTATAATCCGAAGTTGAAATTTGTGATAGGAGATGTAAGAGATAAGGAAGCACTAGTAGAAGCGTGTGAAGGTGTAGATTATGTTTTTCATCTGGCCGCATTAAAGCATGTTCCTGTTTGCGAACACCAGCCTCTAGAAGCATTGAAGACAAATGTAATGGGCACACAAAATATTATTGAAGCAGCAATAGCAAACGATGTGGAAAAAGTAATCAATATATCGACAGATAAAGCAGCGAATCCCTCCAATTTTTATGGTTGCACAAAAGCAATGGGAGAAAAGTTGATAATAAATGCTAATATGCTTACAAATAAAACAAAATTTGTTTGTGTTCGAGGTGGAAACGTTTTAGGAACAAACGGGAGTGTTATTCATGTATTCAAACATCAAATTAAAAATAAAGGGAAAATTGGTATAACGGACAATGAGATGACAAGATTCTTTTTAACCATTAAAGACGCTATTAAACTATTATTTAAAGCAACTTACGAAAGCCATGGTGGAGAGATTTTTGTTATGCAAATGCCTACTTGCAAAATTATCGATCTTGCTCATGTGTTAATTGAAGAATTTGCAGATCAGAATATTGAAATAGCTGAATCGGGGATAAGACCTGGAGAGAAACTTCACGAAATTTTACTAACGGAATTTGAGAGCCAAAATACTATTATTTATGATAATGAATATTTTGTTATCCTGCCTACAATTGAAATAAAGGGGCTTAGAGAGTTTTACAGTTCCTATCCTAAGGTAAATCTCGATAATTATTGTTCTAGCGATAACCTAATTTCGAAAGACGAAATCAAAGAAATGTTAAGGGATGGGGGCTTCCTAGAATGAAGGTTTTGGTTTTAGGTGGGAATGGAATGGCAGGACATATGATCGTCAACTATTTAAAGAAAAAGACAGATTTTGATGTTATGTATACTAGAAGAGGTTCCCATAGTAAAGATAGTATTTCACTAGATGTCCGAAACTTTACAGATGTAGAGGATGTAATAATGAAGCATAGACCGGATATCGTGATCAATGCCGTAGGATTATTGAATGACCATGCAGAAAAACAGGTAGAAGACGCTTTACTTGTTAATAGTCTCCTTCCTTATCATTTAGCCAATCTATTAGATTCTATGCATTCTAAACTCATTCACATAAGTACTGATTGTGTATTCTCTGGTAATAAGGGAGAGTATGTAGAAACAGATGAAAAAGATGGAACGAGTGTTTATGCGAAAACAAAAGCATTAGGAGAAATAGAAAGAAGTCCACATCTAACAATTCGGACATCGATTATCGGTCCAGAGTTAAAAGAAGATGGCATAGGCTTATTTTTATGGTTTATGAAACAAAAAGGGACGATTAATGGATATAGTAATGTGTATTGGAATGGGGTAACAACTCTTCAGTTAGCTAAAGCAATAGAACGGTGTATAAAAGAAAATGTCAGTGGGTTATATCATCTCTGTCATGAAACGAAAATTTCAAAGTATGAGCTATTAAAATTATTTAAAAGGATCTTTAATAAGGAAGATGTAACGATTTTGCCATATGAGCATATACAAAACGATAAAAGTTTAAAAAATACTAGAGACGACGTTCCATCTGGTATTCCAGGGTACGAAGAGATGTTGTATGAATTAAAGGCGTGGATGAGAGATGAAACAAAATGAAGAAAATCCTTATAACGGGTGCTTCAGGCTTTACTGGCCTTCATGCATGTAAACATTTTTCGGACAGTGGTTACAAGGTTATTGGTTTAGTAAATAGTAATAAGACAAAAGGAGATAATATCCCCATATATAAATGTGATTTAATGGAGCAGAAACAGCTAGATATAATAATAGAAAAAATTAAGCCCGATTATATATTACACTTGGCTGGTGAGAATAATGTCAAGAAATCTTGGGAAAATCCACTTCACTCTTTTCATGTTAATGTTACAGGAACATTGAATCTTTTAGAATCTGTTCGGAAGTTTGTTCCCGCTTGTAGAGTACTAATTGTTGGCTCAATGATTGACTTTAATCCATGTAATAAGATGCAGGCAAATCATCCATACGGTATAACAAAGTATTTCCAATCCGTGTTGACACAGTACTGGGCAGGATTATTTAATATTCATGCTTTATTGGCAAAGCCGTCTAATTTAGTTGGCCCAGGTCGGTCATCTGGTGTCTCTTCAATATTTGCACAAAAAATTGCCACGATAGAGAAGAGGAGGGGAATGGCTGAACTACCTATTGAAAATATTCACGCACAAAGAGATTTTCTTGATGTGAGGGATGCGGTGAAAGCATATGAAGTACTGTTAAATAAAGGAGAAGTACAGCAAACATATGAAATTGGCTCCGGTGTCAGCCGGTCGCTAATGGAAGTTGTGACCACCTTGTTAGTATTTTCTGAAGCTAAAGTGAAATGTCAAACAGATCCTCAAGCGGAACCCCAGACTCCCTTTCTTGTCAATACAAGTGAAATATCCGAATTAGGTTGGGCTCCTAGTATTCCTTTCGAACAATCGATGGAGGACACACTGAATTATTACAGGGGAGTTCTTGAACTATAATTAAAGAAGCTTATGAAGGTAACATGCAAAGGTACTAAATATTCGATAAAGTAGATACACTATATGCTAGATAAGAAAGCCACAGTATCACTACTTCATAAGCCTACATATAGAGTAGTTAAAAGTAAATGTGAAACTTTGAAAAATAGGCATCATCCTCTAGCACTCTTTTCTTAAAATATTCCCGCCTTTTCTTTAATACACCATCTCGTAATACCTTCGATTCAATTATCTTTGCATTGCTATGGTGCAATAATCCTCTAATTTTTTGAATTCTTGAATCATTAAAATGTAAATATGCCATCCGCAGTTTATTATAATTTATATCATCAAAATTTACTTTATAAGGATGATAGGTTCGAAACAAATGAAGGATTGTAACATTCGGTTCACAATGGCAGCGATATCCAAATAACCAGAGTTTAATTGATATTTCTACATCCTCATGCCCCCAGCTAGCAAACCCAGTTTCAAATCCTCCAACACTTTGAAATGCAGCTTTTGAAATGGCAAAACATCCACCGGGAAGGACGGCTGTTTCAAATAAATGTTTTTTACGGTTATTCCATTTTACCTTTAGGCTTTGTGTTAAGGACTGTCCAAATCCAATAACATTTGAATCTGTCATAGAGGCAATTGCTGGACATACTGCATCAGAGGTTCTAGATAGGATTGGGAACATCAACCGGTCAATCCAAAAATTTTCAAAAGTGAGGTGTGCATCACAAAAAATTAAATAATCATGAGAAGAACGTTCTGCCCCAAGATTTCTAGCATTGGCGGGACCAATCCCATTTGTTTTGATCAATTGAACTTTATTCCGATACTGGTAAGTAGTAAGAAAATCACAACACCCATCTGTTGAAGCATCGTCAATAACAATCGTTTCAAACTCAATATTTGTTTTCACAGTGAATAAGGAATCTAATGTACTCTTAACATTTGTCCCTTCGTTTTTAGCAGGAAAGATAATGGAAACCTTTGGTGGAGTTTTAGACATATTCTTCTCCCTTTCTAGTAGAATATACTTTTGTATAATATGTAAAAAGAAAGTGAATGTGAAAAGACTTAATTCAACAAAAAAGGACTAACCAATGTTAATCCTTAAAAGAAGCATTATAAGCCAAAAATGACGGGTTTATTAGACTTGGCTTGTTATAAAATAAATGCGTTTTATCCGCTTCGGTTAAGACAAAGCCCCCTGTCTCTTCTATAATCATTTGTCCAGCAGCAGTATCCCATTCCATTGTTGGAGAAAGCCTTGGATAGATGTCCGCCAATCCTTCTGCTACATAGCAAAACTTTAATGAGCTTCCGACTGATATAAGTTTAGATTTCCCTTTTACTTTTTCAAGATTAGTAATAAATTGTTTCGTCGCATCTGTAAGATGGGAGCGGCTCGCTAATACTGTTAGTGTTTCATTCTGATTGCTTTGGGGTAGCTTTGACGCGTCACTTATTGGGTTCTGACTGGTACTTGCACTGGTTACTTTATATGCGCCTTTTCCTTTTTCAGCAAAATAAAGTAAATCTAAATTAGGTGCGTAAATTACCCCTAAAACAGGACGGGAATCTTTTATAAAGGAAATATTTATAGTGAATTCTCCGTTTCTATTAATAAATTCTTTTGTCCCATCAAGAGGATCAATTAGCCAAAATGTTTTCCATCTTTCTCTTTCTTCAAAAGGAATGTTCTTCCCTTCTTCACTGAGTATTGGAATAGTTGGGTAATTAGCTAATAATCCTTTAGTGATTATATTATGGGAGTACTTGTCGGCAGTTGTTAGCGGTGATTTGTCTTCTTTTATGTCTACGTCAAAATCCGTTTTATATATCTTCATTACCGCATTTCCAGCAGAAATTGCCAACTTAATAGCAAGATTAAGCATTGTTAACACCTCCATTCGCTTTTAAACTACTGATTTTTCAGTAGGGCATAAAAGGGAAACCCTACATCAGTTTCCCTTATTTCTTTAAAGTGATATAGTTGTTCCGCTTTAAATACTCGACAATTTTGTCAACAGACTGATCTATAGAAAGTTTCTCCGTGTCAACGATAATTTCAGGAGAAGAAGGTACTTCATATGGAGAGTCTATACCAGTAAATCCTTTGATTGCACCGGTTCTTGCTTTGTTATAAAGTCCTTTTGGATCACGTTTTTCGCATTCTTCCAAACTTGCTTTCATATAAATCTCAATAAACTCGCCGTTTGGTAAAATCGACCTTACCCAATCTCGGTCCTGTTTGTAGGGAGAGATAAATGCGGTAAGTGTTAAGATTCCAGCATCGACGAAAAGTTTTGCTACTTCTCCGACTCTACGGATGTTTTCTTTTCGATCTTTTTCTGAGAAATCTAAATTACCATTTAAACCATGTCGGACGTTATCACCATCCAATCTGTAGACATGGATTCCTAAGTCAAATAATTCTTTTTCTAGTGCTACAGAAAGTGTTGATTTTCCTGATCCTGATAATCCAGTAAACCAAAGGACAGCGCTCTTATGCTTATTTCGCACTTGTCGATCTTTCTTCGTTATTTCCCCATGATGCCAAACAATGTTTTCTGCCTTCATACATAGTCCTCCTTTCTTTAGTAAATCCATATGAAGTAGACGATCGTTACTGTTACGAACATAGTAATTAAGTTTAACGGGATACCAACTTTTAAATAGTCCTTAAAGGAATACCCGCCAGGTCCATAAACAATGAGATTTGTCTGATAACCAATTGGTGTAGAAAAACTTGCTGATGCGGCAATGGCGACTATTACTGCTAGTGGTATTGGATTGAGTTGCATTTTTTCGGAAATTTCATAAGCAATAGGGAACATAATAACAGCAGCGGCATTGTTAGTAATTACTTCGGTAAACACATTAGTGAGAAAATAAATAGCCAGAATTGTAGCGAAAATCCCAAAGGATGCCGTATTCCCTATAACTAAATTGGCAACCCATGTTGCAACACCTGTTTTTAGAATAGCAACTCCAATTCCAAATGAACTAGCTATAAGGATGAGAACATTCCATTGGATATATCTTCTTGCCTCGCTAGGAGTAATGATTTTGAATAAAAATAGCATTACTACAGCAAGTCCCAACGCAGTGATGATGGATAAAACCTTTAAAGTTACTAAAGTAATCATACATAAGAGAAGGAATAGGGATACCCAACCTTTTCTTTTGGTGTTTTTATCCACCAATGTATTTGGTGTTACGGGTGAAATTAAATAGAAATCCTTATGGTGGTCATTCTTGTAAAAATCTTGACCAACTGCCATTAATAATATATCTCCCGCCTTTAACTCAATCTCCCCAATTTTTGTTTTAATGTGATGATTTTTACGATGAACAGCAAGCACGGCTGCATTAAATTTACTACGGAAATGGGTGTCCTTCAATTTTTTATAAAGAAGAGAGGAGTGATGAGAAACGACGGCCTCTACTAAACGATTTTGCGGTTTCGAAAGAAAATAGGTTCCTTGATTTGTTAGTAGATTTAATCCTTTCGTTTGCTGAAGCTCCGAAAGAGTTGATATATCTCCAGAAAATAATAAGCGATCCCCATGTTTCAATACGGTTGTGTTTGCAACAGGTGTAATATGTTCTGAGTCTCGAATAATACTTACTAAAAACAATCCTTTGAGATTACGTAACTTAGCCTCTTCTACTGATTTTCCAATAAAGGCATACTCTTTCCCAACCAATATTTCACAAACATATTCTCTCAAATTTTCTATTGTTGAATTGATTGTTACCTGATTATTAGGGAGTAGTTTGTATCCTAGGAAGATTAAATACAATAAACCTACGATCGTTATTGGAACTCCAATAATTGCGAATTGAAAGAAGGAAAAACCGCTCATTCCTTTTTCAACGAGCAATCCATGAACAACTAGATTGGTTGATGTACCCATAAGCGTAATAGTTCCGCCTAATATTGTTGCATACGATAGTGGGATTAATAGTTTAGAAGGGGAGATGTTATGTTTTTCGCACCACTTTCTGATAATAGGTGTTAATGTGATTACAATGGGTGTATTATTCATGAATGCAGATAGAGACGTAATAGGTGTCAGTAATTTAAATAGGAAAAGTCGGGTAGTAGGTGGTCCCTTAATTAATCTATTAAAAAAGGATTCTACGATTTTACTCTTTTCTACCGCTCCTGCGATAATAAACAGAAGTCCTATTGTCATCACACCCTCATTGGAGAACCCATTTATTGCTTCTTTTGGAGTTAGTATCCCTGTTAATAAAAAAAGAACAACCGTAGAAGCTATGATTAATTCTGGGCTCTTTATCTCCCATATTAGGCAAGCAATCATTGCTGCAATAGAAAAAAGAACAAAATAAAACTCCCACTCAAACATTAGTTGGCCCCGTAATATAGTAGTGAATGTCGATTATTTTTCATCGGAATGCATTCCCTTTATTAATACGTCAATTACCTCTGGTCTAGAAAACTCTTTCGGAGGGACTTCACCTTTTCTTAGCATGCTCCTAACCTTTGTCCCGCTTAAATGCAGGTGGGCATCGCTTGAATGAGGACACGTTTTGGCAGTCGCCATATTTTCGCAAATTTTACAGTAGAATGCATGGTCAAATTTAAGGATTTCAATTCCAATTTCATCTGAAGAAAACTGTTCGAAAATTTCTTGTGATTCATATGTTCCGTAATAATCTCCTACTCCTGCATGGTCTCGTCCAACAATAAAATGTGTGCATCCATAATTCTTTCGCACAAGTGCATGGAAGATAGCCTCTCTTGGTCCTGCATACCGCATTGCAGCAGGGTAGACAGATAGTTGAACCCTTTCCTCTGGGTAGTACTTTTCTAGTAAAGCCTGGTAACTTTCAAATCGCAACTTTGCAGGAATATCATCTTTTTTTGTTTCCCCTACAAGTGGATGAATCAGTAATCCATCTGTCATTTCAAGAGCTGTTTTTTGTAAATATTCATGAGCACGGTGGATGGGATTTCTTGTTTGAAAGGCTGCTATCGTATTCCAACCACGTTTCTTAAATAATGATCTTAAGTTTTTAGGATCGTACTGGAATTTATTGAATTGTTTTAGCGGGTGATTTAGTAATGTAATAGGCCCTGCAAGGTAAACATCCTCCTTCTCATACGTTTTCCTTACGCCAGGATGGTTTTTATCCAATGTTTTATAAATAAAAAGTGCTTCCACATCTTTGTTATATTCGAATTTTTCTTCCAATGTAAGGATCCCGTAAATAACGTCGTCACTCCCCTTTAACGCAATATCCTGTCCAATCTCAAGACCGTTACTTATCTGCTTTGAAACGGGTAAAGTAATGGGGATACTCCAAACTATTCCGTTCGCTAATTTCATTTCTTTTAATACGTGTAAATAATCATTTTGGTTCATAAAGCCTTCAAGGGGACTGAACGCTCCATTAGCAATAAGTTCAAGGTCAGAAAGACTCCAATCGGAAAGAGTGACAGAAGGAAGGGAATTGGCTTCTTTCAATAAAACGTCTCTTTCGTTGTCGGTCGCAATTCTGTTTACAAGCGTTCCGCCATGAGGTTTAACCATTTTTTGTTTTCTCCTTTCTTTGCGTTTTTAGTGTGTGTTTTAGTATAGAACAAGAAGAGGTAAAAAGTTGAGGGGATATAGAATGGCAATTTATTTCCCTAGCTTTTGAACATTCTCTTCTATTCTATTAGTTTATGAATCTATACTTAAAGTAGCGAGGGCAAGTGGGAAAAATAAGCGTTAACCTAATCGCTCCTGTCGTTTTTATCATAGGCGAATAATTCCTACATATAATGAAAAGAAACCATCAACAATTAAGGGTGATTTCTTTGAATATACAGGTCCACTACAATGGAAGACCAAGCGGAACGATACCCTTTTCTGCGTTAGCTTCTACGATTCTTTATTTTAATGAACTTGGCTTAGAATCAAATTGGGATAAAGATAATCGCATATTGCACGTTACAAATAGCTTATACAATAAAAAAGTCTTTGTTTATCTAGAACAAGTAACAGAATCGGACACGATGTTAGTGGAAGAGCTAAAAAAATACTTACAGTATGTTGGAGTGAAAATGGAAATAACAGAGGAGAATAGCCTTGAAGGGTTAAGTGGGGACTTGTTTGTAAGACTGATTGTAAAACCGTCTAATAACCAGGGGAAAGATGAAGGGATTTTTATCGGCGTAAACAAACGATTATACTGGAAAGAATTGAAGGAAAAGGTGTATCCAGAATTAAAGCAATATCATATAAAAGGTCAAGAAATTTTTACAAAAGAAGATACAAACATTCCCCTTTTAAGCCTGTCCATTAACATAGGGGAACAGGAGAGGAATAGTAACCTTCCAATCTCACTCGCAAATGTTATTACACGTCTTTTATTGAAAAAGAAAAATGTATCCATGCTAGACTTGTCTATTGATGCTTTTAAACACTTGTTAATGGCAGATACACTTGAAAGGAAGACAGAAAGGAAGAAAGTAGAAAAACAAAGGGAACGTCGGCCAATAACAGAAGAAGTGAAAGAAGTAACGAACAAAGCAATAAAAAGCTGTGATATGTATTTTGATTATACTATCTCTAAAAATCAACATACGAATCATTATACAATTGTTTCTGATATCTGGTTTAAAAATATAGGAAATATCAACCTAAAAAATCCAACCGTTTGTATTAGAACAAATCCTCCAGGAAATGTGGAAATCGGAGGACAAATTTTGCCTCCGACCATGAGTGAATTATTTTCTGTACAAGGATCACAAGGAGCACAAGGTTGGCAATATATTGGAGAAGATTGGTTGGAAAAAGCATATGAAACGGGTGAATATTGGGTAAAGCCACTTCAAGAAATAACGATAAAGCCGGGAGAGGAAATGGCAATGGAACAAGTGAAATTTACGTTAGAACCGCTTGAAGAAAAAGGCGACATCACGATAGTCGGCTTTGTCTATTTCCAAGAACAAAAACTCCAGTTTAGCTCTCTAAACAAAATTATTTTTTCCTTTTGAACAGAAATGCGGAAGTGGTCTGGTTAGAGATGAAAAGCAAATGTTATCCCTCAAGTGAAGATGTGCTTTTTAATCTTCACTTGAGGGAGGTTATCTGACGTGAGTCCCTATCTGCTTGATTTGGATAAAAGTTCCATGATGTCAAGGGTTTTTCTTCCCTCTTCTATTGCTAGCACTTTGTTGTTTTCGTCTCTGAATGATTCTTGTATGTGCAGTGCTTTTTTGTTTTTTTACAAATTCCTTTATTTCTTCAAGGTTTGAAGTTAATAAATGATTCTGGTATTTTAAATCATTAATATTCTCTAAAAATCTGGAGAATCTATTTTCATACTCTTGAAATCCAGAGAGTACGAATCGTTTATATTCTTGAAAGTTTTCTTCCGATTCTTCTTGATCATTTTCAAGTGAGGCCATCCGTTCTTGCTGTTCTTTTGTAATTCGGTCGATATCTGCAAACTGATTGGTAAGCCACCATTCGTTTTCTTCAAATTGCTTTTTGTATGCCTCAATGATTTCTTCAAAGTATTGAGCTTTCCCTTTCTCCGCTTCTATTAACTGTTGTTTTGATTCTTCAAACCGTTCCAGTATCTGTTCTCTTTCTGTCACTAATCTTTCGAGCTCTTCTGATTTCGATAGTAACGTTTGGAAGAGTTCTCTCTTTGTCGTTTCCGAATGGTGAAGGGCATCATTTAAATCTTGAATATGTGCAGCTTTACTAGAGATTTCTGTTTTTTGTGATTCCATTCGTTTTTGATCATTGATCGACTTTGACTGAAGTTGTTTCACTTCTTGTAGCGTTGCTTCATATAGATTTTTAACCTTTTCCTTTTCCGCCTTTAAGTCTTCAATAAGTTGAAAATTAGAAGAGATTTCTGCTTTTTGTACAGCAATTCGTTTGCGTTCATCTGTCCATTTAGTGTGCAACTGTTTGTTTTCGTGAAGGGTCGATTCAAATAACTCATTCAACTTTTCTTTTTCCGCTTTTAGATTTTCAATCTGCTCCATTTTACTGGAAATCTCTGTTTTTTGTGCTTCTATTCGTTTTTGATCATCTGTTGATTGATTAAGAAGTTGTTTGTTTTCTTCGAGCGTCGATTCATATAATTCATTGATTGCTTCTTTTTCCACTTTTAAGTTTTGAATTTGGTCCATTTTAGTAGATATCTCGTTTTTTTGTGATATAACCACGTTTTTGGTATCTGCTAATTTAGTATGAAGTTGTTTATTGTCTTGAAGCATTGATTCATAGAGTTTTCTCATTTTTTCTATTTCTATTTTTAAATCTTGGATTTTTTCCGATTTGGAGGAAATCTCTGTTTTTTGTGCTTCTATTCGCTTTTGAGCGTTTACCCACTTATTGTTAAGTTGTTTATTATCCCGGGTAAGAGATTCGTATAATTCGTTTATTTTTTCTTTTTCTTGTTTTAGTAGTTGGATATCTTTTTTTGACTGGCGAGTATCTAGTTGTGATTGAAGAAGCTTTTGTTCTATTTCATTTTTTCTACGTTCGAGCAACTGAATGCTGGCATCGCGGTCACCGATTATTTTGTGTAATGAAAGTAATTCTTTTTCAAGATGTTCCTTATTTTGATTGAGTTTATTTCGTTCCTTTGATAGTTCTGTTTCGTGTTGATCATTAATTCTAATCTGTTCATATGCTAAGTCGAGTTCCTCTTCCTTTGCATGAAGCTGATTTTTTAAATATTGGTTTTCAGCATAAAGATAGCTGTCCTGCAATTTTTTTATCTTTTTCTCGTATTCTTGTATTTTCGATTTTAAAAAAATGACATCTTGATTGGAAAGATGATAGAGCGGTTTTAATTGCTTTTCCACCTTAAACTAAACTCCTTTTCTAGGTATTTTCCTTACTTTACGTTATGTGGAAGAAACGGACGCTGTTACAAGCACCTAAGCCCATTTACTAAAGGGGCTGACCCAAAAGGTTCTTAAAAAAACCTTGTGAGGGTCGCCCCTTTTCTTTTTATCATTTAAGGCAAAAAAATAAAAGAATCGCCTTTCATTTAGTATAATGAAGTCACCACAACACACTAAACCAAGAAAGGACGATTCTTTTATGAAACATGATCATATTTCCTTTATTAATTATAACATGAACCAATTAACTCTACCATTAGATTTAGAGATTAAAATTCCTCCCCATCACCTTTCCCGTATTGTTCACGAAGCCGTCGAACAACTAAGTGAATCCGTACTAATTCAGCAATATAAGGGTGGCGGTCGAAGTAGCTATCATCCTAAAATGATGTTGAAAATTCTTGTCTATGCCTACGCTGACCGTATTTACTCTGGAAGAAAAATCGAAAAAGCCCTCGAAGAAAATATTTACTTCATGTGGTTAAGTGACCATCAAAAACCAGATTTTCGTACGATTAATCGATTTCGCTCCGAACGAATGAAGTCGATTATTTATGATGTATTCTTTTCTGTCGTCCATCTTCTTCATAATAAAGGAATGGTAAAGCTGGAAGATTACTATGTAGATGGGACAAAAATCGAAGCGAATGCCAACAAATATACATGGGTATGGTTAAAGTCCACGAAACGTTATGAAGAAAAGGTGGATGAGAAATTTCGTAAAATCCTTCACGATATTGAAGAAGTTCGTGAAAAAGAAATGGCGGATACGGAAAGCAACCTGAACGAAAAACTTTCTCAAAACCCAATCACTTCTCAACAAATTGAAGAGACCATGAATACAGTGAACGAGCAGCTTGAAAAAAAGCCAAAAGACAGAGAATTAAAGAAAGTGAAACGTTCATTAGAGAAAGACCTACTCCCTCGAAAGAAAAAATATGAACAACAACGAGCCATTGCCCAAGGTAGAAATAGTTATTCAAAGACAGATCAGGGTGCTACCTTTATGAGAACCAAAGATGATCATATGAAAAATGGACAACTAAAGCCGTGTTACAATGTTCAAATAGGAACAGAAAATCAGTTTATTACAGGCTTTTCCCTTCATCAAAGAGCTGGAGATCCCAAGTGTCTAATTCCTCATTTGGAACAACGCTCCGACTACATCGGACTTCCCCAAAACGTCATCGCAGATTCGGGATATGGAAGTGAAGAAAATTACGCTTACCTAGAGGATAAAAATCGGACAGCTTATATTCCTTATAACACGTTCGAAAAAGAAAAAAAGAAGTCATGGAAAACGAAGATAGAACGGGTAGAGAATATGGAATACGATGAAGACCTCGATGAGTTTGTCTGTGCGAATGGAAAGCGATTAATCTTTCATCATGAATCGAAACGGAAGGTTTCAGAAGAATATTTCTCGGTAAAGCGAAACTATCGCTGTGTTGACTGTAAAGGATGTCCTTTTCAATCAACGTGTGCAAAAGGAAAAGATACAAAAAGTGTCTCTGTTTCGATGAAGAATCGGAAGCAGCGTGACAAGATGAAAAGTCGGTTAAACTCACCCGAAGGAAAAGAAATTTATAGCCAAAGAAAAATAGATGTGGAAACCGTGTTTGGTCAAATAAAACATAACCAACGCTTTCAACGATTTCATGTAAGAAGCCTCGAAAAAACAACCATAGAGTGGGGGCTTATTTGTGTTGCCCATAATCTACTAAAATGGAGTCTTAAAGGACAATCAAGCAAAAAAATGACCCTCTAATCACCCTAGAGAGGTGTTTTTTAAAGGGGAATTTCCATATAAAGGGTAAAAAGAGAAAAAAGAGCTGACTCATCATCGCGATAAGCGATGTTTTGAGTCAGCCCCTTTTAAATGTATCGATTTTTTAACAGTTTAGGTGGTGTATTGTTTACAGAAGTAAAAACCTTTATACTAGTATAATGGCAAGATTACTTGTACAATAATGAAGTTCATTTTTATATGACATGAATGATTTTACATCGTGAAATATAGAGAGTAAGAAAGGGGATTTTTCATGAACGAAGAACAACGTAAACATGGGCAGCAAGTAGATTCAGCTACTCCTTCGGACAAAAAATCCGAAAAGGATTATAGTAAGTATTTTCAGAGTGTGTATATTCCACCATCTTTGAAAGATGCAAAAAAGCGTGGAAAAGAAGAGGTTCAGTATCATAATGATTTTAAAATTGATGATCAGTTCCGTGGATTAGGGGACGGAAAGAAATTCTATATTCGTACGTATGGTTGTCAAATGAACGAACATGATACAGAAGTTATGGCAGGTATCTTCATGGCACTAGGCTATGAAGCAACAGACTCAACAGCAGATGCCGATGTCATTCTTTTAAATACATGTGCAATTCGCGAAAACGCAGAAAACAAAGTGTTTGGTGAACTTGGCCACTTAAAACACTTAAAGCGTGAAAAGCCAGATTTATTAATCGGTGTTTGCGGTTGTATGTCGCAAGAAGAGTCGGTAGTAAACAAAATCTTGAAAACATACCAACAAGTAGACATGATTTTCGGTACGCATAATATTCACCGTTTACCAAATATCCTTGCTGAAGCGTATATGTCAAAAGCAATGGTAGTAGAAGTTTGGTCAAAAGAAGGGGACGTTATCGAGAACCTTCCAAAAGTTCGCCGTGGTAATATTAAAGCATGGGTAAACATTATGTACGGATGCGATAAATTCTGTACGTACTGTATTGTGCCATATACGCGCGGAAAAGAACGTAGCCGCCGTCCTGAGGAAATTATTCAAGAGGTTCGTCACTTAGCTGCACAAGGCTATCAAGAAGTGACGCTTTTAGGCCAAAATGTTAATGCCTATGGGAAAGATATCGAGGATCTTGATTATGGTCTTGGTGATCTTATGGATGAACTACGTAAAATCGATATTCCGCGTATCCGATTTACAACGAGCCATCCGCGTGACTTTGATGATCATTTAATTGAAGTTCTTGCGAAAAAAGGTAATCTTGTAGAGCATATTCATTTACCAGTACAATCTGGGTCAACAGATGTATTGAAAATTATGGCACGTAAATATACACGTGAGCAATTCTTAGAATTAGTTCGCAAAATAAAAGCGGCAATGCCGGATGTTGCCTTATCTACAGATATCATTGTCGGTTATCCGAATGAAACAGAAGAGCAATTTGAAGAGACATTATCGATGTATCGAGAAGTAGGCTTTGAAGCTGCTTATACATTCATTTACTCGCCACGTGAAGGAACACCAGCGGCTAAGATGAAAGATAATGTTCCGATGGAAGTGAAGAAAGAACGTTTGCAACGATTAAATGCGGTTGTAAACGAATTTTCTGGAGCAGCATTAAAGAAATACGAAGGTCAAACGGTTGAAGTGTTAGTAGAAGGTGAGAGTAAAAAGGATCCAGACGTTTTAGCTGGTTATACTCGTCGTAATAAACTAGTGAACTTCAAAGCACCGAAAACGACTATCGGAAAAATTGTGAAAGTAAAAGTTACAGAAGCAAAATCTTGGTCTTTAACTGGGGAATTCGTGGAAGAAGGACAAATCGGCACTGAATTTGAAGAAGCGGTAGAGGTGAACTGATATGACAAAATATACAAAAGACGACATTATGAAACGAGCAGAAGAACTTGCAACAATGATTTCGGAAACAGAAGAAGTCGATTTCTTTAAACGTGCAGAGGCACAAATTAATGAAAACCAAAAAGTTCGTGAAATGATTGCGAGTATCAAAAGCTTACAAAAACAAGCAGTGAACTTCCAACACTACGGAAAAACAGAAGCATTAAAAATGGTTGAAGCAAAAATTGAAAACCTGGAGAAGGAAATTGATGAAATTCCCGTTGTCCAGGAATTTAAGCAGTCACAAACAGACGTAAATGATCTGCTTCAAATTGTCGCATCTGTTATTTCTAATAATGTAACAGACAATATTATTACGTCCACTGGTGGAGATCTTTTACGTGGAGAAACTGGTTCGCAAGTAAAGAATTCTACACCTGGAAGCTGTTAACAGGTAATGAAAAGAAGCAACCATCGGAGGTTGCTTCTTTTCGTTACTATTACTTTTTTGTTGCGGAGAGAATAAGCATCAGTGGGATTCGGTTTCTTCTATTAAATTCGGAAACATCTTCGAATAGTTCTTCCCGTGGTTTTCCTTCTTTTAAGTTTTGTAATTGGAACCCAGAGCGTATAAGCAATGATACATAATCTTCTATTGTTTTATGGTATTTTACGACGGAGTGATCCATCCACTGTTCAACGCGTTTGCCTGTAGAGAAATAATCATCAACGACCCAATGAGACCGTTTTTGTTTGCCGGTGAAGTGATCGAAAGTAGCTGTGATGGTAGGATGCATGACACTAAAAATAAATGAGCCGTTTGGTTTTAATGTCGAAGAAACCTTATTGAAAATCGGCTCTAAGTCTTCGATATAATGAAACACCATTCTTGATAAGACCAAATCATATTGAGAAGCGTTTTCTGTCCAATCATTTAAATCTATGCACGTAAGAGAAGAGCTTGAATGTGGGTATGGAGCTAAGTGCTCTTTTGCTTTTTCGAGCATGTTATGTGAACCATCGATACCATGATAATAAGCTGCACCATCATTAAGTAACTCAGCCCCGAACATCCCTTCTCCGCAACCTAAATCAAGTATCCTTTTTCCAGTAATATCTCCGATTAGCTCTAACAATACAGGCTTTTCAATTAAATTATTCGGGCTTTCTTTCCTCATTCTTCTTTTTATAAACTGATCAAAAAAAGCATTTTCTTCGTAAGCACGAGACCCTGTGTATTCCATTTCCTATCCCCCCATTAAAGCCATTTTAACTCAGTAAAATCTACTGTTCTAAAAGAACAAGTCACATCTTGCTCTTCAGCGACTAGAAGTCTTTTTCGCATTTGTTTTTAGCTTACCATAATAGTAGTTCTCGGAACATCCATTAGGTATTAGCATACAATGAACTATCTTCGAAACAATCCTACTTGCAAGGGATGTTCAGACATAAGGACAAAAAGAACCGAGGAGTTTAAGGAAGCGGATAGTTAAGCTGATGTGGACTTTCGACGGTTGTTTTTTTTCGGGAAATTGAACATCCTTTATAGGAAAAAAACTCTCGCACAAACACCTATATTGTCGCATAAGATGAATTGAAAATGAATGAGGAGGTTCGCTCGAATGGCAGAATATAGAGAGATTATTACTAAAGCGGTCGTAGCGAAGGGACGTAAATTCACACAGTCTCATCATACGATCTGTCCACCGCATAATCCTTCGAGCATATTAGGCTGCTGGATCATCAATCACGAGTACAAAGCACACAAAGTTGGTAAGAAGGTTGAAATTCATGGGTGCTATGATATCAACGTTTGGTATTCACACAGTGACAATACAAAAACAACCGTTGTTACGGAAACAGTGGAATACACAGACTGCATCAAACTAAAATACCGTGACCCTGATTGCTTAGATGATTCAGAAGTTTGTGCTCGTGTACTTCAACAGCCTAATTGCTGTGAAGCAGTAATTTCACCAAATGGAAACAAAATCATTGTCCATGTAGAACGTGAATTCCTAGTGGAAGTTATCGGAGAAACAAAAGTATGTGTCCTCGTGAACCCTGAAGGATGCGACGATGACGACTGGGATTGCGACTTAGACGATGATGAATTCGAAGAACTAGACCCTGATTTCTTAGAAGGAATTGAAGAAGAGTAAATCTGACTAGGAAGAACCATTCTTCCTAGTTTTTTTTATTATAGAATAATAGAAAAGTAGTTTATTCTTTGAACAAATAATTGATTCAAAATAGAGAAGTATCGGTCCAGAAATAAGGAGAAACGACTGAGAATGGAAGGGAAACAATCTGCAAAAAAATATGAGTGGTCTGTAGTCACATAAATGGATCTGACAATGAAAATCCGGTACAAGAGGATGACAAATCGATACGGGTACAATAAGTATGGTAAAATGAAGTCTGATAAGCATAATTGAGAGGGTTGTTACAATGAAAAAAACAGTGGTTCTGGCAGAGAAACCTTCTGTCGGCAGAGATATAGCAAGAGTTCTAAATTGTAAGAAAAAAGGAAATGGTTATTTTGAAGGGGATAAGTATATTGTCACTTGGGCGTTAGGGCATCTCGTTACATTGGCTGACCCGGAAGTGTATGATGAAAAATTGAAAACATGGAAGTTAGAAGATTTACCAATGCTTCCATCCCATCTTAAACTGGTCGTTATCCGAAAAACAGGAAAACAGTTTTCTGCAGTGAAAAATCAAATGAACCGAAACGATGTTCACGATATTGTCATCGCAACTGATGCAGGCAGAGAAGGGGAACTTGTTGCTCGTTGGATCATTGAAAAAGCAAGAGTGAAGAAACCGTTAAAAAGATTGTGGATTTCCTCTGTAACCGATAAAGCAATTAGAGAAGGATTTCGTTCTTTACAAGATGGGAGAAAATACGAAAATCTTTATGCATCGGCACAAGCAAGGTCAGAGGCAGATTGGTATGTAGGGATTAATGCAACGAGAGCACTGACAACAAAACATAATGCACAATTGTCATGTGGCCGTGTGCAAACCCCGACACTAGGAATGATTGCCGAGAGGGAAGAAGAAATAAAGCAATTTAAGCCGAAAACGTATTATGGAATAAAAGCAACTGGAGAAAAACTATCCTTTACTTGGAGAAATCCGAAATCAAAAGATGCAAGATGTTTTTCAGAGCAAGAAATTGAAAATATCTTAAGTAAAATAAAAAATGCTAATACATTAAAAGTAACAGAAGTAAACAAGACAGTGAAGAAATCATTCGCTCCTTCTCTTTATGATTTAACGGAGTTGCAGCGGGATGGTCATAAATTCTTTGGCTTTTCAGCAAAAGAAACACTTTCGATTATGCAGAAGTTGTATGAGCAACATAAACTTGTCACATACCCGCGGACAGATTCTAAACATTTGTCATCGGATATTGTGGGGACACTTAAAGATCGACTAAATGCCGTTGCAATTGGTCCGTATAAGGCAAATGCAATGAGCGCGTTAAAGCAATCAAAACCTTTATCGAAGAACTATGTGAATGACCAGAAAGTATCGGATCACCATGCAATAATTCCTACTGAACAACAACCAATCTTGGCTGCTTTATCAGACAGGGAACGGAAAATTTATGATTTAATTGTTAAACGTTTTCTGGCTGCTTTTTTCCCACCTTTTACATACGAGCAAACAAGTGTAGAAGGGAAAATCGGAAGTGAGACATTTACTACAAGCGGGAAAAGGGTTATTCAAAATGGTTGGAAAGATGTGCATAATTTTGATGAAGAAAAGGATGTCCAATTACCAAAAATCGAAAAAGGTGACGAGATAAAACTCCACTCAGTAACAAGAAGTGAAGGCAAAACAACACCGCCAAGCCGATTTAATGAAGGGACACTTTTATCTGCAATGGAAAACCCTAAAAAGTTTATGCAGGAAAATAATAAAGAACTGCTTAAAACGATTGGTGAAACTGGTGGGCTTGGAACGGTTGCTACACGAGCAGATATTATCGAAAAGCTTTTTAATACAGCTTTAATTGAACAAAGAGGAAAAGAAATTTCCATTACGTCAAAAGGAAAACAGCTGTTGAATTTAGTTCCATCCGAGTTGAAATCACCAGCATTAACTGCTGAGTGGGAGCAAAAACTTGAAGCGATTTCTAAAGGTGCTCTAAAAAAAGAGGTATTTATAAAAGAAATTAAAGACTATGCGAAAAAGTCTGTTCAAGAAATAAAGAACTCGAATCAAAGGTTTTCTCATGATAACTTAACAGGAACGAAATGTCCCGACTGTGGAAATCTTATGTTAGAAATTAAAAATAAACATGGGAAGAAACTAGTTTGTCAGGATAGAGAGTGCGGTCACAGAAAAAATGTCAGCAAAAAAACGAATGCCCGCTGTCCAAAGTGTCACAAGAAACTTAATTTGTTTGGGCAAGGAGAAGGGCAAAAATTTGTATGTGTTTGCGGACATAAAGAAAAACTCTCCACCTTTAACGAACGCAGAAAAAAGGAAAAGAATAATAAAGTGTCCAAACGAGATGTAAATAAATACTTGAAAACACAACAAAAAGACGAACCCGTCAACACTGCACTTGCAGACGCATTGGCAAAATTGAAGCTAGATCAATAATTGGATAGTAATACATTTCAATGTAGTAGAAGTCAATTAGAAAAATTTCATTCAGCCGGGAGCATCAGAAACTTGATGCTTCTTTTTCGTTTCCCATACTATTAACTAAAAAATTATTACGTCAACTAAAATGAAACTTATCGTTACCCTTTCACTTTTTGAATTACTATTTCTGTTCCTTCTACTTTATAATAAAACTAAAGGGGGGATACATATGGTATTTTCATTCAACGGTATTGACCATTTTCAATTAGCGGCACCAAAAGGGTGTGAAGAGGAAGCAAGAAAGTTTTTTGTTGATATTCTTGGGTTAAAGGAAATTCCGAAACCAGAGAGCTTACAAAGTGGTGGGGGGTGCTGGTTTCAATGTGGCAGGCAAGAAATTCATGTTGGTGTACAGGAGGATTTTATTGCTGCAAAAAAAGCTCATCCAGCTCTGCTTGTTACGAATTTAGGAAGCTTAAAAGAGCATTTAACAAAGAATGGAATCAGCTTTAAGGAAGATTTTCGATTAACAGATAGAGAAAGAATGTTTGTAAGTGATCCCTTTGGTAATCGCATTGAGTTTTTAGAATATTAATTTATACACAAGTAACCTTCAGAGACAATTCTCTGAAGGTTTTATTCTTTAGTTGCTTGTTAAAAGATTCTTAACAACGGTTGAAAACATAGAGTGGATTGGAGAGGAAAGAAATGGTCCATTGTCCATAGAAAACTAACTTTATGAACACAGCCTATTTTTTAAACCACTCCTTTTTCATTTTAGCCATTCCTAGAGTTTCTTCTGTCGATTTCCTCAATCTTGTAAATGCTAGTCCCGTTTCAAATATGATATAATTAAAAGCTGAGATTAGTAGAATTAGTCGGAAAGGTTTGGTTAGATTCATGGCACAATATACTCCAATGATTATCCAATATTTACAAATCAAGGCAGACTATCAAGATGCCTTTTTATTTTTTCGTTTAGGTGACTTTTACGAAATGTTCTTCGAAGATGCACTGAAAGCATCGCAGGAACTTGAAATTACATTAACAAGTCGTGAAGGCGGCGGAGATGAAAAAATTCCAATGTGCGGTATTCCTTATCATTCCTCTCCTACCTATATAGAGCAGCTTATCCAAAAAGGTTATAAAGTGGCAATATGCGAACAAACGGAAGATCCGAAACAAGCAAAAGGGGTTGTCCGGAGAGAAGTTGTTCAATTGATTACTCCTGGAACTGTGATGGAAGGGAAAGGTCTTGCAGATAAAGAAAATAATTACATTGCATCTGTTACCGTATTTCCTGATAAAACATATGGAATTGCGTACTCTGATCTTTCTACAGGAGAAACAAAAGTAACGCTTATTCCCGAAACGTTTGATTATGTGTTAAACGAACTTTCTACTCTTGGAGCAAAGGAAGTAGTTATTGATCCGGATATGGAAGAAGAGAAGCAGAAGAAAATAAGGGAAAGGGAAGTAGTAACACTTTCCTTTGAAAAGGATTCTTCTATTTCGGAGCAATTCGAGCGACTTCTTGAGTCTCTTGGGCAAGATAAATTAAAAGAAACGGTTGCTAGATTATTTCACTATTTATATAGAACGCAAAAAAGAAGTTTGGATCACCTGCAAGTAGCAGAAATGTATCATATTCATCAATTTATGAAAATGGATTACTATTCAAAACGCAACTTGGAGTTAACAGAAACAATCCGCTCGAAAGGGAAAAAGGGCTCGCTTCTTTGGCTATTAGATGAAACGATGACAGCGATGGGTGGAAGAATGTTAAAACAATGGATAGACCGTCCGTTGATTCACCAAGAAGAGATTGAAAAGAGACAGCAATTTGTTGAGTTGTTGCTTGAAAAATTCTTTGAAAGACAGGATTTACGGGAGTTGTTAAAAGAGGTGTATGATTTAGAACGATTGGCAGGGCGTGTCGCATTCGGTAATGTCAATGCACGTGACTTGCAGCAGTTAAATCGGTCCCTCGGACAAATCCCTGCACTAAAGCATATTCTTGAATCAATGGAAACCGCCATTGCATCTGATTTAGTGCAGCAATTGGATCCATGCGAAGAGTTAACAGACCTTTTAGAGCAAGCTTTAGTGGAAAATCCTCCTCTATCGATTAAAGAAGGAAATATTATTCGCGATGGCTACAACGCCGAACTCGATCAGTATCGTGATGCTAGCAGAAACGGAAAGACATGGATTGCTCAATTAGAAAAACAAGAGCGGGAAAAAACAGGAATCAAATCGCTAAAAGTCGGATATAATCGCGTTTTTGGCTACTATATTGAAGTGACAAAAGCTAATCTGCATCTTTTAGAAGATGGTAGATATGAACGGAAGCAAACATTGACGAATGCGGAGCGTTATATTACTCCTGAATTAAAAGAAAAAGAATCGCTCATTCTGCAAGCGGAAGAAAAAAGCGTTGATTTGGAGTATGAATTATTTACTACCATCCGCGAAACAGTGAAAGAGTTTATCCCAAGATTGCAAACTTTAGCACGTACAGTAAGTAAAATTGATGTTTTACAATGTTTTGCAACCGTAAGTGAAAACCGTCATTATACGAAACCTGTATTCAGTAATGAGAGAAGTATTTTTATTAAAGATGGTCGTCACCCTGTTGTCGAAAAAGTGATGGACGCCCAAGAATATGTGCCGAATGATTGTTATATGGACAGTGAGAGAGAGATTCTTCTTGTTACTGGTCCGAATATGTCAGGGAAAAGTACGTATATGAGACAGCTTGCATTAACTTCTATTCTTGCTCAAATTGGTTGTTATGTGCCGGCAAGCGAGGCAACACTCCCAATCTTTGATCAAGTCTTTACAAGAATTGGTGCAGCGGATGATTTAATTTCAGGACAAAGTACGTTCATGGTTGAAATGCTCGAGGCAAAAAATGCAATTAGTAATGCTACACAGCAAAGTTTAATTTTATTCGATGAAATTGGGAGAGGTACCTCTACCTATGATGGAATGGCACTCGCACAAGCGATGATTGAATATATTCATGAAAATATCGGTGCTAAAACATTATTCTCTACGCACTATCATGAATTGACTGTCTTAGAAGAAGAGTTAACAAAAGTGAAAAATGTTCATGTTAGTGCGATGGAACAAAACGGCAAGCTTGTGTTTCTGCATAAAATTCGTGAAGGTGCGGCGGATAAAAGTTATGGAATTCATGTTGCCGAACTGGCACAATTGCCAACGCCTCTTATTAAGAGAGCAAATGAAATTTTATTAAAACTTGAATCGAAAGCAGAAACAACGGAAACAGTTCCAATGAAAGCAGAGGAAGACAAACCTGAAGTTAACGAGGAATTAGCACAATTGTCTTTCTTCCAATCGGAAACAAAAACGGAAAAGCCTTCTGCTCCTGTTACACCAAAAGAGAAAAAAATATTACAGCAATTAAAGCAACTGGACATTTTAGAGATGACACCGCTTGATGCTATTAATAATCTATATGACTTGCAGAAAAGGTTAAAGAAGTAAAAGGTTTGGAACTTCTAGATATTTTTTACTAAAAGGGGTGGCAAAATGGGAAAAATAATTCAATTAGATGATGCACTTTCCAATAAAATTGCTGCTGGTGAAGTAGTCGAACGTCCTGCATCTGTTGTAAAGGAATTAGTAGAAAATGCAATTGATGCAAATAGTACGGTCATTGAAATACATGTGGAGGAAGCGGGACTTAGTTCGATTCGCATTATTGACAATGGGGATGGGATTGAAAGGGAGGATGTTCCAACCGCATTTAAACGACATGCGACAAGTAAAATAAAGGATGAAAATGATTTATTCCGGATTCGTACGCTTGGATTTAGGGGGGAGGCAATGCCGAGTATCGCATCTGTTTCCCATTTTCAAATGAAAACAAGTACAGGGAATGGACCTGGAACCTTTATTGAACTTGAGGGTGGACATATAAAGTCACAAGAAAGCAGTGCATCACGAAAAGGAACCGATATTACCGTAGCCAATTTATTTTTTAATACACCTGCTCGTTTAAAGTATATGAAGACGATTCATACTGAACTAGGGAATATAACAGATGTGGTAAATAGAATCGCTTTATCGCATCCAGAGGTGTCTATTAAACTCCTTCATAATGGAAAAAGACTACTTCATACGAATGGGAATGGCGATGTTCGTCAAGTACTTGCTGCCATTTATGGAGTACAAATTGCAAAAAAAATGGTACCACTTCAAGCTAGCTCACTTGATTTTACGATTTCAGGTTATATCTCGCTTCCGGAGGTAACCAGAGCTTCTAGAAACTATATTTCGACGATGATTAATGGTCGTTTTATAAAAAACTACCCATTGGCAAAAGCAATTGGAGAAGGCTATCATACATTATTGCCAATCGGAAGACATCCAATTGTTTTTCTTTCAATTGAAATGGACCCAATACTTGTAGATGTGAATGTCCACCCAGCAAAATTGGAAGTAAGAATTAGTAAGGAAAAAGAATTAAATGAACTCGTTTCTGAAACGATTAAGTCGGTTTTTAAAAAGAAGGAATTGATTCCATCTGGATACACTTCAGTGAAAAAGGAAAAGCCAAAATCAGAGCAAACGTTTTTAAGCCTTGATCATTTGTCGAGTACGAATACAACCAAAAATGTTTTTGAAACCAACTCTAATTATCGTAAAGAAGAATTACTACCAAAAGAAGAAATGAAAACATTGTACGAGCCCTCACTTGAACCAAAGGTAGAGCAGCCGATGGTGACTGAAACACCACAGCACGTACCTAGCTACGAATTCGATGATGAGGAACAGGATGAAATTTTTTCTGAAGAACCTCAAGTAGAAAAAGAAGAAGTGGCTCAGGAGAGAATTTCTTCTCGAGTACCACCTCTTTACCCTATTGGGCAGATGCATGGGACGTACATTTTTGCCCAAAACGAAACCGGTTTGTATATTATTGATCAGCATGCGGCACAAGAACGTATCAAATATGAATTTTTCAAAGAAAAGGTTGGACGTGTAGAAAAGGAACTGCAAGAGCTTTTGGTCCCGTTAACATTAGAGTTTTCTACGGATGAGTATATCAAAATCATGGAAAACAGAGGGTTACTCGAGGAAGTCGGCGTGTTTTTAGAAGAGTTTGGCCATAACAGCTTTATCGTTCGCTCTCATCCACAATGGTTTCCGCCAGGCGAAGAACAAGAAACAATTGAAGAGATGATTGAACAGGTTCTTGATATGAGGAAAGTAGATATAAAAAGGTTACGTGAAGAAGCAGCGATTATGATGAGTTGTAAAGGTTCGATAAAAGCCAACCGTCATTTACGAGACGATGAAATTTCCGCTCTGTTAGATGAACTAAGGCAAACAACGGATCCATTCACATGTCCACATGGAAGACCAATTATCATTCAGTACTCTATTTATGACATGGAGAAGATGTTCAAACGGGTAATGTAATAATGAACAGGGAGCTTAATGGCTCTCTTTTTTCTTGCCTATAAATACCCTCCTTTTGGAAATCCTAACGTATATCACCATGATAAGGAGGATTTTCGTGACAAAATTTGAAGAATTAAATAAAAGTTTTATTAATGGGGAATGGACAGAGGGCAACAGCGGTAGGACATTCGATATTATAAATCCGTATGATCAAACCGTCATCACAACTGTAAAATTAGCGACGAAAGAACAACTGCAAACAGCATTTAAAAATGCTAAAGAAGCGCAAAAACAATGGGGAAAAACTTCTCCAGAAGAAAAAAGAAAAGTGCTAAAAAAAGCCGCGGAATACTTAAAAGACAATCGTGACGCAATTGTAAGTATGATTTCCCGTGAAACAGGTGGTAGTGTAATAAAAGCAAATGTTGAACTCGATCTCACGCTTACCTATTTAGAATCAACCTTTGAATTACCCGACGAGCTTTCCGAAAAACAAGAAAAGGGCTCCCCTATTGAAGGAAAAACAAATTATATTCACCGTCTGCCTTTAGGGGTGATTGCTTCTATTTCCCCTTTTAATTTTCCAATGAATTTATCAATGCGAACGATAGCGCCAGCAATTGCTCTAGGAAATGGTGTCGTACACAAACCGGACGTTCAAGTAGGACTGACTGGTGGTTCTATTATTGCAAAAGCGTTTGAACATGCAGGTCTTCCAGCGGGTGTGCTGAATGTGATTTTGACCGATATTGATGAAATAGGCGATGAAATGTTAACAACACATGACTCGCAGTTGATTAGTTTTACTGGTTCTACACCAGTTGGGAAGCATATTGGTGAAGTTGCCGGAAAACTTCTGAAACGTGTGGCACTAGAACTTGGTGGGAATAATCCGTTTGTTGTACTTTCTGATGCAGAAGTAGACCGTGCCGTCGATGCAGCTATTTTTGGAAAGTTTATACACCAAGGACAAATTTGTATGATTATCAATCGAATGATTGTTCATGAAAAGGTATATGACGAATTTGTAGAAAAGTTTATTAAAAGAACGAAATCATTACCATATGGGGATCCGCTGAATTCGGAAACGATAATAGGACCGTTAATAAATGAAAGTCAAGTAGAGAAGGCCATGAAATTAATAGAGGATGCCAAAAATTCTGAAGCAACATTAGCATTAGAAGGAAAACGAGAAGGAAATGTTATAACTCCGTACGTGTTTACGGATGTGGATAATGCTAGCGATTTGGCACAAACTGAATTATTTGCACCAATCGCAACGATTATAAAAGCAGAGACCGACGATCAAGCGATTGAGTTTGCGAATGATACTAAATATGGTTTAAGTTCAGCTATTTTTACGCAAGATTTAGAAAAAGGACATAAGCTTGCACTAAAAATTAATAGTGGAATGACACATATCAATGACCAAACCGTAAATGACAATCCTACCGTACCATTTGGTGGCAATAAACAAAGTGGAATGGGGCGTTTTGGTAATCCGTGGATTGTTGATGAATTTACCGTGGCAAAATGGGTTTCTGTTCAGTCGGAATATCGGAAATATCCTTTTTGATTGTTATGACTTAGATAGAAGCATGGGTGTTGCCCACGCTTCTATTTCTTCCATTTAATATCAACTATTTTTGATTTAATAGTTGCATAAAAGGAAAATTATGCATATAGTTTATATATCAAAATAAATTGATTAAGGAGAGGGATATGAAAGAACTACCTTTATACAACGAATCTGTTTTCCAGTCATTTGAAACGTATGAAAAGAAGTTTAAAGCATTAGCGGATCAGAAGAGACTTCATATTATGTATGAACTTTGCCAACGTGGAGACACATGTGTTTGCGACCTAACCGAAATATTCGGCATGACCCAGTCCAAATTGTCTTATCATCTAAAAATTTTATTGGATGCAAATCTTATTAAAAAAGAAACAAGAGGGACATGGAGCTATTATGATTTAAATGATAAAGAGCTTAATGGTCTATTATCGGAAGAGCTTTGTTGCATTTTTAAAAATACTAATAAAGGTCGCTGTTGTTAAAAATTTTCAAGTATAAATCAAATTTTTTTGATTTAATGTTTTACACTAACTATTAAAAGAAATGAGGAGATTGTTAATGAGTCAAGCAATTAATATCCCTTTAAGAGCGCAAAGCTGTTGTTCACTAAAAACGTACTCATCTGAAAACGAGAGAGAACAACAAATGAATCGATTACCAGTTGCTGTTATTGGTGGTGGTCCAGTAGGTTTGGCGGCGGCAGCACATTTAGCTAGTCGAGGAGAGTCTTTTTTCTTGTTAGAAGCCGGCAATCAAGTCGGGGCTAATATAGCAACTTGGGGGCATGTTCGCTTGTTTTCACCCTGGCGTTACAACATGGATAAAGCAGCATTAACGTTACTTGAAAAACATCACTGGCAACAACCAAATCCAGAAGTGTTACCAACAGGAAAAGAAGTCGTTGACCAGTACTTAAAGCCACTTTCAAACCTTCCGGAAATAAAACCATTTGTACATTTAAATACAAGGGTATTGTCTATTAGTAAAAAAGATACCGATAAAATGAAAACAGCAAATAGAGAGAATAGACCTTTTATTATCTATACAGAGAAAGATGGAGTCTATAAAACGTTTGAAGCGCGTGCTGTTTTGGATTCTTCTGGAACATGGGGGAATCCTAATCCTTCTAACTCAAGTGGAATTTGGTTAAAAGAGGAGAAGTCACTTAAAGAAAAAATCTTCTATGGCATTCCTGATATTTTAGGGAATGAAAAGGAGCGGTATGCCAATAAACGTGTAGCAGTTGTTGGCGGAGGGCATTCTGCTGTTAATGCATTATTGGATTTAGCTAAACTAAAAGAGTCTTTCCCAGAAATGGATATTCTATGGATTATGAGACGACAGCGGGTGGAGGACGCTTACGGTGGGGAGGAAAAAGATGCTCTTGCTGCTAGGGGTGCTCTTGGTAGTCGCATTCACCAATTAGTTGATGCAAAAAGAGTGTCCATTGTAACTCCTTTCCGCATTCAATTTGTCAAACAATCTAGTAATAAAATGGAGATTATCGGTACTCGAAATCAAAAAGAAACTACTCTTTCTGCCGTAGATGAGATGATTGTCAATGCAGGGAGCCGTCCTGATTTAACAATAGTAAACGAGCTCCGCACATCCATTGATTCAGCAACGGAAAGTGTAGAATTGTTAGCCCCACTTATTGATCCAAATATTCATAGTTGTGGTACTGTTCGCCCTCATGGAGAAAAGGAGCTTCGTCATTCGGAAAAAAACTTTTATATTGTGGGTGCTAAGAGTTATGGACGGGCGCCGACCTTCCTAATGGCAACTGGATATGAACAAGTCAGGTCTGTTGTTGCCCACCTTAGTGGAGATCTTGTTGCAGCAGAAAAAGTGGAATTGGATTTGCCAGAAACCGGGGTTTGCAGTGTGAATTTGAATGCAAAAAGTTCATGTGAAAATTCGACATCCTGTTGTTAATAAAAGTAAAAACCTAATGAACATACTAAGGAGAGGAAAGATAATGGTTATTAATCATGCTGGTGCATTGAGAAAAGAATATTTTACAGCCTATATGAAAATGGTGATGAATGCTTTTGAATGTCCTGTTGAGAAAGCCAAAGAATTAACTTTTCAACGTTTATTTGGTTTTAACGAAGAAAGTATGGGAAAGGAAACATATCAGCAATTTCTTTTAGCCTATGAAGAGTTAAAGAAGCCTCATTAATGTCTTACTTGTCTGAATATCTTTGTATTTATTGAAGAAACTTAAAGGATTTCAATCTGGTTTTATGTACGGATTATAGAAAAATTCAACTTTTACGTTGAATATATAAGTAGATTATTATATATTAATATCTGGATGAATTAGGAGGTGGATTCATGCAAGAAATAGTTATTGAGATTGAAAAAGCCGCAACAATTTTAAAATTGTTAGGTGATAAAACACGTCTAACAATGGTGAAGATCCTAGACTCCAATGATTGTTGTGTTTGTGAATTTGTTGAAATATTTAAAGCTAGCCAGCCTGCTATTAGTCAGCACGTACGAAAGTTGAAAGATGTTGGAGTAGTGCGAGAAACAAGAAGAGGGCAATGGATCATCTACTCTTTGAATAAAGATAGTGATTATTATCCATTAATTCAAAGCCTACTGCAAAATCTTCCAGATCAAGACTATAGGCTACGAGAGCTAGAAGAACAAGGAATGCGGATTTCGTGTGAGTAATTGGAGGGTAATATATTGACATCAGTAATACTAGCATCAGTGATTTTTTTAGTAACATTAATTTTAGTAATATGGCAGCCTAAAGGTTTATCTATCGGTTGGTCTGCCTGTGGAGGAGCTATCCTGGCATTGATCGTCGGAGTAGTTGATTTTAATGATGTTATCGATGTGACATCGATTGTTTGGAACGCAACGTTAGCATTTATAGCAATTATTATTATTTCGTTAATTCTTGATGAAATTGGATTTTTTGAGTGGGCAGCTCTTCACATGGCAAGAGCAGCAAAAGGAAACGGGGTTCTAATGTTTGTCTATGTATCCATACTTGGAGCATTAGTAGCAGCATTTTTTGCAAATGATGGTGCCGCGCTTATTTTGACTCCCATTGTATTAGCGATGGTTCGAAATTTAAACTTTAATGAAAAACTGGTATTTCCATTCATTATTGCGAGTGGATTTATTGCGGATACAACTTCGCTTCCACTTGTCGTTAGTAACTTAGTTAATATCGTATCAGCAGACTTTTTTGATATTGGATTTGCAGAGTTTGCTTCAAGGATGATTATTCCAAACTTGTTTTCATTAGCAGCAAGTATTTTAGTTTTATATTTATTTTTCCGTAAAAGTATTCCAAAGAATTATGATATGGCCCAATTGAAGAAGCCGGTGGAAGCAATTCGAGATGAAAAAATGTTTCGCTTATCTTGGATTGTGTTAGCAATCCTTCTTATTGGATACTTTGCGAGTGAATTTACAGGAATTCCTGTTTCGATTATCGCTAGTATCGTCGCAATCTTTTTCCTTTTTATGGCTAGAAGAAGTCCTGCTGTTAACACTCGTACTGTTATAAAAGGTGCACCTTGGGCTATCGTCTTTTTCTCCATCGGTATGTATGTTGTTGTTTATGGTTTGCGAAATGAAGGATTGACGGATATTTTAGCTGATCTTATTCAAGTAACAGCGGATCAAGGTTTATTTGCTGCAACAGTAGGAATGGGATTCATTGCTGCTATTCTTTCTTCGATCATGAATAATATGCCAACAGTTATGATTGATGCACTGGCTATTGCCGATACCAATACAAGCGGTGTCATAAGGGAAGCGCTTATTTATGCCAATGTTATTGGCTCCGATTTGGGTCCCAAAATTACTCCAATTGGATCGCTTGCAACATTATTATGGTTGCATGTATTATCGCAAAAAGGTGTTAAGATTTCTTGGGGAACTTACTTTAAAACTGGAATCATTTTAACCATCCCAACACTGTTTATTACATTAGTTGGTCTTTATATATGGTTGTTAATTATCTAAAAAACAATAAAGGAGACGTACATCATGGCAAAAAAAACAATCTATTTTCTCTGTACAGGTAATTCTTGCAGAAGCCAAATGGCAGAGGGGTGGGCAAAAAAACACTTAGGTGATGAGTGGGAAGTACGTAGTGCGGGTATTGAAGCACATGGACTAAACCCCAATGCGGTAAAAGCAATGAAGGAAGCTGGAATTGACATTTCCAATCAAACATCGGATATTATTGATCCTGAAATCTTAAATAATGCTGATTTAGTCGTTACCTTATGTGGTGATGCGGCTGATAAATGCCCAATGACTCCTCCACATGTTAAACGGGAACATTGGGGATTTGATGATCCAGCAAAAGCGAAAGGAACAGAAGAAGAAAAGTGGGCTTTTTTCGGGCGTGTTCGTGATGAAATTGGTGAAAGAATGAAACGATTTTCAGAAACGGGAGAATAATACAATCAAATAACAATAACCAAGAGAGCATTCTCTTGGTTTTCTTTTTATTTAAATATAAGCATATGCTTATATGACAGTGAAGGTGTAGATTTTTAACTCTTCGATGAGTTGTTTCACTGGGGTATGTGGTCCGAGTGTTGATCCTGAACTTACAAGAGTGACTTCTGCTGTTTATTCATTAGAGAAAAAGGAGTTTGATATCAAATGATATAACTTAACTAGTGAACAAGGTGAATTTGCAGAAAAAGCAATGAGGTAAATAGTGTTTTGCATGAAAAAGGGCCGGGTGCTTTACCGATTATTTTAGTAAATGACGAGGTTGTAAAGGTAGTTATCCAACAAACAAAGAACTTGGGCAAGGGTTTGGAGTAAAACCAGAAGAATTGACGGAAAGGTCAAAAGTTCGTCTTTCTATTAATTTAAAACAACAGTAACAGGAAAGAAGGTACAGTATGTTTCAATCTTTCTATCTGAAGTTTCTAGTAATCAGGGATAGTTAATAGATAGAAAAGTAGAAGTGTCTTGAACAGAGGCGACAAGCTTTTGCGAAAAGGACTTCGATCCTCTAGCCACTGAAACTAAATAAGTACCAAACCAGGATCTCCATATCCATAGATTGGAGAATTCTGGTTTTCTTTTGCTGTCTTTTGTTTATGTAGTAGACTAGAAAGTATAGAATATATATCTTATCACTTAGAATATCATAATTATATTATGTTAACTTATAATGAAACTTTTTTCGGAGGTGGATAAATGTGGAGAATCTTAACAGAATTGCTTACTTAACAGACATACATGGTAATGCAAAGGCTTTGAAAGAAGTGCTAAAGGATATTCAAAAGGAAGGAATACAGCATATCGTTTGTGGGGGAGACCTAATTGGAATCGGATATCAGTCTAGTGAGGTGATAAACCATATCCTTGATTGGAGCGGAAGTTTCCTATCTGTAACGGGAAATCACGACGAAGCGATACTGGCGTTAAAAAAGGGAGGACCACATCCGAAAAGTCACGCACATGCAAGGGAACATCATCAATGGCTTGCGGATCGTTTAACGGAAAAAGATGTGAATTATTTAGCAAGTCTTCCTAGACAACACTCTTTTTTGTTAGGGAATAAAAAGGGATTGGTGACCCATTATGCTTTTAAAAAGGGAATGGAGTCCCACCCTATTGATCTTGATCCATTTGAGAGAATACAAGAGCCGAGTTTAAAAAATATGAAAAGGTTATTTTCTTCAAAAAAGGAGAATATTATTTTGTTCGGTCATCACCACCCGTCACATGAATTTAACGGACAAAAACTATATTTAAATCCTGGAGCTTTAGGATGTCAGCATGTTAATAAGGCTTACTACTATATAATAGAAGAAAAAGATAATAATGTCTGCTACCAACGAAAAGAGATTGAGTATGATTGGTCCTCTTTTCTAAATGGTTTTGAAAGGTTGAAAGTACCGGAAAGAAAGACACTATTAAAAATATTTTACGGAGTAGAATAATACTTTGCTAACTAATTGTATTTTTCTTCAATAAAAGGATTTTTCAAGAACTGCGAGAATACATATATAAATAACTGAATTGTTTTACAAAGGAGAAGTGCTGTGCTTAAAATAGAAGCGTCACCTTTTAATGGGAAAGGGGGACTTAGGAATGCCGTATATAGAAGTTGAAAAAGATGTAAATTTATATTATGAAGAGGCCGGAAATGGACAAACGATTATTTTCATCCATGGTGTTTGGATGAGTAGTCGATTTTTTCAGCAGCAATTAAATTTTTTCAAAAAGGATTTTCATACGATTTTATTAGACTTGCGTGGACACGGGGAGTCATCTAAACCGGCGCATGGAAATACGATAAATGGATATGCAAAGGATTTACACAATTTCATGACGAAGAAAGATTTAAAAGATGTAGTTTTGGTTGGGTGGTCGATGGGCGCCTTTGTTGTTTGGGAATATTTAAAAGAATTTGGTGAGAAAAATATAAAAGGGTCAGTTATCGTTGATGAGATGGCATCGGATTTTAAGTGGGAGGATTACCCACAAGGGGCGTTCGATATGAACGCGTTAATTGATATTATGAGAGCGATGCAAACCGATCGAGTTGGATTTTTAAAGGGGTTCCTTCCACTAATGTTCAAAGAAGAAATGAAGGAAAAAACGCTTTCCTGGATGTTAGAAGAAACAACGAAAATGTCTGAATCGGTTGCAGGTGCTGTTTTATTTGACCAAACGGTAGTAGATTATCGCAGCTTCTTTTCTTCGATAAAAACACCAACTCTCCTTTGTTTTGGGAAAGAAGAAAAACTAATCCCAGTCGCAGCAGGGGAAGAAATTCATCGTGAGATTACTAATTCTCGATTAGAAATTTTTGAAGATAGTTGTCATTGTCCATTTTTAGAAGAAACAGATCGATTTAATGAGGTTGTTAGTACGTTTGTGAAAGAATTGTTGTAGAGATAGACAAGGATTAAATTAATATAGCTACGATTGCTCACATGTATTATTCTCAACTATACATGTGAGTTTTTTATTAACAGCAAAAGTTTTAGCAGGATTTAAGAATAGTAAAGGGAAATATATAGATATGTTATATTAGAAAATTCTGTTTATTTAGGGGGTTGGGGGATGGAGGTTTCTTTAGAACCAAAAAGGAAGCGAACAAGGCGATACAAAATTTTCAGCTGGATAATTGGGATTTTATTATTACTAGTAATTGGCGCTTTTATTTTTGTGAACGTTTATGTATCGCGTTCTCTTCCTGTTACTTCAGGAACAATTGAAATGGATGAACTAACGGAGGATGTCGTTGTCGAACGTGATGATATGGGGGTGCCGCATATTACTGCGGAAAATGATAGAGATCTTTATATCGCGCAAGGATACACACAGGCTCAGGATCGTCTTTTTCAAATGGATCTGAGTAGACGCCAGGCTTCTGGCCGGTTAAGCGAGGTTATTGGAGACACAACCGTTGATACAGACAAATTTTTTCGGACATTAGGGTTAAGAAGAGCAGCAGAAGTGTCTTTTACCAGTTACTCGGATGAAGCAAGACAGGTATTAGAGTGGTATGCAGAAGGCGTGAATCTGTATATGACAGAGGCACAAGAAGATGGGAAATTGCCTGTTGAATTTAGATTACTAGGATACAAGCCCGAAAAATGGACACCTGTTGATTCCCTTACAATTGGAAAATATATGGCATTTGATTTAGGGGGACACTGGCAAGGGCAAGCTTTTCGTTATTGGGCGATAGAAGAATTTGGAGAAGAAAAAGCATTTGATCTGTTTCCTTCCTATCCAGAAGAAGCACCAACTATTTTATCAGAAATGGAAAATCTAGACTTAGATATAACGAAAGCCTTTGCAGGAGCAGTAATTCCACCTGAATTTAATGGAAGTAACAACTGGGTTATTAGTGGGGAAAAAACAGCAAGCGGAAAACCATTATTAGCGGATGACCCCCACCTTTCCTTAGCAACCCCTTCCATTTGGTACCAAATGCATTTAAAATCACCAACGGTCAATGTAAGTGGGGTCATTTTTGCAGGAGTACCTGGTATTATTTTAGGCCATAACGAAAATATTGCATGGGGTGTGACAAATACAGGACCTGATGTGCAAGATTTATATGTAGAAAAACGAAATCCCGATAATCCTACTGAGTTTTTATATAATGAAAAATGGGAGCAAGCAACCACTGTAAAAGAACCAATAAAGGTAAAAGGAAAAGAAACGATTCCGTATGAGGTTGTCATCACCCGTCATGGTCCGATTATCTCTGAATTTGCCCATGATGATAAGAAAGACACGGCACTTTCGATGAGGTGGACGGCGCTAGATCCTAGTTTGGAATTACAAGCAGTCTTAAATATGAACAGAGCGAATACATGGGCTGAATTTGAAACAGCCCTAGAGGATTTTCATGTACCAACGCAAAATTTTGTTGTTGCAAGTAAAGATGGAACGATTGCCTATAAAGCTAACGGGAAGATTCCAATTCGTAAAAAAGGAGACGGTTTATTACCTGTTCCTGGTTGGAATTCCGATTACGAGTGGGAAGGATTTATTCCTTTTGATAAGCTTCCAAGAACGGTAAACCCTAACGAAGGTTTTATTGCAACAGCTAATAATAAGGTGGTCAATGAAGACTATCCTTACCATATTAGCAACCACTGGGCACAACCATACCGTTATATGCGAATTGAGGAATTTATTAAAGAAAAAGAGGATTTAACGGTAAAAGATATGCAAAACTTGCAAATGGATCAAATGAATTTACATGCGCGAGAATTTGTGCCAATTTTAACGAGTGCACTTGAGAATGCATCCTTGACAAAAGAAGAGGAAACAGCTATTTCTCTTTTAAAAGAATGGGATTTCATTGATGACAAGGACGCAGCTGCACCATTAGTTTTTCATACATGGATGAACGAGATTTCTACAGGGTTATTTAAAAAGCAAATTCCGAAAGACATGATGGAGTTATTTGAAGGCAGACAGAGTGTAGTCGATGAATTGATTCGAAAAGCAAATAATGGAAATGAATCTGTTTGGTTCGAGGAAAAGGGTGGATATGAGAAGTTTCTCCACACCTCATTAGCGAAGGTTATCCAAATTCTACAAGATGAATATGGAGAGAAAATCGAAGAATGGAAATGGGGTGACTACCATCAAGTGTATTTTGAACATCCAGTATCGTCTGCTTCAAGCGTTTTGAAATGGATTTTTAATAAGGAGGAGCCGATACCTGTTGGCGGGAGCCGCGTAACCGTCCAGGCTGCTAGCTATAAATCGGACGGTACGGTTAATCACGGGGCTTCCTGGCGATTTACAATTGATACAAATGATATGACAAAAGCGTATCATATTGTCGGTCCAGGTCAATCAGGCCACTTTAAAAGTGAATGGTACGCTGATCAAACGGATGACTGGGTAAATGGGGAATACCATACAACAGATATTATGGATACGGAAGATCCAAAAAAATTAATTTTAAAAGCAAAGTAAGAATAGGAGTTGGGGAATGTTCCTCAACTTCTATTTAATTTCAGGAGATGAAAGAAATGGAGTCTTTACTTCAAAGGTTAGTAGTAATTTTTAATGAATTATTAAATGGAAATGTAAAAGGAATTTATTTGCATGGTTCTGTCGCGATGGGGTGCTTTACACCTAAAAGTGATATCGATTTATTAGTAGTAGTTGACTCTCAGGTTGAAAGAGAAGTGAAAAAACAGTTCACTACAAAAATATTAGAATTAGATAAGGAATTTCCCGAAAAAGGGGTAGAACTTAGTATTGTCCGCAAAGAAAAGATTAATCCTTTTCTCTATCCAACTCCATTTGAGTATCACTATTCTAATGATCACAAGAAAAAGTACATTGAAGATTCCGATTACATATTAGAAAATGATGTTGATTATGACATTGCAGCACATATTACTGTTATAAAAGAAAGGGGAAGGACTCTTTTTGGGGAAGAGATAAGCAGTATGTTTGGGGAGATATCACCGCTATATTATCAAGATTCGATTTATCGTGATGTTTCCGACGTGATGGAAAAGGGGAGAGATAATTCAACCTATTATGTTTTGAACCTATGTAGAGCTTTGTACTATTTTAAGGAAGGCGTTGTTTCATCAAAAAAGGAAGGTGGGGAGTGGGGAACACAAAATCTTCCCGCTGAATATAAAGCGTTAATTGATGGTGCATTGGATGCCTATAATGATGGAAGAAGGTGGGAATTATCTATTAGTGAAAAAGAGCATTTTCATAGTTTTTGTCAATCAATATTAGCGAAAATAAAATCTGAAAAAATAAAGTATAAAAATGGAATAAAGGGAGATAATGGTCAGATGTGATTATGATTTCAAATGGAATTTTCCCTCTTCCGAAAATAATTTCTAGACAGGTTATTCTAACATATTAATTATGGTACGATAGTTTACAGTACAGTTTTACATAGAAAGACGTGAATAAAGATGAATAAACAGAAACTTATCGTACTTATTGGTCCAACAGCTGTTGGTAAAACGCAAACAAGTATCGAGCTTGCTAAAGCGTTTCAAGCAGAAATTATTAGCGGAGATTCGATGCAAATATATAAAGGAATGGATATAGGAACAGCTAAAATTACAGAAGAAGAAATGAATGGAATTCCTCATCATTTAATTGATATTAAGAATGCGGATGAATCTTTTTCAGTTGCTGAGTTTCAAAGAATGGTTAGAGAGAAAATTAGTGACATTCATTCCCGAGGAAAATTACCAATGATTGTCGGAGGTACAGGATTATATATACAATCCGTTTTATTTGATTATCACTTTACGGAAACACCAGGTGACGAAAAATATCGCAAAGAACTAGAAAGACAGGTAGAAGAATATGGAAAAGAACGACTTCATGCTAAATTAGTAAAAATTGATCCCGATGCGGCAAAGAGTATCCATCCAAATAATATTCGTAGGGTTATTCGGGCATTGGAAATCTTTCATTGTACTGGAAAAACGATGTCCGAGTACCAAAAGGAACAGCAACATGAATTACTCTATGACACAGCAATAGTAGGCTTAACAATGGATAGAGATAGGCTATACGAAAGAATTAATTATCGTGTGGAACTTATGATGAGAGCAGGTCTCCTTGAAGAAGTGAAAAGATTTTATGATAGTGGTCTTCGAGATGTACAATCGATTCAAGCGATTGGGTATAAAGAGCTTTATGATTATTTTGATGGAAAAGTTACTGAACAAGAGGCAGTTGAAAATTTAATGCAAAATTCAAGAAGATACGCCAAGAGGCAGCTAACATGGTTCCGCAATAAGATGGATGTTAAGTGGTTTGATGTGACAGGCGAAGCGGGGCAGTCGAAAATTATTCAAGATATTTCTAATTTTATAGCAGGAAAGCTTCAATTAAAGTCGAATATGTAAGGTAGAGATAGAAAGAGGAGGACTCAAAATGAAACAACCAATCAATATCCAAGATCAATTCCTAAATCAATTAAGAAAAGACAACTCATCAGTAACGGTATTTTTGTTAAACGGCTTCCAAATTCGTGGACAGGTAAAAGGTTTTGATAACTTTACGGTTCTTTTTGAATCAGAGGGCAAACAACAATTAGTTTATAAACATGCGATTTCCACGTTTGCTCCACAACGAAACGTGCAAATTAATTATGAAGAGCAGTCTTAATATAAGGAAACTTGCCCGTTAAAGTGGGATAAAATAATGATAGCTTTTGGGAAGGGTTAACTGTACAGAGCAATGTGCAGTTAACCTTTTTTATTGGCTCTTTTCGTAAATAGCATTGAATTATAATAAGGGTGCATTTCCCGGTTTGTATCAGGTATAAAATATCGTATTTGTACTTGGTATAGATTGCCGTAGTTGTGCCAGGCACAGAACTACAGCCTTATTCTTCGTTTTTAAAGAAATAATTAATGAACTGGTATGAAAATGAATAGGATGATAGGAGAGACAGTCATTATATTTCTTGGGAAACCACAGGAATAGACAGAATATTACAACTTATTTTGGCGTTGTCGAAAACTGAATAAGGGTTTCTAACAATTACTGATAAGGTGAAACTTCAATCAGTGAGTCTTTCCTCCATCCCACTAATTATTAGTCCCGTTCCACTGTTGGTAAAGCCCTGCTTGTCAGCTGATACTTAACCGACAGTAAGAACCCAAATGGTTCAACTAAACCTCTTCTAACGCATCGGTAAGTTTTACTGTATCTCACTACTTAGGGATTTACGGGGAACCTATGCTTCTCTGACTTCTCAAACTTTGAGATGGAGTCTTACTGCTCGTTAAAGTGGGATAAATTAGGTATTTGTCACAATCATTAAGCTAATGAGTATACTGTCTATAGAATTGCGAGGTGAATCCTTTGGATGAGAAACCAATGAGAATGAAAAACAATGGTCAGATAAGCATTGTTTTAAGCTCCCAAAAACGTAGTAACCCTGTAAAAAAATCAATTCAGCAAGATGTGCCACCTCCCGCTCTTCCTCCAGAGCATCTTGCATTAAAAGAAATAGAAACGGAACTCGGAACATTAGTCGGGATGGAAGAAATGAAAAAAATGGTAAAAGAGATATATGCTTGGATTTATGTAAATAAAAAGCGAGAAGAAATGGGCTTGAAGACAGGAAAACAGGCTCTTCATATGATGTTTAAAGGTAACCCAGGTACAGGGAAGACAACTGTTGCACGAATCATTGGGAAACTATTCCACAAAATGAATGTACTTTCAAAAGGACATCTTATCGAAGCAGAACGTGCAGATTTAGTTGGCGAATATATTGGGCATACAGCACAAAAAACAAGAGATTTAATAAAAAAGTCACTCGGCGGTATTCTCTTTATTGATGAAGCATATTCACTCGGACGTGGTGGGGAAAAAGATTTTGGGAAAGAAGCGATTGATACACTTGTAAAACATATGGAAGATAAGCAACATGAATTCATTTTAATTTTAGCTGGTTACTCAAAAGAAATGGATCATTTCCTTACATTAAATCCAGGGCTTCAATCTCGGTTTCCGTTAGTTTTTGACTTTCCAGATTATTCTGTTGATCAATTGATGGAAATCGGGAGTAGAATGCTCGACGATAAACAATATATACTTAGTCATGATGCAGAAAGAAGGGTAAAGGAACATTTACAAACCGTGAAAAACTCGATAACAGCTAAAGCATTTTCTAACGGTAGATACGTTAGAAATATTTTAGAGAAGGCGATCCGGACACAAGCGATGAGATTGCTAATGGAGAATAACTATAATCGGAATGAGTTATTGACGATAAGAAGCAATGATTTACTTTTTCCAAAAGATGATTAAAAAACGGACCAAACGTAAAATGCCAGGCTCCTATCAGATAGTGAATCTGATGTAAGAGTCTGGCATCATTTATGGTCAGTTTTTGGTGTATTAAAATAATCGCACGATCATTACCTTATCGGTGTAGAACAAATTTTAGATAACCATTTTGTATTTCGTAATTTTATAGAGTAATAGAATAGAACAAACACTATGCCCTTGCCTTTAAACTTCTATTTGGTAGCCTCCATTTGTATATATAAGAAAGAACACGAAGACTAGTCGCTAAAACAAACAAAATGTATAGCTCAACCGGCGAACTAACTATATCTAATCCTATAGCTATCCCACAGATAATGGCCCATACAGCATATATTTCTTCTGCTCTTAATATTAAAGGTTTTCTACCAGCTAATAAGTCACGAATCATTCCACCACCGCTTCCTGTCAATACTGCTGCGACAATTATAGCACTCATAGGGTGATTCATATCTGATGCGTAAAGGGCACCTTGGATTGCGAATGCGGATAATCCAATTGCATCAAAAAAGTTGCCCCATCTGTTCCAATGCTTCAACAAATTATTAGGAAATAAGAATACTGCTGTTATACTGAGCAAAGCTATTTGGAAGAGCATCCCTTGTTCCCAGAGTGCAGAAACAGGTACTCCGATAAACAAATTTCTAATTGCTCCACCACCGAATGCTGTTACAATTCCAAGAATATACACACCAAGAATATCGTACTCCTCTTCCATCGCGACAATCGCTCCAGAAATAGCAAAAGCAACAGTTCCAATAATCGTTAATACATCCCACGTCATACCCATTCCTCCTCTTTTGTGTGTATATGAAAAACATCTGTTATAGGTGAATTCTGTGTAATATATGAGCGAATACTAATATTGTTTTCATTTCAAATCAATTGATTTTAACATGCATTTTGCGTTTTTGTAACCACTTTTTTAATAAAATAGAGATTAGGCTTAATTTTTGATATGATATGAATGACATTTTGCGTAAAAACCTTTTACATATCAATAAAAACCAATGAGAAAGAAGGATGTTAGTTGAACGAAAAAGTATATGAAAAAGCGATATTGGTTGGATGTCAATTAGAAGAAGATGATCAACGGTTTCACTATTCGATGACAGAGCTTGAAGCTTTAACAGATACTGCACAGGCGGAAGTAGTTGCAACCCTGTCTCAAAAACGGGACCGGGTTCACCCAGGTACATATATTGGAAAAGGAAAAGTGGAAGAACTGGTCCTTTTAGTAAAACAATTCGAGCCTGATTTAATCATCCTTAATGATGAGTTATCGCCAAGTCAAATCAGGAACCTATCAAAAGAGATAGATGTCAGAATCATCGATAGAACACAATTGATATTAGATATTTTTGCCCAAAGAGCTCGGTCAAAAGAAGGGAAACTTCAAGTGGAGCTGGCACAGTTACAGTACTTATTACCACGACTAACTGGTCAAGGTACAGCACTTTCACGGCTTGGGGGAGGAATTGGCACAAGAGGACCAGGGGAGACAAAACTTGAAAGTGATCGTCGTCATATTCGGAAACGTATTGATGATATTAAGAAACAATTGCAATCAATTGTAGAGCATCGAGAACGCTACCGGGATAGAAGAAAACGCAACAAAACGTTCCAAATTGCCCTTGTTGGTTATACAAATGCTGGGAAATCAACCTTATTCAATCGGATTTCGATAGCCGAATCGTATGAGGAAAACCAGCTATTTGCAACACTTGATCCGATGACAAGAAAAATGATTTTACCTAGCGGATATACGGCACTTTTAACAGACACGGTTGGGTTTATTCAAGATTTACCGACGACATTAGTCGCTGCATTCCGTTCGACATTAGAAGAGGTAAGGGAAGCAGATCTATTATTGCATGTCGTTGATAGTTCCAATCCTGATTATAAACAGCATGAAGAAACGGTAGAGGGATTGTTAGAAGAATTGGAGATGAACCACTTACCTCAGTTAACCGTTTATAATAAAAAGGATGAAATGCATGCTGATTTTGTTCCAGATAGTAGCTCTGAGAAGATTGTTCTTAGTGCATTAGAAGAAGCAGATCGTAAAACGCTTTTATTAAGGATTGAAGAAATTGTGAAAGAACATATGGTTGCCTATCATGTATTAGTTCCTGCAGCGGAAGGAAAAGTTCTTTCGCAATTGAAAAACGATACGATTCTCACGAAGCTTGATTTTATAGAAGAAAACCAGGAATATGAGATTGCGGGCTACCATTTACAGGATCACCCGGTTTCCGGTAGTACGAAGAAATTCAAGAAGTAGAGGGGAAATACATGTTTGATCAATTAAAAAATGGGCAGGTTCTAAAGCCCATTACAACGAGAGTAGAAGATAAAATTAATGAAATTCAGCGTCAAATAGACGAAAAGGCAGAAAAAAATCAATTTCGCGTCCTACAGTCTTTCCAGAACCATAAAGTGAGTGATAGCCACTTCATTCCGTCGACAGGCTACGGGTATGATGATATAGGGAGAGACACATTAGAAAAAATTTATGCGGATGTTTTTGGTGGAGAAGTAGGACTTGTTCGCCCTCAGATTATTTCTGGGACGCATGCGATTGCAATAAGCTTATTCGGTGTATTGCGTCCGGGTGATGAGTTAGTTTATATTACCGGAAAACCTTATGATACGCTAGAAGAAATCGTTGGAATAAGGGGAACTGGCAACGGCTCTTTAAAGGATTTTGGAATAGGATACCAAACAGTTCCGTTGAAAGAAACAGGGGAAATTAATTTTGAAAAGGTATCTAAAACAATCTCCACTAAAACAAAAGTAGTTGGAATTCAGAGGTCTAAAGGGTATGCCAATCGCCCTTCTTTTACCATAAGCCAAATAGAGGAAATGATAAGGTTTATAAAGGAAATTAATCCAAATATTATCGTTTTCGTTGATAATTGTTATGGTGAGTTTGTAGAAGAACAAGAACCATGCCATGTAGGAGCGGATTTAATGGCAGGTTCGCTTATAAAAAACCCTGGAGGAGGACTTGCTAAAACAGGTGGCTATATCGTTGGGAAACAAGAACTTGTAGAGGCTTGCTCTTATCGGATGACATCACCTGGGATTGGTGCAGAAGCCGGCGCTTCCTTATACAGTCTTCAAGAAATGTATCAAGGTTTCTTCCTTGCGCCACATGTTGTGGCACAGGCTTTAAAGGGAGCGGTATTAACTTCTGGACTGTTAAGCGAATTAGGAATGAATACAAATCCGGCATGGGATGCAAAGCGGACGGATCTCATTCAATCCGTTCAATTCGATGATAGAGAAAAGATGGTAGCATTTTGCCAGGCCATTCAGTTTGCTTCACCAATTAATTCTCATTTCACTCCATATCCTAACTACATGCCGGGATATGAAGATGATGTTATCATGGCTGCAGGAACATTTGTGCAAGGATCGAGCATCGAACTTTCGGCAGATGGTCCAATTAGACCCCCGTATGTAGCATATGTGCAAGGGGGACTAACATACTCCCATGTTAAAATGGCAATCCTTATTGCGGTTGATCAGTTAATTGAAAAAGGTTTACTTACCATTACAAAAGGATAAAGATTAAGTAATAGGATAGTCTAATAGATGGCTATCCTATTTTTTGATTTTTGATGTAATAAAACCTAACATATCATTGACAATAAACCTGACATTTCATATAATAAAGATATCAAAGGGAAAGAAATGAGGGGAATCGTGATGAGTGGAAGTGAAATAAGACGTAGCATGGCATTATTTCCAATCGGAATTGTAATGCAGCTCACCGATTTATCTGCCCGTCAGATTCGTTATTATGAAGAGCATAATCTAGTTTCACCTGTGAGATCAGAAGGGAATCGGAGGCTCTTTTCCTTAAATGATATTGATAAACTGCTAGAAATTAAGGATTTTTTAGATCAAGGCATCAATATGGCTGGTATAAAAAAATTACTTGCCGTAAGAGAAGAAAATCAACCTGAATCTGACGAACAAAAGAAAAAAGGAGAAAAAGGAAGACAAAATCTTACCGATGATGAGCTACGAAAGCTACTGCGTAATGAGATGATCCACGCAGGAAGGTTTAAGCGAGCTTCTTTGCGTCAAGGTGATATGTCACGCTTTTTTCATTAAAATAAATCCTTTTAAATTAATTTGGGGAGGAATTAGGAACAATGGCAAAGTATACTCGTGAAGATATTTTAAGGTTAGCGGATGAGCAAAACGTAAAATTTATTCGATTACAATTTACGGACATTCTAGGAACAATCAAGAATGTGGAAATTCCTGTAAGTCAATTAGAAAAGGCGTTAGACAATAAAATGATGTTTGATGGTTCTTCTATTGAAGGGTTTGTACGAATTGAAGAGTCTGATATGAATCTATATCCTGATTTAGACACGTGGGTTGTATTCCCGTGGACTGCGGAAAAAGGAAAAGTAGCACGTTTAATTTGTGATATCTACAATCCAGATGGAACGCCATTCGATGGTGATCCACGTAATAATTTAAAACGGGTTCTTTCACAAATGGAAGAACTTGGATTTACAGATTTCAATCTTGGACCAGAGCCAGAATTCTTCCTCTTTAAATTAGATGTGGAAGGTGAACCAACGTTAGAACTTAACGATAACGGTGGATATTTTGATCTAGCACCTACAGACCTAGGTGAAAATTGCCGTCGTGATATTGTCCTTGAGCTAGAAGAAATGGGCTTTGAGATTGAAGCATCTCACCATGAAGTAGCACCAGGTCAACATGAAATCGATTTTAAATATGCGAGTGCGTTAAGAGCATGTGACGACATTCAAACATTTAAATTAGTGGTAAAAACAATTGCTCGTAAACATGGTTTACATGCGACGTTTATGCCAAAACCACTATTTGGCGTAAACGGATCTGGAATGCACTGTAACATGTCTCTATTTAATAAAGGGGAAAATGCATTTTATGATACAAAAGGTGATTTAGAACTAAGTGATACTGCGCGTCAATTTTTAGCTGGAATCATTAAACATGCGACAAGTTTTACAGCTATTACAAACCCAACGATTAACTCTTATAAACGTCTAGTACCAGGATACGAAGCACCTTGTTACGTAGCGTGGTCTGCTCAGAATAGAAGTCCATTAATCCGTATCCCTGCTTCACGTGGAATGAGTACTCGTGTAGAGGTGCGTTCTGTTGACCCAGCTGCTAATCCGTATTTAGCAATGTCTGTTTTACTCGCTGCAGGATTAGATGGAGTTAGAAATAAGTTAGAAGCACCAGCTCCAATTGACCGCAACATTTATGTAATGGATAAACAAGAACGCGAAGAAGCAGGAATTGTTGATCTTCCAGCAACATTACATGCTGCGTTAGAAGAACTTAAAGCAAATGAAGTAATTACAGCTGCACTAGGTGGACATATTACTGAACACTTTATCGAAGCGAAAGAAATCGAATGGGATATGTTCCGTACGCAGGTTCATCCTTGGGAACGCGAGCAGTATATGAAGATGTATTAATAAGATGAAGCCTTGACGCTACTAGTGTCAGGGCTCTTTTTTTAGTCAAAGTGAAACTTCTAATACAAATTGCATCTAAGATCAAAGTTTGACCAAAAGGTTTCCATTCTACAACGTTTTTATAACAATATAAAAAAGGCCCAGAAAAACTGAGCCTGCATAAAATACGATGATTTACTTACCAAACAGTGTCATTATGGCCTTATAAATAAGGACAAACGAAAACACTACAACAGCAAAAATAGCAATGGCAGTAATGATAGTCTGGAAGCTTGATAAAAATGGAATATCTAAAGGTACTTTTAGAAGTGCAAACCCAGCTAGTATACCAGCTATCATTGTAAAAATAAATCTGTCCATAAAAATCTCCTCCCATAGCAATATATGTTCAAGGAGAATGATTATTGACAGGTATTGATTTACAAAAAAACGTCCTAATTGCAGACTGAAATACTATCTATTCTCTGCCCTTTAAAGTGTCTAAAAAACGAGTACACTCTTTCATAAACTAATAATTGAAAAAAGGAGGGGGGCTATGAGTGAAGAAAGTACGGTAATAGTACAGACGTAGATAGAATTGGATACCATTTATAACGGGAAAGTAAAAAGGGACAACTAACTAAACTGGTTATCCCTTTCTTTATTGTAATAATTATTTAGACTTGTATACTAAGAGATGTTGCCTGTGTGCGATTCTAAATAAGCAAAAGCATTAATGGACTTGACGATATACACCAATGACTTTTCCTAATATAGAAACATTTCTTAATATGATGGGCTCCATTATGGAATTCTCTGGTTGTAAACGGATATAATCCTTTTCCTTGAAGAAACGTTTAACAGTTGCTTCGTCCTCTTCTGTCATTGCAACAACAATGTCACCATTATTAGCTGCTTGTTGTTGACGGACAATAACAAAATCTCCATTCAGTATTCCTGCTTCAATCATACTGTCTCCCATAATTTCAAGCATAAATACTTGTTCATCTGCTGGAGCTAATCTTTCAGGTAAGGGGAAAAACTCTTCCACGTTTTCTACTGCAGTAATAGGCTGTCCGGCTGTCACTTTACCGATTAACGGTACGTTCACTACATTTTGTCTTGGGATGTTGTCTTCTTCTAGATTTAAAATCTCAATTGCTCTTGGTTTAGTGGGATCTCTTCGAATCAAGCCTTTGCTTTCCAATCGGGCTAAATGACCGTGTACCGTTGAACTAGAGGCTAACCCGACAGCTTCTCCTATTTCCCTTACAGAAGGTGGATATCCTTTTGTCCTAACTGCTTCTTTAATATACTCCAAAATATCATTTTGTCTTTTGGACAATTTACTCATTTGCACACACCTCTACTATAATTATTCTGGTAATTATAGTATAGCATGGCATCCTAGTAGATACAAACATAAGTTCGAATTTTTTAGTTGACTACAAACGAATGTTCGTATTAGAATGTAACTACAAACAGAACAAGTATTCGTATGGGGGTTATCATAATGTTAAATTTTATTTGGAAACGATTTTCTTATGTTATTATTCTATTAATCTTAGGAGTTGCATCCTTTTCGTTATTTTTAATTCATGTATCATCGCAGCCAGAATATGAACAAATAACGGTAAAACAGGGTGATACGCTTTGGACTATAGCAGAACGGTATGAAGGAAGCCATAGTATGACGAGTGAAGAATTTATTGATTGGATTGGTAAGGAAAATAATCTCTCCACTTTCAAAATAACCGAGGGGGAATTACTAACATTACCTGTTACAGAAAAAGCAATAAAACATAACACCGATGTCCAACTTGCATTAAATGAAGATTAAGAATAGAGGGGGATACGATGAAGGCGTTGATTTACTGTAGAGTAAGTACAAAAAAAGAGACACAAGAATCGTCGCTGGAAAGGCAAGAAATTGAATTGGTGAACCTTGCCGAATCACATGGGTTTGAAGTGTACAAGGTTATTAAAGATCAGGCGAGCGGTTACGATTTAGACCGTCCAGGTGTATTTGAAATATTAGACCTTATAAAAGAGTCTGAAATAGAAGCAATATTTATCCAAGATGAAACTAGAATTGGACGAGGAAACGCAAAAATAGCTCTAATACATTGTCTTTTAAAAGAGAATGTGAAAATTATCAGTTTAAGTCATAGTGGGGAATTGCATTTATCTGAATCTGATTCAATGGTAATCAATATCGTAAGCATGGTAGAAGAATACCAAAGGAAATTACATAATTTAAAAATTAAAAGAGGCATGAAAAGAGCGGTAGAAAAAGGATACCGACCATATAAAAATTTAAAAAATAAAGGTAATCTTGAGGGAAGAGAAAGAATAGAAGTACCGATAGAGGAAATTATTCGCCTAAGAAAAAATGATCTTACGTTTTCTGAAATAGCTGCAACTTTAAGGGGATTTGGGTACAACATTTCCAAAGCAACCGTACATCGACGATATCAGGAATACGTCAATAACCAAAACGAAGAAGAAACCTCTGAATACTAGGAAATAAGTTTAACTGGCAATTAGAACAAACTTTTAGTATCGGGAATATTAAGGACAACTTCAAATCCGTAATTCTTGTCTTATTCCTTTTTTTCTAGTAACATGTCGATATAATTATTCTTGAAAATACGTTATGGAATAGATATAAAGGGGTTTTTATCATGCTTTCAAAAAAGAAAATGAATAGAATTAACGAACTCGCTAAAAAGGCAAAAGCCACAGGGTTATCACCTGAAGAGGCGAAAGAGCAAACAAAACTTAGGAAAGAATATTTAGAGACATTTCGCAAATCAATGAAAAGTACGATTGAAAGTACAAGAGTATTCGATCCTGACGGCAATGAAGTAACACCTCAGAAACTTCAAGATATACAAAGTAAGAAAAAAATGCATTAATAAATATAACATGTTTTTAAAAGGGTTGACCACAAGTGCCTAGCCCTCCCAATTAACTAATAGAAAGTACTAGTTTTCGAGGTACTGTATTTAGTTAAGGAGGTACCTAGCACTTTTTTTGGGTCAACTTCTTTTGTATTTTGGCTGTTTTTGTAAAGATTGTTGCTCTTTAACGGAAATCAACGGGAAAAATTCATAAGTAAAAACAACAATCCATGAGAAAAGAGCCTTTATTTTTATCCCCTCCCGTATCCCGTAACTATTTTTTCATGAAACTCCTTAAACTAAGTTGCACTTGACTAAAGTGAACTTTTAGCGGAAAAAAGTTTTTTGTGAATAATAATAATGATATTATTCAAGATAGTTGTATAAACACGTAAAGAATATTATATTATAAGGGAAGATAGAAAAGGAAGGATGTCTGACTTATGTTTGATAATACAGATCAGTTAGCTATTAATACTATTCGTACACTATCGATTGATGCAATTGAAAAAGCCAATTCCGGTCACCCGGGAATGCCGATGGGAGCAGCTCCTATGGCATACACTTTATGGTCTAAATTTATGAACCATAATCCTAAAAATCCTGATTGGTTCAACCGCGATCGCTTTGTTCTATCTGCGGGTCATGGTTCTATGCTGTTATACAGTCTATTACACCTATCAGGTTATGATGTTTCAATGGAAGATTTAAAAGAATTCCGTCAGTGGGGAAGTAAAACACCAGGACATCCTGAATATGGTCATACACCAGGAGTAGAGGCAACAACTGGACCATTAGGACAAGGTCTTGCAATGGCAGTAGGTATGTCTCTAGCAGAAAGACATTTAGCCTCTGTTTATAATAAAGACAATTATAATATAGTAGATCACTTTACATATTCTATTTGTGGTGATGGCGATTTAATGGAAGGTATTTCTTCAGAAGCAGCTTCTTTAGCTTCCCACCTCAAATTAGGGCGTTTAGTAGTTCTTTATGATTCAAATGACATATCACTTGATGGAGATTTGAATAAGTCATTCTCTGAAAGTATTGAAGGAAGATTCCAGTCTTATGGATGGCAATACATTCGCGTAGAAGACGGAAATAATTTAGATGAAATTGCTGCGGCAATTGAAGAAGCCAAGTCCGATACTAACCGACCAACAATGATCGAAGTAAGAACGGTAATTGGCTACGGATCTCCAAATAAATCCGGAAAATCAGCTGTTCATGGTGCTCCACTTGGAAGTGAAGAACGTACACTTACTAGAGAAGCATATAAATGGACTTTTGAGGAAGACTTCCATGTGCCAGAAGAAGTGTATGAACGCTTTAAGCAACAAATGGTAGATGCAGGACAAGAAAAAGAAAAACAATGGGATGAAATGTTTGCGCAATACAAACAAGAATACCCAGAACTCGCTGCGCAGTTTGAAACAGCGATTAAAGGTGAGTTTCCAGAAGGATGGGACAAAGATATCCCAGTCTATGAAGAAGGTAAAAGTGTAGCTAGCCGTGCATCTTCAGGTGAAGTACTTAATGCAATTGCGAAAAACCTTCCATCTTTCATTGGTGGATCAGCTGACTTAGCTGGATCTAATAAAACAATGATTAAAGATGAAGCCGATTACTCAGCAGAGTCATATGAAGGAAGAAATATTTGGTTTGGTGTTCGTGAATTCGGTATGGGAGCTGCGATGAATGGTATAGCTCTTCATGGTGGGTTACAAATATTCGGCGGTACTTTCTTTGTTTTCAGTGATTACTTAAGACCTGCTATTCGTTTGGCAGCACTTATGGGACTACCTGTAACATATGTCTTTACTCATGATAGTATTGCCGTTGGAGAAGATGGTCCAACACATGAGCCAATTGAACAGCTTCCATCTCTACGAGCAATGCCGAACCTTTCTGTTATCCGTCCAGCTGATGGTAACGAAGTCGCAGCTGCTTGGAGAGTAGCGGTAACTTCTAAAGACAAACCAACTGCACTTGTTCTTACTAGACAGAATTTACCTACATTAAAGGATACTGCAACGAATGCTCAAGAAGGTGTGGAAAAAGGTGCTTATGTTGTTTCTCCAGCTGGTAAAGAACAAGCTGATGCATTACTTCTTGCAACTGGATCAGAAGTTAACTTAGCAGTAGAAGCACAAAGTATTCTAGAAAAAGAAGGTATCAGCGTTTCGGTTGTCAGCATGCCTTCATGGGATCGCTTTGAGCAGCAGTCTAAAGAGTATAAAGAGTCTGTTATTCCAAAATCAGTGAAAAAACGTCTTGGTATTGAAATGGCTGCCCCACTTGGTTGGGACCGCTACGTTGGAGATGAAGGAGACATTTTAGCTATCAATGGTTATGGTGCATCCGCTCCTGGAGAGAAGGTTCTTGCGGAATATGGCTTTACTCCTGAAAACGTTGTGTCCCGTGTGAAAGTATTATTACAAAATTAAGAGTGAAACAGAACAAGCTGCTGACAAAAAATTGTTAGCAGCTTTTCTTTTTGCTCGATTGTGCCTGGCACAGAAGCTACTATATGTACCAGGTACAATAAACCATGTAAAGAACTTTAAAGAGGTGGTCTCCATCGTCATAATAAAAAAAGAAACTTCAGGCGATCGTAGCAGATTCCTTCCACTTCTACTTTTAGCGGATGAATCGGAGGAAGTAGTTAAGGAATATATCGATAAAGGTATTTTATATACTATTTGGGTGAATAGTAATGTGGCTGGTGTTGTTCAATTAATAGAATTAGATGATGCGACAATGGAAATCAAAAATATTGCACTTAAGCCCGAGGATCAAGGAAAAGGGTATGGAAAAAAAGTTTTGCAGATGCTAGTAGCGGAAGTAGAGCGGTTAGGAAAAAAATCTATTATTGTCGGTACGGCAAATTCCAGTATTGATAATATTATATTCTATCAAAAATGTGGGTTTAGAATGGTTGCGATAAAGAAAGACTTCTTTTTGGACTATCCGGAACCAATCTATGAAAATGGAATACAAGCTGTTGATATGATTATGTTCAAATTGGATATTCGACAAAACTAGTGGATGTTTTTAACAGTTTGTGACAGTCAATCTACTTGCCTTCCTTTATACTAATATGAAAGGAAAAAGGAAAGTAGGGGGAGAAAAAATGGTACGCTCATATCAAGTCTATTGGATCGAAAATGAATTTGCCGATTACTTTTACGGACGAGAGAGAACGTTTTATAATCTATTTTCTCAACTAGAAAGTGCAAAAGGTTCCTTACATACAATTATAAATACGCAAGTTAACTATATTACGAAGCCAATCCCATTTTTGCCAACAAAGAGAATGATTGAACAAGGCTTATCGAAAAAAGATAGTATCAAACCAAAAGATAATGAAATGATAGTGGAAGAAAGTGGTTGTGGAGCTAAAATAGTGATTACAGAGCGTTGTATAAAGCTTGATGTATGGGGTACGAAAGATTGGGAGTCTTTTTTCTTTGAAATCCTTCGGAAAAGTGACCAAAAACTCCTTGCGATTGATTTAAAAAATGAAAGATTTGGCTGGTTAAAACCAATAAAACAAAGAAAATATATATATTAAAAGAAATTATCACGGAAATATTGTATAATGTTTCTTGGTTTAGTACACTTTGATAAGGACAACATGAAGGAGGAAGTGGAAATATGTTTTATTACATTCTAGTCGGTGTTCTAGCACTATTAGCTGGAGTCGCACTAGGATTTTTCATTGCTCGTAAATATATGATGAGCTACCTAAAGAAAAATCCACCAATTAATGAACAAATGTTACGAATGATGATGATGCAAATGGGTCAAAAGCCATCGCAAAAGAAAATCAATCAAATGATGAATGCTATGAATAAACAACAAGGTAAATAAAGTGATACTTCCATTAATCAGGTTAATTCCTGCTAATTAGAAGAAAACTTTCGGTCTTAGTTGGAGATTAGACTTTGCAAGATGAACAATCTTAAAGCAAAGGTATTCCATCTATACGTGCTGAAAAGAAGGCTGACAGTAAGTGGGATTCCGCTTCTCGTGTCAGTCTTTTTTTCTTTCTAGAGGAAGTCTAGTGAATGGAAATGGTTGAGAAAGGGAAGTTTTACTTTATAAAACTTCTTTTTACATAGGGTGTCAGCAAGAAAATTATGATAGAATTAGGTCTCGGAGGGAGACATATGAAAAAAACAATAGCAGTTTCTTTATCTTTGCTTTTCCTGCTTTCGGGGTGTGGATCTACGAATGAACCTGAAGAAGTAATGGATGAAAATAAAATTGATATTCATGACCAAACAAGCGGCAATGGTGCAAGAGAGTACTTAAAATATAATGTGAAAAGTGATAGCTTTGCGGTTAATAGGGGACTAATTACAGAAACAATCAACAATAAAATTGATATGGATGAAATCGAAACAGGGCTTATGACGTTATCAAAAGAATTCTTTTCACCTGACACATTTCTTTATGAAGAAGGGCAGTTTTTAACGGATGTTACGAGCTGGATTGGAAGAAAATCTGCGGATAATCAACAAGGATTGAATCCTGAGATAAAAGTAACGGATGACATGGGTTGGGAAAAGAAAATGGAGATTCAAAAGAAGAACCCAATGTATTTAGCTTATATCCATGAACAAAATTACGTTGACACAAAAGGGAATATAAAGGGAATTTCACTAGGATTAGCGATGAACACCATTGATTATATACGTGTGCAAGATAGTCAAGGGCTCATGCACTTTGGTGAAGTACGAATCGATAAGAAAGAGATGGAAAAGCAAGGAAGAGAAATGGCAGAAAAGGTAATTAGCCGCGTAAGAAAGATTGAAGGGCTAGGAAATATTCCAATTATGATTTCACTTTATAATGTACAAGAGCAAAATAGTGTTATTCCAGGAAATTACTATGCCTATTCTTTTGTAAAGGAAAATGAGAACAAGATAAAAAATTGGGAACAGGTAAACCAACAATACTACTATTTTCCATCCGATGCTGGAGAAAAAAAGGATAGGGACATGGCAGAACGTTTACTAAACCTTGAAGATTATGTGAATCAATATTTTACAAATCAAGATATTGATTTTGTTGGAAAAGCGTTATATGAAGAAGAGGATATAACGAAACTGGTTATAGAAGTGTCTTCAGAAATGATTAAATCTCCAGAAATTATTGGTTTTTCACAAGCAATCGTACCAGAACTGGTCGATTATTTTCCACACACGCCTGCGTATGTATATGTGAAAACACCAAAAGGAATTAAAGCAACGATTATTAAAGAAGAGGATCAAGAACCTTTCGTTCACATTCATGAAGATAACTAATCCAAATCTAATTGTATACAAAAACACATGGATGAAAATTCCATGTGTTTTTTGTTGGTGATTAGAATATTAGCTACCTAAAGGGAAGGGTTATAATATAGCCGACATAGAAAAACAATTCTCGAAAGAAAAAAGGAAGTTTGGTCGTGAAGCTTTTATACACAGAACTTGGTGTTGGCGAGGAATAAACCTCCATATCTAAATCTTCTGCCATTAACATAGCTCGTTTCATATGTAGCGGATCACTAACAATAGTAAAACTGTTCATATCATTTTTTACTGCTATGCCTTTTGCGTACTGAAGGTTTTCTTCTGTTATTTTAGATTTAGTCTCAATGAAAATATCCTCTGAATTCACGTTATTCTTAATGGCGTACATTCTTGCTACTTCTGATTCAGCAAACGTATCATCGTCGCCTTTACCACCTGTAAATATCAATTTATCTACATAATGATTCTCATAAAGCCAGATGGAATGATTTATTCTTTCTCTTAGTACAGGTGACGGCTTATCCCTGAGAGTTGCTGCACCAAGTACAATAGCTGCATCCGTTTTAACTAATTGATTTTTGTCAGCGAAAGACCAAATACCGTAAGCAGAGTAGCAAATAAAAAGTAAGAATAACACGACTACGATTAAAGCTGTTTTGAGTAACAATTTTTTTATCATATCGTTACAATCCCCCAACTCCATCATATCATTATTTAACGCATCTATTTTAATTTAGATTATCATACTTCTTACTGTCCCTATAATTCATATATAATTAGTGAAAAAATAATTTCTAATTTTTTTAAAATTTGGTAAAATAAAATGGTGTTTTTGACGACATGCTTCTAAATAAATTTAAAACTATTGCATAGAAAGTTGAGGTTGAATGTAAAGAGTGCTAGACATCCATGAATCATCCTACTATTAATAGAATACTTTGAACCAACTCGGAGGTTACATATGAAGGTTTTTTTGGATTTAATGTGGTTTTTTAAGCAGGAAAAAAAATCGTATACTATAGGAATTGTTTTATTGCTATTTGTAGCTTTTTTACAGTTAGTTCCGCCAAAGATTGTCGGATACATGGTAGATGCGATAAGAGCGGATGAGCTTACGGCGAAAGGTTTATGGACGTGGGTTGCAGTCCTAATTGTTTCCGCTCTCCTCATGTACATTTTAAGATACTTTTGGAGAATTATGATTTTTGGTTCTGCTGTAAAACTTTCTCGTCTACTTCGAAATCGTCTCTATCAACACTTTACTAATATGACTTCTTCGTTTTTTCAAAGGCGAAGAGTTGGAGATCTTATGGCACATGCAACGAATGATCTGCAAGCGATACAGCAAACGGCAGGTTCCGGTATTTTGACGCTTGTTGATTCATTGGCAACGGGCGGATTTGTCATTATTGCGATGGCGGCAACGATAAGTTGGAAGCTGACACTCATTGCTTTACTACCAATGCCGTTTATGGCGGTTTTGACTAGTTATTATGGAACATTGCTTCACAAACGGTTTCATAAAGCACAAGAAGCGTTTTCTGCTTTGAATGATAAAACACAGGAGAGTGTATCAGGGATTAAGGTTATAAAAACATTTGGTCAAGAAAAAGAAGATATTGAAGATTTCCGAAAACAATCCGAAGATGTTGTCCAAAAGAACATCTCTGTTGCGAAGGTGGATTCCTTATTCGACCCTACTATTTCTATAATTGTCGGAATATCCTTCTTTTTATCTGTTACTTTTGGAGCGCGATTTGTTATGCATGGTGACTTGACGATAGGGGAACTTGTTGCATTTACTACTTATTTAGGATTGTTAATTTGGCCAATGCTCGCTTTTGGTTGGTTATTTAATATCGTAGAGCGTGGGAGAGCCTCGTATGATCGTGTTTCGCAATTATTATCAGAGGATATTGAAATAAAAAATATAGACGACCCAATTAAAGAAAGACCTACAGGAAATATTGAATTTAATGTTTCAGCGTTTTCTTATCCAAATGAAGACGAACCTGCATTAAAGGACATCCATTTTACCTTAAATAAAGGCGAAACATTAGGAATTGTAGGGAAAACTGGAGCAGGAAAGACGACGCTTTTAAAAGCATTGCTACGTGAGTTTGAAGGATATGAAGGAACAATAGAGTTTGGTGGCCATTCTATTAAAGAATACGAAATGACAAAACTAAGAGAAGCTTTTGGGTATGTTCCACAAGATCATTTTCTATTTTCGGCTACGATTGCGGAAAATATTGCTTTTACAGATCCATTAGCGTCGCGCGAAGAAATTGAAAAAGCAGCAAGCCTTGCTTATATTCACGACGATATTCTTGCATTCACTGATGGCTATGAGACAGTTGTTGGCGAGCGTGGTGTATCGTTATCTGGAGGGCAAAAACAGCGCATCAGTATAGCAAGAGCCTTACTGATGGAGCCAGAGGTACTAATTTTAGATGACTCTTTATCCGCAGTAGATGCGAAAACAGAGGAAACGATTCTCCATTCGCTTCGAACAGAAAGACAGCAAAAAACAACGATTATAACAGCGCATCGATTAAGTGCTATTCAGCACGCCAATCTTATTCTTGTGCTAGAGAGCGGAAAAGTTGTTGAAAAAGGAACACATGATGAATTGATGAGAGAAGATGGATGGTATAAAGAAATGTTCCTCCGTCAGCAATTAGAAGAACTTGTGGAGCATGGAGGATAGACAATGGAAAAAATACCCACATTAACAACGAAAGAACAGCGAAATGTTTTTATCCGATTAATGAAATATACGAAGCCGCATAAGAAAACGATTACGATTGCATTTTTTCTTTTGTTACTGATGACAATAGGGGATGTGTTAGGCCCTATCTTAGTAAAGGTTTTCATTGATGATTACCTCACACCAAGAGAATTTCCTTTTGGTCCATTACTAGGGTTAGCTGCTGCTTATCTTGGCATTCAGATTGGTAATGTTATTGTTTCCTATTATCAATTATTAAAATTCCAAGTAATCGCTCTTAAAATTATTCAGCAATTACGAGTCGATGTGTTTTCCAAAGTACAAAGTCTAGGAATGAGGTTTTTCGATAAAACACCGGCAGGAAGTATCGTTTCGCGAGTAACAAATGATACAGAGGCAATTAAAGAAATGTTTGTTAGTGTACTAGTATCTTTTATTCAAGGAAGTTTCCTGCTTATTGGTATTTTTATTGCCATGTTTGCCCTCAATGTTCAACTTGCACTCTTTTGTTTACTAATACTTCCTGTCCTTTTTCTTATTATGAAGGCTTATCGAAAGTATAGCTCTATCTTTTATTTAGATATGAGGGAGAGATTAAGTCAACTAAATGCCAAGTTGAGCGAATCATTACAAGGAATGTCAATTATTCAAGTATTCCGTCAAGAAAAAAGATTGAGGGAAGAGTTTGGCACAATTAATGACAAACATTATGATGCAGGCATGAAAAATATAAAAATTGATGGGTTGTTATTACGTCCTGCAATTGATTTAGTTTACGTTGGGGCACTTGTTCTCGTGCTGAGTTTCTTTGGAATAACGTCATTTGAAAATCCAATTGAAATTGGTGTGCTGTATGCATTTGTTAATTACTTAGATCGCTTCTTTGAACCGGTTAACCAAATCATGCAACGACTTTCTTTATTTCAGCAGGCAATCATCGCTTCCTCTCGCGTGTTTAAATTGCTCGATGAAAAGGAAATGGCACCAGCTCAAGCAGTCGACGAAAACGCTGAAATTAATGCTGGGGAAATTGAATTTAAAAACGTTTCTTTTTCTTATGATAATCAAAAAGATGTATTAAAAAATATAACGTTTACCGCAAAACCAGGAGAAACAGTTGCACTTGTTGGCCACACAGGTAGTGGAAAAAGCTCTATTATTAACTTGTTAATGAGGTTTTACGAGTTTAATAGGGGAGAAATAATGATAGACGGAAAATCGATTAAGGCATATGAAATGGATGCGTTAAGAAAACAGATGGGCTTAGTTTTACAAGATCCATTTCTATTTTTTGGTACGGTAAAAGATAATATCCGTCTCCATTCAGAACAGTTAACGGAGGAGGAGGTAATTGCTGCTGCCGAGTTCGTTCAGGCTCACAGCTTTATTGAGAAGCTACCAGATGGCTATGCTCATCCAGTAGTGGAGAGAGGCTCAACGTTTTCGAGTGGTCAGCGACAGTTGATTGCTTTTGCAAGAACGATTGCGACGCAGCCAAAAATTTTAGTATTGGATGAGGCGACAGCTAATATTGATACCGAAACAGAAGAAGCAATCCAGGGCGCACTTGCAAAAATGCGAAAAGGTAGAACGACTATTGCCATTGCTCATAGACTATCTACTATTCAAGACGCTGATTTAATTCTTGTACTACATCAAGGGGAAATCGTAGAAAGGGGAATGCATCAAGAGCTTCTGATGCAAAAAGGACTCTATCATAAAATGTATCTTTTGCAAAATGGATTAGTAGAAACGATGAAGGACGCAGTAGGGAAATGATAATTAACTAAAGGGCTATACTTCAATTGGAGTATAGCTTTCTTTCGTACATGAAAGTGGTGAAATAAAAAACACATGGATGTACTATCCGTGCGAATGAAAAGGAATTTTTCCAAAAAAAAAGAACTACTTAGGTAACTGGAGTAGTTCCATAGGTTTCACAACATTAATTGAATTGAGTGGAATATTCTTTTATATGTTTAGTATTATAGCTGTTTAACAGACGGTCGAGTTCTTGACTGAATTGAATGGCTTTTGGGGAGTTAAATCCAGTTTCAGCCACAATATCTATTAATTGAGCCCGTTTTCTTTCAATTCGTTCTAGTAGTTCTTGTTTAGACACGGCCCTTTGTCCTTTCTTTTCCTTTCTGTTTACATTCTGTATACAGAACTAGTAATTATTGTAACTTATTTAATAGTATAACGAAAATCAGGAGGGAATACAAAGAAAAATCTTCTCGTAAATTTATGTTTCTTAAGTAAAAATTTTCCGACAATTATAACCGAATAGGACTACTTTCTAATCAAACTAATGGAAGTGATGAACACTGTATGAATATAAAAGTTTAAAAAGGAATATGCAAGGTATATCGTGTTAGTTTCAATAAATTGACACAAATTCTTCACACAACGCCCACTCATAGTTCGTTAAGATATCTGATAGAATAGGGAGGAAGGAAGAAGTTAGGAGTTGTGAATGAAAATGGACGATTTGAATTTATTATTGGCCTTTGGAGCGGGGATACTTAGTTTTATATCACCATGTTGTTTACCGCTTTATCCAGCATTTTTATCCTATATAACTGGTATGTCCGTCAGTGATGTAAAAACGGGAAATGCTCTTATGCAGCGGCGTAGTCTTATACATACGATTTTCTTTTTAATTGGTTTTTCTTCAATCTTTATTATGCTTGGCTTCACCTCTTCCTTTGTCGGAAACTTTTTCTATCAGTATCAGGACCTTATTCGGCAGTTAGGGGCAATATTAATCGTAGTATTCGGGTTAATGGTTGTTGGGATCTTTACTCCTGAATTTCTGATGAAGGAACGGAAATACGAATTTAAAAACAGGCCCTCTGGTTATATTGGTTCAATCTTTATCGGTATGGCATTTGCGGCAGGTTGGACACCTTGTACTGGTCCGATTTTGGCTGCGGTTCTTGCTTTGTCTGCCTCCAATCCAGGGTCAGGTGTTATTTATATGACTTCCTATGTACTAGGTTTTGCTATCCCATTTTTAGTGCTATCGTTTTTCGTTGGAAAAATGCAATGGGTGAAAAGAAATAGCGGCAAAATCATGAAAGTCGGAGGATATATTATGATTTTGTTTGGTATTATGCTATTTTTTGATTGGATGACGATGCTATTAAGTTTATTCACTTCCCTTTTTGGGGGTTTTCAAGGATTCTAACTATTAGTAGTAAATGTTAATAATTGAAAGTTATATGTAATTAATGGTATATTTATGGAGGATATTGTATGAAGAAATTATAGATAAAAGATAATTGTTAGTGCTAGTGAGGGGGAAATCACTTTGGCAACAGTTTTAGTAGTGGATGATGCAAAGTTTATGAGAATGACGCTTTCTAATATGCTCGCTTCAAGCGGTCATACTGTAGTTGGAGAAGCGGAAAACGGAAAAATTGCTATTGAAAAGTATAAAGAATTACAACCTGATTTAGTTACGATGGACATAACAATGCCTGAAATGAATGGTGTGGATGCAGTGAAAGGAATACTAGCAGACTTTCCACATGCTAAAATAGTTATGTGCTCTGCAATGGGACAGCAAAAGGTTGTCGTAGAGGCCATTGAGGCTGGGGCAAAAGACTTTGTTGTAAAACCATTTGATGAAGTAAGAGTAGATGAGGCTATTAAAAGAGTATTAGGATTATAAGGGGGCTGAGAGTTGGATAATACAATCCATCTCGGCTCTTTTTCTTTGCCTGATCACATTTCTACTAAAGAAATGTTTCAATCATTCAATTTTATTTTGGATTTTACATAAAATAAGCTATAATGTTCTATAGAAAACACAGCTAAAAGGATGATGAAAATGGCTATTGCTTCATCCATTGTTGCGATATGTATGGGATTTTTCGTTCTTATTATTAGAACGAAAGCACAGAAAAAACCTGTAAATGCAAGAAAAATCATTCTTCCACCTATTTTCATGAGCACGGGAGCTTTAATGTTCTTATTCCCAATGTTTCGCGTTTCACCGGCGGAAATTTTAGAGGCTCTAGCAGTAGGAATGATTTTTTCGATATTATTAATAAAAACTTCCCGGTTTGAAATTCGTGATAATGATATTTATTTAAAACGTTCGAAAGCATTTGCTTTTATACTAATAGGGCTTTTATTAGTTCGAATTATCGCCAAGTTAGTGTTGAGCACATCTATTGATTATGGAGAATTGAGTGGGATGTTCTGGATACTCGCGTTTGGTATGATTGTTCCTTGGAGAGTGGCGATGTATCTTCAGTACAAAAAGCTCCATCAAACGAAGAAAAATATGATTTCGCCAAATTCCATATAAGTGGTTGAAGAAAAGAGAGTAGCAAAAAGGATGACCAATTGAGGTCATCCTTTTTGTTACTGTTCTTACTTGGGGTTACAAGAATGAAGAACATTTTTTATTCTTCTTTTCACTATATCGAAATAACTTTAAAACAGACTCTCATAGGGAGATACATCAATTTGCATTTCATCTAGTTTTTTTCGCAAAAACTTATGGTCTCTTTTCGGTGTTGCCAATATGTATCCCCGGATTATTAAATCTATTGTGATAGAAGATGCTTTTTCTTTCAGAGCGAGTTCTCCAATTCTACCTGCAATTTTTTGCTTTGCGACATCTCGAAATAGTTCAGGTACAGGGCTTACCAGTTCATTTAGCATATCCTTATTATCTTTATTCCATAAATGGATAGTTTGGTCAACATAGTACTCTTCCCAATCCATATCGGATTTTCCGTCTTCTTTTGGTAATCGTTTTAAAAACTTTCGGAACATAAAGAAGCCTCCAATAGCAAAAGAAACCACTAAAAAGACAACCCAAAAAAGGATAAAATATAAAAACCAACCGTCTAACATACTTTCACCTCAACTTCTTTTTAGAAAAGTGTAAGCGGCTCGATCAGCCTCAGGCATAGCATAAGACGGGCATCCCGGAAAGGCGTTCTTTGCCTTTTTGGGATGAATGGCTTATGACCTCGAGGGGCTAGCCGCTGGAACTAGACAATCCGAAAAGTGTAAGCGGCTCGATCAGCCTCAGGCATAGCATAAGACGAGCATCCCGGAAAGGCGTTCTTTGCCTTTTTGGGATGAATGGCTTATGACCTCGAGGGGCTAGCCGCTGGAACTAGACAACCCGAAAAGTGTAAGCAGCTTAATCAGAGGCGACAAGCATTTGATTGAAAACAAATGAGGTCGTTCTTTGACCTCGGCTGTTTGTACTCAAATGACCTCTATCCTCTAGCCACTGAAACTAGACAAAAAAGCAATAGATATCGTCTATAATTATAGACAACGTACAGTAAAGTGACAAGAAAATCCTCTTCTATTGATAAACAGATAAGAATATTATTCCAATTCCCTCTGTTAATTGTTATACTAGTAAAAAGACAAGTTTCGCAAAAATTCTTACTTTTTCGAGTTAATATTTAATGTTAGGGGGATTAAAGGGAGAAGATGTCTAAATATCGGGGTAGAATTGCTGGGATGTTGATCGGTTTTTTATTAGTTATTATTTGGAATTTTATCTTTTACTTTTTATTAGAAAGCCCAATTAATCTTCCATTAGATCTTTTGTATACTGTCATTCTCTGTGTTGTTGGCTTTTATTCGGGAAAGTCTTATGATATCAACAATAATAACCTTCAAGAGATGAAAGAAAAGGAAGCAGAAAATAAAAAGATCAATGATGAGATGCAGCATGTTTTACAAAATATTGAAGAAGTAGTGTTTCGAACGGACGAAAAGGGTCATTTCTTATATTTAAATCAAGCGTGGCAGTCACTTTCTGGATACTCTGTTATCGAAAGTCTATATAAAAATGCTTTCCATTTTCTTTCTTTAGGAGACCGCCAAGAGATTCTGCCTCTATTAAAAAGGTTGAAAGATGAGGGGAAAGATAAACATAAATTTGATGTAAGTTATCAAAAGAAAGAAGGCGGCGTTTTATGGGGAGAAATTCATCTGAAATTTCATTATGATAATAATGGTCGATTCATTGGGTCAGTTGGGACTATTATGGATATTACGGAACGGATACATACAGAAGAAGAGTTATTAGAAATGAATGAAGAATTGGCAATTGAGTCACAAAAATTAGCTGTGGCAGGCCAGCTTGCTGCAGGCATTGCACATGAAGTTAGAAATCCATTAACTTCTATTAGTGGTTTTCTTCAACTTATGCGGGATAATGCAACTAAAAAGCAAAGAGAATATTTAGACATTATTTTTGCAGAAATTAAGAGGATTGAATTAGTACTTGGTGAACTACTCATCCTAGCAAAACCACAGGCTATCGTGTTTAAAGAGTTTAATATTGTTGACACGCTCTACAACGTTTCGCAATTACTAAGTACAAACGCCATCCTTTATAATGTGAACATACATACGGAGTTTCAAAAAAATACCCTTAATATACGAGGGGACGAGAATCAGTTAAAACAGGTTTTTATTAATTTAATAAAAAATGGGATAGAATCAATGCCAAACGGAGGTACTATTACAATCAAAGCTGGCAAAGAGAACGGAAAAGTTTTCGTAAGTGTAGAAGATGAAGGAGCGGGAATGAAAAAAGAAACTCTTGATAAACTAGGAGAGCCTTTCTTCACTACAAAGACCAAAGGTACCGGCTTAGGATTAACGATTTGTTTAAGGATCCTACGAGATCACCGAGCAGATGTTCAAGTTCAAAGCTTTGAAGGAGAAGGAACTACCTTCCGCTTGAATTTTGAAGAAGTAAAACTAAAGAAGAAATGGAAGAAAAGCACCGGCATGTTGAAAGCGCCGGTTGGTTAATTTATTTCTTTCAGGACAGAAAACAGGTGAGACACCAAGAAAGGAGTCACCTGTTTTTTACGTGCTTTACTCGTGATCATCTTCTTTCCATATCGTGTCCTGCCAGCGAAAATAAATATAAATGATAACAGAAACGAGGAGCATGATTAAAAAATACTGCCATTCCTTTAAGTTTTTTATTGTACCGATGCCTAGTTTGTCAAGAATATCAAAAACAAAAAAGGAAAAAAATCCGTCAAAAACCATATTTGTTATCAAATATTTTACATAAGAATGATGAGTCAAAATAAATATCCAAAGTGTCCCGACCGCAAACACTCCATAGGCAAAGCTAACATCAATCATATGCCCCCAAGGAGCAATGTACTCATGGATTACCCACCAATCATACGTGTAGGCAATTTGGAAAACAATTGTCATCAGCAAAGCCGTGAATATTGTAACAGGCATAAATCGTTTTATAGTTGATTTTCTTATAAAAAATAAAGAAAACCACGGTAATATTAGAGCGATATAAAGTAAAATACGTGTCATGCTATCCCCCATCTTGGTTTTATTATAGTTATTACCGAAAAACGTATTTACATTCGTTTTCTTATAGAATTTCAACATTACTTGTCGGGGGAAATTTTGTTATTGTTTATAACTTACGAATAGTAGAATTAAAGGGGAAAAATTTCATCAATTAAGTAAGGTAAGGGTTCATGTTTTAAATTTGGGTAAAAAGGATTTTAGAAAGCTAAATTGTGAATTTTTCACACCGTATAATTTAGTAGAAAATTGATAAGTGTACGTTTTTTTATCTATGAACAGTCTGAAAAAGTAACAAGATAACTGGTGAGGGGCTCAGTTCTAAATGAAATTGAGCCTCTTTTTATAAAATTTATTTCCTCATTGATTAGAGTGAGTTATTTATTGAATAATTTATATGTAAATGTTTATATATAAATATTTACATATAGTGGATTGAGAGGTAAGATATATGTAACAATTCATGTGCAGAAAGGGGATATTAAATTGTTACTAAAATACCACAGCGCTTTTCGCCATTTGTTTTTAGGAAGAATTTTAAGTGTGTTTGCAGATTCTGTCATGTTTTTTTCATTATTGAAGTGGATAGAAATTCAGTCAAATTCAAGTGAAGCATTTACATTTTTTTATGTTGCTTATTATTTGCCGGTTACGCTTTTGGCCTTACCGATTGGTGCTTGGTTAGATAATAAATCCTTACAGAAAGTTATGATATATTCAAATGCGTTTCGTATAGTGATGCTACTTGCCTTTTTGTTTGTGATGTCCTTCATAGCTTATCAATGGGTATACCTTTTACTAATAGTCTTAAGTATCTTAGGTCTCTTTTTTACTCCTGCCAATCAATCGCTTTTACCACAGATTATAGAAAATGAACATCGTCCGAAAGCTAACAGTTTGTTACAATTAGGTTTTACCGTTGTTAAAATATTCGGGCAAGTATTTACTGCATTAATGGTAAAATGGTCTCTTATCCCTTCTGTTTTATTAATGATCTCCGCAGGGCTTCTTCTTTTTTCATTAGTTTTTATTAGGAAAATTACTCCTATGGTGAAGAAACAGCCAGTGAAGAAACGAGGTCAATGGAAATTAATGAAGGAAGGAATAAAGTATATCGTTAGACATCCTCAACTTCGATTATTATTTTCTTTTTTAGCTTTGGCTATGTTTTTTGCTACTTCGGTCGATTTAATTTTAATCTCTTTTTTGACCGATGTATTATTAGTGGGAGTCGAGAATTTAAGTTTTATCGGTACTGCGTCACTTTTTGGTATAGCTATTGGAGCATCAATCGTTCCGAGGTGGTATAAAAAGATAGAAAGAAAGTGGTTGATTATACCACCACTTTTTGCTCTAGGTATAAGTATAGGAAGTCTCTTTTTTATTACAAATTGGCTATTTATCCTTCCGTTTTTCTTTATTCAAGGAATAGCATTAGGCTGTTTTAATGTGACGTTTGTTACGTATTTGCAAGATGTTGTTTCAAGCGAAAATTACACAAGAACTTTTAGTTTGTACAATATGATTTCAAGCTCAATGGCATTGCCAGGTGTATTGTTAGTAGGTGTTCTGATAAGTAATTTCGGGGTACTGAACGCTATTCTTGCTTTTTCTGGCATTTTATATATGATAGGTATTTTCGGAATCTACTTTATTCCACCATTAGGGAATGGTTATACAAAAGAATACAATAACACAAGTGCTATCTAATATTATTAGGAAGGATGAAGGTAATGTCTTTGCGGTATGGAATACTTGGTTTTTTAAGCAAGTGGGAAGCAAGTGGGTATGATATCAAAAGAGAATTTGATGATGTCATGAGTGTTTTCTGGCACTCTCACCTTTCACAAATTTACCCGGAATTAAATAAACTCGAAAAAGAAGAGCTAATTAGTAGCGAACTTGTTCCTCAGGCTGGAAAACCGGATAAAAAGGTTTATACGATAACAAGAAAGGGAAGAGAGTGGCTAATGAACTGGTTACTTGCTCCCCCTGAAGCACCAAAAATGAAAGATGTTTTTCTTATGCAAACATTTTTTATGGACAATATCCCTGTAGGCGAGGTTTTGCTTAAACTACAAATGTATAAAAAAGAGCGTCAACAGCGGTTAGATAAGATGAGGGAAATCATCCAAATAAGGTGGGAAAGTATAAAAGAAAGAAATGTCATGAAGGCAAGAATTTTAATGAGCACGGCCGTTCTAAAACGGGGGATGGAACAAGAAATACAATATATTAAATGGTGTGAGGAAACAATACGTTTAGTGGAAGCGTGTAAAAATCTTTGGGGAAAAGAGGAGGCTGCTCAAACACAGAATACATATGCTGAAACTGAACATGCCGAAGTTCCATTTCCTACTGCTGTTTCATTTTCGGAAGTCGAAGATATCTTTCTAGAGTATTTTGGTGATTTAATAGATGATAAAGGTAGAAATAGGTAACAGCGGTATGAGGTGATTTATTCTGCAATAACGGATAGCAAGATTTCAAGGTGCTTGACATTCCATTTATCTGGAAATTTTTAAGGGGTGGGGGATAGTATTAAAACTAAAAGATATAGAAAATAAGCCACCTTCATATGAGATAGGTGACTGAGTAGTTACAAAAGAAGCTAGTCAATCTAGCTTCTTTTTAAACCTATGATTCTATTGTTTTATCGCCTAGAGTCCAATCCATAGGACACATTCCACCAGTTTGTAATGCTTGAAGTACACGAAGCGTTTCCGCAGCACTTCTGCCTACATTATGGTTTGTCATTGTTGCGTACTCAATAACTCCATTCGGGTTTACTATGTATAAAGCACGATAAGCAGCACCTGTGTTAGGATCTAGCACATCATATGCTTTAGATACATCTTTACTGTAGTCGGATGCAAGAGTAAGATCAATATCCCCTATAGCATTTGGATGGTCTGCTTTTAACCATGCACGGTGGGTATAAATACTATCCGTACTTATTGCTAGCACTTCCGTATTAAGATTCTCAAATTCTGATAGGTAACTATTCATGACACGAATTTCAGTTGGGCAAACGATAGAAAAGTCAAAAGGATAGAAGAAAAGGATAACCCATTTGTCCTTATAGTTTTCTAGCGTTGTTGGAATAGGTAAGCTTGATAAAGTAGAAACCGAATCCAGTTTAAAGTCGGGTGCTTTGACTCCGATATTTAGCATGTGTGCACAATCCTTTCTAGTATCAATTAACTAGGTTATTATACCTAACAGATGTATGACTTTCAAAATATTTAGCTTTAAGTTTTTATAAAAGTGGATTCCATCATCTTTTTTGACATAGTAAAGGTAACGTTTGAATACATATAAAAATGGTAAATTTAAATTATAAAAAAACAAATTGTTTGACATCGCTGAATAATCATTTTGTATTTAGTTACATAAAGTAACTTAGTTAATAAAATGCAGGGGGAATAGATAACATGACAAAATTCACATTAGACAAAGTACACAGCGGGGTAGCTTTTCAAGTAAAACATATGATGGTAGCGAAAACAAAAGGGGAATTCAAAGACTTTGATGTTGTACTTGAAGGAGATTTAACTGATTTGGAAAGCTTAAAAATTGAGGCGACAATCAATGCTGCATCTATTGATACAAACAACGAAGATCGCGACGGTCATTTACGTTCAGGCGACTTCTTTGATGTAGAAAACTATCAGACAATTAAAATTCAAAGTCAATCAATAAAAAAAGTTTCCGACGAAGAGTATGAATTAACAGCACAAGTAACAATCAAAGGTGTTACCAACACAGAAACGTTCACTGTAGAGTATAACGGAACGTCTAAAAGCCCAATGGACGGCAGTACTGTAACTGGTTTTGATATTGAAGGGAAAATTAATCGTGAAAGTTACGGCTTAACTTGGAACGCAGCGCTAGAAACTGGTGGAGTACTAGTTGGCAAAGATGTTAAATTAAGTGCAAACTTAGAATTTATTGTAGAGTAATAGTTGGTAAGAAAGCGTAGCTGATTGCTGCGCTTTTTTATGTGCGGCTATAAAATTAGTTAAAAGAAATTGTTAATTCTGTCCTTGGCTTTGTACGAGACCATAACTAACCGCAATACAATTCCATGCCTTAGCCTCATCATTGATTTAAGATACAAACAGAATAGCAGTAAGGATGACCTAGTAACAAAAGATTATTATTGAATCTTTTGTTACTAGGTCATTTTGTTTTTCAAACCAATCAAGTAAACCTAAACTATTAGATTGAGAAAAATTACTAATAATGAGAATATTCCTGTTGTTTTTATTGAAAATGGGACGAATTCAAAATTTAGTCACTTAATAAAGAGATAGCGACGTGGTTAAAGAAGTTGGCACACTACTTGCATGTTAGAAGGTAACAAATGAAATGAAGGGAGGAATGCGATGATATTTAGTAGAAACAGCGAAAAAAATATCGTTAGCTAGATTTTTATCAATAATAAGAATTATTGGGAATTTCTTAAGTGTAATAATAAATACTTACATATCTTCATGTTGAATGTGATTTTTTGCTAGATAATGCTTTGACATGAAATGGACATCTACAAGAATTATATGAACATTATTTGTTTTCTCTTTGGATGACAGACAGGAGGAAGCTTCGAATGAAACCGATTAATATACAACAATTTACGTTAGGAAATCTTAAAACGAATAGTTATGTTATTACAGATGACGAGTCATTTTGTATCATTATCGATCCAGGTGAAAACCCTCATGAATTAATTCAATATATTAGTGAAAGGAAAGTCGATTATATTTTATTAACTCACTGTCACTATGATCACATTGCTGGATTAAATTTACTTAAAAACTATACAGACGCTTCGGTAATTGTTCATCACTTAGAGGCAGAATGGTTGCTTGATCCAGAATTAAACCGCTCAGCTCAAACGAATAAACCTGTTGAAAGTGAGTGGCCGGATGTTTTATTAAATGGTGATGAATTAATTCAATGTGGTTCTTTCAGCATTAAAGCGATTCATACTCCAGGGCATTCCCCGGGGAGTACATGTTTCTTGTTGGGTAATGACTATTTGTTTACAGGGGACACCTTATTAGCTGGGATTGTAGGTCCAACAAATCTTCCATTTGGAAATAGGGAAGTTCTAAAGGATTCTATAAAAAACAAACTTTATAGACTCTCTGGTGATATTACTATTTATCCTGGCCATGGTGAGGTAACATCACTCGAATTTGAGAAGGAAAATAATTTATTACCAAATATAAAGGCGTTTTATTAATAGAATCTATAGAGTTACTGTTAATGAATAGTTTCAATTTTAAGAGTTTACAAAGGAGGAAAGAGGATTATGAGATTAAAAAACAAGGTCGCAATTATTACTGGAGCAGGTAGCGGTCAAGGGAAAGCCTCAGCAAAATTATTTGCAAAAGAAGGAGCTAAAGTAGTTATTGTCGAATGGAATGAAGAGAATGGGAAACAGGTCGAACAAGAAATCATCGACGAGGGTCATGAGGCTATATTCATAAAAACGGATATTTCTAGCGAAGAAAATGTACGTTCGGTCATTGATCAAGTGGTCGGAAAATTTGGTCGTATTGATATTTTATTTAATAATGCCGGGATAGGATTTTCAGCACGGTCAAAATATAAAATGGCCTCTCTTATGGAAACACCTTTGGAGGACTGGAATAAAATCATGTCTATTAATCTTAATGGTGTGTACCTTATGTCGAAATATGTGTTACCCATTATGATAGAACAAGAAAGCGGTAACATTGTTAATAATTCTTCATTAAATGGAATCTTGGGCGTTACAGGCGCTGATGCCTACACAGCCTCTAAAGGGGGTGTTGTCGCATTAACTAGAGTTATGGCAGTAGATTATGGGAAACATAATATTAGAGTGAATTGTATTTGTCCAGGAGCAATTGATACTCCGATGATAGCAGAAGTGCTCGATAATGAAAAAATCGCAAAAAACTTTGCTACTAACCCTCTTAAAAGAGTAGGGAAACCAGAAGAAATTGCATCAGCAGCATTATTTTTATCTTCTGATGAATCAAGCTTTATTACTGGTTTAATCATGCCGGTAGATGGTGGATGGAGCGCTGTATAAAGCAAATGCCTGCAGCGGAAAGGAACGGTCCATTTCCCACAAACAATACACTTTACGAAAACAGCCTATATGAAAAAATAAGGTAGACTTATAGAATTATAATTCAGAATATTCTTTTAAAATAAATATTTTTAATTTTATAAAGGGAGTGAGTTTCGTGGCAAAAATCTATGAAAAAGAAATTAATTTAAAAGATTATAGTAAAAATGAATTATTGGATTTTTATCAAAAAATGGTAAAGATTCGGAAGTTTGATGAAAATTTAATTCAATTAATACAAGATGGTAAGGTTTCAGGATTCTATCATTCTGGCATCGGTTCAGAGGGTGTCTCCGTTGGTTCTATTGTTAATAATCTTCGAGACGAAGACTTTATCTATTATAACCATCGTGGTTGTAATCAGAAGATTGCAAAGGGTGTGCCACTTTCGAAACTGTATGGAGACTTCTTAGGAACATTGGAAGGAACAACAAAAGGGCTAGGTGCAGGAATTGTTCATAGTGCAGATCCAGAAAGAGGAGTATTAGGACAAGCTGGTACGATTGGTTCCCAACTTGGGATTAGCGTAGGTTCTGCTTATTCAGCGAAATTTAAAGGAACAGACCAAGTAACGCTTGTGTATTTCGGTGATGGTGCTGCATCAAGGGAACCATTACATGGCTCATTGAACTGGGCGGGCCTGTATAAATTACCGCTTATTTATATATGTGAAAATAATGAGTATGCAATCTCGTGTCATGTTTCAGAAACGCATTCTGTAAAAGAACATATTGCCGATTGGGCGGAAGGATATGGAATTCCAAACTGTGTCGTGGATGGAAATGATGTTCTCCAAATGCATGAAGTAGTGAAGGAAGCAGTAGAAAGAGCGAAAAGAGGAGAAGGTCCAACATTTATTGAAGCAAAAACATTCCGCCATCGCGGGCACTTTGAGGGAGATCCTTATGATTATGTGGATCCTGAAGTACTGCAAGATTGGAAAGAAAATAGAGATCCAATTAAAAATTATAAAGCAAGGTTACTTAATGAAGGAATTTGCTCGGAAGAAGAGTTAATAAAATTAGATGAACAAGTTGAGGAAGAAGTTGCCGAAGCTATTAAAAAAGCAGAAGATTCTCCACTACCAGGACCAGAAAGAATTTATGAAGGACTATTTTCTTAAGGGGGAATAAATGATGACAATATCAACGAATGCAGGAGAAGTAAAGGTAAAAACATTAAATATGCGTCAAGCCATTATAGAGGCACTTACGGAAGAAATGGAAAGAGATCCTAGCACAGTATTATTTGGTGAAGATGTTGGTAAGTTTGGTGGGGTATTTGGTGCAACTAAGGGGCTACACGAAAAGTTTGGTAACAGAGTATTTGATACGCCAATTGCCGAAACAACTATAGTTGCTGCAGCATTGGGAATGGCCATTTCAGGTGGAATGAGACCAATCCCAGAGTTACAATTCGGCGACTTTGTGGGAGTTGCATTTGATGAAGTTTTCCATAAATTAGGTAAATGGCGTTGGATGCACGGTGGACAAATGGAAGTTCCTGTAACGCTAAGGTTACCAATTGGCATTGCTGGTGGAGCTGGACCTGAGCATTCGCAAAGTCCACAAGCCCTCTTTATGCATGCACCAGGTTTGCAAATTTGTGTACCATCGACTCCAGCGGATGCAAAAGGCTTGTTAAAATCGGCAATTCGTGAAAATAACCCGGTACTCTTTTTCGAACATAAGGTTTTATATGATGTAAAAGGAGAAGTTCCAGAAGGCGAATACTTAATTCCACTAGGGAAGGCAGATATAAAACGGGAAGGATCTGACGTAACAATCATTGCAACAGCTCTTCAAGTTCAAACAGCCTTAAACGCAGCAAAATCTTTAGCTAAACAAGGGGTGGAGGCAGAAGTAGTCGACCCTCGTACGCTAGCTCCACTTGATATGGAAACAATTTTAAATTCCGTACGCAAAACAGGACGTGTATTAATTGTCCATGAAGAACCAACAACAGGGGGATCTGGTGCCGAAATCTCTGCTCAAATTCAAGAGGAAGCATTATTTGACCTTCATGCACCGATTAAAAGAATTGGAAGTCCAGATGTTCCTATTGCCCAAAGCATTTATCTAGAACAGTTTTATCGCCCAAGTGAAGAACAAATTATTGATGTAGTCAACGAGTTAATGGAGTACTAATGAAATAGAATTTGGGTTTCTAGCTTGCATTGTGAGCTAGAAACTCGGAACCTAGCGAAAGTAACCTATTAATTCTTGAATAGAAAATAGATAAAAATTGACGCTGACAGGAGTGGGAGAAATGAATGAGGTAAAAATGCCACGCTTAGGTGTAACGATGCAAAATGGTACGGTATCTGAGTGGCTCGTAGAAGAAGGCGAATCCGTTGAAAAAGGGGATTATTTATTCGAATTAGAAACAGAAAAATCAACATTGGAAATTGAATCCCAAGCATCAGGGGTCTTGAAAAAAGTAATTATACCTGCGGGCGAGGAAGTTCCCATTAATACGGTTATTGCTATTATCGCCGATGAAGGGGAAGAAGTTGATTTATCTTCATATACAAATGATACGCCTGCAAGTGTTGAGACTGCTGCAGCAACAGAACAACTAGAAACTCCTAAAGAAGAAAAGCCGCAACCGCAAAAACAAAAGCGAACTGGGGGAATTTTACCTCGGGCCCGTAAACTTGCAAAAGAACTCGGAGTCAACATTGATAATATTGTTGGGACAGGTAAAAACGGAATAGTTACGGAAGAGGATATTCGAAATGCGTCAAATCCAACATCCGATATTCCAGTAAAAGAAAGAATTACATTAAATAATGTAAAAAGTGCAATGGCAGACAATATGCTAGATAGTTGGAGAAACATTCCTCAATTTACGCAAATGGTTTCTGTAAATATGGAAAATGTTTTAAATGTAAAAAAAGAGATTGAAAATGTTTCATTAAACGACATTATTGTAAAAGCTGTTGGCAGTGCAGTAAAATCAACTCCAATCGTTAATAGTAAATTAGAAGATAAAGAGATTGTCATTTATGATGAAGTGAATGTATCTGTTGCTGTTAATAGTAAGCATGGTTTAGTTGTTCCGGTTATAAAAAATGTAGAATCGAAATCTGTTTCTGAAATTTCTACGGAAGTGAAAAATTTAGCGCAAAAGGCGGAAGATAACCAATTGACGTTAGAAGATTATGCTAACGGTACAATTACGGTATCGAATCTTGGTAGTCTAGGAATTGAAACAGGAACTCCAATCATTAATGCACCACAATCTACTTTGGTGTTTGCCGGTGCGATTCGCAAAACTCCAGTAGTGAACGAGAATAATGAAATCGTTGTAGCGCCAGTTATGACACTATCTATTTGTTATGATCACCGATTCATTGATGGTGTTGCAGGCGCACAATTTACAAATGAAGTGAAAAATACATTAGAAAATATCACGATTGACGACTTACTGTAAGAGATTACTCTTACAGTTTTTTTTACAGTTTGCTTCAAAAAGAGGAATGTATTTAGAGAGGAAAAAGTGATTCGCTAGTGTGAAAACACTCCAGGAATAAGAAGGAACTGATTGAAAATCCAGATGAATCGATTGAACAAAGAAGAGAAGTGGCTCGGGAAAAGAAAAAACAATCCGTCGTGGGCAAAACAATTTACGTTAAATAAATATTATCAATTAGTAAAGGGGTTTTTATAATGGGAACAATGAAAGCAGCTGTATACTATGGGGCACGTGACCTTAGAGTGGAGACTATTGATATTCCAGAGGTTGGTACAAATGATATTTTATTAAAGGTTGACGCATGTGGCATTTGTGGATCAGATGTTCATAGTTATGGAACTGGATTGTATATAAACAAAGGGCAAATAATGGGGCATGAGTTTTCTGGAGAAGTAGTGAAGGCGGGACAAAATGTTCAGGATATACAAGTAGGAGAAAGAGGTACTGGGTTTTATTCCGAGTTTTGTGGTTCTTGTTATTGGTGTAAAAATAAGCAATTCATCCTATGTCCGAATTTGTTTAAGGCTTCAACTGGTTATGGACTTCCCGGTGCATTTGCTGAATATTTACTTATCCCGAATGCCAAGAAAAATATTTCGTTTTTTCCTATACCGAACGAAATGGATAAGTTTACGGCAGCGACCATTGAGCCTGTATCTGTTGCAGCTCACACGGTAGATCAATGCCTTCCGAAACGAGAGGATAAAGTTGTTATTATGGGAGCAGGTTTAATTGGAAATGCTATAATGCAGATTTTTAAAGTAACAGGGGTTGATGAGATCGTTGTTACAGAAGTATCGGAACAACGGTTAGAATATGTGCAAAAATTAGGAGCAGATCATGTAATAAACGCTGTAAAAGAAAATGTGCTAGAAAGGGTAAAAGAAATCGTAGGGGTAGGTCCTTACCATTTTAATGAAGGAGCAATGGCGGATATTGTTGTCGATGCAGCTGGTGCACCATCTGCAGTAGAACAGTCTTTTGAGATGGTGAGAAGTGGTGGAACGATCGCATTTGTTGGTCTTCCTGAAAAGAAAGCAGCACTTGATACAACGAAAATTGTACACAAAGCGCCAAAAATTTTAGGGTGCCTAGGAGGAAATTTTACGAAGTCTGTTGAATTGTTAAAAAATAAGGAAGTAAATACAAAAGAACTAATTACCCATGTATTTCCGATTACTCATGCAAAGGAAGCATTTGAAACACAAATGAAACCACACGAATCAGTAAAGGTTATGATTGAGTTTTAGTGATAATGGCATGCTACGTCAGTCATCTCTCCTAACACGGGTACTGAATGAGGAATCTGTATTAGAAGACTAATTCTGTCTTTCTATAACCTTTTGTTTGGAGGGTAAATAATATGGTAGACATATATACTTATAAAGGGCGCTTTCGCTCTCCTGAAGTATCAGAAAAGGAAAAGGAATTAAAAAAATCTTGGGCGAATTATTTTAAGAATGGCGTTGTTCTTAATGAGGTTCGTCCAGTTATTCTGTCTTCGTGGAAGCGTTCGCAAAAATATGGTGTTAATCCAAATGTAAACCAAGCTCCGATATGTTCTCCAAAGGTATTAATCCAAAAACAAGAAGGAAATAAAGATATTTTAGCTTTAATCCGACCGTTTATGGATGATCTGTTTGATATCGTGAAAGGGACGGATAGTATTATTGCATTCTGTGACAAAGACGGGGTTGTGTTAGATTTATGTGGTGATAGTGAAATAGCAATTAATGCTGCATATGTAAACTTTACAGTCGGGGCTAATATGAGTGAACAGTGGATAGGCACGAATTCAATCGGACTAGCACTGGTACAAGGAAAAGCGGTTCAAGTAATAGGTGGCGAACATTATAGTACAATATGGCATACCTCTCACTGTTCCAGTGCGCCAATTAAAGACCCATTTACAAATGAAATTATTGGTGTCATTACGTTAATCGGATATGTACGTTCGGCAAATCCTCATTCCTTAGGACTTGTTAAGACAGCAGCCGACACAATTGTAAAATTAATCGAGCAAAAAGGTATTCAAAAAGAAACATATTTAATGAACAATTACTTTAATGCTGCGGTTGATTCGATTTCAGATGGGATAATCATCGTAAACCGATTGGGAGAAATTATCCGTTTAAATAAGGTTGCTTCTCATATGTTAAAAGTCCCAATAGCAGATATGCTTAAACGTAAATTAAGTGATATCGAACAATTACAGCAGCTCTCTGAAAATTTAAAGGAAAAGATTAGTGGAAATGATGTAGTGTTGCAGGATACATTAACTTTGCCTCATGATGAGAAGTATACAATACTGTTTACATCAAGAAAAATCATTGTCGAGGGAGACCATTTAGGAAATATAATTATTTTAAAGAAAAAGAAAAAGAAAGAAATAATAAAAAATACAGCAAAATATACTTTTTCTTCTCTAATTGGTGAAGATAATGGCTTTAAACGAGCGATTAAACTTGCTTCTAAAGCGGCTACAACGGATAAAGGTATTTTAATCATTGGGGAAAGCGGGACAGGTAAAGAGCTATTTGCCCAGGCAATCCACAATGAAAGTATGAGACGAAACGGACCATTTATTGCTATTAATAGTGCAGCTATTCCGAAAGATTTAATTGCGAGTGAGTTGTTTGGATATGTTGAAGGTGCGTTCACGAATGCAGTAAAGGGCGGAAAAACGGGAAAGTTTGAGGAAGCAAATGGAGGTACGATATTTCTTGATGAAATTGGTGATATGCCTCTAGAATTACAAGCCCATTTATTACGTGTGTTGGAAGAAAGAGAGATTACGCCAGTAGGATCTAATTTTTCAAGACCAATTGATATTAGAGTAATTGCTGCTACAAATAAGGATCTATTTTCTTTAGTAAAAGAGAATAAATTTCGTTTGGATTTGTATTATCGATTAAATGTTATTTCAATTAACATACCTTCGTTGCAAAAGCGAAAACAGGATATCGAATTATTGGCCAAACATTTTCTGCCGCAGAAAACATTAAGTGTAGATGTTTTAAAACGTTTTTATGAGTACGAATGGCCAGGAAATCTTAGAGAAATGAAAAATGTGATGGAACAAATAGAGATTTTTTGTGATGATTCATTTGTCACAGAAGAATATTTACCAGACTATTTAATGATGCAGCTTGAGGATAAGAATACTCCGGAAAGTCTCTATCAGTCAGTCGCTAATGATACAAAAAGAGATACTTTAATTATGACATTAAAGAATAGTAAGAGTGCCGCAGCAGCCGCTAAAAAATTAGGTGTCTCCTCAAGTACGTTATACCGTTGGGCGAGTGATTATCAAATAAATATTAAGGAATATATGAAAAAAGGAAAAAAATAAATAATGGAGCAACACATTTTTAAGGACTCACACGGTTTAATAAAAACGGGTGGGTCTTTTTTGTATGTATTATAGAGGAAAGTTATTAAAGTGGAATACTCAATCAAAAATAAGAATTTCCTAATAAAATTCCTACGAAATATAGAAAAATAAAGAAGTTGTCTTATTAAATATTGAAAAATTGGGAATATTCAGTTTGGCATGGAAATTGCATATAAATAGGTAAGAGAGTCAAAAGAGAAAATGCGAAAAATCCATTATTTGTAAGTGTTTTCTATCATCGTGTTTAAACTTTAAAGAAGTTATTAGAGGATCTTTTTTTGAGGGGGTGGTCTAGAAGAAGTGTCTTTTTGTTGATGAATCTATAAAAAATGGGGGATGGAAAAATGTCAACTACTGCTGAAAGTACCATCCAAATGAAAGGATGGAGGAAACGTCATACCGTTTTCCTTGCAGTAATTCTTACAAATTTTGTTGTTTGGCTGGATGAGGCGATATTTGGAACATTGACACCGTATTGGGGTGAGGCATTTGCGCTATCAACAACAGAGATCGCTTCCGTTTCTTCTGCTTATTTACTTGGCTATTTTCCATTTTTATTCATCGCAGGGATTTTAGCAGATAGAATTGGTGCCAAGCGTTTATTAATTGCTTGTTTAATTGGCTGTACCATCATCAGTGCTTCTACAATATTTGTAAATGACTTTACTCAACTTTGGTGGAGAAATTTCATTTTTGGCATGTTTTTCGGTCTCCTATGGGCACCTTGTAATCGTTTATTGGCATTGTGGTTTCCAGCTCATGAAAGGGTAAGATACACTGCTCTTTGGTTCAGTTCAACAATGGCAGCATTTGCATTAGCTGGACCAATCGGACTTACAATCGCGGGGATCTTTAGCTGGGAGATGTCATTTATTACGGTCACGATTCTTGGACTTCCAATCCTGCTATTTTTTTCATTAGTCGTAAAGGATCGCCCGGAAGAGAAACAAGGAATCTCTCAAGAAGAGATGAAATTCATTCATGATGGCAATGAATCGGGACTACAAGTTGATAAATTTAAATGGAGCTATTTTAAAGAAGTGCTAAAAAACCCAAGTGTGTATTTTATGGCGATTGCCGCTGGGTTGGCAACAACACCAAACTGGTTAGCAACAACATGGGGATCTACTGGGTTAATTAATGGCTTCGATGTTTCTCCTTCTACTGCTGGAGTAATTATTTCTTTGATGTATGCAATACCAATGGTTCTTGGTTTTACAAATGGTTGGGTCGTAAATAAATTATGTAAAGGGTATACAAGGGCTGCATTAGCTATTGGACCGGCTATTGGGGGTATTTCCTTTATAATTGCTAGTTTCTTTGTACCTAACTATTTGGTTTATGCCTTATTAGTCTATGGGTTTGCCGCTGTAAGTAATGTGTACTTCTGGGGTACTATCAATGTTTATTGGTCTGGAATAGCTAGACCAGAAGTTATAGGTACATTAAATGGACTGGGTTCTGCATTACAAGTTGCGTTTGGTTATGCACTCGTTAGTATGAGTGGCGGCTGGGTAAACACATCAGTAGCAGGCTCTGCCGCTTTTAGCAAAGTCTGGTTAATTGGTGGAATTGTCTTCCTTGCGACAATTGTATTGATATACATGTCAAAAGAAATTATGATTCATCAACAAAAAGAAACTAGTCAAACGGAAGAGGTTAAAGATGCTATAGAAGTATAAATAGATAGATAAACAGAAACAATGTTTCTGTTTATCTATCACATCTATACACTCGAAACAAAGGGGGATCTCAGGTGGAAGTTTTAGTCGAAAAAGAGACGAAATATCATGTTGGAATCGATATTGGTGGTACGTTTACGGATCTAGTTTTATCAGACCATGAAGGAAATGTACATAGAGCGAAAGCACTGACAACTCATGGGAGATATACAGAAGGGATTATTAATGCCTTAACAAAGGTTTCAAAGAAATTGAATACGGAAATTGAAAATTTGTTAAGTAAAACCGAGTTATTTATTAACGGAACGACTATTGTGACCAATGCAATCGCCGAATTAAAAGGGGATACTGTCGGATTGATTACAACGAGGGGTTTTAAAGACACGATGAGAATCGCCCGGTCGGCAAGAACGAATGAATATAATATGCATACCCAAACAAATCTACCAGAGATAGTGAAAAGAAGCGCTATCGTAGAAGTAGATGAGCGTGTTGATTCTAGTGGAAAGGTTGTAATTGAGCTAGACGTTGATCAAGTAAGAGAGCAGATACGTTATCTTGTCGAAGAAGAAAAGGTAGAATCGTTTGCGGTTTGTTTACTTTGGTCATTTAAAAATCCAAAGCATGAAAAACAAATTAAAGCAATTGTTCAGGAAATGTATCCCGATAAGTTTATTACGATATCAAGTGAAATTTATCCGGTTGAACGGGAATATGAACGAATGGTGACAACAGTTTTAAACTCGTTTAGTGGACAAGCGGTAGAAAAATACGTAGATATTTTGGAAAGCGAATTAAGAGAACGTGGGTTACATGTTCCGGTAGGACTAATGCAGTCAATTGGTGGAGTTTTATCGTCAGAAGAAGCGAAGTATCGCGCAATTAACCTTATCAACTCAGGTCCTGTTGGTGGAGTACTGGGTGCGAATAACCTAGGGAAACTGTTAGGACTGAAGGACGTTATTACAGCCGATATGGGTGGAACGAGCTTTGATACAGCGTTAATTAAAGATAATCAACTCGGTTTAGGACACCGTGCTGAACTGAATCGGTTTATGACAGGGTTAAGTATGGTTGATATTACAGCTATTGGTGCTGGTGGTGGAAGTATTTGTTGGATTGATGACCGAAACGCGCCAAGAGTCGGGCCAGAAAGTGCCGGATCATTTCCTGGACCTGCTTGTTACGGGCAAGGTGGAGAAAACCCAGCAATAACAGATGTTGTTGTAGCACTAGGTATGATTAACCCCGATTTATTCCTCGGTGGGGAAATGGAATTAAGCAAGGAGGCTTCGATTGAAGCAATAAAGACGAAAATTGCTGACCCACTTGGATGGGATGTCAATCAAGCAGCTTCCGGTTTATATCGAATTGTCGTAGATTCGATGAGTAATGCTGCAAGGTCGGTATCCATTGAAAAAGGATTTGACCCACGCGAATTTACTGTCATTTCCTATGGCGGTGCAAGCCCGTTATTTATTGCACCGATTTGTAAAAATTTAGGAATTAAAAAGGTAGTTATTCCAGCAAACTCATCTGTATTCTCTGCTTATGGGTTGTTATGGTCGGATAATATCCGAAGTTTTGCCCAGACAGTAAACTGGAATGTGAATAATGGCCAAACAGCGGATATCAATGAGTTATTAAATAACTTAGTAAATCAAGCCAAGGATGCTTTATATTCCAATGGTTTTGCTGATGAGAATATTGAAGTAATAAAAGAAGGTGATTTTAAATTTGCTGGACAGGCATTTGAAATTACAATCCCGCTACCAGATGGAAATATTACCGAGTTAGATAAAGAAGAAATCATTGCTAACTTTGTTGAAACATATGAACGGTTGTATGGAAAAGGTACAGCATGGGAAGGTTCCGATGTCATTATGTTGAATTGCCGTGTAACAGGCGTAGGAAAGACAGTTAAACCGAAAATTAAAAGCAATGAAGTAGAAGGAAAAGAGAAGGTGGAAGCACATAAATATAGTGAAGTGTTTTTACCAGACATGAACGAGGCGAGACAAATTCCAACTTTTGTTTCACAAAATATCTCTGTCGGAGATCAAATTAGTGGCCCCGCAATTGTAGAAGCTGGTGATACGACCATTTACGTGCCAGAAAACTCTAACATCACCAAAGACGAATACCTAAACTACGTTATGGAAGTTAGATAATAAACTCTTACTAGGAGGGGAATTTATGAAGCTTAAAACAATTGATGAGATAACTACATCTACTTTGAATCGTGTTGATTATGACCCAGTAACAGCAGAAGTTGTTCAAATGCGATTAGTAAACATTGTTGGTGAAATGGCGACAACATTAAAAAGAACGTCAGGTTCTCCCATTTTAACGGAAGCACAGGATTTTTGTACTGCTATATTTGATGAAGAAAATGAACATATTGCTTTTTCAGGATATGTTATTACCCATATCGGTTCTTCTGTTGAAGGGGTAAAAAGTATTCCAAATTACTATGATATGGAATCCATCAAACCAGGGGATCATTTTATTGTGAATGACCCGCATACCGCTGGTGCTCTTCATCAGGGAGATGTCGCTATAATTAGTCCACTTTTCTATAAGGATGAATTTATTGGTTGGTCTTTCTCGAACGCACATATTGCGGATATCGGTGGAATGTCTCCTGGCGGTTGGGCTCCTGTTGCACGTGACGTTTATTCCGAAGCTTTGCGATTTGTTCCGACAAGGCTAGTGAGCGAAGGGAAATATAATTATGAATTATTTAACTTAATTAGAAGTAATGTACGTCTACCGGAAACGGTAGTGAATGATATTAAAAGTTTAATTGCAGCAAATAACGTTAGTCAGCGAAGAGTTACGGAGCTTATCGACCAAATTGGGCTCGAAGAATACAGAAAATACTGTAAAGTAAACAAAGCTCTTTCGGAAAAACAGATGTGCGAAAAGATTTCTAAAATACCAAATGGCATCTTTCAAACAGAGGATTGGGTAGAATATGACGGTTATGGTGATAACAAATTAGTGAGAGTAAGTTGTACCCTAACGGTAAAAGATTCGTCTTTACATTTTGATTTTAGTGATACGGATCCACAATTAGATGCTTTCATTAACGCAGGTTCCGGGGTCATGCTAGGTATTGTAAATGGTCTAATGATGATTGGACTGGCTTTTGATATTCCTATCAATGCAGGGATATTACGACCAATCGAGATAGAGCTTGGCGAACCAGGAACTGTTGTAAATCCGACAGTGCCAGCACCTGTTTCATGCGGACATATGGAAGGTGGTCTTGGAGCAGGACGAGCGTTATGGGAAGGGATGGTGCAAGCACTCCAAAGAAGTGAAGACCCAGCCATTAGGGAAAGAACAGCTGCGTTAAGCCACTATTCATGGCCAGGCAATAGCTGGGTAGGATTAGACAAAGCTGGAAACTATACGGCGTTTGCTGTACTAGACTGTGGAAGTGGTGGACTTGGAGGGCAATCAATAGGAGACGGGCTAGATATATCTTGTCACGAAGTTATGCTAGGCAACTCGATTCCGGATGTGGAAATTAATGAAGGATTATATCCGATGTTATATCTTTGGAGATCGTTGAATTATGGCTCCGGTGGTCACGGCTTTAATCGTGGTGGACAAGGAATTGACATAGCTTGGATTCCATACGGTACAGAAGCATTATCTGGAACACTCGAAAATGCAATGGCAGAAATACCATCAAGAGGTGTTTTAGGTGGTTATCCGGGAGCAACAAACCTTTATAAAGTTCATCGTGATGCAAATGCGCAGTCGTATATTGAAAGTAATAATCGGATGCCCAAACTAGCTGAACTCGGCGATGAGGAAATTTTGCCAAATCATGCTACGAACATTAAGTTGTCAGAAAACGATGTATTCCGCCAACTAACTGGCGGTGGAGGTGGTTACGGAGATCCGTTATTTAGGGGGATCCATAAAGTCGCTAAAGATGTAGCGGATGGCTATATAACGCAAGAAACAGCAAAAATTGTTTATGGTGTCTTGATAGATTCTTTAAATGAAGCTGATATCGAAGGAACAGAAGCGTTACGAACAAAAATGCTTTCAGACAGAATTGGAAAGCCTGTCACGTATTTAGAAAAAAATCATACGGAATTTGGCTTAATTTCACAGGATAATGCCCTAAAATGTGCTTGTTGTCAGGCATCACTTTCTACTACCGAGGAAAATTGGAGAGAAAAGGTAGAAACGAAAGAATATCCTTTAGCAGACAGATTAAAGAGCTTGAATATTGAAATTCAAGAGCGAAAGCAAGCGGACTTATTTTTAGAAGAATCTTACTGTCCAAGCTGTGGGGTTCTCATCGAAACAGCAATTCGAAAAAACGGTTAACCAATAGATTCATTCTATATTCCAATAAATCTATCACTATATCAAATTAAATGGGAGGTTTTACAATGTTTACAGCAACTAAAAGTACAGTAGACGTTTTAAAAACAATTAGTAAGGGGAAAATCTTTGATTTAGGAATGCCATTGAAAAATTTCATGCCACACGCACCGTTACACCCACCATTTTTATTTGCACAGTGGGCAAAGCATGGGGACTATCAAAATGGCTGTTGTTCTCCATCGAATGACTTAATTGTCATGGGGGGACATGTCGGTACACATGTGGATGCATTGGGTCATATTGCGAAAGAAGGGAAAATTTATGGCGATATTGATGCAAATGAAACTCAGCATGGCCAACAAGGATTAGCACAAGGAGGAGTAAATGAAATTCCTCCTGTTATTACAAGAGGGGTATTGCTTGATGTCGCGGGGTATTTAGGTGTCGACCATATGGACGCTAAAGAACCAATTAATGGGGAACTTTTACAAAAAACAGCGGAAAAACAAGGTGTGGAAATCCAAGAGAATGATATCGTGCTCGTTCGTACTGGCTGGATTCAACATTTTGATAATAATGATCTTTACACTGGACATCATAGCGGCTGTCCTGGGGTTGATTTAGATGGGGCTAAGTGGATTTCTAGTAAAGGCGCGTTAATGACTGGGGCCGATACACTTGCTTATGAAGTATGGCCAAGTGCGGAGCTACCTGTTCATACGCACTTACTTGCTGAATCCGGAATTCCTATTATGGAAATGGTGAATTTAGAGGAACTTTCTGCTGAAAACGTTTATGAGTTTACTTTTATTATGATTCCACTAAATATCATTGGAGGAACAGGCTCTCCAATCCGTCCAATCGCAGTAGTGTAATAAATGAAAGAAGAAAGGAGGTTTTCCCAATATGAGTAATTATCCACAGGCTAACTGGCGATCACTAAATCTAGGAGAAATGTTAGCACGTAATGCTCGAAAAACTCCTGGAAAACTAGCGCTAGTATTTGAAGAAACAGAATTGACATATAGAATGTTAAATAATCGCGTAAACCAATTGGCAAATGCATTAGCGAAACAAAATGTACAAAAAGGCACGAAAGTAGCAATCATATCCTATAACTCACATCGAGTAGTGGAGGTCTTCTTTGCTTGTAATAAGCTTGGGGCTGTTGCAGTGCCAATTAACTTTCGGCTTGTAGAAGAGGAAGTGCGCTATATTTTATCGAACTCTGACAGTGAGGTTTTAATCTTTGGAAAAGAGTTTGCTGAGGTAGCAGACAATTTAATGAAAGATAAAGTTGTCAGGTACGCTGTTCAATTAGAAGGAGAACGTTCTTCTTATTCGGAGGATTATGAACAATTGATTGCAGAGGAAAGCATTGAAGAGCCTAACGTCTATGTACATGATGAATCGGACGCATTCATCATGTATACATCCGGAACAACAGGACGTCCTAAGGGGGCGGTTTTGACACATAAAAATCTTTGGATGAATACAACGAACTGGTCGCAAGAAATGCAAGTAACAAATGACTCTGTTTGGTTATCAGGGCTACCATTATTCCATATTGGAGGGTTAAATGGTGTGTTACCATTTATCTTTGTCGGTGGGACGAATGTGTTAACTGCAAGTACGGGCTTCGATCCAAAATCTACATTAGAATTAATTTCGAAAAGCCGTGCCACGCATTGTTATTTTGTCCCTACACAATGGCAGCAAATTATCGAGCAAGATTTGTCTAAGTATAACCTTAAACAAATTAAAAAGGCATTATGGGGAGCATCGATTGCCCCAATCCCAGTTATTGAAGGGATTATTAAAGCGTTTCCGTTAGTTGAAATTGTTAATGCTTTTGGTCAAACAGAAATGTCCTCCAATACATGTTTCCTTAAAGGGGAGGATACAAAACGAAAAGTTGGTGCAGTAGGGTTGCCGGCAATTAATGTGGAAGTTCGAATTGTCGATGAGGAGGATAATGATGTTGAGCAAGGAGAAGTAGGAGAAATTGTCTACAGAGGGCCAACTGTTTTTAAAGAATACTATAAAAATCCAACTGCAACGGCAGAAGCACTTCGAAATGGCTGGTTTCATTCCGGCGACCTAGTACGTCAAGATGAAGAAGGCTATATTTTTATCGTCGATCGCAAAAAAGACATGATTATTAGTGGAGGAGAGAACATTTATCCTGCAGAAGTAGAACAAGCGATTCGAAAACATTCATTAGTGGACGATGTATCCGTTATAGGTGTACCACATGAAAAATGGGTGGAGACGCCGCGAGCGTATGTCGTGACAAAAGAGAATGCAAAACTAGAACCGGAAGAAATTATTCAACATTGTCAAAAATACTTGGCAAGCTACAAAAAGCCAACAAGTGTGGAGTTTATCGATGAGCTTCCGAGAAATGCTGCAGGGAAAGTATTACGTAGACAACTACGTAAATTAGATAAAGACTCAAGTGTTGTAAGGTAATAGACTACTAGATTGTGAATAACATGGATGATGTAAAAGAACCAAGCATAGATCTGACTGTGAATAAATGTAACTGTTTACATGGGAACTAAATCTATAATGGGGGATTTTACATCATCTTTTTTATATTACTCGAATATACATGGACTAAAAAGAAGGAGGACAAACATTATGATGACCCAAGAAGAGTATATTGAAAGCTTACGGAAACAGAAAAAAGAAGTTTATTTTATGGGAGAGAAAGTAGAAAATGTCGTCGATCACCCTGCAATGCGACCGCATATTAACGCAGCCTCTGTAACGTATAAATTAGGGACAGAGGAGGAATATGAAGAGCTTGGTAGTGCGACATCCCATCTTACTGGGAACAAGATTAACCGTTGGACACATATTCCACAAAACCAAGAAGACCTTGTTAAGAAAGCGATGATGCTTCGTGTGGCAGGACAAATAACAGGGACTTGTTTTCAACGGTGTGTTGGAATGGACGGGTTGATTACGCTTTACTCCACAACATGGGAAATGGATCAAGATCTCGGTACGAACTATCATGAAAAATTTAAACGCTTTTTAATTAATACACAAAACAATGATTATATGACAGATGGGGCAATGACAGATCCAAAAGGTAATCGTTCGAAAAGGCCATCAGAACAACATGACCCTGATTTATATGTAAGAGTAGTGGAGGAGAAAGAGGATGGGATTGTTGTTCGTGGTGCCAAGATGCATCAAACAGGTGCAATCAATTCCCATCAAATTTTAGTTATGCCAGGCTCTGCGATGTCACCACAAGATGAAGATTATGCGCTTTCCTTTGCTGTTCCTGCAGATGCAAAAGGCGTCGTTTATGTTTTTGGTAGACAAGTAAATGACAGTCGAAAATGGGAAGGGAAAATCGATCAAGGGAACGCCAAATATGGTGTAGTAGGCGGCGAAGCACTCATCATTTTTGAAGATGTATTTGTCCCTTGGGAAAATGTATTTATGTACAAGGAAACAAAATACACAGGAAAGCTTGTGGACCGTTTTGCATCATACCATCGTCAAAACTATGGAGCCTGTAAAGCTGGAAATCTAGACGTACTCATTGGCGCAACAGCATCAATTGCTGATATGCATGGTATTTCGAAAGCTAGCCATGTAAAAGATAAACTATCGGAAATGGCTCATTTAGTGGAAACGATGTATAGTGGAGCACTTTCCTGTTCGTATAACTGTTCTAAAAATGGCTGTGGGACAGCGTTTGTCGATCCGGTTCTTGCAAATGCTTCTAAACTAAATACAGCTCGATATTACCCAGAAGTAACAAAAATTTCTCAAGACTTAGCAGGTGGTTTTGTTGCCACACTTCCTTCAGAAAAAGAATTAGAAAATCCAAAAATTGCTCCTTATATTCATAAATACTATAGCACTGGTGAAAACACAGATCCTATTCAGAGAATTAAAATGGGCCGTCTTGTTGAAAATATGACAGGTTCTACACCAATTATTGAGTGCATGCATGGTGCTGGGTCACCTCAAGCACAGAAAGTAGTAATTCAAAGATCCATCAAGTGGGGAGAAAAGATAAAATTTGCTAATGAAATTGTCAAAGATACAGAGGAGACTAGTGAGGTTAATCGCTAATTTATAGACTTAGACTTTAAACTTGATACCCGAGTAGGTGGTATTTGCATCTACTCGGGTGGATTACAAAATTCTAATAAAAGATTTCAAGCTATACAAGAAGGTAGTAAAAGTAATTGGTACTTTTGAGTTATCATAAAAAGAATTTTCATCTAAACGATTTTCTTCCACTAATTCTGTTGTCAATCCGGTAAAATTCACTAGTTACTCAATTTCCACTCCTTTTTCCAACATTCTCAAGGCAACATCTCTTATTGCTTCTTTCTTCCTTCCTATTTATCTCCTTTCTAATGTTGTCGTCTTCTTTTACTAAAGTATCTCAACAATTATCGCCCTCATTCGTTAAAAAGCGAATCCATTTAGCCAAGTCAAGTGATTATTTTAGGATTAGGTCATAACAGCGAGTGACCTTTAGCCCTCATCTTTTATCGGCCTTTCAATGCAATTCAACGTTTGTTCTTTGCCCTGTTGTAACGTTGCTTTTGAAAATAGTCAATATTTAATAGGGACTAAAGAAGTTCTTTTCTTAAGTAAATTACAGAATTCGATAAAATAGAGTAAAAGTAGGCAAGAGCTAAGTCTTGTCTCTTCTATGGTAATAATTGTATAATTATAGAAATGGGTATTCGGTTTAGGGGGCATTTGGGAATGAGAAAGGATACTTCACCTAATTTCGCGCTAAAGTTGGAATGAATGGAAGACTCACTCATGCATTCTCTTCTTTCAGACGAAATAGAAATAGATTGAGTAATGTATCATTCCATTTTAGGTACCTATTGAAAACGAGAAACACCATTGAAAATTCTGCTCTGCAAATGCAATAGGAGGGTGATCCTAATGAGTAGTAAAACAAATGCGATGAGAATACTTGATAGGAAGAAAATCGATTATGATGTTCTAACATATGATGTAGGCGATGGGAAGATAGATGGAATTGCAGTTTCAAAAAAAATTAATAGACCAAAAGAAATGGTTTATAAAACGCTAGTTGCTCATCGAGAACAAAACCTTTTTATCTTTGTCATTCCGGTAGCGGAGGAGCTGGATTTAAAAAAAGCAGCAAAAGCGGCAGGGGAGAAAAAAGTGGAAATGCTTCCAGTGAAGGATCTCCAGAAATGGACAGGGTATGTTCGTGGTGGTTGTTCTCCTGTTGGCATGAAAAGGAATTATCCAACCTTTATTGACAGTAGTGCTGATCATTTACAGAAGATTGTCGTAAGTGCTGGTAAAATAGGGATGCAAATTGAACTAGAACCAGGGAAGCTTGCAGATATTGTTGAAGCACAGTTTCTTCAATTAACAAAATAAAAATTTATTCATGTAAAATGGCCTTGTTAATTCAAAATTTCTTGAAACTTTTTTCCCCTACGTTCGTATATATAGATATAAGAAGTAGGTGTATGTCTAAAGTTAAAAGGATGAATGTTCTGTTTGAAACAAATGGGATTATTCTAGTGGAACTTTGCCAATGCCATTTAGAACTCTCGATGCTGTCCTACATAGGCAACTTGATAAAATGATCTGTTCGAATTATAAAAACTAAAACGAATTTTTTACTAATTTGAGTGTCTGACCACCGATGTCCTTATGCATTAAGGCATGGAGGGTCAGGCACTTGAGGTTTGTGGTCTGCCCTTTTAAAATAGCCGGATTTGACATTTTCAGTAAAGAAAGTATAATAGGTTTTTGCGATGCTTTTTATTGCTTTTTAATTGATTTCAATAGTATCTATAAAAATGACAAAAATAAATCTAATAATCTACTAGGAGGTAGGTGCAAAAATGAATACTTTATTTCAAAAAAGTCAAGGTTTTTTGAATAAATATATCGGCTTTTTCTTTGTGGCTGTCTTCTTTCTTTGGATGAAAACATATTTAGTTCAATTAACACAATTTGACTTAGGTATTGAAAATTCGTTACAAAAGTTTCTACTATTTTTAAATCCCTTAGGATCTTCCTTACTATTTTTGGGATTGGCTTTCTTTTTTAAAGGACGAAAAAAGTATATTTGGCTCATTGTTATTGATTTTCTTTTATCGTTCCTTTTATACGCTAATAGTTTATATTACCGATTCTTTAATGACTTTATTACATTACCGACTTTAACGCAGACACAAAACTTTGGGGATGTAAGTAGTAGTGTAACGTCTCTTTTAAAACCATATGATATTTTATTCTTCGTTGATATCATTCTTTTGATTGCATTACTTGCATTTCGTTTCGTGAAAATTGAAATCAAAGATATGAATCGTCGCAGAGTGGTTGCATTATTTTTATTTTCACTAGCTATTTCTAGTGCGAACCTAGGGCTAGCAGAATCAGATCGTCCTCAATTATTAACAAGAGGATTCGACCGAAATTACATTGTGAAATATTTAGGTATGTACAATTACACTATTTATGACGCGGTTCAAAGTACGAAAGCATCTGCCCAAAGAGTTATGGCAGATAGCGACGATATGACAGAAGTAATTAATTTTACAAAATCTAACTATGCTGAACCAAATCCAAAATACTTTGGTGCTGGAGAAGGCATGAATGTAATTTATGTACATCTTGAATCAATTCAAAACTTCCTTATTGATTACAAGTTACATGGAGAAGAAGTAACACCGTTTTTAAACTCATTAACTAGTGAAGAAAATACACTTTATTTTGATAACTTCTTCCATCAAACAGCTCAAGGTAAAACGGCTGATGCGGAGTTTATGATAGAAAATTCCTTATATGGATTACCACAAGGTTCAGCCTTTACAACGAAAGGGTTAAATACGTACCAAGCTGCACCAGCTATATTAGGTCAGCAAGGCTATACGTCTGCGGTTTTCCACGGGAATTCAGGAAGTTTCTGGAATCGTGATGAAATTTATAAATCGTTTGGAATGAACAAGTTTTTTGATGCAGATTCCTATGAACTAAATCCTGAAGACATGGCGGATTATGGTTTAAAGGATAAACCGTTCTTTGAGGAATCTATTCCAATGTTGGAATCATTACCTCAACCGTTTTATTCAAAATTTATTACCGTATCACATCATTATCCGTATCATATTGATGAGGAAGATGCTACAATCGCACCGCATACAACGGGGGATAAATCTGTTGATAGGTACTTCCAGACAGCCCGTTATGCAGACGAAGCATTGAAACAATTCTTTGAAGACTTGAAGGAATCTGGTCTGTACGATAATTCTATTATTATTATGTATGGTGACCATTATGGAATTTCCGAAAACCATAACAAAGCAATGGAAAAAGTTCTTGGAAAAGAAATAACACCATTTGAAAGTACTGGTCTACAGCGTGTACCATTATTTATTCGTGTACCAGGCATGGAAGGTGGAGTGAACCACGAATACGGTGGACAAATTGATCTTCTTCCAACACTTCTTCACTTGCTAGGAACTGATACAAAAGAGTATATCCAATTTGGAACAGACTTATTATCTGAACAGCATGATGATATTATTCCTTTCCGAAACGGGGATTTTGTTAGTTCTGAAATTACCTCTATTAGCGGTAAATACTATGATTCCACTACGGGAATGGAATTAGAAAAGGATAGACTAGAAGAGGCGAAGCTGTATAGGGAAAATGTAGAAGAAAAATTATCACTCTCTGATAGAGTAGTGAATGGAGATTTATTACGCTTCTACACACCGGAAGGCTTTACTCCAGTGGATCCATCAGAATATAACTATAACGAATCGGAAACGGATAAAGTTGACGAGTAATATAAATGGAAGGCTGTCTGAGGAATTTTTCTCAGGCGGCTTTTTTTGTTGACTAAAATTAAATTAAATCAACCTTGTGTAATGAAAGTGTTTTGGTGATAGCACAAATTAATAGGAATTGTTCCAAAAGAACACATTATTAAAAAGGGGGATTCATTTTGGAACAACTCACCTATAAACAATCTTGGTTCGGAAATATTAAAGGTGATATCTTGTCAGGTCTAGTTGTTGCCCTTGCACTTATCCTGGAAGCCATTGCTTTTTCCATTATCGCGGGTGTAGACCCAATGGTGGGATTGTACGCTTCTTTTACCATAGCGGTAACCATCGCTTTTGTCGGCGGTAGACCGGGGATGATATCGGCTGCAACAGGTGCAATGGCACTTTTGTTTATTGATTTAGTACCAGAACATGGACTTCCATATTTATTAAATATGGAACGGTAAAGGCAGTTCGTCAATTGAAAGAACATTATCCTTTTCTAATGTTTTTAATTGTGGTACTAGGTGAGATAGTAGTGAAAATACCGATGGTTGCCTTAGCTGGTCTGGTCTGGTGTTATGATTATGGTGTCGATAAGCACATTTGATTGGAACTCGTTGCGAACACTACATTTACTCCCGAAAAGTGATGCGCTTGTGATGGTTATCACGGTCATAACGGTCGTTTTAACCCATAATTTAGCTATAGGTGTTTTCACCGGCATATTATTAAGCGCGATTTTCTTTGTTTCCAAAATATCAAAAGTACGTGTAGAAAGTTCTTTAGAGGAAAATAAAAGAATATACTTACTAAACGGTGAACTCTTCTTTGCATCTGTCACGGAACTAGTAAAAATGTTTCATTACAAAGAAGAGGTAAAAAGAGTAGAAATAAATTTAAGTCGATCACATATATGGGATGATTCCGCTGTTGCTGCTGTGGACAAGATTGTTTCTAAGTTCGAAGCAAACGGTGTCCAAGTAGATGTAACAGGATTAAATGAGGATAGTACAGAATTGGTTGGAAAATTAGCAAATAAGCTGGGATCTCGTTAAGCAGGGAGGTTTTCACGATGTATAAAAAGATAGTACTAGCAACAGATGGTTCAGAGCATTCAAAACGTGCAGCAGAAAATGCCATACATATTGCAAAATGTAGTGTAGGTTCCACAATAGAAGTGGTGTATGTTGTTGATGCTAATCGAGCTAAATCGGACGTTATAAGCAACTGGAATTCTGCTGACCTTCAAGATTCTCGCAAAGAAAGAATGAAGGAAGTAGAAGGAAAGGCAAAAGAAGCTGGTGTATCATATGAAATTAAAGTCTTACATGGAGAACCAGGTCCTGCCATTGTTGAGTATGTTAACAAAAACGCCATTGACGTAGTGGTCATTGGAAGCAGGGGACTAAATGGGCTTCAGGAATTTGTATTAGGAAGTGTAAGCCATAAAGTTGCGAAACGTGCAAATTGTCCGGTTTTGATTGTTAAGTAGGTGGTAAATAGGTTGGTAGTAGTGGTTAATCAACCTATTTTCTCATTCAATCTAGATAGAGTTACCTGCCCTCATCCTTTAGATGTTAACAAGTGTGAGGGACAGGCATCGGATTCATACTAGATTTATAGCGGAAATGGAACATGAACACGCTCCTAGTAAACAATTCATAACTAGAATGTGTAGGAGATTGTAGTACAGTTTTAGAAGCATCACTTGTATGCACAACCTTCTAGCGGTTTTGATGAAAAATTACCACTATAGCAATCTACCTAATCCAAAATAGTATGCGCTACTTTCCGCAACTTCTCCTTCGCTCCCTTCCGCCACTTCTTTACAGCCGAACAAGAGACGTTTTCTTTGTCGGCAATTTCTTGAACGGTTAACATATCACAAAAAGTATACAATACCCATTTTTTCTGATTGTCCGTTAAATCTTCACAATAAGGAAGGAGTAGTTCTTTTCCGTTAAACATATAGTCGGAATGCTCATCCTTGACAGATCCCCAAAACGCTTCTTTCGGATGGATATTTCTCTCCTCATTTTTATTTTCTTTCGTCATCTCGGTTAACATTTTTCCTTTTATATACGAATAAGCAAAGGATGAGAATGCTCCCTTTCCCGGATCAAATCGTTCGCGTGCTTCCCAAAGGGCAATTAATCCAGTTTGATAGAATTCGTTCTTGTTTTTATAAATAGATAGTGAATTCATAATTTGATGAATCATTGGTTCAAATTGTTTTTCTAACGCTTCAAAGTTCTCCAAAAGAAATTCCTTCTGAAAAGCGCGCCTTTCTGTTATTCCTAGGTAGCTCTACTTTACAAAGGAAAAAGAATTGGAACAAAAAGGGAAAACGCTCATTTCTGGATACTTGTGGACCGAAACGTAGAATTTCTCTATAGGGAAATATAGGTTTCCTAGGAGAAACCATTAGTTTGGTAGTTTTTTATTGTTAGTGAGAAGAAGTGGGAGGGGGATTATTTGTGGGAAAACCCCTTTTAGAACACAATCTGACGAATAATTTATCGGCAGATTCGTTGCTAGAAGTACTTTGGCGGAATTTTTCTATAATATACGCATATCTTATTAGAGGTATTTTTGAATTTGAATAATAGTAGAAAATATTTGCAGTGTCTAAAAATAGCTGATAAAGTATAAGGAGATAGAATAATCAGAAAATTAGAATATACCTAAAATTGAACTGGGTTTACTATTTCTCTCCGTTTGGAGCAGCTAATTTAGACTAATCGTAGGATGGGATTACAAGTTTGTTAGTAAGCGGTTATAAATTGGCGGGTGATAATTGTGAAACTTTCGAAGAGAAGAATAAAATGCTAGCTTCAGCAATCGAAATGATAAAGAAAAAGCTGTTTTCTAAAAGATTGTTGATTGTAACAGTATGGAAAACGCAGAGTGGATTGGAGCTTCAGGCACTAGACTTCCTCCTCGCGGAGTCTAGTGCCTGAAGCGGAAAGGAACGCTCAAACGCTTCGTTCCTTCTATCCGAAAAACAACAAACAACATCTCTACGAAATGAGCCAAAAAAAGAAGCCGTCGTGACGGAAGGAAAATCATTCGCTTATAACATTTTGTAAACATTCACTTGGATTAAATGAAAGAATAGGAGGATATTAGAATGAAAGATGTGTATATTATTGACGGAGCAAGAACAGCCTTTACAAGGTTCGGAGGGTCCTTTGCAAAAACAGGTGCAACAGAGCTTGGAAAAGCTACAGCAGTAGAAGCTTTGAAGCGATCCAAGTTGGATCCACAGCAAGTTGATCACGTTATTTATGGAAATGTCATTCATACAGAAAAAAATGCATCCTATCTTTCTAGACATATTGGCCTTCATAGCGGAATTCCACAGGAGGTTCCAGCACTAACATTAAACCGTTTATGTGGCTCAGGACTTCAAGCAGTTGTAAGTGGAGCACAGCATATTTTAGTAGGAGATGCTGATATCGTACTTGCCGGTGGAGCAGAAAACATGTCACAATCTCCTTATTCTAACTTTGAGCAACGCTTTGGCGGTTCAAAAATGGGAAATCTAGCATTTGATGATATGCTGTTAGCGACTTTAACAGACCAATACACAGGAAATGGAATGGGAATGACAGCAGAAAAGCTTTCCGAGCAATATGAAATTTCACGAGAAGAACAAGATCAGTTTGCAGTAGAATCAAACCAACGAGCGTCAAAAGCACGAGAAAATCAGATTTTTGCCGAGGAAATTGTGGGAGTGGAAGTGAAAACGAGAAAGGGAAGTATCGCAGTTCAAGAGGACGAACATATAAAGCCAGATGCCAGCGTAGAATCGTTGAGTTCACTAAGAACTTCATTTAAAAAAGACGGAACGGTAACAGCAGGAAATGCCTCTGGAATAAATGATGGAGCCGCTTCATTACTGATTGCTGGTCAAAATGCTGTCCAAGAGAATCAACTAAAGCCGATTGCGCGTATTAAATCATGGGCAGTGGCTGGAGTAGATCCAACGATTATGGGGATTGGTCCTGTTCCTGCAATTAAAAAAGCTTTGCAGCGTGCCGACCTCACATTAGCGGATATGGACTTAGTAGAGGTGAATGAAGCCTTTGCTGCTCAATATTTGGCGGTAGAAAAAGCATTAGGCCTAAACCGGGAAATTACGAATGTTCACGGAGGGGCGATTGCTCTTGGCCATCCAGTAGGAGCAAGTGGAGCAAGAATATTGCTTTCTGCATCCTATGAGTTAAGAAGACGAAACGGTCGATATGCCGTTGTAAGTTTATGTATTGGTGGAGGTCAGGGAATTGCCATGGTGATTGAGCATATCTAAGCTACCCTCGTGATTGTTGCATCGATGTTTCTAGCGTCTACGCCGGAAATGGCATGATTGACTCTCTTTGGCTAGCGGATAGGATTGGAATTGATACGCCGCTACATATTTAGTGTAAAAACAAGTGGGTCTAACTATTCGTTTCCGCTCCCTATGCAAACATGGAAAATACAATAAAAAATGACTACTAAATTGTGCAGCAATTTGTAGTCATTTTTTATGGGCAATAGTTGGTGTATGGTTCCATTTTGACCTACAAGTCTGTATGTTAATTGGTATACGGAATTCACCTATAATGAGATAAATGATTCTTTTTCATCTGATTTTACAACGTATTCTGAATATTTATGTTAAAATAGATATATAGATGGTAACACATTATAGTATGGTCATATATTGAGACAGAAAAGGTGTCTGGCTAGAGCGTGCCTTAGTTTGGTGTAATGCCTGCATCTTTCTGCAAATTTCAGGGGAAAAGGTTGGTAAAAATGAGCAACGGACAGAAAAAAACAGACGTTATCTTAATTGGTGCCGGAGTCATGAGTGCAACTTTGGGATCATTACTGAAAGAGTTAGCACCGGAATGGAAAATTACAGTGTTTGAGAAGCTCGCAAACGAAGGGGAAGAAAGCTCTAACGAATGGAATAATGCGGGTACGGGTCATTCTGCACTGTGCGAGCTTAACTATACATCCGAAAAACCTGACGGATCTATAGATATTAGCAAAGCGATAAAAATTAATGAACAATTTCAGCTTTCGAGACAATTCTGGTCGTATCTTGTAAACAGTAAGCTGATACATAATCCACAGGACTTTATCATGCCATTGCCACATATGAGTTTAGTACAAGGAGAACAGAATGTTTCTTTTTTAAAGAAACGATTTAAAGCGCTATCAAACAATCCTTTATTCCAAGGAATGGAATTTTCGGATAACCCAGAGAAACTAATGGAGTGGATTCCACTTATTATGCAGGATCGCACAACGAATGAACCTATAGCGGCAACAAAAATTGACTCAGGAACGGATGTCAACTTTGGTGCTTTAACACGCATGTTGTTTAACCACTTAAAGAATAAAAATGTCGATGTAAACTACAAGCATACTGTTAAGGATATTAAACGTACTAGCGACGGCTCGTGGAAAGTGAAAGTACATGATATCGATAGTGGTAAAATCGAAGACCATATTGCAAAGTTCGTCTTTATTGGTGGTGGGGGCGGAAGTCTACCTTTACTACAAAAAACCGGTATTCCTGAATCAAAACGTATTGGGGGATTCCCGGTAAGCGGACTGTTTATGGTATGTAACAATCCGGAAGTTGTAGCACAGCATCATGCAAAAGTATACGGAAAAGCTAAGGTTGGTGCTCCTCCGATGTCTGTACCGCATCTTGACACACGGTTTATCGACAATAAAAAATCGTTACTATTTGGACCTTTTGCTGGCTTCTCACCAAAATTCTTAAAAACAGGTTCAAATTTTGATTTGATAGGTTCCGTAAAACCAAATAATCTTTTAACTATGTTAGCAGCAGGCGCAAAAAACATGCCATTGACAAAATACCTGATCCAGCAAGTTATGTTATCGAAAGAAAAGCGCATGGAAGAGTTACGTGAGTTTATCCCGAACGCCAAAGGGGAGGATTGGGATTTAGTAGTAGCGGGCCAACGTGTGCAAGTTATTAAAGATACAGAAACTGGCGGTAAAGGAACACTTCAATTTGGTACGGAAGTTGTTAGTGCTGCTGATGGCTCAATCGCAGCATTACTAGGCGCTTCTCCGGGTGCTTCTACCGCCGTTCATGTAATGCTTGAAGTAATAACAAAATGCTTCCCGCAAAATATGAAAGAGTGGGAACCGAAAATTAAAGAAATGATTCCTTCTTATGGCGTGTCATTAATGGAAAACCCAGAACTTCTGCATGAAATTCATACTTCAACAGCCGAGACGCTTGGTCTTAGCGACAAAAATTCGAAAAAAAAGCCTGAAAAAGAACTAGCCTTTAGTTAGTTCTCGAATGTAGAAACCGGGGGATGGAATGAAAAAATTTAAGCAACATTCTCCATTAATTTAAGGAATGAAGTAAATAATAGAATATAAATAGAAATAAAATAAGGAACCTTTAATCTATCTTTGGATTGAAGGTTCTTTTTTAAGGGTATTTTCTAAAGGTTGTTTGTATGAAAGGAGATTATCTTAATGATTAATCAATTAGTGAACATGTTGGAAGAACGAGAAGGTGAGATGATCGAAATACGCCGTTATTTACATGAGAATCCTGAGCTTTCATTTAAAGAGGAAAAAACGGCAGCCTTTATCGCTGATTTTTACAGTGGAAAAGATGTTGATATATCAACGGAAGCTGGAAATGGACATGGCATTGTTGTAACGATAGAAGGGAAAAAGCCGGGGAAAACAGTTGCACTTCGGGCTGATTTTGATGCACTTCCTATTGTAGAAGAATTGGATGTTCCCTTTAAGTCAAAGAATGAAGGTGTAATGCATGCTTGTGGTCATGATGCTCATACAGCTTACCTATTAGTTTTAGCTGATTGTCTTATCCAATTAAAAGATAAGATCTATGGTACTGTTAAAGTTATTCATCAGCATGCAGAAGAAGTACCCCCTGGTGGAGCAAAGAGCATTGTAGAGGAAGGGTTTCTGGATGATGTAAATGCAATCTTTGGCATTCATGTTTTACCGATGGCCCCTGTGGGAACAGTTGGTTATCATAGTGGATATTCCTTTAATGGTCGCGCCTATTTTAAACTTAAGGTAAAGGCAAGTGGAGGACATGGTTCTTCCCCACATAAGGCAAATGATGCTATTGTTGCCGGCGCCTATTTTGTAACAGCTGTCCAAACTATTGTTAGTCGTAGAGTGAATCCTTTTAATGCCGGTGTAGTGACAATTGGTTCATTTGACGGCAAAGGGAGTTTTAATGTTATAAAAGATAGTATTGAAATAGAAGGAGATATACGCTATTCAAATGATGAAACAAAGGATGTTATAAACAAAGAAATTCATCGGATTGTCAGCGGCATCGAAGAATTATTTGGTGTAAGCTGTGAACTTACGTATGAACCCGATTATCCACCGCTATATAATGATCCCGAATTGACTACGTTTGTAGCGAATACCTTGACAGGGGTTGAGGATAAGGACATTACAGAAGTGAAAGAATTTCCTAAAATGGCACCATCTGATGATTTTGCGTATTATCTCGAGAAGGTTCCTGGCTCTTATTTTTATATTGGCTGCACTCCAAAGGGAGTAGGAGAACCTTACTTCAATCACCATCCTAAATTTGATATTGATGAGGGGGCGATGCTTGTTGCTGCTAAATCAGTGGGACATGTTGTTTACCATTATTTAAATAAGGGAAAAGATGAATCAGGAGACTAGTATTGAAGGAAAACTAATATATTTTACCAAATTCAAGTTTCATTCGAAAATAGACACCTAAATCAGAACCTGTTTTTAATCTTCTTGTGTTTTTTAAATTGTTCTAGCAGGTTAAACTTTAGCCGAATCGATGTGAAATTTCTCGTAATAGTAAAAAGAATATAGAATTGATAGGACTCTGGTAACCACTCGGTGCCTATCATAAACCCAGTAAAAACTGCCACAATCGAGGTATTTACATCGATTGAAATTTATTCTAAAAATTCCTCTTTATTATTGTATAAATTTTACAGTAATAAACAAGATATAGAAGTAACTAATTTTAAGGGGGTTTTTATTTTTGGCAGAGAACAAGGATAGAGATACTTCAAATGAACAAGAAGTGGAACGTGAGTCGTTGACAACGCGCCAGGGTCACCCTGTGATGGATAACCAAAATATACGTACAGTTGGGGATCGCGGTCCAGCGACACTTGAGAATTATCATTTCATTGAAAAGATTTCCCATTTTGATCGGGAAGAGGTACCGGAACGGGTGGTACATGCACGAGGGTCAGGAGCATTTGGATATTTTGAAACATACGGAAAAGTTGGAGATGAACCGGTAGAGAAGTATACTCGTGCTAAAGTATTTTCAGGTGCTGGGAAGCAAACGCCATTAATGGTGCGTTTCTCTACAGTGGCAGGAGCGAAGGATTCACCGGAAACAGCACGGGACCCGCGGGGCTTTGCGGTAAAAATGTATACGGAAGATGGCAACTGGGATCTTGTTGGGAATAACCTTAAGATTTTCTTTATCCGTGATGCGATGAAGTTTCCAGATATGATTCATGCGTTTAAAGCGGATCCGGCTTCGAATGTGCCAAATCCTCAGCGGATGTTTGACTTTGTTTCTCGTACACCTGAGGCTACTCATATGATTACATTCGTCTTTTCTCCATGGGGGATTCCAGCTACATACCGCCATATGCAAGGTTCTGGTGTAAATACTTATAAATGGGTAAATGACAAAGGCGAAGCTGTGTTGGTGAAGTATCACTGGGAGCCGAAGCAAGGAATTCGTAATTTAACGCAAGAAGAGGCAGATGATATTCAAGCAAGGAACGTCGGTCATGCGACACAGGATTTATATGAAGCAATTGAGCAAGGGGACTATCCAGAATGGGAGCTTTTTGTACAGATTATGGAGGATGGTTATCATCCAGAACTCGATTTTGATCCACTCGATGATACAAAGCTGTGGCCAGAGGATAAGTTTCCATGGCTACCAGTTGGGCGTATGGTGCTAAATCGCAATCCAGTAGACTTTCATGCGGAGATAGAGCAAGCCGCTTTCGGTACAGGCGTTCTTGTTGATGGAATGGACTTCTCTGACGATAAAATGTTACAAGGCCGTACCTTCTCTTACTCGGATACACAGCGCTATCGTGTAGGTGCGAACTATCTTAAATTACCTGTGAACGCACCAAAAGCACCTGTTCGCACAAATCAGCACCGCGGACAAATGGAGGTTCGTGATTCGAAAGAGTCTAGAGATCCACATATTAACTATGAGCCGTCAATGCTAGGGGGCTTTGAGGAAGCGCCGACAGAGGGGCGTGCACCGCATCAGCCAACGTATAATGCCGCAGCGTTAAGCGCACCAATTGACCGTCCGAATAACTACGGTCAAGCAGGACACACCTATCGTAGTTTTGAAGATTGGGAGCGCGATGAGTTGATTAAAAACCTATCCGATGCACTTGCAGTTTGTGACAAACGAATTCAAGATGCTATGATTGAGCACTTCACAAAAGCTGATGAAGATTATGGTCGCCGTGTGAAGGAAGGAATCGAAATGAAAATGAAAGAACTGCAAGAAATGGAACAAGAAAACAAGGTTCCAGGCCGTGAATCAGGTCAATCCAAATTTGGTCAAGGTTCACTAGCTGCGAACGAAGCAACAAAAGACGCTGTGAAGAAAAGCCACGAAACTGGGCCGTATTAATTATAAGGAAAACGTGAGGACTGCCTAGGAAGTCAGTGAAACGGAGATTTAGTTGGTCTGCCCTTCTAATTTCTGGCTTCTTTCCTTTTATTGTTCATGACGCTTTTTGCGAAGGTCTAACGGTCTAAGACTGCTAAAAAAGTAACGTTTCTTCAAAGTACTGAAGGTTTTTCGTCAATATACAGATGATAAAGGAATCTGATAGCCTATATGCAGTAGGTTGTCAGATTCTTTTTCTATTTGAATGGGCTTTTTCACTGATCGCGGCCGGTTCTACGGTTGCTTTTTTAGTGATGGAAACGGGAAAATTGTCCCTGTATTTTCTAGGGAAAAGACTTTCGTATTACCTCTATCTACCCTAAAGACTCAAGTGATGATAAATGCTGTAGAATAGACCTAATTCGAAAGAATCAACTTTGTTTATTTACATTATTTTAACCCTATTGTTACGATTCTTGTTGTACTCTTAAAGTGATTCTATATATAGGGAGGAAAACACAGATGATCTTGAGTTCTATTAGAAAAACGTCATTGTTATTTATTGCTCTTATGTTATTTACTTTCGGTTGTAGTCAGGCGCCTTTAAGTCAAATGAAAGCGGCTGGCAATGGCTCTTGGGATTCCCCTTTCACAGTGGATGAAGCGATCTCTAATCAGGATAGTTCAAAGTCTACTGTGGAGGGGTATATTGTAGGTCAACCTATTTCAGAAAATAATGTTATAAAGAGTCAGTTTCCTAGTGATTATGCATTAGCACTTGCAGATTCTGCTTCGGAAACGGACACCTCTAACATGATCTATATTCAAATACCTTCTATCTTTCGTTCTACCTTTGGTTTACAGAGTAACCCCAAACTAATGGGGGAAAAGATTAAAGTTACAGGTGAATTGACGGATTATTTTTCTCATGCTGGTGTAAAGTCAACGTCTAAGATTGAAGTTGTTGAAGGGGATGGAAGTGATCCAAGTGACCCTACAGACCCACCAAGTTACGAAGAGTATTATCAGCCAGCTGAAGGAAAAACAGGAGCAGCACTAAAACAAAGTCTCCATGATATTATCGATGATCACCATGAGCTATCCTATAGTGATGTGTGGGAAGCATTACGAAATACTGATGAAGACCCCAACAATCCTAACAATGTACTATTACTGTATTCTGGCCGCTCACAGTCAGAACTATCGAATGGTGGAAATGTTGATGATTGGAACCGTGAGCATGTGTGGGCAAAATCACATGGAGACTTCGGTACATCAATGGGAGCGGGAACGGACATTCATCATTTGCGGCCTACAGATGTGACCGTTAACTCTTCTCGTAGTAACTTAGACTTTGATAATGGGGGTTCTCCTCACCGTGAAGCACCGGAAAGCTTCTATGATAGCGATTCATGGGAGCCACGTGATAGTGTCAAGGGAGACGTTGCCCGAATGCTCTTCTATATGGCGGTTCGCTATGAAGGGGACGTAAGTGATGAAGTCGATCTTGAATTGAACAACTATGTGAATAACGGCAGTGATCCTTACCATGGAAAACTTTCTGTACTGTTGGAATGGCATGAAGAGGATCCAGTAGACGAATTCGAACGTCGCCGCAACAATATTATTTTTGAAGACTACCAAGGAAATCGTAATCCATTTATTGATCACCCGGAATTTGCAGAAATGATTTGGTGATAAAAAATATATAATCGGGTTTAAAATTCTCTTTATTCAATAGGCTGAAAATCCCAAACAGACATAATGTGTTCAGAGGGGAGACTCTGTAATACGGAGTGAAAACTGTCTTTTTTATGTTAGTTGATAGTTGTAAAAGTTCTCTTTTCAAAATGAAATTAATTGAATGAAGTATTGTTTTCTTTCGTTTACAACTTCTACCAAACATAAAAATAGATTTAAAATTTGAAATCATGTATTCTATATAAAGTGAATACAGCTATTTATATGCTATATTGATAGATGACATGAGAGGGGAAAGCCATGGGAGAATTAAGTTATAACCGGAAAACGATTGTGATATTGTTACTGGCGGGATCGTTTATCGCTATTTTGAACCAAACGTTAATGATTACAGCAATCCCGCCGGTTATGGAAGAAATGGGGATTACAGCAAATACGGGGCAATGGCTAACGACTGTGTTTATGCTAGTCAATGGTATCATGATTCCTGTTAGTGCCTTTTTATTAGAACGATTTTCAACTAGACAGCTGTTTATTACAGCGATGAGTATTTTTGTTGTTGGTACACTAGTGGCTGGGGTTGCGCCGAATTTTTCTACTCTATTAATTGGGCGTGTCATCCAGTCTGCTGGTGCAGGGGTCATGTTACCGCTGATGCAGACGGTCTTTTTAATGATTTTTCCTGTCCATAAACGAGGTGCGGCAATGGGGTTAATTGGTTTAGTCATCTCGTTTGCTCCGGCAATTGGTCCGGCTTTATCCGGTTGGGTTACGGAGCATTATTCTTGGAGAGTACTATTCTTCATTATTCTCCCGATTGCAATTATTGATATAGTAGTCGCGTTTTTTGCGTTAAAGAATGTAACGGAATTAACGAAACCAAAACTAGATGTTCTGTCTGTTATTTTATCTTCCTTTGGTTTTGGTGGACTGCTATATGGATTTACATCAGCTGGGAATAATGGCTGGTTAGCTAGTGTGACCATATTGTCGCTAGCCGTTGGAGCAGTGATGCTCACTGCATTTATCCTAAGACAGTTAAAACTAAAGCATCCAATGTTGGAGTTCAGAGTATTTACTTATTCCATTTTCCCACTAGCTGTTGCTATTGGGATGATCGCCTTTATGGGGTTAATTGGGGTAGAAACACTGATTCCGCTTTATATGCAAAACATGCGTGATTTTACTGCTTTTGAAGCTGGTCTCGCGTTGTTGCCAGGTGCATTAATCACAGGGTTAATGTCTCCCATTACGGGTAGAATATTTGATAAATTTGGTGCAAGAAAACTAGTTATGGTTGGTTTAACAATTATTACTGTTTCATCCTTTGCTTTTACAAGGTTAGACACCTCAACATCGTTAGTTTTCATGACCGTTATGTATAGCGTCAGAATGTTTGGGCTATCGATGGTGATGATGCCAATTGCCACGGCTGGATTGAATCAATTACCAAAACGATTAATCCCACACGGAGCAGCGATGGATAATACGATGAGGCAAATTGCGGCTTCTGTTGGAACGGCGATACTCGTTACAGTCATGACGACATCAGAGGGTAGAGCGGCAAAAATAGAAATTGCGAATCCAGCTATTCATGGTGCCAATGTTGCATTCATTGTTGTATCAGTGCTGTCCCTTGTTGGATTGATTATTTCCTATTTCGTTAGGGATACAAAACTTACGGAAGAAGAACTGGAAAAAAGGGATTTAGAGAGAAGAAAAGAAAAGGTATATCTTTGAAAATATAGGGACGGTTCTTGCGCTTCATCGAAGCAATAGAACCGTTCTTTTCCTTTCATAAATAAAGAAATTAGTAGTCAATATTTTTTAAGTAACAATAGGAGTAGTTATCGGAGCGTGTCAAGCATCTTCCCAATAACAAGATACTATGCATTGTAGGTCTTAGTTCCTAATGGGGATACATACCTTCATATATTTATAGAATTAAATTGTTGGTCAGGGATATTACTTTAGTAAACCATTAGATGATGTGGAAATAGAATCGAGATTTTTAAAATGAAAACAAGGGATGGTTCTTGCGCTTCTTGGGAGCAAGAGAGCCATCCCTTGTTTTTCCAAGGAGAATCTATGATAAAATGAAACAATGTAGAGGAGAAGAATACATACGGATAACAAACCTAGGAGTGGAACAAGATTGAATAAAAAGAACATAGCCAATATTCGTAAACAATTCAAAGTAAATAATGATTTATTAAAAATTCATGAAATCTTTAATGTGTATATCATGAAAGAATCAAGTGAAATTTATCATGAGGAAAGTATGCCGTTTGAATTGTTAGAAGATGAACAAAAAGAGTTATTCATGAGCAACTTTAAAAAAGTATTAACAGGCCAGTTAGACGAAAAACTATTTGAATTAAAATTCCAACGTGATGTGGAAAATAGCAGTCAGCTGATTCTTCACCAAGGCCTGTTGAGTAGCGATACAGAAGATTGGAAAGGTCATATGCTTCAGCTCGTAGAAAAAATGCTGCAAGAAAAGCAATATGAAATGGATATTGTCGTCAGTTTTATTCGTGGAGAATACATGAAACCAAAGAAACGCCGTAACGAAGAGGCGGAAGAAAGTGAACGAGATACCGTTTATTCCAATTCCTTTATTTTATGTAGTATGAATAAAACACAAGATCCGAAAAAAGAATTACTATTCGACTATGTTGAAAAGGAGTTTAAGTATAATTTTGTGGTAGATCCAATTATTAACTTGAAAGCTCCAATATCAGGATTTTTATTCCCTTGTTTTACCGATAATGCTGCGGATGTCAATCACGTACTTTATTCGGCAGGAAAAGCATACGAACTAAATTATCATTTCATTGAAGAGGTATTAAATGCAGAAGAAACAATGACGGCTCAAGAGGATAAAATTGTTTTTGAGGAAATTGTGAAAAAGGTAACTGGTGACCAAATCAATACATCCACGCTTTCCAATGTATACGAAGAGATTCATCGCGTCTTAGAAGACAATGAAGAGGAAGATACACCGAAACTAGACTACAAAGATGTAGAAAAAGTTCTAAAAAGCAGTGGAGTAGAAGACGTTGATACGGAAAAGGTAGAAACCGCGTTTAAGACAGTAATTGATGATGAGAAATACGAATTTAAAGCGAATAATATCGTACCAAAATATACTTCAAAGTCCATCAAAATAGAAACAAAGGTAGCGAATGTTTCCATTAGTCCACAAGACTTAAGATACGTACGCCAAGTAGAACTGAACGGAAAGCTGTTCCTAATGATTGAAGTCGAAGAAAATACAGTGATTGAAGGGTTTGAGATGATTCCGGAAGCTTTGTTTAGAAAAGCCGAGGACAATAACGAATGATTCGTGCATAAAAGCAAAAGGACGATTCTTGCGGTTTTTAGAGGCAAGAATTCTCCCTTTGCTTTTTTTCATACGAGTCGTGAAACTTTTTTATTCCCAAAACCGTAAGTACGTATAGAGAATAGACGTTTCTTATAAGTTCGGGAGGCATATGGAAGAGGGGATTTGGGAATACGTACTGAATCCTCTTAAAATAAGAAACTTGTTTTTAAATATTTTCTTGAACTAGAAGAAACGAGTAGAGTGAGGAGGTTGTTACTAGTGAGCGATAGAAATTTAGAACATACTTTATCCCCTTCTTTTCCAAAAATACGTAAGATTACTGATGCAATTACAAATATTGTAGGATTTGTCGTGCTTGGGGTATTTTTCTGGTTGGATTATTATTTTGCATGGCCAAACTGGACTTTTTGGCTTTTGGTTGGCTTAGTGGTGCTCAATATAATTGGTTCGATTTGGTCCATCATGGAACCAACGTATCTTTATCGAAGCTGGAGTTATCAATTTGATCATGAGTACCTTCAATTAAGTTATGGCATCTTTAAAAAAGAATGGGTGACCGTTCCGATGACGAAAATACAATCGGTTTCTACTAGTCAAGGACCTATTATGAAACGATACCACACTCGTTCCATCAAAGTAGAAACAATGGGTTCTTCCCATACGATTCCCGCATTAGAAGAAGAAATTGCGCTTCAGTTAAGGGAAATATTAGCAGAACATGCAAAGCTAAAGGAAGTGGATGAATAATGAGATATCATCCATTGACGATTGTTTTTCGAATCTATCAATTAGTAAAAAATAGTTTATTTCTTGCAATTATTCTATTTGTGGTTAAAAAAGATTCAACGTCCTGGCTTTTTGAGTATGGAAGGTATGCACTTGTAGTGTTTATTATATGGCGGTTAGCTTATATTATCATCGCCTGGTTTTTGGAAAGGTACGAATGGAAAGATCGAACTTTTCATATACATAAAGGAATTTTTGTGAAACATACAAGTACGATTCCATTTTCCAAAATTCAAAATGTGACAAGGAAAACAACGATTTTTCATAAACTAGTTGGACTTACTTCGTTGACGTTTGAAACGGCAATGGACGGGGAAGATGATGCTATCCATTTTGAGGTGCTATCCGATAAACATGCCAATTTTTTGCTGGATTTAGTGCAACTAACGGAAAAGGGAACTTCGCAAAAAGAAAATCAGGAGGAAGACGTAGAACAGATTCCTAAACAAGAAGAGGAAGAGTTAGAGCAGAAATGGATACAAGAGACAAATCGAACAGTGCATTTCACCCCAAATCGAAAGGACTTATGGAAAGCAAGTTTTACATCATTAAGTTTCCTGGCGATTATTCCGATTGTTGCCGGTATGTTTGATTACATGGAGTCGTTATTGCCGGAGATAGATCAGGTTGAAGGAATCTTTCAAGGATTGCTTGACCATACGTGGTTACTTTTTGGCATCATTCTTTTGGCGGTGATTGTTGCTGTTACTTTTGGTGTTGCGAGAACGTTTATCCGCTATGGTAAATATGAAATTTCTTCTGATGCTAAGTATGTCTATATTGATAGAGGAGTACTGAATGAAAGTTATTTTGCAATGGAAAAGAAAAAAATTCAAGGGTTGGAAATGAATCAAACATTTATGAAGCGGCTGTTTGGTTTAGTTGAAGTAAAATTAATCAGTTCTGCGAGCCCAAACAATACAGGTGGAGAAGTAAACGTGAATTCCCTTTATCCATTTTTGCCAATGAAAAAGGCCTATCAGTTAATAGAAGAATTGCTGCCAACTTATCAACTACATGCGGAATTAGAAAAGCTCCCCCGCAAATCGTTATGGGTTAAATTGTTAAAACCAAGCTGGATTTGGATAGTGGCAACAATCGCCTTAGTTTATTTTAAGCCTAACATTTTTCAATTAGATCAAGCTTGGTGGATAGGAAGTCTTGGTTTATTCTGTTTCATCTTGTTGCAGCGGATCCTTGATTATATTCATACAAGATATGTTGTGGCCGAAGACCAGGTTCAATGGTGGAATGGAGGTTTAACGACGCGCATGTTTATTACGAAAAGAAAGAATGTGATTGAACTGTCTTATTCCCAAACAAGATTACAAAGCTATTTTAAGGTAGCTTCGATCATGACAAAAAACCGTTCTAATCCGTTGCATATTGAGGAGATAAATGATATTCCACTACCATATGCAGTGACCATTAATGAGTGGTATCGCAAGCGACAAGAGGATGTAGAACTTGTGAAAAATGACTAAAGGGTAGTGTGTAACAAGACATGTGTGAAGAAATGGAGAAAGAGGTAGATTCGTATGCTTATCGAAGTAATCGTGCAAACAAAAGAAGAAGCAATAGAAGCTCAAAAGCTAGGTGCCGATAGACTTGAATTGGTATCAGGAATAGGAGAAGGTGGACTAACACCTAGTTATGGGACCATTAAACAGGTGCTCGGTAGTGTTTCCATACCAGTTCAAATAATGATACGCCCTCATAGCTATCATTTTGAATACACAGAAACAGATCTCGATACAATTTACGAGGATATAAAAAATGTCATTAATCTTGGAGGTACCCGCATTGTTTTTGGTGCACTTAATAAAGACAAAACGATTAATCAAGAAGTACTTAGAAACATCATAAATATTTCCCCCAAATTGGATATCACGTTTCATCGTGCATTTGATGAAGTACCTTCTCAAACCGAGGCCTATCACACACTACTAGAATTCAAGCAAAATGTGCGTCGTGTTTTAACCTCAGGAGGAGAAGCCAATTGTGAGGCTGGTAAAAATAATCTTAAGAAATTAGTAGATTTATCGAAAAGGTATGACGGTCCCAAGATTTTTCCTGGTGCAGGTTTATCCGGGAGTAATGTCAAAAGCATTCACCAAACAGTCGGTGCAGATCAGTATCATTTTGGAAAGGCAGTAAGAAAAGAACAATCGTTTGCAAAAGGATTTGATGAACAGGAATTTGACATAATTAAAAGTTTAAGAGAGGTATAGGGAAGTAACGGGACGGATTATTAATGCGACGATTAGGCGAAACCCTAGTGGGAAATATTTCGTATCGATTCTTGCGGAAACCGAGGTAGAAGAATGGTCCAAAACAAATACAGCTGTCGGTGTTGATCTCGGATTAAAAGATTTTGCGACACTTTCAGATGGAAAGGTATCCGGTAACCCCAAATGGTTACGCAGATTGGAAGAAAAACTAATAAAAGCACAGCGCATTCTTTCGCGACGGAAAACAGGTAGGGAAAATTGGGATAAACAACGAAAAAAAGTCGCTCGTATTCATGAAGCTATTACTAATGCGCGGAAAGATTACTTAGACAAAATTTCCACCAATCTGGTCAAAAACCACGACGTGATCGGCTTGGAAGATTTGTCCGTAAGTGGCATGTTGAAAAATAACCACATGTCCAAAGCTATTAGTGAAGTAGCTTGGTCACAGTTCAAACGGATGCTCGAATATAAAGCAAATTGGTACGGCAAGAAAGTCGTAGTCGTTGCCAAAAACTTTGCCAGTAGTCAGCTCTGTTCGTGTTGTGGGTACAAAAATAAAGACGTTAAAAATCTCGCTTTGCGTGAGTGGACATGCCCTTTTTGTGGAAGTCATCATCAAAGGGATATTAACGCAGGGTTGAATCTACGAAACGAAGCCCTTCGTCTCGTAACTGTCGGTGCGACAGGGATCGCCTAATCAATATCTGTTCGATAGAATGGAGTTCTTAGGAATCCCCCGCTTCAAGCTTGCTAAGTGGGGGGAGTTCAAATGTATAGTAGGGTGCTGCTACAGAGTAGACTAATACCTCGCAACAAGAGTCTTCACTTTCAAACGACTTTGTGAGGGATTACATTTAAACGAAACTAGCTAATAGAAGTTAGTTCTTATTTTCGTTAATGGCGGCGTTAATCCAAAAAGGATTAATGCTTTTTTTGTCGAATCTGTTGTATTAACGAAGTAGGTTTGTATATGACGAAGAGCAACGTTATGTTAATAAATGTCTATACAACAATTTTTATTTATTTTTAATAAGTTGTAAGGTTTTGAAATGAATTTGCATCTATATAATAGAAGCTGACAAAAGAGGGGGGAATCGAGAAGCGTTTAGTGAGTTGGTTAGGAGGTATCGTGGCAAAGTCTTGCGTTGGGCAAACTCCGTGATAAAAGATAATTTCTTGTTCGAATCAAACGATTGGACAGGGATATACAAAACTCTTTGCTTGGATGAAGGAGAAGGGCTACATGGAAAAAAGGTTCTATTATTCTTGTCCTATTGAAATTTACTACAATATGGAAAGTAGCAGTGAGAAAGTTGTTGAACTTTTAATCCCAATTGAGTAGGGGCGTCGCAAAGATTAAATAAAAAGGTTAGGTGATTCAGTTAAGCTAATAAGTGCTTTTAAAGTTGCTGGGACTAGAATGAATCCAAATGAAGTCCCAACTAATGAAATTCTGTAATCTATTTATCTATTTTATGTCCAATTAAATAAAGGGGAGGATTTTATGAGTAAATCATTTATTGAACAAGTTCATTATATTAGGATCCCTGTGAGAGATTTAGAGTATTCTGCACAATGGTATAGAGATGTACTGGGACTACAATTGTTAACCATTACCGAGGATCCGTTTGCAATTATTAAAGTAAATGAAGGACCATTTTTACTTATTTTAGTTCCCACTGTAGATGAAACATATGCGCATTTTACCATTAATAATGAGTCAGCTTTTAACATTGGATTTACAAGTTCAGAATTATCTAGGTTTCATGAACACCTCATTGATAATGGGGTTAAAGTTGAGGATATAAAAGAAGATAATGGACATGCATATTTTCACTTTTATGATCCAAATGGTAATAAACTTCAAGTTCACTGGTAATATATTGGGTGGCATGTATGATCTAAATTATTATCCAGCTTAATAGTTATGGAATAGGATAGTTAAAAAAAACTTGTACAATCCAACTATTCTTGAGAGGAGAATGAAAAGATGGAAAAAGGTTTAGCCATCAAAAGAAAGGGTGTAAAAGAAATTGGAGAAAAGAAGTTAGTTGGCTTTCGTGTCGTATGCGAAGATATGATAGGGTATGGACAAGAGATTCCGAAAGCTTCTATGTCATTGGATCGTCGTAAAGATGAAATAATGCAACTAGTCGAGCCAGTAAAGCTCATCGGTGCATTTAAACCTATGGAAACTTCAGAAGAGGACGATGGCTACTGGGTTTGTTATGAAGTCCATAATTTTGAGGATATACCTGAAGGGATGGTCAGCCTTTCTGTCCCTGTACAAAAGTATGCGGTCCTTCATTTTAAAGGGTGCGCTTCTGAGATTTTCCATGTATATTCTCATTTGCATCAATGGATTGAAGAGAATGGATATAAAAGAAAACCTGAAAAGTGGACACTAGAAATATACTCAAAATGGACAGAAACTGAAGATCATGTGGACCTATGTGATCCGATTTATTAAGTGAATCTGAGTTAATGAAAAGTATCAATATTTTATGTTAAAGGGGGAGTAAAGGTGGAGAAAAGCCCTATAAAAAACAAAGTGAATCTAGTCTTTATACCAGTGAGCAATCTTAAAAAATCAAAAGAATGGTATTCTAGGATTTTAGGAATAAAAGATGGCGAACTTCATTTTGATCATTTATTTGTTGCGGAAATGGAAGGAACAGGTTTGATCCTTGACGAAATGCCTATGTGGAGAGAGGAAAATGGAGAACTTCCAAGACTTAATGTTCCTGCAATCCAATTTGGTACAGAGGATGTTCATGCGTCCTACAAGTTTATGAAAGAAAATGGTGTTGAAATTGTAACAGACGTTCAGCATGATCACTTTTTTGTGTTTAAAGATCCTGATGGGAATATGTTGATGGTGTGTGAGGATTAGAAGCATCGGGGACGGTTCCGCCGCTTCCTTCGGTAACGAGGTGAATGAAGCGGAAGAACCGTCCCTTCGCTTCCCACTCCTTAAAAATATCAATTTAGTAATAAATCAGTTGGCTTTTTATGACCTAAATCAAGAGAACTACTCTCAATGATATCGAAATTACTATTCAATTTATGAACTTCAAACTGGTTCTTATCGAAATCTCCTGCTAACAAATAATAGCATTCTTCGGCTTTATTATATTCTAAATCAATTAGAGTTTGATCGTTCTTAAATTCAATTTTAGGAACATTATTTTTATCAACGGACACAATAGAAAAGTCATTTAAAATTATTTCTTTCTCATTTATATCAATAACTTTGCTAACCCACATCACTTTGATATCCGATTTAACTTTCAAATTTGTTTTCTTATTAGCTAACTGATGAGTATAAATGGATAAATCTTTTGCTTCTTCATTGGAGTTTCCGTAAATTTTTAAATCGCCATCAACTTCTCTTATATAAAAACCAAATGTAAGACCTGAAACCTCGATGGAATTTAAAACTTTTAAAGAATTTATATCTAAAGCGTAAATAGTAACCTTTCTATTTGAATTTTCATCGTAAACATTAGTTAATACATAAATAGAGTCATTATGAATGATAAAATTTTGGGCAAACCCGGGTAACTTTTCACTTTGTACAAGTTTATCGTATTCTTCATTATATTTAGAAATACTAAACTTGAGATTCCCATTATGTAACATATATTGTCCGTTATCATTTTTAATTAACTGTGAGGGATTGTTATTAATATTATAATTTTTCGTTTCATCATCAACAATAGTGACTAACTGATCTCCATTATTGTCATACATAATACCATGGCCTTTATCGTCATATATTAAATTTTCGACACTGCCAATTGGAAAAGTGTTAGTATCAACTACTTTTTTATTATTATAGTTGTATAGAGTGGTAGAACTCTCTGAATAACTAGTTGCCAAGACAGTGAAATCTGTATCATTTCTGATAAAACCAATTATTGCAATTAAGATAGTAGATAGTATTGTAATGACAGCGACTATCTTAAATTTCATTATTTATCACCTTTTCAAATTTTATGAGATATCTACCTTTAGACTGCCTGATGGAAAAGAAAAACTAAAAAGAGTAACTAGTTATGCCAACGGAGCATTGTAGCTAAACGAAAAGACATTTTGCTCTAATTTCTTTTTCACACCTGCTTGTTGGGGAACATGAACTGAGAATGATGAAATTCATGTGATTAAGTAATCCAAATATAAATTTGGATTACTTAATCAATTTAGGGAAAATTAAAAATTATTAGCTTTGATAAAACACACTTGTATGTGGAGATTCCAATAAGTCTCCCGGTGTAATCATCATAGCATTAATAGTACTTTCTAAGTCAATTCCTTGAGACATATAAGCTGCCCATATTAACTTACTGCAATACCATGAGTCAGTAGAGTTTCTTGTTGTGAAAAGTGTATAAGGTTCTCCTAATTGTCTTTCAGCATAAGATACTGCTCCTGATTTTTTGCTATAGGTAGTTGATACTCTTAACCCCTTTATATCATCGTATCTTGCTGGGAAATCATTGCTTCTATAAGCAACGTCATCCGTATCTGGATGTGCCTCTATAATTGTATATGAATCTTTAACTATTGCCACATGGTCAGTAATAGAATCAAGAGCCATTAAAATATCACCTTTACTACCGATTGAGCCAGATAGTTGTGCACTAGCAGCTTGAACTGATGATTTATCCTTTTTATTAATTTCAACAGGATATTGATCCCAAAGTTCTCTTAACTCAGCTCGTTGCTCTTTCAATATTTGTTTTTCCTCTTTAGTTAGTTCTGTGTTTAGATTAGTATTTTCTTTTGCACTAACAGTAGATATTCCAGAAAACAAAGTAAAAGAAATTAATCCTATAGTTGCCACTTTTTTTAGCATAAAATTACCCCTCTCTAATTTTAAACAATAAATAATAGTGTGTAATACTCGATACTCTCATTTTGATTACCTAACAACACGCCATTGATTGTGTTCAAATCAAGTAGCTGAAATCAACTTTTTAATCCTTGATTCCTTATTAGAGTCCAATATTCTTGACCGAGGTAACAAGATCCATTTTCACCAGTAAGTTGTATTTCTTCATATGCTGCTTTTGGAAGCCTCACTTTTTTTAGTCTTGAGACGGATTAGAATCAAAAGATATAGGAAGTACTTCCACAACGTCTCCGCCCTCTCCATTAATGGATACTTGTACTGGCTCTTCACCTACATAAAATTCCTTTGCATATACTTGTGACAAATGATATAAAGCAAACTACTATAACAAAACCAAAAGACTTATCACCTACTAATCTTTTAAGTTATATCATTCTGATCAGAATTGACATAAATTAAACTATAATGTAATCCAAGATATGTCAAACCTACCAATTATAACTAGATAGGCTATTTTACTTACAAAAAAGCCAAAATACCAAAAAAGTATATTAGTCATTTTGTGATTTTTTGGCTGACTTTGTCGAAAATTAGCAAATTAATGTTAGAATTAGTCTGATTGTATTATTTTCGAAAAAATTGTAAAAGTATAATTAAAAATGTAATGAAGTATACTACTTTTTGCCATAAGTATGAGTTAATTTGGCTGCTTCACAAACTAAGTGTTGTAGATAAATTACATTTTTATCCTATTTTTCACATAATACATATGCTTGCATCTTATTAATCTGTGTTTATTTCTCTCGTAAGATATGTAAAATATAAAATATTGCCTTCACCACATTTTATAACTAGCTAAAAGCTTATATGTAAAAAAGAAGAGGGGTAAATCCGTTTGGATTTACCCCTCTTCCCATTGTATTACACATTAAAGTTTTAACTTTTTTGTAGTTACTAATTTATTGTTATCGCCATTAGTGAAAAAGCGATTGCTCGTGTTTAGCGCTTGCAACCGTTCCATGCGACAAATTAAACAGTACGAGTCACGTTCTTTTTAAAATAAAGTGTCAAACATAATACAGCTCCATAAAATAGTGACATTAACAAGGAGTAGGAACCATAACTCAGGTTGAATAGTATATTACCACCAAATATAGGTGTGGTGAAAATTAAGAATAAAGGATACTGTATGGATGCAATTGCATCTAAAATAGCATTTTCTAACATAGCGTTCTCAAATGTTTTGACGACAAATATAAGTACACCTGACACAACTCCCACTATTGAAAATACCTTCAATGTCTTGCTTCCTTTTTTAGAATACATAAGTAATAAAAAGATAAATAATAGGGTTGCAAGCAAATGGGAAATATTTACTTTTACGTCTGGATATTTTAATGAAGGCATTAAATTTACTGAAAAAGCCAATAAATAAGACACTATTAACAATATTGAGAATTTATTTTTCATACTAATTCCTCCTTGTAAAATGACGAATTACGATGCTAACCTAACTCTTCTAACCTTTTCATTGCTTCATCTTCTTCGAATGAACTAAACCATCGGAAATTGTCTTCATCTAAAATTCGATAATGGTTACTAATTAAATTTTGTTGTAAACGAAAATTACCCTTAACCTTAATCTCCCTCCACCAAATCTTACCTCCCATCGTTTTTTCCTTTGATGTATCATCAATATTTTTAGCAATAAGTTGGATAAACTCAACTGGATTGTCACCGATTACAGATACCAACAACTCACTTTGATTGAATAAAGCACAAAATGCTACAGTAGTAGTCCAATTGGCAGTAGTTCTTCCCTTTTCAATTTGTACAAGTGTTTTTTTAGAAATCCCTAAAATTTCAGCCATTTTATCTTGTGAGAATCCTTGCTCTGTTCGAACCAGTTTCATCTTATTTGATATTAGTTTTGTAAAATATTCTTTATCCACCGTATCCAACTCCTCGTTTAGTGTATTTTTACACTAATAGTGTTATTTGTCAACAGCTAAAGTATCGGGGACGGTTCCACCGCTTCCTTCGGTAATGAGGTGAAGGAAGGTTCTCGATTCAGCTATGTCAGCTATTGAATTACCATTTGTTATAAATTCCTCAAGTTTAAACTCGATTGTTATTAAAATACCAGGCGTCTTTCTATTGAAAACATGTGCGTGACACAACCTGAATAATCCTGTTTGAAGGAAGGGGGGGGGGCGCTTCAATGAAGTAGGAGAATTCTCAGGCTTTAATGAAGCGGAAGAACCGTCCCTTCGCTTCGGCACCAGCACTATAAAAGTTGATTTTGAAAAGTATTTTGATTTTTCAGTAAAAGTGGTATAATCTTAAAAAGTGAAAATAGCAGGTTTGGAGATGTAAACTTAAATGAATGAGAAATCCGTAATCAATAAGAAGGCAGTTCAGTTAGAAGATGTAATTATTGCTTACCAACAAATTAAGGATGTTGTTAGCCATACACCATTACAAAAAAATGAGCAATTATCTGAGAAATATGGCTGTAACATTTTTCTGAAAAGGGAGGACTTACAGTTTATCCGTTCTTTCAAATTAAGAGGGGCGTACTATAAAGTAGCATCCTTAGACAAAGAAATTCTTCATCATGGAGTGGTTTGTGCGAGTGCAGGTAACCATGCACAAGGAGTTGCCTTTGCATGCCATAAACTGAACGTTCATGGGAAAATCTTTATGCCGACTACAACACCAAAGCAGAAAATTAAACAAGTGAAACGATTTGGCAGAGATTTTGTTGAAATTATTTTAATAGGTGATACGTTTGACGATTCTTATCAAGAAGCAATTAGCTGTTCTAAGATGGAAAGTCGCTCGTTTATCGCCCCATTCGATGATGAAAAAGTTATTGCTGGACAGGGAACAGTTGCTATTGAAATTATGAATGATTGTGATCAAAAAGTAGACTTTGTCTTTGCCGGAGTTGGTGGGGGCGGCTTGGTGTCAGGTTTAAGTACATATATTAAAAGTGTATCACCAGAGACGAAAATGATTGGTATTGAACCAGCGGGCGCAACAAGTATGAAGGAATCGATTAAAGAAAATGAAATCACAACCCTTCACAATATTGATAGTTTCGTGGATGGATGTGCAGTCAAGACACCAGGCAGTAAAACATTCGATATTTGTCGTGAACTTCTTGACGACATTATTGTTGTCCCAGAAGGTAAAGCTTGTACAAGTATACTAGATTTATATAATGAACATGCTATTGTTGTAGAGCCAGCTGGTGCTTTACCTGTTGCAGCATTAGATTTTTACAAGGATGAAATTAAAGGGAAAAATGTTGTTTGTGTCATTAGTGGAGGGAATAATGATATTGGAAGAATGCAAGAGATTAAAGAACGCTCCATGCTGTATGAAGGATTACTCTATTATTTTATCGTGAATTTCCCACAAAGGGCAGGTGCATTAAGGGAATTTCTTATTGAAGTTCTAGACCAAACTGATGATATAACAAGATTTGAATATACAAAAAAGAATAATAAGGAAAATGGACCAGCTTTAGTGGGCATCGAAATTCAAAATAAAGAAAATTATCAAGGATTAATTGATCGAATGAAGAAAAAAGGCTTTTCATTTATGGAGGTCAATAAGGATCCAGATCTCTTTAATCTGCTTATATAAAGGTACTCGCCTCCATTAGCATTGCATTGATGTATATTCAAAATCTTAGGGACGGAGCTTCTGCTTCATCATTCCTAATGGAAGCGTCTGAACCGTCCGAGACTGCTGAAAAAGTAACACTTTTTGAATAGCAAAGATTTTTCATCAATACACAGATAATAAAAGAATCTGATAGCCTATACGTAGTAGGTTGTCAGATTCTTTTTCTCTTTAAATGGACTTTTTCACTGGTCCGGACGGTTCCATCGCTTCCTTCGGTAATGAGGTGAAGGAAGGTTTTCGATTCAATAATTTGCCGAATCCCTTCCAGACATGTCAGCTATTGAATTACCATAAGTTTAAATTCGATTACTATTAAAATGCCAGGCGTCTTTCTATTGAAAACACGTGTCTAACACAACCCGAATAAGCTTATTTGAAGGAAAGGGGGTGTTTCTTTCGCTTCAATGTAGTAGGAGAATTCTTACGCTTAATGAAGCGGAAGAACCGTCCCTTCGCTTCATAAATCCAATTGACCAAGCTTTTTGTAAGCTTTGTCTCTTGTAAGGTTATGTGACTGCCATGTATCGCTTTTGATGTACTCTCTGTCCGCCTTACGTTGTTTTAATAACTCTTCCAACCCTGGAATGTCAGGGTTCTTTTCATAAAGATCGATTAAACCGAGGACCCCTGTTGAGGATAATCTGTTTAAATAATGGATATCAATTTTTCCCGTTGTTTCAAAGCGGGCGATATTGCGATCAACGACAATTTGATCGAAGTTTACGAGATTGATGCCTGTATAAAAAATGATGGAAGCCATGAAATAAAAGTGGAACAATGAAAGCCTCTCGAGCCAGATTTTCACAAGCGTATAAGCAAAGATAACCATAAGGAAAATCATAAAGGAAGTCACTAGGACGCGGGTAAAAGTAAACCCATAAGCATCCTCATACATTGCCATTCGCATGAAGGCAGAGACTAGCAGAACTCCACTTGATAAGACAAGAACGGTCAACGCCAACTGGATGGTCTTTTTCAAACCTCCGAGGGCGTTTTTCGTAAATGGAATCACAACGGTTGTGACAGTTAGGTTAATCAAAGTAACAAACAGCAATTCAAAAAAACCGCGACGCGCATATTGTGCATACGTATAGCCACTCTCAAGCGTACCGCTGAAAAAGTACTTGAATTGGACGGCAACAAATAATACATACACCAAGTCAAGGAGCAGCAGCACCGTTAGAGTAATAATCCCGTCTAGTGCCAGCGGAGTAGAGGTTCCTTCTTTCTGGACAACTTGAATCTTTTTATGCAGCAGTACCTGTAAGAACCCAAAGAAACCAAAGGTATAAATCAGAATGGCGACGAAACGGAAGACAGTCTCTGGATTAAAGCTTAGTAAGTTAGGAAAGTTACTTAACAGCCGTTCAAATTGAGTATCAGCCGAGGCCAATAGATTTAGGACGACAAATAAAATAGGAACTGAGATGGCAATCCCAATCAGCACTTTTTTCCAAACATCATATTGCTTTGGATTACTACTTTTCTTAAGAATGCCAGTTATACGTGCGACGAAACGGAAACTATACAGAATCCCATTTCCAAGGCGTAATAAAGCATAAAAGAGGAAGCTCAGCTTATTCCACTCCATTTTTTTCGGTGAAGTAATCAACACAAGATGAAAAATAACTAGGGCTGGAATGGCAAGAATATTTAATGCATAAAACATGGGTATATCATAGAGATAATAACTTAATGCCAGAAGCCAAATGGAGATTAATACTAGATAGCCTAGTCGCTGATGCGAGAACGAAAAGGAGCGAAATCTCCAATAAAATATCGCGTAAAATGCAGTGATAAACACAAAATAAGAAATGCCAATCTGGTCCCACAAGAATGCTTCTTCTGCTACGACCCCTACAACAAGACATAAGAGCAAGAACACCCAGTCTCTTTTTTCTATTTTCATTTCCATTTTTATAACCCCCAATAATTGTTTTTCTTTGTATATAGAATTTCTAGGTAGTATTTCAAAAAAAAGCTTATACAGAAGCTTTTTTTCCCCACCTGTAACTAATTAGGCAAACTGGATATAAAAGAACCGTGAGCAAGATACAGAGTCCGATAAACGTTTCCTGTAATAATGGAAAGAACCATTCGTAAGGAATGATGTGGAAAACGGTTAACGCCATAAGTGTTACATTCGGAATTAAGGCGAGAATGAATGTACGAGTCATCAAACGCTTGCCTTTATGTCCAAAGCCTCTCCCAATTTCGTAGCCAAGCAAGGCCCAAAAGATCATGTAAACGAGAGCAATGATGATTGGAAAGGAAGTCAGTTTAAACCATAAATTTGTAAGCCAATTCCAATCAAACAGATTATGCGCGAGTGTAAGGGCACCTCCACTAGCGAAAAAAAGAATATTCACTGCGATGAACAACCACTTCATATTGCTAGGTGTAACCGAAAGCTCTTCTTTCCACATGGCAGCAATCTCTTCTGGACTCCCGAACTTAGAATAGACCTGAGACTGTATCTCTAATTCATCCTCCAGCTTATAGAGCTCAACAAGGAGTTCGTCGAGATGAGCATCATATTCCATTAAAATTGATTTCTTATCCGGGTGATCTCCGAGGCCTTTTGACAAGTCTGTTAAGAATTTATTCTTTAGCCGTTCCATGATTTTTTCTCCCCATCAACTTGTTCATGACGGAAACGAAGTTATTCCACTCATTGGTTTTTTCAAGGAGCATTTCTTTTCCTGCTTCCGTTATCCGATAATACTTCCGTGCTGGACCTTTTTCTTGTTCTTGCCAATAACATTCAATGTATTCTTGCTTTTCCAGCTTGTGTAGTGCCGGATACAACGTACCTTCCTTAACAGAAAACTCATTTCCGCTCCGTTTCTCCAGTTCCTTTACCAGCTCGTATCCGTACATGTCCCGTTCTTCTAGCAACTGAAGCAACAAGAGGGACGTACTTCCTTTTACTAATTCGCGATTAAACATCTTCTCACCTACCTAGGTTTTTTATGTATATAGAGATTCTACAACGTAACGTATGAAATGTAAAGAGGGCAATTGAAGGGAAACAGGGGGAACGGTTTACTGTCTATTTTTCATTATGGAAATCCCTCTGTTTTCCTATTAGGTAGGTCTCCACTAGATAAAAATGGTTCAGTGGTACTAGTTCTTATGATTCTTTTTCAATTATGATGTTTCATGAATAAGTTCTTCCAATATTAGAGAGGATTAATAAGAAAGTTTAATTAAAATATGGGGGGGACTTATTGTGTGGAATGCAATTATGTGGGGAACAATTGCTGCTTCAGCGACCATGATTGGTGCTTTAATTGTTCTGAAGTTCTCCATCCCCAAACGCGTAATAGCCTTCATTATGGCTTTAGGAACTGGTGCACTAATTGGTGCAACAACATTTGAATTACTAGAAGATGCAGTAGAAATGAGTGGATTTAAGCAAATTGCTTTAGGGTTTCTTGGTGGTGCACTTGTTTTTACAATTTTTAATATAGTTGTGTCTCATAGAGGAGGACATAATAGAAAGCACTCCGAACGCAAGGAGTCTTCAGATCGAGAGCAAACAAAAGGCTCGGGAGTGGCTATTTTTATTGGGACGGTGATGGACACATTACCGGAATCCGCAATCATTGGTATGAGTTTAATCGGCGGTGAGTCTGTTAGTATAGCACTAGTAATATCTATTTTTATTAGTAATTTACCCGAAGGAATCTCTAGTACAGTGGGATTGCAGCAAAGTGGTTATTCCAAGAAAAAGATACTTATCCTTTGGGCTTCTGTTGTATTTTTCTCAGGTCTAAGCTCGTGGGGAGGAGCGCTATTAGAAAATGCTTCTGACGTCATCAAAGCGTTAATGAGTTCATTTGCCGGAGGAGCAATTATTGCGATGTTAGCCTCAACGATGATGCCAGAGGCGTTTAAAAAAGGCGGACCATTTGTAGGGTTTGTAACTGCAATTGGATTATTTATTTCTTTGTGGTTACATCATTTATGAAATCAGTTTTGGAAACATGGGGGACGGTTTACTGTCTCTTTTTTAGTTATGAAAATGGAAGAATATTTTCCAAGCACTCCAAGAGTTAGAGTGTGTGTCTAAACTTGGAGTGCAATAAATAGTTGTGGATTTCTGTTTCCTGCTTAAACCGGGCGAACGGTTATTTCATTCACATTCACATAATCCGGTTGTGTTACGGCATATACGATGGCTTTTGCAATATCTTTTGTCTCTAACTTTTTACGTTCGTTACTCCATGAACTCCCGTTGGCTAAAGACGTGTCTACCATACCTGGAGAAATATTGGTTACACGGACACCAGTTTTGGCCAATTCTTTTTCCAATCCGGCGGAAATGGCACGGACTGCAAATTTTGTTGCGCTATAGACAGTACTTGCTTTCGTTACTTCAAATCCGGAAACAGACGCGATGTTAATAATATGACCACTTGAGCGTTCGAGCATAGATGGCAGTACCGAATGGGTACAGAAAAGTACTCCTTTTATATTTACGTCGATCATGTTTTCCCATTCGTCTACTTTTCCGGAACGGACAGGGGAGGAAAGCATTTGCCCTGCATTATTCACTAAAACATCAACATGGTTGAATGCTTCCTCAGCTTTTTTCACTAAGTTCTCAACGTTTTGCTTATTTGTTACATCCGTCTGGACTGTTAACACTTTCCCATTCCCTTGTTCTTTAATTTCTTTTTCTAATTCAGCTAGTTTTTCGATATTGCGGGCAGCCAACACTACATTTGCGCCTTCTTTAGCAACTTCTTTTGCGATTCCAGCACCAATCCCGCTGCTCGCTCCTGTGATGATTGCTGTTTTTCCTTGTAATTGCCCCATTCTGACAACCTCCTCTAACGAATTTCATTAATAAGAATGACTATTCCATTTCATCTAACTTTGAACTCTTTGGCGATAGGGAACGATTGAATTGTAAATATATCATATTAAGGATATCGAAAAATTAAAGAATTCTCCAATAATTAACAAGGGATTAATGAAAAAAAGTGTTGAGAATGCTTTTGGTGATTGTCTCTATCTCAATCCCGTTTGTAATGAACATTCCTAACAATGAATAGGTGGGACTAGTGAAAAAGTCCATTTAAAGAGAAAAAGAATCTGACAACCTACTACATATAGGCTATTAGATTCTTTTATTATTTGTATATTGATGAAAAATCTTTGCTGCTTCACAAAGTATTACTTTTTCAGCAGTCTCAGAACCGTCCCTTCGCTTTAAAAATTATTTAACCTATCTTAAACAGTTGGTCGAATGATTCCTTCATTAATTCTAACGTCTGAGGTTTTTTCTATAGATAATGCTAGTGCACGACAAGGTAGTGGAGGACTTCTGGCTAATTTTGTTTATCGTTACTTTCCTAACAAAAACATAAATAAACTAGTTATGCTTCATAGATGTCTATCTGAATATAGTTGTCTTCTATTAATTAGTAATCTCTATTTTATTACCTTTATGTATATCTTCTGTTCCAGCATCTAATGCCGTTTTGTAATACAAGCATTTATGTTCAATAAGTTCCATTGTCTTTTTTAATTCTTCTATTTGTGCTTCTACAGTAGCTTTTCGTTCTATAAACATATCATATCTTTGTTGCAACGTAGAATCCCCTTCCGAACACCAATCAATGAAGTTTTTTATTTCTTTAATAGACATCCCAGTTGCTTTTAAACATTCGATTACTTTTAAAGCTTCGATATCGGATTCTTTAAATACTCTTGTTCCATTGGGGGAACGTTCTACAAAAGGCATAAGGCCCTCATTGTCATAGTAGCGCAAGGTATATGCGGTAAGATCCAATACTTTTGCAACTTCACTAATAGAGTATGTCTTCACCATTTATCTCCCTTTCTTACCGATCTAAACTTATGTTTATGAAAGGGATTTTATCATGGGATATTTCGGATGTCCAAGTCTTTTAAAAGAATCGGGCTTAGCATTATAGAGTATTTTCCTTATAAAAGTAGTTGATTGATTATAAGCTTGTTTATATGAAACTAACAAAGTTAAGAATCATCAAAAAATAAAGTATATTACTTGACTTCGAGTTAACTATAAGGCTTAACATATTGTTGCAAGAGTATAAGAGGTTTAATTAGAAATAAAGGAATGTCTAATTGAATCATTTAGCCGAAACAATCAGATTCTCTTGACAAGTATACGTTTATAGGAGGTTTTTTTATGTTAACTGCTAAAGCTAGAGCTGTCGACGGTCCAGATAAACCGTTTCGACCAGCTGAAATTAAAAGACGCGACCTTGATACACATGATGTACTGATTGAAATTAACTATGCGGGTATATGTCACTCAGATATCCATACTGCACACGGGGAATGGGGGACAGTAAACTATCCTCTTGTACCTGGACATGAGATTGCAGGTATTGTAACAGCTATTGGGCCAGAAGTTACGAAATATAAAGTTGGAGATCGCGTCGGTGTAGGTTGTATGGTCGATTCTTGCGGTGAATGTGAGAATTGTCGCAAAGGGGAGGAACAATATTGTCTCAAGGGTAATATCCCAACTTATGCTGGAGTGGACAAATACGGCGAGCCTACTCAAGGTGGCTATTCAACGCACATTGTTGTAACAGAAGATTTTGTAGTCGGAATTCCTGATAACATCGAGCTGGATGTTGCAGCACCATTACTTTGTGCAGGTATTACAACATACTCTCCTCTAAATCATTGGGGAGCTGGACCAGGAAAGAAAGTGGCTATAGTTGGCATGGGTGGTCTTGGACATATGGCTGTGAAAATTGCACACGCGATGGGAGCAGAAGTTACTGTGTTGTCACAAACACTAAATAAAAAGGAAGATGGCTTACAATTTGGTGCCAGTGAATACTATGCCACAAGTGATCCAGCTACATTTGAGAAACTAGCTGGAACATTTGATCTAATTATTAATACAGTAAGTGCCAAAATTGACATAAGCGCATACCTCTCCCTGCTAACATTAGATGGTACACTTGTAAATGTTGGTGCGCCTGCAGAACCATTGGCGGTTAATGCGTTTTCTCTTATTGGTCATCGTCGTTCGTTTGCAGGATCCATGATTGGGGGCATTCGTGAGACACAGGAAATGCTGGATTTCTGTGCAGAACATAACATTGCTCCCAAAATTGAAATCGTTTCTGCAGATCAAATTGATGAAGCTTATGAACGAGTTTTAGCATCCGATGTCAAGTATCGATTCGTCATTGACATTAGCACAATGTAAATGAAAAATGTAAGGGACGGTTCTTACGCTTCACTGAAGCAAGAACGTCCCTTCGCTCTAATTTATAATCGGTGTCAAAATTAATGCCCAAATAACTGTAAGTATGGCAGTTACTATATAGGCTACACTGGATGTTGTTCCTTCTTTATCTCCGATTTGAAATGCTTTTGCGGTTCCAAGTGCCTGTGCACCTAAACCGTACACCATGCCGATGGAAAGAGGATGTTTAATGGAAAAGTGTTTTAATATCGCTGGTGCCATGAACACACCAATAAAGCATGTCATCATACTAAAAAGAACGGTTATGGTAGGAATCCCGCCGATTGATTCGGATAAATTGACGGCAATTGGGATGGTCACAATCCGGGGGATGATACTAATCATATAATCCTTACCCATTGCAAGCCAGTAAGTAGATAAAATCCCAGAAACGACAGCAATCAACGACCCGGCGGAAAGACTGAATAAAATAACGCGCCAATTTTTCGCCAAAAATGACCAGTTCCGGTACAAAGGAATTGCTAAGGCAACGGTCACAACATTTAACATTTCATTTAGCGGAAACGTCCCTTTTACATATTCATCATAAGGCAAATCGATAATTAAAAGGAGCGCAATTAGCATAACAGGGGTGAGAACAATTGGTGAAAATGCCAAGCTGGGCTTTTTCTTATGGATCTTTTTCGCCAGAAAGTAAAAAAAGATGGTGATAATTAAAGAAAATATTTCGGGTACCATCTTCTTGCTTCACCGCCTTGTCTTTCTAGCAACCTTTCAGAAATGACCCCCGTTGCCATCATCATCAGTGCCGTCCCACTAACAACAATAAATAAGATGACTAGCCCTTTAATACCAAACATCCAAGAATATTGCATAAATCCAACGACGGACGGTATAAAGAATACCATCATTTCGGATAGGAGAAGTGCTGCACCTGCTTCCACCCAATTCAGTTTAATCCAGCCCAACTGCAGACCGAAGAATAATAAAATCATCCCAATAATGCTCCCTGGAATAGGTACATGAGTAAGAGAGACAATCCCTTCACCAATCCAACTAAAAGCAATAACTACACCGATTTGCCATACTATCGTTAACACTTTTTTCAAGCGTCACACCTCCGAAATAGAAAAAATAACCTATTTCCCATTCTACTTAGAGGATAACGATTCGTAAAATACATAAAAGATATAAAAACTATTCCTTAAAGTTATAGTTGGTTTTTCCCTCTTGAATATAGGCGATAAACTCCCGAGTAGCATAAGAGAGATATTTATTCTTTCTATAAATAAGAGCCAATTCCCAATTAACGGTAGGCGAGGTGATAGATACTACGGAAACTCGGCCCTTAAAACGATTTGCAACCGACAGAGGAACAATCGATATCCCAAACTGTGCTACTACCATTTCCCCAACGATATCCCATAACGAACTTTCATTAACAACATTTGGTTCAATCCCCGATTCCAAACAGGCCTGCTTGACCACATCATGAAGAACAAATTCTTCGGTGAAAAGAATAAGGTCTTCATTCTCTAAATCAGATAAAGACACAAATTTTCTTTCCGAAAGCCAATGTTCAGGATCTGCAATCACAACAAGTTCTTCTTTTAATAAAGGGATGGATTCAAACATTTCGGAGTGAACGGGCAATACGGTAATCCCTAAATCAACTTCTCCCTCCAATACCTTTCGTTCTAACAGTTTTCCACTAGCTTCCGCCATTTGAATATCGATTTGAGGATATTCCTTTTTGAACCCTGCAATGACACTTGGGAATAACATTACACCTAAGGTTGGCATTAACCCCATGTTGATCGTTCCTTTTTTTATATGAACCAGCTCATTAACAGAAGAATGTACATCCTCTACCATCTGCAAAATTTTTACTGCTTGTTCAAATACCAATTTCCCAGCATCCGTCAGTTCTACTTTTCTCTCTGACCGATCCAGCAGCGTAACCTGCAGTTCTGCTTCTAAGCTTTTTATCATTTTGCTGATGGAGGGTTGGGATACATGTAGACTTTGCGATGCCTTTGTAAAATTTTTATGTTTGGCGACTTCTACTAAATATTTGAGATGTTGAATATCCATTTTTGTAACTCCTTTGTGCTATGTTTCTATCATTTATATCTAAAGGTTCCTATTTCATTTTGAACATTTTATCGATTAATAGTATTTTATCATGTGAAAGCAAAGGGGCGGGTCTTGTGCTTCTTTGAAGCAAGAGAACCATCCAAAAGAACTAAAATTATGTTATTTGATATAATTGACGAATATCCTATGTTGAAAAGAGAGTGATGGAGATGCAGCAGAAAACGATAGATGAGTTACTAGATTGGGAGGATAATTGGCTCGATCGTGACGGGTTGGATGCGGGAGCGGAGCGGCATGCTTGGTTAGAAGAAGGGGTGGAACTGTATAAACAGTTTATCCGATTGGATAAGAAAGAACCACGTTATTCGATAACGCTGTCCGAGCTTTACTTAGAGGTAGGTCGAGATGAAAAAATAAGAATGGGAAATCATCGTAGAGCTTATGAAACATTGCGACTTGCTACGATTCATGCATCAAATAAACCCGATGCCTTTTATCATTTGTCTTTCGTACTAGCAAAGGAGAAAAGGCGATGGGAAGCGGTTCTTTTTTATGGAAACGAAGCTTTAGAAAAAGGGATAAGCGGAAGCAAACGGATTAAACTTCTTTGTAATATCGCGCTTGGTTATGCAAGGCTTGGGTATATTGCAAAGGCATTTAAATTGTTTGAAGAAGCAAAAAGTCTAGACATAGATCAGGAGCATGAATGGTTTATCGAATTATATTCGGATCGAATGAAAGAGAATCGAAGAGAACCGATTTTGTTAAAAGCGGAAAATGAAAAAAGGAAGTTTGTTTCGAAAGCTGATTTTGCGAAAGTTATGGACGATGCGATGGAAGGAAAATGTGTTGTATTAGATTTAACAAAGGAGGATAAGTTTTTTCGTGCTTTTAAAGATGATATCCGTTTAGAACGAAAAGAAGCGGAAATTCTCGGTTACATAATGGATCACGCAATGACCTCTTGTCCGAAAAAGCGAATTGAGGAGTCTATATGGGAGGATCGCAAAGTTAGCGCTTCAGCAGTAAAACGCTATATCACAAGTATACGAAGAAAATTATCACAAGCGATGGGTCGTGACGATATAGCAAGCTCCGTTTTAATCACAACAAATAATGGTTATGAATGGAAAGCAGATATACCGTCGATTGTCCTCCGTTAGGCTGGTTACGAAAAAGTAACCGGTCTTTTTTTATACTTAAATTACAAAGAAAACAGGAGGATGATAAAAATGAACTTAATGAAATTAGAAATGATGAATGGAACAGAGCGTGTGGCAGAGGCTTTACAAATGAGAGGATTGTTTGTTGAAGTAAAAAATGACCTAATCGTGCTTACTGAAGAAAACACAAAAGTGGACATCGAAAAGGTGCGAGAGTTACTGATTCGTTTGAATATCCCAACATTATGGACTATGGATAATAAATTTCAAGTATTAGTAAACCGACTACCAATTGCGATGATGAAGAGAATCATGAATGTCCGTGGTCAAGAATTTCCAGTAAATATGGAAGGTTACCACTATCGATGGAGAGTATTTGCCCAAAGAAGATTTGGCATTAAAGTGAATGCGTTAGAGTTAGACCCACAAGTTGCAATGATGGTAAAAATATTAAACGTAGCAGGTATTACGACATTAGCTGGCTGTAACGGGCACCACCGCTATGCACCGAACTTCCAATTATCCGGCGTATTTCAAGGTGCTTGGTTTGAAGTCATTCAAGAAAAATACTTAAAATCATGTGACCTTCACTACAAATGGAGTGTCCATTATGGAAACCAATCGGGCTCTAGTCTCCTTGCTGAAAATGAACATACTAGTAGATGGGATATGAACAACATTTATCAAGATACCGTTCAAATGGCAACGATCTTAAAGAAACATGCAAATGAAATCCGTGATCTAAAGAAAAAAACATTTAAACGAGACGGAGAAATGAAAGAAATTGCGAAACGGTTTGCGGAGGAAAAGGATTATACTGGACTTGTGGCGTGGATGAAGAAGCTTGTGGGATAGTTTGTCCCGCATTAACGGACAGTAAGACCCCCACCTCAAGGCTTAAGAGGATCGGAGAAGCATAGGTGGGGGTCAAACTGTCCGTAAACGCCCGATTGGTTTAACTAACAATCAGTGGGGGATGGGAGAAAACCCCCACTGATTGAAGTTTCACTTTATATTTTGTGGGTCTGGACCTCGATTTGAGATCCAGACCCGATTTTTTAGTAATAGAAACTTAACCCAAGAAATCCTACATAAATCATTGCGTTTCCTTTGAAAAAATAGGTTTATATATTTGCACTGTTATAATTTTGAAAGTTGATAATATTTTATATAATAGTAGTTTTTCAAAAAGAATTAATGAGAAAGGGGAATGTTGATGAGTCGCAAGTTTCGTCAAATCATTGATTTAAGTGTGCCGTTGGATACCCTAGCCAAGGAGCCGTTTCCACCAGAAATTGAATATGAAACGCATGATCAAGGGGCGGAGCAAGCTGCAGGGTTACTAGGGTTAAAAGCGAGTGATTTCCCGGATAGTCAAGCATGGGCAGTAGAAACGGTAAAACTGACGACCCATACTGGTACACATGTAGATGCACCATGGCATTATGCAGCAAAGACCGCTGGGAAGAAATCTCGTACCATCGATGAACTTCCATTGGAATGGTTTTATGGAAATGGGGTTCTCTTTAACTTTAGTGATAAAGAAGCGGGTTATGAAATAACGGTGGAGGACTTGGAAACACAATTAAACGAAATGAAATATGAATTGCAACCATATGACATCGTATTGGTTCGAACGGATGCAGATAAACGATTGTTCGATCCTAATTATGCTAGTTCACATGCTGGGATGTCTGCAGATGCAACAAGATGGTTAATTCAAAAAGGAATTAAAGTGATGGGGACAGATGGTTGGGGTTGGGATATTCCACTTCCAATGCAAGCAGCAGATTATAAAAAGAATCCCCGCGATGGCGTACTTTGGGCTGCCCATTTTGTTGGGAAAGAAGCAGAGTATTGCCAGATTGAAAAACTTGCAAACTTAGAAAAATTACCGAAAAGATACGGTTTTACTGTAGCGGTGTTTCCAGTAAAGATTACTGGTGCTAGTGCAGGATGGACAAGGCCAGTCGCTATCATTGAATAGACAAGGGGGAAAGGTCTTTGAACTTTAATGGTGTATTTCTTCTATATTGCATCATTTTTATAGCGGTGTTGGTCAGTGTTGGATTTATCACTAGAAAATGGATCACCGGTTCTAATGATTATTTCATTGCGGGACGGGAGATTGGGATGCTTACCAATATTTTCGGAGTAGCTGCGATTGGCTTTGCAGGTACGATGATTACGCTAATCCCCAGTTTAGCAATCACTTCTGGAATCTGGGGCGCTTTAGGTTTTGGCTTGGTCTATAGTATTGGCGGACTAGCTTTATACGGGGGGATTTTTGCTAAATATATTAGAAGGTCTGGTGCTCATACATTATCGGAATGGCTGGAGATGAGATTTGATTCCCGTACGAGAACCTTAATTACCATTGCCTCCATGCTAGGGCTTTTAGGTATCATGGCGAATAACGTTGTATCAATGGCGATTGTGACCACGGGATTTACGGGTTGGTCTTTAATTGGGACACTAAGTGTGATCTTCTTTATGTTCTTACTCTTTACGTATATTGGTGGTTTCTGGGCTGTTACCCTAACAGATTTCATTCAAGTGTGTATCGGAATGATTGCCTTGCCTGTTTTATTAATTACGATTATTTCTAAGTACGGAGGAACAAATTTCATTAATCAAAACTGGCCGGGTGACTTAGGGTATTGGACGAGTGGGCAAGCGGATGGTTCGTTAGCTGTCTTTTCCCTTCAATATCCCAGTGTCCTAACTTTCTCTGTTCTTTTTGCCTGTTTCTTAGTATGGGGGAATAATTATTATTGGTTACGTGTTTCTTCTACTAGGAGTGAGAGAACAGCAAAAGTATCTTACGTATTAGGAGCACTTTTTTTATTAGTTCCTGGGACTATTTTGGCCTTTATCGGTGTTTATGCGAGTTCAATCTTTCCGGACTTCTTTGCTCCATATGGGGAAGGAGATCCTACTTCTGCATTCGGGGTTGTTTTGCAAGCGGTACCAATTGGTGTGGCTGCTTTAGCGTTATTAGGGGCATTGGCTGCCTCCATTTCAACATCGACTACCGCGCTAATGGGTGCATCTAGTACAGCAGTGCGAGATTTATATCAACGTTATGTAAAACCAAATGCCACATCAAAAGAGCTTACTGTTCCTTCTAAAGTGATTACACTCATCTTAGGCTTACTTGTTTGGTTGTTATGTTTTTATCCTGGTGGACCACTTTATTTATTTGCTTTTTCCACAGCATGGCTCGGACCTCCATCTGTCCTTGTATTTTTAGGAGTTTGGTGGAAACGCACAACCTTTCAAGGTGCGTTTTATGGCGGGATACTAGGAATTATTGTGCTAGTCGTCTTTACATTGATGGATTTATTTGGAATCTTTAGTATTGCTGCCTATACCCATGTTGGTGTCGTCGGGTTAGTAGTTACGGTTCTAGCGACTGTTCTCATTAGTCTCGTTACCAAACCAAACTACTATGCGAAGAAAAATTGGAATGACGTCGACTTTGACAAACAAGCGACTGTATGTGAGCAAGAAAAAGTCGTTTTAACATACATCCATTTAGGATATAACACGATGGCAGAGATTAGTGACTTACTGGGTGTAGACTCCTCTGTTAGTAATAAAATTGTGGAATCGTTAGACAAGAAACGATTGATCAAAAGAGAAAGTTATACTGGTTCTGGTTTTTACACATTTACGATTACAGAAAGTGGTTCACGATTCGTTGAAATAAAACAAAGGGAAGTACCACTTGCACAAGATGGTATATCAGTCGATGATTTATATTTCCTAAAACAATTAGAAAAAGGACAGGACGCATTAAATATCTATTTGAAAGAAAATGATTTTGACTCATTAAAGGCCTCGGTTATTTTAGCAAAATTAATTCGTCAAAAGTACCTCAAAGAATCCGGATTTATACGAAGAAAAGTTGCGATTACACAAAGTGGAAGGGACGTTTATCAGAAACATAAATCTGTCGTATAAACGAAAATGAAAGTAAAGGATGATCCTATTGAAATTAATTACATTTATCAACCAAGAGGGGAAGAAAAAAGCCGGATGGGTGGAAGGAAATAACGTATTTGATATACATGAAGTGAGTAACGGCGAGTTACCGGATAATGTACTAGATCTTATCAAAGGCTACGAGAGTTATCTCCCTAAGTTGCAAAAACTAGAAGGAAAAAGTACTCCTTTGGATGAAATCAACTTGACTACGCCTTTACCAAACCCTCCAAGTGTGCGAGATTTTATTGCATTTGAGGAACATATGTTAAATGCAGGAAAGCGAGTAGGGTTACCACCTGTACCGGAATGGTATGAGATTCCTGTGTTTTATTTTACAAATCATCTAGCACTTCGAGGACCTAATGATGAGGTAGAAAGACCGCCATCCTGTAAGCTATTAGACTATGAGTTAGAGATGGCTTGTGTTATTGGAAAAGAAGGAAAGAATATTAAAGCAGAAGAAGCGGAAGAGTACATTTTTGGTTATACGATTCTAAACGACTGGTCTGCAAGAGGTTTACAATCAAAAGAAATGAAAGTTGGTTTAGGGCCTGCAAAAGGGAAGGACTTTGCTAATTCCATAGGGCCTTATATAGTCACAAAGGATGAACTAGAGTCATACCGAATTGGGGATCGGTTTAATCTGAGCATGACGGCATCGGTCAACGGAAAAATGCTTTCTGAAGGGAACTTTAAAGATATCTATTACTCATTTGGGCAGATGATTGAACGGGCTTCCGAGGGTGTGACACTTTATCCTGGGGAGATTATTGGTTCTGGAACAGTGGGGAGGGGGTGTTTGCTAGAACTAGGGCCTGAAGTTCATCGTTGGTTGGAACCTGGGGATAGGGTAGAGCTTGAAGTCGAGGGATTAGGGAAATTAAAAAATAGGATTGTGTAGGATTGGGAAAAATTTTGTTCCTTCGCTGTTAGCGGTTTGACCCCGACCACCGGTATCCGCAGATTAATTTTAGTTAAGATTAATAGGGGCGAAATTGCTCATAAACCTTTACGCATCAAGGTTTATGGGCATTTTTATTTTTAGGGGTATAAGATAGGTGAAGATAGATATTGAAATGATTTTACACATTTTTTACACAATCATCTGTGCAAAAGTTTTCGTGGATAGTTTTTCATCTTCTATACGTAACTCTTTTAATACATGGGTATAGACCTTCAATGTTGTTTCTATATCTCCATGACCTAAACGTTCACTTACATAATGAATAGAAGCCTTTTTATATAACAATATACTTCCATGCGTATGTCTTAATCCATGAACAGTTATAGAAGTAAGATTTAATTCATCCAGTAAATTTCTCAATAACTTATTGGCATTTGTATTGCTGATGACTTTGTATTTTGAGGATGGACTATAAAATACCAATTGATCAAGATTTGTTGGTGTTATTTTGAATAAATCTTTGAAATGAATCATTGTTTTGTCATCCATCTTAATTGTACGAATCGATTGTTCGTTTTTAGTTGGGCCAAAACCTTTAGGAGAGTTTTTCTTGTATCCCCATGTTTTGTTTACGTTAATGGTGTTGTTTACAAAGTCAAAGTCTTGTCTTGTTAGTCCAATTAGTTCCTCATAACGCATTCCCGAAGTAATTGCTAATAGTAACATTGAATATCCTAATCCCTTATCGAGATTATTCCATATGCTTTGCAATAGTCGCTCACTTTCTACATAGCTCAAATGTTTTTCAGTAGATTTTTTGGATTGTACTGTCCAAGTGAGTTCTGTTTTTCTGGTAAAATCAATCTGTATAATTTGCTCCTCAATTGCATCTTTCACACATGCTTTGATATGACCACTGATTTTAGCAACTGTTTCTTTTGCTTTATCTTTACCAAGCCAATTCAAAAACATCTGGTAGTCTTGTCTTTTGATATCCTGAATAGCTTTATATTGAAAGTATTCATTAACCGCCTTCAATGAATACTTATAATGTTCTAATGTTACGAGTGTAACTTTTGGTTCTTTGTAAAGTTGAATCCATTTTTCAAAGTATTCATTGAAAGGTACTTTTTTTAGTACGGGAACTAATCCTTTGGCTAAAGATGCTTCAATTTCAGCGGCCGCAATTTGAGCTTCTTTTTTAGTCCTAAACCCTCCTTTTCTAATGGGTATTGATTTGCCATTTTCCATATTGCTGACTGTGTATTGGTAGGTTTTACCTCTTTTTGTTATGCTTGCCATATTTCCACCTCTTTGTATGAATTATTAAAGGGTGGTCGTTGGTCACCCTTATAATAAACGCAATATTTGGTTTTGTATAGTTTTTAATTGGGATAATTGATAGTTGTAGTATTGCTGTATCAGCAAATGAAGGAATAATCTACAATAGATTAGATAAGTAGATTATGAGGAGAATATTTCTGAAAAGTTTTTATCTAAAAAATGTGCCATTTTATTTGCTTGAAAACTCCAATTCTGTCCTTTCTTTTCTGGATAATATACAAATCCACCATTATTAACGTCTAAGATCATTTTGAATTTAGGTTTATAGAGAATGTTCTCTTTAATCCATTCTCTTTTTTTATTTATCCTTTCTTCTAAATCTTGCATTGACCAATACCTACCTTGTAATTCAAGTGATTTTAACCTTTCAAGTTCAACCTTCTCAATTAGTATTTGGTCTTCTGGAATAGGGATAACAGCTTGTATTTTTATGCTTTGCTCCATGGTGATTCTCCTTTCAGTTGTGGGGATAATACGTGGTGTAAATAGAAGTTTAATAGAAATGAAGTTTACTCTTACAAGTATATGGATATGAGACAAAAATACAATATGTTGGCGGTTCTACCTCTTATATAACAATTAAATACAATTAAGTCTGTTATGTAACAAGGGTTGGGTAGGGTGCAAATTTACTAAATCACTTCTAATCAATAATATTTTAGGTTAAAATAAATATATATAAATATTTTGTATAGAAGATGGAAATAAAGGATGCGAATGTTATGTTAAGTCCTTATCAATTGATGATCTATATAGAGAAGCATTTATCTGTATCTAACGGATAGGTGCTTCTCTTTTTATTTATGGTAAATTATTTTTTACGAAATTCATTGGTAAGTATAGCGTTGGGAGTTGGTTTTATGTTGCTATATCACGCAATTCAAAATAGGAAAAGGATGAGGAGCATGGATAGTAATAAAGAATTTGAAAATATCATTAAAGAATCAAGACAAGAAGTAAGGGAAATTGTCATGCATCTGCTTACTAATGATATTGACATTGCAACCATTCTTTATGTGCTTAAATAAGTAGAAGTGAGATAGAAGAAATAAAGAGTGCCAAAAATGAAGATAGTTATATGCAGTGGCGAATTAACAGAGAGTTTAATAGGAAAAGATTAAAGGCAAGGAAATTTACCAAGTTACCGTCTGATTATAAATCCAATTTGTCTAAAGAAAATGAAAGAGCTATTAAATTGATAAGGAGTCTATTTTGAAATTGATAAAATTGAGGAGGTGATAATCTATGTGTAACTTGGAACCTAAAAAGGATGGGAATTTACTAACAGTAAATGATTGGGAGAATGTTACTCCTTATGAAAATAAATTCGAATTGTGGGATGGAATAACATTTGATCCAGATGGTAAACAAAGAGACACGCTATGTCTTGCGTTACTTTACAATATGGGTTTACAGCACCTTTTGGACATACTTCCAGTTAATTCAATAGAGATACTTATAGATTTGCTTGATTCAAAAAATAAATAGTGATGGAGTTGCTCGAACAACTACAATAGAAATAACAAAGGGAGGTATTTACTTGGAGCTTAAAATGGTTGCTGTCATATCTATTTTAATTATTTTTATAATCGGATTTTTAACTGCAAGAGCAATAATAAAAAAATCAAAATAGAAGATGGAATGTGATCATCTGATAATGAAAGCAGGGTAACTGTTATAGTTGTCTTGCTTTTTTGTGTGCATAGTTTTGTAATTCTTTCATCATTGAATATAAGATTATTAGCTCGAACGTTATTCAACGTTTAAAGGGTTTTGATAGATTGATTATCTCTTTATATTAAAGTAAAGGGAAAATAAATATAGTCGGGTTGGGAGAAAGAAGGAGTGGTTAATCCCTTACTGCTACTGGTCTAAATGTCTCCCAAGTCAGCTATCAAAATAACAAGGAGGAATAAAAATGATTCACACAATGAAGATGTATCTACCAATTCCATACCAAGATGTACAGGAATTGAATAAGCGGTTTAATATCAAATCCTTCGAGTTGAATAAATTCATTGAAGGTAGATTTCCAGGAGTAACTATGAGCTTATCTGCAATGGGAAAAGGTCAGTGGAAGTTATCCATGTTTATTGATGCAATAGAGCTGTTGAACAAGCCGAATATTGCAGAAGAAGATTACCTTAAAATGGAAGGTGAAATTAGAAAGATTCTTTTCTATCTGTTTTTACATTCATCAGCTTATGATGATCATGTATTGCAACGAATCGATTATAGATATGATGTATTTAACGATAATCAAATAATAAGACAATTATTACTGGATATATACAAGAAAACTACAAGGATGTATAAACGCCAAAATAAGATTCTCGGTTATATAGATAAAGAGACTAAGAAGTATAAACCCTATAAAACTACTGTTGATCACACGTCTGGATCAATCAAATCTACTGTTTATTTGAAAAATGAAGAGAGAATTGCAAAAGGAGAAATTCCTAAGTATTATGAAAAGGATATAATACGGTTTGAAGTACAGCTAAGGGAAGACCACATGTATTACCAAGAAAGGAATGGTCATCGTTCTCGAAAGTTATGGGAATATATGAAAGATGACATTTACAGGAAATATTTTGATGAACGCATCTTCTCCATCTTCTTTAAAGGTGATTTTTACAAAATTGATCAGGCTCGAAAAATTATCTATGATTCCCCGCTATCATCCTCTTATAAAAGAAAACTCATTGATTTCCTCAAAAAAGTAAGTTCTTATGACGTTTCAACACCATTAAATAATATGTCTAAAAAGACTTTGAATAGTCGCTTGGAAATGCTACAAAACCTTGGCATAAACCCCATTCTTATCCCAAAAAACTACTTGAATGCTCCTTCTATAATAATCAATCCACTAAAAGATTTTCCGATTTACAAATACAAATGATAGGAAAATGCGGCCCACCAATTAAAACAATTTCTTTATGGTGGGTTTTTGTTGCCTAAAAAGAATAAAAAGAATTCTTACACTATATGGAATTTTAAACAGTGTCGAACAAACATTTGGTACTATAAAGGCAAATCTTATCATGTTTTTGTCTTTGGGGAAAATAGCTATGTTTCTTTATAACGAGCGGGTATAAACCAAACAATGGCAGTTATTGAAATCGATGTAAAAGACTACAATACAGTAGTCAATAAAAAAACAGGTATCGTAATTGCGATAGATAACAAGGGAGTTGAGCGTATTGAATAATAAAGGACTACCAGTAGATAAGAAAGAGAGGGCAATCTCGTCTAAATTTGCAGTTAAGATTAAACAAGCAAGGGAAAAGAAGGGCTATTCTTTGAAAGAATTGGCTGAAAAGATCGATTCAAGTGCCAGTTACATTAACCGCTTAGAAAGATATGAGAGAAAAAATCCTACATTCAGTTTGTTTATTCTTTTGTCAGAGGCGTTAGAGATTGACTTGTGGGAATTACTTCACATTGCGGTTGAAGAAAAAGAAGCGGAAACTAAATCGGTTGATGCAATACTTCTACAAAATAATTTCTCAATAAGGGGGATCGATAATGTATCCATTGATGCCAAAACATGTTTTGTTGACATTATTGACATGATTGCAAATAAGTTGGACAAGCGGTGTGATTTTAAAGACTTTTTGCAGTTAGGGGAGATGATACGTAGGCTACATGAAATATTGGATAATGATGAAGAGGTAAGGAAAGGGGCTTAAATAGCTTCTTTCTTTATATTTTGGGAGGAATGACATGAGTATTAAAGGATCAAGGAAGGAGTTCATCTTGAATTTAATCTTAAAGCAGAATCCATCCTTAATTTCACAATTTATAGGTGGAGAATATAGACATCTTGAATCAGAACGGTATGAAAATACAAATGAAAACAAAATGTATATTGATATGTATGGATATCAATATGTGAATAACCTTACTGTTTATGTTGAAACACAGCTAACCAAAGCAGACCAAAGACATTATGAAAAGGTGAAAAACATAATTGAAGCAATAGATGAAGGAATAATAATATGGATTGCTACAGATTTTAAGGAAGAATACACGCAACAATTGTATAACTTGTTACATTTTAGTATAGCTAAACCTATCAATCTTTATATGGTATTGCTTTCAGATAGTTGCCTCTTCCAACTTGATGATCTTAACAAACAGGGGCAGATTGAAGTGTGGGACAGTATAAAAAATCAAAAGGTTGATCTACCGATATTGAGTTTATTTAAAGCTATTGAAATAGTTCCGTCTGATTTTCAAAGCGAGTTGAAAGATGACATATCTGAACCGCTGTCAACAATCAAGGGAGCAAATAAATACTTTATTAGATGTCTGAAAGAGAGAATTCCTTATTTTTTGAATGCACATCGATCAAAAGCAAACCTTAACAAACGCCAAATAGTTTTCGGAGCGGGAGTTGGAGGATTAGACTATGTTGTTTGTCTGAAAGATATAAACGAAAGGTGCTACTTTAAACTAAGGTTATCCTATGAACGGCATCAAGAAATATACAATAAAATGCTACAAGTCATAAAGAAAGAAGTCAGGTATAATCTGCTTGCTGTTGAACAGAATGAAGTAATCTTTTCGTACCCTGAAAATTTCGATATGCTTAAACGGATAACAAGTATTATTTATCATTTGGAACGATTAATCTTGCTCGTTGATCCGATTGTAAATGAACAGAATGGTATTAATATTGTTAGTTAGCTCTCGGTACAGAGGGCTTTTTTTATTTTTGGAAAAAATAACAAGAGAGTGGTTGACTTTCACAACAAAAAAGTCATATACTGTATTTAACAAATGTTATATCCCTTATTTGACATTTTGTGTGAGAGGTGTGATATGGTGCTTGGAGATATAGCAAGGATAAAAACAGGTCTTGTGTTAAGTAGGAAAAAGGCCAAGGATGAATACGATATTAAGGCTAAATATAGGCTCCTTTCTCTGAAAAACGTTTCAGATGAAGGTATCATCAATACTGACTCTTTTGAAGAATTTAATAGTAATGATGAATTAGACGATCATTACTTTACAAAAGAAGGAGATGTATTGATGCGTCTAAGTCACCCAAATACCTCTGTGTATATTGGAAAAGAACATAATGGGTTGTTAATACCGTCATACTTTGCCATTATTAAAGTAGATATGAATAAATACTTACCAGAATATATTGCATGGTATTTAAACACATTTGAAGTAAAAAAAGAATTGGAGCGGTCACAATCTGGTAGTCGTATTCCGAGTACAAACAAAAATGTATTAAAGACATTACCAGTTGTCAAGACAACTATATCAAAACAAAAAGCATTCATAGAACTATTTAGGCTACATCAGCAAGAAAAGTTACTGTATAAGAGACTTTTAGAGGAAAAAGAAGTGTGGTTTAAAGGGATTTCCAGACAAATATTAGAGGATACGAATTAGGAGGAAAGTAAATGGAAGAGAAAGTGACTCAACAACAAATTAATAACGTATTATGGCAAGCGGCCGATACTTTTAGAGGTAAAATTGATTCAAGTACATACAAAGACTATATTCTTACGATGCTTTTTATTAAGTATTTAAGCGATTCATACAAAGAGAGTTTAGAAGAATATAAAGAACGTTACAATGGAGATGAACAACGTATTCAACGTGCTTTGTCCAGAGAAAGGTTTGTATTAAACGAGCAATCTACATTTGATTATTTATACAGTAAAAGAAATGATTCAGAAATTGGGGAAATTATTAATAAAGCATTAGAACGTATTGAAAATGAAAATACAGGAAAACTTCGTGGTGTTTTCCGTAATATTGATTTTAATAGTGAAGCAATCCTTGGAAAAGCAAGGGAGAGAAATGCAATCCTTCGTTCCTTATTAGAGGACTTTAATCAACTAACGTTAAAGCCATCCGTTGTTGGTGGTGAAGATGTTATTGGTGACGCATATCAATATATGATTGAACGTTTTGCCTCAGACGCAGGTAAGAAGGGTGGCGAATTTTACACACCATCAATGGCATCAGAATTATTAGCACGTCTGGTAAAGCCCCAAGAAAATGATCGTATTTATGATCCAACCTGTGGCTCTGGTTCTTTACTTATAAGAGTAGCAAACCAAGTACAAAATAAAAAAGTTGCAATCTATGGACAAGAACGTAATGGGGCAACTCACTCATTAGCCCTCATGAATATGTACTTGCATGGTATAGATGATGCAAAGATAGAATGGGGCGATACTTTAGCTAATCCTTTACATTTAGAAGATGGGAAATTAATGAAGTTCCAAGCAATTGTAGCAAACCCTCCTTTCTCTTTAGATAAGTGGGCAATGGGGTTTGCGGGTGAAGGGACGAATGATAGAAAATTTAAAATGGAAGCGAGTCTTGACCAATTTAAACGGTTTGATTGGGGAGTACCCCCAAGTTCGAAAGGGGACTATGCTTTCGTTCAACATATGCTCTATTCATTAGCCGAAAATGGCCGTATGGCTACGATTTTACCTCACGGAGTCCTTTTTAGAGGATCAAGTGAGGGAAAAATTAGAGAACAAATTATTGAAATGAATTTATTAGAAGCAGTCATAGGATTACCAGAAGGCTTGTTCTTCGGTACACCTATTCCCGCATGTATAATGCTCTTTAAAAAAAATAGACAACGCAAAGATGTGTTATTCATTGACGCTTCTGGTTCAGACAACTATGAAAAGGGTACAAATCAAAATAAATTACGTGAAATTGATATACAAAAAATTATAGATGTATATGAAAAGAACGAAACTATTGATAAATACTCTTATGTCGCAACCTTAGATGAAATAAGAGAGAATGATCATAACTTGAATATTCCACGATATGTGGACACATTTGAAGAGGAAGATCCTGTTGATATGGATTTGGTAAAAGAAAATATCTCAAATATTAATGCAGAAATAAAAGAAGTAGAAAAACAGATGGAAAAATACTTGAAAGAACTTGGATTGTAGGTGATCACATTGATACATGATTATAAGAGCATAGTATCTTTAATTAGGGAAGGTAAAGTTCCAAGCGGTTATAAAGAAACTACTGTTGGAATCATACCACAGGAGTGGAGAATAATACCACTGGCGGATTTGGGTTTCTTCAAAAATGGGTTAAATAAGTCCAAAGGAGATTTTGGTCAAGGCAATGAGATGGTTAATCTAAGTGATGTCTTTAGTAAAAGGCGTTTAAACAATAAGGATTCTTTTAACACGAAGGTTAATTGTACAGAGACAGAACTTGAAAATTACTCATTAGATAAAGGAGACGTTCTTTTTGTAAGATCCTCGGTTAAGCCAGAAGGTGTTGGCTTAACAACTCTTATAGAAGAAGACTTAAAGGAAAAAGTTTATAGTGGATTTTTAATACGTTTCAGAGAAACAAGTTCGGAGATGGACACATATTTCAAAAAGTATTGTTTTGATGCAAATTATTTTAGAAGAAAACTCCTGAACTTTAGTACGATAAGTGCCAACACTAATATTAATCAACAATCTTTACAAAAATTAGGGTTACTATTACCAGGTATTAAAGAACAAAAGAAGATAGCAGAAGTCCTTTTAATATGGGATAAAGCTATAGATTTGAAGAAAAAATTAATTAATCAGAAAAAAAGACAGCATAAAAGTTTGATGCAGAAAATGTTGACAGGTAAAATCCGTTATAATGATGGTAATAAGTTCTCAAAAGAAGAGTTAAACGAACGGTTAAGGTGTATTGATAAAAGAGAAGTTCCTAATGGATACAAAGACACGAAGTTAGGAATTATCCCAAATGATTGGTCTATAAAAAAGATCGGGGAAATTTTAAAGCCCAAAATACGAGAAATTGATAAGCCCAATAAAGGCTATTGGAGATTAGGGTTAAGAAGTCATGCAAAGGGTACATTTCATGAGTTTGTAGATGATCCGAGTAAAGTATCAATGGATAGATTATATTTAGTTGAAGAAAATGATTTAATTGTTAATATAACATTTGCATGGGAACACGCTATAGCTATAGCTGATAATAAAGATCATGGTAAATTGGTTTCGCATAGATTCCCAACTTATGAATTTAATGAAAATGTTTACCCTTTATTTTATAAATATTACGTTATTCAACCTTATTTTAAGTATTTATTAGAGAATATTTCTCCTGGTGGGGCGGGCAGGAATAGGGTAATGAGTAAAAAGGACTTTTTAAAACTTGATATTATAGTCCCGCCATATGATGAACAACAGAATGTTGCACAAATATTATTAACTTCTGAGCAAGAAATTAATTTGCTCAATAGAGAACTTAATGCTTTAAATGAGCAAAAAGAAGGTCTTATGCAGTCATTGTTAACAGGCAAAATTAGAGTGAAGGTATGAAACTTTACTCATTGCCTTAAATGTAAGGTGGTGTGGAAATGGTGAAAGGGAATAGTTACGATGAACGTTATATTAGTCAAGATCCTGCGGTTAATGTTTTGAATAGCTTAGGTTATATTAACATAGCTCCTGAAAAAGCAGAAAATATGCGCGGGAATCTCCATAACGTTTTATTGAAGACGAACTTGGAGGATAAGTTAAAAGAAATCAATTCATATGAGTATAAAGGAATTACATATAAATTTAGTGATTCTAATATCCAACAAGCAATCAGAGACTTAGATGAACCATTATCAGATGGACTTGTCAAAACGAATGAAAAGATTTTCGAAACACTTATGTTAGGAAGAAGCTATACCGAGTTTTTACCAGATGGTTCTAAAAAGTCTTTTACCATTCAATACATTGATTGGGAGAACTTTGAGAATAATGAGTTTCATATTGTAGAGGAGTTTTCAATTGAGCGTATGGATGGTCGTGGAACTGTCCGCCCTGACTTAGTGTTGTTTGTAAACGGAATACCATTTGCTGTAATTGAATGCAAAAAGGCATCGATATCAATGGAACAGGGCATTAGCCAAATGATCCGTAATCAAGGGAAGGACTATGCTCCACAGCTATTTAAGTTCGTACAAATTGTCATGTCTACGAATAAAAATGAAACGAAATATGCTACAACCAATACACCAAAGAAGTTTTGGTCGGTATGGAAAGAAGAAAAGGAAGATTGGATAAGATCATGGTTGGATAAAACGGTATCTGACCGCTTACCAACAACACAGGATAAAAATATAATTTCTTTATTCCATCCAGAACGGTTGTTAGAATTAACCCGTTTCTTTACGCTTTATGACAAAGATCAAAAGAAAGTAACACGCTATCAGCAATATTTTGCTATAAAGGAGATACTAAAAACAATAGAAGAGCGGGATGAAAATGGTAATCGGCAAAGTGGTGTAATCTGGCACACGCAAGGATCAGGAAAGAGTTTAACAATGGTTATGTTAGCTAAATATATAATGTCCGAGTTAGCAAATTATAATCCAAAGGTAGTAGTAGTAACGGATAGGGTAGAGTTAGATAAACAGATCCATAAGACATTTAATCATACAAGGTTAAAAGCGAGCAGGGCAACAACGGGTAGCCATTTGGTTGATTTAATAAATGATAATAATGCTGATATCGTAACGACCTTGGTGCATAAGTTTGACACAGCATCTACCAAACAAAAACCAGTAGAATCAAGGGACATCTTTGTATTAGTAGACGAAAGTCATAGAACGCAGTATGGCGAACTCCACATCAAAATGAAAAAGGTATTCCCAAATGCGTGTTATCTTGGTTTTACAGGTACGCCTTTAATGAAAAAAGAAAAAAGCACCATGATTAAGTTTGGTAAACTAATCCATACTTATACCATTGCTGATGGCGTTAGAGATAAAGCAATTGTACCTTTGCTATATGAAGGAAAAATGGTTGATCAATCAGTAAATCAGCGTGCAATTGACAACCGCCTTGAAATGATTACTCGAAATTTGAATGACGAACAAAAAGATGATGTAATGAAAAAGTGGAGCTTGTTCGAGAGGATAGCATCATCTAATCAACGCATAAGTATGATTGCGTTTGATATTAACCAACATTTTTTGGATAACTACAAGACACAAGGTAGTCAATTTAAAGCGATGCTTGCAACAAATAGCAAGATAGAAGCAATTCGGTACTTAGAATCTTTTGAAGAACTTGGGGACTTAAACTGTGCAGTTGTCGTTTCCTCTCCTGATCAAAGAGAGGGACATGAAGCAGTAGATGAAGAATCAAAAGACAAGGTACAACGTTTTTGGAAGAGAATGATGGATCGATATGGTACACCAGAAGCCTATGAGGATGCTATAAAAGAGGAATTCATTCATGGGGATGAAATTGATTTATTGATTGTTGTTGATAAACTACTGACTGGTTTTGATGCCCCAAGAGCCACAGTTCTTTATGTAGATAAACCTATGAAGGAACATACGCTTTTACAAGCAATTGCAAGGGTTAATCGGCTTTATGAAGGTAAAGACTATGGTTTTATAGTAGATTATCGAGGCTTATTAGAAAAACTTGATGAAGCAATGCAAATGTATTCAGGAGCAGGATTAGAGAATTTTGATCCAAAAGATATAGAAGGTGCTATACATGATGTAATTAGTGTGATTGGTCAGTTGCGTCAATATCATTCGGACTTGTTACAGATGTTTGCTCCTATAAAAAACAAGCATGATACGGAAGAATATGAGGTTTGGCTTGAAGATGAAGAAAGACGCAATGAGTTTTATGATACAGTAAGTAAGTTTGGCCGCAACCTTGGAATTGCGTTAGAATCTGAGAAAATTTATAATGCTTTGTCACCAGAAGAGTTGCAAAAGTACAAGAAAGACCTAAAGTTTTACCAAGAGCTTCGTAAAAGTGTTAAATTACGATACTCTGACACCATAGATCATAAAGAATACGAAGCCAAGATGCAGAAGTTAATGGATAATTACATTTCAGCAGAAGAGGTTATACGCATCACCAATCCTGTTGATATATTGAACGAAAAAGCGTTTGAAGAAGAATTAGAGAGATTGGATTCTAAGCGGGCAAAAGCTGATGCGATTCGTACACGCTTATCTAAAAGTGTAAGTACCAAATGGGATGAAAACCCCGCTTACTATAAAAAGTTCTCTGAGAGAATACAGGAAGCTATACAAGAATATAAAGATAAACGCATATCAGAAGCAGAATATTTGAACCGAATGAAGGATATCATGAAGGATTACCGAAAAGGCGAAACTGCTGATGATTACCCTGACGTAATCAAAGAGAATAGGGATGCACAGGCATTCTATGGCGTAACAAAAGACATTATGAGTGAAGTGAAAGAGGAAACAGCAGAATACAACCTTGGTGGTTTGGCTTTAAAGATGGATAATATAATAAAAGAACATCAAAAGGTAGACTGGCATGATAACATTGAAATCCATAATCGTATTGCACAAGAGTTAGATGACTTATTATTCGATTTCTCCAAAGAGCAAAATGTGGACTTGGATTTTGATACAATTGATAAAATCATTGAGCAGATAAAAACAGTTGCTCTTAGACGATATTAAGGGTGAACAACATGGAGCTACATCAAGTTCAATATGGAAACAAAACAATTGATTTTATAGTCGAAAGAAAAAAGGTTAAGAACGTAAATCTAAATATAAAACCCGATATGACGGTAGAAGTTTCGGCCGCAGAAGATGTTCCGCTAAGTTTTATTTATGAGTTTGTAAAGAAAAAGAGTGCTTGGATTAGTAAACACGTCAAGAGTTTTGAGTGTGTGTTACCAGAGAAACAAAGTGAACGTGAGTATGTAAGCGGAGAAACCTATAAATACTTAGGTAAACAATATCGGTTGCGTGTACAAAAATCTGAGAACGAAGAAGTAGTAAAATATTTTAGAGGTTTTATCTATGTTTTTGTAAAAGATACAGACAATGTTAAAAGAAAGGCTAAATTAATGGATGAATGGTTTAGAGAAAAGGCTCAGAAAACCTTCCAGGAGTCATTAAATAAGCTGTTTCCTTTAGTTGAAAAGTACGGGGTAGAAAAACCATCCGTTGATATGAAAGTGATGAAAGCACGTTGGGGTTCAGCTTTATTGGATACAAACACTATACTTCTCAACGTAAATCTAATAAAAGCACCTAAACACTGTATTGATTACGTAATTTTACATGAGTTAATCCATTTTAAGTATAATGATCATAGTGATAAATTTTACAACATGCTCTATTCCCTTATGCCAGATTGGGAAAAGAGAAAGGCATTTTTAGATGAAGAGATAGTGAAAGAACTATAGCGAACTTCTCGGCATTACAACACAGAATTAACAACAGAAGGCAGTTCCTAACAGATTAATGTAAAGGAGCTGCCTTTTTATGTTTAGATATTGTTTTGGTTGGCGTATTGATCAGTGAAGGTAAGGAGTAGTTGAGCAATAATATCTTGTAGTTTAAGGTGGGGGAATTCTTCATCACAAGTTTTAGCAAACAGTTTATAGATATCATCAGATATGCGGAAGTTCTTGGTTACTGTTTTAGAAGAGGAATGATAGATACGCTTGTCCAATGTGAAGTCATAGTTGCCCTTTCTACTTTCAATAAGTGATTGCAAAATAGCAAAGTTTTCTTTAATGTAGGCTACTTCATCACTATCTGATGTAGGATCTTCAACTATTAAACTATCATCTTGAACAAACTTACAATACTGTCCCAATCTTTTTATATACACGTAGTCGTTTTCTTGCATAAGTTTTGTGAACGTACTGTATTTAATTTTGAGGGTGTCTGCTACCTTTCGTAAATCATTACCTTCCTTTTGGAGAAGGTCGTTCACAACTTTTACACGCTCTTTACTACTGATTGTAGTGAAGTTGTCTTTGTTCATGGGTACACCTCCTATCTTTTTGTTTCTTTATTATAGATTAGGAGGTTTGTTATTATTCATTTCTGAGGGGGAAAATATTAATGGGAAATTTAGTGGGAGAAAAGGCAATTCAGAACTTTGTAAATGAAAGGGGTATAAAATATTTAGTACATTTTACTCGGATTGAAAATCTAAGTAGTATCTTAGATAATGGACTTATACCTGTTGCACCGTTATCCAAGACAGGGATTGACTATGTAAATAATGATTTATATAGGATTGATGACTGTGAAGATGCTAATTGTTTATCTATACAGTTTCCTAATTATAAAATGTTCTACAGTTACAGGGTTGAGCAACCTGAAACTGATTGGGTTGTCTTAGGTATTCGTAAACAAGTCTTGTGGGAAAAAGAATGCTTGTTTTGTTCAGAGAATGCGGCCAGTGCAAAAATACTAACTTCTCCTTCTGAAGAAAGAAGAGGAATTGAGGGTCTTATGAGACTCTATGAAGAATATCCAGGAAAACCAACAAGACACGAAATGAACCTAATAAGTAGTTACCCAACTAATCCACAAGCAGAAGTCTTGGTTTTCGATGTAATAAAACCAGAGTTAATATGGGGAGTAGCATTTCAAAGTAAAGGACAATTAGATAAATATAAAACTTTAATACCGTCGCAAGTAAAGGTAAGTGTCGAGCCAAGATTATTTAGTTATAGGCAAGATTATGAGAATTGGAGATAAGGAGATAGTATGGCTAAAAGACCAGTTTTTATTTCAAAGCAGAGTGAAAGTAATTTTGTTATGGAAAAGGATATAGTTTTTGAATGGTATCCTGGATTTGCTGTTACACAAAAGCAAAAGTCAATAGATTCATTCCATGATAACGTCAAAAAGTATGACGAAACATTAAATATTTTAGAAGTATCAAGTAAATCAAAAGATGAATTAGGTGTTGCGTTAAGTGCATTTAACCTAATAATTACAGCAAAAAATGGTAAGAAGTTCAGTGTTGAAACTGCATTTCAAGCAAGTAAAGTTTTCCAAAATGGAGGGCCGTATTTAGACCTATACGATAAAACATCTAAGGAGGCGAAAAAAGACCCTCGTATCAAAAATAGTGGTGACTTACTTTACTTTCAATTTTTTAGTAGAAAATGGGAACTTGAACCAAAGACGTTGTTTTATGATTGGTTGTATATAAATGCTTTAGCTTTAAATAAAGACTTAGCTGACAAAGTCATTGGTTATAATGCTTTTACTGATATTGAATTTAATCCGCAGAAATCAATTAATTGTCAAGCTAAAGCGGTTGCACTATATGTATCATTATCAAAAGCAAATCTATTAGATTATGCATTAGATTCTGTTGAAAAATACAAGAAAATAATTATGGGTACTAATAATGTTGAGTTTGGAGAGCGTAAAGATATTGTCAGCGAAAAAACCGAGCAACTAAGTATTTTTGATGAAATTGAATAATTGTATGTATAGTTCCATAAAGGAAGGAGTGTTATATATGAACTACAGTAATTATAAAGCAGATATGGTATCTGATATAAATGAATGTTTAAATGAACTTGGTACACAGCCAGTTCTTTTTATTGGATCGGGGTTATCTAAAAGATATTTTGATGCTCCAAATTGGATTGAATTATTAGAGCAACTACAAAAAGAATGCCCCTTTATACCTCATGAGGTAGGATATTATTTACAAGACGGAGCGTCGTTAGAAGAGATAGGCAGTGAATTTACCGATTTTTACCGAAAATGGGCATGGGAAAATAAAGAGAAATTCCCAAATGAACTATTTGACGCATCAGTTTCAAAGTCAGGATATATTAAGTTTATGATAGCATCTATATTGGATTCAATTACACCTGAAAGTGTTAGTGACGTGCAGTCAGAACATTATCGTACTGAGATAAAACTTTTACAAGAGATACAGCCACATGCAATAATAACTACTAATTATGATATGTTTATTGATAATATTTTTACAGACTATCAACCTATAATAGGTCAAAAAATATTAAAGCCTGATACCATGTCAATTGGTGAAATCTTTAAAATTCATGGGAGTACAAGTGAGTATATGGATCTTGTATTCAATGAAGAGGACTATGAATTATTCTTACAGAAGAAGAAATATCTAAGTGCCAAACTATTAACATTTTTTGCGGAACACCCATTAGTTTTTATTGGTTACAGTGCTAACGATAAAAATATACAAAGAATATTATCGGACATAGATGAAATTATCTCATCTGATGGGGACTTAATTCCTAATATCTACTTCTTAGAATATAATAAAAATCTAACAGAGAATGATGTACCTTCAAGAGAGAAAGTCTTATTTATCAATAACAAAGAGGTAAGAATTAAATATATTGAATCAGAAAATTTTGATTGGGTATTTGAAGCATTCAGTGCGAACAAGGCATGGGATAACGTACACCCTAAACTATTAAGAGCATTACTTGCAAGGACATACAAGTTGGTACGCAGTGATATTCCAAGAAGAAGTGTAGAGGTAGATTTTGATATTATTGAAAAAGCAGTTAGTGATGAACAATCTTTACCTAAATTATATGGTGTTGCAATGCTTGATGATCCAAGCCAACTAAACCTACAATATCCCTATAACTTAACACAGATTGGTCAACAACTTGGATATTCAAATTGGCATAGTGCAAATAGGTTAATTGAAACACTTTATGGGAATGAAGGTATAAACATAAAAGAGACAGATAATAAATATCATATCCTAATCAAGACTGGCAAGATGGAAATGCACAAATATTCAAGACATGCGGTAGAACTCCTTGAAAAAGTAGATAAAGGTGAGGAATATACAATTGAATTATAATTCAATGGAAAAGCCACCTTTTATGTAAGGTGGCTTATCTATTATTGCATCTTAAATCTAAATAATATTCTATGTTAGAGTAGATAATAAAGTTAGGAAAAAGAAATTACATTAGAAATCCTTTTACACAGATTTTACACATCACATATTTAACCCCTTATATATCAACGCTTCGCCCTCTATTTCGACCCCGACCACCGGTATCTTTAGGTGAAAATGAGTTTAATTAAGAAATGACAGAACACTCGCAAATGTTGATCCATCAATGTTTGTGAGTGTTTTTAGTGGAAGAGGATGCAAAAGGTAAGATTTGAAAAGGTTTTACACAAGAAATTATCTAGAGATTGTGGGGCAACCATTATATTTTTTAATAATATATTTCCACACAGTAGACTAAAAACTATATACACAATAAGCAATTTCTTATTTAAAATATTATATAAAAATGATGTATTCTCGTGATTTCCCATTGCTAATGTTAGATTAGAATAAAGTATCAAGGTTAAGTATTTAAGCGGTGATTTTCTATGAAATTAAATTAAGATTAAAAAAGCATGGGAGACGGTTCCACGGCTTCTTTCAGTAATGAGGTGAAAGAAGGATTTCAGTTCAATAATTTACTCCCCCTCTTTCAGACATGTCAGCTATTGAATTACCATTTGCTATAAATTCCTTTTTAAATTTGATTACTGTTAAAATGCCAGGCGTCTTCCTATTGAAAACACGTGCTTGAGACCACCCGAATAATCTTGTTTGAAGGAAAGGGGCGATTTTTTCACTTTAATGAAGTAGGAGAATTCTCACGCTTTAATGAAACGAACCGCCCCTTCGCTTCATCATGAACGCTAGCTCCTAACTAAAGTAGGGTTACTTGCTTAATCTTTTGTTAGGTACGTTCCTTTATTGCAAACTTCCATAAAAAAGGTTGTGCGATCTCTTGTTGTTTAGCTAAATTCCGCTGCTCGGCTGTCTTCTCATCATCATCTTCTTTTCTTTCTATCTTTCTATCTTTGTCTGTTACCACTTTTGTATCAAATTCATCCCAGTTTTGTACCGCCTTTGTTCTGCCTATTTTTTCTGCTTCATTGTGAATAGGGAGAATGGTAAAGTAAAAACCATATTTTATTTCTTTCGTCCGGATATACCTCAAATATTCTAAATGCTTAATGGCTTTACTAATCGTCATTATTGGAACTTTTTTTAGACCTCTCTCAACGACGTAACTGAGATCATCCTTTAAATCAGAAAGAAAACGAATATATTGTTCCTTTTTCAGTGTGAGTTCCCGAATGTTCACATTGCCTTGGTTTACAGCATTCAGAGCTAACCAAAGGTACAAACGAAGCCCAATAAAATAATGCCAAATTTCATCTCTTACTAAATCATTTTCCATTTTCATCGATCCGTTACTCATTGCAAACGCCTCCTAACACTTTCTTCAAATTCTAAATAAGGAAAAACGATAAAAAAGGATACCCCACAATAAAAAAATTTTCGAATGAGGATTCAACTGTTGAAGATAGCGGTTATTTCAACAGTTGAATATTACAATAAAATCACCTGTTGAATACAAAATTATAGCTCGAATAAAAAGCAAAGGAACGTTTCTCTCGCTTCAATGAAGAAACAGAACCGTCCCGTTCCTTTCATAACCACTTGACATTTTTGTAGGTTCTTTTTAATACAATTCTTATATAGAGGTGATAAAAATTGGCGAGAGTAGCCCATACCAAAAGTGACATTGATTTGATTGCAAGGATGATACATGCAGAAGCTGTGGGTGAAGGACGACTAGGGATGCTTATGGTTGGAAATGTCATAGTAAATCGAGCAGTAGTTGATTGTTTAGATTTTAAGGATTTAAGAAGCATACGGGATGTGATTTTCCATGTTCAAGGTGGTAATTACTCTTTTGAAGCAGTACAAAAGGGTAGTTTATTTTATAGACCAGCAAGAGATATAGAGAGGAGATTGGCACGACAAGTAGTAAAGTATTGGAGACAACATCCTTCTAAGTATGCTCTTTGGTATTTTAATCCGTATGGTTCGTGTCCACCTACGTGGTATAATCAACCATTTGCAGGACAATATAAACAACATTGTTATTATGAGCCACAAGCTAATACATGCGAAAGTGCTTATAGGTATTAAGGAAAGCTTGGCGACAGTTGTTACATGTTCTTCAACTAACGTGGCATTCAATAAGCTCAAATCAAAAGCTTGAGTTTTTTATTTGACTCAAGCTTTTTTGCGTGTTGATTACGTTGTTATTTATGTTGCTAATTTCTATGTTATTTAACCTGTGATTTTGATTTTTCTCCACGTTATCGGAACTACTTAGATTTTGTTTTGGTTTTTATTTTTGTAAAAGGAAAAATGGCATAGAAGAGATCAGTATGGTCGTACTAACTTTCTGTTGAATTGTTCTAAACAGTCAATCAAAAAATGCCTTCGTTTTTGTCACTAATTCAAAAACCTGTCGCAAACAAAATAAAACTGAGCACAATAATGATGAAACCGCCTATTAATATACCTAATATTATTAATGCAATTGTCTTCGGTAGCCCTTTTTCGCTCAGTAAGGCGGTAATAACAGCCAATATGGCTCCTGCAATCAAAATGCTCATTCCCTGGTTACCTTCAAACCTACCTACGCCATATTGTAACGTAGCAAAGGTAACAATCATTATCCCAATAGATACCCAACCAAGATACTTTCTAATATCATTCCCTCCCTTATTTTTCGATAAAGAAGAAACGGTTATCTGATTTGAGCAGTTAGCCCCGTTTGCTTTATGAATATTTTACCATAAAATTCAAGATGTTAGTTTTTTTATCTAGGCACCCCAAGGTCTAGCACTTTACGCTTCGACAGTAATATTGTTCACAATTCCGTCACAATTAATGGTGTCGCACGGTGTCCCTTTCACACTGAACTCCCTATATAGGCAGTGAAAGGGTGGTGCAAAAGGATGAATATAAAATCCGGTAATACAGAAGCATTTGAACAGTATTCACAATTTTTAAGCCTAAAAGAATTCAATAACCACATCGAAATGTGGATGGTAGAGTACAAAAAAGAATTTACAAAAGCAGAGCTAGTCGGGTTCAAACGGTTGGTTCGCTTTGCTGCGAAGTTCCCTGGTGTGTGCAATGCGAAGATTGGTACGATGTTAAAAGCTATTCATGAAGAATACCATAATAACGGAATTTCTCGTTCTAGCTTTAAACGCATGATTGGGAAAGCAAAAAAGTTAGGAATCATCACCGTTCATGAAACAGAAAGAAAGAATGGATCACAATCTAGTAATCTTTATATTTTCAATCGTTTTCCTATAAATGAACCACCTACTGACGATAAGTTGAACCACCATAAAACTAGTAATCTTCTTAAAACTAAAAATCAAATAATAAAAAAACGTAAGGACAACGAGCTCGATAACACTTTTCTGGATACTACTGTTTCCAATAATAGCAAAGACACAGCGACGCATAATGACCATCAACAAGTAGTTACTAGTGAAAAACCACTACTAGATCACACTTTTACAAACGACGAAGTCCCTCAAGCTTTTCGACAATTAGTGAAATGCTTCTTTGATGAGGCCCAAACGGTTGAAGAATATTGGAAAATGACGAAATTAGCTGCTTACCGAAATAATCGCGAAAACGAGCAAGGGCAAGTCTTGACGGTTGCGATAAACTCCTTCAAACAAATGATAAACAAGTGGAAGGGAACGAAAGCCATTAAAAAACCAATTGCCTATTTCTACGGAATTTTGAATAAAAAATTGGAACAACTTTACTTTGAAGAGTTAGCGGAGATGGAAGTTCATGAGGAGAAGGGTGATACAGAACTTCCTTATAGCTTAGAATTAGCGAAGGCGGTGTTTGGGTGTTAATGAATTTTGCAAGTTAAATGGTGATTGATTAGAAAACAGGCTATTAATAAAATAACCACATGGAGTGTTTATATTTAAACTCTAGTCTCATAAATAATTGCAATCATATGGTAGACCACCTCACTCCCAACATTATATGATATATACATATGATACGTTTTACTAACGATAGGGGGAACAATCAGTGGACAAGCAATCCTACTTTTATCAATTTCTAGAACTAATTTCAAGAGAACTAGCATTAGTAGCACGTGAGCTGGAAAATAGTATATTCACAAGTCCGAGAACAATGCTTACTCATGCAAGGGTTTTTGTCGAAACAATTTTACAAAAGGTTATGCAAGCAGAACAGTTATCTTATGAGGAACGAATTAGTTTAATAGATAGAATTGACTTGCTTAATGAAAACGGTTATTTAATTCCAGAGATAAAGGATGCGCTTCATCATGTTCGTCAAATCGGGAATCAAGCGGCTCATGATGCGCGAATGTTTCGTTATTCGGAAGCGTTGTTATCGTGGGAGGCATTATATACAATCGTTAAATGGTATGTGGAAGTTTACGGTCCGGTTGATGTTACCGTACCCGATTACCAAGACCCTTCACCACAATTAAGCTCACCCTATGAGATGGCAGAACTTGAAGCTCGCCTAAAGTCACTTGAAGAACTGCTTACTGCTTCACTCGAAAAAACAGTTAACGAACAAACGCAAAAAGAAGTGGCTGCTACAGTTGTTGAACCAACAACGGAACAGGAAGCTCCTGGATTTACAACCATTCGTAAAATTACCTATCAAGACCAGCAACTAGAAGTTCCTTATTTTCTCCGTGATGCTTTCTTATTACCACAACGGTTTGCGAAATCGGAAACATTTCTGATTAGATTAGGAGCAGAGCAACAAGCTCGCATTGTGAGTGAATTACCAAACAATTTAGAAGGATTGTATCAGCATGTTAAACGCTACAATGAAAAAAATGACCAAACATTTTTTGACGAATTAAGGCTATTTATTCAGGAAGAGAAACAGCGCAGGAAAATTTCACTTGAACGTCCAGGGGAGCTGTTCTTATTCTATAAAGATAATTATATTATCGTCACGGAAGAACTAAAAAAATTACCTTTACATGCAGATGAATTTAAAGGGATTCCTAGCCTGCTTAGACAATTAAATGAAGATCAAATTGAAACGGTAGGGCAACTGCCAAAAGAATTGGTCATTCTCGCAAAATATGAAAATGTTGGAGTTGGGACAGTAGAGAAGCTATTTGATCAGTTAAAAGAAAAACAGCGGTTGGTATGAGTTGTTCAGATATTTCAGAGCGACGGGGTTTTAAAAAGTGGATAGAAAAAAGAAGGAGTGTGTGAAATGGCAGGCATTAAATTTGAAATCATCGAAACGATTGCGGTTCTTTCAGAGTCGCCAAAAGGGTGGAAAAAAGAATTAAATGTCATTAGTTGGAACGGACGGGATCCGAAGTATGATATACGAGATTGGGATCCGAATCATGAAAAGATGGGGAAAGGGGTAACGTTGTCTGATGAGGAGATGCAAAAATTAAGAGAGGCTTTAGGGAAGAAGTAGATAGTAAGGAAGTAAAGGAATGGTTCATGAAGCAGGGGGGACTGTTTCTTATATATATTTATCATATATTCTGCTAAAATACGATTAAAATGAAAAGGGAGGCTATAATAAATGAAAAAACAATACGAAGTAACCTTTTATTTAGTCAACGGAGAAATAGGACATTTAATTGAAGAAACATCTCTTATTCGAGCTAGGGACTCCATTAAAAATCAGTTTGAAGCTGAAGGAGATAGCCCCGTTTTAGCATTAACGGAAGATTTAGTTCTAGTCAAATCAAACGTACAATATTTTGTAGTTAAGGAATATGAAGGGGCATAATAGAAAAATAGTGTACTCCCTATAAAGGGTATTAAAAAGCCTAAGCAGCTTGTAAAAGATAATCTATATTGAGTAAGGATTATCTTTTTTGATTCAAAAGTTTTAGGTGCCTAAAATCTTGTTCTACAAAGAATTTACACTAAACAAAAAAGGAGAGGGGATCATAATAGCAATCCTTCTCCTTTAGTATTCTTCATAGATTTTGCACGAACCCTAACTCCTTAAAAATCAATTCTCAACAGGGAGGGTAAGTTAGAAAAAAATGAAGGCAGCGCCATGTTTTAAGAATAATCCTATTCCTTTCATCACGCACTAGCCGATACATTCTCCTCAAACTCCAGCAATTCATGAACAATTTGCTTCGTATAAGTATGAAGGCTTTCTTGAATAGCATCCAATGCTTTGTCCAAATCGATAAACTTTTGAAGGGTTTCTTCCAAACTATCCGTATAATTCATTACCGGATACTCCTTAGCTGGAAGCATATGTTTTTCGATAATTTCCGAAATTTCTTTTACTTGTTCATCCGTTAATATATCTGGATAGTCCATCATATGATGATAAATCTGAGAGGTCCGGATAACGGGCATATTGGTTTCATTCTCCATGTAGACAGTATCGTTAGCGAGCACAATGATTGGATGGAATGGAATAAAGTCGATTTGTTCCCCGTGTCGTTTTGTTCGTTCATCATGAACAAATTTTTGTTTTAAAGCGATATGGCGGTTAAGTTGTTGTGTAATATTTTTGTCCAATGGTTCTGTTCTTCCATTTCTAAAGATTTTGCGCCATTGCCCGTCTTTTGTTAAATGAAGCTCATAGTTTCCATGTTGTGCGTAATTTTTTACTTCGATGGAGAAAACGCCTTTTTTAGAAATAACGAGGCAATCTGTTTCTACCGACTGTCCATTGATTTCTAGACGGATATTCATAAAAGAGCGAAATAAATAATCATACATGGCCAATTCTTCTTCTACTCGTTTCTCGCCTTCTACACCTGCTCCGATAATGCCTAATTTTCTTCGGGTATAGTCCTTCGCTTCGTCAATCATATCAAGGAATTCATCGGTTTTTCCTGATATTGATTCGATTGCATTGGGGGTTACTCCTACTTTCGCAAATGCTTGGCGAAAAGGCTCCATCAAAACAAAATTCACCTTTTTCTTTTTTATCCGTTTGGCAAGATTTTGGGCTTTTTGGTCAACCCTATTGATCAGTTCATCATCCATTGTTTGTAAAAAATCGGCTTGTTTTTGTAAAAAAACATACATTTCCTCATTAGTCATCTTTATTTCGCTTGGTTCATTATCAACATCAGCTAGAAATGAAGAGTTTTCATATTTTAAGAGAAATTCTTTGAGGTGTTTATTTGCCAGGTTATCCATAATGGACTTACAAACATCCATTTTTTCTTCCAAAATTCGTTTGATCCGCTGAGTCGGTTTGGCGTTAAACTCGTCTATTTCTTTTGCTTTTTGCAGTTTATCCTCAGCGTCACTCCATATATCTAAAGACCAAAGAAAGGAAAAAAAGAAACTTCCTATAACCCAAGCGATAATTTTCGCCATTACAGATAAATCATCAAAAAAATAAACGAGGGAGATACACAAAAGAATAGCCATAAGAGTTACTCCTACGATAAATCGTATAACGCTTGACTGCTTCACTTTTTCTTGTTCTGTCATTTTTTCCATTTTTACTTAACACCTTTCCTTTCTTTATCCCTTATTTTTTATTACGATAATGCGGAATAATAACCATTTTTAAAAAGACACCGAGGATTAATAAGAGAAAGCATTCTATGTATTGCCGGAGCGTAAACACCCCTTCTTTAAAGACAAATAGGTCCAGTAAAATAGCAGATAATAGCAACCCGCCTGAAATGCTCGTTAGTGCAAATAATACCCAAAGAAACGATTTCAATTTTCTTCATCTCGCTTTCATCATTCATGCAAGAACTGTTTTTCAAATCGTAGCTGTTCGATGGCTCCAGCTGTCCTGGACAATTGAAGTTTGTTGGAAGAGCGTTGGTAGCTCAATAGAAGTGCGCCTGCTGCTTGTGCGAGAATTAATATCACCGCAATAATTGGATATGGAGAGAGGTAAACGGAAAAATTAATTAAAACAAATAAAATGGTACTGATTATGGTAAAAAGGGAAACTTTACTCAATCGTTGCTTACTAACTTCATAAGAAAAAAGATTTTCATATGTCATTTGCCCATTGTATACCTTGTTCACAAGATGCTTCATCGATCTAACGGAGAAGAACCGGAAGAAAATCCACATTCCCATTAATCCTCCAATTACGATAAACACAATCCAGCCTCTGCCTGGTGGTCCCAGAGCTTTTTCTCGGATTCCTATGTAGAATAAAATAATAGCAATTAAACCAGTAGAGGAGGATCTTAAAAAACAATGCCAGAACCAGTATTTCTCATCTCTTGTCATATTGGTTTACTCCTTTCCATTTATCTCGTATTAATGGGCAGTCACTCGTCCGATAGGTTCAACTAACCACCAGTGGGGGAGAAAGCCCCCGACGGATGGAGGCTTCCCTTTATTTCATCCCGTATTTTTATCATTAGTCATTCCAAACGGACCATTTTGCTTCTTCAGACAGTTTTCTGTTCATTTCAAGCGTCTCTTCGGAAGGCTCCCAATCTCCATACACATCTTCCTCTGTAATGGGCATATCTTCTATTGAATCGTCTACATGAAAATCTTCATTTGTCCATTTCGGCTTATTTTCCATCTGATTCTTCCCCTTCTTCCTTATCTAAGACATCTTCCCAGTGAAATTTTCCTTTTGTAATAGCTTCATAATTTTCAAAAACCGGTTTTTGTACTTGAAGGATTTGTTCATCGGGTGTTTGGGTATGATCCTCTGGTCCAAATAATCGCATCATTGCCCCATAAGTGATTAGCCAAATCGATTCTGATTTTCGTACTTCCCATTCGTGAAAACGGTTTGCCGTAATGGCCTTTCGAATCGTATCCACATTTCTAATATTCTTCCATCTCGATACTGCTTCATTAAGGGACATGACCTGATCAAGCGTTAATGACTTTTTCCCTGGTATGTCATAAGGTCCATAAACATGAGAGATTTGAGATCGATAGATGAACTGTTTGGTATCGGATTTTTTGTTTGTATTGAGGTAGTACAGTCGGCCTGTTTCTTTTATTGCGTTTTTCACATCAGCCAAGCTTTCTAATGGAGCAGCATCCTTATCATCCGTGCTGAATAGCTTTAATGGCCATTTCTCATTTCCTGTCTTTGTTAAAAGTAAAAAACGTTTCATTCAAAAGCTCCTTTTGTAAATTTTAATATTGAGGTATCATTGTAAGTGAAAGTAAGATGAATATTTTATGTAATTTCTTCGCTTAACGAAATTATGAACTTTATTTAATTGTTAGTTTAATCTGTTGAAATACAATTGTCAATAAAGAAGTGCATATTTACAGGAAATTGAATCATTGGGGACGGTTCTACCGCTTCTTTTAGTAATGAGGTGAAGGAAAGGGGTTCAATAATTTACTGAACCCCCTTCCAGACATGTCAGCTATTGAATTACCATTTGCTATAAATTCCTCAAGTTTAAATTCAATTACTATTAAAATGGCAGGCGTTTCCTCATTGAAAACACGTGCCTGACCCAACCCGAATAATCTTATTTGAAGGAAAGGAACGATTCTTTCACTTCAATGAAGTAGGAGAATTCTCTTTAATGAAGCGGAAGAACCGTCCCTTCGCTTCTCAATGACTTTAGTTCTATTAAGAAGAAAGTAATGGAATAAGCGTAATACACAAACTTTCCATTTAAACTAGTAATAACAGTTAAGTGTTTCATGAGGTAACAGAGAGAAAAATAGTAAAAATTTAATAAAGGGTTTTAGTATAGAAGATGGCTATTTCGCAGATTAGGACATTCTTACTTTTATTAAAGCAGAGTTTGGCAAACTAAAAACGTCCTTTAAAATGTGTTACCATTTTAATAGAAATAAAGGAGGGGGATTGTTATGACAAAACAATTAGTAGGAGGTTCACCGACTGCCCGCGGAAAGCGAAGTCTTGACACGAAAATCAACAGCGGTGTTTAACAGCGATTAATAAATTTAACCTGACATTGTTTGTCTTTAGGGTATAGTATTTTAGTTATGTCCCAGCCTCATAACTTCTGTAGTATTATTAAATCCTCAAGTAGTTCTCCTTCCAATAACTATTTCCTGAAAGTGATACTAATCTTACTGCGATTTCAACTATAATCTAGTACAATATTCATATAATCATTGTAAATATTTAGGGGTGTGTGTCGATTGGAATCTGTTAAAAGGCAACTGGCCGGGTTCGGTAGGAAAACAATACGCTTGGCTGAACTAGAAGACTTAATGAATCAACTATTACATACATATGAGGATTTCGCTGAAGCAGTTTTACAAATGGAGAATGAAGGTATTTTAGATATGGTCAAGTCTAAAGGCAGGACATCTAGAGTACCGTCATTAGCTTTTCAATACCGTATTAACAAAAGTTACTTGGCTAAAAACCATCATAGACAACTGCAGCAATATCGAATGAGTTTACACCCACTCATTAATATCGACTATTTTTATAATCAGGATCCGTCTGTTTGGCAAAAGAATCTCGAGTACATCATAAAACTAGATCACTACATAAAATCAGAAGGCCTTCCAACAGAGTCGGTGCCAGCACCTGAACGAAGCTTTGAAATAGTAGGAGATGAGAAGTGGATTACGGAAAAAGGGGGGAAAGAACTACTGGAAAGAGTAGGTCTTTTTAATAGATTGAACATTATTCCTGTTTCTGAGCCACTTATGTTTGCGATTAATTCCAATAAAGTGAATGATTCCAAACAAAATCATCTCATTGTCGAAAACAAGGCAACATATCAAGGGTTGCTTCCAGCTCTACCAGAAACTATGTTTGCTACTTTAATTTATGGAGCTGGGAAAGCTGTCATCAAAAGTATTGAACAATTCCCCTTGCAATATCCAGTAGAAGCTGACCACGAATTTTATTATTTTGGTGATTTAGATAAAGAAGGGATATCGATTTGGTATTCCTTGTATAACAAGCAACCTATTAGACTAGCTTTACCTTTTTATATGGCGTGTCTAGAAAAAGAAGTTGCAACAGGGAAAGAGTATCAGAGGGAAAATAAAGAAGCACAGGATGCCTTTTTATCGTTCTTCAAATTAGAGCAACAACACCAAATTTATTCATTACTGAAGAATGGTTACTATTATCCTCAAGAGGTATTAAAAACAAGAGAGTTGCAAAGGATTTGGAGGGAGTCAAATTGGACAAGTTAGATTTACAGGATATAACGAGCGGTTATCGGGAAAGAATGCGTAGACTTGCTCTCTTTGACCCTTTATTTGATTTGGACCGTAAACGGGAAGTGGATCAAGCCAAGACTTCTGTTGATATGAAGGGACTTGGCTTGTTGACATTGTTATTCTTTTTTGAACAGAAATTAATGCGTCATTATAAGACTGGTGTAAAAGAATTAGCAACGTTTTTACAGCAGTTAACAGACGGACAATATAAGTTGGACACTCCGGATTATGTGCGGTTAGCACGAACGATAATTCAGACATTTCGACCGACAACCGGGAGAAAGCGTAGCTATTCTTTCTATAACTGGGAGTTTTTTGTAGATGAGCAAATAGAATATTCCATTTTAAAAGCGAATGATTTTGATATGAAGACAAATACACAATATTATACGCTTGATGAAGATGGACTTGAGCTCGTTTTTGCTACAAAGGAGTTTTATAGTGAATTTCAATTATCTATTAATCAATTGATGCTTCGCAAGCAATTAGATAAAGGAGAGTTTAAAGGGGCGCTTAGACAAATCAATGAAATGCGTATTGACGTGGAAAATTTGCAGGAACGAATGATTAAGCTTAAGCATGAAATTCAGCGTAGTATCGTGTCAGAAGAAACTTTTGAAAGGTACAAACAGTTGTTAGAAGATATCTATGGAAGATTGACACGAGAAGATGAAGAGTTTAAAGAGCTCCGTCAATTTGTCAAAGAAACACGAGAACGGCTTTTTTCAAAGGATGTACACAAGAAAGAGGTAAAAACCTATCAACTTGTTCTTCAAATTACTAGTGAACTGGAATCGGTACACTATGAGCATTCTAGATTACTTGAACAAACGCTATCTTTAAAGAATACTACACTAGTTACCGCACAGGAATCTCTTTACTATACAGGGATTCAGGCGTTTAACTTTGATCAAGACCTTGTTTCTCCTATTGTTTCTAATCCTTTACCACTCGAGTCAATGGTCGGGGTACTTCACCCGTTCTTGAAAGTGGAAGAGAATAAGGGATGGTCGCCGTTAACCCTCTTCGCAGAACAAAACATAACCGAAGAACGTGAGACGAATAAACAGCAAGGCTTTATTGAAGTAGGTCATGGAGATAAGGATGACCCGTATTGGAAAGAGCTAATGCAACAATATAAATTAATCATGCATTACTATCTCGATGCGGTTGAAACGGTAGAAGTCGATACATTATCTAGTTTTATGGATTACTTGGAAGAAGTAGGGCAATCGATGATTTATGAAAAGCGGTACTTTTATGACTTTTGGATGATTCTTCATCAACGTTCCCCAATTATTCAAGGTAAACTAGAGGAGGAAGAGGAAGGGAAAACATTATTAGGTGATGCGCTTCGTTTGCTTGGTGATCGTACCTTAACTATCACTGAAGCAGAGGGAATAATTAATCGTGTGAAGCGCTATTCCATTCAAGAGATGAAAATCCGTTTGGAGGGGGAAGATAATGCAATATCCTGAACAAAAAGTGATGAAAGCTTTTCAAATATATACAAAACTTGCTCGTGATGGAGTCGCAGATTTCGAAGCTGTTCAACAATACCGAGCTGATGATGCTATTCGTGGTTTATTAGAAGCCTTCGGTCGCGAGGTAGATTGTGTAATTGTTACGACGAGTGAGCGGATGTTTCTGGTTCCTGAGACGAGGCTGTCTCCTTTTCATGTTAGTAATGATTGGATTAAGCGAAACTATTTGCGATCAGGAGCTACTAATGGTGATATTTATTTATTATATTTTGCGAGTATTATCTTATTTGGAACGTTCTATGATTCCTACCACAGTCAAGCACCTACAAGACAGTTTCTTCGTTTAGATGAATGGGTAACATCGATCCAAGATAGAATGGAACAACTGAAAGCCCATGACGTAGAAGAGCTGAAGGAGCTTGAAAAAGAGTTTTCCTATAATTGGGGCCTAATTATTGAGAAGTGGGATGATATGGATGATATTAAGGAAACCGCAAAAAAACAGGCCGGCAATACAATTAGTCGATTAAGTTTTATCAATACAGTGAAAAAATTCCTAGTTGATCAGGAATTAATTCATGAAATCGGTAATGATGAGATAACCATTACGGAGAAGGCAAAGACCATCATTCAACGCTTCTTTATGGAGATTGAGTATAACAAAGGGATATTTGAATTTATTTATGGTTTTAAAGGGGGGCAGGAACATGCCATCGATTAGTAAAATCCGGTTAACAAACGTTGTGTATGAGGAGGGAAATAAACGTTATAATGACGAATTGTTTTTATTTGATGGTCACAATGGAGGCATTCTTTTAGAAAATGGAGGGGGAAAAACCGTTTTGATTCAAACGGCCTTACAAGCAGTTCTGCCTCATGTTGATTTAGCTGATCGAAAAATAAAAAATACCTTGTTATTAGAAAATGCTCCAGCACATATTGCCATTGAGTGGATCGACCATGAATATCCTAGGCGCTATGTCGTGACAGTTGTTACCCTTTTTTTAACAAAGCATGGATTAGACTCATTACGTTACGTATACGAATATGATGCAGGTGATCCGAATGGGATTGAAGGCATTCCATTTGTGAGAGATGGAAAAGAGGGGAAACGTCCAGCTGAGAGAGGGGAAATGCAAGATTACTATAGTGGCATGAAAGAGAAGTCTTCCTTTTTTGCTCATACGTTTGACACGATTAAGGAATACAAAGCCTTTATTGAAAAGCAATACCATATTATCTCTAGTGAATGGGAAAGTATTGTGAAAATTAATAGCACAGAGGGTGGTGTTGAGTCCTTTTTTGATGACTGTAAGAGTACGAATCAGTTGTTTGACCGACTATTAATTCCTACTGTGGAAGATTCGATTGTCGGACATGATAAAGCGATGTTTGCTGATATGTTTGAAAAGCAGCACCAAAGCTTCAAGAATTATAAAAAATTAAAAGAAACAATTGATGAAAATAAAAGGATTCAAGAAAAGCTAGAGTACTATGTAATGACCTTTGAAAAGCTTCATCATAAGCAACAGGCATATCGGAAAGCCAAACAACAAGCAAAAGGGGTATGGAACTTAACCCTTTCTCAAAAGCAGCAAATGACTGATGAACTAGCAGAAAGTTCTCGATTGATGAAGGAATGGGAAAAGAATCATGAAAAGCATAAGACTAAAACAGCTTCTTATGAAATTGCGGTAGAGAAAGCAAAATTGGTTGAAAAGGAAATAGCATATAATAATAAATATGCTAATCAGTTAGGTAAGGAAGAAGAACGAAATAATCATCAGAAGAAATTTTATTCGTTAAAATTTGCTAAACATAAATTAGAGTTAAAAGAAGAGCAAGATAAGCTAACGCTTGCTAAAGAAAAGCTTGCCGATTTAGAAAAAGACGAGGAATTAGTCGATTTACAAGAGGCACTAGAGAAAGCAAAACAATCCTTATTAGGAAGCTATCTAGAAGAAATCGAGAAAATAGAAAAAGAAAAGCAAGGACTTACGTATCAACTGAATCCGATTTTGGACCAAATGGAACAATTAACAAGTAGTAAGACCGAATTGGCTGAAAACATAGTCGAAGTGAAGCGACAGCTTTCTGCGATTCAGGCAATGATTAAAGCAAGAACAGATGATATGGAAAAGCTTAAACAACAGCTTCTTGCTAATCCGCAACAAGAACAGGTCTCTAGCGAATTAAAGAAGTGGCAAGAGCGAAGTAATCATCTTGATCAGGAAATTGTGCGTTTGAATCAGAAAGTGAAGCAATTGAAGGAGCAGATTCAGGGTGCAGAAGAGCAAAAGGAGAAACTGTTAGACGAACAATCAGAAATAGAGGCGAAAAAGAATGACGTGTCCTTTCAATTAAATGAGTTACATGATGCTCAAGGGAATGTCATAACTCGTTTAGCAATCTTGCACCCGCGATGGGCCAGTATAGAGGATATCTACTCTACACAACAAACGATTGAAACAAGAATGCTCGAACAAATGGAAAAGCTGAAAAAAGAAAGGAACAACCTCTTATTTAGGGAACGTCTTGCTTATCGCTTTGTAGATGATTATGGTAATCAAGATTTATTCTTTGGTGATCCTTTTCTAGAAGAACAGTTAGCTTCATGGAAAAATCAGCTTGACTATGTAGTAACAGGTGTTGAATATTTACAAAACTTAGATGACGTGGAACGAAACAAGAAGATGAATTTTCCCCTCTGGCCATTAACACTTGTTACGACGAATAAATCTAAGCAGCAACTGTTGGATAAGGTGAACCACATATCTGAACGCTTACAGTTTCCAATCACCGTTTTGACAACAGAAGAAGCCCTTCGAGTGGATGAAATCCAGAGCCAGGATTGGGTTGCACCGCAGCATTGGAAGAGGAATCTTGAAACAGAACACTTTAATAAATGGAAACAACAGATAGAAGCGGATGCTCAAGAAATAACGGAAAATCGAGAACAGAAAGAAAAAGAACTAACGGCTTGGGAAGATGGATGGAAAGCATTTAAACAGTTTTTAGAAAAATATCCATATGAATCCTATTCGAGTTTAAGTTCAGAACGATCGAAGTTGAGAAATCGGTTAGAAGAAGTAGCTATTCAAATAAATGAAGAAAAAGCAAAGATGAAAGAAGCATATTTGAATGCGGAGTCTAGTAGAAGTAAAGTAGAGAATCATACCAATGAAATGCAAGGGTTACAAGCGAAGATAGAGCGTGGGCTAGGTTATCTTTCCTATAAGAAAGAAGTAGATGTTGAGAACGAGAAAAAAGAAAGTGTGTTTGTCCGTTTGCAACAACTAGAAAAGGAACAGTCAAAACAAGAGATAAAATTGCAGGATTTTGCTTATGAAAAAGATGAATTACAGCAACGTATCGCTGACTTGAACATTGAGTTGAAAATCGTGAAGCGTGAAGATGATTATGTAAAAGTGGAATCACTGGAACCTATTTATTCTGGCGAAAGTAAGCAAAGCTTAAAAAGCAAGATTCATGATTTAAATAGAAAAATGGATAAAATAACTGTTACGCAAGGGGAATGGATTGCTAAACAAGAGGCAGCCACGCAAGCGATGAATAAGTTGAATTCTCAATTAGATGAGGTTCGTATGCAACAGAGTGACCTAGATGAAGACCAGACATTTCCGAATGATGGACATCAGTGGATGGAAAGCTTATGGAGGAAAGTACAAGGTTTAACCAATGAATTGAAAGCCATTAATAAGGAAGTTGAAAATGTATTATCCGAAAAAGAACAACAAAAAGGGAAATATAAAACAAAAATAGAGCAGTTTAAGAAAGATTTTCCATACCAAGGGCTGATAGCATTTGAACAATCCTTAGATGATGTTGCTGATGCTCTACGGAAGGAACAGGAGAAACTGGCAGAAAGAAAAGTATTTATTGACCAACAACATGATCGAATGACTAAGCAGTTAGATAGTATCGTAGAGGCAGAACGCGAGCTGGAACGATATATCGAGAGCCATCATTTTAATGCACCTGATCTACAGGAAATTCTATTAACGGATGAACAAAAGCTAGATTTTAATTATCAGCGCAAAAAGTATGTACGAGCTGTTATGGAGGAAATGAAAAAGGCTAAACAAGAGGTAGTCCAAGAAGCAAACCAGGTAGAACAAGCAAAAGTTCATGTTCGTGATTTTTGTAGAAAAGAGATTTCCGATGTTAAACTCCAACAAATGGCGATTAATGGGGTGGAGCATAAACATACCTATCAAGATGTACTAGCTTTTAAGAATAATATGTTTACAAGTATTGATCGAATCTCCAAATATGCCCATGAGCATATAAGGAAAAGTGATGAGGATTTACAACTGTTTATTAATCAAATTCATACGCATTTAACCAATATTGTGGATGAATTAAAACAGATTCCTAATAAGACAAAAGTAAAAGTACTCGATGATTGGAAACAAATCTTTACTTTTTCCATTCCTGAGTGGGATGAAGATGTAGGGAAAACAAGAATTAGAGATCACATCGAATGGATTTTACAACAGTTAGAGTCCGAGCGCTTTATTAATGATCAAGGAGTGCAGGATGAAGGAAAAGTTAGAAAAGATGTTGAGATGTGGCTTCAAACCAAATCATTATTGCAAATCGTCATGAATAATGAAGTAATGAAGGTAAATTGCCGAAAAGTAACTAATGATAATAAAGTAACATCGAAATCTTTCTCCTGGGAACAAAGTAATGTTTGGTCTGGAGGAGAAAAGTGGAGTAAAAATATGACGCTTTTCTTAGGTATCTTAAATTATGTAGCTGAGAAAAAACAGCATTTACAGTCGGATATGAAACGGCATCGAGCAGTTATTTTAGATAATCCATTCGGGAAAGCATCTAGTGATCATGTATTAAGCCCAGTATTTTTCGTTGCGGAACAACTAGGCTTTCAAATCATTGCCCTTACTGCACATGCGGAAGGGAAATTTTTGCGGGATTACTTCCCGATTATCTATAGTTGCCGTCTAAGATCATCACAAGACTCGAGTAAGAAAGTTATGACAAAAGAGAAATGGCTGCACCATGCTTATTTCCAAGACCACGAACCACAGAGGCTAGAAAGATTAGGTGAAGTGAAGCAGATGGAATTGTTTTAGAATATAAATTTTTGTGGGCTATAGCATAGAGTGATGGTAAACGAAATAGTTTTGACAAGCTGCTTAAAGGGCCGGACTTTCGGAGGAACTGATCCCAATTTTTAAATTAAAAACTAGTTCGTTTTATTAAAGGTAGAAACCTTGCAAATGTTGATAAAACAATGTTTGTGAGGTTTTTTATATAGCCTACATATTATTTCCTAGGGTTAATAAACTTCGTAGCCACTGAATTTGAGCATTTGTATCTAATAAACTCTTCCGAATAGTATTGTAGACGTAGGTACAGTAATTTTTTATGTCAACGAAGAAATAGATGCGTCCAATAATATCCCATATTTAATTGGTATGTGCTGTCACTTGCCGGCTTTTGTTGACTTGGACATATTTTGGTAAGTGGCAGTGGACCTTTTTTTAGGAGCCACAGCGATATTTGCAATCAATTTAAAACGAATATGAAAACTATACTCCTCAATAAAAAAGAGGAAAAAGGCAATTAACCGTCTCAAAACAGACGGTTAATTGCACATTTACAGGAAACTCGAAGGAGTAACTTAGATAACAAGTCTAACATCAGTAAAAAAGGAGCTTGTTTTTAAGTAAACTCCAACTTACATTGATTCTACAAGGATGTGTTAGCCCTTTGTTGCAGGAAATCCTCAGTCGAACTCACACCGCAGTACATACTTCCTAGTGCACTGACAAACGCATTATGAACCTGTTCAGCTGGTACAACCTGATCTTGGTAGGGTAATTCCCTTGTCGCACATGCATCTTCAATTAGTGTAGTTTCAAAACCTAAATCCACTGCGGCCCTAACGGTTGCATCGATACACATATGCGTCATCATGCCAACAATCACTACCTTGGTTACACCATTTGCTCTTAACTTGCTTTCTAAATCAGTCTTCAAAAAGCTGTTAGGGAAATTTTTCACGACAATGTTTTCGCGTTCTAATGGTAGAACAGTTTCATTTATTTCAACTCCCTCTGTATCTGGAAGAAAGAATCCTAACTCTGGACTACTTGCGATATGCTGAACATGGAAAACATTATCTTTGTTATTTTTTCTAAACCAATCAAGAATTTTAGCAGCATTAGCAGCTGCTTTATCAGGATTACTTAACTCCATCTTTCCGTTTGGAAAATAGTCGTTTTGAATATCGACAATGATTAAAGCTGTGCTCATTTTATCCACCTCATTCATAAAATTTTGTTACAATATAATGATAAATAATATTGTTATTTCTATCGATACTTTGATGAAACACTTTTGTATTAAATTATTTCATGGTGAAAGGAATTTATGATGGAACTTGATAACATTGATTTTCAGATTCTTCAGTTACTATCCGAAAATTCACGTATTCAGTGGAAAGACCTAGGTGAACAAATTCATATGACAGGGCAAGCGGTAGGGGTTCGTATAAAAAAACTTGAGGAAAGTGGTGTGATTACAGCCTTCTCCCTAATAGTTGATGAAATGAAATTAGGTTATTCTTTTACAGCGTTTATCATTATTTATATGAAAACAGCAAACCATCATGATTCGTTTATACGATTTATGAATGAGCGAAAGGAGGTAGTTGAGGCTCATCGAGTATCGGGAGAAGGTTGTTACCATTTAAAATTAAAAGTTAAATCCCATGATCAACTGAATCTTTTTCTTGATAAACTTCTAGAATATGGGAATTATAGTATGCATTTATCCATACAAGAGATAAAACAACAGAAGCCGTTGATTGCCACATGACAATAAGCGTTTCCTTATCTACAAAATCAAAAAATAGCAAAAAGGGGCTGGGACAAAAACTAGCCAAAAATAACAAAAAAAGGTTCTGATCCATCGTACTTTGATGATCAGAACCTTTTTTGTTGGATTCTTTTCATGATCTGTTGTTCCTTTCGCATTCATTTTTTACTTTCTCTTTGCCCCTCACGGACATTCGAGTGAAACGCAAATGAGCCTTCAAAAATCCGAAGACTAGTTCCACATCAATTTTACGCTTAAGGAAAGGGACGGTTCTACCGCTTCTTTTAGTAATGAGGTGAAGGAAGGGGGTTCAATAATTTATTGAACCCCCTTCCAGACATGTCAGCTATTGAATTACCACTTGCTATAAATTTCTCAAGTTTGAATTCGATTACTATTAAAATGGCAGGCGTCTCCTCATTGAAAACACGTGCCTGACCCAACCCGAATAATCTTATTTGAAGGAAAGGGACGATTCTTTCACTTCAATGAAGTAGGAGAATTCTCTTTAATGAAGCGGAAGAACCGTCCCTTCGCTTCCAACGTGCTATAATAAAGAAAACTATAGAAGGGAGAAAATATCATGACAAAACATAAGATTTATACCATGAGTGTCGCAAAAGTCTATCCCCACTATGTTACGAAGGCAGAGAAAAAAGGACGTACGAAAACAGAAGTCGATGAAATCATTCGTTGGTTGACAGGGTATAGTCAGGAAGAGTTAGAAGCGCAACTGGAAAAACAGACAGACTTTGAGACTTTCTTTGCGGAAGCTCCCCAATTGAATCCTTCGCGGGCTTTGATCAAAGGTGTAATCTGCGGTATCCGAGTGGAAGACATTGAAGAACCAATTATGCAGGAAATTCGCTATTTGGATAAGCTGATCGATGAGTTAGCAAAAGGAAAAGCGATGGAGAAGATTTTGCGGACGTGACACCCCAGAATTTGTCGAAGTTAGGGTTGATTGGGTGTGAGACCCCTTAGCCCAAAACCTCATCATTTTTAGAAAGCCCCCGCTTCATCAAAGGGAAAGAGAAGCGGGGGCTTTAACCATTTTTATCACATACTCCCTTCTACTCTATTTCCTTTCTATTTTTTATAATGGTCAAAATTTTCTATAGTTTGATAAAAAGTGCTTAAGCATGGTATAAGTGTAATAGGAGCAGGGACATCTCTGCCTTTTTATTTTTGGGGAACATCAGGGTTTGTTCTGATGTCCCATAGTGAGAGAGAGAGGATTTGAACATGACAGATAATTTTTGGCGTGATTTACCACGACCGTTTTTTATATTGGCACCAATGGAAGATGTGACGAATGTTGTTTTCCGTCATGTAGTAAGCGAAGCAGCTAGACCTGATGTGTTTTTTACAGAGTTTGCAAACACGGAAAGTTATTGTCATCCAGAGGGGAACCAAAGTGTGCGTGGGCGTTTGACTTTTACAGAAGACGAACAACCAATGGTGGCTCATATATGGGGAGATAAACCCGAATATTTCCGACAAATGAGTATTGGAATGGCGAAAGAAGGTTTTCGCGGTATAGATATCAATATGGGCTGCCCTGCACCTAATGTAGCACCAAAAGGGAAGGGATGCGGTCTTATCCGTCGTCCAGAAGTTGCAGCAGAGCTAATACAAGCGGCAAAAGCAGGCGGATTGCCTGTAAGTGTGAAGACAAGGCTTGGTTACACGGATGTAGACGAATGGCGCGACTGGCTTACACATGTATTGAAACAAGACATCGCCAATCTTTCTATTCATCTGCGTACAAAAAAGGAAATGAGTAATGTGGATGCGCACTGGGAACTGATTCCAGAGATTAAGAAACTTCGTGATGAAGTGGCACCAGATACCCTTTTGACGATTAATGGCGATATTCCTGACCGTCAAACTGGCTTGGAACTCGTTCAAAAATATGGTGTTGATGGAGTTATGATTGGGCGTGGTATTTTTACAAATCCATTCGCCTTTGAAAAAGAGCCTAAAGAGCATAGCAGTAAGGAATTGCTTGACCTCTTAAGGTTACATCTAGACCTCTTTGACCAATATGCAAAACTAGACGAGCGTCCATTCCGACCTCTTCGCCGCTTTTTTAAGATATATGTCCGAGGATTTCGAGGGGCGAGTGAATTAAGAAATCAATTGATGACGACAGAATCAACAGATGAAGTGCGTGCATTGCTTGATAGTTTTGAGTAAAGGAATGTTGATAGTAGTATAGTTAAGATAGTACAGTGGGGTGGTATGTTTGTTTTTTCTATGTGAACACATGTGAAATTTTTCCTTATAAAGGGCCTGCCCCTATAGGCTCTGTTAATATTCCTTATAGTAATTAACCCACATACAAGTGAGCCACAAGCTGCTACCCTTGATGTACGAATTATATTTTCTAAAGAACTTATTGATGAGATAAAAGATAATAGTTTAGGATAATACGCTATCGCTAGTAGGAAGTGCCTGGTATTTGCTGGATTTTGTCGACTTCGACAATATTTCAGTAAGTGTCAGGCACTTTTTATGTGCTAGAAAGAGAAGTGTTAACTTAAAATTATGAATATAAAGAAAAGTTAAAATATAAAACCTTCCATTTACCCTAAATGTCTATTAAAATTAACAGAAAGGCTACAGCAGGAGCATTTTTATGTCTGATGATTATTTAAGTCATCTTAGGTGGATAAAAATACTAGTCCATCCAAATAACCAACGAATATTTTCATCTTATTAAAAGAGTTAGAATATATATTAATAGAGCGATAGTACGAATTTAGTAGTAAAAGCTATGTGTACTTAGAGAAGGATGTAAGATGGGTTTGAAAAACAGCTAAGGTTTTTATAAAAAATCATACCGATTTATATAGTGATAGGGGAAGTTATTAAAACGTAAGCTATCGGAAGGATGTGGAAAGATGAGCTCTTTATCGGTATCACTGGCGAAACAAGAGTTTCTACTCGAAGCAGTGAAACAATCCTATGAAGGTTTTTTATTAGCAGATCCATCAGGTCGGATTTTTTATGCTAACCAAGCAGTAGAAACCATATCGGGAATTTCAAACGATGAAATAGTCGGGAAAACAGCGAAGGAAATGGAAGAAGCAGGGATCATTATTAGTCAATCGATGAAGGTCTTAAAAAAGGATCCATTAACGATTTCACAGAAATTATGTACTGGCGTTGAAATATTTATAACGAGTAAACCGGTTTTTAACAATTCCGGCGAAATTATATGCTACGTTTCCAATTATCGTGAATTATCATCGTTAAATGGATTACATAAAGAACACCATAATCAACTAAATATTAATTATTCTGAGCTACAACAGCTACGTGCCCAATTATTAAAAACAGAGGATTGGATTGGGAGCTCTTACAAGACCAAGGCCTTAAAAGAAAAGGTTGCCAAGGTTGCTAAAACAGAAGCCATCCTGCTTATTATAGGGGAGTCAGGAGTTGGCAAAGAAGTGATTTCGAAAACGATTCATAAAATAAGTAATCGAAATAATGAGCCATATATCCAGATTAATTGTGGTGCCATTCCCGAGTCATTAATGGAGGCGGAACTTTTTGGTTACGAAAAGGGAGCGTTTACAGGAGCGGTAACGGCAAAACCAGGATTATTGGAGGTGGCCAATGGCGGCACGGTTCTTTTAGACGAAATTGGTGAAATGCCTTTGCATCTACAAGTCAAGCTACTTAGAGTCATCCAAACGAAAGAGATCACTAGGGTTGGAGGAACAAGTACCAAAAAGCTTGATATTCGCTTTTTAGCCGCTACGAACCGAGACCTAAAGAAGCTAGTGGAACAAGGTAAATTTAGAGAAGATTTATATTATAGGTTAAATGTTATTCCAATCAAAATTCCTCCATTAAGAGATAGGAAAGAAGATATCCCTCCATTGAGTCAACATTTTTTAAGCAAATACAATGTAAAGTACTCCACAAACAAACATATTTCAGACGATGCTAAACGTGTCTTATGCGAATACTCTTGGCCTGGTAATGTCCGTCAATTAGAAAACACGATGGAACAATTAGTCATCCTTTCGGAAACGGAGGAAATTAGATTATTTGACTTACCAAAGGAAATGATAAAAGAGAACACCACGGAAATAGAAGACGAAATTATCCCATTAAAGCAATTAAGGGAAAGGTCAGAAAGAAAGATGATAAAACTCGCCTTGAACCGTTACAGGTCGATTCGTGAGGCAGCAAAGTATTTGAAGGTAGACCATTCTACGCTTGTAAAGAAAATTAAAAAGTTAGGAATCTAAAAAACTGGTGATAATTTTCACCGGTTTTTATTTATAAACAAAGGGTGGTGAATTTTTTCTTTGTAAAATGGTGAATTTTATCACCAATTTTATTGGAGGTGCGTTGAAAACCCTGCTTAATTAAACTTTTAAAGCTTGGCATGGGAATTGCATAGTTATTGTATAGAAACATTAAAGGGGTGGAGGAGGGAAAATGAAAGCATATAAGCACCTTTCTATAACAGTAACAGATAAGAATGTAGCAATTGTAAAAATGAACCATAAGCAATCGCGTAAATTTCTTCATGCCAATTTAGTGCAAGAACTGATCAAAGCTTTCGAAAAACTAAACGAAGATAAAGAAGTAGCCTGCATTATTCTTACTGGGGATGAAGAAACCTTTATAGCAGGTGCAGAAATTAAAGAGCTAACCGGTATATCCGTTTCAGAGGCATATGAAAGCGCCGAAAAAATGAAAGCGCTTCAAAAGCTTGTGGTTCATTCAGCAAAACCATATATAGCTGCTATTAACGGATATTGTCTCGGAGGAGGGTTGGAATTAGCGCTTGTTTGTGATATTCGCCTTGCTGGGGAGAATGCGATGTTTGGTCTTCCAGAGGTGAATTTTGGAATCATTCCAGGTGGCGGAGGAATTTCAAGAATAACGGAAATCGTAGGAAAATCAAATGCTAGCAAAATGATTTTTACTGGAGAAATGATTTCGGCAATAAAAGCACTTGAATTTAAAATCGTTAGTGATATCGTTGAAGACCCTTTAGAAAACGCGATTTCTTTGGCAAATACTTTAGCTATGAAAAGTAAATTAGCAATTGCCACAGCAAAAAAGCTTATTAATAGAAAGCATTGGCCAGTAAATTATCAGGAGAATGTAGAACAAGAAATATATGCGTTTTCATTATTATTTGATTACCCTGACTCAGTGGAAGGGATGGGGGCTTTTTTAGAAAATAGAAATCCTATTTTTAAGAATGAATGAAACGGAGGGACAGTGATGCTGCTTACAGAACAACATAATATGATTCAAAGTGTCGCTAGGAAGATTGCCAAAGAGGTAATTGCACCACGTGCCAAAGAGGTCGATGAAAAGGGGGAAACTCCTTGGGAAAGTTTAAACGTCTTAGCTGAAAATGGCTTTTTTGGAATCCATGTTCCTGAAGAATATGGAGGAGTAGGGTCGGATATGGTTAGCCATGTCGCTGTTGTGGAGGAGATTGCCTCAGCATGCGCATCCACATCTGTATCCTTGTCGACACAAGCTTTAACCTTGGCTCCATTCTTGATTGCGGGGACAGAATCTCAAAAGAAAAAATATGTTCCACCACTTGCAACAGGTCAAGTGCTCGGATCCTTTGGAATAACGGAACCCGGGGCAGGGTCTGATGTTTCAAGTGTAAAAACAACAGCCGTTCGGGAAGGGGACACGTATCGTTTAAATGGCCATAAAGTATTCATCACGAATGCGGGGGAATCAGAAATCTATGTATTTGTAGCAAGAACTTCTGAAAGCCGCACGGAAGGGGTTTCCTTAATCATTGTCGAGAAAGGCACCCCGGGTCTGACATTCGGGAAGAAAGAAGAAAAAATGGGAATCAGAGGGTCCGTTACCAGGGAAGTGTTTTTAGAAAACGTGATCGTACCGATAGAAAATAGAATTGGTGAAGAAGGAGAAGGCTTTAAAGTCTTAATGAATGTTTTTAATGAAACAAGGCCTGTAGTTGGTGCTCAAGCCACTGGAATTGCGAAAGGAGCTTATGAGCATTGTCTAAACTATGTAATGGAGAGAAAACAATTTAACAAGCCTTTGCATCATTTTCAGATGGTCCAATCCACGCTCGCGGATATGGCAATGAAAATTGAGGCATCTAGATTACTAGTTTTAAAGGCAGCAATGATGCTGGATAAAAAGGACCCTACCGTCATAGCCAACTCGTCAATGGCCAAATGCTTTGCGTCAGATACGGCGATGGAAGTCACAACAAATGCCGTCCAGTTACTTGGTGGTTATGGTTATGTAAAAGATTACCCGGTAGAAAGAATGATGCGCGATGCGAAAATTACACAAATCTATGAGGGAACAAATCAAATTCAAAGAATCATTATTGCTAAGCAATTGCTGGCTGAAGCAATGAGCTAATAACGTGTGGCTATTTTATGAGATGTTATAAAAAAGGAGCTGGGGAAAAATGAACGTAACAGTGATTGGCGGGGGATTAATGGGTTCCGGCATTGGGCAAGTTGCTGCCCAAGCTGGCATGAAAGTAACTATTATTGATGTATCCGAAGAATCGCTTAAAAAAGCTAAAAAAAGAATTACAGATTCTGTTCACAAATTTGCTCAAAAGAATTTGATTCAAGACCATGAAGGCGTATTGGCGAACCTTGCCTATTCTTCCAATTGGGAATCTGTTTCGCAAGCAGATGTCATCATTGAAGCTGTACCGGAAAGGGTAGAACTAAAAAAGGAAACGTTCAAAAAACTTGACCAATTAGCGAAAGACGATTGTTTACTTGCCACCAATACTTCTTCATTATCCATTACAAAAATTGCTAGCGTTACATCAAGGCCGGAAAAGGTAATTGGGATGCATTTCTTTAGTCCAGTTCCGATGATGCCGTTACTTGAACTTGTCAAAGGCTATAAAACCTCTACGCAAACGTATGAATTTGCAAGGGAAGTGGGAGAGAAATTAGGAAAAAGGATGATCACTGCTGAAAAAGATTTCCCAGGCTTTCTCATGAATCGTATTTGGTTGCCAATGGTCAATGAAGCTTGTTTTGCGGTGATGGAGGGTGTCGGTACTCCTGAAGAAATCGATCAAGGTTTTATTGACGGCTACGGACATACCATGGGACCTTTAAAAACAATCGATATGGCTGGAATCGATACGGCACTATGGGCTATGGAAGCATTGTATGAAGGGTTTAATGATCCAAAGTACCGCCCTTGCCCATTATTGAAAAAGATGGTAGAAGCTGGGGATTTAGGAAGGAAAACAGGACAAGGATTTTATTCTTATAGCTAGGGAGGTAGAAAAGTAGTGGAAGATGTTCTCTTATGTAGCATTGAAGGAAAAATAGCCATGATAGAGATTAATAGACCACCCTATAACCCTCTGAATCCGGCAATCTTTGAAAAAATGATTACCTTTTTAGAAGCCGTATATCGGAACAAAGAAGTCCATGTGTTAGTTGTTAAGGGAGTAGGAGAGAAAGCATTTTCCGCAGGTGCCGATATCACTCAGTTTGTGTCTAGGCTTGGGAAAAAGGATATATCGTTAACGGCTGGGTTTCATAAAGCTTTTGAGTTGTTAAACCAGTTATCGATCCCGGTCATTGCAGCGATGAAAGGGCATGTGCTAGGGGGAGGTTTAGAACTAGCACTTGCATGTGATTTTAGAATTTGTGATGATACCACCAAAATGGGGCTGCCGGAGATAAATTTAGGAATTTTCCCTGGAGCAGGGGGAACGCAGCGTCTTCCGAGATTAGTAGGAAAATCAAAAGCGATGGAAATGATTATGTTTGGAACTCCAATCAATGCCGAGGAAGCGAAGCAATACGGACTTGTAAACGAAGTGGTAGCGGCCGGGACGGTGGATGAAGTGGCAATGAACTGGGCAAAAAAACTGGAGCAAAAACCAAAGGTGGCCCTCCAAAATATTAAGAAAACCATTCAGCATGGAAGCAATCTTCCATTAGCAGAGGGACTTCGTTATGAAATGGAATTATTTGCAGAGATGTTTGTTAGTGAGGATGCCAAAGAAGGGGTTCATGCTTTTCTTGAAAAAAGAAAACCGAACTTTACAGGAAAATAAAATAGAGAAATGTCTAAAGGAAGTGATGCAGATTGAATTTAGACCTCAAACTTCAAGAGCATGCTCATAATATCCAGACAGATTGGCAATTGGATGGGATATGGGTTCTTATACGTACAGGGAACTAAATGAAAAAGTGCAAAAGCTTGCGAACCAATTTTACTTGAATGGCATTAGAAAAGGAGACCGTATTGCCATTCTGCTCGATAATTGCCCAGAATTCGTCATTAGTTATTATGCATGTATGCGTGTAGGCGCTACAAACGTTCCGATAAACCCAGCTCTTACATCAAGAGAATTTGGAATCATTCTAAATGATTGCAATCCTAAAATCATTATTACGAATAAATCGGTCAGTAACATACTGATGAAAACAGAGCTTTATTTTCGTCCTAAATACTTAATCACCGATGATCAATCCTTAGGAGACCTATTGCAAGCAGGACCTGCAGAACGGTTAGTAAATGCTAGTGATACGGCTGAGGATTGTACGATTTTATATACTTCCGGAACCACTGGTTTACCAAAGGGGGCGGTTCTCACACATCATAATTTATATTCTAACGTGAGAACATTTGCGGAAGCATTTGACTTAAATGTGGACGACCGGACCTTAATTGTACCGCCTTTAACACATATCGCAGCTCAATCAAATTGTTTGAATCCCACTCTGTACGCCGGTGGGTACAGTTATATGCTCCCAAGGTGGCATTCAAGTGCTAAAACGTTAGGCACAATGGAAGAACAGGAGATTACCTTCTTTTTTGGGCCACCAACCATGTATACGTACATGTTAAATGATCCTAATGTTAAAAACTATCAAGTAAAATTAAGGTTTGCTTATACTGGCGCTTCTCCCTTACCAGAACATATTTTTAACAAGTGGGTGGAGACATTTGGCTTTGAAATCGTAGAAGGATATGGTTTGACAGAATGTTCTCCAGTTGTATCAATGAACCCGCCGTACGGAAAGAAAAAGATAGGAAGTATTGGACTCCCAATAAAGGACGTTAAGGTCAAAATTATCAATGACCAGTTGGAGGAAGTCCCGGTTGGAGAAACAGGTGAACTTGCCGTGCAAGGGCCGAATGTAACCAAGGGATATTTAAACCGCAAGGAAGCAAATGAGACCGCTTTTGTAGATGGATGGTTTAGAACAGGTGATGTAGCCAAACAAGATAAAGATGGTTATTTATATATTGTTGATCGAAAGAAAGATATGATTATTCGTTCAGGTTTTAACGTTTACCCAAGGGAAGTAGAGGAAGTGTTATATCAGCATCCAGCCGTACTGGAAGTGGCTGTTATAGGGTGCCCAGACGAAGAAAGAGGAGAATTAGTCAAAGCAGTATTAACCTTAAAGTCAGAATATAATGAAAATATCATTGACGAACTAAGAGCATTTTGTAAAGAGAGGCTAGCAACTTATAAAGTACCTTCCCAGTTTGAGATTGTCGAAGAATTTCCAAAAACGAGTTCAGGAAAAATAGTAAAGGGTAAATTGAGAGAATTATACGCTTAACTTTATAGAATTCTAGTAATATTATTCAGGTTTTGAAAGCACTTTATTTTTCTTCTGAACCATATAAAAATGTTATGGGAGTGAACAGTATGAAGAAGCGGAAGACGTTATTTTCGTTCATGATGGTGGCAATTTTGATTGCGGGTTGTGTCCAACAACCTAGCAGTGGCTCTGATTCGGGAAGTACAGATAAAAGCGGTAAAGAAACGATTGTCTTGAAACTTTCTTCCGCATTAAGTACACAAAACGGCTGGTGGGAAGGCTATTTTAAGCCTTGGATGGAAAAAGTGGAAGAAAAGACAGATGGCCGCGTGAAATTTGAATCTTATGCCAACCAAGAGCTTATTCCTGTCAATGAAGAATTCCAATCATTAGAAAATGGGACGATTGATATTGCGGCACCACTTTGGCCATTGTATGACCCGCAACGTTTTCCGTTAAGTGAAGTAACGATGCTGCCACTACTAGATTCCGATACGGTGCTTGCAACCAAGGCTTATGCAGAACTTGTCAAAAGTGACCGTGAGTTAGTAGATGGAAAGTCTTTTAATGAATTGGAATATCAATCAAAAGGATTAAAGGTATTTGCGACGCCGACAACAGAACAGTATGTCATTTCCACAAAAGACTATTCATTTGAGACTGTGAGTGATTTTAAAGAAGTATCACTCCGCTCCCCATCGAGGGTTCACGAAATTTTTGCGAAAAATGTAGGCATCAATACAATTTCTATGCCGTCTGCCGATATGTTTGATGCAATTAATCGTGGAGCATTCGATGGAAGTTTCTTTAGTATTGCGGACTGGACTGGGTACGGAATGCAAGATGTTTTTAATTATACACTTGAGGGAATCAATCTTGGTCACTATACGGGCATGTGGGCGATGACAGAAGAAAATTGGAATCGTTTACCGGAAGATATTCAGAAGATAATGGAAGAAACATCTTATGAGCAAATTTTGGAAGGGGCGCAACTATGGATGGATCGTTCCGAAGAAAACCGAGCATATGCAAAAGATAAAGGGGCTGTTTTTGAAACGATAGATGACCTTGATCCGGAGGCAAAAGAACTACTGATAAAGGGGATAGAAGACACTTGGTTCCAATGGATTGAACAAACGGAAGCGAATGGACAACCAGGGAAAGAAATCGCGAAGTTATGGAGAGATTTAATTGTCGAGCAAGGTGGTAAGGTACCAGAGGCAATCATGGAAATTGAATAAAATGTTTAGAAGGGTAGGGGGTAACCCTTTCCCTTCCATTTTCAATTGAAGGGAGTGTAACTATGCCAATCGAAGTATTTTATATTTTGATGCTATTCCTTTTCGGACTGTTTCTATTCTTAGGGCTCCACGTTCATTCGGTACTACTCAGTATAGGAATCATTGGCATTATCTTGTTAGAGGGTCCAACCTACATCACTTCTTTTTTACAAAGTAATCCTTATAAACAAGTTGCAAGCTATACGTTAACAACGATCCCTCTATTTGTTTTAATGGCACAGTTTGTTGTGAAATCTGGAATCGTCCGTGATATGTATTCGATGGTCTTTACGTTATCGAAGGGGAAGTCAGGACTATTAGGTGTACTAACGGTTATTATTGGTTCATTTCTCGGGGCGGTATCCGGATCGACCACGGGTTCTTCCGCTGCCTTAGGTCAAGTAGCGGTTCCGGAGTTAAGGAAACGTGGGTTTCGTGATGATGTGGCAGGGTCCACGATTGCTGCTGCAGGCTCCTTATCTGGAATCATCCCACCTAGCATCATCCTGATTTTATATGGGGTGGTAACAGAAACACCAATAGGCACTCTTTTTATTGCGGCCATTATACCGGGGATTATTATGACAATCGTCATTATTGGAGTCATGCTTGTTATGCATTATCGAGGGGACGAAACCGCGGCTGGGTTAGCGAAGGAAACAGAAGAGGAAGAAGAGGCGCAGCAACGATTGACGCTATCTCGTTCTCTTTTTGTCATGATGATTGGTTTAATCATGGTCGTCGTTATTTTTGGCGGTATTTATTCGGGGATATTTACGCCAACAGAAGCTGGTGCAGTCGGTGCGTTTGTTGGATTTTTAACGGCACTCTTTTTAGGGAAAGTGAATAAGGCTTTTTTTGTTGAATCATTTGCAGAAACGGTAAAAATTACGTCAATGGTTTTACTAATCATGATCACAGCCCAAATTTTTGGACGTTTTATTACCGTCTCTCAGCTTCCAAAAGAGTTAATTGGTGCATTAGGACCACTTATTGACTTCCCAGTGGCTGTGTTAATTTTATTATCCCTTATCTATTTCATCCTCTTCATGTTTATTGAAGGAGGAGCGGTGATTATTATGGCTACACCAGTATTATTACCGATTGTTCAAGAGATGAATGTAGATCTATTATGGTTTGGTATTCTGGTGTCGGTTATTTGTACAATCGGTCTTTTAACACCTCCTGTAGGACTTAGTGTTTTCGCTGTTTCCGGTGTCACAGGCATCCCTATTGAAAGATTGTTCCGCCAATCGATGATCATGGCTGTTGTATTAGCGGTTGTAGTTTGTGGTTTATTGATTCTGTTTCCAGGTCTTGTTACTTGGCTCCCTAGTTTGATGTGAAAAATGCAAAAATGACAACTCTATACTTTTAATACAGGGGGGGATTCCTTTGAATAGAGCCTATAAGATCTTTGAAAAAGTCAAAATTGGTGGGCTAATTTTAAGTGGCATTACGATATTTTTGATGATGTTATTTATTGTTGCCGATGTTGTGCTACGGAATCTATTGAATGCTAGCTTACTAGGTAGTTATGAAATTACACAATATTTTCTTATGCCATTAGCCTTTTTTCCGGGGCTGGCCTATGCGTATAGTTCTGGTATCATGCCGAGGATTGAGATGTTGGTTGTGAAACTAAAAAATAGGTTTCAACGGAATATTTTCATTGCGCTATTGATAGTAGAGTTCATACTCTTTTTTATGCTAACTTTTTATGGCCTTCAGTATGCGTTAATTGGTACCCAGGAAGCTCTTGGTTTCAGCATGAAAGGTACGATTATTACCTATTATCCTATCCTTTACTTTGTACCACTAGGTTTTTTGTTATTGTCGATTGAGATTTTGTTTTTAATTTCAAAAAACTTTCAATCTAGTACTCCAACGTTAAGTGTAAATGATTGATTTACACATGTAAGTGCCTTTTAACTAGATAGCGTTTTAATTCGTGCGGATATAAATAGGCAATTGCACTACTTTTGATAAAGAAAGTAGGAGGAAGAACATGAAAAATGTTTATATTATTGAAGGAGCGAGAACTTAGATAGTTAGGGTCATATAAAAACAGGCGGTATCTGCTTATCAATAGCAGATGCCGCCTGTTTTATTAGGAATTATTTCAGTAATTTTAATGATTCACGGTTGAAAGCAGGTAGGTCATCGGGTGTTCTACTTGTAACGAGATTACCATCCACAACAACCTCTTCCTCTTTAACAACTGCTCCTGCATTCTCTAAATCTTTTCTAACAGAAACAAAGCTTGTTAACTCTTTTCCTTTTAATAGGTCTGTTTCAACTAAGAATTGAGGACCATGACAGATTGCGAATACTGGCTTTTCTGCTTCCATAAACGCTTTTGCAAAAGCTCCATTTTTTGGGTTAATACGGAGTAAATCTGGGGAGAATCCACCAGGAACTAGTAATGCATCATAGTCACTAGCATTAACTTCATCAATTCCTTTATCTGCTTTTAGTTCATCTCCGTTTTTCCCTTTAATAGTTTTTCCTGCTTCATCACTAATAATTTCTGCTGTATGCCCAGCTTCTTCATAAGCTTTCACAGGATCTGTTAATTCTATTTCTTCCACCATATCGGTAACAAGTACTGCAATTCGTTTAGACATTCTATCTTCTCCCTTCTTTTATTGTATATTAATGGTACCGAATATTAATCAATTTGTGAAGAAAAGAGCTCATAGAGGAAGTACGGTGACAGGAAGCACGGTGACGGTTCTTCCGCTTCAATGAAGCAAGAGAACTATCACCGTGCTTCCTCCAATAATATTCCCCATCCAATTGCGGAATACTTTTACTAAGAAGACAGCATGTTGTGTAGGAGGATGTTTATGGATGAACTAAAAAAGGAAAGTCGTGAGCTAGAGAAAATAAGTCCGTTTGAAATAAAAGACAAACTCATTGATCTTGCGAAAGGAAAAATGAGAATTACGAGAACCATGCTAGATGCAGGTCGTGGTAACCCCAATTGGATTGCAGCTACACCGCGAGAAGCGTTTTTTGCGCTTGGACAATTTGCTATTACAGAATCAAGGAGAGTATGGAATGAAGGCGATTTAGCTGGCATGCCGAGCCGTATAGGAATTGCAGAACGATTTCATACATATGTTAAGGAAAATCAGCAAGTTCCAGGAATTCAATTGCTAAAAGAAATCATTGATTACGGCATGAATAAAAAACAGTTTGAACCAGATAAATGGGTCTATGAATTGGTAGATGGAATCATTGGTGATAACTATCCTAATCCGGATCGGATGCTTGTTAGAACAGAACAAGTTGTGCATGATTTTTTATCTAAAGAGCTGTGCGGTCAAGATACGTCATGTGGCACGTTTGATTTATTTGCTGTGGAAGGGGCAACGGCAGCGATGTGCTATATATTTGAAACGTTATATAAAAATCACTTACTACCTAAGGGTTCTAAAATAGCAGTGATGGTTCCGATTTTTCCCCCTTACATAGAGATTCCAGAGCTCCCTAACAATGATTACGAAATGGTTAAAATTAATGCAACGGAAAAAGATGATGAAGGACATCATACGTGGCAATATCCTGATGAGGAATTAGAAAAGTTAAAGGATAAGGACATCAAGGCACTGTTTCTAGTTAACCCGAGCAATCCACCATCCGTTTCGATAAAAAAAGAATCCATTGAACAAATTGTTCAAATTGTAAAACAAGATAATCCGAATCTTATGATTATTTCTGATGATGTGTACGGTACTTTTGTTGAAGGGTTTCGTTCGCTAATGGTGGATTTACCTTTTAATACAATTGGTGTGTATTCATTTTCTAAGTATTTTGGTGTGACGGGTTGGCGCCTAGGGACAATTGCTATAAACGAAAGCAATGTCTTTGATCATTTAATTAAGGCGTTACCAGAGGAAGAGAAAGAAATTCTAAATAAAAGGTATGCTTCCCTTACACGGGATCCAGAAAACCTGAAGTTTATCGATCGAATGGTAGCGGACAGTAGAGACGTTGCGATGAATCACACAGCTGGACTATCGACACCACAACAGGTACAAATGGCGTTATTCTCCATTTTTGCTATGCTCGATACCAATGATGAATACAAACAAAAAACAACGGACATTTTGCATCGAAGAATGAATCTGTTATATGAAGGTCTAGGTTTACCGAAGAAGCATTTACCAAACGATGCAGATTATTATACAGAAATCGATTTAGAAATCTGGTGTAATCATCATTTTGAAAAAGGATTCACAGATTACCTTAAAAAGAATTATAAACCGGTAGATATTTTATACCGCCTAGCCGAAAAATCATCAATTGTACTATTAAATGGAGAAGGATTTCTAGCACCAGAATGGTCCATCCGCGTGTCACTTGCCAACCTAAACGATGAAGCCTACTCACGTATAGGCGAAGAACTGAAAAATGTATTAGAAGAGTATGTAGCAGAATGGAGAGAGGGAAAAGGGGAATAGTTACTTCTGATTAAATTAAAGCAACACGATTTGGGACTCTTATTGATTTCCAGTGGGATTACTGAACGAGCTATTCCTTTACCCTTAGAGACCTTTAAAAGTTATAGTGGATAATCGCTTTTCTCATTTTTCTCTCTATAACTTATTTGTGTGTATAACATCGGATGCGGTTCACTGGATAATTAAAAGAGGCTGGGACATAACTAAACCCCTTGGTTCTAAAGACGAATGATTTCATAATAGGGGAGTTTATAAAAAAGAAAAATCCGAACTAATTCGAATTCTAGCGGAAGAATTCTTGAATCATAGTTCGGTTTTTTTCTTTGACTAAAATACTTTTGTCCCAGCCTCTTTGTCCCGTCTTCTAATGTTGTTTTTGTATGGGTAAAATAAAAATGTAGGATGTGGAAAATAATTGTCAACGATCCCTAAAGAGGGTTTATCACGAATGATATCAAGTGAATATCTTTATCTCATCTTTACATCGTTATGATATTCTTTCATAGGTACTAACCTTTTAGAAATTGCGAGGGAGAAAAATGCAAAAAACAATTTTGATTGTAGAAGATGAAGACATTTTACGTGAAATAGTGAAAGATTATTTATTGAACGCGGGACATGAAGTATTAGAAGCAGTAGATGGAAGTGAAGCTTTAGCTATATTTGAAGAACATGAAGTACATTTAATTATTCTAGATATTATGTTGCCAGAGTTAGATGGATGGTCTGTTTGTAGACGAATTCGCAAAACATCCAATGTGCCTCTTATTATGTTGACAGCTCGTGCGGATGAAGACGATACGTTACTTGGTTTTGAATTAGGTGCTGATGATTATGTTACAAAACCATACAGTCCACCCATTTTATTGGCAAGGGTAAAACGATTATTGGATAGTCGATATTCTCCTGCAGGTAAGTTATCTAATGAAGATACCTTAATTAGTAGTGGTATCCATGTCCATTTCCCTTCACGTAAAGTGACAGTAGATGGAGAAAATATAAGTTTGACTCACACAGAATTTGAAATATTAACCTATTTGATGCAAAATCCAGGGATTATTATTACGAGAGAACAACTAATCACTAAAATTTGGGGTTATGAATTTACTGGTGATGATCGCACAGTCAATAGTCATATCCGTAATTTACGTCATAAATTAGGTAATAAAGCAAATAGTATTGTAACTGTTATTCGAGCTGGTTATAAATTTGAGGGCAACGCATGAAAAAAGGAATTGTATCAAAATTATTTATGCTAACAACACTATTATGTATGCTCATTTTGGCAACTATTTTTATTGGACAAACCATATTTTTTAAGCAATATTATGCAAACCAAAAGGTAAATGATATTGAAACGAGCATTCAATCTTTTAAGAAAGAGTACATAAAGGCTGGAGGAGATGTACAAACAATTCAAAAGCTTGAGCAGGATTTCTACCAAGAAAATACGACGTGGATTACAACATTAGATAGTGTAGGAAATATGAAATACGCAAATGATTTTTCTGTAAAAATTCAATTAGATTCTTTTCGAAATAAGGATTTCTCTAATCGTGTAATTAACATCCCATTGTATAGCTTCATTGGTTTAGAAGATTTGCAAAGAGTGAGATTTAATTTAGAAGAGGGAAGTCGTATTAGTATTGATGGAATAAAAATAGATGATACAGTAGTTCCTGCTATTTTAACGGTAGATAATAGGAATTTTACATTAGAGAATATGCAACTATCAAAAAAGTTATATGGCAAAAGAGCTGCAACAGAACCTTCTCCAAAAGGCAGCTCGCAGATATATTTAACGGGAAAGATTAAGAAATTACAATTACCATTAGAGACCTTAGGTTCAAACATTTATACCAATCGTGTGTTTATCGAAAGAATAAAACAATTTCAAGTAAACTTAATATTAAAGGAAAATCATAATAGCTATGCTGAAACATTGGACTATGAGGAAAATAATATTAATTACAAAATATTTATTAGGCCTATAAAAGATACGACGGGTGAAACAATTTATATTTTTGCTATGACATCATTACAACCAGTGGATGAAGCTGTACAAATGTTAGAAGATTATTATGTATACTTAATTATATTTGTATTACTTCTTAGTGTTCTGGCATCATTTTATTATTCAAAAAAGATCGCTAAACCATTGTTACAAATAAACGATACTACAAACAAGATTGCAAACTTGGATTTTTCAGAGACAATACCCGTTACATCAAAAGATGAAATTGGTACTTTATCACACAATATTAATACACTCTCTACTACTTTGCATTCGTATATTAATCAATTGCAACAAGATATTGAGAAAGAAAAACAATTAGAAAATACACGTAAAGAATTTATTTCCGGTGTTTCACATGAATTAAAGACGCCTTTAAGTATTATGAAGAGTTGCATCTCCATTTTAGAAGATGGTGTTGCTAGTAATAAAAAAGATTATTATTTTAAAGCAATGGCAAAAGAAGTAGATAAAATGGATATGCTCATTGTTGATATGCTCGAATTAGCAAAATTTGAGTCTGGTACGTATAAAATGGAAATGGATGTCTTCTATATTGACCAGGTCATTGAGTATATATGTGAGCAATTAGCTTTAGACATAACGAACAAGCAGTTACGTGTTCATAAACAATTATCTAAGGTTAAGGTAGTTGCAAATCAACATCGAATTGAACAAGTTATTACGAACTTTATTACCAATGCGATTCGTTACACACCAGAAAATAAAAGTATTATTATTTCCACAATAGAAGAAAATGAGCATGTAAAAGTATGTGTGGAAAATCAAGGGGCACATATCGCACAGGAACATTTAGAGAAAATATGGGATCGTTTTTATCGTGGCGATACGTCTCGCAGGCGTTCGAAAGGTGGAACGGGACTGGGGCTTGCTATTTCGAAGAATATTTTAGAGCTGCATGGCGCGGAGTATGGTGTATCGAATACAGAAGATGGAGTGTTGTTTTTCTTTTATTTGAACAAAAAAGAGTAGAAATTTTATTAAGAAACTTTTTCATTCTACCGAACTTGAGGAATGATTAAATTTTTAATTTATTTGAGCTGTCCGTTCAATGGGCCTTTATTGAAGGTGTTGAACGGATGGCTTTTTTGTATGCTAATAGACATAATAATTCTAGTCACAACACATTTGTAATTCTTTAATTGATATCGATATTATCTTTACCTAATCTTTATCTCTCTCTATTAATCTTTCTATACAGGAGATGGAGGGAAAGGAAAGTAGCTATACGGTTCAAGGAATACTTACTCTGTCTCCCGATGTAGAAAAAAGTTTAATCCAAAAATCAGGAGGTATATTGACATGACCAAAAAAATATTTCTGGGTGTGCTTATTGGAATCCTCGCAATATTCGCTGCAGCCTGTGGAAGCATACAAGATGAAAAACAAACCGTTACTGACGATGCGAAGGACCAGTATAAATCTTTTTATAATAAAAGTGTTTTTTTGGGTGATTCGCTTTTAATAGGATTATCTGATGTGATAAAGGACTCTAATGTTATTAGTAATGCAGGGGCCACTGCTCTATTCGCCCTAGAAGAAGTTGATAAAATAGCGAATAAGAAACCTGAAAATGTATTTATCATGTTGGGGTCAGATGACTTGTTGATGCCTATCGACAATCCTAAGGAAGATTCATTGAAGAATTACGCTAAATTAATAAAAAAAATAAAGGGAAAACTGCCGAAAGTGAAGATTCATATCTTATCGGTTCCCCCAGTGACGAAAGAAGCAATGGAGGGAGAACCACGTTATAAAAATATACCGGATTATAATAAGGCGCTTGAAAAGATGGCAGTAACAGAGAAGGTCGATTACATTGATTTGTCTCCTATATTTGAAAAACATCAGAATCTGTATATAAAGGATGGTATACATTTTAAGGAGAATTTTTATCCTCTTTTACTGAACCATATTAAAAAGGATATCCACTCCTCTAAAAACAATGAAGGAGTGCGCAATGAAGTATAAGGTGGAAGTGGCCTCCAATGAAACCAAGAAAAGCCGTTATATGCCAGGGTTAGATGGGATACGAGCGTTCGCTGTATTTGCAGTGATTGCTTATCATCTCAATTTAGGATGGGCTTCTGGAGGTTTTTTAGGCGTAGGTGTATTTTTTGTCTTATCTGGATATCTCATTACAGATCTACTGATTATCGAATGGGTGAATTCAGGACAGATAAATTTGCGTAATTTTTGGATCAGACGCGCTAGACGCCTGCTACCAGGACAGCTTCTAGTATTGATAGTGGTGGCGGTATGGATGATCCTGTTTAACTTTTCCGAATTAGCTAACCTCTGGGGCGATTGGCTAGCTTCATTTTTTTATGTGGCTAATTGGTGGTTCATTTTTAACGATGTTGGCTATTTTTCCAATTTTGGACAACCTTCACCTCTATTACATTTCTGGTCCCTGGCTGTCGAGGAGCAGTTTTATCTGGCTTGGCCATTTTTGCTCTTACTGGGGCTCCGTTTCGTTCACAAACGCAAGCTTCTTATTGGGATCATCCTCATCGGTGTATTGGTTTCCGCACTTGGAATGGGATTCCTCTATCAACCGGGGTTAATGGATACAAGCAGGGTTTATTTCGGGACAGATACTCGTGCGTTTGCTCTGCTGATTGGAGTGACACTTGCGTTATGTCTGCCTAGCCAAATGTTTATGGGGAAGATTGCTGATAACAAATGCCTGCGTATTTTATTGGACATAGTTGGGACAACTAGTCTTGCTATTCTGATTTGGATGATATACGAGACCAATCAATATGAGGTTTTTCTTTACCGCGGCGGAATGGTACTTCAGTGTATTGCGGCAGCTGCAATAGTAGCCGCAGCGGTTCACCCATCAACTTGGATTAGTCGTGTTTTAGGATGCAAGCTGTTGCGTTGGTTCGGTGTTCGTTCCTATGGAATTTATATTTGGCATTACCCTATATTAGTTTTGTTCTTTCCTGTGTCAGGAGGGGAAAATTCCATAGCTAGTATTTTCATACAAATGGTAATTATTCTCCTGGTCGCTTCGATTTCTTGGCGATTTATAGAGCAACCAATCCGTTACGGAACGGTAGGAAGTATAGGGAAGAAAATCTTCCGTTCCAAGAGTACAACATGCTCTACCATTAATAAGGAATAACACGGTGCAAGTCATCTGTCCAACCTGAACCATTTCACCGTTACCCTGATATTTACATTTTATTGATTAATCCCTAATTGAAGTTTCAATTATTGTTTGAAATCCGACAGTCTAATGGCCGTTATACCACGGGTATTGGACTATCGGATTTTTAATGTCAGCTTATAAACAAACTCACATTTCAGAGGTCTGTCCCTATTTTTTAATTCTTTAAATGATATCAATATTATCTTCACCTAACCTTTATCTCTCTCTAGTAATCTTTAAATAGTACAAAGATGCATTGAAAAAGAAGGGATAGATTAACTTTGGCATTACAGCAGAAAGATCGGAGAAATCATACAATTAATAAGTTAAAAAGGAAAACACTCATACGATTGAGACTCCTATCAGTAACTACTTTCCTATCAATCTTTCTTATTGGCACATTTACTTCTCCTTCTCCAATGAAAGAGATAGAAGAAGGTGTAAAAAATGAAGTAGCTAATGAGCAAAAAAGGACATTAGAATCAACGCTAACCAATTCAAAAAGAGATGACGGAAAAGTCGTTTATTTAACATTTGATGACGGTCCAACTTCCGCAACAGACGATATCCTTGAAATCTTACAAAAACATCATGCTAAAGCGACGTTTTTTATGCTTTCACCTCATATGAAGGAGCGTCCTAATGCAGTAAAACAGATGGTTGAGGAGGGGCATGGCGTTGGGTTACATGGTGTAACACATGATGTCAATCACTTTTACCATTCCAAACAAAAGGTTCTCGGTGAAATGAAGGAAGCTCAAAAAGTACTTGAAAGTATTACCGGAATTCGTTCCGTACTAATTCGTACTCCGTATGGAAGTGTACCGTATTTGACCAAACCGTTCAGAAAAGCTCTGAATGCACAAGGCTACGAATTGTGGGATTGGAACATCGATAGCCGTGACTGGGACCTGACAGACGGGAAGTATGTAGAAAATCTTATTTATCAAATTCAATCATTGGAAGGAAATGGTGCCACACCAGTTGTGTTGTTGCATGATCAATCCAAAACTGCGAAATATTTACCGAAGCTATTGAGCTATTTAACAAAACAGGGGGTTCAAATGAAGAAACTTGATGCTTCTGTTGAACCGGTACAATTCAAATGCTATGACCGTTGCCATTATCTTAACACTTAATAGCATTCCTCTACACCATTGAAAAATAGAAAGAAGGCAGAAGCATGAAAAAAAATATGTTGTTTATTACATTGCTCTTATTTTCAATTCTAATATTATCAGCTTGCATTAGCAATTCTACCTACAATAACAATAATCATAATAACAGTAAAAAAAGTAATACAGCTTTTAAGGTTGTAATTGATTCGGGACATGGCGGTAAAGATGTTGGGGCGACAGGCGCCAGCGGCCAGTATGAAAAGAATTTTACTTTAAGTGTGTCGAAAAAGGTGGAAAAACTATTGAAGCAGGAACCTCAAATACAAGTTTTTATGACAAGAAGGGATGATAGCTTTATTTCGCAAGAAAGCCGATACAGGCCCAAATATGCAAATAAACTAGATGCAGATTTATTTATATCTATTCACGGAAACACTTTTTCCAATCCCGATGTATCGGGTACGGAAACGTTTTATTATCACAAGAATTCCCGCCTTTTTGCTGATATTATACAGAAATATGTGGCGGAAGCCACCGGATTTAGGGATAGAGGGATTATGAAGAAAGATCTATTTGTTGTAAAGGATACGAAAATGCCGGCAGCTTTGATAGAAGTAGGTTATCTGACGAATCCTGAGAATGAGTCCAAAATGTGGACTGACGATTTTCAAAATCGTGTTGCCACTTCAATTGTTGAAGGGATTAAAGAATACAAAGTGAGATCAGAAAAAAAGGGTATTGAAAAATGGATCTTTTAAAGGGCTACCTAAAATCTCCACGTGCCTGGCACGCCCCGAATAATCTTGTTTCACGACTTCGTTCCACAAGGCCAACTCCCGAAGCGAGCTATCGAGATTTGAGAAGAGATCTAATTGTCCTATAGGATTTGAGGTCTTGCCTACTTATCCCACTACTAATCTAAAATGTAGTGGGATAAGTAGGCAAGAACCAACTGAAAAAACGGGTGTAAAAGGGACCCGTTTCTCTCTTTAAGTATTTTGTCTTTACCCGTGATTGTTACCGTACAAAATGGTACGTGCTATTCCGATAAAAATAATTCATAAAAAATTAATAAACATACTGTCAAAACATACATCAATTAAGTGTCAGATACACTATAATATGGGGCTGTCCAATAAGTCGACATTTCGACTTTTGGACGCCCCTTTTTTCATTCAAAAGTGTTGATACAGCTGTATTCTTAATTTTAAATTTGGCTGTCTTCGTAAAGCTTGTTGCTTTTGAACGGAAATCAACTGGCAAAATTTATAAGTAAAAACAACAATCTATGAGAAAAGAGTCTTTAAGTAAGTCTAAGAGTTTCACTGTAGAACGACTCAATAGAAGTCTCAACGTGAATGAAGTAGTACAATATCAAAGGTTAATTGTTTACTAAGCTATGTAAAAAAACATAAGAACGGCCCCTAATTTTAAAGAACAGCTTAAAACATAATACGTGTATAATGGTGAAAAAAGGGAAGCAGGAAGGCGGAAGGATAAGGGTGCAATTTTTAACGACTGAACTGGCTCAGGAAATTGTGGAGCGTACGATGAAAATTTTAAATAGAAACATAAATGTAATGGATGATAAGGGAGTTATTATTGGGTCAGGTGACAGCGAAAGAATGAACGAGCTCCATGATGGTGCCCTTCTTGTCCTTAAAAACGGAGAAAGTGTTGTAATAGATAAATCGAAGGCAACGAGAATGAAAGGCTCAAGGCCTGGAATTAATTTGCCTATATGCTTTAATCATCAGATCGTTGGTGTTGTGGGGATTACAGGGGAGCCTGAGAAAATCCAGAATTATGCCCAACTTGTAAAAATGGCGGCAGAATTGGTATTAGAGCAATCGTTTTTACTAGAGACGGTGCAGTGGAAGCAAAGGCTGCAGAGTGAAATTGTGAATCAGCTTATTTCAGAAGAAGCGTTGGATGAAGAATGGATAAAAGAACGAGCTGGATTTCTTGGGATCGATTTAGGACAGCCTAGAATGGCTATCGTTTTAGCGCAATCCAATTATACAAAAGTTTCAAATCAAAAATGGAGTAGAGCTGTTCAATACGAGATTGGTAAGGCGGATTTAATCGGTGTTACTTTTAACGATGAAATAGTCGTTCTTAAAGCGGTAACTGTAAAAGAATCCAAAAGGGAGCTAACATCATTTTTACAGCGATTGCGAAATGTATCAGGTGGCAAAGTCCTTATCGGAACTGGAAGTCAGGTCAAAAGCATAAAAGAGTTAAAAGCTTCATTCCATCAAGCTAAAAGAGCGATTACAGTAGGAAGCAAACTCCAATCTGATAGGAATTTTTATCATTATGAGGATTATCAATTAGAAGTAACACTTGCTAAATTGGCACAGGATGAGCAGGGCAAACAGGTCTTCTCCTTTTATAGTAGAATACTAGAGCAAGATAAGAAGGGAGATTTAGTTGATACACTAGAAGCTTATATAAGAGAGGGAGGAGAGTTGAATAAAGTTGCAGAGAGTTTGTTTATCCATCGAAATACCTTAAGATACCGCCTTGAAAAAATTGCCGAATTAACGGGTAAAGACCCGAGGAATATAAAGGAATTGATGGAATTGTATATGGCGAAGTTGTTGCATGACATTAGCTAATTGTGCATATGCACAATTGATGGGCTTTTTTCACTTCTATACTTTATCACCTTTCACAATGTAATTATAGTAGTAAACGCTTACAATGGAAATAGACAAAACAAGCACTGTGGGAGGAGTTAGCATGGATGTTACTGTAAGCGCTTTAGGTGCTATTAGTGCCTTAGTTATTGCGATTATATTAATCTTAAAAAAAGTGCCACCTGCCTATGGAATGGTTGCCGGAGCTTTAATCGGTGGGTTGATAGGTGGCGTGGATATTACCAATACCGTTACGTTAATGATGGAAGGTGCGAAAGGAATCATTCCGGCAGTATTGAGAATTATGGCTGCGGGTATTCTGGCAGGTGTCCTGATTGAATCAGGAGCTGCTTCCTCTATTGCTGAAACGATTGTTAAAAAGTTTGGAGAAAAACGTGCGCTATTAGCATTATCTGTAGCTACGATGATTTTAACAGCGGTTGGGGTTTTCGTAGACGTAGCTGTTATTACGGTGTCACCAATTGCGTTGGCGATTGCCAAACGTGCACAGCTTTCTAAAACAGCTATTTTGCTAGCAATGATTGGTGGCGGAAAAGCGGGGAATATTATGTCACCGAACCCGAATGCGATTGCTGCTTCTGATGCATTTGGTATTCCGCTTACGTCCGTGATGGCGGCAGGAATCATCCCGGCCATTTTCGGACTAGCGGTTACGTATTTCTTAGCGAAAAAGCTTGTCAACAAAGGCTCTAAAGTGATGAGCCAAGACGTTGAAGTTACAGATAACACAAAGACTCCTTTATTCATAACAGCATTGATTGCACCGCTCGTTACGGTTATTTTACTTGCGTTGCGACCACTATTTGATATTAACATTGACCCGATGGTCGCGCTTCCAGTTGGAGGAATCATTGGAGCGATTGCGATGAAAAAGACAAGGAAAATCAATGATTATGCTGTTTCTGGTTTGAGCAAAATGTCTGGCGTAGCTATTATGCTATTAGGTACTGGAACATTGGCTGGCATCATTGCCAACTCTGCGTTAAAAGATGTCATTATAAATGCGTTAAGTTCATCCGGTCTCCCAGCTTATTTATTGGCGCCGGTGTCCGGGATTTTTATGTCAGCTGCAACTGCTTCGACAACAGCTGGTACAGCAGTTGCGAGCAGCGTTTTTAGTAGCACCATTTTAGGATTGGGCGTATCAGCATTGGCTGGAGCAGCGATGATTCATGCAGGTGCAACGGTACTTGATCACCTACCGCACGGCAGCTTTTTCCATGCTACAGCCGGAAGTGTCAATATGGGTATTAAGGAACGTTTAAAATTGATGCCATACGAATCTTTAGTCGGTTTAACTCTTGCGGTCATTTCAACTCTCGTATTCGGAGTATTTAAGCTTATCGGTTAAACATACATGTTCAAAAAAGAGTGGAGAAAAGCGAGCGGATTTTGCTGCTATTTTTCCTGGACTTTGAACATCCTCTAATAGAAAGGAAGATGGAAACGATGAAAATTGTAATTGCCCCTGATTCTTTTAAAGAAAGTTTATCTTCTTTGGAGGCTGCGAATGCAATAGAAAGAGGTTTTAAGTCAGTTTTTCCAAATGCCGTTTACAGTAAAGTACCAATGGCAGATGGTGGGGAAGGAACCGTACAGTCACTGATAGACGCCACGAATGGCCTACTGAAAGAGCAGGTTGTAACTGGTCCACTGGGGGAGCCAGTTAACGCGTTCTTTGGATTAACGGGAGACGGTAAAACAGCTGTGATAGAAATGGCTGCTGCATCAGGTTTACACCTTGTACCTACCAGTAAGAGAAATCCGTTGGTCACCTCCACTAGAGGAACAGGAGAGTTAATAGCTGCTGCACTTGATTTAGGCGTCAAGCATATCATCATTGGGATTGGTGGAAGTGCAACGAACGACGGAGGAGCTGGAATGGTGCAGGCGTTAGGGGGAAGGTTGCTAGATGAATCAGGAAATGATATTGGTCCCGGGGGCGGTGCTCTCTCGAAAATCGCTACAATAGACTTGACCGATCTTGATGCTAGATTGAAGGATGTTCAAATGGAGGTAGCCTGTGACGTAGATAATCCATTAACAGGACCAAGAGGAGCTTCCGCCATTTTCGGTCCTCAAAAAGGAGCAACACCTGAAATGGTGGAGTTACTTGATCAAAACCTTTCTCATTTTGCTACTGTCGCAGAAAGAGAGCTTGGGAAATCCTTCCGCGATATAGCGGGCGCTGGTGCAGCAGGCGGTCTTGGAGCAGGGCTACTCGCTTTTCTTCATGCTGATTTGAAAAGAGGAGTGGACATTATCCTTCATGCTGTAAACTTTGAGGATGTAGTCAAAGATGCCGACCTTGTTATTACAGGTGAAGGACGGATTGACAGTCAAACCGTTTATGGAAAAACGCCTATTGGTGTGGCGAAAGTAGCTAAAAAATATAATGTGCCTGTCATTGGGCTTGCGGGATCGTTATCACAAGATTGTGATGTAGTATATGAACACGGAATTGATGCCCTTTTCAGCATTGTTCCAGGTGTTATCCCACTTTCGGAAGCATTTGAACATGCGGCACATTATATGGAAAGAACAGCAAGAAATGTTGCGGCATCTATGAGGATGTAACGAAACACGGTGACGGTTCTTCTGTTTCAATGAAGCAATAGAAGAACCGTCACTGTGTGTTTAAAATTGAAATTTAGAACAGAATGTGGCTGGAAACAAGGATCCGCAGTTGCTGATTTAGCGGATCCTCATTCCGTTATTTGTCTATTTTACCCTTAAATTTCAATGTTTTGGTATTAGTAGCGGAACCAGGATCCGTTTCACCTCTTTTGAAACAGCATTTTTGCCTTTTAGAGGAATGAGAATCCACTTTACAGACGATTTTCTAGACTTAAATTTAGTAACAAAAACGACATAGCAAATACCTCTCTACTAACAACTGTTAGTAATATGTTATCTTGTGTACTATTTATGGTGTTAAAATGGTATAAACATTGATAAACAAACGAAAAATAGCATATCAATCTCTATGCGATTTGATATGCCATTTCGCTTATTAATTCAATTTCTTCTTCATTGGAAGTGAACTATTTATAGCAAAGGTGAAGGTTCTTTATTAAGGATTAGTTGACCATAACCCAGCAGATTTTACTAGCACCCTTGGGTTAAGTTTTAATCCAGATATAAGTAGCTCTGCTAAATCTTCTGCTTGCATAACATTTTCCGTGTTTCCAGAGATGAGGTTGTTTTCATTCGCTAAATCAGTGGCAACTGTACTTGGTGTTAAAGCAGTTACGCGGATATTATGTTTTCTCACTTCTAACATCAGTGATTCTGTTAGTCCTAAAACAGCAAATTTAGATGCACTATAAGCACTTGTAACAGGAGCTCCTTTTTGACCTGCAGTGGAGGAGATATTCACAATATCGCCAGACTTTCTTTCAATCATATCAGGTAGAACAACTCTTGTTACATTATATACACCCATTACGTTCACCTGAATAATCTTTCCCCATTCTTCCGGTGTTAGCTCTAGAAAACCACCAAATTTAGCTATTCCTGCATTATTGACTAAAATATCGATAGCACCTAGATCTGCTTTAATGTGTTCAATAGCCTGTTCAACAGCGTCAAGGTTAGCTACATCTGCTGTTGCAACGGAAACATTTACATCATAATGTGCTAGCTCCGCGCTTACCTTTTCAAGATTAGACATAGATAATCCAACTAGGCCTAGGTTTACTCCTTCTTTTGCTAAAGCGATTGCAGTAGCTTTTCCAATTCCTCTTCCTGCTCCGGTGATTAAAGCCGTTTTTCCTTTTAAAGTAATCATTATTAGTCTTCCTTTCTAGATAAATAATTAGTAACAGATAAAAGACTACAACTTTTCTTTAGGAGAATGCAATTTTTTTGGATGATTTTTTCGTATCGTTTTTCTCTTCATCAACAAATGAAAGCAATGAGACATATTGGTTAAATATAAAAGTAGATTTAATGTTATCCTTTACATTAGGGGGTGCAGGGGATGTTAGCTAATATTTTTAAAGAAGATATACTAGAATCCATCTTTGAAAATATGAATCATTGCATTGTCGTTGTAGACAAAAATGGATTTATTACATACATGAATGAAAGCTATTGCCGGTTTTTAGCTGTTAATAAAAGTGATATAAAAGGGAAACATGTAACAGAAGTCATTGAAAACACGAGGATGCATATTGTTGCGGAGACAGAGGAGATAGAAAACGCTGATTTACAATATATTAGAGGAAACTATATGATTGCCAATCGTATTCCGCTCCGTTCGAATGGACAAGTAGTCGGAGCCCTTGGTATGGTTCTTTTTCGAGATACAAAGGAATGGAAGCAACTAAACAGCCACATTAAAGATCTTTTATCAGAATTAAAACAGTACCGCGAACAATTAAATGGAAATCACCATACGAAATATACGATCCATGATATCGTCGGAAATTCTCAAAAGATAAATCAGTTGAAAGATAAGATGAAAAAAGTTTCTGCCAGTGATGTTTCCGTGCTTATAAGGGGAGAAAGCGGTACAGGAAAAGAACTTATAGCTCAGAGCATACATCACCTTAGTGAACGAAATCATAAACCCTTTATTAAAGTGAATTGTGCGGCGATACCAGAGCATTTATTAGAGTCGGAGCTTTTTGGCTATAAAGAAGGGGCTTTTACTGGAGCAAAAAAAGGTGGAAAATGGGGGAAATTCCAACTCGCAGATGGAGGTACGTTGTTTTTAGATGAAATAGGAGATATGCCATTAAATGCGCAAGTGAAAATTTTACGAGCTTTACAGGAAGGCGAAGTGGAAGCGTTAGGTAGTGTTACATCGCAAAAGGTAGATGTTCGAATTATCGCGGCCACCAATCAGCCTTTAGAAAGTTTAATTGAAAAACAGCAATTTCGAGAAGATTTGTTTTATCGAATTAATGTTGTTCCATTACATGTGCCTCCTTTGAGGGAACGTAAGGAAGATCTGCGGATATTATGTAAATCAATTCTTCATAAAGTGACCAATCGGATTGGAAAACGAGTAGTGGACTTTGCTTCGGGTGTGTATGATTTGTTTACTACGTACACATGGCCAGGCAACATACGAGAGTTAGAGAATGTAATTGAAGCAGCTGTGCATTTAACAAACAGAGAAATAATTGAGAGAGAAGATTTGCCTGAACATATAGATTTTGATCATTCACTTGACCGTCAGACATATAGTTTAAAGGCTGTGGTAGAAAAAACAGAGAAACTAGAATTAGAAAAAGCGTTAGCGAAATGCAACGGGGATAAATTAGAAGCGGCTAAAATGCTTCAAATAGGGAAATCTAGCTTCTATGACAAGCTGAAAAAATATGGTTTATAATATTTCCGTGAAATCGGAAACTCTTTCCGGGAACGCGGAATTCATTATTTTCTGTATATTGTAAGGGTTTGTAAAACAAATAGTTTTACATTTGAGCTCTTTTTCCGCAAAAGTGGAAAAGGGGCTTTTTATATGTTTCTAAAAATAATGATGTAAAAGGTTTTTTTAAAAAAATAAGGCTGTTTTCGTAAAGGTTGTTGCTTTTCAACTATAAACTAAGTTTTACCCACTGAGTTGATTCTCGCTGCGGGCACTTGACTCCTGCGGGAAGAGAGGGAAGTGAGAGACCCCGCAGGCGAAGCTGAGTGTCTAGCTCCAGCGGCTAGCTCGCTGTGAAAAAGATGATTACCCTCTAAAGGCAAAAAGCGCCTTTTGAGGGTAATCCCTATTTTCTTCACGAGCTGACCAAGCCGCTTCCGCTTTTCTAGGAGGCTCTCATTCCTCCCCGAGGAGTCTTGTGCCCGTAGCGGAAATCAACGGGCAGAATTTATGAGTAAAACAATAATCTATGAGAAAACACCAAAAAGTAAAGACTTGGCACAACTTTTGCATATAAGAAGGTGAGGGGAGTGAGAAATGATGAAAAAAATATATACGTCATTTGAAGAGGCAGTTAAGGAAGTAAAAGACGGTTCGACCATAATGGTTGGAGGTTTTGGACTTGTTGGGATTCCTGAAAATTTAATTTTAGCTTTAGTAGAGTCCAACGCAAAACATTTGACGGTTATTTCTAATAATTGTGGAGTGGACGATTGGGGACTTGGCTTGTTACTTCAAAATAAACAAATTGATAAAATGATTGGATCGTATGTAGGGGAAAATAAAGAATTTGAACGTCAAGTATTAACAGGGGAATTAGAGGTGGAGCTAGTACCTCAAGGAACGTTAGCAGAAAGAATTCGTGCAGGCGGTGCGGGAATACCAGCGTTTTATACCCCCGCAGGAGTAGGGACACCGATTGCGGAAGGAGTAGAAGTTCGTAACTTCGATGGGAAAGATTACTTACTGCAAAAAGCATTAAAAGCGGATGTTAGTTTCGTGCGAGCGGCAAAAGGGGATACACATGGAAACCTTATTTACAATAAAACAGCTCGTAACTTCAATCCAATGATGGCTGCTGCCGGTCGTATAACGATTGCGGAAGTAGAAGCGTTAGTGGAACCAACGGAGTTAAATCCTGACCAAATTCATACACCAGGCATTTATGTACAAGGGTTAATTGAAGGACAACAGGAAAAGAGAGTTGAGCGTTTAACTGTTAGATAAACGCATAAAAGTACGATAGGAGGTAATGGAGATGACAAAAAAATTAGATGCAAAAGTGGTTAGAGAACAAATTGCAAAGCGTGCTGCGCATGAAATTGAAAGCGGTTTCTATGTGAACTTAGGAATTGGGATACCTACGTTAGTAGCTAATTTTATTGAACGAGATAAACAAATCGTTCTTCAGTCAGAAAATGGTCTGCTTGGAATAGGAAGATATCCATCAGAAGAAGAGGTGGACCCAGATTTAATTAACGCTGGAAAAGAAACCGTTACAGCGGCACTTGGTGCTTCTTACTGCAGTAGTGCAGAATCTTTCGCCATGATTAGAGGGGAACATTTAGACTTAGCGATTTTAGGTGGAATGGAGGTCTCTGAAACGGGTGATTTAGCAAACTGGATGATTCCTGGAAAAATGGTAAAAGGGATGGGGGGAGCGATGGATATCGTTCACGGAGCGAAAAAAATTGTCATCATTATGGATCATGTAAACAAGTATGGAGAGCCAAAGATTTTGAAAGAATGTACTTTGCCGTTAACAGGTAAAGGAGTTGTTGATCGCATTATAACAGATCGTGCTGTCATCGATGTAGAAGAAGATGGTCTTGTCCTGATAGAAGTAGCAGAAGGGTGGACAGCGGATGAAGTGATGGAATCAACAGGTGCTGCGCTCAAGATAAGTAAGAATCTTTTAACAGTAGCAAGATAAAAAATATTCGGAGAGGGGAATGAAGATGGTAGAAAATAAAATTGTTTTTATTACAGGTGCGGCAAGTGGAATTGGTTATGAAATGGGAGTAGAGTTTGCGAAAAATGGGGCAAAAGTCGTTTTAAGTGATATTAATGAAGAAAAAGTCAATGAAGTGACCAAACAATTAAACGCTGACGGGTATGAGTGTTTCGGAGTGAAGTGCGATGTAACGCGAGAAGATGAAATTAAGTACGCAATAGATAAAACGGTCGGGAAGTACGGTCGTCTTGATGTTTTAATTAACAACGCAGGTTTACAGTATGTTTCGGCTGTTGAAGAATTTCCAACAGAAAAGTTCGAACTTATTACAAAAATAATGCTTGTCGCGCCATTTATTGCAACAAAGCATGTTTTCCCTATCATGAAAAAACAAGGCGGCGGACGCATTATTAATATGGCTTCGATTAATGGTCTTATCGGGTTTGCTGGAAAATCAGCCTATAACAGTTCAAAACACGGTGTTATTGGACTAACAAAAGTAACCGCTTTAGAAGGCGCAGAACATGGCATTACAGTCAACGCAGTTTGCCCAGGGTATGTAGACACACCGCTAGTCCGGAATCAGCTTGAAGATTTAGCGAAAAATCGCAACGTTCCATTTGAAAAAGTAATTGAAGAAGTTATTTATCCATTGGTTCCCCAAAAACGTTTACTATCTGTTCAGGAGATAGCAGATTATACGTTGTTTTTAGCTAGTGATAAAGCAAAAGGTGTTACAGGTCAAGCGGTAGTTATTGATGGCGGATATACAACGCAATAACAGCAGAGAAATAGAGAGGTAGAATGCCATTTAGTAATTTTGTAGAGTGAAAGTCATTCACTCTACAAAATGAGAAGGTGCCTTAAGTAGGGGCAATCAAACGAAGAAGTAGTTTATCCCGTATTAACGGGCAGTAGAACGTCAGTAGGGGATGGGAGAAAAAACTGCTTGAAGTTTTACTTTATTGTTTTTTCATAGGAGGGGAAGACGATGTTTGGAATTTTACTTGGTCTTATCGTTTTAATGGTACTTGCCTACATAGGCTGGTCCATTATATGGGTAGCACCGATTGCCGCTGGTGTAGTTGCTATTACAGGTGGTTTAGATCTTTTGGATGCCTATAAAGATACGTATATGGGTGGATTTGTCGACTTCGCTAAATCATGGTTCCCTGTATTTATGCTCGGTGCGATCTTCGGTAAATTAATGGAAGATACAGGGATGGCTAAATCTGTTGCTGTCGCTTTAACAAAGGTAATGGGGACAAAGCGTGCTATTTTAGGCGTTTTATTGTCTTGTGCTGTATTAACGTATGGGGGAGTTAGTTTATTCGTTGTTGTCTTTGCGGTTTATCCATTAGCTCTTTCTTTATTCCGCGAAGCAAATATTAGTAGAAGGTTAATACCGGCCACAGTCGCATTAGGGTCGTTTACATTTACAATGACTGCACTACCTGGAACACCACAAATTCAAAACCTTATCCCGATGGATTACTTTAAAACAGATGCAATGGCAGCACCCGTGATGGGAATTATTGCGGCTATTATTATGGGGGTAGGCGGATACTTCTATTTAATTTTCCGAGAAAAACAACTTGCAAACAATGGGAATGTCTTCACAGAACCGAAAGATAATAAAATTGCCGAAATAGAAGGGAAAACGCCACATTTTATCTTGTCATTATTACCTCTATTGGCTGTTTTAATTACGTTAAATGTCTTTGATTGGGACGTTATAACGGCTTTAATTGCTGGAATTATTCTTATTATGTTATTAAATATTACGAAGTTTAAAGCATTTATAAAAGCAATTAACGGTGGTGCAAGTGGGTCTGTGACGGCAATTATTAATACGAGCGCCGCGGTTGGGTTTGGTACTGTTGTAAAAGCCGTACCAGGCTTTGAACGTCTTACGGAATTACTGATGGGGATTAAAGGAAACCCGTTAATTTCCGAAGCAGTTGCTGTAAATATCCTTGCTGGAGCAACAGGATCTGCATCAGGTGGTATGGGAATTGCTTTAGAAGCACTCGGTTCGAAATATTACGAAATTGCAAATCAAACAGGTATAAGTCCAGAAGCGTTCCACCGAATTGCATCACTTTCATCAGGTGGACTCGACGCATTGCCTCACAACGGTGCGGTTTTAACATTATTTGCAATCACTGGCATGACACATAAAGATAGTTATCGCGATATTTTTGTTGTAGCGGTATTAATACCTGTTATTTCAGTAGCATTCCTTATTTTGTTATCTTCACTAGGTTTAGTGTAAGAAGTAAAAAGGTGTCCCACAAATTCAATGTGGGGCATTTTAGAAAAGGAGGGACGGTTCTTTCGCTTCAATGAAGCAAGAGAACCGTCCCTTTCGTATTTTAAAAAAATTCTATAATTACACTAACTCAAACTATATAATTAGATGGTAGTCTAGTTAAATTTGTCTAGAGGGGATTGTCATGCGAAAATATGATGAATTAAAAAAGAAAAAGCAAGAGGCTATCTCAGATTTGAAAATTAAATCTAATAACATTGAAAAGCTTGGTAAAGAGTCTCAAAGAGTAGCAGAAATAAGTAAGAACGTAACTATCATTATTGGTGATCTGGATCGGAATTTTGAACAAGCGACAAGATTAGAAGGAATAGATATTACATTTTTGTTCTTTGCTACGGCACTTCAATGTGTCCGACAATACATAATCGGAACTATTACCCAAAGAACGGATGATAAAACAGCTGCAGAGAAAACGAAGGGAAGTGTAAAAGAGCATTCTGATAGATCCCACCAATTATATAAGCCAACTTTAGACGAGATTTTAACAAATCCGGTTCCTTTTGATGCTATTTTTGGTAGTAAAGATTTTGATTTAGGAATAGGTGGTGGGTTTACACACAGGGCTAAAACGTTGGGGCATGACCCGATATTAGGGTGGATTTTTGGAACAATGAACATCGCGACTAGTACAATGACAGTTGCTGAATTGGGGATTCCTAGGTCCTTCCATATTAAGACAGGGCATACAGCTCGTGGTGATGCTCGAGATAAAATACATAGTAGAGCCGATACGCTTAAAATTTTCTCCTATTCAAAAAGTAAACTAATGGATGAAGGGATAAAGGGAAAAGAAATAATTGGTGCATCTTTGTTAAAGGAAGTAGCACACTTGAAATCTGACTTGTATTCCACTGCAAGTCTACCATTGCCTTTTATTTCTTCTTTTTCAGTAGAGTTTGCACGTAAACTAGCTAATTATGGTTTTGATATGGGAAATACCATGAAAGTAGGGAAGCAAGCTGGATATGCGGTATTAATAAATTCACTTATAGCTATGATTCATGGGTTATTTTATGATGAAAGTAAACATAGCAGTTGGAATATGTATTCTGTTAAAACGAGAAGAATACTGAGCTACTCCAATGTAATAGCTTCAGCAAGTAATGTGATTGCTACTGCTGTTGCTTCTGGAGTAGGGGTCTTTGCTGAAAACCCAGATATGGTGAAAAAGTCACTGAATTATTTGGATATTGGCGGAATAATGGTTACCATTTACCGAATGGTCAATGACCATAAATTTATTAAAGCAGTTAAGCAAGAGTTTATAGAGCAGGAATTTTACCATATCGTTATGGGGAGAAGTTAATTGGGAGGGCTAGATATGTCAAAAAAAGATTTTTATAAAGGAATGGAAGCAGCAGCAAAACCATTTGAAGAGAAGTTTCAAAAACAGTCTGAAGCTTTTAAAGAAGTGGCCCAATCTATCCATGATAAGCTTGATGACTTTAGTTTTACAACCGATCAAATTATGGAAGAACTAAACGCAATGGAAAAGAAACGTCTGTATGACTTGAATACGATAATAGATATCGCCAAATTAGGTAATGATGAGAAAGAGCTTCTAATGGCTATTTTATATACGTTAGCCGATATGACTGATTATGTCACAGAATATCAGCAGGCGTTTTTAAGATCAGTAAAAAGTTATCTTCAGGTCATAGGTGGGCAAACATCTATTAATCTATCAGTCATTGAGAATATTGAAAACCTTAATGACCAAAAGGCTATTCTTCAGACAGTTATGGAATTTCTTTTTCTTGAAAATGCTAGTCATGGGTATATGGATGAATATAGTGACTTGATGGACTATTTTAGTGTGAACAAAAAAGGCGTAAGAGAGATTCAGGAATGTATTGATAAAATCTATAAAGCAACCGGTCTAGAAGGTATTGCGGAAAACTATGGATATGTACCAGAAGAGCCAGTTCAGCATGCTACTAATGATTTTCTTGGTGGTGAACAAAGGGATTATTCTGGTTTTTCAACTGTTAAAATTTCTGAAGGTTTGGTAGTCCATTCAGGTGAAGTAAAAACCTTTGAAAATCTTAATCTTTTTTTTGAAGAATGCATAACAGTTAATGAAGGTGGCAAGTTAATCGTTAATAATTGTACGATAAAAACGAAAAGAACCTTAGATACAGCCATTTTATCAAATAGTGGGGAGGTCGTTATTTCGGGATGTGTCATGGACTATTTTGGGTTGGACGATAAGCAATTTTTCACGGCGAAAAACGCTAAGTTATTAATTGAGAATACCGAATTAGTAGATTGTCATCGATTGCTAAGTAATACAACGGAGGATACAATTATTGAATTTAGTCATTGTGTAAGCAGTAGTCTAGGAATTCAGGTAACATCAGACATGGAGAGGAACATGTTAAAATTAACGGATTGTGATTTTAGTTCATCGAATGATGGCAGCGGAGAGTTTTATGAAAATCGTCAATGTGCATTTTCAGCGCCGAATCTAGTAACGAGAAATTGTCAGTTTTCTAATTTTCAATATGGAGTTTTTGATATTCCTAGTTTAATTACCTTTTTTAATTTAAATCCAAATGACATGGATTCGATTGATTTGATTGAGATTACTGGGTCAAGTTTTATAAACTGCAACGGGGTCATTTATGAAAATGGAGGAGCCAAGGAAATCTTAATAGCAGATTGTCACTTTGAAAATTGTGTAGATGTTTTTACGGGAGAGGGGTTTGAAGAAAACTATGCAGTAAAGTTTATCGACTGTAGATTAGAAAATTGCAAAGGATTGTTAAGTAATGCAGTAAGACCATTTTATATGAAGAACACTACGATTAACGAAGGCTTTATGCTTCTTCAAACGAGAGAGCAAGTAACAATGGAAAACTGTATATTAAGTAATTGGAATTTGGAAAAGGCTATTGCGTATCTACATCATTATAATTATTCCGTTTCACTACCAATAGAGGTTGGGAAAAATAGTCTATTTAAAGAGTGTATATTTAAAAATATTAATTTAGAGGGTAGCAATTGGGGACTTTCAAACTACTTTATTGGTGGGAATAGTAATGGCGCGACCATTCTTGCAGAGTCTTGTGAATTTGAAAATATCTCCTCATATGAAGAAATTTTTAGGGAGGTTGAAAATTATACTTTATATACTGGAACCTTCATCGTAAGAGGAAAGAAAAAAACTGCTTATACACAAGTAGAAATTAAAAATTGTAAAGGTCTTTCAGATAAAGTGCATTATTGAAACAGAAGGGTGATTCTGTCTTTTTTTTAATTAAGGGAATGGGAGAACCGTGTATTTCTTTTTACTTTCTAAGGTTTTCCTTTCAGCTTCTGTGAATAAATATTTTCATAGTTTTAGAGAATTTACCATTATTAAGCTTAAATGATATGCTGTGAATAGACAAATACCGTTTATAGAATGTATAGAATCATTGCTTTTATAAAAAATGAATGCTGGATAAAGGATGGTAAATAAATGACGTATGAAGAAATAATGCAAAAGCTTGAAGAATTAGGATCAGAACAAACGAAGCAAATTTATATGAACCACGGGGTGAGAGAACCTTATTTTGGGGTGAAGATTGGGGATTTAAAGAAACTTGTTAAGTATGTGAAGAAAAACCATGAGTTAGCATTAACCTTATTTGATTCAGGGAATCATGATGCAATGTATTTGGCAGGTCTCTCTGTGAATCCAAAGCTACTCTCAAAGGAGACTCTACAAGCGTGGAGCAACCAAGCATATTGGTACATGGTAGCAGAATATACAGTGGCTCAGGTAGCCGCCGAAAGCAATTATGCCTTGGAATTGGCGAGGGAGTGGATGGAATCTGCGGACGAAATGGTAGCGGTTTGCGGCTGGAGCACGTATTCGAATTATTTATCCATCACTCCGGACGAAAAGTTGGATATTGCTGAAATCAAGAATTTGTTGGTCCAAGTGAAAAATATGATCCATGATGAACGCAATCGGGTACGGTATGTAATGAATGGATTTGTGGTATCTGTAGGTACGTATGTACCAGAACTAACGGAAGAAGCCAAACAAGTAGCAGATTTGATTGGAAAAGTACATGTAGATGTAGGGAATACTGCTTGTAAGGTTCCCCTTGCGACAGAGTATATTAAGAAAGTGGAAGCGAAGAATCGAGTTGGTATGAAGCGAAAGACGTGTATTTGCTGAACAATCTAGTAAAAGACAACCATAACGAAAAAAGGATAGGTTGGTTCGATTTGGTTTTGAATTCATCGAAAACTTATGCGGGAAATTTGGTACTGAACTAGAAATTATTGATCATACGGAGAAAACAGAAGAACAAGAACTTGTAGAAGATTTAATTCAGATTGTTACTGTTTTTAGTTGTAGACTGCAAGGAAAACGCGCTAACCAAGCTAAGAAGATGATTAAGGAGCTGGTAGAGAATGATACTGGCGAAAAAAGTTAGGTTAAAGCCAACTAAAGAACAAGAACACCAGTTATGGAAATCTGTTGGAACAGCTAGGTGGGCATATAACTGGACATTAACTAGACAACAAGAAAACTATAAAAACGGTGGAAAATTCCTATCGAACAACGACTTAAGAAAAGAAATCACACAATTAAAGCAAAAAGATGATTTCAAATGGCTATCAAGCGTATCGAATAATGTTGCCAAACAAGCCGTAAAGGATGCTTGTGACGCATACCAAAAGTTTTTCAAAGGGCAATCTAAATTTCCTCAATTCAAAAGCAGAAGGAAATCAAAGGCATCTTTCTACAATGATACTTTGAAATTAAAAGTAAAGAAGAATCTTGTCCTAATTGAAAAAGTGGGATGGGTAAAAACAAGTGAACAAATCCCAATGAATGTCAAGTATACCAACCACGAATTAGTTTCGATAAGAAATACTGGTATATCTCAGTAGGGGGCGAAGAAGAGTTTGAACAACTTGAATTAACAAATGAAGTTGTCGGAATTGACGTAGGTATTAAAGAGTTAGCTGTATGTTCAAACGGTCAAACATTTAAAAATATCAACAAAACAAAAGAGATAAGGAAAATAGAGAAACGCTTGCGTAGGTTGCAACGAAAGCTTTCTCGTAAATATGAAATGAACAAGGAGGGAGAATCGTTCGTCAAAACAAGCAACATTATAAAACTCGAAAAAGAAATACAACATCTACACAGACGATTAACAAATATTCGAACCAATCACATTCATCAAACGACCAATGCTATTGTGAAAACCAAGCCTAGCAAAGTGGTGATGGAAGACCTGAATGTGAGTGGAATGATGAAAAATCGTCATTTATCCAAAGCAATTGCGAAGCAGAAGCTATATGAATTCATCCGCCAAATGAAGTATAAATGTGAGAAATATGGTATTGAATTTAAGCAAGTAGATCGTTTTTATCCGTCATCTAAAATATGTTCATCGTGTGGAACGTTGAAGAAAGACTTAACCCTTTCTGACCGTACTTATTCATGCGAATGTGGACTAAAAATGAATAGAGACTTAAACGCGTCGATTAATCTTGCCAACTTCGGGAAATTAACAGTCTAGTCACCTAAAAGACACTGTTAATGTGTAGGATTCGTTGTATCCGAATTTACGCTTGCAGACTGTCATAGCAAACGAAAGTAGCTCCGGCAAAATCGGACAGGTAGAAGCAAGAAACAAACAAAATTTTATAGAGTTTTATAAGATTTTGGCAACGGAAAGGTCGCATTACCAAAATATGCGCTGCCTGGAATGGCGTGGCAGGGATACTATATTGATACGGAAGGCAATATTTTTGGTATCCATCAACCCGATGAGCATGCAAAATAGAATCTATGCTAGATGGATAAAAATAGGGAAATACCAAAACAGGAAAGGATGATTCTCTTGCCTCTTAATGAAGCAAGAGAACCGTCCCTGCTGTGTTTAAACTAGTAGACTCTGATAGAGAAAAGGTGGTGAGTTTGAAAAGGTGAATCCAATGTTATACAGCGCGTTAGTTATTCTTACCACGTTTCTCATGGGATCATCTTTTGCTGTGGGGAAAATTGGTCTAACTTATATATCGCCTCTCTTGCTAGTAGGTATTCGGTTTACTGTAGCAGGAATAATTATGGCCCTACTTCTATTGGGCAGTAAGAAGCCTCTTCCTAGACTACCAATTGATTGGGCTAGAATAGTTATTATTGGTGTTTTTCAAACCACTGGCGTAATGGGCTGCATATTCCTAAGTTTAAGAACTATCACAGCTGGAGAATCGTCGATTTTAACATTTAGTAATCCGTTACTAGTTGTTATTATTGGAACGCTCTTCCTCAAGATAAAATATCAAATTTTTCATTGGGTAGGGGTTATTATAGGATTTATTGGAGTATTTATTACGTTAGGGTTTCATATCCAATTAAGTATAGGGACTGTATTTGGACTTGGAGCAGCAATTTCGTGGTCCATTGCCACCATTTTAATAAAAAAATGGGGAAGCCGGTTTAATATATGGGTGTTAACTGCCTATCAGATGCTTTTTGGTGGTTTACTTCTGTTGTTAATGGGGGTAACGATGGAAACGCCGAAGTTGGTTGTTAACCTGACATCTGTTTCTATCGTCATGTGGCTTGCGATTATGGCTTCTATTATCCAATTTGCCATATGGTTTTATTTGTTGAATCAAGGTGACCCTGGTAAGACGAGTGCTTTCCTCTTTTTGGCTCCCTTTTTTGGCGTTTTATCGGGATGGGTGTTATTAGAGGAAGTGGTTGAATGGTATGTGTATGCAGGGGGATCTCTCATTTTTATTGGCATTTTCCTAGTCAATTGGACATTTTCAGCGAAAGGTATTTTGCAAAGGGAAAATGAAGTTGAAAGTAAGGAATTCGGAAAATAAAAGCTTGTGAGTTAATTAAAGTAGCAGTAGCTCATCCTTGTCCACACGAAGATATACACAGATGACCTATTATGTTTTTCCTTGTATTAAATTACCACTTATAATATTTTGAATTAACTGATAACTTATAGTATAATGGACAAAAGGTCAGGGAGTTGATTTCTTATGAAAAAGAATTTGCTTCATTTGCCACAACCAAAGGTAAATATCATGGATTCTCTATTTGCTGAAATGTTGTTAGACAAGGCATTGCTTGATTTCCAAAAGGAGAAACTTCAACAAAAAATTGACCAGTCCTTACGAGAAAAAAACAAAAGTGAATTTTTACGATTAACAGAGGAATTAATAAAGCTTTCGTGAAAATAACGTTGCATAAGGAGTTAGTTTAAAAGAAATTTGATTTCATATTTATAGTTAAAAGATATAAAAAGCAAAGAACCCCAATTTAATTATTTTAAATTGGGGTTCTTTGTTTTATAAATACATAAAATAAATTACAGTTTACATTCCCAAAATAATTGATATTGAGCAGGAGGAGTGAAAGTAGTTTGAAAAGTTTTCTGCATAAAGCAATCAATGAAGTTCTACTGTAGGTAGAGACTAACCGGAGCAGAAATTTTATTGTATCGATGATTTAGCTATATAATGGGTATAGACAACCTTTTGGTGAAAGTAAAAATAGTTGTTACTAAATTAAATAGTACCTCAAAGGATATAGAAAATTTGTTAAGGGGAATTTAAACTATGATAGAAGTTGAACTAAAACCGGAAAATGTTGCTGCTATTCTAAAGGAACATAACCATTTTTTTCATACAAATGAAACGAAGGATGTCAATTTTCGTTTGCAGCAATTGCAAAAATTAAGAGAAGGAATAAAGAAGTACGAATCCAAAATTATAGCTGCGCTTGAAAAGGATTTAGGAAAACATCCATTTGAATCCTATACAACGGAAGTCGGATTTACGTTAAATAGTATTACACATACGATGAAGCGATTAAAAAAATGGACAAAGCCGAAAAAGGTGGATACACCGATTGTCTTATTTCCGTCCAAAAGTAAGATAATGTATGAGCCTTATGGAACCGTCTTAATTATTGGCCCATTTAATTACCCGTTCCAGCTGCTAATTGAACCGCTTATTGGTGCGATTGCAGCAGGAAACTGTGCCGTTCTGAAGCCTTCAGAATTGGTTCCAACTGTCTCTGCTATTGTGACAGAAATGATAGAAAACATTTTTGAAAAATCTTATATACGTTCGGTTCAGGGGGGAATTGAGACGAACAGCTCCTTAATTAATGCGCCTTTTGATTATATTTTCTTCACAGGTAGTGTTTCTGTCGGGAAGATTGTTATGGAGGCGGCCGCAAAGAATTTGGTTCCTGTTACACTTGAACTTGGTGGAAAAAGCCCTGTCATTGTAGATAAAAGTGCCGATATAAAAGCTGCCGCTGAACGAATTATCTGGGGAAAAACAGTAAATTCTGGACAAACCTGCGTGGCGCCGGATTATGTGATGGTCGACGAGGCAGTGAAAAAGGAACTGATGAAGGAAATGATGCAAACCCTTCAGCGCTTTTTTGGATCCCCAATTAATCAGAGCAAGGATTTCGGTCGTATTGTAAATGAGCGGCATTTTACTCGATTAAAAACTATCCTTGAAAAAGATAAGAAACAAGTTATTTTCGGTGGAGGGACGAACTCGAATACTCGATTTATTGAGCCAACGTTAATAGAAGCTACTTGGAATTCAGCATCAATGGAGGATGAAATTTTCGGCCCATTACTTCCGATTATAACGTACAGGGACTTAGAAGAAGCGATTAAATCCATTAAAAAGTTTGCTAAACCATTGGCGCTTTATCTTTTTACAGCAAACAAGCAGGTGGAAGAGAGAGTACTTTCGGAAATTTCCTCAGGTGGAGTATGTATTAATAATACCTTAACGCATCTAGGAAACCCTAATCTGCCATTTGGCGGGGTCGGCAACTCTGGAATGGGAGCTTACCATGGTCATCATAGCTTTACTACTTTTTCACATGAAAAGAGCATCCTTAAAACTAGTACAAAAGTTAATGTACGGATGCTATTCCCTCCTTTCAATGATAAAAACTTACGATTGGTGCGGAAATATTTGAAGTAGATTTTTCTTGGAATTTAGGAAATAAAGAGACGGGCATAATGCAGAAATCTAGACAATGCCTTTCTTATCGATTTAAGATAAAGGATAAGAAATCCCATAATAGTTAGGTTAAAAGGTCTTATTTCATTTACGTTAGAAAGGATGAAGAAAATGAAAATTCTTGTAGTAGGCGCTAATGGACAAATTGGAAAGCATCTTGTTTCATTTATTCAAGAGAGTGATGGACTACAAGCAAAAGCAATGATCCGTAACGAAGAGCAAGCCCCCTTTTTTGAAAACTTGGGTGCAGAAACCGTAGTAGTGGATTTAGAACAGGACATTGACTCAATTGCAAAAGCTGCTGAGGGAGTCGACGCAATTGTATTCACAGCAGGTTCTGGCCCGCACACAGGGAAAGATAAAACCATTATGATAGATTTGGACGGTGCTGTTAAAACGGTTGAGGCAGCTAAAGTTGCTGGCGTGAAGCGGTTTGTCATGATTAGTTCATTTGACACAAGACGTGAAGCAATTCAAGCCTCTCCTTCTTCCTTTGCACCATATGTTGCCGCAAAGCATTATGCGGATGAGTGGTTAAGGTCGACTAATTTGGATTATACGATTATACATCCTGGATTGCTAACAAATGATAAAGGAACTGGTCTAGTGAAGATAGGGGCTGAAGTGGAAAGAGGAGAGATTCCAAGAGAAGATGTAGCAAGTGTGATCGTTGCCAGCTTGGAAAACGAGACAACGATTGGAAAAGAATTTCAAGTAGTCAGTGGAACGAAAACGATTAAGGAAGCAATAAATTCAATCTAAGTGAAAAGCAGTTTTTGCTGCTAGATCTTGATTTAACTAGAAGACAATTTGCCAACAAGGTGAATTGTCTTTTTTTGCGCCCTAATTGGGGGCTTTAAATAGGGCGATTTGTTCCTGTCCTCCTATGCGCCATGCTTAAAAACAAAGGAACGATTATAACTGATAAAAATCACTGTGAGTTCTGGATACATATTACACATTAAGGTTGTAAAGTATATAAAAAAAGAAACGTTAACTGAAATGTCCAGTTTCTGAAAGGGCACTTCTTGCAGAGGAAAGGAGCAACTAATGGGGTCTTATAAACCAAAATACAAAGCAAGGTTACGGAAAAAGGAAAAAATAGCGAACGACACAATGGCTTTTTACTGGGAGAAGCCAGAGAATTTTACATTTAAAGCCGGACAATATTGTGATATGACCTTAATTAAACCGAAAATGACAGACGAGGAAGAGAAAGAGCGTGCCTTATCAGTAGCATCTGCACCGTATGAAGAAAATATTATGACAGCTACTCGCATGTCGGATTCGACTTTTAAACAGGTGTTGAAAGATTTTGAGGTTGGTACAGAAGTAAAATTTGATGAGCCTCGTGGCGAATTTACTTTGCACACAAGGGAAACAACGCCAGCCGTATTTATCATCGGTGGTATTGGTATCACGCCGGTGCGGAGCATCATTGCTCAGGCTACACATGACCAACTTCCTCACAAACTTACCCTATTATATGCAAACAAAACACCCGAAGATGCGGCATTCATGACCGACTTAAAGGGATTTGCGGAAAAGAATCCCAACTTTTCGTTTGTGCCCGTAATGACTCATGCTAATCCCAGCGGGTGGAGTGGAGAAAGCGGTTTGATTGATGCTGATATGATCAAGAGATATGTTTCAGATAGTAGCGCACCGATTTACTATCTATGTGGTCCTCCTGGTATGGTTAAAGATATGCGTAAAATACTCATGGAGATTGGAGCAGACGAAGACAACATCCGGGCAGAAGAATTTAAGGGTTATTAAATATTCGTGATAAATTCCGAACCAAAAGGATAGTTTGAGACTGCTGAAAAAGTAACGCTTTTTGAAAGCACGGAATTTTTATTAATATATAGAAAAGCAAAGAAGCCAACCATGCGGTAGTCGTTGGCTTCTTTTTCTCTATGAATGGACTTTTTCAGTGGTCTTGGATAGTTCTCTTGCTTCCTTGAAGCATATCGTTTCTCTTCAAAAAAGCAGGAGAATTTTCCTTTCCTTTACCCCACTTTATTTTTTCCCTTTTCTTAACTTATGACGTAACTGATTCAACTGCTTTAATAACTGTTCATATTCATCTAGTTCAATGTTGCAGGCTAAAATCTCTTCGCTGACCTTTTGGGTGATAATCTGTTTTTGCTCGTTGGCTTTTTTTAGCAAGTGAACATGAACTTTTCTTTCATCTTCTTTTGATCTTTCTTTTCGGAGCCACCCGTTTGCTTCCATGCGAGAGATCATTGGTGTTAATGTTCCTGTTCCCAAATTTAACGTCTCTCCAATTTGTTTTACGGTTATATCATCATTTTCCCATAGTACTAATAATACAAGGTATTGAGGATACGTTAACCCAAATGGACGTAGTGTTTTTGTATATAATTTCGTGAATTCACTTGATGTTTCATAAATGGCAAAGCATAATTGTTTTTCTAGTGTCATAAAGTCTTTCATCATTTTCACCTTTCATACTCTCAAGCGCTAATTGGATAACTACAATAATTGTAATAAATCTTTTTCTATTTTACTAGGGTCGACATTTGGTCCATAGCGCTCTACTACATTGCCTTCTCTGTCTATCAGGAATTTTGTGAAATTCCATTTAATATTTTTTATTAGTGTGCCTTTTTTCTGATCTTTTAAAAATGAGAATAAGGGATCAGCATTTTTTCCATTTACATCAATTTTAGCAAAGATAGGGAAGGTAACCCCATAATTTAGTTGACAAAACTCGGTTGTTTCTTCAATATTTTCAAACTCCTGGTTGTTAAATTGATCGCATGGAAAGCCGAGAATTTCAAGTCCTTGTTCTTTATGCGCCTCATATAATGACTGAAGTCCTTTGAATTGAGGAGTTAATCCGCATTTGCTTGCTGTATTGACAATAATTAATGGTTTTCCTTCGTATTCCTTTAATGATTTTGGCTCTCCGTTTGTCATCTTTACAGTAAAATCATACACCTTCGTCATTATTGATTCCTCCTAGGTAAACTCGATGAATTAAATCGTTGGCGATTTAATCTCACACGATTTATATTATCATAGGTAATAATAGATATCAATTTATATTGATTATGGTTACTATTTCTCCCCAACTTGTAAATAGAATAGATGACCTATCGCTTGGGAACGAGCATTTTCTTCAGTTAAGAAATTTTTAAGAATTAGTTTAGATTACTATAAGAAATGGTGTGTAGTGTATATAGGGAAGCTAGTTAGGACTAAGCAAATGTAGAAAACGACGAATATTCATCTGTTGAAAATAGCTACTATTTCAACAGGTGAATATTAGAATAAAATCATCTGTTGAATAATAAAAGTAACATATTTACAAAAACATCCTTATTAAAACAGGAAAACATTCAACTTAGGGACTAGGTAAGGGAGAATTAATTTTCAACAATTAGGATGAAAACATCAACCTGCATACGAGGAAGCTGAACAATAAAAGGGTATTTCAAAAAATAGACGATAAAGGCTTTTGATTGTCTTTTTTTCTGCATAGCATGAGTGGCAATCATTATAGTAAAATACGAAGTAAACATAAAATTAGGTGGTTAACATGTCAATCAAGAAACGGTTAGTTCTTTCGAATATAGCAATGATTATTATTCCGATGGTTAGTTTCTTAATAATAGAAATGATTGTAGGTTATTTATTATTTGTTGTATTTAATGGTAGTCCGCAAGGGGATGACTTAAAATGGTTTATTGGCTTTCGATTCATTGCGATAGCATTCATACTAGTAATAACAAATGGGTTACTAACTTATTATGTATCTAAAAGTATTCTCAAACCTATTACGAAGTTAACAAATGCAGCAAAGGAAATAAGGGATGGGAATTTAGATTTTAGTGTAGAATCAAGTAAGAAGGATGAATTAGGACAGCTTTCCAACACGTTTGAGATGATGCGATTGAAATTAAAGGAAGCGCAAAAAGCTCAAGCACGTTATGAACAAAATCGTAAAGAGCTTATTGCCAGCATTTCTCATGATCTGAAAACACCATTGACATCGATTAAAGGCTATGTAAAAGGTATTCAGGATGGAGTGGCAAACACACCAGAAAAGGTAGACCGTTATGTAAATACGATTTATAACAAGGCTAATGATATGGATGCATTAATCGATGAGCTATTTTTATATTCCAAATTGGAACTAGAAAGAGTCCCTTTAAGGTTAGAAAAAGTTGACCTGAAAGTTTTTTTTGATGACTTTATTGAAGAAATGGAGTTTACACTGGAAAAGGATGGCGGATCTGCAACACTTGATGCTAATCCCAATCAACGTTATGTCGTAAAAGCAGATCGAGAGCAAATAAAGCGTGTTGTAACAAACATCATCCAAAATAGCTTGAAGTATATGGATAAAAATCAAAAGAACATTAGTGTTCAGCTAACAGCCAATGTTCATGATGTTGTTGTGGAAATAAAGGATAATGGAAGTGGTATAAGTAAACAAGACCTCCCACTGATTTTCGAGAGTTTCTATCGTACAGATACTTCAAGAAATTCTGCAACAGGTGGAAGTGGCCTCGGATTATCCATTGTGAAGAAAATTATTGAAGCACATGGTGGAAGCATTTGGGCTGAAAGCGAATTAGGAGAAGGTACTAGTATTTCTTTTAAACTAAAGAAGGTGTCATAAATATATGCAACGGATTTTAATTATTGAGGATGAAGAAAGTATTGCTGAATTACAGCGAGATTATTTAGAAGTAAATGGATTTGCTAGTGACATTGCAATTTCAGGAGAGGAAGGATTAAAGCGAGCAGAAACAAATGATTATGATTTAATATTACTCGATTTAATGCTTCCAGGGGTAGACGGTTTTGAGTTGTGTAGGCAACTTCGCAAATCATTAGATATACCTATCTTGATGGTTACTGCAAGAAAAGAAGATATTGATAAAATTCGCGGCTTTGATCGAGGGGCAGATGACTATATTGAAAAACCATTTAACCCGAATGAACTTGTCGCTCGAGTAAAGGCTCATTTAGCAAGGTATGAAAGATTAGTTAATCGTTCGAGCAAAACTAATGATATCCATGTAAAAGGCCTACACATTGACATGAATGCACGAAGAGTATACTTGGCGGGTGAGGAGAAAGTATTAACAGCAAAAGAGTTTGATTTGCTAGTACACTTAGCATCTAATCCGGACCGAGTGTTTACTAAGGAACAATTATTTGAACGTATCTGGGGCTTTGATTCGATGGGGGATATTAGCACTATTACTGTTCATATACGTAAGATTAGGGAGAAAATAGAGGAAAATCCATCAAATCCAACATTTATTGAAACGATTTGGGGAGTAGGCTATCGTTTTATTAAAAAGAATTAGTGATTAGAATGAAAAGCTCCTGCATCGATCTGTGCAGGAGCTTTAGTATGTTTGGAGCTCTGATCTGATTTAAATAATAAAATATCTCCTAAGCAAAGACGAAGCCCCCGATTAAACGAATAAACACTCTAGAGATTTTTACTAGTCTCTTTTCTAAAAAAAATAGTTCTTGCACAGATGATCATTATATGCTAATTTATATGTGTAAACGGTTACACATTAGAGGTGAGGTCAGATGGCTACAATTAAAAATGTTGCTAAAAAAGCTGGGGTGTCCGTAGCGACGGTATCGAGAGTGTTGAATAACAAAGGTTATGTACATGAAGATACACGAAAGCTTATTAATGAGGCAATTGAGGAATTAAATTATAAACCGAACGAAGTTGCTAGGTCCCTGTATAAGAAGAAGTCAAGGTTAATCGGGCTAATTCTTCCAGATATTCGAAATCCCTTTTTCCCGGAATTGTCACGTGGGGTGGAGGATGAGATGCAAAAGCATGGATTCCGATTAATCATTGGTAATGCTGATGAAAAGCTAGAAAAAGAGTCGGACTATATTCATACTTTTAAACAAAATAATGTAATCGGTATCATTTCGGCAACAAATCATCGTGACCTAAGCCATTATGATGATCTTTCGCTACCAGTAGTTTTGCTTGATAGGACCTCAGACAAGCATCCTTCTGTATCGGCAAACGGTTTCGATGGGGGCAGGCAAGCGGCGCGGGAGATTGTAAGAAGAGGCAGTAAGCGCGTTACATTACTTAAAGGGCCTGCGGAGTTGCAAGCGGCTCAAAATCGATTCAAAGGTGCGGTGGAGGAGATGTGTACCTTGAATGTTAACTTTAATGTAATGGTGACCACTTCGTTTGCTTTTGATGATGCAGAAAAATGGGCAAAAAAATTATTTGAGGAATATCCGGATACAGATGGAGTGATTGCTAGTAATGATGTTGTCGCAGCAGCTATTTTGCATGAGGCGCATCGGCTAGGAAAATCCATACCGAATGATCTGCAAATCATTGGTTTTGATGATATTCCCCTTAGTAAATTGCTCTTTCCTCCTTTGTCTACAATTAGACAGCCTGCATATGAAATGGGAAGGGAAGCAGCAGATCTCTTAATAAAATTGATTACTAATGAAAAGGTACAGGAAAAATATATTCAAATGCCTGTCGAATTTATGGAAAGACAGACAACGAGAAAGGCGGAGGAAAATGGCTAAAATAACAGTAATCGGAAGTGCTTCTATGGATTTAGTTGTTACTTCCTCTAAAAGACCTGATAAAGGGGAAACGGTTCTTGGCGAATCATTTAAAACCGTACCTGGTGGAAAAGGAGCCAATCAAGCGGTAGCTGCCGCACGTTTAGGAGCAGAAGTTTCGATGGTTGGCTGTGTTGGTGATGACGCATTTGGAAAAGCTATTATTAATAACTTTAAAGAAAATGGTGTTTCTACAACAAATGTGGAACCGGTTACAGGTATAGAGAGTGGTACTGCACACATAACGCTTGCAGAAGGCGACAATAGCATTATCGTCGTAAAAGGTGCCAATGATTTTGTCACACCGGAATTTGTTAAAAAAGCTATGGATGCTATCCGTGATGCTGACATTGTGTTGGTTCAACAAGAAATTCCGGAAGAAACAGTAGAATATGTGAGTGAAGTTTGTCAGGAGCAAGGTGTTCCACTGTTATTAAATCCTGCTCCAGCAAGGCCTATTAGTAAAGACGTCATGGAAAGGGCTGCTTATATAACACCAAACGAACTAGAGGCTTCTGTTCTTTTTGAAAACAAGGATGCTCAAACAGCTTTGAAGGAGTATCCGAATAAAGTTTTTATTACAGAAGGAAAAAAAGGTGTTCGCTATTATGATGGGGAAAAAGAGATTCTTGTTCCATCCTACTCTGTCCAAGCCGTTGATACGACCGGTGCAGGTGATACCTTTAATGCAGCATTTGCGGTAGCCATTGCAGAAGGGAAGGGCTTAAAAGATAGTGTTCGATTTGCGAACAGAGCTGCATCACTATCTGTAACAAAATTCGGAGCTCAAGGCGGTATGCCAAAGAGAGAGGAAGTAGAGGAGAGTCTTTAATTATGAAACGTCATGGAATATTAAATAGCCATATTTCAAAAGTGTTAGCGGATCTCGGTCACACCGATTTCATCGTAATAGCAGACGCAGGATTACCAATCCCAGAAGGAGTTGCCAAGATTGATTTAGCCCTAACAGCAGGAACGCCTTCTTTTCAGGATGTCGTGGATGCGGTTGTAGACGATATGGTCGTTGAAAAGGTAATCTTTGCATCTGAAATAGAGGATGTGAACGGCAAAACTGCTAATTTTTTAACGCAAAAGTTTTCTGATGTCACGATGGAACAGATTTCACATGAAGAATTTAAACAACGAACAAAACAAGCAAAAGTGATTATTCGAACAGGCGAGATTACCCCTTACGCTAATTGTATTTTACAATCAGGAGTATTTTTCTAATATATTGAGGTGAAAAAAATGCAAATTACGATGCAGAACATCTATAAAGCATTTGGAACCAATCAAGTTTTAACAGGTGTTGATTTTGAGTTAAAAGGTGGAGAAGTACATGCTCTAATGGGGGAAAACGGAGCTGGAAAATCTACGATGATGAACGTTCTTACGGGGCTGCATTCACGTGATAAAGGAACGATTACGATCGATGGAAAGGAAACTTATTTTGCCAATCCTAAAGAAGCAGAGAAGTATGGTGTTACCTTTATCCATCAAGAATTAAATATTTGGCCAGAAATGACGGTTCTTGAGAATATGTTTATTGGAAAAGAATTACGGAATTCTTTCGGACTATTAAAAACAGCAGAAATGAAAGCGTTGGCAAAACAACAGTTTGATAGATTGGAAGTTTCTATTCCTTTAGATAGAGTTGCGGGGAGCTGCTCGGTTGGGGAACAGCAGATGATTGAGATTGCGAAGGCGCTTTTGACGGATGCAAAAGTGATTATTATGGATGAGCCAACTGCTGCTTTAACAGAAAAGGAAATTAGCAAGCTTTTTGAAGTGATATCTTCACTGAAAAAAGAAGGAGTGTCGATGGTTTATATTTCTCACCGCATGGAGGAGATATTTACTATTTGTGACCGTATTACGGTGATGCGTGATGGGAAAACCGTTGATACGAAACCTATCCCAGAAACAAATTTTGATGAAGTAGTCAAAAAAATGGTAGGGAGGGAATTAACGGACCGCTTTCCAAAACGAGAGGCAAAGCCCGGCGAGACAGTGCTTGAAGTCAAAGGATTAACGAACAAAAAGTCCTTTCATGATATCAGTTTTTCTGTGCGAGCTGGAGAAATTGTCGGTGTGTCAGGGCTAATGGGTGCTGGACGAACGGAAATTATGCGCGGTATATTTGGCCTTGATTCTATTGATCGTGGTGAGGTTTTACTAAGTGGGAAGAAAATATCAATTAAATCTCCGAGTCAAGCTGTCAAGCTAGGAATTGGGTTTATCACGGAGGACCGAAAAGATGAGGGGCTAGTATTGGATTTTTCGATAAAAGAAAATATCGCATTGCCAATCCTTTCTAGCTTTGCTCCTAAAGGGATTATTAATGAAAAAAGTGAAGCAGACTTCGTTCATATGCTGATTCAGCGCCTAACGGTTAAAACAGAGTCAGCGGAAACCAGAGTAGGTGATCTATCTGGTGGGAATCAGCAAAAGGTCGTTATTGCCAAATGGATTGGAATTAGCCCTAAAGTGCTCATATTAGATGAACCAACTAGAGGAGTCGACGTGGGGGCAAAACGAGAAATCTATCAATTAATGAATGAATTGACTGACCGGGGTGTAGCAATCATTATGGTATCTTCGGAATTACCTGAAATCCTAGGGATGAGTGATCGAGTCCTGGTTGTTCATGAAGGAAAAATAACAGGTGAATTAAAGAAAGAAGAAGCGACCCAAGAAAAAATTATGACATTAGCAACTGGAGGTCATTAAGATGAAAGCGATTCAAGAAGGTTCTCCGATAGAAAAAGAAAATTTTGTAAACAACATGACACAAAAACTCGGACCATTACTCGGACTGTTAGCACTAATAATTATTGTTTCTGTCCTAAATCCTAGTTTTCTCGAACCATTAAATATACTCAATCTATTAAGACAAGTATCCATCAATGCCTTGATTGCATTTGGGATGACATTTGTTATTTTAACAGGCGGTATTGATTTATCTGTTGGTTCCATCCTTGCGTTATCGAGTGCATTGACTGCTGGAATGATTGTATCAGGAATGGACCCGATTCTCGCGATCATTATTGGCTGTCTACTTGGTGGTGTAATGGGGATGGTCAATGGACTTCTGATTACAAAAGGGAAAATGGCTCCATTTATTGCAACATTGGCTACAATGACACTTTTTAGAGGGTTAACACTTGTTTATACAGAGGGGAACCCAATTACAGGACTAGGAGATAATTATTTATTTCAATTATTTGGACGAGGATATTTCCTTGGTATTCCAGTACCAGCGATTACGATTGTATTAGTATTTGCTATTTTATATGTCATTCTTCATAAAACGCCGTTTGGTCGACAAACATATGCGATTGGTGGAAATGAAAAAGCAGCCTTTATTTCAGGAATTAAAGTTCCTCGTGTGAAAGTGTTGATCTATGGTATTTCCGGATTATTGGCAGCATTAGCAGGGGCTATCTTAACATCCCGTTTAAATTCTGCACAACCAACTGCTGGTACTTCTTATGAACTTGATGCGATTGCAGCTGTTGTATTAGGTGGAACGAGTTTGAACGGAGGAAAAGGAAGAATTTTTGGAACACTAGTTGGTGTTTTAATCATTGGTGTATTAAATAATGGTTTAAATCTACTTGGTGTATCTTCTTTCTATCAAATGGTAGTCAAAGGAATCGTCATTATCATCGCCGTATTACTTGACCGTAAGAAATAAGCACAGGAGGCGTTATTATGAAAAAATTACTCGCTTTATTCGTTATATCAACACTTTTGCTTTTAACTGCTTGTTCATTGGAACCACCTGGCTGGGCAATACCAGATAAAAAAGAAAATCTAGATGATATTAAAATTGGTTTATCTGTATCTACGTTAAATAATCCATTTTTCGTTTCACTAAAAGATGGAGTTGTAAAAGAAGCAGAAGAGCTTGGGATGGAAGTAGCTGTAGTAGATGCTCAAAACGACTCAGCAAAACAAATTAATGACGTTCAAGATTTAATTCAACAGAATGTGGACGTATTGCTTATTAATCCAACTGATTCTGCGGCTATCTCAACAGCAGTTCAATCTGCAAACAGTATCGGTATTCCCGTTATTACTTTAGACCGCTCAGCGGACAAAGGGAAAGTGGAAGCATTAGTCGCTTCAGACAATATTAAAGGTGGAGAAATGGCTGCTAATTATATTGTGGATAAATTAGACGAAGGTACAAAAGTAGCGGAATTAGAAGGGGTACCAGGTGCATCCGCAACCCGTGAAAGAGGGAAAGGGTTCCATAATGTAGCGGATCAAAAATTAGAAGTAGTTGCCAAACAAGCAGCGAATTTTGATCGAACAGAAGGGGTAACAGTTATGGAGAATATCATTCAAGCTAACCCTGATATAAAAGCTGTTTTTGCCCATAATGATGAAATGGCATTAGGAGCTATTGAAGCAATTCGTAGTTCTGGAAAAGATATCATGGTTATCGGTTTTGACGGAAATGATGATGCACTTAATGCAGTCAAAGCAGGCCAACTAGAAGCAACAGTAGCGCAACAACCCGAATTAATCGGACAGCTTGCTGTTAATGCTGGAAGAGATGTATTACAAGGGAAGAAGGTAGAGAAAAATATTCCGGCTCCACTAAAGCTTGTCACAAAAGAATAAGTAATGAAACAGAAACTCATTTGCTTCGGCAGGTGGGTTTTTGTCTGTAGAGACAGGGAGTTTATCCCGTGATAAACTAATAGGTAGTTTAAGGAAAAAGGGAAGTGGAATAGAAATGAAGCCTAGTGTATTTAATTTTATTGGAGAGTTTTCTAGTACTTTGGAAGAGTTGGCGTTACGAGTAGAAGATCTTTTATGGAATCAACCACAAGCAGCTATGACGCAGGCGCGTTTGTTTGGAGAAGTATTAGTATCGATGATCTTTGAACAAGAAAATATGAATGAAGTGTACCCGCTAAAACAGGTGGAAAAGATAAATAGGTTGTATAAACAAGATATTATTCAAGATGAGATGTATAAAAAATTTGAATACATAAGAAAGAACGGAAATGTTGCGTCTCATCAAGTTATCGAGATGGATCAAGAAGTGGCGAAACAGGCGCATCAGATCCTGTTTGAACTTGGTGTATGGTATGCAGAAGTGTATGTCAGTCATACGTTTAGTGCTCCTGAGTATAAGCTACCTTCTAGGCAAAATCAGGACCATGAAGTGATGAAACAATGGATGGATGTATATATACAAGAGACTCAACAGAAGTTAGCAGAGATAGAGGGGCAACTGAATCAGTTGAGGCAAGAGAAGGAACAACATGCCATAAAACAAGAGCGTAAATCTAGTGTTCAAACATACGATAACTCAGTAGAAGCCATTGAACACAGTACGCCATTAGACAGATTCCAATCAACATTTGAAAAAGCTAATTTTAAATGGACAAATGTAACAAAAAAAGCTGCGGAATTTGAACTTGAGGAGTATAAAGAATTTGTTTATCTATTAGATAATAAAACTCCAACTATTGTTATTCACCCTTCTTTAGTAGAGCAGACGAAATTGCTGATGGAAGTACCAAGCAAACAACGTAAAAGTACGGCGTTAAGACGCTTTCCGAAAAAGGAAGAAAACGGGAAACTCATGTCGAATGTAGGCTATGCCTATACGTTCCAAACAAAAGGGGAATTAGAAGGGTTGTTGCAACGAATAATAGAGGTAGTGAAGTCCAGAAGTTTAAGTTAAGGGGAAGGATAGAATAGTGGTAGAGTTTTTCTTGAAAATTGATGCATATGGAAAATTATTCATGTAACCAAATTTTTAGTGAAAAGAGTAGGGGCAAAAATTGCCCCTCTGTCCCACATTAAAAGTTTCCAACACTTTCTTCGGTTGGGTTTGCCACCATACGGCGGCGCTCAAGTTCTACACTCATTTCTGTTCGTACATCATCAAGTTTATAGAACCACATAGCAATTCCAATCAGCAAACAAAGGACTAATGGAGTCCAAATAAAACTTATTTCAATAAATTGTAAGGCAGTTGCTGTTTGTGTGGCATTTGGAACGTAACCGCCCATGCTCAGAAGCATTCCAATAAAAGCACTTGCGAGTCCCATGCTTCCTTTTACAAAAAAGCCTTGAAAAGCAGCAATCATACCAGAAATACTCTTTTTCTTTTTATATTCCGAATAATCGATAACATCTGGTTGAATCGCAAAGGTTGTGCCGAAGATGCCGTAAATGCCAAGTCCAGTAATGGCCAAACCTGCGATAATTAAAACAGGAGACGTCTTTCCGAAATAAATTAGTAAATCCCCAACGATATAAATGGCAGTGCTTAAAAGCAAGACATTTTTCTTTGGCATCTTTTTTTGAAGCCAAGGCAAAATCAATAACATTGGTAGTCCGGAGAGAATACCGAAGAGGCCGACAAAAGTTAGCCAATCCGTACGTCCGAGATTATACGTGAAATAATAAATTACAGTTGTATTTCGAATAACAAAAAGAGCAAAATAGAGAAAATTCAAGATAAAGAAAATAACGGCTTGGTCTGTTAATCCTTTTAAATCTTGTTTAAAAGAGGATTTCCCAGGTTTTATGGATGGTGGAATGACCTCTTTTGTATTCATAAAGGTAAACACAAACAATAACATCGCCACAACACCATAGATGCTCATCGTAATTAAAAAACCTTTTTGTGTATCACCTTGACCGAAGAAATTTACCATTGGCATCGAAATTGACATTACTAAAGCGGTTCCAATTAATGCACAAATCATTCTAGTGGAAACTAACCAGTTCCGTTCATGGATATCCGAAGTTAGCCTTGGTACAATCGTATTTAATGGAATATTTACTATCGTATAAGCAGTACATAACAAACAATAGGTGACATAAGCCCAGATGACTTTGCCTGTCATATTGAAATCAGGAACAATAAATGTCATAACCGTAAATATTGCAAAAGGAATGGCTCCGATAAGAAAGTAGGGTCTGCCTTGTCCCCATCTAGTTTTCGTACGATCCACCAATAATCCCATACCAGTATCCGTTAAGGCATCAATAACTTTTGTTACTAACATTAACGTACCTGCAACGGCTGCTGTTATTCCAAAGACATCCGTGTAAAAGAACATTAAGTAAGATGCCATTGTACTAAATACTAGGTTACATCCTAAATCGCCAACTCCATATCCGATTCTTTTTTTCCATTTATTCATTTGCATCACGTATCCTTTTCAGCAATATTGAAATACACATTATGTTTGAGAAATGGTTGTTAACGCTTTCATATCATCCTTTAAATGATGATAGACAGATTTGTAAACAGTGTAATAGTCATTATATTTTTCTGTGTTCTGTTCATTTGGCATATTTTTTTCATCTAAAACCTGCCATTTCTTCACATCTTCATAAGAAAGAAGACCTGTTCCAATCCCAGCAAGCATGACATCTCCCATATTCGCTTCTACATCATGAACAGGACAGACGATTGGATAGCCAGTGACATCTGCAAAGATTTGTCTCCACAATTTTGACTTTGTCACGCCACCAGCAAGCAAAATATATTCACCTAGATTTTCTCCAGTCGCTTCCATCGCATCTTTTAAAGAAAACGCAACCGCTTCCAAAAATGCCCGGTAAATATGGGCTTTCGTATGTGCCAATGATAGTCCAACAATCGTTCCTTTTGCATCCGAATCCCAAATAGGACTTCTTTCTCCCATAAAGTAGGGGAGTACAATTAGGCCTTCACTTCCAGCTGGAATAGTAGCTGCTTGTTCATTTAACACATTGTAGGCATTTTTTCCTCCAGCTTTTTCCGCTTCTAATTCGAATTGACACATCGTTTGTCGGAACCATTTGACAATCGCTCCTGCAGTAGCGCCACCAGCAAAATAATAGGAGAGATTTTTTGCATCATATAAATAAGGCCAAACAATTAAATCTTTGCCTTTCACTGGTTTATCGGAAATAAGTGCTGCACACATCGAAGTTCCAATTGCAGCTGCATATTTCCCAGATTCAAAGACACCAAGGCCGATATTGGCAGCACCACAGTCAATACCACTTGCGATGACAGGCATTCCTTCCGATAGACCTAGTTCATTTGCGATTTCTTTTGTTAAACCACCAACAATATCCGTTGATTCCACGATCTTTTCTGGCATCATGGATAGGGGAATTCCCATCGCATCCATCAATTCTTTCGACCAGGTTCTCGTATTCATATCAAAAATACCGCCAATATTTCCTGCAGAAGAATAATCAATGGCAATTTCTCCGGTAAGCTTGTAAATGACATAATCATTTGGTGGTAGAAAAAGCTTTGCTTTCTTCCAATTTTCCGGTTCATGATGTTTCATCCATAGTATTTTTGTATAGCCGTAATAAGGGTCTGCTCCATTATGTGTTATGTCTAGAAGCTTTTCTTCTCCAATATGGTCTAGGACCCACTTTGTTTCTTTTTCTGCTCGACGATCCATCCAAATCATACACGGTCTAACAGGTTCCATGTTTTCGTCTAATGGAATTCCAGAACCTCCATACAGACCACTAATGGCGATTCCACGAATTTTCTCCGCTGGTATCCCTGATTTCTGCACTGTATTTTTAATAGAAGACTTCGCTGCGTCTAGCCAAACATTCGGCCACTGCTCTGCCCATAATGGCTTTGGGGTTAACACATCATATTCCTGTAAATCTTGCGCAATAAGATTGCCTTCTGTGTCCATTAAGATTGTTTTGGTACCAGATGTTCCAATATCTGTTCCAAGTAAGTAATTCATAGATAGTCCTCCTAAAACTAAGATTCTTTTAATCTACTAGATACAAGTAAAAGCCCCATCAATAACAAAGTCAGATCCTGTAGTAAAGCTACTCGTGTCTCCTGCAAGATAAACACAAATAGATTGAAGTTCCTCCGGTTTACCCATTCTTTGAAGTGGTGCCATCGTATTCCATTTTTCAATCAATGGTTGTAAGCTTGGTGAATTTAATGTAAGTTCGGTTCCTATATATCCTGGGCTGATACAATTTACGCGCACATTTCTAGTTGCCCACTCTACTGCAAGCGATTTCGTCAATTGAATAACTCCCGCTTTAGAGGCGTTGTAGGAACATTGTGGTTGTGGAACATTTACAATATGTCCTGACATAGAAGCTGTATTAATAATGGATCCGCCACCTTGCTTTAACATAACTTTTCCAGCTGCTTGTGCTGTTAAAAATACACCAGAAAGATTAATATTAATGACTTTCTTCCACTGTTCAAACGTCATTTCTTCTGCTGGGACATTCATGCAAATTCCAGCATTACAGAAGGCAACATCCAATCTTCCGAATTCATCCAGTACTTTTTCGATCATAGCATCCACATCTTCAGGTATTGTTACATCTGCTTTGATAGCGATTGCATGAATATCATGATTTTTTTCTAGTTCCGTTGCCGTCTTTTTTGCCTCATCTAAATCTAAGTCCACGATTGCTAAATCTGCACCAGCTTCAGCAAAAGCAGTTGAAACACTTTTACCAATGCCTCTAGCACCACCGGTTACAAAAATCTTTTTTCCGTCTAATCTCATCTTTTCAATAATCCCCATTTTTAATTACTCCTCTTCCGTAAATGTATTTTGTAAAAAGGTTTTATAAAATTAATTTATATAATAAGGCTTTTTTCTATGGGAGTCAACAGGAAGAAAAACTAGAATTGGCAGACGCCTATCGCCAAAGTTGTATTTGCATTGCCCCCTGTGATATATTTATCGCATTATTAAATGAAAATTTTTTATAAAATTATTTTATGTAATGGGGTATTTTCATGGATAATAGCATCACATTTAAAGATATAAAAAAGAATAATTACTCATTGATTTACCATCTCATTTATCAAAATGAGAAACTATCGAAACAAGAAATTGCGAATCAACTTCATTTGAGTTTACCAACTGTAACCCAGAATCTCGTTCGCTTGGAAAAGGAAAAGTTGATTGAAAAGAATGGGCAGTTTGAATCATCAGTGGGGAGGCGAGCAACTGCTTATGCCATATGTCCTCAGGCTCGTATAAGCATTGGGGTAGAAATTCAGAGAAAGACCGTACGAATTCTAGCAATCGATTTGCTTGGTACTGCCTTTCAGCAAACAGAACTTACAATTGAATATTCCAATAAAGAGAGTTATTACAAGGAGGTAAGCGATGCAGTACAATCCTTCATCAGATCTCTGAATGTGGAAGAAGAACAGGTTATTGGCATTGGTTTTGCCGTACAAGCATTAACCTCAGCGGATGGGCAAAAAATTACTTACGGTAAAATATTAAACTCTACAGGACTAGGTATTCATGTATTTTCACAATACTTTGATCATCCTTGCGTGTTTGTACACGATGCAAAGTGTGCGGCAACAACAGAGCTGTGGCTGAGAAATGATATCGGGGATGCTGTTTATCTGTCCATTGGGATGCACCTTGGAGGGGCCATTATCATAAATGATCAAATTTATATGGGAAAAGAAGGGCATAGTGGTACGGTAGAGCATATGACGATTGATCCGAATGGTCATTCCTGTTACTGCGGGAAGAAAGGTTGCATGGAAACCTATTGCTCTATTAATGCGCTTTTAGAAGAAGGAGAATCAGTAGAGTCCTTCTTCGGGCAGGTACGTTTTGGAACCCCTTCCTACGTGGAGAGGTGGAATTCTTTTTTAGAGAAATTAGCCTTTTCCATCAACAATATCAACCTTGTCATTAACAGAGAGTTTATTCTAGGTGGGCATATTTCTCCTTATTTAAAGAAAGAAGACATTGAGATTCTTCATGAAAAAGTGCATGAGAAAACGGCATTTCCAAGTAATGAGCCATTTATACATATTAGCCGTTCCCCTGAAAATGCAGTTCCAATCGGCGCTGCCATACCATTTGTTCAATCATTTTTGAATGCCGTTTAATCATGTGAAATCTAGTAATTGTTTGAATGAAGGGGAGATTAGTTCACGGTATCATCAAGTAATTGAGTTCATAATAGAAATAAGGAAGCACTAACAAATGTTGATATATTAACATTTGTTAGTGTCTTTTTAATTTCTCTACCACTACTAGGTAAATCTTTTGTTCATAAAATTTAATGAACTGATGTTATTCGAGAAGATTGGAAGTGAAAGACAACTCTTCCGATTAAATGAAGCAGAACCATCCCTGTGACTTTACAGTATTAAAAGAAAATATTGGAGGATACTATAGTCACACATTTTTTTAGGATGATGGAAATGAATATGGAAAGATGGTTTCTTATAGGTTTCTCGTTAATTTGCATTATTGCACCTTTTAAATTGGTACCAAGTGAAAAAGTAAGGGATGCATGTGTTTTGTTTCTGTTTCTGCAAGTAATCACTTGGCCCGCGGGCCTATTTGCCGTTGAAATGGGCTGGATTGACTATCCTACTCAACTACTTCCACAGGCAAATGAATACAATAGAACAAGTTTCTCTTTTGAGTTTTTCTTGTTTCCTATTGTTGCAATTATCTTTAGTTTATATTACCCCAATAGCATTAAATGGAAAGGGACACTGGTATATTATTTTGTTTTTGCTGGTTTCTTTACATTCATGGAGGTATTATTGGAGAGATATACCTCACTCGTTAAATATCACGAATGGAAATGGTATTGGACCCTTTTGACTGTTATTATTTCTCTATTTTTCAATCATAGATACTATCTTTGGTTTAGAAAAAGGTTGGTAAAGGTATAGAATGATGAATAAAGAAGTACTTATTCTGTTTTTCTCATTGCTACTTTCCGTTGGGCTATTGTTGAAGTATATTCCAAAGGAAAGGAAAAGGGAAGCTCATATAACATTCCTATTTGTACAGACAATTGCGTGGGTTTATGAATATATGCAAGTAATCTTTAAGTGGGTTGAATTCCCCTACAGAGAGTTTAACTTTGCAACAAAAATGAGCTTTTCTATGCATTACTTCACTTATCCGACATTTGGAGTATTTTTTATTATTTTTTACCCTCATCATAAAGGAAAACTAAGGAGATTTATATATATTTTTCTATTTGCTGTAGCTATTTCAACTTATACCTCATTAATAGAACACTATAGTTCGCTAATTGAATTTAAAAAATGGAACTGGTATCTCAGTGTATTAAGCAATTTTATTATTTTGTGCGTTATTAAGAGATTTGTATTTTGGTTTAAAAAAGGTCTTTTCAAAATGGGACATGATAGTTGATATTAATACAAAAGGCGTTATGAAAGCGACGTAATGAAGCAACAGAAAGGCCCCTTTGTTTTACTTATGTCTTGTAGGGAAGGGGATGATACCAATGTATTACCTATTTTCATCCGACCTAGTAGATATTGTTGTTGACTTAAAATAAAGTCACGATGTTTATAAAAAAATACGATATTTTGAATAAGTTCGCGATAGTTGCAAAAAAGTTACGATGCTTTGCCCCTGTGGATATAGTTTCTAACGGGCTTATTCGTTTCTCCAAAAACGGAAGCTGTTCATTTTGCGGCGAATACTGTAAACGAATGGTTAACCTCTCACTCAAATCATTTTGAAAAAATCATCTTTAAAGTGTTCAGTGATGGAGATTATAATGAATACTTAAATGTGTTCACCTTAAAGAGTACACTTTAAAAGCCGCAAACTGACTTCTCTATCAAAGTTGGTTTCAGACATGTTGACAAACGCTGATCTCTTAACATATAAAAGAGGCTGGGACAAATGTGCTCTAGGTGAATAAAAAAACGAACTAATTCTTTCATTTGAAGGCGAATTAGTTCGTTTTTTTTATAAGTCTTCATAAAACTTGTTGTTCTTTTTAACTTGTTCTAGCTGTTGATTGGAGTGCAAGACGAAGACTCCTGCGGGAAAAGCGGAACAGGTGAGACCCCGCAAGAGCGCAGCGATGAGGAGGCTCACCGACCGCCCGCGGAAAGCGAAGTCTTGACACGGAAATCAACAGCGGTGTGTAACAGTGATTACTAAACAATTTAACCTGACATTGTTCGTCTTTAGGGGATAGTACTTTAGTTATGTCCCAGCCTCTTTGTCCTATTAAATATTATAGCTATCTGTACTATGAGTTTGTGTTCATTACTTAAAATGTGTATGAATCACCATTATCCGGAACGAGAACGTTAGATTCGATTCCTTTTTCATTAGCAAAGCTTTTTAATTCTCCTTTTGATAGTGTCCAGTGATTAACGGCTTCCATGTGGACTGCAATAATTTTTGCGTTAGGAGTAGCTTTATAGACTTCATAGACATCGTCTTTACTCATTACTAGGGAACCGCCTTGGATGAATTGATTATCTCCAGCATTTACAACAATAACTTCTGGTTTGTGTGTGTCGATTTCTTCTTGAACAGCATCATACCATACCGTATCTCCAGCAACATATAAGGTTTTTTCTGATGGGTGTTTGAAGACAACGCCACATACAAGACCAGCTAGTTTTAAAATTTCGCCTCTTCCATGCTCGCCTTTTGTTTTAGTCAATTGGATGCCTTCAAAATCTGTATTTTCCTGTAAAACCTCTACATTTTGGAAACCATCTTTGCGAATTTCTGAAGCATCTTCTTCATTTTGGGCAAATAATTTGATTTCTTTTGGTAATACTTTTTTGGCAGCCTCATCCCAATGGTCAGGATGTAGATGGGTGACGATGACCGCATTAATATCTTTAATAATAGTGTCAGCGGGTGTTGGTAAGCTTTCTAAGGGAAAGTTTTGGTCGCCTTGTGGTGCATTTGAAGCTGGATTAGGCATTGGAGGATAAGCTCCTTTATTCGCTAACATTGGATCGATTAAAAACTTTTTCCCTGCGTATTCAACAACGATTGTTGCATTACGAATTTGTTTTATATTCATTAAAATAAACTCCTTTATCTTTTAAAATTCCTTAGAACAATGTATATTCTAACCGAAGACCGATAACGAATACATGGGTTTAATAAAGTGTTTTGGTGCTTTGACTTTATTTATGAAAGGAGTTAATTACATGTTAGATAACACAGATAAAAAGGTTTTAAAGGAGCTATCCAAAAACAGCCGTATTACAATGAAAGAGCTAGGGGAGAAAGTACATTTGACTGGACCTGCAACTTCAGCAAGAGTTGCCAAATTAGAGGATAGTGGTATTATCGAGAGCTATAGCATTAAAGTTAATCAAGCCAAATTAGGCTTTCATATACATGCTTTTATCACAATCATTACACAAAGCACGAATCATCAGCCATATCTCTCATTTATTAAAGAACAAGAACAATATACCATACATAACTATAAAATCAGTGGGGATGGATGCTACCTTCTTGAAAGTAGATTTCCATCAAACGAACAACTAAATCAATTTTTAGAAGAGTTAAATGAATATGCAAACTATAAATTATCAATCGTTATTGATAAATAGTGAATCAATTGCAATGGCGTTTGTGAATTAGCATAATAAACAAACGGAGGAGTTGGTACAAGAAGGGATTAACGCGATCCTATTGGAAGAGTTAATAGTGGCAGCTTAACTTAAGATTTTAGCTTATCTTGTGTTCAACAATTGGGCTAGACTTTCGAATAAGGAGGTATAATATAATGACAAATCAAATGAAACGTTTTGAAAACAAGGTGGCGCTGGTGACAGGCGGGCGTTCGGGGATTGGCCGGGCCATCTCCCGCCGATTGCGCGACGAAGGAGCGACAGTGATCACCGCACAGCGCGGTGAGGACGAGGAATTTGACTGGATCGCGGCAGACTTCTCCGATCCGCATTCACCGGAGAGGATTGTTGCAGAGGTCATCGCCCGTACTGGGCGGCTCGATGTGCTGATTAACAACGCAGGCATGATGCAGGAAGCTACGATCGAAGAATTGAGTCTTGAGGATTGGCAGCGCAACCTCAACGTAAATTTGACGGGTCCCTTCCTAATGATCCGCGCCGCGCTGCCTTACTTGCGCAAGACGCAAGGCAGCATCGTTAATACCGGTTCGATTGAGGGGTTGGCCGCGAACCCCGGGCATGCGGCCTACTGTGCCACTAAGGCCGGGCTTCATGGGCTGACCCGTTCGGTGGCGGTGGACCATGGCCATGAAGGCATCCGCTGTAATGCGGTGGCGCCCGGCTGGATTGATACTGATCTGAACCTCGAATTTATCGAAAATACACCTGATTCAGAAGCGTTCCGACGCGACATCGGACGCATCCACCCTGTGGCCCGCACAGGTTCCCCTGGAGAGGTGGCAGCGCTGGTGGCCTTTCTCGCTGCCGATGAGGCTGGTTTTATCACAGGGCAGGTATATACAGTGGATGGAGGTAGGACGGCAAAGTTGAGCCTCCCTTGAACAAGGGCTTCATACAACTTGATATAAAAATGCTTACGTTGAGGCTCAGTGATACTATTCAATAGAAAATGATACTCCCCAGTCGGGCGCATTTCTGAAGCAAGAGATGTACCCTTTTGATTCCATTTTGATCAATCTTTTTTTATGGCTTCTTTTTATTTATCGTAAAATGCTGGCTTGTGAGGAATTTTTGATTAAACTTTATTTTAAAGGCTCTTTTCGTAAAGTTTGTTGCTTTTTAACGAAAAACTAAGTTTAACCTACTGAGTTGATTCTCGCTGCAGGCACTTGACTCCTGCGGGAAGAGAGGGAAGGGAGAGACCCCGAAGGCGAAGCCGAGGAGTCTTGTGCCCGTAGCGGAAATCAACGGGCTGAATTTATAAGTAAAAACAACAATCTATGAGAAAAGAGCCATTTTAAAATAACAATTGCGAAGGGTAAAATATAATGACATATCAAATAACCAATTGTTAGCAAGCAAAATTAGACGAAGCAACATAATCATTTCCATAATAGTTTGTAATAGTAACTTAGTGATTATGTCGAGAATAAAACTTGATGAAACAATCGATTAGATGAATAGTTACTCTCTAAAACGGACTTGCCAATGCGGTAAGTCCGTTTTTCCGTTCCTTTATTTAATTATATCTAGGAGCCCTTTATATATTAGAAAGGATATATGAATAAATATAAAAATATTTTATTAATTATACACAAATCTCTTGCGCTAGAAGTATATCATCCTTTATCCTTTTATAAAGAAGTTTTTCCTTCAGAAGATGGACATTTTATTTAATAAGGTTGTTTTCGTAAAGTTTGTTGTTTGTGGGCAATGGACCATTCCTTTCTGCTGCAGGCACTTGTTTTCCTCTCTTCCCGAGGGAGTCAAGTGCTTTCCACTCCAATCCACTCTATGTTTTCAACTGTTGTTAAAAACAAAAATTTTTTAGAAAACAGCCTTTAATAAGGAAAATGTGGTAAATGAAAATAAATCAGAATAGTAAAAAAACTTGTTGTTATTGAAGTATTTCATGCTTTATACTCTTAATAAGAAGTTTTTCCTTCGCTATTCGAGAGGAGTTCAAATGGATCAGGAACACTTAACACAAATGATTAAAGCGACTTATCCCTCACTCTCTCCTGGACAGAAAAAAGCAGCGGAATTTTTGATTGAGCATCCAGATGAGGCAGTATTATTAACGGCGTTTCAGCTTGGTAGAAAGGTGGGGATAAGTGAGACAACGGTCATTCGGCTAGCATATGCGTTGGGATTTAGCGGCTATTCTCAAATGCAGGACCTAGTACGTAAGGATTGGCTTTCTGGCAAGCAGCGTGTCTTGGGTGAAGGAAATCCTTCATCCATGAACACGGATAAAAGTCAACATTTGTTTGCCAAGGTAATAGATAAAGAGAAGAAAATCCTACAGCAGCTGCTTGGTCAAATAAATGAAAATGAAATTTGGAAAGCTGTTGATGCTTTAATTCAAGCAGACAAGATTTATATAGGAGGATTTGGCAGCTCCTATGCAGCAGGTTATTGGCTTTACTACACGCTTAAGCAACTGCGAGAAAATGTCTTTCTATCTAGTCCAAACGGTTTTTTACCTGAGGATATTTGTGACTTAACAGAGAATTCTACTGTCCTGATTTTTTCCTTTCCACGGTATCGAAGAGAAACACTCAAGCTTGCTACTTATGCTAGAGATCAAGGTTCTTCCACCATTGCTATTACAGATCGGCAGTTTTCCCCTATTGGTCAGGTAGCAACTGTGACGCTGACAACCGATGAACATATGGATTCAGGGCACCATTCTATTGCTTCGGTTATTAGTCTACTAGAACTGATTATTGCCGGATTTCAAGAACGAGAGCACGAAAATATTACAAAGAGACAGAAAAAATTAGAAGTATTGTATGCAAATCAGGAATTATTCCTGGAATAAGAGGAACAAGTGGGGAGTTTTAAAGGAAACTTTACAAGGGGGTATGTGTTTAATGGGTGATCTTTCAAAGAAACTGGCAGAAAAAGAAGAAGTGCATGTAAAATCATTTGCTACCAGCGACTATATGAAGTTTATCATTCCATCTTTACTAGGTGTTTTATTATTTATGGTGCCAATTACAGCAGGGGAAGGGATTACGATTCCGGTTGCTTATTTAGCTGGTCAAATTGGTACTTTACTAGGTGATTCTATTTATGCCAGTACAGTTGCAGTTATTACCCTTTCTGTCATTGGGTCGGTTATTGCAGTTGTTTTTAAACCAAGCTTTATGTTGAATAGTCCTTTTCTAAATAAACTGTTTAATGTAAGCAAATTTTGGCTGACAGCACGTTTTCTTGGAATGATTTTTGCTATTATTACTTTATTTGAATTAGGGTTGGAACCTATTTATTCAGAAAACACTGGTGGACTATTAATCTATGATTTAATTCCAATCTTATTCACAACCTTTCTATTAGCCGGTTTTTTATTGCCCTTGCTATTAAACTTTGGCTTACTAGAATTTTTTGGTGCATTACTTCTCAAAGTAATGAGACCGTTATTTACGCTTCCAGGTCGTTCATCTTTGGATTGTTTGGCTTCTTGGGTTGGAGATGGAACGATTGGTGTCCTTCTTACGACAAAGCAATATGAGGATGGTTACTATACGAAGCGTGAAGCTGCGGTCGTTGCTACAACCTTCTCTGTTGTTTCGATAACGTTTACGATTGTCGTTATACAATACCTAAGTTTACAAGATTATTTCCTTCATTATTACTTTACCATTATCGTTGCGGGCCTAGCGGCTGCTCTTATTATGCCTAGAATTCCACCATTATCGAGAAAAGCCAACATAGGCTATGAAGGAACAGAGCTTAAAGAAGAAACTTCCATACCATCTGATAGTTCAGCTGTAAAATGGGGGATGAATCACGCACTAAAAAAAGCACAGTCAAATAAAAGTGTGCAGGCAGTCGTTAAAGAAGGCATTCAAAATGTTTTAGATATGTGGTTAGGAGTCCTGCCAATTGTTATGGCGATTGGAACAGTTGCCTTAGTCATTGCAGAATTCACACCAACCTTTACGATTCTAGGAAAACCATTTGAACCAATTCTGACACTCTTGCAAATACCAGAGGCCGGAGAAGCTGCCCAAACAATGGTAGTGGGATTTGCGGATATGTTCCTACCAGCTGTTATTGGAAGTGGAATTGAAAGTGAATTAACTAGATTTGTCATCGCGTGTGTGTCTGTTACTCAACTAGTATATATGTCAGAAATGGGCGGCCTGCTGCTTGGTTCAAAGCTACCGATTAGCATTAAAGACTTAATTCTTATTTTCTTATTACGCACATTGATTACATTACCAATTGTGGTCGGCATTGCACATCTAATTTTTTAATCAATAGGGGTGTTTCATTTGATAGATCCAATGGAATGGATATCTACAGAAAGAGAAAAAATCCTGCAAACCTATCAGGACCTCCACCTTCTGGCTGAGCCAAGCTGGAAGGAGGAGAAAACCTCCCGTTATATTCGTGAGAAATTATCTCAAGCGGGATTCAGAGTTCAAACGTATAAAGAACACTTTGGTTTTATTGCTGAATTAGAAGGGGAGAGCGAAGAAGTGATTGCGCTCCGAGCGGATATGGATGCTTTATGGCAAGAGGTAGACGGGGTGGTAAAAGCCAACCATTCGTGCGGACACGACGCACATAGCACGATGGTGTTAAGCGCTGCATTGGCTCTTGCTAAAACGAAGCCCCCATTACAGCATACAGTTCGTTTTATTTTTCAGCCAGCGGAAGAAAAGGCGGAAGGAGCCTTGCAAATGATGAAGGAAGGTGTCATGGAAAATGTAAAGTTTTTAGGGGGGATTCACCTGCGGCCTTCCTTTGAACTTTCTTTCAACAGTGCCGCTCCAGTCATTTTGCACGGCTCGACAGCAAGTCTTAAAGGAATCATCAAAGGTGTGCCGGCACATGCAGCGAGGCCGGAGGAAGGAAAGAACCCGCTTGAGGCATCCGCTTTATTAATTCAAGCGATCCGCCAGATTCGTTTAAAAGATGACAAAAAATATTCGATTAAAATAACAGAGCTACACGGCGGAGAAGCGTCTAATCTTATTCCGGAGAATACTCGATTTACGTTTGATTTAAGGGCTGAAGCCAATGATACAATGGATAGATTACTTGAAAAGGCACAGTATGTCATTGAAAAAACGGGCGAGTTAACAGAGACAGAAATTACATTTACTATAGAAGAAAATTCGCCGGCAGCGGTGCAACATCCCGAAGCAATGGATGTTGCAAAGCAAGCGATACAGTCCATCCTGGGTGATGAACATATTATCCCCATTTGCCAATCACCTGGAGCGGAGGATTTTCATTTTTACACACGAAAGAACCCTGGTATCGCCGCTACAATGATTGGATTAGGCTGCGACTTAAAACCTGGGCTTCATCACCCAAACATGGCATTTAATAAAGAAGCATTAATTTATGGAACGAAAATTTTAACAAAGCTATTAATAGAAGCTGATCAAAGGCAGTGGTAGATTCCACGTTAGTTTGAATAGGGAGGAAATACAATTGAAACAAGAAGTACTATCATCATTGAGCATTAAAAACCTTCAAACGGTGGAGGAATTAGAGGCTGTTTATCAATTGGAATCACTCATCTGGAGTGTAGAAGACACAGTACCTGTAAATCATACAGTCGCGACAGTTAAAAACGGAGGCTTTGTTTTGGGCGCTTTTTTTCAAGAAAAACTAATTGGATTTCAATATAGCTTTCCGGGATTTGATGGGGAAAAAAGTTATTTATGCTCTCATAGCTTAGGGATTCATCCAGAATACCGGGCGTTTGGAATTGGGGAAAGGTTAAAGAGAGCTCAGAAAGATACAGCAATAGAAAAAGGGTATGATCTAATCACTTGGACATATGATCCACTTGAAACGGTAAATGGTAATTTAAATCTGCACAAGCTTCGGGCGGTAGGTGCTAAATATATTGAAAATGCTTACGGTGAAATGGCGGATAACATGAATGCAGGTATTTCAACTGATCGCTTTCTAATAGAATGGCGGATAAAGGAGCCGGCGATTCAGAACAGTATGGAGGCACTTGGTCATCAGCCGCAAGTAATTAGTACGATTGTGGAGAATGGATACCTCATCCCAAGCGAAACGGATTTGAATCAGATAAGCTCGAAGCTACTTGTTCCTGTTCCAGGTGATTTCCAGAAAATCAAGAAGGATGATTTTTCGCTCGCGTTGAAATGGAGAGAAAAAACAAATGAGGTGTTCACTCATTATCTAGGAGCTGGCTGGGTTGTGACGGATTTAATAAAAGATAAAACCAAAGAACATCAATACTTCTATCTCTTAGAGAAATAAGTAATGTTAAGCAGAGGAGAATAGGTATATGGAGATAAAAAGCATCATTTTAAGACACGTGAAGATGGAGCTCTTGAATCCTTTTACAACGAGTGTGGGAACAGAGGTAGACAAAGACTTCATCCTTGTTGAGGTCAAATCCAAAAGTGGACAAAGAGGTTGGGGAGAATCTGTTTCGATCATGGAGCCTATCTATAATGAAGAGACGGTAAAGACGAACTGGCATATCATGAGCGATCATTTAATTCCACTCTTGATGAGAGCGGACATTAAACATCCAGACGATGTAATGGGAATTTTTAAGCCTATTAGAGGAAATTTTAATGCGAAAGCAGCCTTAGAAGGGGCTATATGGGATCTGTATGCAAGAGAAAAAGGGATTTCTTTATCGAAAGCTTTAGGTGGAGTGAAGGAGAAAATTGAAGTTGGCGTAAGCGTTGGAATTCAAGAATCGGAAGTAACGATGCTTAGGCAAATAGATGGTTATCTCCAGGAAGGATATAAGCGAATAAAAGTGAAGATTAAGCCAGACTGGGATCTACATATTTTAAAAGCTATTCGAAAAGAGTTCCCGGATATACAACTGATGGCCGATGCCAATTGTGCCTATACACTAAATGATATCGAACATCTTCAAAAGTTGGATGATTATCGTTTGATGATGATTGAACAACCGCTTGACCATGACGATATTATTGATCATGCCAAATTACAGGCAAAGCTTGAGACACCGATTTGTCTAGATGAAAGCATTCATACGTTTGACGATGCCAGGAAAGCGATTGAACTTGGCAGCTGTAAGATCATCAACTTAAAAATCGGTCGTGTTGGTGGGTTAACAGAGGCGAAAAGAATTCATGACCTTTGTGTTGATCATCATATCCCGATGTGGTGCGGAGGGATGCTCGAGGCTGGTATTGGCAGAGCACATAATATCGCGATAACTAGCCTGGCTAACTTCACCTTGCCAGGGGACACTGCTCCTTCCTCCCATTATTGGAAACAGGACATAATTGAGCCGGAGGTAACAATGAAGGACGGTTATATTTTTGTCCCACAATCAGCAGGAATTGGTTTTGAACCTAGTAAAAATAGGATTGAAGATGTGACACTATATAGTCGAACATTTACGAACTAAATAAATCAGTTGTCCGTTTTACATTAAGCCTGTTTTATAAAAAATCGTTGCTTTTTGATACGGATTAAAATGAGGGTAGATGCAGGGAGTAGCCAGAATACATATAGGCTCTTAAATAAATAGGATGTGATAAACTTGAATACCACTCATAAGAAAAATAAGATTCATCAATTCTTAATAAAAGAAGAATCAGAAAAATTCTCCCCCTTATATGACTATGTAGAGGGTGTGAAAAATCAAATTAATGCTTCAGCAAGTGCTGTATATGTGATACAGGGAAATAAAGTGATTGGGGAATGGTATTCTGGCTATGACCCTGTGACTAAACAGAAAGTTAAAGAAGACACGCGTTATAACGTTTTTTCTGTTCGGAAAAGTTATATTGGCTTGGCGGTTGAAATTTTAATAAATCAAGGTAAGATACATAGCTTAGAAGATAAGATACTAGACTATCTAGATACAGAAAATCAGACTGTTTGTAAAGACATCAGTATCCGTCATATTGTCACTCATACTCATGGTCTAAGGTTTGAAAATAATGAGTTAACAAAGTTTTCAACACCTGGTACTGTTTGGGAATATAATGGGGCTGGACTATCACTACTCTATAAAATAATATCTAAAGTCTCAGGGTCAACAGTGAATGAGATTATTCAAGATTATGTATTTCAACCTTTAAACTTTATAGAAACGGGCTGGGAAATAGAGTATAAAGAAAACCTTCTTGCTGACGTTATAGAATTAGAAAAACCTAGTATTAGATTAGAAGATAATACAGGATTTGAGAGAAACTTATTCGTAAGTGCAAGAGAATTAGCACACTGGGGATATTTTCATCTAAAAAAAGGGTTAATTAACGGAGAACAAGTTATCCCAAGTAGCTTTTTAGAGCGTACAACGTCTATACAAACTCCAGAAAATTTGACTAATACTCCTCAAAACGGATATTTTTGGTTTAGGAACGAAAATAAATATGCCAAAAATGAATTAGGAGAAAAAATTCCACCAAGGGCCTATCAAATATTAGGAGCTTCTGGATGTGCTTGCTTAGTAATTCCAGAGTACGATGCTGTTGCAGTTCGAATGTACAATAAAAGAGGAAATCCTCCTAGCTATGACTATCTAAGAGACATTAAGAATTTTGGTAATTTGATAGATTCAATCTTGAAATAGCACTCCTCCATATACTAACAGTGCACATATTTAGTAGTACTATGGTATATAAACGTAAAGGGACAATTCTTCCGCTTCCATGAAGCAATAGAACTGTCCCTTTACTTTCCAAACATAAATTATTTTCGCTTTTTCTGTCATAACTTCTATTTAACTGTCTCGCTTTTGTTTTTTGTTTTCACTAAAAAATATGCAGTAATGCCGGAAGTAATAGGAATAACTAGCGTAACCCCAATTCCAGCACAAAGTATAGTTATCATTTCTGCACTAAATATCTTTGAATTGACAATATCTCCTACAGAATAGGATAGGTCTTTAAACCATATAAGCAAGGCTAAATAGCCTCCAAAGAAAGCGAAGAATAGCGTATTTGTGCTTGTTCCTAAAATATCTTTCCCAATGCTTAGTCCAGAGGTAAACAACTCTTTTCTACTAATGGATGGATTATGATAATATATTTCACGCATTGGAGAGGAAATGGCAATGGCAGCATCCGTAATGGCACCTATAGTACTCATAATTATCACAGAAGCTCCAATTTTAACAAAATCGACGCCAATATAAACGGAAAATATGCTCAGTTCTTCCATTTCCTCTTCACCAAACCCTTGAATCATTGCATTCTTCGTTACGATGACAATAAATAAGAGTAAAATAACCGTTGTGATGATAGTAGAAAGGAATGCCGTCTTAGTTTTACTGTTTACTTCATTAATATAAAATAGATTGATACAACTAATCACTGTACATGCAATCAATGTTAAGATAATTGAATCAATAGCTGGGTCGTTCATAATAATGACAGTAATGATGAGCACACCAAAGTTGAAGAATAAAGCCCAAAAAGACCTTGCTCCTTTCTTTCCGCCAATCAGGGTCATCAATAAGAATAAAATAGCTGCTAGTACAATTAAAGCATTCATTGTCTTGCCTTCTTTCTATTAACAAAAAATATAGAAATATATAGACCTATTGGAATAGTTAGTACGATTCCAATACCACCAGCTAGTGCTCGAGCTAATTCCAATGAAAGATTCATGGAAAGGGTAAAACCTAAGGGAGAAGCATTTTTAAAATACAAAATAAGCATTGGAATGGAACCACTTATATAGGCAAAAAACAAAATATTTGTCATCGTCCCCATAATATCTTTTCCAATTTCCATCCCCGAATTTTTCAGTGCTTTTACGGAGATGTTATTATTCTTTTCATATAAACTAAAGATAGAAGAAGACATTGTAATGGCTACATCCATTACCGCTCCTAAAGATCCGATGAATAAACCTGCCATAAATACCATTTTGTAAGGGCGCGTTATAAATTGGATTTCTTCATAGTGAAGTCCTTTTCCAGAGGTTAGCGATATTACAAGATAGGTAATGAGCAGCGAAATAAACGTTCCTAGTAGGGTCGCAACAATAGCTGCATATGTTTTTTCATTAAAACCGTTAACGAGCAACAAGGAAATAACAGTAAATAAAATAACGCTTATACTGCATATTACTAATAGACTTTTATCAGGATTATGTAAATAAATATCCAATGCATAGGATAACAGAAGGGCATTAACGACCAAACTTATAATAGAAAACAGCCCTTGCTTTTTCCCAACGAGAAGTAAGATGAAAATAAAAATCCATGCTACAATCAATACGTATTTATCACGTTTGACGTCCTTTATGTCTCCGGTTAACTCTTTCGTTTCCTCAGTACTTGTATCAATTGAAACGAATACTTCACTTCCAACATGATATTCTTGGTCATACGCTTTAGATGATGAATACTCATTCGTTAAATGAATGAGCTTCCCTTTTTCTGCTCCATTTTTTATTTCTGCTATTATTTGCTGTGTGAATAGATGATCTTTATTATCATGTAAATCACTCATTTCCTTTGTATCTTCTAGATTTGTTTTTATGACTTCGGCTATTGGACGGTCATAGAAGGAATAATTATGATTCACAAAAATAACCGAGGTGACAAAACAAAGTGCTAGTATGGTGTACAAAAACAACTGTTTATAGGTCATTTCTTTTAATTTAGTGATGATAGTATTCAACAAAAAACCTCCAACTACGGGATGAAACCCAGTGTCTAAAGATTGAACAGCTTGGGCTCAGAAAATAAAAACTTCTATAACTGTTTTTAACAAAGTGCACTAGTATATCTCTATAAGAGAATCCCTGGCCAACAATGGACTTAGAATAACAGTAATAATTTAAAGGCGTCAAGAAATTTTTCTTAACACCTCTTTTGGTTATGATTGGAGGTTGAGTTAGAATCTATTCTTTTCATTATGAAGGAATCCGTAGATGAACGCTACCTAGAGCCAAAGGGAGATATACAATTAAATTATCTTATTAGCTATCAAGCAAATGCGATTATTGGTATTTTAATGGAATGGCACCGACAAGGATACAAGACATCTATTGCAGAACTTAATAAGCAACTTATAACTATTTTATCTGTTAATAGTACGTTTCGTAAGGTGTGAGTAAATTTAATGGGAATAATTATTGATGCTTTTGAATTAAATGGAAAAGAGGAGACACACCTATTAAAGTGAAGGTGTGTCTAGTAAGCCTTGAAAGATTTTGAAAATCTACTCTTTATTTTCTAATAGAGAATATAGTTTATATATATGCTTGCTTTCATGTGAATAATGTAATACAATTCAAATCGTAATAATTACGATTTATTAGGGGAGGAGAATGCTGCACAGGAATGGTGTCTAATTGGTGGAGGGGTAACGTTATCGAGTTTTTCCGGGAAAGGGCTACATTACTGTTTTGACACAGGCTTACATGTACATGAAGTTGATAGTGATTTAGGGTAGGCCTACGCCCGAAGTAAATTTATTTTCTGAGACAATTGACTAGGAGATACATTGAGAACAAATTAAGTTTACTTGATAGAAGGGCTCTATGCTGAACAAAATGTATTGCAAAATCCAAAGACTAGACAAACAAGGGAATTACATATTATTTATGGTGAAGTTGTAACTACCAGTGTTCCATGATTCACTACCCGCATTTGTTGTAGGATAAAATTTTAGAAAAAACAGTAACGAGGGAAAAATTTACACTAGCATTGCATAGAAACAGAAGGTCGCTATTAATTTACCACGAAAAATAAAAGAAATAATTCTGCGAGAACAAGATGAAAAGAATGTATCGTATATCGAGAAATAAAATAGTCTTTTTACAAGTTTTAAATCGTAATCATTACAGTTTATTCACTTGCAATAACTACGGTACATAATGAACGAAAAGGGGAGAAGAACATGATATCAAGAAGGTTGGCTGTTATTTTTTTACTTATGTTATCTACAGTGATTTCAGGGTGTGCTTCGGGTAATGGTAGTAAGAGTGTAGTAACGAAAGAAGGAGATGCAAAAGATACGGAAGTGCTGAAGGTTTTTACAACGCTTTATCCTTTACAATATTTTGCTAGTGCAATAGGTGGGGATTATATTGACGTAGAGAGCATCATCCCACTTGGTGCCGATGCACATACTTTTGAACCTACAACAAAGCAGATGGTGGAGATTGCTGAGTCAGATCTGTTTATTTACAATGGCCTGGAAATGGAACCTTACGCGGATGCAATTGCTGAAGCAATAAAGAAGGAAGAGGTTAGACTAGTAGAAGCCACTAGAGGAATCGAAACAATCTCCCATTCTCATGGGGAAGGGCATTCTCACGAAGAAGAAGGGCATGAGGAAGAGGAGCAGCATGTCCATGAAGGAGAAGTAGGACATGGAGAAGAGGCACATGCCCATGAAGAAGCAGGGAATGGAGAAGAGAAGCATGTTCATGAAGAAGGGCATCACCATGGTGATAAAGATCCGCATATTTGGTTAGATCCGTATAAATCTATTACTCTTGCAAAAAACATTAAGAATGGACTTGTGGAATTAATGCCTCAACACCAAAAAGAGTTCGAGGAAAACTTTGTGGATTTAAAAAAGAACTTAGAAAGACTAGATGAAGATTTTCATAAAGTGATAGGGGATAAGGTAGATCCAAAAATTATCGTTTCTCATGCTGCATATGGATATTGGGAAGAAAGCTATGGATTGAAGCAGATAGCTGTATCTGGTTTATCTCCATCAGACGAACCTAGCCAAGCAGAATTATTGGAAATTATTGAGGTCGCTAAAGCGAATGATATTCAATATGTTATTTTTGAACAAAATGTAACGACAAAGGTTGCAGAAGTCATTCGTAAAGAAATCAATGCAGAGCCATTACGCTTGCACAACTTGTCGGTATTAACGGAAGAAGATAGCAAAAATGGTGATGACTATTTTAGCATTATGAATAAGAACTTAGAAACGTTGAAACAGGCATTACAATAAACGATAGAACTAGGGAAAGCATGGCTATTGCTTTCGAACGGTTTAAACGAGTGTTCACCTGTTGAAAATAGGTATTATTTCAACAGATGAATATTAGACTAAAATCACCTGTTGAACAATAAAAGTAATCGTCTGTAAAAAAGCAACAATGTTTACGAAAACAGTAAAAAAATAATCTCCCCTCTTTTTAAGATTCCTTTCATTAGCTATGATTGGAAGTATAGGAAAGAAGACACTTGGTGGGAAAGGGGAAGGTAGTATGCCACTAGAAATTGTTCGCAATGATATTACGAAGATGAATGTAGATGCGATTGTGAATGCTGCGAATACAGAACTGAAAATGGGTGGCGGTGTATGTGGTGCTATATTTCGTGCGGCAGGTGCCAGTGAGCTGCAAGAAGCATGCGATAAAATTGGTGGGTGCAAGGTTGGAGAAGCCGTTATTACCGATGGATTTAAGGTTGCTGCAAAACATATCATTCATACACCAGGGCCTATTTGGCAAGGTGGTTCAAAGCAAGAAGCGGTTCAGTTGAAAGCTTCTTATGCTAACTCTTTAGAATTAGCACAGAATTATCAATGTAAGTCTATCGCTTTTCCGTTGATTTCAACTGGCATATATGGTTATCCAAAAGAGGAAGCGTTACAACTGGCTGTTTCTGCCATCAGTTCCTTTTTATTTCATCATGATGATATGCTCGTTTATTTAGTTGTTTTTGACAAGAAATCTTTCGGTTTAAGCAAGAAGTTATTTACATCCATCCATCAATATATTGATGAGCATTATGTAGAGGAAGTAGAAAGCACTTTTAGTAGTAGAAGAAACGAACGGTATGTATTGGAGCAGTTGCACGATATCGAAATAATGCAGCAAGATGTAATGGAGGAAGAAAATAATTCTTTAGTAAACTTGTTGGAGCAACTAGATGAACCTTTTTCAGTGCAACTGTTACGTTTAATTGATGAAAAAGGAATGACAGATGTAGAGGCGTATAAAAGGGCGAACGTTGACCGTCGATTATTCTCAAAGATTCGGAATAGAGTCGATTATACTCCGGCGAAGAAAACTGCTATTGCCTTTGCTATTGCTTTAAAATTAAATTTAGAAGAAACGGAGGAGTTGCTAACTACTGCCGGTTATACCTTGTCACACAGTAGTAAATTTGATGTTATTATTGAGTTCTTTATTAAACAAGCTAACTACGATATTCATGAAATTAATGAAGCCTTATTTGCCTTTGATCAACCATTACTCGGTGCTTAAAATGTCGCTTTGGAAGCGACCATTTCTTCTCCTGTCCTTGTTATTCTAAGTTTAGAAAAATAAAACGGGGGATGATTAGGATGAAAGAGAAAGTAACCGAATTAGTTTTTATTTTAGATAAAAGTGGCTCCATGGCAGGACTTGAGGCAGATACCATCGGTGGTTACAATGCAATGCTTAAGAAGCAACAAAAGGCGGAAGGAGAAGCTATTGTTACGACAGTTTTATTCGATCACAACTATGAATTATTACACGACCGAATAAATGTAAAGGGGATATCTCCTATTACCGAAAATGATTATGAAGTAGGGGGGACTACTGCATTATTAGATGCCATTGGTTTTACCTTGCAGAAGATAATTAATGTACAAAGGAAAACAACGGAGAACGAACGTGCAGAAAAGGTACTATTCGTTATTACAACGGATGGGATGGAAAATGCGAGTCGCGAATATACAACGGAAAAAATCAAAAAAATGATCGAGCATCAAAAAGATAAATATGGCTGGGAATTCATGTTCCTAGGAGCTAATATTGATGCGGTCTCCACTGCTGCAGAGTTTGGAATCGAGGAGGATTTCGCAGTAGAATACCATGCCGACCATATCGGAACGCAATTAAATTACGAAGCTGTAAGCGAAGCTGTTACGAACATTCGAAGTGGGAAAAAGATTGATCGAGGTTGGAAAGAGGGAATTGAGAGGGATTATAATCGACGTTCAAAATAACATGTTCTACAAGATGAATTAAAATATTGGGGTATTTGATGTAGGTTATTCTGAAGAAATAAATAAATAAATCAAAAGAGAGAACGTCTATCGAAGAAAAGGTAAAGTATCTCTCTTAATTGGATAGGATAATAGTAGCCATGTTTTACGGGGATTTTTTTGAGAGGGAATGGCATGAATAAATAAGGAAACAAATATTCTTCGTTTCGTTTACATTCACGGGCTAATATTTCTCCCTCTTTGCAATAGGAAGTGGGGGAACGGTAGAGTTTACAAATGCTATTTTACTTTACATTCCACGTAAAAATACATAGGCACTAGACTGAGAAGAAGGTAGTAAGATGAGCATAATTTTAGCATTATTAGCAGCGGTGTTTGCTTCACTAACGAATATTTTAGTTAAAATTGGGATGGAAAACGTAAATTCTAATTTAGCAACAGCTATTCGAACTGTCATTGTAATAATAATGGCCTTTATTGTTGTCGTTGTGACAAAACAACTACCTGCCATAACGATGATTCCTAATAAGGCATTGGCTTTTATTTTATTATCAGGTATTTCTACTGGTTTGTCGTGGTTGTTTTTCTTTCGGGCACTTGCAGTAGGGGACGTGTCTAAAGTTGTACCCATTGATAAATCTAGCATTGTGTTAACAATACTATTATCTATTCTAATTCTGGGAGAGAAAGCTGTTCCGAATATTATAGTAGGAGGAGCTCTCATTGCTTTCGGTACTTTTGTTTTAATTGGCAAAAATGAAGAAAAAAAACGATTTACTGGCTCCCAGTTTTATATCGTGTATGCTATTTTAGGGGCTGTATTTGCGGCGTTAACTTCCATTCTAGCGAAGATAGGAATGGAAGGTGTCGACTCTAATGTTGCTACTTTTTTACGAACAATTGTGGTGCTAGTATTTGCCTGGGCAATCGTGTTATTTCAAGGAACACATCGAGAAATGAAACGGATTACTTCTAAAAGTTATCTCTTTTTAATTTTGTCGGGGGTAGCAACAGGCCTATCTTGGTTGTGTTATTTTGCAGCTATTGCGATTGGGAAAGTATCTGTTGTTGCTCCTATTGATAAATTTAGTGTTGTCATTACAATGATTCTAGGTTTTGTTATTTTGAAAGAAAAAGCGACAAAATACACGGTTATCGGTGGGATATTTATTACAGTCGGAACGGCTTTATTGATTTTCTAACTGAAATTACTTCAATAAAACACGGCTTAACCAATCAATCATTGGTTAAGCCGTGTTTTGTTGAACACAAGTTAATAGAAGATACTATCTTCTATGAAAAGAGTTTGTCCATTTTTTATTTAGGGCTTTTATCAAATGTTGATGGATTAATAGGAATACTATTAATTTCCTTTCTCAATACATCGCTGAACACAGAGGCTGCTACTTCATTAAAGTTATTATAGAGGTCGGATAGATCATCGTTAAAAAATTGAATGATACTCTTTGAGAATACTGGATACACTGACTCGGTTCCCGGTGAAAAACGTTCCACTGCTGCAAATATAAAATAGCGATTTGTTTTTAATGCTGTTTCAACTAATTTTTTCATTTCTTGTGGTGTAAATGTATCTGTTAATGGGTTGACGACTTGTCCATCATAGATGACTACAACATAAACGACTATATTTCCAAAAGTCTTTTGACTTTCCATGATAGTAGCTAATGCTTGGGCTTTCTCCTGATTTCGGACAAGGACAGGGATTAGATATCCAGCATCGTGTGGAAGTTCAATGATATTTAGTACTGTTACAAAAGGGTCATTTCCAACCGAGTGTTTTACCTCATTGAAATACGTAAACTGAGGTGGGCTTAACTGAGGGAGATTTGATTCAGTCATTTGCATTCCTCCTTTCTATCCTATTCTATGTTGTGAAACTACTATTGGTTCCTTCAGTGATAGAGTAGCGTTAATAGAATAAATAGAAAGAAGAACGAGAATGTTCATTCACTTTCATATCATATACTTTAACAATGCTACGATTAGACGGGTCCCTTTAACGTGTCAAAAACCACGGCGTAATTGTTGGTTTGGAAAACCCGTTCGTAAGTAGACACGCTCTTCCTGTGGAAGCCATCACCAAAGGGATCATTAATATCTGTTCGATAGAAGGGAATGAATTCTTAGGAGTCCTCCACTTCAAGCTTGCTAAGTGGGAGTAGTTCAGGTGACAAACCAGAAACGGTCTGAAAGATACAGTTCCTACTCGAAGTACCGAAATGGTTAACTAATTTCCTCTTTACAAACACTAAAATCAGAGTATAATGGATTTTATTGATTTTACTTACCTAGGTAAGTAATGGAGGATGCGATAATATGAAGGCAAAGGTAATTATCCATGAGCTGCATCAGTCTACTCGTTTTTTATCAAAAGTAATAAATAAACGGTTACAAGATTATGGGATCTTTCAATCGCAATGGTCTATTTTATTTTGTATAAAAGAATTTGGACCAATGTCTCAAACAGATATTTGGAAATACTTGAATGTAGAAGCACCAACAGTTACAAGAACCATTACAAAGCTTGAAAAGAACGGATGGGTTCTTCGTGAAAAAGGAGAGGATCATCGAGAGAAGATCATCGTGTTAACAGAGAAAGCAAAACAGGAAATCCCGAAGATAGAAGAGACTGTCGAAGCACTTGAAGAGCAATTGCTACAAGAGCTATCAATAACAGAGCGGGAACAATTAGTAGGCCTTTTAAAGAAAATTGACGGCACCGCTCAATCACCTAGAGAGGATAAAGTTAATGAATGAACAAACAAAAAATAATATATGGACGAAAAGTTTTGTCATTATATTCCTAAGCAATTTTTTTCTATTTTTAGTATTCTATGCGTTACTCACAACACTTCCTATTTATGTTCTTGATGAATTGAATGGATCTGAAACACAAGCGGGATTAGTGGCAACTATTTTCTTATTATCAGCAATTATTGTACGTCCATTTTCAGGTAAATTATTAGAGGACTTCGGTAAAAAGAAGATGTTAATGATTAGTATGCTTCTCTTTATGGCTAGCTCCTTTTTATATTTAATTGTTGATCATTTATACTTACTACTCGCATTGCGATTTTTCCATGGTATTTGGTTTAGTATTGCGACAACAGCAACGGGGGCAATTGCAGCAGACCTAGTTCCAGACTCTCGCCGTGGAGAAGGATTGGGATACTTTGCAATGTCTATGAATATAGCGGTTGTTGTCGGGCCATTTATCGGGTTAACGCTGTTACAAGTGACGACATTTAATAATCTCTTTTGGGTATTAAGTGTTCTCATGGTTGGTGCGATTGTCTTTACGGCATTAGTGCATGATCCTATCGTAGAAAAGTCAGCAAAAAGAAAGCTTTCGCTAAACGACTTATTTGAAAGAAAAGCATTACCAGTTGCAGCAGTTGCAAGCTTGATTGCATTTGGTTATGCTGCTGTTCTATCATTCATCTCTATTTACGCAAAATCACTAGGACTTATGGAAGCAGCAAGTTACTTTTACGCTATTTTTGCAGCTGCAATGCTTATTTCTCGCCCATTTGTCGGTCGTTTATTTGATAAAGTTGGACCAAATATTGTTATCTACCCAGCAATTGGTTTATTTGCAGCGGGTCTATTTGTTTTAAGTATTACCAATTCTTCGATGCTATTGTTTCTATCAGCTCTCCTAATTGGTCTAGGATATGGAACACTTGTCCCATGTCTACAAACGTTGGCAATCCAATCAGCTGGAAGAGGAAGAAGTGCCCATGCAACAGCAACATTCTTCACTCTTTTTGATATAGGAGTTGCCACAGGATCCTATTTGCTTGGTCTGATTGCTACGAACTTTGGTTATCAACAACTATATATTACAACAGGAATCATCGTCATTGCCGTTCTATTCGTTTATAGACTAATGATGAAAAAACGACGTGAAGCGGAAGAAAAGAATTACAAGGCAGTAAAAATCGGATAAATAGGGGAAGATTCAAAACAGAGCTTGGCGTTAAGTCAGGCTCTTTTTGATAGCCTAAATTTGACTATGACTCCTTGAAAATAGTAATGATAAAAGTTGATGAAGATGTTAGCTAACATCAGGTTGGGTATTATTACTGCTATATGTCTCAAAATATGGGAGTTTTAACTTTAAGGCTGTTTTCGCAAAGTTTATTTGGAACGTTCCTTTTTCCTGTATCCCATGGGCGTCAACTTATTTAATTCGATTAAAATGTATTTACTTGTAATATCTTTTTGACAGGGTGGAGGTCAGGGGGCACATTTGTGGTATTGGACAGTTTATTTGAGTAAAACGAGGTAAAGTGGTTGTGATTACCCCCTTTACCTCTGTATTTCCTTTAATAGCTCAATCTAGTAGGGAAAATCCATCAGTAATACTTCCAAGCATCTTGATAAAGCTGAACTAAAATTGGACGATTCATTCGGTTCACCGGTAGCTCAAATTCTTCCCCTTTTTCGACGATATGGGAGTCAATATCATCTCCAAATCGGAACAAGGTCTCAAAAATTTCTTCATTTAGAAATTTTGTTTTTACCGGGACGTGTGCGTTAGATAAATCGATGGTGTTTCGTGATGCTAGGGTAAATCCCCAATTACCAAAGCTTGGTACATCTAGGTGATAACTTTTGGTACGTAATCCTGTTGCCTCAATAGTATGGTTAATCGTCCAAAAGGCCTTTGTTGCAAATAAGGGACTTGTGGATTGGACGGAAACCATCCCACTAGGGGTTAGGTGATTCCTAACAAGTGAGTAAAATTCTTTCGTATAAAGTTTATTCAATGCTTCATTATTTGGATCAGGAAGATCGACAATGATAACATCGTATAATTCATCTGTCTGCATTAAATATTGAAATGCATCATCGTGAATAATGTGGACTTGGTCATTTTTCAAAGAACTTTTATTAAGCCGGAGTAAATCCGGGTGTGTGTTAGCAAGTTGCGTCATTTTCGGGTCAAGATCGACTAATGTGATATGCTTTGTATCATCATATTTTAAAATTTCTCGTACTGCTAGTCCATCTCCACCACCTAAAACTAGTACGTTCTCACGATAAGGTGCAAGAGACATTGGGACATGAACAAGTGATTCATGATAGCGGTATTCATCACTTTCAGAAAATTGTAGCTGTCCATCAAGGTATAAGCGTACATCTCCAGGTTCTTTCGTCATAATAATTCGTTGGTATTTCGTGTCATCGTGATAAATAATTGGGTCTGCATAAAGCTGTTGTTCAAAAGAATAAGCATATGTTTCACCATAAAAGAAGCCTAAAGTTAATAGAAACAAAAGGACAGTGCCGATCACTTTATGGAAAATTGGTTTATACACTTCTTTTCGAAATAAGTAGGTGACAATTAGTGCGACGAGAGCATTGATTGCTGCAACGAAAAAAGCAGTTTTAATTAAGCCAAGCATTGGACGGAGCAACAAAGCAAAGCCGACAGAACCAATTAAGCTACCTGCATAATCAAAGAATAACACGCGTGCGGTGCTTTTACTTATATCTTCACGAATCGATTCGACTCTTCGAATTAATATTGGTAATTCAAGTCCTGTTAGGAAACCTGTGATGGCGATGACTATATACAAATATAATTGTGCTATTTCAGGTCCAGAGTAAGACAGGAAAAAGAAAAGACCAAATATGGAAAATCCGCCAACTAGTGCAATAAGCAGTTCCGCTTGAATAAAACGCGCGACAAGTGAATGTTTAATACGTTCGCTTAGTGCAGCCCCAATTCCCATTGACATAAGAAATAGTCCAATAGTAATACAATAGAATAGAACGCTATCTCCGAATAAATAACTACCTGCCGCTCCATAAAGCACTTGATAGACGATACCACACACCGAGACAATGCCGGATGAAATGTATAAATACCTTTGTTCTTTCACTGATTAAAACCCTTTCTGTTGCTTTTATGTAATGCTTCCCGCAACGGCAAATCCAATAAAAATACTTAACGAAGCTGCGACAATAGCAACGGCGATATTATTTTTCTTAATTTCTTGTTCCACTTTAAATGGCGTAATGAGTTCAAATAGAAAATAGCTAATAATCATTAAAAAGAAGCCAATAAAAACCCAAATAGAGGCTCCCCAAATACTTACATTATGCGCGATGGATGCCTTCGTAATAATGCCAATGCCAATTAGCTTTCCAGCAAACTGAATGCCGACTGCAACATTTCCTTTTAATAGTTCTTCTCTATCGTTATACGGGGTAATCCATTCAAAAAGAAGCATGCAAACACCTGCTAACACGAGCATGATAATCCAGTAAGCTAAGGTAGCTAGCATCTCATATAAATCAAGGATTTCCGTCCATTCAAATGTAAACATTCCTTTTCACTCCTTATAGGTTATTTTCCAGCACCAGGCCCGCCACTACGAACACTGTTTTCTACACTTGAACCAAACCGAACCGTAGGGACCCTACCGGTATTTTTTACGTAGCCATTACTACCAATATAGCCAGAGTAATAGGTATCAGTACCTTCACGGTCATCTAAGTCCATGTCAAAGGCTTCTTCTGCAGCATCGGCTATATTATAGGTAGAAAAATAATCGCTGGTATAGTTTTGTCGGACAAACTTCTCATCTGAGACTTCGACTAATGCATCATCTGGATTTTCAATATCTTGATAGACTTGGACAAGGTATTTATCGTAGACTAGCACTGTTCGACTGTCTTTATTCGAAACTTTCATAGGTTCCTCTTCTTCTGTAATTGCGTTCGTTGCTTCTTTAATGGAAGATTGATAGGCTCTAAAGACTGTAGACGTGTTTCCTGATGCATCATATACAAGGTCGTGCATTGGGTATAACTGGTCTACTGTATCTAGTGCGGAGGAACATCCAGACAAGAAGAGCAGAATGCCTATGACTCCAATAAGGGACATCTTTCTTTTCAAATTCATCACTCCTTTTATGTGACATATTCATAGAGGTAATCCTAATTAGACGATGTTTCTACTGATCTAAGCAATAAACTACCTAAATACCAACGGGTTTCATCGTTATCCGGATTCCAAAGTGGGGGATAGTTTCCCATTACTTCGAATTTGTCTTTTTTTGTTTTTCCATTTTCTAATTCAACCTCACGCGTCAGCTCAAACGAGAAGTCAATCCATACATCATATGGGTAGGTATCCCACTCAATCCCATTATCGTTATTTACACTAATCGGTGTAACTTCTTCTTCATCAAGATAAGCGGTAAACTCCTTGTTTTCGACTACATAATCTATGGAAACAATTTCTTCAGGGTTTGTTTCCCACACACCGTAAGCTTTCGCTAATTCTGTTTCTTGGACGTAGTACTCTCTGAAAAAATTATCTACTTCTCCCCATTCATGCATATCCAAATGGTTGAAAACAGCAATCGTATGGCTTAGCAACTCTTTCTCTTCTGGTTCATAATTCTCATCCGTTATGTAGCTACTCGTAGCAAGGGATACATCATCTGTTTGACCATCTTCTCCCTTTACCTGGATAGTACCAGGGGCAAAAATACCTATGATAATTAATAGAACGAATAAACTAATGATTCCTATAACGACCCATCTAAAAATTTTAAAAACTTTCTTCATCTACACACCTCCTCATGCAGCACCTGTATTTAGAAGATAAGGCTGAATTCCAGTTACATATTATACCATGTGGTAAACCGTTATTTTCTTAAGGCTTTCATTTTTTCATAAAATAAGACTTTCGTAGTGGTTGATGTAGTGGTTATAAATAACTAAGTAAATAAATAGAAAAATATTATTGTAGAATTTACTGTAAGTAGTTTTAATTTCTGAAAGGTGTTTTAAATTTCATGCATATATAAATGATTTTTTGAAGGAAAAACGAGGAGTAATTAGTTGCATTTACTGTAAGCATATGTTGTAATTAAACAAATAGTTGTTATAGCAACTATGTATTTTTAAGAAGTAAAAAACATGCAAGTAAAGCATCAAGAGCAAAAGAGTAAGCGCCCCGAATGGGTTTATCGGAAGACGCTGGTGCTAGACGTAAACTGTTCCTATAAAAGAGTTATCCATATGCGAATATTTTTATAGTTCACTTGCAAAGGTAAAGGGAGGTGAAAGCAGTTATGGGGATTGTAGTCGTTGAAATTTGTGATGGTAGCTTAATTAATGAACTAAACATTGAACGGATATTGGAATCCGAATTTCCAGAGGTTGCTGTAATAGAGAATGACTGTCTTTCCTTTTGTGGAATGTGTGCGAAACGACCATATGCTATTGTAAATGGGAAACGAATTTTTGCTAAAACAGCTGAAGAATGTCTGGCGTTAATAAAGAATCAAATTGAATCTGAATTGGCTATTTATGCATAATTGTTATGTTAACTAAGAAAGTATAAATAGTTAGTAGGAAAAAGCAGTTTCAGTACGTATACCCCAAATAGATGAGAAGAGCTATAAGGAGTGATAATATTGTCAGCACAAAATCCAAATAAATCTGCTGGACTATTACAAAGAAGCGTGAAGGATCATTGGTACGTTAAATATGATGAAGTGGGCTTTCCTTCTATTCAAAAAGGGTGGGTGCTTCCGGTTGAACGTTGGAAGGACTTTGATCCGTTTATTTTAATGGCGGAAGATTGGTTTAAAAGAGGGACCTTCTCGGATCATCCGCACCGAGGGTTTCAAACGGTTACTTATGTAGTGGATGGTAGATTAGAACATATTGATAACGCTGGTGGAAGGGACATCCTTGAGCCTGGCGATGTTCAATATATGAATGCTGGGTGGGCTGCTAGACATGCAGAGGAAGGCGTAGAGGAAGATATTGCTCACACGCTTCAGCTATGGCTAAATTTACCGAAGCATTTAAAACAAACAGAAACAACTTATCAAAATATATATAGCGAGAATGCTCCTGTCGTAAATGTTGATGGAGGATCTGTAAAAGTATTTTCAGGGCATGTCGCTGGCGTAGAGGGCCCGATGAAATCTGTTGTGCCGATTACTTTATCAGAAATTAACTTAACACAAGGAGCGACATACATCCATCGCTTACCTGAAACGCACAATGCATTTTTCTATGTACTATCAGGGGACATGGATTTTGGTGAAAATGGTGTTCATTTAAAAAAACATGGTGTTGGTACATTGACTTTTCATGACAGTGGAAATGAAGAGAAAATGAGTGAGCTTGTTATTAAAGCGAATAGTAGACGTTCAAGGGTACTTGTTTATTCTGGTACACCGATTAAGGAAGAAATTGTTCCATATGGTCCTTTTGTTATGAATTCAATGGAGGAAATTAGACAAGCATTCCGTGATTTCCATAACGGAAAGTTTGGTCCGCCTGCTAAATAAGTTTCAAACATAGAAGAAAAAATTCTATATTTCAAGTGGATTAACGCAATAAATCTAGTTAAGGAATACTAGAACTAGTCTGCTTTTTAAGCAATTTACTGTAACTATATTAGTAACCCTTTTAGTTGTTGTAGCAACTAAAGATATAAAGGGTTTGGTCAATCGTTATTGCTACATAAGCATTACGTACAAAGAAAAGGTTTTTCATTTAGTATTTTTGTAAATACTTAGTTAGTATTTAAAGTTTCACGTACTATATCAAAGGAGGACTATCTATGCCTAACGATCAAATTGTAATAAATGCCATTATTAATGGGGAAAAAATCCCTTCAGAAAAACAGGAACCACGCGAAAACCCTACACATCCAAGTGAAATTGTAGGATACGCACCAGTAAATACGCGTGAGGAGACAGTCCGTGCGATTGATGCTGCACACGAGGCTTTTCCCAATTGGACTGAAACGCCAATAGAGGAACGAATTAAACGAATGAGAAGAGCTATTCAAAAAATAAAAGATGCTACTTCAGAAATAGCTGGGTTGCTATCAAAAGAACACGGAAAGCCACTATATGACTCAGAGGGAGAAATAGGAGTATCATTGATGTGGATGGAATATGCCTGTGACAATGCCGAAGAAGTATTAGGTAATGAAATCAAAGAACATGATAATGGGAAAACGATTATTGCTAGGGATGGAATTGGGGTTGTTTCCGCTATCACACCATGGAATTATCCTTTATCTCTTTCGACGATTAAAATTGCTCCTGCACTATTAGCAGGTAACACGATGGTGTTGAAACCAAGTCCGTTAGCACCTTTAGCGGTAAGTAAGGTAGTAGAATTAATTGCAGATGAATTCCCTAATGGAGTACTTAACCTAGTCCATGGTGAAAGTGATGTCGGTGTTGAATTAACTTCTAATCCGAAGGTTGCTAAAATAGCCTTTACAGGGGGGACAGAAACAGCTAAACATATTATGAAGGCTGCAGCAGATACAATTAAAAAAATGACACTAGAATTAGGAGGAAATGACGCAGCGCTTATTTTAAAAAGTTTTGATGTGAATGATGAAAGAGCTATGCGTCGCCTTGTCATTTCTAACTTTCTAACTGCTGGCCAAATATGTATGATTGCGAAAAGAATCTATGTAGACCGGGCTATCTATGATCAGTTTGTTGAGAAATATATTGAAGCAGCAAACAAGTGGATCCGAGTGGGGGATCCATTTAATAAAGATGTAACAATTGGACCTGTAAACAATAAAAAACAGGCTGAATATGTACAAGGTTTAATTAACGATGCGGAAAGTAAGGGAGCTAAAGTTGTTAAACTAGGTAAAGTACTGGACGAGGATTTATTTAATGAAGGGTATTTCATGCAGCCAACAGTCGTTTTAGGCGCTGATTATAATGATCCTATCGTAGTAGAAGAGCAATTTGGACCAACAGTACCAATTTTACCTTTCGACGATGATAAGCATGCGATTGAATTGGCTAATGACAGTATTTACGGACTTACTAGCTCCGTGTGGGGAGAAGAGGAGCATGCTATCGAAGTAGCTAAACACGTCCAAGCCGGTACAACAATGATTAACACTGCGGCTGTTCAGGGACTAGATGTACGTTTTCCGTTTGGAGGAGTGAAACAATCGGGAATTGGACGTGAATACGGAAAAGAAGGTCTTCTCGCCTATACAGATACACATGTTATTAATATTCCTAAAAATAAGGATTTACCTTATATTCCAGAGTAATGAAGTAAATAGTATTTAGACGAAAAGGAACGGTTCTTCCACTTCAATGAAGAACCGTTCCTTTATTTTACTCATCCATCTCCTTCAAAACCTTCCCAATCTTCTGGTCGCTAATTATAAGGTCTGCATAATGGTCAAATTCTGTTGGGTCTTGATTTACAATCACCAATTTTGCACCAATTTCCTTTGCGATAAGCGGAAATTGGTTTGCAGGAGAAACGGTTAAAGAGGAGCCAAGGACAATAAAGAGATTCGCTTTTTGAGATTCTTCAAAAGCAAATTGAAAAGCATCTTCCGGCAGTGATTCACCGAATAAGACGATTGATGGACGTAAGACGCCACCACACTCACAATAATAATCTTGCTTGATGTATTCTTCACTGCTGTACTCCTTGCCACATGTTTGGCAATGCAATTTTTGCAGTGTTCCGTGCAACTCTGCAACTTGTCGAGAGCCAGCTTGTTGATGAAAACCATCTACATTTTGCGTAATGATTGACTGTATTATTCCTTGGTGTTCCCATTTTGCAAGAATGTAATGGCCCTGATGCGGTGAATATTCTTTTACGCCAAGAACTCTTTCACGATAAAATTCAATAAACTCATGGACATTTTGATTTAACGAATCCGTGCTTGCAATTCGACTAGGGTCTTTTTTCTTCCACACTCCATTAGAGGAGCGAAAATCTGGAAGTCCACTTTCGGTAGACATACCAGCGCCCGTAAATACAACTGTGTAATTGGAATCTCGTAACCATTGTTTTAGCAATATGTACACTCCATTTCTTCAACTTTTAACTAGCAAGATATATTTTAACAAGAGATTCCCGTGATAAAAAGTTTGATTTGGTGTGAGGGGAAAGGAATAATTGAGCGGGGGAAGGAGTTTCATATTAAAGTAATCTAAACGTAGATAAGAAAGGGACCGGGATAAGGAACAACCTATACCTCTCTGTCCTATTGCTAAAATAAACTGGGGATACCCTTTAAAAGAGGTGTTATTTTTATCATTTCCCGAAAGAAGACTCCCTCTTCAAGCGCGAGATGGGATGTATCCCAGCGGTAAGGGGGAGATGAATTTCGGTTGGCGATAGCCAAAATATTCCTCACTATGGTATAACGGGAACAAACGTTCCTTCTGGTGAGGTGAAAATCATGCAAGTCAAAAAAGCCTTTACGTTTCGCATCTTCTCGAATAGAAAGCAAGTTGATTTAATCAATAAAACGATTGGCTGTTCGAGATTCGTCTACAACTTCTTTCACGGTAAACAGAAAGAGAAGAATGCTTATTGGTACATCGTGGAGGAAATGAAGCAAAAGGGACAACTCCCAACCAACGAATGGAAAGGTTCCTTTTTCAATAAATATGAAACGGTAAAGGCAGTTCGTCAACTGAAAGAACATTATCCTTTTCTAAAAGAGGTAGACAGTATTTCGCTTCAAAAATCGGTTGAAAACCTAGCCGATTCTTACCAGCGCTATTACAAAAAACAAACGAAAGCACCTCGCTTTAAAAGCAAAAAGAATAAAGTGCAATCGTACACGACAAAACAAACGAATGGAAATATCGCTGTATTTGATAAGCACATCCAGTTACCGAAACTTGGAAAGGTTCGTTTTGCAAAAAGTCGTGATATAACGGGACGGATTATTAATGCGACGATTAGGCGAAACCCTAGCGGGAAATATTTTGTATCCATTTTTGTGGAAACCGAGGTAGAAGAATGGTCCAAGACAAATACAGCTGTCGGTGTTGATCTCGGATTAAAGGATTTTGCGACACTTTCAGATGGAAGGGTATTCCGTAACCCCAAATGGTTCCGCATATTAGAAGAAAAACTAGTAAAAGCACAGCGCATTCTTTCACGACGGAAAACAGGTGGGGGAAATTGGGATAAACAACGAAAAAAAGTCGCTCGTATTCATGAAGCTATCACTAATACGCGGAAAGATTACTTAGACAAAATTTCCACCAATCTCGTCAAAAACCACGACGTGATTGGCTTGGAAGATTTGTACGTAAGTGGCATGTTAAAAAATAACCATCTTTCCAAAGCTATTAGTGAAGTAGCTTGGTCACAGTTCAAACGGATGCTCGAATACAAGGCAGAGTGGTACGGCAAGAAAGTCGTCGTTGCCAAAAACTTTGCCAGTAGTCAGCTCTGTTCGTGTTGTGGGTACAAAAATAAAGACGTTAAAAATCTCGCTTTGCGTGAGTGGACATGCCCTTCTTGTAGAAGTCATCACCAAAGGGATATTAACGCAGGATTGAATCTCCGAAACGAAGCTATTCGTCTCGTAACTGTTGGTGCGACAGGGATCGCCTAATCAATATCTGTTCGATAGAATGGAGTTCTTAGGAATCCCTCACTTCAGGCTTGCTAAGTGGGGGTAGTTCAATGTGCCGTTATTCCTCCATCGACAACGAATTCTGAGCCAGTGCTGTAACTGGATTCATCTGATGCAAGGTATAACACCATGTTGGAAACCTCTTCTGGTTTCGCAACTCTTTTTACTGGTATATACTTAGCAAATTCTTCGATAGCATCTTTTGAATCTTCTTGTTTAATCATTGGTGTTTCGATTACTCCTGGATGAACAGAATTGACACGAATGCCATAATGAGATAAGCCAAGCGCAGCTGCTTTTGTTAGTCCTCTTACCGCAAATTTTGAATCCGTATAGCCAACAGCACCTCCGACAAGTCCGTTAATAGAAGAAATGTTAACAATCGAACCGCTATTTGCTTTTTTCATAGATGGGATTACTGCTTTTATACCAAGGAATACAGATACTTGGTTGATGTCAATGATTCTTCGGTACTCTTCTTCAGATGTTTCTTCAATGGATTTACTCATCGTAATACCAGCATTGTTGACTAATATATTTACAGGTCCAAAAGTCTTCTCTGTTGCGGAAATAACTTCTTCCCAATTTGTTGCTTTGGTTACGTCAAGTTTGAAGAATGTTGCATTTTCTCCAAGTTCTTTTGCTAAAGCTTGTCCTTCCTGCTCAAGAATATCAGCAATGATAACTTTTGCTCCTTCGTTGATGAACAATCGTGCGTGCGTTGCTCCCATTCCGCGTGCTCCTCCAGTAATAATTGCAACTTTATCTGTTAATCTACCCATGTGAAATTCCTCCATTTAAATAGGTTGTTCATTATTCTTTTTTATCTTGAATCGCTTTTACAAGTTTTTCTTGAATTGCTAAGTATTGATTGATTTCTTCTTCGTTTAAGACTTCAAAATGTTGCATAAATAAATCTTTGCCAATTTCCTGTGCTTCTGCTAATGCCTTTTTACCATTAGATGTGATAGTTAAATAGGTTGAGCGACGGTCATATTCATCATCCAATTTTTCTGCTAATCCTAGACTAACAAGTTTTGTCGCAATGTTGGTCATTGCTCCTTTTGTATAGCCAAGAGTACCTGCTAATTCTACCGGTTTTTGAGGTCCTTTTGTTTTTAATTCTGCTAATACCAAAATCGGTGAGATGCCAAGTGGGTAGGGAAATGATTTTGTGAACCTGATGATGTTTTCATTATTTATTTGCTCAATTGCATGAATAAGTTTAAAAATGTCTTTTTGCTTCATAGATTTCTCCATTCGTAAAAAAATTAGTGAAGCATAATAGAGCCGCCATCGACCATGAGTGTTTGACCCGTAATGTATTGTGAATCTTCAGAAGCGAGAAATACCGCAACACTTCCGATATCTTTTTCTACATCACCAAAACGCCCCATTGGAATTTTACTTTTCACTGCTTCATAATACTCCGGTTGTGCTTTTGCCCAAGCTTCTACACCAGGGGAATTAGCGATTGGGCTGATTAGGTTTACATTAATTCCGAACTTTCCCCATTCATTTGCAGCTACCCGTGAAATCCCGCGAATTGCTTCTTTTGCGGCTGCATATGCACCTTGTGTTTCGTGACCATTCAAACCTGCACCTGAGGCAAAATTAATGACGCTCCCTTTTGTTATTTTTAAATATGGCAGTGCAGCTTTCATTAAATAGAAGGTTGGATAAAATCCAGTACCGAAAGATAAATCTAAATCTGCTTGTGTTGTATTTTCAATCGTTGCTTGTTTCGATGCATGTGCATTATTGATTAATACATCAAGTTTGCCGTATCTTTCAGTCACTTTTGTGATAATTTGCCCAAGGTTTTCTCGATCCATTAAATTAGCTTGAAGAAACATAGAGTGTGGAGAAAAGGCCTGTAGTTCTTTCTCCATTTCTTTCCCAGTTTTTTCGTCGATGTCTACAATCGTAACGATGGCGCCCTCTTTTACCATTGCTTTAGCGATACCACTACCAATTCCACCAGCACCGCCAGTAATAATGATGATTTTATCTTGCAGTTTTTTCAAAATCCTCATCCTTTTCGAAAATAGTTTAATGTTAAACTATTTTTAGTTTAGTACTAAACTACTTTTTTTGCTAGTAATTTGCATTAGGAGTTTATTTTTTATGAAAAATTTTAACTATATCTTAAATATAAAGGTGTTGCCGAAGATCTAGCGGGACAAAATCAATAGAGAAAAATCCTACAGAACAGTGATGAAAGGATATTGCCAATAATAATTACGTGTTTAAAAGGGGGAACATATCTATAAAACGAGCGTAAGGAAGATATTGTTAGGGATTAAATAAATGGGGCAGTAGAGCAGTAGCAGAGCACAGATTCCACTAGTTCCTCGTAAAAACTTTGGAATGAGACATCTTCTTGGCACTTATACATAATAGGAAAAAGGGAGAAGGGGGAAGCAAAATGAATTCCAATATGAGGAAAGCTAATTTGCTTGCAGAGAGTCTACAAGGTTTAATTGATTTGGTTAACAGAACGTATCATCATCACACCTATTTTGTACCGAATCAGGATGTATTGTATCGTTTACATGCCCTTGTGGGGGAATTCAGGTTTCAAATTTTAGCGGATGAGTTGTTACGGTTGAATAAGTATAGTTGGGATGAAAAGCAAACAGTAGATATTATCGAAAAATTAGACAAAAAAATAGGAATCATAGATGAGTTTATTAGAAGTAACTACAATGACTTATTCCTCTTTTCTGGAAGGGTACATAGTATTCGGTCGATTCTTGATTCTTTTTAATAAAAGGCTGTCTTCTAAAAGATTGTTGCTTTTAACAGTATGGAAAACGCAGAGTCGATTGGAGAGGAAGGCACTAGACTTCCTCCCCGAGGAGTCTAGTGCCTGCAGCGGAAAGAAACGGTCAACGCTCCATTACTTTTATCCGAAAAACAACCATCTCTACGAAATGAGCCTAATAAAATGAGAGTAAGCCCTTTTGTTTTTAAAATCAATGCAAGAAAATCAAAGGGATGGTTCTTTCACTTCAATGATGCAAGAAAACCATCTCTTTGATTTGAAGTGGAAAAATCCCTCTATTATGCATATAAATTCTTAACAAGAATAAACTTTTAAGGGTGTTTGAATAGCGTACAAGCTATTTTCATAGGTTATTAAAGTAAAAACCTCTATCTCTATTAAAACGTGTTTTCAAAAATATTATTTTAGGTGTCATCAGTTGGGTGGCACGAATGGTATTGGGCTGATGGAAAAGGGTAAAACGGAAATGGCGGAGTCTATCTCGGGTTATTTGTAACGTGTCCTGATTAAAGACTGAAATACAATAATAATGGAGGGGAATACATGAAAGTCGGGAACAGTGTAGCTGTTGTTACTGGTGGGGCTTCAGGTCTAGGAGAAGCTACAGTTAGAAAGATTGTTTCAGAAGGCGGGAAAGCTATTGTTTTGGATCTGGCAGAGGAGAAAGGCCATCATCTCGCAAAGGAACTCGGGGTAGATGTCTACTTTATTAAAACGGATGTTACCGACGAATCGAGCGTGCAGGTCGCGTTGGATGAGGCTGTTGAAACGATTGGAAATGTAAATGTACTCGTCAACTGTGCAGGAATTGGGTCTGCGGAAAAGACTTTTGGTAAAAAAGGTGTGCATGGATTAGCTTCTTTTTCCAAGGTCATTCAGGTTAATTTAATTGGAACATTTAATGTCATCCGTCTTGCTGCTGCAAAAATGGCTGAAAATGAACCGAATGAGAATGGTGAGCGCGGAGTCATTATTAACACTGCGTCTGTTGCTGCATTTGACGGACAAATTGGACAGGCTGCCTATAGTGCATCAAAAGGTGGAATCGCGGGTATGACATTGCCGATTGCAAGGGATCTTTCCTCACTTGGAATCAGGGTGATGACGATTGCTCCTGGGTTATTTGAGACACCATTATTTGCGACTCTTCCGGATAAAGCCCGAAAAGCATTGGGAGAAATGACACCGTTTCCATCAAGGTTAGGTTATCCCGAAGAATACGCACTTTTAGCTGGGAGCATTATGGAAAACCCAATGTTAAACGGTGAAACGATTCGATTGGATGGAGCAATCCGAATGCAACCGAAGTAAGGGCAAAATTTCAATATTTAGGGGGATTCTACATGGAAAGGTCTTTTTTAAAGGAAGAGCATAATATTTTCCGTCGTGCATTGCGAAAGTTTCTTGAAAAGGAAGCAGTTCCTTATTTTGAACAATGGGAAAGAGATCAGCAGGTCCCGAGATCTTTTTGGAAAAAGGCAGGGGATCAAGGCTTCCTTTGTCCATGGGCGGATGAAAAATACGGGGCTATTAATGCCGACTTTGGTTATTCCGTTGTAATTAATGAGGAATTTGAAAGGATTGGCACAGCGATGGTTGGATTTGGTCTCCATAATGATATTGTTATGCCATATATTGAATCCTTTGGCACAGAGACACAGAAGGAACGCTGGTTACCCGGAGCAATAACTGGAGATTTGATATCCGCCATCGCCATGACAGAACCAGGAGCAGGGTCGGATTTGGCTTCCATTAAAACAACCGCTATCAAAGATGGTGATGAGTACATTATAAACGGAGAAAAAACGTTTATTACTAATGGTTATACGGCCGATTTAGTTGTTGTTGTTTGTAAAACAAATCCGCAAGCTGATTCGCCGCATAAAGGAGTGAGCCTGTTTGTTGTTGAGGCGGATACACCAGGGTTTACAAAGGGGAAAAAGCTGGACAAAGTTGGACAACATGCAAATGATACATGTGAACTGATTTTTGAAGATGTTCGTGTCCCTGCTGGTAATTTATTAGGGGAAGAGGGGAAAGGCTTTTATTATTTAATGGATAAGCTGCAGCAAGAACGTTTAATGGTGGGCATTCAGAGTATTGCAGCAACGGAAATCATGTTAGATTTAACGGTTGAATATGTAAAACAACGAAAAGCATTTGGTCGAAGTATCAGTCAGTTTCAAAATACCCAATTTAAACTTGCGGAAATGAATACTGAATTTCAAATTGGCAGGGCGTTTGTCGACCGGTTGATAGAGGATCATGTTTCCGGAAAAGATGTGGTAACAGAAGTTTCGATGGCGAAATGGTGGACGACTGACCTGGCAAAGAAAGTAGCTGGTGAATGTATGCAGCTGCATGGGGGCTACGGGTATATGGAAGAGTATGAGATTGCGAGAAGGTATCGTGATGTAGCAGTTTCATCGATTTATGCGGGTACCAATGAAATTATGAAAGTCATTATTGCGAAGAACATGGGATTAAAATAACAGAGGTGAAGCACGTAGAGTAAATCGGTTGAGATTAAAACGTAAATGGATTAATAGAAAGGATGATAGCCTTGCGAGAAGCGGTAATAGTAGAAGCTGTTAGAACCCCAGTTGGGAGACGCAACGGGGTATTAAGTGGAATTCGTGCGGAGGATTTGGCAGCAAAGCCATTGGAGGAAGTTGTTAAAAGAGCAGGTATTTCACCTGAGTTGGTGGAGGACGTGATATTTGGTTGCGTGTCACAAGTAGGGGAGCAAGCTTTTGATATTGCAAGACAGGCAGCGTTGATTGCGGGTTATCCAATAGAGGTACCTGGGACAACCATTGATCGCCAGTGTGGATCGAGTCAGCAGGCTGTGCACTTTGCTTCTCAGGCAATTATCAGTGGGGATATGGATATTGTCGTTGCCGGCGGAATTGAAAATATGTCACGTGTGCCGATGGGGTCAAACATGCAGGGGGTTAAAATAAGTGAGGCGCTAACGTCTAAATATGAAATCATTAATCAAGGTTTATCTGCGGAACGGATTGCAGCTAAATGGGGATTCAGTCGTGAACAAATGGATGCTTTTTCGCTGGAAAGTCATGTAAAGGCAGTTGCTGCCCGGAATGAAGGACGTTTTGAGAGAGAGATTATGCCACTCGAAGTGACACTTCCAGATGGAACGCAACTAGTAGTGAGAGATGATGAAGGTCCAAGAGAAAATACGAATCTTGAGAAACTCGGGTCTCTTAAACCGGCATTTAAGGAAGATGGAAGCATAACGGCGGGGAATTCCAGTCAAATTAGTGACGGTGCCGTAGCACTTCTGCTGATGTCACGCGAAAAAGCAGAGGAACTAGGGCTTAAGCCAAGGTTCCGTGTAATTGCCCGTTCTGTTGTTGGGTCTGACCCGACCTTAATGTTAACAGGGCCAATTCCTGCTACGAAAAAAGTATTAAAAAAGGCAGGTCTCTTCATTGAAGATATTGATATTTTTGAAGTTAATGAGGCATTTGCTTCTGTACCACTTGCTTGGCTACAGGAAACCGGTGCTGATCCAAAAAAGTTAAATCCCAATGGTGGTGCGATTGCACTTGGACATCCGCTTGGTGCCAGTGGTGGTCGTCTAATGACAACATTGATGTCTGAGCTGGAACGAACTGGAGGACGGTACGGGCTACAAACCATGTGTGAGGGACACGGAATGGCTAATGCAACAATAATTGAGAGATTGGATTAATCGGTTTGGAACATATATTCTGAACGTTGCTTGTGACCATGCGGATTTAATAATGGTGTGGGAGTTTATAGCGGGAAGGAGGATTATTTTGCCTTTAAAGTCCATTCGTGTTCTTGATCTAACCCGTCTGCTACCGGGACCGTACTGTACGATGCTGTTAGCAGACTTTGGGGCAGAGGTTGTAAAAGTGGAAGATCCTAAAATTGGTGACTATGCGAGGCATTATGATCCGAAAGTGGACGAAGACAGTGCAATCTTTCATTCTCTCAATCGAAATAAAAAAAGTGTTTGCCTAGACTTGAAATTACAGAAAGGAAAAATAGACTTCCTGGGAATGGTCGAAAAAGCGGATGTAGTGGTGGAATCCTTTCGTCCAGGTGTCATGAAAAGGCTCGGGATAGATTACGAGAAATTAAAGAGGATAAATCCGGGCCTCGTTTATTGTGCAATAACAGGCTATGGGCAAACCGGTCCATACGCAACGGAACCCGGTCATGATATTAATTATCTTAGTTATGCCGGTTTACTGAACCTAATGGGAGAAAAGGATGGAAAACCGGCTGTTCCTGCTACACAAATAGCTGATATCGGCGGAGGAGCTCTTCCTGCTGCTGTAGGAATTTTACTGGCTTTATTGGAAAGAGAAAAGTCAGGAAAGGGGCAGTTTATCGATATTTCGATGATGGATGGGGTCATTTCGTGGCTGCAAACAGTACTTCCTAACTATCTATCTACAAATCTGTCACCAAAACGAGGTGAGCAAATGCTAGATGGGAGTCGGGCCTGCTATGGGGTTTATGAAACAAAGGATGCCCGCTGGCTCTCTGTAGGGGCGCTTGAACCAAAGTTTTGGAAAATGTTTTGTCATGGGATAGGTAAGAGTGACTTTATTTCGCTTCTTGAAGCGCCATTGCATGAACAACACCGTTTAAAGTATGAGATACAAACGATTATCTATCAAAAAACGTTGTCTGAGTGGTTAGAAGTATTTTCAGAAACAGAAGCATGTGTGTCCCCAGTTCTTACGTTCGAAGAAATGGTGGAAAACCCCCAAGTTATTGCACGTGAGATGATCCAGACTGTCAGTCATTCAACGTTAGGTACGATGAAACAGATTGGGATTCCAATCAAATTATCAGAAACTCCTGGTGAAATTCGTACAGAGGCCCCGAGGCTTGGGGAACATACAGAAAAGTTTCAGAAGACGCTTAAAAACTGTAGTACGAAAGCAAATAAAGGAGTAAATGGCTAAGCAATCACCACCTTACTTCATAGAGCTATTACGTATAAACCTTTTCAATAAACAAAAAAGGAGATGAAAATATGGCTGAACTCATATCTGTAACAAAACATAACGGTGTGGCAACTGTCATCATTAATAACCCGCCTATGAATGTATTAAGCAATCAGGTCGCTGCTGAATTATACAGCACTTTTACGCAATTAAAAGAAGACCAGGCCGTGATTTCTATTATTTTAACTGGGGCTGGTGAGCGTGCTTTTATGGCAGGTGCCGATATTAAGGGATTTCCAGACGGAAGAGAAAAGGCTGAAGAAAACGGCGGTGATATCTCCGTACATGAAGTATTTCGTTTTATAGAGACAATTCCAAAACCAACGATAGCGTTATTAAATGGTTATACGCTCGGCGGGGGACTTGAATTAGCCTTAACCTGTGATATTCGTATTGCAGAAGAGCATGCGAAAGTTGGTTTACCTGAAGTGAAGCTTGGACTACTACCCGGTGCCGGTGGAACGCAACGATTGCCAAGGCTTGTAGGGCCATCAAAAGCCAAAGAGTTGATGTTTACAGGAGATCCGATTTCTGCGGAAGAAGCACTTCGTCTTGGAATCGTCAATCAGGTAGTTTCTAAAGGGGAAGGGATGAAGGTTGCAAATGCTTTGGCACAAAAATTAACCAAGCGTTCCCTTGAAGCAGTAAGCCGCATCAAATATGCAGTGAATAAAGGAGCAGAACTATCTTTTGAGGAAGGACTTAAACTAGAAGAGCAGTTATTTCAGGATGTTTTTCATACAGAAGATGCCAAAGAAGGAATCAGTGCCTTTATTGAAAAACGGCAGCCTGAAATTAAACATCGTTAATGGAGGAAAGATTCAAGTGCGTCTGTCAGACACCTTTAATTAGGTGTCTTCATTATTTTGAAGTAATAGTTACTTTGATGAAATCTAAATTATTTCGGGAATTTGGTAATGTAAGAAATTGATAGTGGTCGAACTATTTTGAATTTTGTATCTACTTTTTTCAATTATCGCTTATATTTTGTTATGATGAACTAGTATATAAAAAGGAGATGATTGGTAAATGTCAAAGCAAACCCGAATTGGAAAAACAGATCTATATGTAAACCCACTTGGTCTAGGAACCAATGCTGTTGGTGGTCATAATCTATTTCCCAACCTTGATGAAGAAGCAGGAAGGGAATTAGTTCAGTCAGGGTTAGAAAATGGAATTAATTTTTTAGACACAGCCTTTATTTACGGTCCGAAACGATCTGAAGAAATAATCGGTGAAATAGTTAAAGAGAGTGGTAATCGTTCGGAGATTGTTATCGCTACAAAAGCTGCCCATAAATTTGTAGGGAAAGAGATTGTCCTTGATAATTCACCGGCTTTTTTACAGCAAGCAGTGGAGGAGAGTTTACAACGGCTTCAAACGGATTACATAGATTTATTTTATATTCATTTTCCTGATGAAGATACACCAAAGGATGAAGCGGTCGGGGCATTAAAACAATTAAAGGATGAAGGAAAGATTCGAGCAATCGGTGTATCTAACTTCTCTTTTGAGCAGTTAAAAGAAGCCAATAAAGACGGATATGTTGATGTTTTTCAAGGAGAGTATAACTTATTAAGCAGAGGTGCCGAGGAGGAATTGTTCCCATATACAATGGAACATCATATTTCATTTGTTCCTTTCTATCCGCTTGCCTCAGGGTTATTAACAGGTAAATATAATGAAAACTCCGAGCTAAGTGAGAAGAACCGAAAAAGACCGCAATTTCACGGAGAAGTTTTTCAACAAAACTTAGAAAAGATAGAGAAGGTTCGTAAAATTGCCATCGCAAAAGGTGCAGAAGTTGCACACGTCGTTCTTGCCTGGTATTTAACACGTGATGCCATCGATGTAATCATCCCTGGAGCAAAGCGGGCAGACCAAGTACTTCATAATTTAAAAACTTTAGACATTCAATTAACAGCTGAAGAAATTCAAGTGATTGATCAGATTTTCCAAAAATAATAAATGACGGATAGTATTCAGAAAATAATAGAATGCCCTCCAGGATAGAGGGGGAGAAACTGGAGCGAGATACTAAGGATTCATAAAGCTTATGCTTAATATTTACTGGAAAAAGAAAAGTCTGATAGAAAGAAGGTTTGTGAAAATGGATTATGTAAAACTAGGCAATACAGGAATGGATGTATCTCGCCTTTGTCTTGGCTGTATGAGCTTTGGTGTTCCAGAGCGAGGGAGTCACCGTTGGGTACTAAACGAAGAAGAGAGCCGCCCTATGATCAAAAAGGCGCTTGAACTTGGAATTAACTTCTTTGATACCGCTAATGTCTACTCTGATGGGACAAGTGAAGAGATTGTCGGACGGGCGTTGAAGGAGTATTCAAAAAGGGATGAAATTGCCATTGCGACAAAGGTTCACGGTCGTATGCATCAAGGTCCTAATGGGGCTGGGCTCTCCCGAAAGGCAATCATGAGTGAAATCGATAATAGCCTTAAGCGACTAGGGACTGATTATGTCGATCTCTATCAAATCCATCGTTGGGATAATCACACACCAATTGAAGAGACGATGGAAGCCTTGCATGATGTTGTAAAGGCGGGGAAGGCAAGATACATCGGTGCTTCTTCGATGTATGCCTGGCAATTTCTTAAAGCATTGCATATTGCTGACAAAAATGGCTGGACTCGATTCGTATCCATGCAGAACCACTTAAACCTTTTGTATCGTGAAGAGGAACGTGAGATGCTTCCTCTCTGCAAGGAGGAAAAGATTGGCGTTATCCCTTGGAGTCCTCTAGCAAGAGGACGGCTGACTCGTGACTGGGTGGAAACCACGGAGCGCTCAGAAACGGATGAATTCGGAAAATCCCTTTATGCTGCAACAGCTGAATCAGATCGAGTAGTGGTTGAGAGGGTAGCAGTATTGGCAGAAAAACGTGGTGTTTCCCGAGCTCAAATCGCACTTGCCTGGGTGCTGCAAAAGGAACCAGTTACTGCACCAATCATTGGAGCGACTAAAATGTCCCATCTGGAAGATGCAGTGGCTGCGCTTGAGGTTAGGTTAACTCCTAAGGAAATTTCAATGTTGGAAGAAGCCTATGTGCCACACCCAGTGCTTGGTTTTAAATAAGGTATCTGGCGGTTAATCTATGTATGTTCCGCTGTATCATCTGAACAAATTACATTCGATATAAAATATATTTACACTTACCAACGTTGATAAATTAACGTTGGTAGGTGTTTTTTGTTTTAAGAGGAAAGGTGAAATAGTGAGCTTCCTTCGGGCAATAGTACACTCAATGGAAGTTTCATTGATTCCTCTTTTTATGCCATATTAAGAGGAAGTAAAATCCACTGATTGAAGTTTCACTTTATTAAAATTTCTGCTTCTATAGCGAATCCTTGGTTGGAAGCTAACAAGTTACTTGGAAGCTATTTACAATACAGATGTAATCAGGATTAGTACACTTATTTCTTCATTTAAGAAACGCTTAAGAATTAGTTTAGATTCCAATAAGAAATGGTCTGTATAGTACAGATATAAGCTTTTTGGCACTAATAATTTTTCTTAGGAGATGAAGAAATTTGAAAAAATTAAACTGGAAATTAATTATCATCCTAGTTGTTTTTGCTTTAGTAAGACCAGTTATGAGTATGTTAGGTATTTCCGAAGCTATTGGAAAGCCGGTTGCGAGTATAGGTGCAACGATTATTATATCGTTTGTTTGGATTATCGCAGTAGTTAGAGCGCGGGAGTCACAGCCTGTGTTAACGTTGATGTTGGTTGGGATTGGTTATGCAGTACTAGCCATTATTATCAGTGGAATCTTTTCACCAATCCTACTCGGGCAACTACAAGGCCCGTTAACGAATATGTTTGCATTCGTTAGTGTGTTTGTTACAAATGCTATCTGGGGACTGATTGCAGGTGTGATCGCAAGTGTGTTTGTAAAAGGTGAGACAACGAAATAATCAGTGGCTATTCATATACGAATAGGCAAAGGGGATGGTTTTCCTGCTTTTATGAAGCAAGAAAACCGGCACTTTGCTTTTTTTGTGTTATTATTAATTTGAAATTTCAATTAATTTAGCAGTAGGAGGAAAAGCTATGAATCTACAAGAATATATTAATTCCCTGTTTGTTAAAGAAGATTCAATATTAGAAGCTGTTATAGAGAGTATTGATGCTAATGGCATGAGAAATATATCGGTCTCCCCAGAAATCGGAAACATTCTCACCCTATTAGTGAAAACCTCCGGAGCCAAGCAAATACTCGAAATTGGAGCGTTAGGGGGATATAGCGGAATCTGTCTTGCTCGAGGTTTGCCAAAAGAGGGACATTTGACTTCTCTAGAGTTAGAGCGAGAATATGCTGACTTAGCACATGAAAATTTAGAAAAAGCTGGTTTTGGGGATCAGGTAACTTATTATACCGGAGAAGCATTAAAGAGCTTAGAACAACTTAAAAAAGAACAAAAAAGGTTCGATTTTATTTTTATCGATGCGGACAAGGGAAACTACCCGAACTATTTGGAATATTCATTGCAACTCGCCAATCCCGGTGCATTAATCGTTGGAGATAATGTTTTACAACGTGGACGGGTATTCGACGTCTCTCATGTTGATTCCCGTACAGAATCCATACGTGCTTTCAATCAGCGTATGGCAAGTGATCCGAATGTAGAATCTATGATGTTACCGATTGGAGATGGACTATTGGTTGGTCGTGTTAAGGAATAATGTAAACAAAGGGATGTTTTTTCTGCTTCAATGAAGCAAGAGAACCGTCCCTTCTGAAAATAGGCGCAATAATAGTCAAAAGTACTGTATATTTTTTCATTTAATGGAGTATAATATAATTAACAATTAACATTTTGTTAATTAAAAAATAATTGTAAGGAGAAAACACAATGTCCAATCATGAAGCATTAAAACAATACAATCTAAACCAGTTTCGCACACCTGATGGGTATACTTCCGATATTGCTGTTTTCACCATTGTTTCGGAAAAGGTTAAGGAATACAAGCCACCAAATATGACATTGAAACTCATGCTCATTAAACGGTCGATGCAAAATGCAGAGGGGAAAGTCAATATCGATGCTGGTAAGTGGGCTTTACCTGGAGGTTTTGTTCAAGACGATGAAACAGCGCTTGAAGCAGCTAAACGTGAACTTGAAGAAGAGACAGGTGTTAGCGGCATACACATTAAACATTTTGGTGTGTATGACAAACCAGGAAGGGATCCACGAGGATGGATTATCTCCAATGGACACTATGCAATAGTGCCCGAACGTTCTTTATCAAATAGAAAGGCAAATGATGATGCTGTGGAGGTAGAGTTGTTTTCATTAGAAGAGGCCCTCGCATTAAATTTAGCTTTTGATCACCATGACATCATAATAGACGCCATTAAAATGATTACGAATGATTTACTTCAAACAACTGTAGCAAAAAAGTTTTTACCAAAGCATTTCACGTATTCAGAACTCCAATCTGTTCTTTTGACCGTTACAAGTGATGCTGCTATTGCAAGTGATCAGGCGTTTGCTAGAAAAATAAAAACACTTCCCTTCATCAGGCTTGTAGAGGGGAAAAAGACGCAAAGAACATCTAAAACGCCTACCCAATTATATGAATTTATTGAAATGGATGTAGTAAAACCAATATATACAGCGAGATATTAATTTTTTTGCGATTTATAATTAACAATTACTTAATAGTTAAGTAAAAGGAGGAGTTATGAATGAAAAAGGCATTACTTAATATCGATTATACGAATGATTTTGTAGCAACGGATGGTAAGTTAACTTGTGGGGCTCCAGGTCAGGAAATTGAAAAGGAAATTGTTCGAGTCACAAAGGAGTTTATGGCAAACAATAATTATGTTGTTTTTGCTATTGATCTTCATAAAGAAGGAGACAGCCTTCATCCAGAGACTAAATTATTCCCACCGCATAATATTGAAGGAACGGAGGGAAGGAAGTTGTACGGGGAGTTGCAAAGAATAGTAAACATGCATGAAAATAACCCAAATATCTATTGGATGGATAAAACAAGGTATTCCGCATTTGCTGGAACAGATCTTGAAATCAAATTACGGGAACGTGCGATAACAGAAGTGCACCTTGTAGGAGTCTGTACAGATATTTGTGTTCTGCATACAGCTGTAGATGCTTACAACAAGGGTTTTAAAGTGGTTGTTTATAAAGATGCTGTAGCAAGTTTTAATCAAACAGGACATGAATGGGCCTTACAACATTTTCAAGACTCTATTGGAGCAGAAGTTATTTGACGTTCATCATCTATTAAATTGGAGGTTTTATAATGAACAACAAATTTAGTGATGACAGTTTAGCTTTACACACAGATCTTTATCAAATTAACATGGCGGAAACCTATTGGAGAAATGGATTTTATCATCGTAAAGCAGTGTTTGAATTGTATTTTCGGAAACTCCCATTTGGAAATGGGTATGCCGTATTTGCTGGATTAGAAAAGGTAATTGAATTCCTAAAGAATTTTAAGTTCAGCGAGAGTGATATCAACTATTTACGAGAAGAAGGATATCAAGAGGATTACTTAAATTACCTTAAAGATATTCGCTTCACTGGTAGCTTACGTTCGATGAAGGAGGGAGAGTTAGTATTTGCGAATGAGCCGATCCTTCGAATTGAAGCTCCAATAATGGAAGCACAGTTAATCGAAACGCCAATTTTAAATATCGTTAACTATCAAACATTGATTGCAACAAAAGCTTCTCGCATTAAACATGTTATCGCCGGTGGCGTAGCAATGGAATTTGGTACTAGACGGGCTCAGGAGATGGATGCAGCAGTATGGGGAGCAAGGGCTGCCTATATTGCTGGTTTCGATGCAACATCAAATGTAAGAGCAGGTAAATTGTTCGGAATTCCTATCTCAGGAACACACGCACACTCACTGGTTCAAGCTTATCGTGATGAATACACTGCTTTTAAAGCATATGCTAAAACCCATAAGGATTGTGTATTCCTCGTAGACACCTATGACACATTGAAATCGGGCGTTCCGAATGCTATTAAAGTTGCAAAAGAAGAAGGAGACAATATTGATTTTAAAGGTATTCGTTTGGATAGTGGCGACCTTGCTTATTTATCGAAAGAAGCAAGAAGAATGCTAGATGAAGCTGGATTTAACCATACAAAAATTATTGCTTCCAATGACCTCGATGAAAAGACAATTATTAATTTAAAATCACAAGGAGCAAAAATAGATAGCTGGGGCATTGGAACACAGCTCATTACAGCGTATGACCAACCAGCTTTAGGTGCGGTTTATAAACTTGTTTCTATTGAAGATGAAACTGGAAGTATGGTAGATACCATTAAAATAAGTGCAAATCCAGAAAAGGTGTCTACTCCAGGCTTAAAAAGGGTTTATCGAATTATTAATAAAACCAACCACAAAGCGGAAGGGGATTATATTGCGCTTGAAGAGGAAGACCCAAAGAGCGAGAAACGACTTAAAATGTTCCACCCTGTATATACCTTTATAAGTAAATTTGTAACAAATTTTGAAGCACGAGAACTGCATTATACCATTTTTGATAGTGGGAAACTTGTCTATCAAACGCCGTCGATACAGGCGATTCGACGTTTCACTAAGGAAAATTTAGCTGTTTTTTGGGATGAATACAAACGTACAACGATGCCTGAAGAATACCCAGTAGACTTGAGTCAAGCTTGTTGGGATAACAAGATGAAGAAAATTGCAGAAGTGAAGGAAAATGTAGCGGAGATGATTGCAGGAGAAAATAGAGATAATTGACCGATTTTCTGGATGAAAACTGGGGGATAGAATAATGGCTAAAATTGGAATATACGGTTCGTCTTTTGACCCAATCACAAACGTACATCTATGGACCGCTAGCACAGTCGCTCATCGTTGTCACTTAGATAAAGTAATTTTTCTTCCTTGTTCAAATAAGCGCAGAGATAAAAAGATGATGACAGAAGATAAACATCGATTGAAAATGATTCAACTAGCAATTAAAGATAATGAAAAATTTATTACGGATGATTTCGAACTAAAACAAGATGCATGGAAAATTACCACGTATGAAACGCTGAAACACTTTAAAAAGGTGTATAAAAATGATGATATCTATTTTATTATGGGAGCCGATTTGCTCGTGGATATTGGTAATGGAAAGTGGGGAAATGGGGATTTACTCATCCGCGAAAATAACTTCATTGTCATGGCTCGTGATGGCATTGATATGGTAAAAGTAATAAGCAGATCACCTATCCTCCGTAATAATGACGATGGAAGTACATTCCACCTACTGGATAAAGGTCTTGCAATGGAAATCAGTTCTACTTATATTCGAGAAGAATTTGCATTAGGTGGGGAGCCGCGTTATCTTCTCCCAGAAGCTTGTTATAATTATATTAAGGAGCACTGCTTATACAAATAGTAGAAACAACAAAAAGTCAAAGGAGCGGTTCTGGGCTACTGAAAGCAGGGAGGATTTTTTATCAACATACAGATGAAAAAGAAGCTGACTGCCATGTGTATGTAGCAGGTTGTCAGCTTTTTCCGTAGTCTTTCTTCATTTATTTGTTCCTTTGAGGTAATGAACGCCTCTCTCAGATACTTTACAGATGAAAAAAAATGCCCATAAGAGAATAGATAATCACCGTCGAAAATAAGACAGTCATATGAATAAGGGAATAGACAAACATTGATTTAGCCCATTTTTCCGAATCCATCTTTCTATAACCCCAAATACTTAGGATAAGCCACAAAATACTTAAAAGAAGGGCTACTAACATAAGACCGATGCTTAAAGGCACAAAAAGAAAACTTGTTGCAATTAAAACAATTAAATAAATATTCGTTTGTATATAGGTTCTTTTAACACCTTTGACTACTGGAAGCATTGGAACTTTCGCAGCCTTATACTCATCGTGTCTACGAATAGCTATGGCATAGAAATGTGGCATCTGCCAAATAACTGCAATTATAAAAAGGCCTAGAATAGCAGGATGTGTTATGTCTGGATACATAGAAGCCCATCCTATGAGAGGAGGCATTGCTCCAGAAATACTTCCAATCTCTGTATTATAAACGGTTCTTCTCTTACTCCACATCGTATAGGGAACAACATAAAAAAACAAACCTAAGAACCCTAGGAATGCGGCTAAAGGAGTTGTAAGTGCAAGTGCTGCTATTCCGAAGATAGACATCAGGATAGCAAGCCATAATACTGTTTTAGGCTTTATTTCTCCTGTTACAGTTGGCCTATTTGTTGTTCTTTCCATAATAGAATCTATATCTCGATCATAAAGGTTATTAAAAGCTCCAGCTGCACCTATTACGAAAATCGAACCGATTAAGGCAAATATTATTTCGGGTATTTTCTCGAACAGACTAATCTGATAAGTATATAACGACAATGTTAACCCAGCAAACATCGGAAATAGGTTTGATTTAATAATCCCAGTTTTAATAGTTTGCGCCAAAATTTTTGATAAAGTCTGTTTCTGTGTTGTAAGGTTTTCTTCCTTCTGCATTACTACCATCTTCCCCTTCCACTAGATTGTGTGCAATTTCATACAACAATCTAGAATGACATTATAGATATCATACACCTATGAACATGAAACAGTAAAACAGTACCCTATTGGAATTAAATGGGCGGCTCTTATAGCGGAAAATGAAAAGTTTTGCACGTAAAAACGGCACAACTAGCGGAAAATTGCCAGTTGTGCCGTCACTCTTTCATACGCTACAAATCTACACGCAAAATTATGGATTTTCTAGTTCTACTAATCATCGTCACTCACTGCTTTTTTTTGCCGTTCTAGGGCTTTTGTTGCTAGAAACAAGCCAATCGCTTTATTCCTTTCCCATATTTTAGGGAAGGCAACGAGAGGAAGATTGTTATCTTTAATGAGAGAACCTATTTCAGCAGTAAATCCAGGTTTTCCAAATTCAGCAACGAACCAATCAGTATAGCCACCGCCTTGTTGATGGGACGCGGGTTCTTGTATTCTATAGTTTGTTATGTCTGAGACTTTTTGGGCAATCTTGTAGTAATCATCTGCAAAATTGATTGTATGAGTCAATCCAAATTGATGAAACCCCCAAAATAGCACATTTCCTGAGGAGTGATAAGCAACAGCGATTTCAGGATTAAGTTTAGAAGTGAAATCAACAAGGGCTTTTACTTCTTCTGCTTGAAGAGGGGAGTTCCCTTTATAAAACTGATAACTAGGCTTTGTACTTACTCCTTTTAAATTTTCCCAATTTGTGGGGTACTGACGATTTAGGTCAATACCATTCCCATTTGCTTTCCACCTTTTAAAGTCCAATGAACCTTCGTTCATCTCGATAAGACTTGGATGGATATAGCTTGGAAAGGCTTCGAGGCCAAATTGCTGCAGTGTAACACCGTCCGGATTTACCATTGGGACAAACCAAACGGATACATGATCTAGTATGTTCGGATGGATATTATGAATAGGTAGATTTGCTTTATACGCTTTGGCATAGGTTTCAATCATCTTCATTAAAAGAGTACTAGTCATCCACTCACGAGCATGATGCGCACCATTTATAAAAATGGATGTCTCCCCATGTCCCAGTTTAATCGCCCAAACCTTTCTTCCATAAGTTGTCGTTGTTAATGATTTGTATGTAATTAAGTCAGGATACATTTGCGAAAGCTCTGACACGTCTTCCATTAATGCTTCATACGTATACATATTTTTTGTATGAACGATTTGAGCACGTCCTATGGAGGGAAAGAAAAAGAAACAAACCAGTAACAGTAAGAGAAAAACCTTCATAAAGTACTTCCTTTACAACTTTGTCATCAGTGATATTTTGGTTGATGTTGCTTCTTTTTATTACAATTTTTTAAAGAGAGAAAGCGTTTAATGGGATAAGACTCTCAAACCAAATTGGTGATGTATGTTAACATCGGTATGGAGTTTGTAAAGGGCTATACCTAAGTTAAAGACAGAATAGTTGAAGAAAAATGGTTGAGATTTTGGGAGAGGATTCTACGAATGAAACGAAATAATGACGAGGTAAAAGACCTCAAAAAAATTTTAAATGCTCAAAAGCTGGCATTATATTGGTTGTTAGGCCTAATTTATTTGGCGTTCATAGGCGTGCAACTAGGAAGAATTCAAGCTATTACAAATTTTAACTATACTTTGCATGAAATGTTGCTTATTCCTGCTACTTTAGCTCTGTACATAGTTCCAATTGTATTTATCATTTACTTATACTATTTAATGAAATATTTACGAAAAGGTGGAAGACAAAAGGGGAATTTTATTTCGAAAGTAAAAGCAATAATCGTGATTGTCTCTATCATTATTATTGTATCTATAACAGCTCACCAATCTCATGAAGTACATACTGGGGGAATATTCGAGTTAGAAGAGAAACTATATGAGGAAGGAAAATATTATTTGGTATTCGATGATAAAAAGCTTAAAGTCTCTATGAATGAATATCAATTAGTTGAAGTGAATGAAGAGTATTTAGTAAGTTTTATTTGGAATTCACGAACCCTTAATAAAGGTCAACTTGAAACTATTGAACCAATAAAGTACAAGAAGTATTAGGGGCGTAAGTTTTATAGAATTGCTCTTGCATGAATGGGATGCGTCTCCCCAAAGACGCATCTTTTTGTATTGAATTCATTGAAGAAAGTTATAATATTTCAGAAAAAAAGAAGCGTAAGGTAGAACTTTCTAACAAATAGAGAGTATCATAGGATTTGTAGAAAAATGCAAATGGTAAACGAACAGGAGGTTTTATCGTGGGAAAGGTGTATGTAGAAAAATTAGATTTTAGAAATATAAGTTCAGTGGAAAATCATTTTCAAAACTTATTACAGAAAGATTTATCTTTCACGGAGGTTCTTATTTCTTGGCTCAAGGATGTATCAGAATTTTACGATGCGATTGAAGAGGCAATGGAGGGGCATTACATAGATTTTCAAGCCTATAATAATGATGAGACTGCTAAACAAACATATGAATACGATCAAGAAAAAATTGAACCACTTGTGAAAAAGTTCAAATCTAAAATTGATGAAAAGTTCTTAAATTCATCGTTGAAGTATGAACTTAATGCGGAGGAATACGGTCGATTTATTCGGAGTAAACAAAATGCAATAGAGTTATACAATGATGCAAATGTAGTATTAGAAGTTGAAGAAGATAAATTGGCGACTCGCTATTTCGAAATCACAGGAGATTTGACCGCGGAATGGGACAGGGAAGAAGTAACCATTGTTCAACTTTTCCCTTACTTAGAAGATCCAGATCAAACGATTAGAAAAAAAGCGTTCACGCTAATTTCTAATTCAATTTTGGAAGTGAAGAGTGATTTACAGGAGATTATGAATCAATTACTTTCCATTAGAGTGAAAAAGGCAAAGAATAGCGATCTACCTAACTATCGAGATTATATGTTCAAAAAGTATGAGCGTTTTGATTATACTCCAGAGGATTGTAAACAGTTGGCAGATTCCATAAGAAGTTATGTTCTGCCTCTCGTCAAACAAATACAAGAACAGAAGAAAGAGGAATTAAACCTTGAAGAACTTCGGCCTTATGACACGAAAGCCGTCCCAACGAGTAAGCGTCCATTGAAACCTTTTAACTCCATTGAAGAATTAGTAGAGAAAACATCAACTGTTTTAGGGGAGCTTGACCCACGATTTGCAGAGTTGATTAAACAGATGGATGAGAGAGGTATGCTTGATTTAAAAAATAGGAGAAATAAATCTCCTGGAGGATTTTGTACGCCATTACCTGTTTCCAAACTATCTTTCATATTTATGAATGCATCACATACACATTCGGATATGCTAACCCTCTTCCATGAGATGGGACATTGTATTCACAATGATTATAAATCCAAGATTGACCTTTCCTATTATAGAGAAACACCAATGGAATCCTCTGAACTAGCAAGTATGACAATGGAATTGCTAACGATGAACCACTGGCACCACTTTTACCACGATGAAGAAGAACTGAAAAGGGCTAAAGTAGAGCTTTTAAAAGATATTGTTACTTTCCTTCCAGAAGGGGTAAAGATTGATCTATTTCAGCATTGGCTGTATGAGAACCCTGATCATTCGATGGAAGAGCGGATGAATAAATACTTAGAAATAAGTGAACAACTTGATGCTGGGGTCGTTAATTGGGAAGGATATGAAGATGCAAGGAAGTCCCATTGGTTATTTGTTCTTCATATATTTGAAGTCCCATTCTATTACATTGAATATGTGATAGCTCAACTTGGTGCTTTACAAATGTATAAGCAATACAAAGAAAATCGTGAGGAAACCTTGATTAATTATAAACAAGCTCTTTCTCTCGGTAATACCAAATCCTTAAAAGAAGTGTATGAAACAGCTGGCATTCGTTTTAATTTCTCACCAGCTTTAATAAAAGAATTAATGGACTTCATAAAGGCAGAAATTCAAGAAATTGAGCAAGAAGATAAAGTTATGTAGATAAAAAATAATATTTTATAGACTAGGGCGATTACAGTATAGTGGTCGCCCTTTGTTCTTGTTAATCAAGAAATTGTAAAAATACTTACATGGATATAACTTTTCTACAGGAATAGTTTAGGTCTATAAAGTTATAACCTGTGCAAATGTTGTTAAATTAACGTTAGCTAAGATTTTTAAAGTAGGAGAAGAGAAATTTGAACGCATTTTATACATCTGCACAAATAGAAATGTATTTTTTCTACTTACTCCATTTTTCTAATACCAGAGATAAATAATGTAATACTAATTGTACATTTGGATACTTTAAAAAGGAGATGAAAAAGAAGGTTAGGTGAAATTGGTCATGATATCCAAAAGGCACTGGGTGTTTAATGTAGTTATTGTATTGATTCCTTGGTTATCGTTGTTATTTTTAGGTAAGCGTAATGTAAAACGTTTTTCTCTAGCGGGGCTAGTAATTGTAGTATTCGAGATAATAAATCATAAGATTGGGCAAAAGCGTGACTGGTGGATTTTTTATGACAAGCGAAAATCATTTTTAACAAATGAGCTTCCTTTTAGTATCGGTCCATATATGCCTCTTTCCATGTGGTTACTTACATTCTCGTACGGAAACTTCAAAAAGTTTTGGTTGCTTAATGTTATTGTAGACGGACTTTTTGCTTTTCCGATCATCGACTTTTTAAAAAAGCTAAAAATAATAGGTTTACATAGATTAAATCATTTTCAATTTTTTCTGTACATACATTATAAAGCATATTTATTATATGGAGTGCAACACTGGATTGAAAGCAAACGAAACTAAATATTTCGTGCCTAGCACTACATAAATAATTTTGTTTCGCAAGGTAGATTGATTCAAATAGAAGAAAGCAAAGGGATGGTTCGCTTCAATGAAGCAAAAACCCTCCCTTTTTTTACGAAAATAACCTACAAAAATGACTAGCTCTAGGGTCCAGTCAATTTATTTTTCTTATAAAGTATAGTGGCTAAAGAGAGGCGGTTGTTTTCCCAGCATTAGCAACATCTTTTTGCATATCTCAATCGTGTTACCTTCTAGCATATTTGCAATGCATTTTTTATGAATTTAATATATTCAGAATGTTATGTTACAATAGTTATAGATATTGCTATTAAATGTACTTTTGGGTTCAACTGAACAAACGTGGCATGAAGTAGTAAGACGTTCTAGAAAATAAATGAAACAAGGATGCGGCTAATCTATAAATATAAAAGCTATAGAAATGGTAGTGATCTCGCTGTCGTCTATATTTTCTAATGAGAAAAGTACTTACAACTAGGTGTCCTTTATATTTAATTCAGCAAACTTTGGCACTACTATTTTTCTTGATTCCTCATTGTGAGGTAAGTAGGTTGCCTCCTTATCAAGCTTTTTCCTTTGGGTACTGCTCATACTTTCCTTAAAATGTAAGCCCACGTTTTTATCCGTCTGCATTTCGGATTATTTTCTTCTAATGGTACATGGTCATACGTTGTAATGGGCGTCGCGTAGTTAGCGATTGCGTCAGTTATGATTAATAGTTATCCATTATTTGAAGGTCAATTCCCTGTTTTTTCTCCAACGCATCTAACTCGTTGTATTTCTTTAACATGACGAGAAAAAGAACCCTATATCCGAACCAAAAAATCTATTTTTTAGTTTGAAAGCGATATCTTTTATTAAATCTATAGTCGTTGGGATATGTATAGATACCGAAATAATTATTACACGCTAATTTAGGATTTTCTAGATTACAAGTAAAGACGTTTTTAGTTCCTTCACGATAATAGAATCTATATTTGTCATAAGGTGTTACGTTCCCACCGCTATAGTAGAAAAGAATTGTTATTGGAGGTTTTTGAATGAAGGAAAAAAGTAAAGGAGAGAGCAGAAAAAGAGTAATAGACTATAAAATTTTTGTCCCATCTTTACTTATTATTATCGCTATTAGTATTCCTTTTTCGATGTACGAAGATGAATCTCTGAATCTGTTGAACGGCATTTTTGATGGGATTGTGGAAATGTTTACATGGGGGTACATATGGTATGCACTTCTAATGGTTGCAGCCGGTCTATTTTTTTCATTTTCCAAGTATGGGAATGTCGTTTTAGGTGATCCAACGGAAAAACCAAGGTTTACCTTGTTTGAGTATGCCTCTATTCTAATTGCGATGGGGCTTGGATCCACAATTATGCGGACTGGGATGATTCAATGGACCAAAGTCGCGCTGGAGCCTCCTTATGGCGTGGAGGCTCAAACGAGAGAAGCATTGATGTGGGGAAATTCATACAGTATGTTTCTATGGAGTTTTCAAGTATTTGCCATCTTTGTAATGGCAGCGCCTGCAATGGGGTACATTTTACATGTTAGAAAGAAACCATTTATGCGAATCTCCGAAGCGTGTCGGTGTATTTTTGGAGATAAATTTACAAATGGCGTAGGTGGAAAAGTACTAGATGTAATCTTTTTAATTAGTATACTCTCAGGAGCGGCAGTAACATTGGGATTAGGAACACCAATTATTACATTTAACTTAGCTAAATTATTTGATATGGAAGTTACGTTTGGTTTAACGCTGGCTGTAACAATTATCTGGGTAATATTATTCTCTGTTAGTGCCTATTTAGGTATAGAAAAAGGTATCAAAAAATTGAGTACTCTTAATATGTATATTGCCGGTGCGTTTGCTATATTCATTATGCTAGTAGGGCCAGGTGTATTCATTCTGAATTATTTCACAGAGAGTATCGGTTTCCTATTTTCGAATTATATTGATATGTCCCTTCATACGAATTCTTTAGATGTGGAAGGAAGCACGTATATGGAAAGCAATACCGTATTTTGGTTTGCTTACTGTGCTACATGGGCAATGCTGCATAGTATATTTGCTGCCAAAATATCCCGTGGTAGAACTATTAAAGAAATGATATTAACTTATTTATTGGCTCCAACGCTTATATCTTGGATTGCAACAGGTATCCTTGGAGGTCTTGGTGTGCATAGGTATCTTACTGGAGAGGTTCCTGTGTTAGATATTGTACAAGAACAGAATCCTATGGCTGTCATACCCGAAATTTTGGCTTCGCTGCCTCTTTCTGCAATCGCGATCTCAGTCTTTCTTATAGTAGCAACTATTTTCTTGACTACAACATTAGACTCGACAACGTATACGATTGCCTCCTATACGGGCACAAAAGATATGAGTAAAGCGGAGCCTTCTAAAAGTTTGAGAATGATTGTTGCTGCAGTCGTAACAATCATTGCTCTACTATTAATGAGAATAGGGGGACTAGCTCCATTGGAAGTCCTTTCCGGTCTCATGGGAATTCCAATTATTATCATACAGTTTCTGACTATTTATGCTGCGAAGAAAATGATGGATGAGGATAAGGCTTGGAAATATAATGTCAGAAGGAAAAGGAATGATAATGGAGAAACATGGAGGAAGACTAGTAATTTTTAAATAATGGAAAACAAAGGGATGGTTCTTTTACTTCAATGAAGCATGAGGACAGTCCGAGGCCACTGAAAAAGTCCATTCATAGAGAAAAAGAAGCCACCGCATATAGATGTTTAGTTTCTTTTTCTCTATCTATTGATAAAAATCTTCCGTGCTTTAAAAAAGCGTTACTTTTTCAGCGGTCTCGAACATTCCCTTTTCTTTCTGCTACAAGCTTTTTTAAGTGATAAAAAAGAAGGGAAAGTACATCTTTGTCTCTTTCCCATGATATAATTATCGATAAATTCAAAAAGTTCAATCAGAGGTGAATAGTATGGGGCAGGAGGGAAATTGTCAGGGTCTTATAGATGTTTCTAGTGATTTTGAACAAGATTTACAAGCTGTATTTGAATCAAGTTTTGACGTGATTTATGTTGCAGATGGGGAGGGCACGACACTTCGTGTAAGTGCAGCAGCTGAAAAAATGTGGGGCGTTAAACCTGAAGAACTCGTTGGAAAAAAGGCTTTTGAACATGAACAAAAAGGTTTTTTTACACCGTCCGTTGTGAGTTTGGTACTTGAAAAAAAAGAAAAAGTACAGGCAATTCAAACCACTAAAACAGGAAGACGTCTTCTTGTCGTTGGAACACCTATTAAAGATGAAGATGGATCCATTCTTCGCGTAGTTAATACCTCTCGTGATATCACAGAAGAAACAGAATTAAAACAAGAAATCCAAAATGTTAAATCGTTAATGGAAGGCTATCGGACGGAACTTGAGGAGCTCCGTGAAAAAGAAAAACAAGAGTCTACCATTATTTACAATAGCAAAGCCATGGATAACGTGTGTGTGCTAGCAAAAAAAGTTTCCAAAACCAATGCCACGGTTTTAATTACAGGGGAATCAGGGGTTGGGAAAGAAGTAATTGCTTCTTATATACATCAAAACAGTGAACGAAAAACGAAGCCATTCATTAAAGTGAATTGTGGAGCACTACCAGAGAGTTTACTAGAATCTGAACTTTTCGGTTATGAACCAGGATCCTTTACAGGTGCCTTACATAAAACAAAACGAGGTATGTTTGAACTTGCTCACAAAGGAACAATCTTTTTAGATGAAATTGGAGAAATTCCCGTTAATCTACAGGTGAAACTTTTGCGTGTTCTTCAGGAAAAAGAGTTTCACCGTCTCGGAGGTTCCTCTCCTATTAAAGTAGATGTTCGTATTCTTGCGGCAACGAATCAAAACCTTGTGAAAAATGTAGAAAATGGGAAATTTCGTCAGGATTTATATTACCGACTTCATGTTATTCCGATTCATATTCCTCCATTGCGTGAACGAAAAGAGGATATTTTGCCACTTTCACTAGATTTTCTTACCACTTATAATGAAAAATTCCAGCAAAACAAACGAATTTCAAATGAAGCGATGAAGGCGATTTCTTCGTATGACTTTCCTGGTAATGTCCGTGAACTTCAAAACCTGATAGAACGTCTTTCTATTCTCTCCGAACAGGATGAGATTACAAATTACGACCTTCCGTCCGAGTTTCAACGAAAACATGAAATAGCCCACCTTGTTGAAGTCAATGATATCTTGCCATTAAAGGAAGCTCAATGGCTTGTAGAAAAAGAACTTTTGCTTCTTACTAAGAAACGCTATGGGACTACTACAAAAATGGCAAAAGCACTTGGCGTTAATCAGTCTACAATTAGCCGAAAACTTCAGCAGTATGCAATAGGACATGACTCTATGCACTAACGCATATTTGGAATCCTTTCATAAAGAGAGGGTTTTCTTTTTTCTCCTTTTTCTATATGCAATTATGCATATCCTTTTCTATAGAACGCTGATATAACTAGAAGTTACTTTTGGCATACTTCTTGCAGTACTATTAGTGAATCATCAATAATCGAGAGGAGGGGACGGGAATGAAAGCTAGTTGTATTCAAATGAACACTGTGTTAGGGAATAAATTAGAAAACTTAAAAAAGGCAGAACGTTTAATTGAAAGAGCCGCAAGAGAAGGGGTAAAACTGATTGTCCTTCCAGAACTATTTAACACAGGATACCGTGTAGAAGAACATGATGCGGCACTTGCTGAAACTATTCCAGGTGAAACAACGGAGTGGATGACAACATTATCACAAAAATATGACCTCTATCTTATTGGGTGTATCCTAGAAAGACATATTTCCCGAGGGCTAGTATACGATACCGCAGTGATGACAGGTCCAAAAGGGGTTCTTGGGTCTTATCGAAAACAAAATTTATGGGATACAGAAAAAAATCGTTTTACGAAAGGTAATGAGTTAACACTTATCGATATAGGGGATGTAAAGATTGGTTTATTGATTTGTTACGAAGTAGGGTTTCCAGAACCGGCACGTTTTTTAGCTGCAAATGGGGCAGACATTTTGATTTACTCTTCCGCCTTTGGAGAGGCAAGAAGCTATGCATGGGATCTTGCTACACGTGCTCGTGCTCTTGAAAATGGCTGCTATGTTTTGGCATCAAATCGTTCAGGAATGGAAAAAAATGAAACGGTATTCGCTGGTATGTCTCGAATTGTGGACCCAAAAGGAACGGTTCTTGTGGAAGCAGAAAAAGAGGATGACATCATTCTTTTTGACCTTAATTTTGAAACCGTTGTCAAACAACGCCAAGCTATTCCTTACTTACGGGATGTGACCTATTACGATGAAAAAGGAGGAATAAGAAATGACTGATGTTCAACTTTATATGTGGATTGGTTTAGCACTCCTTTTACTAATTACAGGTTTTCTTGGTTATCTCGGTTATAAAAAGACAAAAAACGTTTCTGATTTTAGTATTGCAGGAGCATCTTTAGGCCCTGTTATCCTAGGGCTTGCATATGCGGCAACATTTTTTAGTGCTTCAACTTTTATAGGTTACCCTGGTTGGGCATATCAATGGGGATTTTCTTCCTTGTGGATTTTCCTAACACTTATTTTCGCCTCTCCACTTGGGTTAATAGTGGTAGCAAAACGAGCAAGGAAATTAAACATTTCTCAAAAATCCTTATCGCTTGCCGACTGGTTAGGTGACCGTTATAACAGTGATTTTATCCGTGTCGGGACAGCGCTTGTTTGTTTATTTAACATTTTTTACATTGCTGCTCAGTTTGCAGCAGGAGCATGGATTTTTAACACTCTTTTAGATATTCCTTATAGCCTTGCTTTAGCACTTATTGCTACTCTTGTTGTGGCTTATGTGTATACAGGTGGGTCGTTTGCAGATATTTATACGGATGCGGCTCAGGCGGTACTTATGGCAATTATGGGCGTACTCGTATTCGTTTCAATTTTCTGGATGTTTCCAGGCGGATTAACGGAAGGATTTACAACAATTGCAAACACGTTAAAAGCAAAAGATGACACCCTTGTGTCGATTACAAATTCTTCTTCCATTGTTTTCTATTCAGTTCCAGCTATTTTAGGTGCTTTTATAATTCAGTTTGCATTTTCATCCCAACCGCAGCTGTTTAATAAGGTTTTAGCACTTAAGGATCCTAAAGATATGCGTAAAATGATTCTTGTTTACTTAGGAGCATCGGTTTGTTTTATTTTAGTTATTTTTGGTGGCTTATATGCTGCAGCTACTCCAACAGTTCAAGTGGATGAAATTGATAAAGCAATTTTAAACTATGTACTAGAAGCTTTTCCGCCTGTTGTAGCAGCATTCTTAGGTGTTGTTGTTATAGCCGCTGCAATGAGTACAACAGACGGCATTTTCGTTGTCATGAGTACCCTTGTTGCGAACGATGTTTATCGAAAGTACCTTGTTCCAAAGGGTATTATTAAAGCAACAGAAGAACAGGCAGAAAAAACAGCTCTCCGCTTAAGTCGAATTACAGTATTAGTTGTCGGGGTAATTGCTTATATTTTAGTACTCAATCCTCCACCATCAATCGGGATGTACATTTGGATTGGAATTTCAGGTGTTGCATCCGGTACACTTGGACCGTTACTTATTGGTCTCTTTTTACCATCTCTTGCAACACGTACTGCGGCAAAAATATCACTCGTATGTGGGGTTGGTTCTTATATTCTCATTTTATGGAGTGGCACGATTACGAGTACCATGGCAGCAGGGGCTGGTGCGGTATGTATTGGTGTACTTGCGATGATTCTTACGGGTATTTTCACGAAAGGCAATGAAGATTCTACCTTTGTTGAGGAAGAAAAGTTTGTTAAGAATGCAAAATAGGAAGAATACGAGGAGGAATTTTTATGTGGATTAATGAGATGCTTTCCATTTGGCTCTACGGGACGATTGGTTCACTTGCTTTGATGATCTTTTTGCTTTTTAAATGGTATAAATCAGAGGATTAGGTTTAGTAAAGGGTGGCACTACCCGAATAATCTTGTTTCACAATTTTGCAAGGGACAAACAAGGGAGAGGCAGGGGCCACTAAAAAATTCATTTAACTAGAGAAGGAAGCTGACAGCCTACTATATATAGGTTATCAGCTTCCTTTATTTTCTGTATATTGCTTAAAAAATTTCAGGGGTTTCAAAAGCTTTATCTTTTCAGCAACCCTGGGTAAAGCCATGGGACGGTTCTTGCGCTTCAATGCAGCACATTCTCTTGCTTTAAAGAAGCACAAGAACCGTCCCTTTCCTTCCTTGGGAAACTGACATTTTTTTATGAAGGTCTTTAAAAGTTATTCAACATAAATACTAGCGATTCCCTTATTTCTAACTATGAGAATTGTCTTAATTTTTATCACTATAAGTAAATGAGAGGAACCATGAATAATAACTAGCCTCCTGTAAAACGTACTAGACTCGCATTGAATTAGATATACTCAACCTTTTTACTTACATGATCAGGTAAGTAATATATCTAATTGAGAATGGGTATCAATAACCATTGACGATGATAATCATTATCAATTAATATGATGATGAAAACGGAATCCAATCAAACAGGAAAGGAAGATTTTTTTATGACCATTCAAACCATAAATTCGAATAAAGAATTACTCGATCAACAAGAGAGACGGGAGTCTAATGCGAGATCGTACCCAAGAAGAATTCCACTAGCTATAAGGAAAGCGGAGGGAATATATGTAACAGACATGGAAGGTAATAAGTATTTAGATTGTTTGGCTGGTGCAGGGACTTTAGCGTTAGGGCACAATCATCCTGTCGTGATTAGTGCAATGGAACAGGTTATACGTGATAAACGCCCCCTACATACATTAGATTTAACGACACCAGTTAAAGAGGAATTTGTAAATGAATTATTTTCTAGCCTGCCGGAAGGTTTTCAAGATAAAGCAAAAATACAATTTTGTGGTCCTACTGGCGGAGATGCCATTGAGGCAGCATTGAAATTAGTGAAAACAGCTACTAGAAGACAAAGTATTCTCACTTTTCAAGGAGGGTATCACGGTGCCACTCATGCGACGATGTCGATTAGTGGGAACCTAAGCCCTAAAAAGAATGTTCAAGGATTAATTCCTGATACACATTTCTTGCCTTATCCTTACACTTATCGTTGCCCATTTGGTAAAGGAGGAGAAGAAAGTCATCTTCTAAGTAGTCAATATATTGAAAACCTACTTGATGATCCAGAAAGTGGGATTTTACCACCGGCTGCAATGATTTTTGAAACGGTGCAAGGGGAGGGGGGCGCCATTCCAGCACCAATTGAGTGGATTCAAGAAATGAGGAGAATCACCCAAGAACGAGGAATCCCATTAATCATTGATGAGGTACAAACCGGAATTGGAAGGACCGGAAAATTATTTTCTTTTGAGCACGCTGGGATCGTGCCGGATGTATTGGTTCTTTCAAAAGCCATTGGAGGAAGTCTCCCTCTATCGGTTGTGATTTATGATCAAGACTTAGATTCGTGGGAGCCCGGTGCCCATATTGGGACGTTCAGAGGAAATCAAATGGCGATGGCAGCAGGTACCGCAACGCTAAAATTCATTAAGGAAAACGATTTAGTTGCTCATGCAGAGAAAATGGGTCATAGACTCCTTCAAGCATTAACACAATTTCAATATGAGGTTCCTGAAATTGGTGATGTAAGGGGAAGGGGATTAATGATTGGAGTAGAAATGGTGGACCCAACTCAATCTTCATCGTCTAGTGGGAGCCTCCCTGCTAATCCTGAAATAGCTAGTCAGATTCAACGTGAGTGCTTTAAACGGGGATTAATGCTTGAGGTAGGAGGAAGACACGGGGCAGTTGTTCGTTTTCTTCCACCATTAATCATAACAAGAGAGCAAGTGGATGAGGTCGTTACTATTTTTAAAGAAGCAGTACTTGCTTCTGTTGAGAGGTAAAGACATATGACTATAACCATTCCCAACGCAGAAAAGTGCACGACGAACTATGATTCCTTCTTTCTTCATCAAGGTGAGGAAGGAATTGGCGCCTTTACGCAACTGGTAAGCCAAGTTAGTAAAAAATTACAAGAGATATATGCGAGTGCGGAGCAGCCTTTTATCGGGAAAAATCCGACTAGGATTGAAGAGGAGATTAAACAGATTATGGCTTTTTCATCCGAAGGACAAACTTTTGAGGATGTTCTAGATGAAATCGAAACACCTATTTTGAAAAATAGTCTTCATATTTCTCATGAAAAGAGCATGGCTCACTTACATTGTCCACCTCTTCTTCCTGGTGTTGTAGCGGAGTTGATCATCGCTACGTTAAATCAATCCATGGATTCATGGGATCAGAGTACAGCTGCAACATATGTAGAAACTGAAATGGTGGAATGGTTAACGAAGAAAATACGTTTTCCATCTACTTCAGGTGGAGTATTTACAAGCGGTGGGACGCAATCAAATTACATGGGAATTCTACTAGCTCGTGATGCCTTCTGTCATTCTTACTGGAATCAAAATATTCAACAAGAGGGCTTACCTCAAGACTTTACTCGATTAAGAGTTATTTGTTCAGAAGAAGCTCATTTCACTGTGAAGAAAGCAGCTTCTCAACTTGGTTTAGGAGAGCAAGCTGTGGTGACAGTGAAGACGGACGAGAATCATAGAATGAGTGTCAGAGAAGTGAGAGAAACATTAGGTCAATTAGAGAAAGAAAACTTATTACCGTTTGCCCTTGTAGCAACATGTGGTACTACTGATTTTGGAAGCATTGATCCGCTGGAGGAATTGACTTCTGTCGCAAAGGAACATGGGATTTGGGTTCATGTAGATGCGGCGTATGGCGGGGGACTGATTCTAAGTCATTCTCATTTAGACAAACTAAAGGGACTGAACAAAGCGGACTCTATTACTGTGGATTTTCACAAGTTATTTTATCAGCCAATCAGTTGCGGCGCATTTTTAGTGAAGAATCAAAAGCACTTTCGCTACATTTCTTATCATGCTGATTACTTGAATCCCGTTGAGGATGATGAGGAAGGCATATTGAACTTAGTCAATAAATCCGTTCAAACGACAAGAAGGTTTGATGCATTGAAATTGTTTCTTTCTTTAAAAACGATTGGAACCGACCTTTTTGGAAGATTGATTGACGATACAGTAAAGCTTGCTCAATACACAGCTAGCTACATAGATGGATTGGAAAACATTTCAATTCAGAATTCAAGGCCAGAAATCAATACAGTCATTTTTCGCTATCAGCCCCCAAAAATAGAAGGCATTGATGTTAATGAGTTAAACAGAACGATTCAGCAGCAACTCCTTTATTTAGGTAAAGGCGTTATCGCAAAAACAACCGTCAATGGTAAGACCTTTTTAAAATTAACACTCTTAAATCCAAGAACAAAGCCTAAGGACATTCATTCTCTTCTACATGATATTGAAAAAATGGGGGATGAATTACTGAATGGAGGTTTAAACATTGAAGAATCCTAAGGAAATTGCCGAGAATGCAACGATGCAAAGCTTTCTAAACTGCTATTTACGGGAGACAGGTAACTATACTGATGGCACCCAATATGAGGATCATCCTTCTATATCAGGTTCATTCGAGAAAGTTATCGTTTCTAAATTGATATTGCAACATATTGAATTGATTATACCCGTAACCTACTGGTCTCTTACGGAACGCCATCTATTTGGTTTTCCTATTTATTATCGGGTCGGGGGCAAGGAAGAGATAAAGCCAATAGATTACGTTACCCTTACTTCACTGATTGTAAAAGAGTTCTTACTTGATAAAAACGTTACAGAAGCGGAAGAGGAGCTTCTTTTACGAGTGATATTAAGCTGCCGAAGTATAAAGAACTATATTGAAAACAGAGTAGAGGACAAGGAAGCCCTGACAGATGAAGAGTTTGACTACATAGAGGCAGAACAGTCCCTTTTATTTGGTCATTTGCTTCACCCTACTCCGAAGAGTAAACAGGGTCTGACAGATAAAGAAGATCGATTGTATTCGCCAGAGCTTAAGGGTGAATTTCAGCTTCATTACTTTAGCGCGGAGAAATCGTTGGTTTTAGAGGATTCTAGTAAAAGCTTGTCTGCTGCTTCTATCATTTTTGAAGAATTGAAACAAGATTCTACTGTTGATCAACACTGGTTGCAGGAGATAAGAAGTGAAGGCGAACGAATATTATTTCCTGTCCATCCTATCCAAGTGAAAACGTTAGTAGAAAAATCAAAAGTTCAAGACCTAATGGTAGAAGGAAAATTAGCATACCATGGTCCTCTTGGGAAATCATTTACAGCTACGTCGTCGTTTAGAACGGTATATAGCAAAGAGTCTCCATTTATGTATAAGTTCTCTGTTCCTGTCAAAATTACAAACTCTCTTCGTATTAATCAGCAGAAAGAACTAGCGAGAGGTGTGGAGGTTTCTAGATTACTAGAAACTGAGGTTGGAAAGGAACTCGATAAAGTCTTCCCGCACTTTAAGGTGATTCAAGATCCAGCCTACTTGAACCTGAAGTTGAATGAGGAAGTGTCTGGTTTCGAAGTGGTTATTAGAGAAAATCCATTCTATGAAAATAGTAATCAAACAAGCTTGATTGCAGCATTATGTCAGGATCAGGCTTACGGCGGAAATAACCGAATCCATTCCATTATTAAAGGTATCGCCAAGCGAGAGGAACGTAGAGTGGATGAAGTAAGTCTAGATTGGTTTAACCAATACTTATCTTTGTCGTTAGATCCTATACTTTGGTTGCTTCAAACGTATGGTATCATCCTTGAAGCTCATCAGCAGAACTCAGTGATTCAACTAAAAAACGGTTACCCGGAGACCTTTTATTACAGGGATAATCAAGGATACTATTATAGCGAGTCTAAAGTAGAAAAACTGATGAAACTGCTTCCGGACTTAAATAAACAAAGCGATACGGTTTGTACGGACGAAGTGGCAGAAGAGCGTTTATGCTACTATTTCTTCTTTAATCATCTTTTTGGATTGATTAACGGATTTGGGGTAAGTGGCTTGATTGAAGAAGAGAGACTAATGACTGTAGTAAAAGAACGATTAAAGTACCATGAGAAACAACTCGGAGACGATTCCCATCTTCTGAGGAATCTATTATATCAACCGGTACTTCCTTGTAAAGCAAATCTATTGACTCGTTTTTATGATATGGATGAACTAGTTGGACCAATGGAGGCTCAATCGGTTTATACAATGGTGAACAACCCCCTTGCAAAAGAGGTGGAAATCTATCATGTCTTATAATTTTGAACTATTTGATGAAGAAATCCAGAAAACAATTGCTTTTCGGGAAGTGGAGTATGAGCGAGATGTGGAGCTTATCCATACTTGGATGATGCAAGAGCATGTTCATCCGTTTTGGAATTTAAATGTACCACTGAAGCAATTTCGTAGCCATTTAAAAAAAGCTTTATCAGATGAACATCAAACGTTGTATATAGGGTATGTTGAGGACGTGATGATAAGCTACTGGGAAGCTTATTGGGTAGAAGGGGACGTCGTAGAAACAACTTACTCATCGGCTCCTTTTGATCAAGGTGTCCACTTGTTAATAGGCGAGAAGGGGTATCTGGGGAAAGGGTTTTCCCTTCCCATGTTACGAGCAATGATGTTATTTCAGTTTCAGGTCTCGAGGACAGACAAAGTCATTGCTGAACCGGATATTCGAAATGACAAAATGATCCATGTTTTTAAGAAATGTGGCTTTAAACCAATTAAACCTATTACATTGCCAGATAAAATCGGGCTGCTAATGTTTTGTGAGAGAAAAGAATATGAAAAGAGGTGGGGAAATGTTGGATTCCATAAAGAAATCAAATGATCTATATGACGTAATCGGTATTGGAATCGGTCCCTTTAATTTAGGATTAGCCGCCTTACTTGATTCTGTTCCTGAGGTAAACGCCTTATTTTTTGAAAAGAAGTCAACATTCGATTGGCATCCTGGAATGTTGATAGAAGGAACCACTTTACAAGTGCCGTTTTTTGCTGACCTTGTCAGTATGGTCGATGTGAGAAGCGATTATAGCTTTCTCCGCTACTTAGAGGAGCATAATCGGTTATATCATTTTTATTTTCTAGAAAAATTTCATATACCAAGAAAAGAATATAACCACTATTGCCAATGGGTGAGTGAACAGTTAGAGCATTGTCAGTTTGGCATGGATGTTCAATCTGTCGTTCCATTTCCATTGGAAAATGGGGAATATGTGTATGAAGTGAGAGTATGGAACAGCTCCACACAATCAACTGATTTCTTCTTAACCAAACATATTGTTATCGGAATTGGTTCTGTTCCTTCCGTCCCTAAGCCATTCCAGAAAGAGCTAGGGAAAACGGTATTTCACACAGCAGACTATTTAGCTAATAAAAAAATATGCAAACAAGCAAATTCTGTTGCTGTTATTGGTTCAGGTCAAAGTGCAGCGGAAGTATTTTTAGATGTAGCCAAAGAGCAAAAGAATCATGGATTTTCTTTGCAATGGTATACACGGTCAAGGGGATTTTTCCCGATGGAATATTCAAAGCTAGGTCTTGAATATTTTTCCCCTGATTACACAGAGTTCTTTTACCAGTTACCTCAGGAAAAAAAGGATCATCTTTTACAGGAACAAGACTTGCTTTATAAGGGAATTAGTGCAGAAACGATAGCCGATATTTATGACTATTTATATGAACGATCAGTAGGAGGTGAGGAGCCTGATATCTCCTTACAGGCGATGACGGAAATCGTTGACGTTGAACAACAAGGACATTCATTAGAACTCCTCGCTTATCATCGTATTAAGGAAAAATATTTTGTGAGCAATGCTGATATTGTCATTCTCGGAACAGGTTACAAACCAGCTTTTCCTGCGTTTCTATCGGAAATGAAAGACTGGATTGCCTGGGATGAAAAGGGAAGATACAAAGTGAAGGAAGATTATCGATTAGAAACATATATAGAAGATCAGCATGAAATTTTTGTGCAAAATGGAGAGGTTCATACCCATGGTGTAGGAGCACCTGATCTGGGACTTGGGGCACACCGTAACGCCATTATCATTAATACGATTACAGGAAGGGAAGTGTATCCCGTTCATTCGAGGAATGTATTCCAAACCTTTGGAACGAAAACGTCATCTACATCGTCTCGACCAGTTTCTCTTTCTGGAAAAAAGTGAAAGACTCATTGACACCAAATAATAAGGCTGTTTTCTAAAAGATTATTGCTTTTAACAACATGGAAAACGAAGCGGAAAGGAACGGTCCGTTGTTTATTCCCGAAAACAACAAACCTTACGAAAATAGCCAATAATAAAAAGAAAGAAGGGATCAAATGTTATTCCATAATGAAATTCAGCGTGTATTTAAAAGTGATAGTTGGAGGAAAGTTAATAAAAGATTGATAGGGAAAATGTTATCCGAGTATATGTATGAAGACATGATTACTCCTGAAATTCTCTCAGAAGAGGGAGAGAATATAGAATACGCACTACAAGTTTCTGACTCGAAGCACTATCAATATATTGCTCAAAAGCGTTTCTTTGATAGTTTTGATGTGAAATGGACGACCGTCTACATTGTAGAGAACGGAGAGAGGAAGGAAGCAAATAGTGCGATTGAACTATTGGTGGATCTTCAAGAAGCTATCGGGATGTCTTCAGAGACAGCCGGACATTTAATAAAAGAGATGAATAATACATTAATTGCAGATGCTCATCTTTTAGAAAAAAACGTGAAAACATCTGATGAGCTCATTTATGAAGACTATGCCCTTCTAGAAGGGTATATGACGGGGCACCCTTGGATTACCTACAATAAAGGAAGAATTGGGTTTGGTTATGATGATTATCTTGCATTTGCACCCGAGCAGCAGAAGGAAGTACGTCTTTCCTGGATAGCTGTTCATCAAGAGATTGCTTCTTTTCAATCGGTGGAAGGATTAGGTTATGAAGAGTTAATTTCTAAGGAATTAAGTGAAACAGAACGAGACTATTTTAGTGAGAAAGTAAAACAAAATGGGAGTGATCCGTCTCACTATTATTTCTTACCCATACATGAATGGCAATGGAAGAACATGGTGATTCAGAACTTTCCTGAAGAGGTCGCGACTGGAAAAATTGTTCCTTTAGGCGAAGGGGAAGATCGTTATCTTCCACAACAATCGATTCGAACATTTGTAAATCAAACAACGAAGAACAAACATCATGTAAAGCTTCCTATGAGTATCTTAAACACACTTGTATATAGAGGGCTGCCTTCAGAACGAACGTTGATTGCACCAAGGGTAACAGAATTTATTAAAAGGATAGGGGAGACGGACAAATTTTTAAAAGAGGAGTGTCGAGTGATTCTCCCAGGTGAAAATGCTAGCATCAATGTCAATCATCACTACTATACGAAATTAAAACAAGCACCCTATCAATATTTAGAGATGCTCGGGACAATTTGGAGAGAAAGTATTTATACGTATCTCGAAGATGGAGAACAAGCCATTACTTTAGCAGCCTTATTATATGAAGATCATCATCACAAGCCTTTTATTGCCAGCTTAATAGAGAAATCTGGGATTGAAATAGAGGAATGGATGCAACAGTTTTTCAAAGTTGTAATGGATCCGCTTCTTCATTATCTCTATCAATACGGAACGGTATTTTCCCCTCATGGACAAAATACGATTGTCGTGTTTAAGGATGGGAAACCTCATCGATTAGCGGTTAAAGATTTTGTAGATGATGTAAATATTACAGATCAAGATTTTCCAGAATTAAAAGGGGTAACTAGTGAATTAAAAGCAGTGCTTCGAACAGAACCACCTGAGGGACTTACTCAGTTTATTTTTACTGGTCTCTTTATTTGTCACTTACGATACTTAAGTAACCTATTAGTGAACAACCAAATGATGTCGGAAAAAACGTTCTGGAGGTTGCTTGCTAGTTCCATTTTAAATTATCAAGAACGTTTCCCACATTTAAAGGAACGTTATCAGCTATTTGATTTCTTCCAACCTAAGCTTACGAAATTGTGTTTAAACCGGAATCGTATGGTGGACTATGGATACTCTGATGACGATGATCGACCACATGCATCTGAATTTGGAAAAGTGACAAATGCTTTATCATTTTTTCGTAAAAAAATGACTATTGGTTCGAACTGATCCAATCAATCCTCCAAAAGAAAGAAGGATAATCATTGAGTACAATTGTTCAAAAATTCGGTGGAACTTCTGTAGGCTCTACGGAACGAATGAAGCTAATAGCGAACAGGATAGTGGAAGAAAAAAAGAAAGGTCATGATATAGTCGTCGTAGTGTCCGCAATGGGAAAGACAACAGACACACTGGTACAGCTAGCAAGAGAAATATCGTCCAATCCGAGTAAAAGAGAAATGGATATGCTTTTATCCACAGGAGAGCAGGTGAGCATCTCTCTTCTTACTATGGCCCTTCAAGAGCAAGGAGTAGAAGCCATCTCTTTCACAGGTAGGCAGGCTGGAATTCAGACGGATTCAATACTTGGAAATGCCCAGATTCAATCGGTTGATACAAGTCGGATTAGGAACGAATTAGATAAAGGAAGGATCGTTGTAGTAGCTGGATTCCAAGGAGAAACGAGTGATGGAGACATTTCGACATTAGGAAGAGGAGGCTCTGATACGACTGCGACTGTTCTTGCTGCTAAGTTGAAGGCAGATCGATGTGATATTTATACAGATGTTAACGGAGTATATACTTCCGATCCGAGGTTTGTTCATAAGGCATCGAAAATCGCATCCCTCTCTTATGAAGACATGCTAAGTTTAGCTACGATGGGAGCAGGTGTACTTCATCCGAGAGCGATAAAATATGCAAAAGAACATCAAATTAAGCTCTTCATAAAGTCTAGTTTTGAAAAAGGTATGGGAACACTGGTTTCTGTGGAGAAGCAGAGTCATAGTGAAATTTATGTCATTGGAGTGGCGTTTAAAGAGAACATTGCTAGAATATCAATCTCTGAATTTGAAGATGGAGACTCTTTACAAGCAAAACTTATGTTAGAACTTGCTTCTCGTCACATTCAAGCAGATATCTATAAGCAGTATTTTAATAACGTCTTGACCGTATTAATAAAAGAGAAGGATCTTCAAGATGTATTATCCATCTTACACAAGGAAAAAAACAATTTAACGTATAGAAACTTAGAATATGAAAATGGTCTAGCCAAGGTTTCGGTGGTTGGAAGGAACATTACATCACATCCGGGTATTAAGGAAAAAGTGTGCAAGGTACTATTAAAGAACAAGGTGAAAGTAAAATTAGTAGGCGAGTCCTCTATAAGTGTGACGGCTGTCGTAGAGAAGAGCGAAGTATATATAGCTGCAGAACGGTTGCACGCTGGGTTTGGACTTGATTTTATTGTTACGGAACAGGTTCATGTTTAAATGAAGCTAAGGGACGGTTCTTTCGCTTCGATGAAGCAAGAAAACCGTCTCCTTCTACTTTATCTTAAAATTTATTCCTATACACAACTTTTCCCCGCTTACGATCCAAAATATACCCAATCACTGCTGCTAAGAGTGTTGGCACCGTCCAGCCTAAACCATTTTCATACAAAGGAAGTAAAGTTAAAATCGAATTTAGTTTAGTAAGACCGATATTAAAAGTAATTAACACTTCATAAAAGGCAAATAACGTTGCTATCGAAACGGAGAAAACATACATTTTTTTGCTTTCTCCAAAGAAGTGTTGGAATAATGATAGAATCACGAGCACAATCGAAATTGGATAGATGAAGACAAGTAATGGCGTTGCCACTTGTAATATCAAATCAAGACCAAGATTTGTAAAAAACATTCCGATAATAATAAAAACTAACACATATTTTTCATACGAGAACTTCGGAAAAGTTTCATTGAAAAAACGTGCACATGCATTGGTAAGGCCAACGCATGTGGTTAAGCATGCAAGGATAACGATTGTTCCGAATAACACATTCCCACCATAGCCAAATAATTGCTGGGAGGCTAGGACTAATATTTCAGCCCCGTTTTCAAGTGGTTCGTCATGTGGTAACACACGCCCAATCCAACCAAGTGATAGATAAACAATGGTTAAACCCACGGCTGCAATGAGACCAGCGCTGACGGTTCCACGTACCAAGTCTTTTTTTCTAGTTGCCCCTTTATCTTTTAGCCCATTAATAATGACAATGCCAAAAGCAAGGGCAGCAACTGCATCCATTGTGAAGTACCCTTCTAAAAATCCATTGAGAAAAGGATCCGTTTGGTATTTTTCAGCTGTTGGTGCATCAGTATAGCTGAATGTCAAAAAGGCTTGAACAAATAATACTGCTAGCACAATGAGTAATGCAGGTGTAAGGAGCTGCCCTACAAGGTCGATCACTTTTTTAGGGTTGATACTAATTAAGTAAGTCAAGCCGAAGAAAATGACTGAGAATAAGAGTAATGGGAGCCGACCTTCGATACTGAATATTTGCATAAAGCCTAATTCATATGCAACATTCGAGGCACGGGGAATCCCATAAAAAGCACCAATGGACATATAAATAACGATAGCAAAGGCAAGTCCAAAGATAGGATGAACCCGCTGTCCAATAGATAATAGTCCATTATTGGATAAAGAGACAGAAATGATAGCTAAAAAAGGTAAAAATATAGCGGTCAAAATAAACCCAGCAATCGCAGCAACAAAGAAGCTGCCGGATTCTAACCCAAGATAAGGCGGGAAGATTAAGTTTCCCGCACCAAAAAATAAAGAAAAGAGCATAAATCCTGAAAATAGTATATTCTTTTTATTCACCTAAAACCCTCCTAAATTTTAGTGAACTCACCATCAATTTCAACCGTTTCAAATATAGTAATGAAGGCTTTTTCACTATGGTTACGAACAACTTTTTTATTTGTATCGGCAATGTAATAGTATAAATAGACTAGATTGAGGATTTTATAAACCCAACCTCTGTACTAGCAAACTAGTAAAAGCCCTAAGATTCTGAATATACAGTCATGCCATTAAGTAAGGTGTTTCTTACTCATATCTCGTCTCTCCTCTATTTTTTGCATGAAAAAACTCGCCCCTAAATAGGGACGAGTTTATACTCGCGTTACCACCCATATTCCGCAAGTTTCATTAAAAAGAAACAATCCGGCTCTCAGTCAACGTACTATCATACGTGTTCCATTATAACGGTGGAAATCCGTCAAAGCTTACTACTTTCAGCTTTGCATCTCGGAGATGATTTTCGGATAAGATCTGTCCATCGGCTCCCACTAAATACCAACTCTCTGGAGAACAGGGTTCTTTTCTTACTCTTTCTCGTCACTGATTTTAATATCAAAAATAATTTACCATGGGTGAAATGCTAAGTCAATATATTTTATCAATATAGAAATGATTGAGAATATTGCTATTATTGAGTTTATTTCATTTGACCCAACTTACGCTTGTTCGAGAAAAAATAGACTTCCGTAAATCACTCATAACGTTTGAATTGAACAAAGTATCCGAAGTAAAATGGATATACTTCTACTTAAAAGGTGTGAAAGAAACTTTAAGAAAACTTATGTAGAATAAAAATTAATTTGTACCTAAAATAGTATTCTCTAATAAACAGAGTTTTGTACTAAATAATTAGAAACTGGAACGGAAATTTTGCAGTATTTCCTTATTAACAGTATCCTAGTTATAGGTGAAAAAAATAATTTAAAATTAAAGACAATATTTATTGTGTTAATGTAAAAAAGGAGTGCTTATAGGGTGAGTGAAAAAAGTAATTTACATAGTGATGCGGTAGACATGCTGAAGGAGACTAGTCGGACTTTCTTTATTCCTATTAGTCTTTTATCGCCAGGACTAAAGGAAGCAGTTACATCTGCTTACTTATGCATGAGGGCAATTGACGAGATTGAAGATCATCCCGAGCTCCCACTAAAATCTAAAAATGACTTATTAATTTCCATAAGTCAACTCTTACAAAAACCTTTTGATGATAACGAGTTAACGGCGTTATTTCATCCATATAAATCTCTTCTACCTGAGGTTACCTTGAGACTTGCTGACTGGATAAAAATTTGTCCGCCAAGCATTGTAGAGAAGATGTTAGATTCGACATCTATAATGGCAAAAGGAATGGCGGAATGGGCTACAAAGGAATGGCGGATAAAGACCGAAGAGGATTTAGATGATTATACATTCTACGTTGCGGGTCTAGTAGGAGTAATGTTAACGGATATTTGGAAATGGTATGACAATACCGAAACAGATAAGAATCTTGCAATAGCGTTTGGACGTGGTTTGCAGTCTGTCAATATTCTTCGCAACCATACGGAGGACATGAGTAGGGGGGTAAGCTTTTTCCCTGATGGCTGGGAATTAGAACAGATGTTTCGTTATGCCAGACGTAACCTAGCATTGGCCGACGACTACGTAAAAGATATTAAAACGAAGACAATCCTAAACTTCTGCGAAATTCCGCTAGCCCTCGCTCATGGTACGCTTGAATCTTTAACAGAAGGAAAAGAAAAAATGAGTAGAGCTGATGTAACCAAAGTAGTGGATCAAGTAGTAGGTAAATAATGAATAAAAAACAAAACTCTAAGCATTATTTTAGAGTTTTGTTTTTTTTGACCGTATCAGGGAAGGGACAAAGGAGTCAGGTTCCTTCTTCTATTTGTAAATACCGCGCAATAAAATCGATGATACTAGATACCGTATGATAAAATAGTAGAAGGGGACAGTGGTCTCAATCTATCTCCCTTTCCTAGCTCGAGAGCATTGCTAGTAATAAAGCACGTTTACTTTATTACACTTTATGCATGTTTCATAATTTAGATTCCCTTGAAAATGGTGATCACATTTTCTTTGGGTTTCCTTTACATGCTTTTTCAATAAAGCAATTTCGGTCTCCAATTGATAAATTTTCTCTTCAATTTCTCGGATTTCCAATTTTATGACCTCCCTTGCAGGTTATTGATATATATTTCTACCGGATTTTTTAAACTCCTCAGCCTTTTCTTTCAATCCTTTTTCAATAGCTTGCTGTGTATCTAGCTCGTTATCCTTTGCAAAATTACGAATATCTTGTGAAATTTTCATGCTACAAAACTTTGGTCCGCACATGGAACAGAAGTGAGATGTTTTTGCTCCTTCTGCAGGCAATGTTTCATCATGATATTCCAAAGCACGCTCAGGATCTAACGATAAATTAAACTGATCCCGCCAACGAAATTCAAAACGAGCTTTTGATAAGGCATCATCTCTTTTTTGTGCTCCTGGGTGTCCCTTCGCCAAGTCAGCAGCATGAGCAGCAATTTTATAAGTGATAACACCATCGCGAACATCATTTTTGTTAGGTAGACCTAAATGTTCTTTTGGCGTTACATAACACAGCATTGCTGTTCCATACCAGCCAATCATTGCAGCTCCGATTGCAGATGTAATGTGATCGTAACCAGGTGCTATATCGGTTGTAAGTGGTCCAAGTGTATAGAATGGAGCTTCTTGACATACCTCCAATTGTTTATCCATGTTTTCTTTAATGAGGTGCATTGGAACGTGTCCTGGTCCTTCAACCATTACTTGAACATCATGCTGCCAGGCTATTTTGGTTAATTCCCCCAAGGTCTCTAGTTCTGCAAACTGAGCTTCATCATTTGCATCATGGATTGACCCTGGGCGCAAACCATCCCCTAGAGACAATGCAACATCATACATTTTCATAATTTCACAGATTTCTTCAAAATGAGTATATAAAAAGTTTTCCTTATGATGGTAGAGGCACCATTGTGCCATAATAGATCCGCCGCGTGATACAATTCCTGTCAAACGCTGAGCTGTTAAAGGGACATATCGTAAAAGAACGCCAGCATGGATGGTGAAGTAATCTACACCTTGCTCAGCTTGTTCTATTAGGGTATCACGATAAACTTCCCATGTAAGGTCTTCAGCAACACCTTTCACTTTTTCAAGGGCTTGATAAATAGGAACAGTACCCACAGGAACAGCTGAATTTCGAATAATCCATTCTCTTGTCGTGTGAATATTTTTCCCAGTTGATAAATCCATAATATTATCAGCTCCCCAGCGAGTCGCCCATGTCATTTTTTCAACTTCTTCTTCAATAGAAGATGAAACAGCTGAATTTCCAATATTCGCATTAATTTTGACATGGAAATTACGTCCTATTATCATGGGCTCAGACTCAGGATGATTAATATTAGATGGGATTATAGCTCTTCCTTTTGCAACTTCTTCACGTACAAATTCAGGCTTCATATTTTCTCTTAAAGCTATAAACTCCATTTCAGGGGTGATAATTTTCTTCTTTGCATAATGAAGTTGTGTCACAATACAGTCTTTCTTAGCACGCAGTGGTTTTCGATTTAAACGAGGGAACAACTTATGATTGGCACGTGGGTCATTTTCATCTTGATAGCCATTATCTTCAGGCTTAATTTTGCGTCCTTCGTATTCTTCAACATCAGTGCGTTCATGAATCCATGTATTTCGAAGAGCAGGTAGCCCTTTTGTAATATCAACTGAATAATTAGGATCCGTATAAGGTCCACTAGTATCATAGATCCGAACTGGTGGGTTTTCACTCTCGCCAAAGGTACCGGTTGTTGGACTTAGTTCAATTTCACGCATTGGCACCTTAATATCGGGTCTTGAGCCTTCTACATAAACTTTTTTGCTTCCTGAAAAGTTGGACATGATGGAAATGTTTTGTTCATTTAATGAGGTTGTTGACATAAAATAAATCTCTCCCTTTTAAATTTTTAAAAGACGAGATCTAGAACATAACAGAGGTAGTTTTAAAACAAATGAAGCACATAAAAAAGCTGAATCCATTAGTAATAAACGGACCCAGCTTGACTATGTAGAAGTAGTTTTACATACTTGTGAATTTCTAACTTCCCTACGCTGGCATGATCCAGATCAGGTCCAAAGAGTCAAGAAACTTTAGCGCGTTTCTTTCTCAGCCCAACTTATTGGACTCCCCTAGTTATTGCTATTAAGTTTACATTCATTAGTATACATGAGTTTGAACGAAAGTGAAATAATATTTTAAAAATATAGAAGGTATACACAAAAAAACTGGTGTTATCTAACTGTGGAGTTTTTGGATCCCGGTCCATACGGATGTCCTTTATTAGTGGATTTGGATGGGAACTAACTAAGAAGCAAAGGGACGATTCTTCTTTTGGTTCAGCGAGGCTAGAGGGTCGTCTCTGTGTTTTCAATATTTACTAAAAATAAAAAATAATTGTAATTTTTCTAAACATTTGATATGTTTGAAAAGAAAATTGAATAGTTGTAGAAACAGGTGCAGCAAAATGAATTTCATTTTAACTGCTTAAAAGGGAAGTTCGGTTAGATTCCGACGCTGTCCCGCAACTGTATTTGGGAGCGATTCGAAAAAACCACTGTTTTCATTATTACGAAAATGGGAAGGTTCGAAAAGCGATGATCTTAAGTCAGGAGACCTGCCTGTTTTAGCAAACATCAATACCTACGCGGATAGGAGGTGTTAAGTGCGAGATAGTAGAGCGTGTTTTTCATTTTTGCCATCAACATGCTTATTTAAATATTCATTCGTACCTTAACAACTTCTTATGAGGAAGTTGTTTTTTTATTGGCTAGAAAACTGTAAACCATTCGTATGTAGATAATTTTTAAACAAGAACCGTTTACGTTTAGCTGCCGTACTCAGCCTACTTAAGCTCGCATTATCTAAAGGAAAACGTGCTCTTTCTTTGCTTTTTGCTTGGAGGGGCTAATAAAGGCGTTTGCACAATTGTTCTTGGACTATTCAGGAGACGCTCACTTTATAGGAGGACACCGTTGTTTGGATCAGTGAATTACTTTACCAATTCTTTCAAAATATGCATAATGAACAATTTCAATTTAGACGAGTCTTGTTCAATCGATGAAAAATGGACACTATTGAAAGCAGAAATACAAGAAGTAACAGAGGGACAGCCTGAAAAAGAGATTTATATGCAAAATCTTGAAAGGGCTTACTTCGAAGTGAAAGTGGAACTGTTAGGATGGGAGGATGAAAAGGATGGAAACTGAAGTGAACTATTTTCCAGGTCTTGAGGGTGTGATTGCTTCTAAAACAAACATCTCATTTCTTGATACGGTACAAGGGGAAATTGTTATAAAAGGCTATGATTTGATTAAGCTTTCTCAGACGAAAGAATACTTAGATATTGTTCATCTTTTACTGGAAGATACGCTTCCTAATGAACTTGAAAAAGCATCTGTATTAGAAAAGCTAAAGAAGGAATATGACATTCCAGAAAAGTTATTTACGATATTCAATCTATTGTCAAAGCAAACTCATCCGATGGATGGTCTTCGTACAGGAATATCTGCACTTGCCGGCTACGATAAGCATATTGATGATCGCTCGTTACAGGCAAATATGGACCGAGCCTATAATCTGCTAGGGAAAGTTCCAAACATTGTAGCAAATAGTTATCGAATCATTAATGGAAATGAACCTATTCACCCACTCCAAGATCTATCTTATAGTGCTAATTTCTTTTATATGCTTACAGGGAGAAGGCCTTCTCCACTCGAAGAAAAGATATTTGATCTTTCTCTTGTTTTATACAGTGAGCACGAGCTACCTAACTCGACATTTACAGCTAGGGTGATCGCGTCTACACAGTCCGATTTATATGGAGCCCTGACTGGAGCAGTTGCTTCATTAAAAGGAAATTTGCATGGTGGTGCAAATGAAGCAGTTATGTACATGTTAAATGAGGCTGATACTGTTTCAAACTTCGAAGAAATGCTAATGAAAAAACTGTATAACAAGGAAAAAATTATGGGATTTGGCCATCGAGTATATATGAAAAAAATGGATCCAAGGGCACTTATGATGAAAGAGGCATTGAAGCAATTATCTGATGTCAAGGGTGACTATAATCTTCTTCAGATGTGCGAAGCTGGAGAAAAAATCATGGAAAGAGAGAAAGGGCTTTATCCAAATCTAGACTACTATGCAGCACCTGTTTACTGGATGCTAGGAATTCCTATTCCATTGTATACACCAATTTTCTTCAGTTCAAGAACGCTCGGTCTTTGTGCACATGTCATTGAACAGCATGAAAATAACCGGTTATTCCGACCACGTGTACTTTATACAGGAGAACGCCGTACCCTCACCAACTAATGGTTACGTTTGAAATGAATATCGATAGAAGGGGAAGATAGTTGTGATTAAAATGAATGAGCAAACAAAAGTAGACACTTTATTAGAAGAAATTGCGGATTATGTACTGCATAAGGATATTACAAGCACGGAAGCTTATGAAACAGCTCGTTATGTTCTGCTCGATACACTAGGTTGCGGAATTCTTGCATTAAATTATCCAGAATGCACAAAGCTGATGGGACCGATTGTGCCGGGGACAACCGTTCCAAACGGAAGTCGGGTTCCAGGTACATCATTTGTACTCGACCCTGTTCGAGGAGCATTTAACATCGGGTGTATGATTCGTTGGCTCGATTACAATGATACTTGGCTTGCTGCAGAATGGGGACACCCATCAGATAATCTTGGTGGTATATTAGCTGTCGCTGATTATGTAAGTCAGGTTCGTCTTGGCAAAGGGGATAAGCCTCTAACTGTACGAGAAGTTCTCGAAATGATGATTAAAGCACATGAAATTCAAGGAGTGCTGGCATTAGAAAACAGCTTAAACCGAGTTGGCCTTGATCATGTACTATTTGTCAAAGTTGCAACGACAGCCGTTGTTACAAAGATGTTAGGGGGAACGCGTGAAGAAATTATTAATGCTTTATCTCATGCATGGATAGATAATTCTAGTTTACGAACTTATCGACATGCCCCAAATACTGGGTCACGCAAGTCATGGGCTGCAGGCGATGCAACAAGTAGAGGTGTCTATTTAGCAATGACCGCTCTTAAGGGAGAAATGGGCTACCCTACGGCTCTTTCCGCACCAGTCTGGGGCTTCCAAGATGTTTTATTTAAACAGAAAGAATTAAAACTTGGACGAGATCTTGATTCATATGTTATGGAAAATGTGTTATTCAAAGTATCATATCCAGCGGAATTTCATGCTCAAACTGCTGCAGAATGTGCTGTTAAGCTTCACCCGCAAATCAAGGATCATTTGGGCGAAATTGACCGAATCACGATTACTACTCATGAATCAGCTATTCGAATTATTGATAAGACAGGCCCGCTGAACAATCCTGCTGATCGCGATCATTGTATACAGTACATTACTGCTATTGGTCTATTAAAAGGAGATATAAGAGCAGAGCATTATGAAAATGAAACGGCATCAGATGAGCAAATTGATCAATTAAGAGACAAAATGGATGTTGTAGAAAATAAACAATATAGTCTTGATTACCTAGACCCGAACAAGCGCTCAATCGCCAATGCGATTCAAGTTCATTTTAAAGATGGAACTTCTACTGAAAAAGTGGAATGTGAATACCCACTAGGTCACCGTTTCCGTAGAGAAGAGGCTATCCCAGAAATTATTAGTAAATTTTTAAATAACTTAAAAACGCATTATCCTAGCAAGCATCAAAAACAAATTGAAGAAATTTGTTATAACCAAGAAAAACTGGAAAATATGCATGTAAATCAATTTATAGAATTGTTCTTACTATAATAGGAGGTCTAACATATGGCTTGGATTGTAGATAAAGAGTTAACTCAGAAGGAGCTTGCAGAACAATTTTACAAGTTACTTTCGACTTCAGACATTTTACAAGTTCCAGGTGCTCATGATGCAATGGCTGCATTAGTTGCAAAGAATGCAGGATTTTCCGCTCTGTATTTGTCTGGCGCAGCCTATACAGCAAGCAAAGGACTGCCTGACTTAGGAATTGTTACTTCATCTGAAATGGCCGATCGTGCGCGAGACCTTGTGCGTGCTACTAATCTACCATTATTAGTAGATATCGATACCGGCTTTGGTGGAGTCCTTAATGTCGCTCGTACTGCAAGAGAAATGGCGGAAGCAAAAGTCGCAGCTGTTCAAATCGAAGATCAGCAGTTACCTAAGAAATGTGGGCATTTAAATGGTAAGCAACTCGTCTCAACAAAAGAGATGATACAAAAAATTAAAGTCATAAAAGAGGTTGCACCATCCTTAATGGTAGTGGCTCGTACAGATGCTCGAGCGGTTGAAGGACTAGATTCCGCAATAGAGAGAGCTACTGCATATGTAGAAGCAGGAGCGGATGTTATTTTTCCAGAGGCACTTCAGTCAGAGGAAGAGTTCCAGCTGTTTTCAGAAAAAATAAAGGTTCCTTTGCTTGCGAATATGACAGAATTCGGAAAAACACCTTACTATACTGCAGAAGAATTTGCGAGTATGGGAATCAAAATGGTGATCTATCCAGTAACATCCCTACGTGTAGCAGCAAAAGCGTATGAAAGGGTGTTTCAGCTTATAAAGGAACAGGGAACCCAAAAAGAAGATCTTGCAGCGATGCAAACGAGAAAGGAATTGTATGAGACAATTTCCTATTACAAATTTGAGGATTTAGATAGTGATATTGCAAAAACACTTTTAGTGGAAGAAGAGAAATGATAGGCAAGTAGAGGAAAGAAAACTCTTTCCTCTACTTGCTATAGAGAGGAAGATAGAAAGAATAGTTAGCAAAATAGGAGGAATTAGAAGAGATGAATGCTGGCCTTTTTCTTTTCTATTCCTTCCTATAATACTTCGGGAGGGTTTATATGGAAAAAATAGAAAGAGAGTTTCCCCATTATCTATACTCAACACGACGTGAAGAGCTTTCCACTATCTTTACATCGGAAGATTTCAATGACGAGGAAGATCTCATCGCCAAAACGACGGAGCAGTTTATTAAACAGGATGTCCTTCCGTATTTTTCTTCCATTGAACAGCATGATTATAATGTGGTGCGTAAGTTATTTCAGAAAGCAGGTGAGTTAGGCTTACTTGGAATTGAAGTTCCAGATGTTTATGGAGGGCTTTCTTTAGATAAAAAAATATCAGGACTTGTAGCAGAGAAGATGGGATTTGGAGGTTCTTTTAGTGTCTCTTTTAATATCCATGTAGGTGTTGGAACATTGCCGTATGTGTATTTTGGAAGTGAAAACCAAAAACAAAAGTATCTTCCTAAACTTGCTTCAGGGGAATGGATTGGTGCTTATGCTCTTACAGAACCCGATGCAGGATCGGATGCCCTTCATCCAAAAACAACAGCTGTTTTAAATAAGGAAGGAACAATGTGGCTGCTGAATGGAGCGAAGCAATGGATTACGAATGCACAGGTTGCTGATGTCTATGTTGTCTTTGCAAACACAAGCGAAGGGATAACGGCTTTTATTGTAGAACGGTCCTTTGGAGGTGTTTCAATTGGTCCAGAAGAAGAGAAGATGGGGATTAAAGGCTCTTCCACTGCAACACTTGTGTTAGATGATGTACTTGTTCCAAATGAAAACGTTCTTGGCACTGTCGGTAAAGGACATAAGGTTGCTTTAAATATTCTTAATCTAGCACGACTTAAACTTGCCTTTTCTAATATTGGTACATCTAAACAAGCACTTCAGTTAGCTGTTGATTATGGAAAGGAACGCAAACAATTCGATAGATCAATAGTGGATTTTACGATGATACAAGAAAAGCTAGCTAACATGGCGACTGCCATCTATGGTGCAGAAAGTGCTGCCTACCGAACAACAGGGGAATTAGATGATACGATTAATGCTGTAGAGGAAAGTGATAGAGTTATCTCAAAAATAGCTGATTTTGCAATGGAATGTGCGATAAATAAAGTAAATTGCTCGGAAGTACTCGGAGAAGTTGTAGATGAAGCAGTTCAAATACACGGTGGGTATGGCTATATGCAAGAGTATGAAGTAGAGCGGTTATATCGTGATGCCAGAATTAGTAGAATTTTTGAAGGAACGAATGAAATTAATCGTTTAACAATTGCAAAAGAATTGGTAAAAAAATATGCTCAAGTGAAGTTAGGGACTCCTGAAATTTATAACGAAGTAGATTTAGAAAGAAATCATCAGTTTGTCTATTTAGCAAACTATTTGCTGAGGCAATCGTTGAAAGCGGTTTCAAATATGAAGTCTATTATAGCGGAAGAGCAAGAATACTTACACTTATTAGCCAATATAGTAAAAGAGGTTTATATTATGGAATCTTCGCTGTTACGTACAGAAAAGCTTATCAGTAACGAGAAACATGGTGAAGAACAAAAAAAGATAAAACAATTGATGAATGAAGTTTTATGTGAAGAAGGTTATCGAAAAGTAGAGGAGGCTACAGTATCGATTTTTTCCAGTATTGAAACCGTAGATAGTGAAAGAAAGAGGAGGTTAGATGAAATTCGTCATCTTTCTATACCGCTTTATCATAATCTCTTTTTGAAGAAGAGAGAAATTGCCCAAATAATTATTAACCGACGGCAATATTTGAAATAAAGGCTTGTTTTCACGGTAGTCTTTCTAAGAATACCTAAATAAATGGAGGGCAAACGAATGAAAAGGATAGGATTTATTGGTTTAGGGAATATGGGTTTTCCGATGTCGAAAAATTTACTTGATTCAGATTTTGAAGTATATGGATTCGATTTAAATAAACAGGTGGAATCAGATTTTGAAAAGTCGGGAGGAATCATTGGCATTTCTCCCCCAAATTTGCCAAATCTATGTGATGTTATCTTAACAAGTCTACCTTCATCAGAGGCGGCTGAGTCCGTTTATTTAGGAAAAGAAGGGCTCGTTGAAAATAGTCATTCGGGTACGCTACTAATTGATACAAGTACAGTAGCACCAAAAATGAATCAAAAAATAGCAGATGTTGCTAAGCAAAAAGGCATTAATTTTTTAGCTGCTCCTGTCAGTGGAGGAGTAGTCGGTGCCATTAATCGAACGTTGACCTTTATGGTTGGTGGTCCGAAAGAGGCTTACGAGCGTGCTATGCCTGTATTTAATAGGTTAGGAGAAAATATTTTTCATGTTGGCGAAAAAGTCGATAGTGGAACTGCAGCAAAACTTATTAATAACTTACTTATAGGCTTTTATACAGCAGGTGTAAGTGAAGCACTTAATCTTGCAAAAAAAAGCGACCTCGATTTAGAAACATTATTTTCAATGCTAAATGTAAGCTACGGTCAAAGTCGAATTTACGAACGAAATTATAAGAGTTTTATAGCGAATGATAACTTTGAACCAGGTTTTACTATAAAGCTATTAAAGAAAGATCTTGGTTTTGCACTCGATTTGGCGGAACAAAATGAGCTTGATTTACCCATTAGCAAGATGTTACTAGAAATGTATGAAAAAGTAGTAGACGCTGGATTTGGTAATAAAGATATGGCAGTCCTGTACAAAGTAGTTAGTGGTCAGAAGCCATCTGTACTCTAAATAATACTATTTATCTTAACACCCATTTTATATCTTTTAATACGAAAAAAAGGAGAGGGATAGTATGATTACTGATATCAAAACGGTTCAAAACTATATTGACGGAAAATGGGTTGACTCTACTAGTGAGTTGACGGAGCCTGTACCGAATCCTGCTAATGGAAAAACTATTGCTTATGTTCCGCTATCAGGAAAAGAAGATGTCGACCTTGCAGTACAATCAGCTGAACGTGCTTTTGCAATATGGTCTGAATTACCTGTTCCTCAGCGTTCAAGATATTTATATAAATACCTTCAGTTATTACAGGAGGAAAAAGAAAATTTAGCAGAAATTATTACAATGGAAAATGGTAAAACTCTAACGGATGCTCGTGGAGAAGTTCAACGAGGAATTGAGGTGGTGGAGTTAGCGACATCATCACCAAGTTTAATGATGGGAGAGGCATTATCAAAGATTGCAAATGGAATTGATGGCTCTATTTGGCGATATCCTCTTGGAGTTGTTGCTGGAATTACACCATTTAACTTTCCGATGATGGTACCTCTTTGGATGTTTCCTCTTGCTATTGCTTGTGGGAACACATTTGTCCTTAAAGTATCAGAGAGAACACCTCTCTTAGCAGAAAAACTTGTCGACCTTTTTTATCAGGCTGGGTTTCCAAAAGGAGTCTTGAATCTAGTACATGGTGGCAGAGATGTTGTGAATAGCTTATTAACACATCCGGAAATAAAAGCCATATCATTTGTCGGCTCTGAACCAGTGGCTAAACATGTCTATCAAACAGGTACTGCTCATGGTAAGCGAATTCAGGCGCTTGCCGGTGCGAAAAATCATGCCATTGTTATGCCTGATTGTCATCTTGAAAAAACGGTTCAGGGTGTTATTGGAGCAGCATTCGGAAGTAGTGGAGAGCGCTGTATGGCTTGTTCCGTTATAGCTGTTGTAGACGATATTGCAGATGAATTTATGGAGCTCCTCTTGTCGGAAACACGAAAATTAAAAATAGGGGACGGGCGAAATGAAGATAACTTTGTAGGACCGTTAATTCGTGATGTCCATAAAAGCCGCGTGCTTGAATATATTGCAAGTGGTATAACAGAAGGTGCTGAACTATTAATAGATGGAAGAAACCCTGAAATTGATCAAGATGGATATTATGTTGGTGCAACGATCTTTGATCATGTAAAACCAGATATGAAAATATGGCAAGATGAAATATTTGCACCTGTCCTAAGTGTAGTAAGAGTAAAGGACATTGAAGAAGGAATAAACCTAACAAATCATTCGAAATTTGCAAATGGGGCAGTCATCTACACGTCTAGTGGAAAAAGTGCCCAAATTTTCCGTGAGAAAATAGATGCTGGTATGGTTGGCGTCAATGTAAATGTACCGGCTCCAATGGCATTTTTCTCTTTTGCCGGCAATAAGGCTTCCTTCTATGGGGATCTGGGCACAAATGGAAAAGATGGCGTTCAATTTTATACGCGGAAAAAAGTAGTAACAGAGCGCTGGTTTTAGCTCTTTACCCCGCATTAACGGATAATAACAGGACTAACAATCAGTGGAGACAAGCGGAAATCTCCACTGATTGACATTTTAAAGGATAAAACTGTTTGAGGAGGAATGAGATGGAACATCAATTTTTGAAGCTAGACAAAGTAGACTATGTTACTACAGTGACAATAAGAAATCCCCCAGCCAATACTTTGTCACCTCAGTGTATTGATGAACTACGCTCAATCTTTTATCGAAGGAAAAAGCATGACAAGTGTAACCCGAGCAATAGAATGTGTGATACAAGGAAGTAAGGAAACAATGGAAAATGGTTTGAAAAGAGAGCGTAAGCGATTTAGTGAATTATTTTTAACATCTGATGCAAAAGAAGGGGTTCAAACATTTATTGAAAAGCGCCCCCCTAATTTCAATGATTTATAAAAGGAGCAATCGGTATGACGAAAGAAGTACTATTTTCTGTGAACAACAACGGTGTAGCGTTCATCACACTTAATCGCCCGAAAGCCATCAATTCTCTTTCTTATGAAATGGTGACAATGATTGGACAAAAGCTGAAAGAGTGGGAAAAAGATGATCAGGTTCTGCTCGTTATCTTAACAGGTGCAGGTACAAAAGGTTTTTGTGCTGGTGGTGATATTAAAGCGCTGTATGAAGCACGTGTTAGTCAATCTGCATTACACAATGCCGAACAATTTTTTGAAGAGGAATATAAGGTGGACCAGTTCATTTATACCTTTTCAAAACCAATCATTGCTTGCCTTGATGGGATTGTTATGGGTGGAGGAGTTGGCTTAACATACGGAGCTAGTTATAAAGTTGTTACAGAGCGGACGAAGTGGGCCATGCCAGAAATGAACATAGGATTTTTCCCAGATGTAGGAGCTGCCTACTTTTTAAATAAGGCTCCAGGATATATAGGACGTTACTTAGCATTAACAGGAGCGGTTATTGAGGCTGCTGATGTCATGTATATAAATGGAGCAGATCATTACATGCCATATGAAAAATTAAATGCCTTTCTTAGTGATGTTGAAGAAATACATTGGCATGACAGAGAACTGGATTCAACGATAAAACAATTAATAAATAACTACTCCGAGGAGTTAGCAAACGAGAGTCAGCTAGCTTCTTTACAAGAAGATATTGATCATTATTTCTCCTTTCCAACTGTTGAAGCAATACTGGCTTCTTTAGAGGAGAAACAGAGTAATTTTGCAATGAAAACGAAGCAAACACTTTTATCCAAGTCACCATCATCCTTAAAAGTAACGTTACAACAACTAATTGAAGGAGAAGAAAAAACATTAAAGGAGTGCTTTGCTACGGACCTTACGCTTGCTAAAAACTTTCTTAAGCATAAGGATTTCTTTGAAGGGGTACGTTCCGTTCTCATTGATAAAGATAGAAATCCGCGATATATGTACAAACACTTATCGGATGTCTCAGAAGAAATGGTTACTAGTTTCTTTATATAACAGTGAAAAGAGGCTGGGACAAATGTGCTCTAGGTGAATAAAACTTGTTGTTCTTTTTAACTTGTTCTAGCTGTTGATTGGAGTGCAAGACGAAGACTCCTGCGGGAAAAGCGGAACAGGTGAGACCCCGCAAGAGCGCAGCGCATGTCTAGCTCCAGCGGCTAACTCGCTATGAAAAAGATGAAATACCCTAAAGGCAAAAAGCGCCTTTTGGGTATTTCCCTATTTTCTTCGCGAGCAAAACGAGCCGCTTCCGCTTTTCTCGGAGGCTCACCGACCGCCCGCGGAAAGCGAAGTCTTGACACGGAAATCAACAGCGGTGTGTAACAGTGATTACTAAACAATTTAACCTGACATTGTTCGTCTTTAGGGGATAGTACTTTAGTTATGTCCCAGCCTCTCTTTAATAAGATTGAATTCCAAAATATTCTTTTACTATTTCTTTGAATTTTTTATTATCCATTTCCTTTTTCTCCATTTTTCCATCAGTCCATTCGGTAAACGAAGTATCCGTTAGTGTTATGCTGCCTCGATCTGTCAGCTGGGTGATTAGTGGCTTCTTATTAAAAGGAGATTCAGGATGCTCTAGTATGATTTTTTGTACCTCATTTAATTCAGATACATCCTTGATTACTTTCGCAGAATCAAAAGCATAGCCTATTTTCCAGTCTTTATCTTTATGCTTCAATTTCATATAAAAAATATAATCACCATGTTCACTCGCTACCTTTTCTACTCGAAATTCTCCATTAGGAGATGTTACAATCTCTCCATTTAGCGGAACAGGTTTTAACGGCAAGTTTCCTCCAAAGCCGGTATCAATTAGATATAATTGTCCATTGTGGGTGATTAGATTAGCGACATGGGTTCTCCCAATCGTATTCCAGCGCTGCTCCATATGGTTGTATATTACTCCACGAGTTAAGGCTGCATTAAAACCATTTTCAACTAAGAATAAATAGAGGATGGAATTTAGGTCATAGCAAAGTCCACCTTCATTCTTTACGATTATTTTATTTATTAAATTTTCTTTTGTCATTTCAGTTGTCTTATTTGCTAGAATACATAAATTTTCAAATGGGATTTCTTTTGCTGTCTTTTCAAGAACAATCTCCAATTTTTCAAATGTAATGGTTTCTTTTTCTGAGATACCGATTCTGTTACGAAATAATACATCCAAGTCATTCATTAAAATTCCTCCTTAAAATTATATTATAACTAAAATTTACTAAACATGTACTCGCTACCACTCGGTTTTCTAAGAGGATGCCATCAATTTTTTCTCTAAGAATCTATTATTTTATATTGATATAATTTATATTTGTGCAATAATTAATAGTAGCTTGAATAGTTTGAAAATACATAATTATATCTTTTATCATCAAGGAGGGATTGCTTTGTCAACTATTAAAACGGCAATGATCGTCGGTGGAGGAATTGGCGGGCTTGTGACTGCTCTTAAACTTCACCGCGTTGGCGTGTCAGTGCAAGTCTTTGAAAGTGTAGAAAATATTAAAGCGCTTGGGGTTGGAATCAATCTTTTGCCACATGCTGTAAAGGTACTGACAGAACTCGGTTTGGAAGAAGAGCTTGAAAAAACAGGCTTACCTACTGCAGAACTTATTTTTGTGAATAAATTCGGTAAGAAGATTTGGCAGGAGGATAGGGGAATCAATGCCGGGTATCGTTGGCCACAATATTCAATCCATCGAGGTCGTCTGCAAATGCTTCTATTAAAAGCCGTTAAGGAACAATTAGGTGAGGAAGCAGTGATGGTAGGTCATCATCTAAAATCATTTCAAATGCTCGGTGACACGGTGGAGGCTCAGTTTGAAAATCGAAAAACGGGTGAGCGTCTAGGTTCTTATCGTGCAGATATTATGATCGCAGCTGATGGCATCCATTCTGCTGTCCGTAAACACTACTATCCAAACGAAGGCCTTCCGAAGTTTAGCGGGCGGATTTTATGGCGGGGTATTACGGAAGCAACTCCTTTTTTAACAGGAAAATCAATGATAATGGCTGGCTACCAGGATCAAAAATTTGTTGCGTACCCCGTTTGTCCTGAAACAGCAAAAAACGGACGGTCCTTAGTGAACTGGATTGCGGAGCTTACTGTTGGTGATGAAATGCCTTCACGTGCGGATTGGAACCGTCAAATAGAAAAAGAAAAATTTGCACCTTCATTTGCTGCATGGGATTTTGGTTGGCTGAATGTGCCAAAGTTGATTGAGGAGACAAATGCTGTGTATGAGTTTCCGATGGTTGACCGTGATCCGCTACCGCAATGGACGTTTGGACGCGTGACTTTACTAGGAGATGCTGCACACCCAATGTACCCAATTGGATCAAACGGAGCATCACAGGCTATCCTCGATGCAGATGCACTAAGTCAAGCAATTTTAGAACAACCGAGTCCTGAACTTGCTTTGAAGGTTTATGAACAAGCAAGACGGGAAGCGACAGCCAATATCGTTTTAACAAACCGGAAAAATGGACCGGAAGTCGTGATGCAGATCGTTGAAGAACGGGCACCTAACGGCTTTGAAAACTTAGAAGATGTTATTACGCAGCAGGAATTAGAGGATATCGCAAACAAATACAAACAAATTGCCGGTTTTGATCGTGAAACATTGAATAGTAAGTAGGAGGTTTACTTATGGTTGAACATATTGTCTTAATTAAATTTTCATCGAAAACAACAAATGAACAGAAGGAAGAATTAATTCGCAGGACATTGCGACTAAAGGATATTATTCCAGGTATTCTTGATATTCAGCAGGGGATGAATTTTTCAAATAGAAGCCAAGGATATGAGGTTGGATTAACAGTCCGCTTTAAGGATCAAACATCTTTGGAAAACTACGGGCCACATCCTGCACACCAAGAAATTGTGAATTTTCTGAAGGAAATAGGATTAGAAGATAGCATTATTGTTGATTTTGAAATCCAATAATTTTTTTACTATAAAACTTTAGTGCTTAAACGCGTTTTAGCGTTTAAGTATTTGTGTATCATGTTTTTAAGGGGGGAGTCTAAATGAATACATTCCATATAGGTCAAGCGATTGATAATAGTCGGTTTCGTCTCTTTCATCTTTCACTCATTTTCTGGTGTTTCTTTATTATTCTTATGGATGGGTATGATGTTGTCATTTACGGATCCGTTGTGCCTTCTTTAATGGATGAATGGGCTATATCTTCTGTTACAGTAGGGGCGATAGGTAGCTATACGGCTGCTGGAACGGCTTTGGGTGCTGTTATTTTTGGCCTTATGGCAGATAAAATTGGTCGGAAAAAAGTTATATTAGCTTGTATTGTGATGTTTAGTCTTTTCACCTTTCTTTCTGCATTCGCAACAGGTCCGATAGTATTTACTGTATTACGAGTTATTGCAGGACTAGGACTTGGCGGAGTCATGCCAAATGTCATTGCATTATCGACCGAATATGCTCCAAAAAAAATCAGAGCTGCGATGGTTTCCTTCGTTTTTTGTGGTTATTCAATCGGTGCCATTGCTGCAGCACTTCTCAGTAAATCTATTTTGCCTGTTATGGGGTGGAAGCCAATTTTCTGGATTGCCGGTTTACCGTTATTATTGATTCCATTTCTAGCGAGAAACATTCCGGAATCCGTAAATTTTCTTTTAGAGAAAGGAAAAGAAGAAGAGTTGAGGAAAACTCTTAATAGAGTAGATCCTAAGCTAAACCTTGATAGTAAAACCAAATTTGAAAGAAATGTGGTAAAGGAGAAAGGTTCTCCTCTAGTCAAATTATTTGAAAAGAAACGTTCTCTTAGTACGATTATGTTCTGGATATCTTGTTTCTGTTGCTTTGTCTTAATCTACGCGCTGAATACATGGCTACCAAAATTAATGCTTGAGGCTGGCTATAGCCTAGGCTCAAGTTTGGTCTTTGTGGCGATTATGAATGTTGGGGCAATCCTTGGAACGATTGTTTTTGGGCGATTAACGGATAAATGGGGATTTAAAAAAGTCATGATTCCATTATATATTTCAGGTGCCATCGCGCTATCTTGTATTGGTCTAACTAAAAATAGTTTACTAGCATTTTTATTGATCGGAATAATTGGTGCTGCATCTGTTGGTGTTCAAAATATTAGTAATGCGCTTGTCTCTCAATATTACCCGCCATCTATGCGTTCAACTGGAGTCGGAGCAGCAATGGCATTTGGAAGAATTGGTGGAACTTTCGCCCCGACGTTCGTTGGAGTCTTATTAACGATGAATTTATCGGCCGAGATGAATTTTACTGCTATCGCCATGGCTGCTGTTATTGGAGGAATCGCAGTATTTTTTGTCCAAGAAAAGCATGCTCACTACAGCATAGAAAGTGGAGGGACCGAGATTGGCATAAATAAGAGAAAGGTGGTATAAGTGGTAGTTCCGTACCAGGAACCGCCACAAAAATCTTGTTTCGTAGAAATGTTTCACGCTAGAAAGTAATTGGACGGAGGGTATCTTAAACATATAGCATTTGTGAGCTTGGAGTGGGACAAGGAACCTGTCCGAGACCACTGAAAAACTCAACCTAAAATATGTAAGTTAATTTAAGGACTTTTTCTGTTGGTAGGTGAAAAGGTAAAGTATTAATAAAGAATAAGAGAGGACTGTGCCATAGTCAGTAAATCATGACCTAGGACAGTCCCCTTCCTTATCCAAAAATAGCTTTTGTCATTAAAAAAAGTATAGATGGAGCCATTAGGCAGCCGAGGCCTGTATAAAATGTAGCAGTGACTGCACCATAAGGCACTAGTTTCGGATCTGTTGCAGCAAGCCCACCAGCAACACCACTTGTCGTTCCCATCATTCCGCCGTAAACCATTGCTGTGCGCGGATTATCTAAACCAATGTACTTGGCAATAAACGGTGTACCAACCATGGTTAAAATCGATTTTATTAGACCGGCTGCAATACTGATTGTTATCACTTCAGAACTCGCTCCAATCGCAGCACCAGTTACCGGACCAACAATATAAGTCGCTGTTCCAGCACCTATCGTTGTAAGACTGACTGCATCTGTATAACCGAAGGCAAGTGCAATGGCAACACCAACAATAAAAGATAATATGACACCTATGAACAGAGAGGAAACGCCACTAATTCCGGCTTTTTTAATTTCTGTGAAGCTGGCACCAAACGCGGTTGCGATAATCGCAAAATCGCGAAGCATTCCGCCCCCCATTAAACCAATTCCGGCAAAGATGCTAATGTCTGACAGCCCTTTTTCACCGCCTGTCAATACACCACCTATATATGCCAGTACCAATCCGAGAATAATAGCAATAGCTGATCCATGGATTCTTCCTCTTGTTAATTTAGCGGAAATAGCATAGGAAATGTACATCGTAATGCCAATGACTGCGAAGGAGACAATGAGTGGATTATCTGTAAAAACGTTACTTAATGTTTCGAGCATTGTTACTCCCTCCTCCCAATGAAGTATTTTCACTCCCTGCTGAAGCATCTACTGTTTTTGGTCCACCTCTGCTTAAAATAGGGACAATCATCCAACTAATAGAGACAGCGGCAATACCAGCTACAATTGCAAGCGGTCCGCCGTCGAGTGCACCAGCAACATTTTGATTTGCAGACATCGCAATGACGATTGGAATGTACATAGCTCCCCAAAAACCGAGACCATCCTGGGCAGGTTGACTAAGTTTACCTCGCTTTTTCAGATGATCAACGATTAAAACGAGCATTAGCATTGCGAGACCAACCCCACCTACATTTGCTTCAATATCAAGGGAGAGACCTAGTATTTCACCTAAGAAAATTCCACAAAGCATACAAATTGCTAGTAACGCTACACCGAAAATAACCATTCTTACACCTCACTGTTTTTTTATTAATAAAGAGTGTGGTCATGATGAAAAGGAAGTAGATTCTTAGTAAGCGTTTACAAAAATAAAAATATACAGTCGACTGTATTCTAAAATTTATCATAAAGGCAAAAACGGAAAAAGTAAATACTATTTACAATTTTCTAAAAATATTGAATAGTTACAGGTTTATTTGTATAATAAGAATCGACAGTCGACTATTTTAATTTTAAGGAGGGGCCACAACATGAAGGCAAACTTTAAAAATAACGCATTATCTAATTCAATCGCAAAACATATCACAGAACAAATTATTACTGGTGAACTGAAACCAGGTGAAAAGTTAGTGGAACACATCTATGCAGAAGAGTACGGCACGAGCAGAGCCCCGGTTCGTGAAGCGATTTATTTACTTGCTATTGAAGGACTAGTTGAAAGAATCCCAAGAAAGGGAGCCGTTGTAAAGAGATATACCGAAAATGAAATATACGATCTCCTTGAAATACGAAATATGCTTGAAAATATGGGGATGGAACGAATTAAGAAGTACGGCACAGATCAAAGCTTGTTAAAAGAGATGAAGCAACTTATTGAACAAATGAAAAAGGTTGAAGATGTTTATTCTTATACTCAATTGAATCACTCTTTTCATATGTGCATTATAAAGATGAGTAAAAGTGAAACGATTAAAAATATGTACTCCCGCCTTGGCTGGCCATTGTTAAGAATTCAAAGTGTTTCCTTTGCGAATGAAGGGAACATAAAAAAATCCATTATAGAGCATGAAATGATAATCAAATTACTGGAAGAAGAAAACATGACGGAGTTCTCATCAGTTTTAACTAAACATAATAAAGATGTGATCTCAAGCATCCAAAAAATGCTTTGTTCCTAGTGGATTAAATATTAGGGGGTGAATATTTTGAAGCTTGCTTTTCTGTTTCCAGGGCAAGGTTCTCAGAAACCAGGACTTTTACATGAGTTGCCAGCATGTACTGCAGTTGAAAACGTGTTGGCAAAAGCAACAGAAACATTGAATGAGAGCATATTCCATTATCATTCAAAAGAAGCACTTACTTCAACCAAAGCGGTGCAGCTTTCTCTTTTGACTGCGGGGGTGGCTACTTTTAAAGCATTTGAGGAAGTGGGAGTGACACCAGACTTTGTTGCTGGTCATTCCGTCGGAGCATTTAGCGCCGCGGTAGCAGCCGGTACCATTGAATTTGAGGATGCGGTGAACATCGTCAAACTACGCGGCGAGTTAATGGAACAGGCTTATCCAGAAGGATATGGAATGGGTGTTGTACTTGGGATGGACGCCGATAAATTGCAGTCCTTAGTTGCAAACCATTTCGATGAAAAATATCCTGTGTTTATGGCAAATCAAAATGCACTTGATCAACTAACACTCTCGGGTGCTTTTCCTGGAATTCAAAAGGTACTAGATGATGCACGTGAGAATGGTGCCCGTTGTGCCTCAATGCTAAATGTCAGCACGCCGTCCCATTGTCCGCTTCTGACATCTGTTTCTGATGCTTTAATGGAAGCACTTCATACTATTTCTTTTCAACGACCTGCTATTCCATATGTGGGGAATCGAAAGGCACGTCTTTTGTACGAACCGGTCGACATTCGACAGGATCTTGCGGAAAGTATTTCTTCTGCCGTTCAATGGCATGATGCATCTACCGTTTTATATGAAAAAGGAGCAAGATTATTTATAGAAATGCCTCCTGGAACAGTTCTATCACGCTTAGCAGCTAGGGCATTTCCAGAAGCGAGAGTTTTTTCTGTAGCTGACAATGGATTTGATGATTGTCAGTTTGTTGCAAAACGTGAACGAAGTAAATGAGGAAAGGGGAATGAGTGGTGGAAGCGATAAAACAGGGAGTAAAAAAAAGGTCATGGACGACAAGACTCGATGCGAAAAAGAAGAGGATGGATAGTGTTAAAGGCATTGTGGGCGGGATGGTAATCCCGACCGAGCATATTGTGGAAGTAATGGAAAAGTTAATCCAACCAGGAGATCGCGTTGTCCTAGAAGGAAACAATCAAAAGCAAGCTTCGTTTTTATCAGAGGCACTTGCTCTAACCAATCCCAATAACTTGTTTGATTTGCATATGATTATTTCTAGTATTTCAAGACCAGAACATATGGATCTATTCGAGCGAGGGATTGCAAATAAAGTGGATTTTGCTTATGCCGGTCCACAGAGTCTCAGAATAGCACAAATGGTTGAAGACAAGCAGTTGAAAATGGGAGAAATTCATACATACATTGAATTGTATGGACGTCTTTTCATTGACTTGATTCCATCTGTCGCATTGGTTGCTGCGGATAAAGCAGATAGGTATGGAAATTTATATACAGGTCCAAACACGGAAGAAACACCGACACTTGTGGAAGCTGCAGCATTTCGGGATGGCATTGTTATTGTCCAGGTGAATGAAATAGTGGATGAGCTTCCGCGTGTAGATATTCCGGGATCATGGGTTGACTATATTGTCGTTGCCGACAAACCGTATGAGCTTGAACCATTATTTACTCGTGATCCTCGTCACATTACAGATATTCAAATTCTACAGGCGATGATGGTCATTCGAGGTATTTATGAGAAGCATCAAGTACAATCGTTGAATCATGGAATTGGGTATAATACGGCTGCAATTGAATTACTGCTACCAACATATGCACAATCACTAGGACTAAAGGGAAAGATTTGTAAAAATTGGGCACTAAATCCGCATCCGACGCTAATTCCAGCGATAGAGAGTGGTTGGGTCGAAAGTATTCATTGCTTCGGAGGAGAAGTAGGCATGGAAAAATATGTAGCGGCTCGCCGTGATGTATTTTTCACCGGTCGTGATGGTAGTTTGCGATCGAATCGAACTCTTTCCCAAATGGCAGGACAGTATGCCGTTGATTTGTTTATCGGTTCGACATTACAAATCGATCAGGAGGGAAATTCCTCTACCGTAACTCGTGGCAGACTGGCTGGTTATGGTGGAGCACCTAATATGGGACATAATCCCGGTGGACGTCGCCACTCAACGCCAGCCTGGTTAAATATGATGACTTCAGAAGATCCGTTAGCTCGTGGAAAGAAATTAGTCGTGCAAGTGGTAGAGACATTTCAAGCTGGAAATAAGCCTGTTTTTGTTGAATCCCTTGATGCAATCGATGTGAAAAAGGACACTGGACTTGCTACAGCACCAGTGATGATTTACGGGGATGACGTCACACATATAGTCACAGAAGAGGGAATTGCCTATCTATATAAGGCTGATAGCATCGAAAAACGAAGGGAAGCAATCACAGCAATAGCTGGAGTTACACCAGTCGGATTGGGACACAAGTCAAAAAAGACAGATGAATTGCGACGTGAAGGTCTGATTGCACTTCCGGAAGATTTAGAGATTCGTAGGACAGAGGCCAAGCGGTCATTGCTAGCTGCGAAGAATGTAGAGGAAATTGTAGAATGGTCGGATGGGTTATATGAACCACCTGGAAAATTCAGAAGCTGGTAAAGAGGGAGGCGCGAAATGAAAAGTGAAAAGGAATTATTTAGTTTTATACTCTCTAAAGTAGCCGTCAATTCATTAATAGAAGAAGTGGAGCTCACACCAAAGCCAGGTCTTGTTGATAGGGTTAACACGGGGGCACATCAAGATTTAACAATTGAATTGATGAGAAGTTCGGCGGAATCTCTAGCAGAAACATTTGAACAAATAGCATACGTCAGCTACGGACGCAATCCTTCGCAATCTTTAAGAGAAGAAATTGCAGCAATAGGTAGGGCTGGGGAGAAAAAAATGTTTGAGGCGACGAACGGAGTGAATACTCATAAAGGAGCAATTTGGGCAATGGGGCTGCTCGTATCCGCTGCTTCCATCGGTAAGGGAATGTATTCTATAGATGAAACAGTAGCAATAGCCGGCGAAATTGCTCGATTTTCTGACCGTTATTGCCCGGATAGTAGTACAAACGGCGGAAATGTAAGGAAAAGGTATGGTGTAGGAGGGGCAAAAGCGGAAGCACAGCAGGGATTTCCGCATATTACCCAATATGCTCTACCAATGCTCTATCGTTCGAGAGCGAGTGGCTTGACAGAAGAAAAAGCGAGGCTAAATGCACTTCTTTCCCTAATCGCCCATCTAGATGATACATGTATTTTACACCGTGGTGGTTCAAAAGCATTGTCCTATGCCAAAAAGCAAACAACTACCTTTTTAGAATTTGGGAATCTTGATTGTCTACACGTACTTAATGAAGACTTTTCTAGACGAAACATTTCTCCAGGTGGTAGTGCTGATCTACTCGCTGCTACGTTATTTTTGGATAGAACTCAAGCCGAGCGTCCTGTAGATGAGGTACGAAATGATTATGAATATAGTAAGTTAAACGGGGGTGTTTGATTTGGAGAGAATGACCTACACGTTTCCTGCAACGAAAAAAATTGATCAATTTGCACATGTGGGGGTTGTCGGATCGGGAGATTTGGAAATTACGATGGAGCCATCTAGTAATTTTCAAACGGAAGTAATCATTCGAACAGGAATAAGTGGTTATAAAAAAACTTGGGAATCCGTTATCGGGCGGTTTTTCAGTCAACATGATATTGCTGCAGCGGTAAAAATTAATGACTTCGGAGCTACACCAGGTGTAGTGAAACTTCGTCTTGAACAAGCGTTGGAGGTGAGCTGTGATGATCAAAACATTAAATGCTAGCTTCGTAGAGTGTAATGGACGCGAGCGTGCTCAAGGGATTTTGGATGATGGTACTTTTAAAGAATTGCTTGGGCCACGGGATAATGTGGAGTCTCCCCATTTAGAACCACAAGGAATCGTACCGCAAAGTGATGATGGGGTTATTATCGCCAAAGGAACGATAAATGAACAGCCGGCTGTTGTCATTTCGCTTGAGGGAAATTTTCAAGGCGGCGGAATCGGTGAAGTATCTGGTGCTAAAATTGCTGGAGTACTAGAAAGAACACTAAAAGATTGTGAGGCGGGTATAAGAAGGATCCCTGTGCTGATGTTTGATACAGGAGGCGTGAGACTACAAGAAGCAAATTATGGTTTACTTTCTATTGCAGAAATTAGTTCTGCCATTGTAGCACTTCGTCGTTACGTTCCTGTTATCGGTGTCATTCCGGGGACAATTGGAGCATTCGGGGGGATGTCGATTACAGCGGGCCTTTGCAGTGCAATCATTATGACTCGAGGAGGCCGTCTTGGCTTAAACGGGCCGGAGGTAATAGAACAGGAAGCGGGCATTCGCGAATTCGATTCAAAAGACAGGCAGCTTATTTGGGGAACAATTGGTGGCGAGCAACGAATAGCATCAGGCTTTGCAGATGTATTAATAGAGGATGACACACAAGCAATCAAGGATGCAGTTTCTTCTATTATAAAAAATGGCATTATTCCGACACCTAGAACGGAGCGGATAGAACGTTATGAGGCATTTTTACATTTAGTCGACCCTAACCGGCAATTATCAGCTGAAGAAGTACGATATATTTGGGATCGTTCTGAAAATAAAGTAGTGAACACGAAGTCGGTTGCTTTTGAAGGGGATAAAGTGGTTGGTCGAGGACACGCATGGTTCGATTTACTACGCGGTGATGCTGTCGAAATTGGTGATGTACCGTCTGTTCGCGTAACTGACAAAGTGGTTGGGGATAAGAAAGTTCGGTTTATTGCCGTCGTTCCAGACGCTAAGAACCGGTTTCCGCGTGCGAGAAAAGGAGAGGTTGGTCTGCTAGAAGGATGGTCCATCGCAAAACACATTCGGGAAGCGATTAAAGAGGATCAAAATAGCGAAAAACGTGCGATTGTCGCTATTGTTGACGTGCCGAGTCAGGCATATGGCTATCGCGAGGAACTGCTTGGCATTCATCAAGCTTGCTCTGCAGCGGTTGATGCTTATGCTTCTGCAAGATTAAGTGGTCATCCAGTCATTTCCTTTATACCAGGAAATGCAATATCTGGAGCGTTTTTGTCCCATGGGATGCAGGCGAATCGTCTTATCGCACTCGATGATGATGGGGTGAATGTACATGTTATGTCGAAGCAATCGGCGGCTCGGATCACACAGAGAAGTCTTGAGGAGTTAGAAGCTGCTACGGAAAAAGTTCCGGCAATGGCATATGATATTAAATCATTCGAAAAGCTAGGTGCACTATTCTCTTTAGTAGATGGGGTAGAAGCTGACACTCCGGGGGAAAAGGAACGTGGTGTTATTTATAAAGAGTTAGAACGTGCCATTGAAGATGTATCGATGGAAAGTGAAACCGATTTAAGCGTACGGCTAAAGTCATCACTGGCTCAGTCTAGTAGAGCAGCATCGATTTTGGTAAGAGAAAAGTTGAATGAGCAATGGAATTAAAACCACATGATTTGCTAGAAATAAACAGTGTATCTGATTTAATCAGTTATACCCCATTGCCAGAATGGGGGGAGGGGTCCATCGAAAAATCCCCTTTTGTAGTGGTACGGCGTGCACGGGCAAGTGAAGGGCTTGTGGCGGTAGGTGTACGTGGTTCGAAGCGAAATGAACGTTTTGCCGCTTTCCTACCGGTTGACCGTATTGTAAGGCGAATTACCCCTGAGCAGCTAGTGCGGGAATCGAAGTGGGATGAACATTCTAAAGAAATTTTTCGTTGTCTTGAACAGACAAGCAACATAATGAATGTCCATTCCCTCATTTGGGGACCAACAGGAAGCGTCGGATTTGAACTAACTAGTGGAACGGAAACCGTCACAGCTGAAAGCGATATTGATTTAATTATTCGGACTCCCCACCGCTTAGAAAAAAAATTGGCTCAACACCTTCTCGATGAATTTCAAAAAGTTGGAGTAAGAATAGATGTCCAAATGGAAACACCTGCTGGGGCCGTAAATTTACTCGAATATGCGAGGGTAAAAGAAGACCCTGTACTAGTCAAAACCCAGGGTGGTCCACTACTTATGGAGGACCCTTGGATATTGTATAAAAGCGACAATTGACTATCTGCTTTTAATATGGAAGGAGAAGAAGGATTTACTATGAATTTAGAAAAACAACACATTCACAATTACGTTTGGAATCGAAAGAACGAGTACTTAAAACAATTATTTGTCCTTTTAAGGCAACAAAGCATTAGTGCACAAAATATCGGGATTCACGAATGTGCAGAATTGCTGAAGGATTTGATGAAAGACCTCGGAATTACGACTCGATTAATAGAAACAAATGGGCACCCCGTGGTTTATGGAGAAACGATAAAAGATGAAAATAGTTTTACGTTATTAATCTATGGGCACTACGATGTTCAGCCCCCTGACCCTCTGGAGGCTTGGCAATCGGATCCTTTTGAACCGACCATACGGGATGAAAGAATCTATTGTAGAGGAGCAGGGGACAACAAAGGGCAACTAATGGCACAGCTTCTTGGACTGAAAACATTTCTAGACCATCATGATGATTTACCGATTAACATAAAGTTTGTGTTTGAAGGAGAAGAAGAGGTAGGAAGTGTCAATCTTTCAAACTTTGTAGAAGAAAATAAGGAACTGTTAAAGGCAGACCTTGTTTATACAGCGGATGGCTCTTCTCATAATAGTGGCTCTCCACTTCTATTATTAGGTGCTAGAGGTATGCTGTCTTTTGAATTAATAGCAAAAGGGGCAGATTGGGACAACCATTCCGGAAATACAGGAAATATCCTCCCTAATCCTGTTTGGAAATTAGTGGATTTATTACAGACGATGCGGGATAAAAATGGCAAGGTCCTCATTAAAGGGTTCTACGATAATGTATTGCAAATGTCAGAAAAAGATAAGGAGTTGCTTAAAAAACTACCGTTTGATGCAAAGGATATCGGCGAGAAAATTGGTTATAAATCTTTAAATATGGAAGGGGAAGACTATTATCGGAAGCTAACGATGGAGCCTACGTTTAATATATGTGGTATTCAAAGTGGGTACGCAGGGGAAGGAACAAAGACGATTATTCCTTCAAAGGCCACCGTGAAAATAGATGCTCGTCTCGTGGTTGACCAAGATCCAATGGATGTTTTCAACAAGATACGTCAACATATACATAATCATGATCCTGAGATTAAAGTAAACTATTTAGGGTCTATGATACCATCAAGGACGCAAGCAGGTCTCGATACAGTTAGGTGTGTCACCAATGCTGTTCACAAGGCGTTTGGGCAGGAGCCATTAATTCAGCCAAGTTTAGCTGGCTCGCTTCCAGATTATGTGTGGACCAAAATTTTAAAAACGCCTTCAATTATTATGCCTTATGCAAACTTTGATCAAAGAAATCATTCACCTAATGAAAACATTAAAATAGAAAACTTTTTGAATGGTATTACATGTACCTACCATGTAATACATGCTCTTGGTGAGTTTTCGCAATCTTCCACAAATAATCTCAACAAAGAGAAATCTGTATAGAAAGAAGTGCCTAATGATGGAGCCAAACCGATCGTTTAAAAAGAATAATTTAAATGTTTTAAGCGGAATTGAATATCTAGGAAATCGTCTTCCTCACCCTGTGGGGATCTTTCTTTATATTACAATCTTTGTAATTGTTGCATCGTGGTTATTTAGTATGTTAGGAACAAGTGCAATCCACCCGGGTACAAATGAAAACACCGTAGTAAGAAGCTTAATTTCTGTTGAAGGAATACAGTATATCTTATCATCAATGATTACTAATTTTGTAGAATTTAAACCTTTGGGATTAGTACTAGTATTTGCTCTTGGAATTGGGATTGCCGAAAAGGTTGGATTGTTTGAAGCGACTATTAAAAAGACGCTATTGAAAGCGCCAAAATCGATGATAACCTATGCAGTCATGTTTATTGGAATAATGGGTAGCATTACTGCTGACTCCGCCTATCTTATTGTTCCTCCAATAGCGGCAATGATCTTTCATCTGTTTGGGAGGCATCCGCTGGCGGGGTTAGCAGCAGGAATTGCGGCTACCGGTTGTGGTTTTACTGCAAATTTGTTTGTTGGAGTATTTGATGTAATGCTAGCTGGGATCTCAACTGAAATTGTTCAGACAGTTTATCCCGATATGGTCGTACATGCAGTAGATAATTGGTATTTTATGAGTGCGTCTGTGCTAATACTTACATTAGTTGGCGTTTTTGTTACAGAAAAAATTGTAGAACCCCGGTTGGGAAAATACGAAGGAAACGTCGAAGTGCAGATTGAAAACTATGATGAGGCGGAAACCCTCCTAATAAACAAAGCTTTACGAAATACACTAATTTCAGCAATTATCTATTCTGCTATCGTTATTTGTGTCTTTTTTATTCCATCTTCACCGTTAAATGGAGGAGAAACCGGTTCGTTTTTGAGTGTATTAAATACTCTATTAGTCCTTTTCTTCATTATTATAGGGGTAACCTTTGGGCTAACGGTTAAAAAAATAACTAGTTTTAAAGATATGGCTACCTATATGGGAGAGGCAATAAAGGATATGTCCGGATTCATTGTATTAGTATTTATTATTGCGCAATTTATTGCTTATCTAGAATGGAGTAACTTAACAATCGTTACAGCTGTTAAGGGAGCTGAACTTCTTCAGTCAGGGAATGTGGAAGGGATACCCGCTATATTATTGCTTGTCGTCGTAACTTCCATTTCTAGTATGTTTATTACAAGTGGGTCAGGACTTTGGTCCATCTTAGGTCCTGTCGTACTCCCGATGTATATGTTATTAGACTTTCATCCAGCATTTATTCAGGTCGCCTACCGGATTGGTGATTCCGTTACGAATATGATTACACCAATGCAGCCATTTGTAGCAGTAATGTTAGGTTTCTTAATGAAATATGATAAGAAAGCTGGATTAGGAACTCATATTGCTTTGCTCTTACCTTATACCATCGCATTTTTTATAGCTTGGATTATTATGTTTGCGGCGTTTGCTCTTTTGGATATTCCTGTAGGACCCGGAGTTCCTATGTATTTAGAAGGAAAATAAGTAATCTATACCCGAACAAGCTTAGAAAAGCTTGTTCGGGTATTTTTTTCTTTCTAGTACGTGCTTAAGAGGATATTGCAGGGGCTTTGGCAAGTTCTGAACGATGTTTCCCATATCCAGTTGCCTGCTTGAATGCATATCCTACCTGGAGGACCTCGAAATCGGCTCGGTGTTTCCCAACAATTTGTAATCTGATAGGAAGCCCATCCGGAGTAAATCCACCTGGAACGGAGAGTGCTGGATGACCAGTGGCTGAAACGTAGTAGCACGAACGCATCCAGTCAAGATATGTTTTCATAGCCATTCCGTTAATGTCTTTCGGATATTCGAGTTCAGTATTAAATGGCGTTATTTGGCTGACAGGGAGCAGGTTTACACTGTCATGTGGGGGAACCCCTGAGTTTCACGTGACCGGAAATCTACAAGACTTTGACCGTACTGAACAATTAAAGGGAATCAATGTTTCACTCTGTATACTTGTGGTCGCTATGATGAAGCAACTCCTAAATCAACAGTATATTTTAGTACTCTAACTCCGAATGGGAAATTCCACGTATTTGAGCAGAGGCACATATGCTATATATTGAAGAACAAGAAGAGTATATTAAAGTTATCGCTAGTTTTTTGAATTATGTTGATTTGATAAATGACTGAGTATTTTAAAAAAAGAGTTGTAAATCCATAATTTGAACTTCTCCACTTAGCAGGCTTGCACCCCTTATTTGGTATTACTCCTGTAGAAATGGTGTAACATGGTTAACAAAGATACTTGCTGAAGGGATAAAAATTTAGATATGAGTTTACTATCATCTATTTTACATACCATGCTGCTGAGTTTTATAGAATTACTATACCTTGTAGGTACATTCATTACTGTTGGATTGGTGATAGGGGTTCTTGAAAGGTATTCCAATGCCTATTTTGTCAAGGCTTTTGGACCAAAAGGGGTTCTTTTAACTGCCTGGATTGGAGTTCCGATTCACGAAATTGGGCATCTAATACAGTGTTTCATCTGGGGGCATCGCGTAATAAGGGTGAAGTTATTGCAATTTCATCATGGTGATGGTGTTCTTGGGTTTGTTCAACACCAATACAATCCGAACAGTATTTACCAGCAGATAGGGAATTTTTTTATCGGTTTAGGGCCAATTTTTAGTGGAATAGGGTCACTGATGTTTGGAATGTACCTTTTGATACCTGAATCCTACGAGTCATTTATAGCATACACTCACCAACATGTTACGTTTGAAAAGTTGGGGATAGGTGTTTTAAAGACGACAGGGAGAGCGGTCCTTGAGCTAAGTAAAAGTCTCTTTACTCTTCATAATCTTATAAATCCTTTATTTTGGATTTTTCTATTGATCGCTATTTGTATTTCTTCTCATACTTCCCTAAGTAAAAAGGATATTCAAGGGTCTGCAAAAGGGCTTTTGCCAATTTTTGGTCTATTAGTTTTCATAAACATAGCTGGTGGAATACTAGGTTTCAATAGCTATCAGATTATAGTGAGAATGGCAGAATATAATGCCTATGTACTCGCCTTTTCTGCTATTGCGGTACTCTTTTCCCTAATAACACTAGTGTTGAGTTATATTCTATCTAGCATCAATATTAGAAACTGATGAAGGGACGACGGGTATCTACTAAAAACCACCCTCAGCTGATTGAAAGCATGAGGGTGGTTGTATAGGCTGTTCCTAATACACTAAGCTAGAGAAGAGCTCTCTTTTAAAGTTTCTAACTTAGTTCAGGGTCCTGTTCTTGTTTTTTCTTCTTCCGTTCTTTTCTTTTTGTTCCTTTTGCAAATTCCTTTTTGGCCGCCTTGTAAAAGGAGCCTCCCATCAGCAACATGACGATGGAAAACGGTAGTGCTGCAATAATTAACATATTCTGCAGTCCCTGTGTACCGCCGAAATAGACAATAATGGCCGCCATTGCTGACATAGCAAGACCCCAAACGATTTTAACAGAGTTAGCAGGATTTATAGAGCCTTTTGTACTTAGCATTCCAAGTACAAACGTTGCTGAATCGGCGGAAGTAATGAAAAAGATTGCAATGACAACGATGGTTACTAGCGACATAAGTTCACCTAATGGATAATGCTGAAGAACACCAAACGTTGTTGTTTCAAGAGAGTAGTTAGAAATGGCATCAATTCCGTTTTGCTCAATATTTAATGCGGAAACACCAAATACGGCAAAAAAGATAAAGCATACTAACGCGGGAACAAAAAGTACGCCAAGCATAAATTCTTTAATGGTACGCCCTTTAGATATTCTTGCGATAAAAATTCCCACGAATGGTGCCCAGGATATCCACCATGCCCAGTAAAAGATTGTCCAATTGTCAATCCATGTCCGTCCTTTTTCATTTAACGGAGACAGGCGAAAACTCATATCAAAAAAGTTAGCTATGTAACTGCCGAGTGTCGTTGTAAACATATTTAAAATGTATAACGTAGGACCAACAATAAATAATAGCAACAATAATGCAAACCCGAGCCCCATGTTGATATTACTTAAGTATTTAATGCCTTTCCCTATTCCAGACCATGCAGAAAAAATGAATAGAACAGTGGAAATAGCTAGAATCAACAATTGCATGCCGAAATTACTCGGTAAATCGAAAAGATAAGCCAATCCACCGTTAATTTGTGCGGATCCAAAGCCAAGAGTGGAAGCCACACCTACCACTGTGGCGAAGACAGCTAGTGTATCAATTAACTTTCCGGGTAGTCCTCGCATGCTTTTTTCTCCAAAAATCGGGATAAGCGTCGCACTAATTAACCCAGGAAGGCCCTTACGAAATTTAAAATAAGCTAATACCAGCGCTACAACTCCGTACACTGCCCAAGCGTGAATCCCCCAATGGAAAAAAGAATATTGGAGCGACTGTTTAATTGCCTCATTAGATCCAGCCTCGGCTCCTGGTGGACTTTTAAATGCATGGGAAATTGGTTCGGCAGTTGTCCAAAAAACCAACCCCATCCCCATTCCAGCACTAAACAACATAGCAAACCATGTAGGTAAACTAAAATCGGGTTTATCACTTTCTTTACCTAGTTTAATTCTTCCAAAACGAGAAAAAATTAAGAAGATACAGAAAGCCAACAATATCATGATTATTAATAGATAGTACCATCCAAATGCTTCGGAGATATACGTTGTTACCTTGGATGATACAGTTTGTAAATGCTCAGGAGCAATCGCACCCCAAACCACAAGTACTGCACAAATAGAAAGTGCGTACCAAAAAACTGAACTTACATTCCTCACAATTTCACCTCAATTATAATTAATCAACGTCTATTATCCCTTAATCTACCTCTCGCATCAAATATTTATCCTGAACGTGTGTGCCGAGTATCTCGCAAATATAAGGATCAACCCATAGTCAGAATGTCCAGTATCCAGACAATAAAAGAAGCTAACGAATAGGATAGCTTCTTTTATTTTTGAAACTCTTTAAAGCTATTTTTTTAGTGACCATAACCTGATTCTAGGTTCATTCATTTATTTCAGATTTATTGTTGTTATGTTTATCATTGTTTGTTTCGAATAAGTTTTTGGATACAACATTAAGTTTATTGACAAATCGGTTAAAACCAAACCCAACAAAAAAGGCAATGCTTATTTGTGCATAAGGTGCATCTTCAAACTCGGTGAACTCCACTAATAATATACCGCTTTGTATTAACGTAACGGCAACGACAGCTGTTCCTGTTGCAAAAATAGGATAAAAAATGTACATTATCCATTCTTTATAATCGTTTAATTCACCTCTCATATAGTAAAAACAAAACATGTAAAGATGACGTAATGACCCTCCGATAGCTCCGGCAAAGAAATAATACAAAAAGATTTCGATTTCTGAAATGAATGGTAGTGATTTCTCAAGGGCACCCGTTCGCAACATGCCTACCGCTAAAAAACTTCCAAAAAACAACAGGGAAAGGTAGGTCAGAATCATTGCTCTTAACCATCGTTTCAATCAATCACCCCCGCCTCAGATAATTCATCTTATGAGGAGATATAGATGGAAGTGCCTATTCCTTATTTGTGAATATTGTAAACGGAAGCTTAGTCCCTCCATCCCTATGTTACAATGAGCTAAGAGTATTATAAGAGATTTTAACCATCGTATGGAGTTGATTACAATAGAGAAGAAATCTTATTTATACAGCTATTCTTGGGAAGAAAATGAAGGTTCGTTATGTGCCTTAGAAAGACGAGTTTTATTTGGAAAAAGCTCTGAATCTAGTATTCTAGAAAGTTCAGTAAAGATAGATCCTAGTAGAAGTCCTTTCATAAAAGAAAGACTGTCTGTGATTTGCGAGGGTAATAGCTTCAGTGAGTTAGTGGAACAGGTGAAAAAGTTAGAGAAATTTGAGGATGGGTTTAAACTACTCTTTGTACAAAACCCTAATGCTGATTCCTCCGAGAAAGTAGGATTTAAAGAACGGCGAAAAATTGAAAAAGAAGTTGGTTTGCATATTAAAGGAGAAGCGGAGTTAATCCATCCGAAAAAATGGTTCGGTATTATGAAAATTGATAAACGTTGGGTATTTGGGAACTATGTAAAAAATCAAGCCGTTTGGTTGCGACACCAAAATAAACCGCATAGTTATTCGACGGCACTAAGCACGCGTGTCGCAAGAGCTGTCGTTAATATTGCTGCCCCAGACCCTGTTGGCGTCAAGATGATTGATCCTTGTTGTGGAATTGGAACGGTTCTTGTGGAGGCATTGTCGATGGGGATAGACATCGTTGGCAGTGATCGTAATCCTTTAATCCTTTCAGGAGTGAAAGAGAATATTGCTCATTTTGGTTTAGAAGGGGAAGTGACGTTAAAGGATATTAATAACGTTACGAACAACTATGATGTAGCGATTATTGATCTACCTTACAACTTATGTTCTGTTATTACGGCTGATGAGCAACTTGAGATGCTTCAAAGTGCTAGGCGGTTTGCGACCAAAGTAGTCATTGTGACGCTAGAAGAGGTTGATTCTGTTATGAAAGAAGCTGGATTTGAGATTGTTGACCGTTGCGAAGTGAGTAAGGGGAGATTTGTTCGACAGGTGCTTGTTTGTGAATAAAGATAGTCTACTCTTTCGTAAATCTTTTAAAAAAATTGAATAAGTGTCACTAAATGAGAGAGTCAGGATTAGTTCCCTGCTCTTTTTTTGTTGAAATTATTTAATGACTCGCTGTCGTTGCTAGTATAGCTTTTAAGTACCATTAAGGTATTCATTTTGCTAGAAGATTAGATCCAATTTTATAAAAAAAGTTGCGTTGAAATCGCTCATACATGACATCTGTCATGTCCAACCCATGACACCTACTACTTACAAGTTCAGTTTATTTCCTTTATAGTTGTTCTTACCACCCCAAAGAAGGGAATTAAAATTAATGACAAACCTTAAAACATTAAACAAACAAGTAGCTTCATTTAAAAAAGCAACAACAAAAGAAAGCGTGTGGCAGCTTATTAATACGATTGTTCCGTTTATTATTTTATGGGTTCTTGCTTATGAAAGCTTATCCATATCTTATTTATTAGCTCTCGTGCCAATTGTAATTGCTGCGGGATATTTGACTAGAATTTTCATTATCTTTCATGATTGTACCCACTTTTCCTTTTTTAAAAGCCGTCGTGCCAACAGAGTAGTTGGAACGATTATGGGTGTACTCACGTTATTTCCATTTGATCAATGGGGACATGATCACTCTGTTCACCATGCGACAAGTGGTAACTTGGATAAGCGGGGAACGGGAGATATTTGGACGCTTACGGTGGAGGAATATAGGCAAGCACCGCTTAAATTACGTTTAGCATATCGTTTTTATCGCAATCCATTCGTTATGCTCGGATTAGGACCGATTTATGTTTTTCTTTTAAAAAATAGGTTTAATCGTAAAGGTGCGAGAAAGAAAGAACGCATGAACACGTATTTGGTAAATGGCATCATCGCTTTTGCGGTTGCAGTCCTTTGCTTACTAGTCGGATGGCAGTCGTTCCTTATCGTACAGGGATCGATTTTCATGATTTCAGGTGCTGCAGGCGTTTGGCTATTTTATGTACAGCACACATTTGAAGATTCCTATTTTGAAGAAGACAAAGAGTGGGAGTATGTAAAAGCAGCAGTAGAAGGAAGCTCCTTTTATAAGCTTCCAAAAGTGCTTCAATTTTTGACTGGAAATATCGGGTATCACCATATTCACCATTTAAGTCCAAGGGTGCCTAACTATCGATTGGAAGAGATACACAATAATATTCCCGAATTACAACATGTACCGACGATTTCACTTGCTACGAGTTTAAAGTCACTTCGTTTTCGTCTATGGGATGAAGAAAGAAAGAATTTCGTAAGCTTTAAAGACGTCAAGACTTTGCCTAAAACGAGTATTTCGGCTCAAGCAAAACCTGAACTATAATTTCACCACCCCTGGCTGACTCCCCTTACTATGATTTTTAAGGGGAGTTGTTACTTAGTCTTAGTAACAGCCCGATAAGGAGAGTACGTAAATGATTCGAATTGTAATTGCAGAGGATCAAGAATTGATGCTGGGGACAATTGGTTCTCTTCTCAATTTGGAAGAGGATATGGAAGTAGTCGGGCTAGCGAGCAATGGGGAAGAGGCACTTGCGCTTGTGCACCGATTACAGCCGGATGTTTGTATTATGGATTTGGAGATGCCTAAAAAGAGCGGACTAGAGGCAGCAGAATCTCTAAAGTCATTTGAATGCAACGTAATGATTTTAACAACATTTGCAAAGGCCGGTAATTTTGAACGGATAGTAGCAGCTGATATAAGAGGATATTTATTAAAGGACAGTCCTAGCGAGGAGTTAGCTTGCTCGATTCGCAGTATTATGGCTGGAATACGAATTTACTCTCCTGATCTAATGGACGAGGATACCAGTGAGAAATTGGAAGTAAACCGGTTAGTTAGAAATCAGAATCCAGGTAGAACTTCGATTGAGCAAAGGAACACAAGTAAAACAGTGAAAGGTTATTTTTTAACACTGATGGACAAAATGAAATTACCAACGGGTTAGAGGGTATTTGAAAATACCCTTGATATTCACGGAGTGGGGAGTTCCTCACTCCGTTTTTTTATATTTTTATTCCTTTTGCAGTAAGGTTGTTTTCTTTTCCGAGGGGATAATGAGTTAGCCCTCTTTATGGAAGTGCTGACTTCTTATTAGTAAATTAGAAGTTATTTTTATAAAAAATTCACTGTTAAGTGAACCGGTTCTTTTAAATGTTATAATAAGGAAGTAATGTGAATTTAGTGTAGTACTAGTAAAATACATATGAACTAAAACGAAACATAGAGTAGGAGTGGTTATTGTGGAAATAGGTGTGAGCACGTTTGTAGAGACAACGCCGGATGTTGAAACGGGTGAAGTGATTAGCCATGCACAACGAATTCGTGAAGTTGTAGAGGAAATTGTACTTGCCGATCAGGTAGGGCTAGATGTCTTTGGGGTGGGAGAACATCATCGCAAAGATTATGCGTCGTCATCTCCCGCAGTGGTGCTGAGTGCTGCTGCGTCGCAGACAAAAAGGATACGGTTGACCAGTGCAGTTACAGTCCTTTCTTCTGCTGATCCCGTACGCGTGTTTCAGGATTTTGCTACTCTTGACGCAATTTCAAATGGACGTGCAGAGATTATGGCGGGGAGGGGATCATTTATTGAATCGTTTCCATTGTTTGGCTATGATTTGCAAGACTATAATGAGTTGTTCGAAGAGAAGTTAGAGTTGTTATTAAAAATACGAGAGTCTGAGAAAGTGACTTGGAAAGGTGGACAGCGGCCTGCTATTCAAAATCTTGGTGTGTATCCGCGTCCTGTTCAGGAACCTTTACCCATATGGATTGGCAGTGGTGGTAATTCGGAATCCGTCGTTCGTGCAGGCCTTCTAGGGCTCCCGCTTGTTCTAGCAATTATTGGAGGGAGACCGCTGCAATTTGAACCACTCGTTCGCCTTTATAAGAGGGCAGCCAATAAGGCAGGGCATGATATAGCTAAGTTATCGATTGCGTCACATTCGCATGGTTTTATTGCCGAAGATACCGAAACAGCAGCAAATAAATTTTTCCCATCCACTCAGCAAGCAATGAACGTATTAGGACGGGAACGTGGCTGGGGGCCGTATAATCGATCAAGTTTTGATGCTGCTCGCAGTTTTGAAGGAGCATTATATGTAGGTGATCCAAAAACGGTAGCGGAAAAAATTATTCACCTTCGAAAGAATGTCGGCATCACACGCTTTATGCTGCACGTACCAGTTGGCACGATGCCTCATGATGATGTAATGAAGGCCATTGAACTTTTAGGAAAAGAAGTGGCACCAATAGTTCGAGAGGAAATAGCTAAATGGGAAGTTGGGAGCGTGGAAGAGTAAGTTAGCAACATTTTCCTCTCCTTTTTGGATAGTGACGAGGGGCAAGGGGCAAGTTTATTGCCCCAGCCAATTATTTTCCTCATCAGAAGAAATATTGAAAACCTTGTAAGTAGAAGGTAGCTAGGACAGGTAACCTGTCCCTTAAGCTAATTCTTTCATACTTCCCTCAACACATTCGCAAATTTGTCCATGCAACACCCCTTCAATCAGTTTTAGTGTCTCATAAGTAGCCAAATAATCGACAACTTCCTCCTTAGTATGCTCATGGATACAGCTAATGGAGAGAGTAACAGAAGGAATTCCGTATTTAGAAAAGAATCTTGCGTCGCTAGACCCTCCCGCAGTAATTTTCCAATCATCCATTCCAGCGAGGACTCCGGCTTGTTCAAAGATTTTACCATAGCCTTCTGGGCAGAATGCTATAGTATCAGCATAGAAAGTGACAATATCACGGTTTCCTCGCCGATTGACAACGATTGCACAGTCTACACCTTCTAGGAATTCTTGATCGATTTCTGTCGCTCCGATTAAGCCAATTTCCTCTTTCATTGTAAACGCAACGTTTCCCTTATAATGTTGTTCTTTTAACGATTAACAAGCAAGGATATGAAGTGTGCTTCAGGGAGGGGAGATACTAGCTAGAAACACCTGCATTTTATATTCTTTATACGATTTTACGATCAGATAAGGTGATAACAAATAGCGAGATTGAAAGGAAGCTTTTTGAAGGACCGTTAGTAAAACAAATAAGTGATGACTCGATTTGGCAAACGATTAGAAGGTTAAAGTAGCGGTTGCCATTTTTAGAAATAGTTCTAGAGGAAATAGCTATTGGCAATAAAAGAGGTAGAAAGTTAAAGGGGGACTTTGATTATTATGTGCTTTGTCGGGCGAGTAATGTGCTGCCGGATCAGATTTAGTAAAAGGAGAATGGGGAGGATGGCTGCAATAAGTGAAATAGGCAGGGTTTCAACGGTTAAGCGAGGAAGTAGCCTATGCTGCTTTTTCATCTATAACTACTGGTTTCTTCCTGTTATCCATAATTAGTATTCAAAATAATATTAAAGCTAGCCGAAAGACCCTAATGTTTATTTCATAAATTGTAGTCTTTTGGCTAGCTAGCTATGTTTTAGAGGGATTTTTTATTCGAGATTGGCATGTTTGCCATACATCTTATTGGTATCTAATCCCTTTTTCTCCATAAACCTTAAGATGATTGCATCATAAAAAAGTAAAAGAGTTTGTTCAAATAGAGAGCCCATTGGCTGGATGGTTGTGTAATCGCCTTCGTCCGGATTTTTAGGTGAGCCGGGTAGTTTAATTGTATTATCTGCTAATTGTCCAATGGAAGATTCAGGAACTATCGTTACAGCGGCGATTGTTCCTCCAATGCTTTTTGCTTTTTTCGCCATAGAAACTAAGCTTTTTGTTTCTCCTGAGCCAGAACCAATGATCAATATGTCATCAGGTTCAAAGTTTGGAGTGACGGTTTCTCCTACTACATAAGCATCAATTCCCATATGCATCATTCGCATGACAAAGGACTTAGCCATAAACCCAGATCTTCCAGCACCGGCTACAAAGACTTTCCTTGATTCGAGAATCCCATTTACCAATTTTTCTGCTTCATCATTTGAAATGAGGTCTACTGAACGGTTTAACTCTTTAAGAACTTCCGTTAAGTATTGAGTAGTTTGCATTGTCTTGATTACCCTTGTTTAATCATTTCTTGCATTTTTGCCGCAACAGCTTTTTTATCAGCTTGTCCGGTGATACCGCCGCCTATAATAACAAGGTCAGGTTGTGCTTGAACTACTTCTGGAAGTGTTTCTAATTTAACTCCACCTGCTATAGCAGTTTTAGCATTTTTTACAACGGATTTAATGGTTCTAAGATCTTCAAATGAGTTTTGACCTACCGCTTGAAGGTCGTAACCAGTGTGAACACAAATATAGTCAACACCAAGGGCGTCCAGTTCTTTTGCGCGAGCTTCTTTATCTTTTACAGCGATCATGTCTACAAGAGTTTTTTTCCCTTGTTTTTTTGCTTCTGCAACAGCGCCTTTAATGGACTCATCTTCAGCCGCCCCTAGAATCGTAATAATATCAGCTCCAGCTTCAGATGCTTTCATCACTTCATATCCTGCAGCATCCATAATTTTTAAGTCAGCTAGTACAGTTAAATTTGGGTAGGCTTCTTTCACTGCTTTAACAGCGTGAAGGCCTTCGTTAATAACAACTGGTGTGCCAATTTCGACGATATCAATATGTTCTTCTACTTCTTTTATAAGCTCAATCGCTTCTGGTATATTAACTAAATCAAGTGCTAATTGTAATTGCATTAAAAAAATCCCCCTAGTAATAATTTTAATTTGTTGAACAGTATTACTATCACCATTTTATCTTTCGAAATAGCTGTAAAATAAAATAATGTATATTTACTGCACAGACATGAGTATAATACCAATCTTTATTATTTGTAAGTACGCACTTTTATTTTACATAGTGTTAAAAAACTTATATAGTGTTAAAAAGTTTACATAGTGTTAAAATGTATACTGTGCACTATAATGGACTTGGAGGTGGTACAAGTGTCACGCATGCAAGGGAAAGTGTTTAACTGTGAAAAAGAATTAACTCTTTCTGTGATCGGTGGAAAATGGAAAATGCTTATTTTGTGGCATTTAGGCAAGGAAGGGACAAAGCGATTTGGTGAACTTAAGGCTCTCATGCCAGGCATCACGCAAAGAATGCTTGTCAACCAATTGCGAGAACTAGAAGAAGATTTAATTGTTCGAAGAGAAGTTTATCCAGTTGTTCCACCAAAAGTGGAATATTCGCTGACCAAAGAAGGAAGAAGTCTAATGCCGATATTGGAATCCATGTATAGTTGGGGGAAAAATTATATGGATACAGTGATGGCGAATAAAACAGAAACAAAAGAAGAAATTAAGTAAAGTACATACTATAAGAAGCTAGCAAATGTTCTTTTAAAAACAATTCAAAAAACGGAAAGAATGTTTTATCTATAAACAGTCTTTCCGTTTTTATAATAAATCCTAAAATTATCAAAAACTATTAATATACTTTATCCCCGTTAAAGATCGAGTTCTTAACAACAACATAGTCTACGTTACGTATAGCCTCCAATTTGTTTCCACCCGCATAAGAAATAGAGGATTGGAGGTCTTGTTCCATTTCATTTAATGTATCTTGTAAAGAGCCTTTGTGCTCTACATACATTTTCTTACCTTCTACATTTTTCTTTTCACCTTTTTGGAATTCCGAAGCGGAACCAAAGTATTCTTTATAGAGCTTTCCGTCTTTTTCAAATGTTTCACCTGGAGATTCTTCATGTCCAGCGAATAGGGAACCAATCATGACCATTGATGCACCAAATCTAATCGATTTCGCTACATCACCATGTGTACGAATGCCTCCGTCTGCGATAATTGGCTTACTTGCTGCTTTTGCACACCAACGTAGCGCAGCTAATTGCCAGCCACCAGTTCCAAACCCAGTTTTAATTTTCGTAATACATACCTTACCTGGTCCAATACCAACTTTTGTCGCGTCCGCACCAGCATGTTCTAATTCTCTTACTGCTTCTGGAGTTCCAACATTTCCTGCAATAACAAAACTATTAGGTAAGTGTTTCTTAATATGCTGAATCATCGCTATTACTGCATTGGAGTGACCATGTGCGATATCAATCGTAATGTATTCCGGTGTAAGCTGTTCGTCGGCTAATTGTTGAATAAATCCATACTCTTCCTCTTTGACACCAACGCTAATTGATGCGAATAGTCCACGTGATTGCATGTCTTTAATAAAAGCTAATCGCTTCTCTGGTTCAAATCGATGCATAATATAAAAATAATTATTTTCTGCTAAATAAAGTGCAATGTTTTCATCTATAATCGTTTGCATATTTGCAGGCACGACAGGCAACTTAAATGAATGTCCACCTAATGTTATCGTTGTATCACACTCGGATCGGCTATTTACCACACATTTTGCCGGAATTAATTGAATATCTTCGTAATCAAACACATTTTCCATGATACACACTCCCAAACACGAATATTATAATTAATTATATTTAAAATCGTTCGTACATTTGATAATATACATTATTTTTATTCATGTGTCAAAATTTTTTTGAAACGCCTTTCATTTCCTGTAGTTTGTCATCATGTAACAAATGAAAGGGAGTCTGAATAACACAAGTATCTAGTTGCGAGTGGATAAATTATTGGCGCATCACGCTGCATGAAACGCAGAATGACTATGGAGAAAAGAGGTAGCTATCAAACAGACGCTTCTACCATTATGAAAATAATGCCTTCCCTAAACCCAAGCTATACATAACTTCATCATCACAATTCTCATCGCTAACCTCCATCTCTGCTAACTCTTCAAAATAGAGATGTTCGAACTTTTTATTCAAGATTCTGTAGAAATAGGCAATGGGCTTTTTTATGGTTTTTGTTCATTTCAACTTATTTATTATTTGTTTAAAAAAGTAAATCGCACTACCTATGACTTGGTCTTTCTTGTTTTCGCGATTATTGCGGTAAGCAACTATTTTGGATTACTTTCCAGTATTCTTCGATTGTTTGGCTTCCTCGAAGAGCATTTTACTAGTTGATGGAAGGTTTAAGGGACTTCATCATTTGTAAAAGTATAATCTAAATCTGGTGAATAATTAGTGATAGATTGTGAGTTATCACTAGTAATAGTTCTACCAGCAGTTTGTTGATCACCATTATTTGTGACTATGTTCTTGCTGTTAGGTGAAACAGTAATATCCAGAAAAGTGTCATCGAGCTCGTTGTTCTTACGTTTATTTATATTTTGGTTGTTAGCTTTGGCTCTTTTCTTAGATTAATAAAGTATAATTTTTCCTTTTCTAGTGTAAGGATTTGTAAAAGTGATAGAGGTTGAGTCAATAGTTATTAAAATGTGAGATTCTTCGTTTTTTGCCTGCATATATTTTGGAATCATTTAATATATTAAACTCAAAGGTTGTTTGTCAGACAAACGGACTTGAAATTATGTAATACTCTTACTAAAAATCCTCGTTTATTTCTCTAAATCCACCCAAACAGTTGCACTTTGCCTACCGTTTAATTCCAGCCTTATTTTGTAAACGCTTTCTATAAGAGGAAGGAGGTTTTAAAGTAACAGAAAAACAAACTTCTATAAGGTGTTGCCAACCATTTCTGTAAAAAAAGGAGGGGGATTGCTAATGGAAAAAACACCGTCAGGAAAAACAAAGGATCCAAAAGCTCCGAAATCTCCAAGAAAGATAAAAGCCCGTTGGTGGGTAATGTTTTTCATCTTTTTAAGTACCGTCCTTGCCTATACAGATCGTTCCAACATTTCGATTGTGGCCGTCACGATGATGGAAGAATTCGGATGGGATGAACAACAATTTGGCCTTTTAGCATCCGCTTTTTTTGTAGGTTATCTTCTACTTGGAATTCCTGCTGGATGGATGTCGGACAAATGGGGAGGAGTTAGATTTCTTGCTCTTGGAGTCCTTATTTGGTCTATTTTTACCATCTTTACTCCATTAGCTTGGGGCTTTGCTTCAATGTTAATCATTCGCTTTCTATTAGGCGTAGGGGAAGCGGTTAATTTCCCATCTCATACTTCTGTAGTTTCAAAATGGTCTCCCGTCCACACGAGGGGGCGCTGGCAAGGTCTCAATATGTCAGGAATGGCTATTGGGGTAATGATTACTGCCCCTATTACTACCTGGCTCACAGCTCAATTTAATTGGCATGCATCCTTTTATTTGTTTGGTGGCTTAGGAATTATTTGGGCAATAGTTTGGCTTAAGATTGCTACTGATAATCCAAAAGATCATCCATTTATTACAGAAGAAGAATTAGCAGAAATGGAAGATACTAGTGGAACGAAAGAAACGGATAAGGTGAAAATTCCATGGTCAAAAATGTTCCGTGTAAAAGAGGTTTGGGGACTTACTTTAATATACTTCTTCCAAAACTATAATTGGTATTTGTATCTGACGTGGCTACCAGCCTATTTTATGAAAGAAAGAGGTTTTACCTTGTTAAATGTAGGGATATATGGTGCATTACCTTGGCTTGGAGCCTTTATCGCTATGAATCTAGCAGGTGTTTTTTCGGATAAATTATTAAAGAAAAACAGCCTTACTACATCAAGAAGAATACCAATGTATATTTCATTTCTAGGTACAGCAATATTTATGGCACTAGGTGCATATACTCCGAATGAATGGGCAGCTCTAGCATACATTACTTTATCAGTAACTTGTCTAGGGATTAATTTTACGATGTTTTGGACATTGCCGATTGATATAGGTCCAAAATCAGCAGGTACATTATCTGGAATTATGAATACTTCTGGTACGGTTGCTGGAATTATTGCACCAGCTTTAACGGGATTCCTTATCGTATTTATGGGATCTTGGCAATACGTATTATTTTTAGGTGCGGCACTTGCACTCGTGGGAGCGATATTAACCAAGTTTATGATTTCGGCAAAACAAGTTTTAGATTAGGTTTTTTAGGTCAAGAGATGTCAAGTACCGCTTACCTACCTCATATATTTATAGTGGCGAGAAAATAAAATCTCTTGACCATTTTTTTGAAAGTAGGAGAGAAAAAATGTTTTTGATGAACAAAGAGGTCTTAACTAAAGCAAAGGAAAACCAACACTTTCTAAATGATTTAATTCAAAGTAAAGAAGCTAATAAGTTTGTGAAATATGTCATTAAGGAGTATACCAAATCACCTGCTAAGTTTATGGCTGTGAACAAGGTCGAATGGGAGGACCTTTTACAAGCTTCCTACATTGGATTATTTAATGCTATTCGAAAAATGGACCTGAATTTATCTCCTAATGAATGGGTAAGGTATTCCTATTTATCTATTAAGGGTGAATTAAGGAATTTCTCGCGTTCTAATGGGTCTAACATGATTGTAATCCCACAGAGAATTCGTGAGTTGTATCCAAAATATAAAAAATTTCATGAAGAGTATTGGCTTCGTAAACAAAAGGATCCTTCTATAAGCGAAACCATGAAATTCTTTGAAATAAATAAGGATGATGCATTTGATCTTGTTTATGGCATGCAAGAAATTATCTATCAAGAAAGCATGACGAAAAACAGTTTAGATATGTTTATTCAGCCTTTACAACAATTAAGGGGGAAAGTACAAAGTGTAGAGGATCAAGCAATTAATAATATATTGGTGAAAATGCTCTTAGCTTATGTAAATGAAAAACAAAGAAAAGTCATCTATCTTCATTATTTTAATGGATTTAGTAAGACAGAAGTGTCAAAAATTATTGGTTGTTCACCGTCAATGGTTACGAAGTATCTTTCAGCTGCATTTCAAAGTATAAGAAGAGAAATAGGTTCTTGTTTATAGCTTTGCCCCCATTGTCTGACAAACATACAAAACAGTTTAATCGTAGTAAACGTTGCAATTAGATTATAAAAGTTTCGTAAATCCATTATGTCCACAAATATAGTCAATGGAGGGGTTTTCGATGTTTAAGGAGATTAGAAAGAAGAAAAAGTTTGAGGAAGTTTTGGATCAAATTAAAAGCTTACTTTTAACAAAGAAATTGAAGATAGGGCAAAAACTCCCTAATGAAATTGAACTTTCGGAATCGATGGGAATCAGTCGTTCTTCACTAAGAGAGGCTTTTAAAGTTTTAAGTGTTTTAGGCATTATCGAAGGAAGATCAGGAGAGGGAACAATTATTACCCAAGCAAATCCAGAAAATCTAAAAAGTATTATGTCTTTGGTTGCAGTATCTAGGGGGTTAGATACCCAGGAGTTGTTTGAAGTAAGGACGATTCTTGAGAAGGAGGCGGTAAAGTTAACCGCAACGAGAAGAACGGAGAATGATTTACAAGAGATACAAGATATTCTCGTAGAAATGGATAAACATTATTTAAGTGAAGACGATGAAGCGCAATCCTACTATGATTTTCTTTTTCACCAATCGATTGTGAAAGCGTCTCAAAATAAAATGCTGCTGATTCTAATGGAAGTTATCTCCGATTTGTTAGGGGAACAGATACAAACAACTAGAAGGGAGTTAGCCACATCCCCTGAAGTATTGAAACGATTCCAAGAGGAACATTGGTCTATCTATAGGGCGATAAAACATAAGGCTCCAGAACAGGCAAAGGAAATAATGTCCGCACATTTAACTTATGCACAAATGGAACTCGGGTTAGTAAAAGAAGAATGATAGATAAATCTCTCTAATCTGGAGGTGGGTTTTTGAGAGAATTAACGAAATATTTCGAGGAAAAAGATGATGTTTCCTTAGGTAAGTTATTAAAAGAAGTAGAAAATCAAACAAAAGATAGTATTGAAATATTGAAAGCAAGTTCTTCCCGTAAAGGAAAGGCGCACATCATTGGGATAACAGGTCCACCGGGTGCTGGAAAAAGTACCTTGGTCGCGAAACTTTGTAAAAAGTTAGTGGAGGAAGGGCTAAGTATTGGGGTTGTTTGTGTCGATCCTACTAGTCCATTCACGCAAGGCTCTTTGCTTGGAGACAGAATTAGAATGCAGGAATTGGCGAAACTTCCTAATGTTTTTATAAAGAGTTTAGCAACAAGGGGGAATCTTGGCGGGCTAGCGGCATCGACTGCTGATGTGGTACAGGTGCTTGATGCTTACGAAAAAGACATCATTTTGATTGAAACAGTAGGAGTAGGGCAAATAGAATTCGATGTTTTGGAAGTATCGGATACCGTTGTTTTAGTAAATGTTCCTGGTTTGGGAGATTCTCTACAAACATTAAAAGCAGGTATTATGGAAATCGCTGACTTATTTGTGATTAATCAAGCAGACCGACCAGGTGCGGATGAAAGTGTAAAAGATATAAACCAAATGGTTAGAGAATCAGTTGATAAAAGTGATTGGAGGCCACCCATTCAGAAAACAGTCGCAACAAGGGAAGAGGGAGTGGAGGAGCTAATCGCTCATATTCATCAACACAAAGAGTATTTGGTTCAATCAGGATTGTGGAAAGAGAAACGACAACGAAGAAATATTACGAGATTAAATCATAGTATTCTAAGTTTGCTTTCGAAAAGAGTAGACGAATACATCAGGGAAGAGGACTTCGTACAACAGAAGATTCAAGAGGTGAAAGATGGCAAGCTTGATCCTTTTACCGTGTCACATTTGATTGTAAATAACCTTGCCGAAAAATAAAAATATTTTGGAGGTAAATATGTCTAATAATACTACAAATGTAAACCAAGAAAAAAAGCTTTTTGATCGTAAGGTAATGGAGGAGATAGAAGCTCAAAAAGAACGGTGGCAAAAGACGAAAGTGAAAGGGAAAGATGGAGAAGGACAGTATTATTCTGATTCAGGCATTCCTATTAATCTACTTTATACACCGGAAGATATTAAAGATATTGATTATCTAAAAGATATTGGATTTTCCGGTGAGGCTCCGTATGTTCGCGGTGTTTATCCGAATATGTATCGAGGCAGATTGTTTACTGTTCGGCAAATTGCGGGGTTTGGAACACCGGAAGATACAAATGAACGCTTTAAGTTTTTACTCAAAAATGGCGCTACCGGTACTAGTGTTGTATTAGACCTTCCTACAATTCGTGGCTACGATTCAGATGATCCAGAGGCAGAAGGTCATGTAGGTGCAGCAGGCGTTGCAATTGATTCGTTAGAAGATATAGAAGCATTGTATGAAGGCATCCCAATTGATGAAATTTCAAGTAATATTGTTACGCACCTTCCGAGTACAACCGTGGTGGTAATGGCGATGTTTGCAGCCATGGCAGAAAAGAAGGGAATCCCGTTAGAAAAGCTTTCCGGTACAAATCAAAATGATTTTCTAATGGAGACGGCTATCGGAAGTTCTTTAGAAGTTTTACCGCCGAAAGCATCATTCCGATTACAATGTGATGCGATTGAATACGCAAGTAAAAATCTTCCTAGATGGAACCCTGTAAGCTACAACGGTTATAACTTACGGGAAGCAGGAACGACGGCTGTTCAGGAAGTTGCATGTGCCATCGCTAATGCGATTGCGACGTCAGAAGAATTAATTAGAAGAGGAAATAAAATTGATGACTTCGCAAAACGTTTATCCTTCTTCTGGAACTTATTCAATGATTTCTTTGAGGAAATTGCGAAATGTAGAGCTTCTAGATTAGTGTGGCATGAAGTAATGGAAGAACGCTTCCATGCACAAGAAGCTAAATCGCATTTAATGCGTTTCCATGTCCAAACGGCTGGAATTACCCTGACAAAAGTAGAACCACTTAATAATATCGCTCGATCAGCCATTCAAGGTCTTGCCGCAGTGCTAGGGGGAGCACAATCTTTACATGTTGACTCCTATGACGAAGCATATTCCGCTCCAACAGAAGAATCCGCATTAATTTCGATTAGAACACAACAAATTATACAGGCAGAAACCAATGTCGTTAATACGGTTGATCCCCTAGCAGGCTCGTATTTTGTCGAAAATCTCACTCAAGAAATGGCCCAACGTATTCGTGATTATATTTCAGAAATAGAATCCAAAGGCGGAATTGTATCGGTAGTGGAATCAGGTTGGTTGCATCGTGAGATTTCGGATTACGCTTACAAAATGCAGCAGGATATCGAAAGAGGCAATCATAAAATAGTAGGCCTTAATTATTTCCCAACAGAACAAAACGAGACGAAGGTAGAAGTTTTCCGATACCCGGAAAATGCAGAAAAGCGTCAAAAAGAAAAATTAGAAAATCTTCGTAAAAAAAGAAATAAGGAAAAGGTTGAAAATGCGCTTGCTACACTGAGACAAAAGTGCCATGAAGATGTAAACCTAATGCCTTATATAAAAGATGTGGTGTTAGCTTACGGTACATTAGGTGAAATAGAAGAAGTATTTCGTGAAGAATTTGGTCTTTGGCAATTTCCATTAGCTTAATTTAGATAAATAAAAAATTGGGGGAGGAATTCTTCATGCATGTAAAAGTAGTAATGGCGAAACTTGGATTAGATATCCATTGGCGTGGTGCCCTAGTTGTATCAAGGATGTTGAGAGATGAAGGGATGGAAGTAGTTTATTTAGGGAATCAGTTTCCAGAACAAATTGTAGATGCAGCTATTCAAGAAGGTGCAGATGTTATTGGATTAAGCACATTAGGTGGGAATCATTTAACATTAGGTCCCAAAGTTGTCCAAATTGCGAAGGAAAAAGGAGTAGATGCATTAGTCGTTATGGGAGGCGTTATTCCCGAAGATGATATTCCGCTTCTTAAAGAAGCTGGAATTGCGGAAGTGTTTGGCCCTGAGACAAGGATTGAAAGTATTGCTACGTTTATCCGATCCAAGGTAAAGAACGGAATTACCTAAAAAGAGGTGGGGGAGTAATCCCCCCTTATATGCTCATTTGTAATTTTTCATAGAATCATAGGAAAGTTTGTGAGGAGTTTTTATTTACTAATAGTGATGGGGGTAAAAATATGCCAAAAACCTCGCTTGTCCAGCAATGGCCACCAAAATATAATAGTGATTATATTCCAGAAGATAATGAGAAATATTGGTATAAAGATATTGAAACGGCTTCTAAAGAGGAATTAGACGAAATTGTTTTTGCGAAATTGAAGCATGTGATGAGGTATGCTTATGAAAACTCTGGATTCTATCAACGAAAATGGAAAAAAGTTGATTTTCATCCCGATGATATAAAAAATTTAAAGGACTATGAACAGGTACCCATTACAACGAAAGTAGAAATCAGAGAAGATTTGGAAGAATACGCACCTTTTGGATCAAATGTTTGTATTCCACGTTCGGAAGTTCACCGTATTCAAGGAACTTCCGGTACTACAGGAAAACCAACGATATTCTCCTTTGGTAAGGAGGATTGGGAGAGAATTGCCCATCAGCATGCACGCATTATGTGGAGTTTTGGAATGCGACCAAGTGATTTAGTGTTTATTGGTTCACCACTAAGTTTATATATAGGAAGCTGGGGAGCACTTATTGGGGCAGAAAGACTAGGAGCTCAAACATTCCCGTTTGGGGCAGGACAATCGGGACAAACAGAGAAAGCAATTCCTTGGCTTAAGGACGTAAAACCTACTGTATTTTATGGTACTCCATCCTATGCCTTATATCTTGCTGAAAAGGCAAAAGAAAAGGGTGTCGATCCGAAAGAATTCGGCTTTAGAATTTTATTTTTCTCAGGAGAACCGGGTGCTGGTGTGCCATCAACGAAGCGGAAAATTGAAGAGACGTTTGGTGGTATTTGTATTGATTCGGGTACGATGGCGGAAGTTACACCATGGATGAGTAATACGGAATGCGAACATAGAAAAGGAGTCCATTTGTGGCAAGATATTGTGTATACAGAAGTAGTTGATCAACATAGTAAAAAACTTGTGCCGTACGGTGGGGAAGGTGTACCCGTTTATACACCATTAGAAAGAACTTCACAACCAGTAATTCGTTACTGGTCAGGAGATTTAACTACATGGACAGATGAACCTTGCCCGTGTGGACGTGTATACCCTCGTCTTCCTAAAGGTATTTATGGAAGAATTGATGACATGATAACCGTTCGGGGAGTTAATGTATATGCCAGTTTAGTAGAGAATGTGATTAGAAATATGGATGGACTCGGAGAAGAGTTTATAATGGTTGTCGATCGTGAAAATATTATGGATGAAGTAACAATTCGATGTGAAACATTAGGATCCCGAAATAAGCAAGAATTAAGGGAGGAAATTTCCCGAGGATTGAAAAGAGAGACTGGCGTAACATTTAAAATCGAATTACTTCCAATGGGTACTTTAGAAAGAACGCAGTTTAAAGCAAAGCGTGTTGTGGATAAACGTAACTTTAAAGCTTAATTTCAAACTGTAAAACGATTTAAACTAGAGGAGAGAACGAGTACAATGTTTCCTCTAGTTTCTTCTATATAAATGGGAGGGATAATTAATGAGGTTAGAAGGGAAAGTGGCATTAATTACCGGAGGAGCCAATGGGATTGGGAAGGTTACTGCTCAGGAATTTTTGCATGAAGGAGCAAATGTCGTTATTAGTGATTTTAATGAAGAAGCGGGTAGGAAAATGCAAAACGAACTAGGAAATGATAAGCGAATAACCTTTATTCCTGCCGATGTTACAGATACAGAACAAGTAGAATGGATGGTACAAAAAATACTAGAGAAATATGGGAAAATTGATATATTGGTCAATAATGCAGGAATAACGATTGATGGATTACTGACAAAAATGGACGAAGATTCATGGGAAAAGGTCATCTCGGTGAATTTGTCAGGAGTATTTAAATGTACAAAAGCAGTTGCCCCGTTTATGTTAGAACAAGGGGCGGGCGTTATCCTCAATGCTTCGTCTGTTGTAGGAATTCATGGTAACATCGGTCAAACAAATTATGCTGCAACAAAAGCAGGAGTCATCGGACTGACGAAAAGTTGGGCAAAAGAATTTGGTCCAAAAGGAATTAGAGTCAATGCGGTCGCACCTGGTTTTATTGAAACAGATATGACTGCAAAGGTTCCGCAAAAAGTTTTAGATATGATGAAAGCAAAAACGCCATTGCGAAAGCTTGGGAGGTCTAGGGATATTGCATCAGCTTACTTATTTTTAGCTTCTGATGATGCAAGTTATATAAACGGATCAATTCTTAGTGTTGATGGTGGTCTTGTAATATAGGTAGTAATGGAATCTACAGGTATGAAAATTAGGATGTTTTGTAAAGAGTATTGTTTTTTAGCTGAACATTTGGGATTGCACCCGAAACGAACAAGGGGGGCAATCCCTATTTATTTTTACATACCTAGAGTGGGAGGGGGACAGGGCCAATTTAGAGGGATTTCGTACTAAATTGAGCCCTGTTGTATGAATGTATCTCAGCAACATCACATTACTCTGGTCAAATAAGTGTCAAACAACCGTTTATTGCTAATAATACCGAATGTCACTCTTTGGCTTTTTCCAGATTTTCTTCATTCTAAGGCATACTAAACCAATAATAGCTACAAACAATAAGCTAACAAAGAAACCAGGTCGAATTTCTTTTTCTAATAATGTTCCGCTAACAGCAGCTATAATCAATATCAAACCTATAAAGGCAAAAATTTTATTCCATAAGGTAAATGTAAGAATTCGAAGGGAAGAAATAATGATAAAGAACCAGTTATACAACAATAGAATGCCTGCTGCTGTTGTAATGTACTCATATATTTTCCCTGGTAGTAATAAGGCTGTGATAATAGATGCCAATAATCCCACAGTTGCAAGTCCTAAAGATGGAATAGGCATATCTTTTAATTTCTTGCTCTTTTTTGCAAAAAGAGCGGGAGCATCTCCGTCTTTTGCTAATGTTACAAGAAGGTTCGTGACCCCAAACAAAGCGGCAGTCATAGTGGAAAAGCCTGCTATAATAATGGCCCCATTAAATACATGAGGGAAAAAGGCGAGGTTATAGTCTGCTAAAGCTGTTACAAAGGGACTTTCCTTCTCATGAAATGCGTTTAGAGATGCAAGTGTTACCGCGAGTCCTAGTGATGCTACATAAACGACCATCAAACTAAACAGCATGACTGTCCCAGCCTTTGGAGCATCTTCTTTCTTTTTTAGCTGCATCGATAAAATTCCGATTACCTCAATTCCTCCATACGCGTAAAATGCATAAATGAGGGAGGACCAAAACCCTTTAAATCCATTCGCGAATAGTTCATTGGCTTTCGTAGGTAAGTCAGGCTGTCTGGCATCACCACTTATCCAACCAAATAGTGCAACAATGGCGAGAATAATGAACATGACAATTGCTGCAAATTTTACGACAGCTAGGATGTTTTCTATTCTATCGAAACCATTTGTACCTGTTAAAACAATAATGATGGAAAGAATGGCGTACCCTGCTGCAAAAACCCACAGAGGCACATGAGGGAACCAAAAACGTGAAAGGATAGAAAGGGCTATCAATTGACTACCCATAATAAGAATATTGGAACACCAATAATTCCATCCGCAGCTAAACCCAGCCCATTTTCCGAAGGCCTTTCCAGCATAATAACAAAACGAACCCTCTTGAGGATCTTCAGCCGTCATTTTTGCCAAAACATTAAATACAATATAAGTTCCAAGTGCCGCCAATATAAATGAAAAAACAATGGAGGCCCCTGTTATGCCAATACCGATACTTGAACCAAGAAAATAACCTGTTCCAATGGTACAGCCAATACCAATTAATGATAATTGCCACCATTTTAAATCGCCCTCATTGCTAGCATTACTCATATAATATAATACCTCCTTAACTAGGCACTATTGTTTGATGTAAATGATTGGATTATGTATCGTGAAATAAATGGGAAACCCTTTATTTTTCGATACCTTTAAGACCTAGAAAGTGGTATTTATTTTAAACAAGAGAATCAAATGAGAAACCATCTACAGAAGAAATTTTTCCTCTCCACCAAGTGCCGTTGTTGGTGGTAGGTTGACCAACTGTACCGAAATATCTAGCATTTTTTAAGTGGATAAAAGTTGCTGCGTTTTCTTTATCTTTCTCCTCTTTTTCGTCTTGCTCTTGCTTTTGTTTCGAATACCCTTCCTTTAAGTCAGTGAATTTTTTTGTAATAATTTTTGACATAGTACTATCCTGTAACTTTTTGGATGATTCTGTAATCCCTTCATAGTAGGCACTTGCTCCTATTAGAGTACCTGAAACGACGACACCATTAACATTGAGAGTTACTGCTACTTCCATTCCATCTTCTTCGACTAACGTTAAAAACATTAGTAATACAGCATCGTCTGTAGCCATTTGTTCCTCTTTGTTATTTGCCATGAAGTTCACCTCTTTTATCTTTCGTGTTTTTACTATTATCTTGTCCTTCATTTTTTAAACCTAGAATTCCATAGGTAATTCATTTAGTTATAATTTACTCACCTCATTGGAAAACTAGCCACGCTTCATAACTACGTGAAAAAAACCCTGATTTCTTAAGGGGACAAGTTAAGTTATTACAGGGATTGGAATATCTACTATTTGTTTCTAAATAGTCTTGAAAAAATAATAAGTGTGCTTTCTTATTACCGGTATTAATTTGCCTAAATTGTTAGTTATTATTCATTGGTTTCAATAGAATATTCTTTAGAAAATATCCCATACTACTTATTATGCTTGTCTCTTTCAATGCAGTTGAAATTTTAAAGTTCGCTTTTTTACATTTAATAGTTACCACTAGGCTATCTTTATTTCTGGTATAGGTTGTATATTTTTACTAAAAATTTTTAAAAAGGTGACGAGAATGAAATCAAAGAAGGTTAGTTTATTAGCAACATCATCAGTTCCACTGGTGATGACATTAGGAAATTCCATGCTTATCCCTGTTTTACCAATCATTGAAGAGAAGCTAGGAATAACACCGTTTCAAGTTTCTTTAATCATTACAGTCTATTCTATTGTTGCTATTATTTTAATACCTATAGCCGGTTATTTATCAGACCGTTTTGGTAGAAAATTTGTGATGGTTCCCTGTTTGATTATTGCAGGAATTGGAGGAGGGATTGCAGGTTGGGCTTCTTGGAAAATGGAAGATCCTTTCATCATAATACTGTTGGGGAGGGTGTTGCAGGGGATCGGTTCCGCTGGTGCGGCACCTATTGTTATTCCAATGATTGGAGATATGTTTGAGAGTGATAAAGAAATTACATCGGGGTTGGGGTTAATTGAAACTTCCAATACTGCCGGAAAAGTGTTAAGTCCCATTATTGGAGCTGTGTTAGCCTCATTTATTTGGTTTTTGCCTTTTTGGTTTATTCCCTTTTTTAGTTTAGTTAGTGTATTACTTATCGTCTTTTTTGTGAAAATACCAAAGCATGATCGGAAAGAACAATCTGTTGCTGAATTTATTAAATCTGTAAAGGGAACGTTTAAAGAAAAAGGAAGATGGCTTTATGCCATTTTTGTAGTGGGATGTATTATTATGTTTATTTTATTTGGGGTTCTATTTTATCTTTCCGATATGTTAGAAACGAAGTATCACATTGATGGAGTAAATAAAGGATTACTACTTGCTGTTCCTTTACTCTTTCTCTCTACAAGTTCCTTTATAGCCGGAAAGAAAATTGGTCAAAGTAAAGGGTTAATGAAACTGGTTATCGCGGGGGGAATGGCTTTACTAGCGTTCTCATTTGTAGCATTACGTCTCCAACACTCGTTTATCTTTTTGCTTATCTTTCTCGTTTTTAGCGGAATTGGAATTGGGGTGGCACTCCCATGTCTCGATGCTTTGATAACAGAAGGAATCGAGAAGGAAAAGCGGGGAACGATTACCTCTTTTTATAGTGCGATGAGGTTTATTGGTGTTGCTGCTGGTCCTCCTGCATATGCTTACGTGATGTCTATTTCAGAGCATCTTATTTTTTATTTATCAGGGGGAACTAGTCTTATTGCCTTACTTATTGTGCTTCTCTTTATAAAGCCGAAAAAGGAAAAGAAAAGAACAATTAAATATGCTTAAATCGTAAAAGCGCAGAATTTATCAAGACAACCGGGTGTTCTGATAAATAGGAAATAAAAAGTGGCTAGTGGAGGGGATTGTATGATGTACTTACAAATTTTCACTGAACTTGTAGGGGGATACGTGATCCTCTTTGTTATCATTAAATGCCTAGGAAAAACACAAATTAGTCAAATTACTCCCTTCGATTTTATATCGGCACTTGTATTAGGTGAGTTTGTAGGAAGTGCAATCTTTGACGATAAAATCGGGCTTTCAAAAATCACCTTTTCCATTGTCGTTTGGGGAGGTCTTATCTATCTTACAGAGTTTGTAACACAAAAATCTCGAAGGTTTCGTTTTGCGCTAGAAGGAAGGCCTTCTATGATTATCAATGAAGGAAAATTAGATTGGAATGAGATGAAAAAAAATCAACTGGATGTTGATCAACTACAACAGCTGCTGCGTTCTAAGGACATTTTTTCTCTCCAGGATGTAGAGTATGCTATTTTGGAAACTAATGGGGGAATTAGTGTTTTACGCAAGTATGAGTCTGACCAACCTACACTTCAGGACTTGAAAATTAAAGGAGGGAAAAGAACCATTCCTCTTACAGTCATTAGTGATGGTCAAATATTGCGAAAGAACTTGCAAAAGGTTGGAGTGGATGAGGAGTGGCTCCATAAGCAACTAAAGGCTAAAGGGGTAGGGCCTAAGGAAATAAGCTATGCAGAGTGGGAGCCTGGAGGGGATTTGTATATCCAAAATTATTAAGTGAATTTCGCCTTAAAAGTAACTTGACTAAAATGTCATGCATATTCCCACTATGAAGAATTAGGAAAGTATCATCATTGATGGGAATGAAGTAAGTATCGCTATTACTTCATTCCTACTTGAAATTTCTTAGAATGTAGATATTTACATGGACAGAGCCTTTTTAGCAAGCATCATATCATTTTGAAGAAGCTCATTTAAATTATAAGAAGGATACAAGCCGTTATTATACATATAGGAAAAAATTCTTTCGTGACAATTAATGGCTTGATTCAGTTGTTTTTTTAATACTCCTCTTAGAGCGGGTGTAGCTGTTTCGGTGATGGCAATCCCGTAGTTTCTTACTGCTGTTTTTGCAAAAGCTAGTAAATCTCCTGCTAAGAAGCTATCAGCGTTACGGTATTCACTCGAGTTATTGGGGTGGGGTGCCTGTGGATAGAATTGAAGAAGCTCTTTTACGTTCATTTCAAGCTCTTTAATTGTTTGTTGGTAAATACCTTTTAAATTATTATCCTGGATTTCTTTTATACCTCTTTTTAGCTTCATTAAACCGATTGAATTAAATGCAACTAACTCATGTAGTTCAAGTGTTTCATGCCAAGCGAGATAACTATGCTCCATTTCTTTCTCTCCTTTTCCATTATTCAACCCTAGTGTATGAACAACAAGGATTTTAGGAACTTAACCCATAAAGTTTGGGCTGTTTAGCTTCTTTTTTGCAATAGATGTATTTTTTTGAGTGAATGAGGGAATTTATGCTTAGGTCCCATAAAAAATACCTTAAGGAGTTTTACATATGCCGCTTATAGAACTTGTACTTAGGATTACACTTGCTTTTACAACTTTATTAGTTTTAACAAGGCTTATGGGCAGAAAAGAACTGTCCCAATTGACTTTTTTTAATTTTGTATCAGGTATTGCAATCGGTACCATCGGGGCATCACTTGCAATTGATTCCACTTTAAGTGTTCGCAATGGAGTGATCGCTTTAGTATGTTGGAGTGCTTTTACAATTGTTATGGGGCTTTTAGATATAAAATCTAAAAAAGTTCGTGTAGCTATTGAAGGGGAACCAAGAATTCTTATTAAAAAAGGGAAGATCATGGAAGAGGAACTTCGTAAAGTACGCCTAGATATAGACGCTTTGAATTCTTTACTAAGACAGAAAAATGTATTTTCTGTCGCTGATGTTGATTATGCAATTTTTGAAACGGATGGAAAACTATCTGTAATGAAAAAAGAAGCAAAGCAACCTTTGACGAAAAGTGATATGAATATTCAACAAGTTAAGGCTGATATTTTCCCTATTTCAACGACTGTTGTATCCGACGGAAAAATAAATACTACGAATTTGGAAAAAATGAACCGTGATAAAGAGTGGTTGGAACAACAGTTACAATCAGCAGGCGTTCATTCCATTTCGGATGTTTTTTATGCTGAAGTACAAAAAGATGGTACGTTATACATCGATAATAAAAATGATGTATTGCATTAATAAAAGCTGTTTTCTAGAAGATTGTTGCGTTTAACAACAGTTGAAAACATAGAGTGGGTTGCAGGGGAAAGGAACGGTCCATTTTCTACAAATAATACACTTTATAAAAACAACCTTAATAAAACTTAGTGGTGTTACTTTTTCTATTTGAGAGTCTAGAAGAAGTGAATAAATGTCGATAGAAAGTTAATTCTATACACATAAAAGGAGAGTGCATCATGAATCCCTATCAAATAAATAACATGATTATTGATGACGGGTTTGATGGCGAAGAAACGGTTACAGCTGATTTTACTCAAAATAATAAAGATTATAGCATTACATTTAATAAAGCAGACCTTGAAATACTTAATTCCTGGGTTTTTGAGAATGAAACATCTTTGCCAGCAAATTTATCAGACGACATGGTTGAATCAATAAGGGAAGCTGTTAGAAAGAGGATCTAGTCAGATGCACTAGATCCATTTTGTTTTTTTGCTAGAGATAAAAACATTTAGCTAGGGGGTATCTTCTCGTAAGAAGAAATGCTATCTTTTTATCGGAGGCTTCTACAGGAAGATAGTTGGAGGAAATTAAGTATAATGGACTTTTGGTTTATTTTTTTCATACATAATGCCGGACATGTTAAATGGCGTATAGTTCATCATGGGTGATTAGAAACAAGGTAAAATGGATAAAACGAACCAACGACTAGTAACTGAACGTACAATAATAATGGAGTGATTATATGAGTAAAGCTAAAGGAAAAGGTGGAACTGGTAGAGGAACAGGTAAGAAGGGCTGGACTCGTTGGAAAGCTAGTGAGAATAAAGCAAAGAGTGCCAAACCATATAAAAGTAAAGGGGTAAAGAAGTCAGGTAGTACAAAGACTACTAGTAATAATAAGGGTGAGGCATAAAGTGAATAATGAGATTTGATTTTATTTTACAAAAGGGAACTAAAAGGCTATTAAAGCTTATTTGGTTCCTTTTTTATTTTTTAGCGTTAGCTATTTAGAAGGTTGCTTCCGTTTTAATACGGAGCATCCTCACCACGAAAAATATTCCACTGTTTTCATTCTTTAAAACCAATTTTTTAGGAGACACTAACCTTAAAAATAACGGAGGTGTAGAGGATGGCTAATGGAAAAGAAAGAGATTATATTACAGTCGAAGATGAAGAGGGTATAGAACAACAGTTTTCTGTTGAGGGTTTATTTGATATGGAGGAGCAAACATACGCATTACTAAAATCAGCCGAAGATGTGAACGAGACGATTGTGATGCAAGTAGAAAATAAAGAAGGGGAGCAGTATCTTGTAGGCATAAATGATCAGGATAAGACGGAAATGATTCTTGATGCATACGAAATTGCTGTTGAGTCAAATCCAGCAGAATAAAATGTCAGGAAGAAGGGAATGAAATGGACAATAATATAATGGATGTAGTGGACGAAGATATCCAGAAACAAATAGAAGATGAGATTAAGGGTATGACATTTACAAAAAATTTCCGATCGCCTTCTGCAGAAGAATGGTACGTTTTTTTGCCAAGTTTTAAGGATCCGGTTACAGGTGGAGCACCTGGTAAAGCGATTATTCATTATAACCTTTACGATACAAAACATATTTTTATTAATACGACAATCATTTTTGATGATCCAGCATTACATAGGAACGAGTTGCATCGTCTTGTTTATGCAGTTTCAGATGAGATTGTCAATCGCCTTGTGGGATATGCCGATACCCTTTTATCCGTTCATTCCGGTGAGAATTCATACAATGCTGAATATAAACAATAATCTAGTAACGAAAAAAGAGGGATGAAAATGAATGAAAAATTAATTCATGCCATTAAGGATTATGCAAAGCCGATTGAGGAATTAAATGATTTAAATTCTCTACTTCAAGAGATTGATCAAAAAAAGTATGTGTTACTAGGGGAAGCATCACATGGGACTTCTGAATTTTATAAAATGAGAGCAGAACTTTCCAAAAAACTTATTGAAGAAAAGGGTTTTACTTTCTTAGCTGTCGAAGGAGATTGGCCTGCGTGCCAACAAGTAAACCGTTATATTAAAGGCTTCGACCAAACGCATGATAATGCTCGAGATGTTTTAAAATCATTTAACCGCTGGCCTACATGGATGTGGGCGAATGAAGAAATGGCAGAGCTTATCGAATGGTTAAAGGAATACAATCAAAAACAGCCGAAGGAGAAGAAAGTAGGGTTTTATGGGATTGATGTTTATAGCTTATGGGAATCAATGGATGAAATCATCAAGTATTTAGAAAAAATAAATTTTCCACAAATAGAAACCGCTAAAAAGGCATTTGCGTGTTTTGAACCATTTAATCGGCGGCCTGAAAAATATGGCGTATCTGCCTCCTTTTATTCTGAGGGGTGTCATGAAGAGGTAATCAAACTTTTAACTGATATCTCTTTGAACAAAAATAGTTTTACGGACGAAGAAGAAAGTAGTTTAAATCTTGAAGTAAATGCAATCATAACCGCAAATGCGGAGAATTACTACAGAACAATGGTTATAAATGATAATGAATCATGGAATATTCGTGATCGTCACATGGTGGAAGTGATTAATAAACTTAGTGAGTTTTATGGCAGTCCGGCGAAGGGGATTATCTGGGAACACAATACACATGTAGGAGATGCTAGAGCAACAGATATGGCTGATGAAGGAATTGTCAACGTAGGTCAATTATTAAGGGAACAAAAGGGAAAGGACGAGTTATTTATCGTTGGGTTCGGGACCCATCGTGGAACCGTGATTGCAGCGGACCAATGGGGTGTGAACCTTGAAAGAATGATTACTCCTCCTGCCCAAGCTGGTAGCTGGGAAGATGCTATGCACCAGGCAGGCCCCGATGACAAACTATTAATTTTTGACAAAGAAAACAAACATTTCTTTCGTCAAACAATTGGTCATAGAGCCATTGGTGTCGTTTATAATCCTAGGTATGAACACTACGGAAACTATGTACCTTCCGTGATATCGGAACGGTATGATGCATTTATTTATATTAACTACACAAACGCTCTTAGACCACTTGAAGTAGAAAAAATCGTTTTATAAAAATAATAGTAACTAATCTCCAGCATCAGTTGTAGGCTAGTCTAAAGGACATACGAAAAGGAGTTGGGTAAGCATTTCAACTCCTTTTCGTATGTTTACAATTTATTAATAAGTACGGAGGGCGGGCCTTTCACTAATAGTTATATCAAATTTCGCACCTCTGAATCGAACTTATAAAGAGAGGCTTTTGATATATTCTGTTAGATGATCCAAAGGGTACAAATGAACTTTGATAAATATGATCTCCGTGGACTATACTTTCAATTGAATAATGATGTGGATAGTACTTTACGCCATCTTTAGAAAAGTTAAATTTTTGAAGAAAATAATACTTATATATATGCGGTGGTATATATGGGGGGATATAAAAATATCTCAACTTAAGTCCTCCATTTTTGAGTATTTAATTTTGTGTTTCCTTAGGAATACAACCGAACGGATAATTCATTATTTTTCTTTACTGTTCTTTTATTTGAGAAAGCCTTATTTATCATCTTCCGACAGAATACCCCTTCTTCAAGGAATGTGGAGGGCGGTAGCCCAATGAGTAGGGAGGGGATGAATGTCAGTTGACGTTAGCCAAAGTTGTTGAACAACAAGAACATATGTGCTATAATTTTCTTGTGCAGGTTGTTCTTTGAAAACTGAAGATATAGGGTTGTTGCAGGAAAAACGTCTGCAACGTAAAATCTTCAACGTTCCGTCGTCCCACACTCACCGAAGTAGCGAAAACCAAGCAAAAGTAGGGAGTGTGGAGAATCCAACGTACAAGATAGTGAGTAATAACCGCAGGAGCTGCGGGGTTAGCCTGCTAAAAAACTGGTGGATACACTAGTGTTCGCAGGAATCCCCCACTTCAAGCGTTAGCTAAGTGGGGGTAGTTCATTTTACGGAACAATTTGCTTAAAAGTTCCTGAAGTTTTGTTATCTTCTATTTAGTAAATCCCGAAACGCTCTTTAATAGAAGAAAAGTTGATACAATCCGGGAAAATAATCTGTAAAATATCGTTGAAAAGGCTAATTGTCGTTTTAATAACTGTTAAAGATTTTTAAAATAAATAATGAAGAGGAAAGTTGGAAGAGGTTTTTAGTTTCCGTTCTATTATTCAAACGTATTGATAGAAGTGTAAGGGAAAATGTATTATGAAGTTGACTTCTGCGAAAATAAGTGATACATTAATAAATGTTGATACGATGGAATGATTGCAAAACAATTCATTTTATTTAGCTTTGAAGGAACAACTCTTCAATTAAATATTCGTCTGGTAATTATGGCGAAGAGGTCACACCCGTTCCCATGCCGAACACGGAAGTTAAGCTCTTCAGCGCCAATGGTAGTTGGGGGATCTCCCCCTGCGAGAGTAGGACGTTGCCAGGCAAAAATAGTAGCTAAGGACTTAGCTACTATTTTTATATTATCTAGATACTAATGTTAAGGCTTATATATATATTATTAGTTAAATAGGAGGAAAAAGAATGGCAAAGAAATCAATGATTGAAAAACAAAAAAGAACACAAAAGTTTTCAGTACAAGAATACACTCGTTGTGAACATTGTGGTCGTCCACATTCTGTCCTTCGAAAATTCAAATTATGTCGCATCTGTTTTCGTGAACTTGCTTATAAGGGACAAATTCCAGGTGTAAAAAAAGCAAGTTGGTAAACTGTATAATAAAGTAACTCAATTTTAATCAAAAGAATAATTAGGTTTTAAAACACTTAGGAGATAAAATCTCTTAGGTGTTTTTTTATTTTAATTTTCCATTTCTCAATTACAGTTGTTACCTTGACTTTTTAGCGGTTTAGTCAAAAGCATAAACAGTTTAATCATGGAAATAACTCACTAACATATTGTTGAAAGACTAATGACAAAATAAAAAGGCTGTAAAGCAATTTGTTAGGGAGTGAAGCAATAATGCAAATGAAAAATTCTGCATGGTTACCAATAGTAGCTTCTATTGGTGTGGGAGCAGCAACTTATAGTTTGATGACTGGACGTGCTGGACAGTTACAAAATATGATTACAGGAATGACAGGGATGGCAAGCAATAACCAACAGGCGCCGCAAACCCAACAAAACAACCAATTACAATAAGAGTAGGGCCTTATTTCTACCTATAAGGGATAAGGCCCTTTTATTCCTAATTGATTATATCTCATTACAAAAGAGTTATATTTCTTTTTTTACAATCCTTTAAAATTTTATCATTCCATACAGAAGCCTGAACCTCACCAATATGAGCTTTCTTTAGGAAAAACATACATAATCTAGACTGTCCTATTCCCCCACCGATTGTATAGGGAAGGTCTCCGTTTAAAACGGATTTATGATAATCAAGTACACGTCTCTCTTCATTATTTGCAAGTTTTAGTTGTTTTAATAAAGTTTTTTCATCTACTCTAATACCCATGGAAGAAACTTCAAAAGATCTTTCCAAGAGGGGATTCCAAAATATGATATCTCCATTCAACGTCCAATCATCATAGTCTGGCGAACGCCCACCATGCTTTTCTCCCGAACGTAGTACCTCGCCAATTTGCATGATGAAAACAGCGCCATGTTCTTTTGTAATTACATCTTCTCTTTGCTCTGGAGTAAGATTAGGATACAATAGTTCAAGCTGTTGCGTTGTGATAAAATAAATTTCATCTGGTAGTATAGGCTTAAGCGCAGGATGGAATTCATACATATAGCTTTCAGTTTCTTTCATTGCATGATAAATTTTTTTCACTTCGGTTTTTAATGTATCAAGGTTACGTTGCTCCTTTGCTATAACTTTCTCCCAGTCCCATTGATCAACATACATGGAGTGTAGATTGTCTAATACTTCATCTCTTCTTACTGCATTCATGTTTGTGTAGAGTCCCTCACCAAAGGTAAAACCATACCTAGCTAGAGCCATCCTTTTCCATTTTGCTAAGGATTGAACTAATTCAATTTGTGTATCCTTCAGGTCTAACGCATCAAAGGAGACGATTCGCTCCACACCGTTTAAATTATCATTTACTCCTCTTCCGCTATTTAAAAGTAAAGGGGCTGATACTTTTATTAAGTTTAATGCTTCTGAGAGTTTATCTTCAAAATGATCTTTTATCTCTTTAATGGCGATTTCTGTATGCATTAAATCAAGCTTAGATTTGTATCCGTTTGGTATAGCTACTGTATTACTCATTTAATCATCCTCCAGTTAGATAAGTAATCTAGTGTAAATTTTTAACGATAATAATTTTACTTCTAGGTTATTACTACCGTTCAATGTGTTAATTTCTCCACTTTATTCTCTGAGGTTAATTTTTATCAATGTAATTAGGTAATTGACTAAATTACTTTATGAGAAAGTTTCTGAGTTGTGACAATAGGGGAGGGGGCATGAGTTAATATAGTTATTGAAAATAAAGTATTAGAATAGAACTCCTAACATAGAATGTACAAGTTATCTATTGTGGGGGTGAGTGTTTTTCTTGAGTATAAGTATTTTTATTAGTTATATATTTTTAGGAATAACATTAGCAGCGCCGATTGGCCCGGTAAACTCTGCTCGACTAGATAAAGGGATAAAGAACGGTTTCTGGCACGCGTGGATCGTAGGAGCTGGTTCGATGATTGCGGATGCTTTCTTTATGCTGTTGGTGTATTTGGGAATGGTTCAATTTTTAGGAATTCCTATAGTCCAAATTTTTCTTTGGTTATTTGGTGGCTTTATACTTATCTATTCAGGAGTTGAAAGCATTTTAGGGGTGAATGCTGTTAGTTTGACGCAAAGCAGAAAAAAAGAATCCTTATTTAAATGCTTTCTTACTGGATTTATTATGTCTATAACGAGCCCATTATCTATTCTTTTCTGGCTAGGAATATATGGGTCCGTATTAGCAAAAACAGCGCAAATGAATGGGACTAGTCAGCTATTGCTCTACAGTTGTATGATATTTATTGGTTTAACTCTATGGGATCTTTTTGTTGCAGGATTGACGACTGGGTTCCGAAAATTTTTAAATGATACAAGCCTTAAAGTTATCTCTATTATATCCGGTATATCATTAATCGGATTTGGTGTGTATTTTGGATATCAAGGAGTAAAAGCACTATTTGGTTAGAAACTTCTTCTGTTTGGGTTTAATCTAGGGCAGGGGAAGCCGAATTATATCATATCTTCTGTTCCCTATTTATTATTCTCATAAAACGTTCATAAGGAACGAATTTTTAAAGGACATACACCCATTACTATCACTTGTAATACAATAAGTCGAGGCTAATAGAATGACATTTATTACAGTGAGGTGTGTAGTTTGTTTTTTCATAGAAAAGAATTACAATATCATGCAAAACCGGAAAGACCGGATCCGCTTTTTGCGAAACAGTTGCAGGAGATATTAGGTGGACAGTTTGGTGAAATATCGGTTGCTTTACAGTACCTGTTTCAGGGATGGAATGTGCGCGGAAACGGAAAATATAAAGACTTGCTAATGGATACTGGTACAGAAGAATTAGCTCATATTGAAATGCTTGCAACAATGATTGCAAGGCTTTTAGATGGTGCACCGGTTGGAGATCTAGAAGAAGCTGCGAAGGACCCTGTCATTGCCGCTATTCTTGGTGGGATGAACCCTCAACATGCGATTGTTTCTGGCCTAGGGGCAATGCCTGCGGACAGCGTTGGAAATAAATGGACAGCAGATTATATCATCGCAAGTGGAAATTTACTTGCTGATTTTAGGGCTAATCTCAACGCTGAATCTCAAGGTCGTTTACAGGCCGTCAGATTATATGAGGCAACAAGTGACCCTGGTGTAAAAGATATGCTATCATGGCTGATTGCTCGTGATAGGATGCATCAAAATCAATGGATTGCAGCCATCAAGGAACTCGAAGCAAAAGAGAATGTTGTCGTGCCAAGTACATTCCCTAAAGAATTAGAAAAACAAGAAGTTTCTTATACGTTATTTAATCTTTCTCAAGGAAATAAAAGTGCTACGGGACGTTGGGCTCATGGGACTAGTATGGATGGACTCGGAACATTTAACTATGTGGAGAATCCGGTTCCATGTACTAAAAAGCCAAAATTGAATCCTGCGCCTCCGTATATTCATGATACATTACCGTCTGTTCTTAGAGAAAATAACGGGTTAATTCCCCCAAGTTTATAATGATTTTAAAAGAGGTTGGAAACCATCTGTCCCAGCCTCTTTTTTCTTTAGGGTGTTTTCTAAAAGGTTGTTACTTTTAACAACATTTGAAAAAATGGAGTGGGTTGGAGCGGAAAGGGACTTTTTCTGTGAATGAAAAGGAATGACCTATCCTTTATTGACTATCATTCGTCTTCGTTTTCATCTTTCGTATCCATTCTATTCGGGCTTAGCTCTTCTGAAGCTTCTGTTTGGTATCGTAAATTTCCTGTTCGATTATTTTCATTTTCTGTTTTTGCCATAACATGATTAGAGATATATTTGTGAAAGAGGTATTCAAATAGTGCTACTCCTGCTGCAGAAATGAAAGAGACTGTCAATAAATTATCTCCGTTAGTTAAGTTTGCTCCCATTAACCAGATAATCATAAAGGCTAGTCCAAAGTCTGCAAACGTAGCAATTGCGTTATTAGTTTTTGGTAAAATAAACATGTCGCCAATTATATATGAAGCGGCTCCTAAAACTAAAGTGATGAGGAGAACATTCCCGAAAGACATGTCATAAAATAACCCTAGTATAATATACAAAAGAATAAAACTAGAAATAAATTTTATTGCTAATGCTTTAATATGGTCCATTATATCAACTCCTTTTCAGTGTATTATGCATACTTAGAAGTAATACTATTCACAATTTTAATGTTTACTAAAAAGATTATCTCTCAACTTTAAAATCGTGAATAGAATGTCTACAAGCATATTGAAAAGGGAGGTATGATAAAGGATTAAATATTTTTTGAGATGAATTTTGTTTTCGTCTACTATTACCAAACGTATCAACCATCAAGCTAAAACTATTATGTACTCCGCTTTTTAAACAGTTAATTATCCGGATAGGATTCTTTTAAAAATTTTATGGATTGATTAATTAATTCTTTTAGCACATCAACATTAATATCTGCTACTTTATTAATGTAGACACATGCTTTTCCTGTCGTATGTTTTCCAAACTCCTTTAGTAACTCTTCTCGCTTTGTGTCACCTGTTGCAAAATACAAACTGATTTTTGCTTTTCGAGGGGAAAACCCTACTAGTGGTGCATCACCTTCGTGACCAGATTTATACTTATAATGATAGGAACCAAATCCGATAATACTCGGTCCCCACATCTTCGCTTTAAATCCGCTTGTCTCCGTAAAAATATCTAATAATTTATAGGCATCTTCTCGTTTTTTCGGGCTCTCAACATTTTCAATAAACTCCATGACGCTGTTGTCATTTTCTTTTGTTTTTAGTTCGTACATAAGTGAAACCTCTCCTTTTTGGTAAAAGTGTAAACATGAACTATACCAAAACTTCTGCATTAGAATCTCTTTTCCTTCTACCTTCCGTAATTCCGCTTACTTTTCTAGTCCTGTTACTCAATTTAACGATATTAAATACCCATATGAGTATAGTAATTTTTATCTTTGGATTATGTCATAAAGGGTCAATGTAAGATAGGGAAAGGCTTGGGATAATTAGTCTAGCTTTATAAAGAATCAAAGGGAGATATGTGTAAGAACCTAGAAAGATGGTAAAGAGGAAAAACTTGTCGAAAAGCATGGAGCGGTCTATTACCTCAGGTCTTTTAGTCATTAATTCCATCGGACGTCCGGATAGTTGGCTGGAAAAGTAGAAGCTGAGAGTATAGCGGAAAGGTTTGGTGTCTTATATGAGAAAAAACATGGATGACCTATTGGGGATGAATTTAGAAAAATAGTAACAGAAAATTTACCACCACAGCCTAATAAAATAAATACAACTTTTTTAATAGTTGTGGGGAGGTGACATATCCCCACAGATTAATATAGTTTTAACCAACTTTATCACTTTCTATATAGGTTTCTAAAGCTGGATGATATTCTCTTTGAAAGTGATTTTCAGGACATGACTTTATGACAACTGCATTTATGATATGGGACTTACTTGTTTCCAATTTCTTATTACACTTCGGACACTTTTCGTACATAAGTCGTTTTAAAACGTTCATGATACAAGGCCTCCTTCTATATCCCGTTAATTCCTATATATATACTATGAATTTTAAGTTAATAATTGAAAAAATTCAATAGGATCAAAACATATATCGCTCAATGTTTTTTAGGCAATTAAGACAATCCTAATCTTAATGTAGACTTAATCTTTCGAGTGATAAATTCTACATTAATAGATAACAATGTTAGTACACAGTCTTTTTCTGAGCTCCACTTCGAACAGGAAAAGAAGAATACGCTACTGACCAAATTCACTTTATAAGAAAATATCGCTAAAACCGGCACAGGAAAGGTTAGTTCGTTTTAGGAATATTAATTGTTTGATTGAAGGCAATTTCCTCTCCATTATGAGTAAAAATGCCATGGTTATTCCCATTAAGCGTAACCTTAATATGGTGTGTTCCTGGTTCAAGGGAATCTACATTATAATAATTTCCGTATATTCGATTAATTTTTTCACCATTAATATATAAATGGGCATGCCCTTCATCATAACGAATGTCATCTGTTCCTACCTTTTCAGGTGTAAAGCGAAAATTATTTGTTTTAATAGTTAACAGCCATGTCCCTGATGGATCTTGTGTTACAGATCCAGTAATAGAAGGAACGGACTGAGATGAGGGGATGACAATACGCTGATGTTTTTCTGCATGGTTTGATGCACTGTCATGCCCATTTTGTTGATGAAAGTAAAGCATGACGGAAACAAAAGAAAAAATGACGAAAAAGCTAATGAATCTATACATTTTATCCTCCATTTTATCCTTCCTTATGCCCCTAGTGTTGTAGGCTGTGATTTTCCGCCTCGTTTAATGAAATATCCAATAACAAGTAAAAGAATGCCTAATCCAAGAAATGCAAGATCATAGGTCAAAGCATTAGGATCTCCCGGCTTTACACGGTGAATTTGTAGCAGATGGTGGTTTACAATCCCTTCTATTAAATTAAAAGCACCACCACCTATAAGGAATCCACCAACTAATAATCGAATCCCTTTGGAAAGACTAGTTGGGTTTCCTGCTAGCCATAAAAGAATTCCACCTAGAACTAACGTAAGCGTGACAGCAAAATGAAATAGACCGTCGCTAGCTATTTGGCCAGGGCGATCGGTTTCCATAATAACGCTGTGCCATTGCAATAATTGGTGAAAAACAATCCCATCTAAAGCACCTAAAAATCCAAATCCTAACACAAAACTACCGATGTTAATTAATCCTTTTTTTGTGTTTGTACTCATAACTTCTCCTCCGCTATAAAAAATTCTGAACATTATTGCATCTTTTCCAAAAGAAAAGTTATTATACTATTGATAGGATAAACCGATAGAAAAAAATAGCTTTTCATCAATTTATCCCGTATTAGCAGGTAGTATCCCTCTACTTTAGGGTGTTGAGGAATCGAAGAAAACATGGTAGTGAGACAGGCGGTTAATCTAGTTATGGTTCCTAACATCTCGTATTCTATATTAGAGTGTTGACAATATACCTATTAGGGTATATTATAAGTCTTGTAAGTAATCATTTTTAGGGTAATTAAGGAGTTTTATATATGTTGCTGTTGCTAATATTGTTCCTTAGCATAATCCTTGGCTTCCTCTATATAAGGTATGTTCCTATTCGGGGAGTTCCGTGTGTAAGTTCACTCAACCAAGGTGCGGATTCAATCAAAACGGTAGATGTAAGAGACTATATTCAGTCGTATAATGATCCTATTCCAGGATCCACTAACATTCCGGTTATGTATTTAACAAGAAATTATCATGAGTTGTCCCATATGCAAGTTTTTGTAGTAGCATCTAATCGTTTGGAAAAAAATATTAGTATTCGCTTTCTTAGAAAAAAAGATATTAATGTAGTAGGATATAGACTAACAAGCTGTAAATGTAAACAAAAAGCGAAATACAAACCAGCATAATAGGAAGGAGCAATCACTTATGGAGTACAACGATCAAGTCAAAAACAGAGTAAAACGAATGGAAGGCCAGCTTAGAGGTGTGTTGAAAATGATGGAAGAAGGCAAGGATTGTAAGGAAGTGATTACCCAACTGTCAGCAGTTCGTTCCGCAGTGGACAGAACAGTAGGCGTTGTTGTAAGCTCAAACTTAGTTGAATGTGTTCTCGAGGCGGAAAAAAACGGGGAAAACACAGACGAATTAATAAAAGAAGCGGTCAACTTACTTGTGAAAAGCCGATAAGAAATTCACTTGTTGACTTTCTTTTTTTGTTTTGATAATATACCCATAGGGGTAAAGGTAAATAAAAAGTTACTGGAGGAATAAAAAGATGACAGTAGATAAAATAGTGGATGCAAAAGGATTAGCATGTCCAATGCCAATCGTTAAAACAAAAAAAGCAATGAATGAACTTGAATCAGGTCAAGTATTAGAAATTCATACTACTGACAAAGGAGCCAAAAGTGATCTTTCTGCTTGGGCGAAATCAGGTGGGCATGAGCTAGTGAAACAAGAAGAAGCAAATGATATTTTCATGTTTTGGATTAAAAAAGGGTAATTTTTTTAAAAAAGTAAATACCTGTACAGGTATTGGTAATTGATATTGTTAAGGAGGACACTACTATGTCAGAAACGAAAAAAACAACCATTGTATTATTTAGTGGTGATTACGATAAAGCGATGGCAGCCTATATTATTGCAAATGGTGCAGCTGCTTATGATCATGAAGTAACGATTTTCCACACTTTCTGGGGATTAAACGCCTTACGTAAAGAGGAAAATATTATGACGAAAAAGGGCTTCATGGAAAAAATGTTCGGCAAAATGATGCCTAGAGGTGCAGATAAAATGGGACTTTCGAAAATGAACTTTGCTGGTTTTGGTCCTAAGATGATTAAAAGTGTGATGAAGAAGCATAACGCGCTGCCTCTACCACAATTAGTCGAAATGGCAATCGAGCAAGACGTTAAATTAGTCGCATGTACGATGACAATGGATCTGTTAGGTCTTCAGAAAGAAGAATTATTGGATGATATCGACTATGCTGGTGTTGCGGCATATTTAGCAGATGCTCAGGATGGTAATGTAAACTTATTCATTTAATTTTCTTAGGGGAGACTGTCCCCTACATAAATAAGGAGGAAGATAGAAATGGAGTATTTAAATTATATCATCCCAGCCTTTCTTGTTTTCTTTTTAATTCAGAAAATGTTGCCGTCAAAAGGTGTAAAACAAATTTCGACAACAGCTTTAAAAAATCAGTTGAACGATAGAAACAAACAATATATCGATGTGCGAACACCAAGTGAGTTTAAAGGGAACAGCATTCGTGGATTTAAAAATATTCCCCTTCACCAATTAGCTAATAAAGTAAATGACTTATCAAAGGAAAAAGAGGTTGTCGTTATTTGCCAGAGTGGAATGAGAAGCAATAAGGCTAGTAAATTGTTAAAGAAACATGGCTTTCAACAAGTTACAAATGTTAAAGGCGGTATGAGTGCCTGGAGCTAACTAAAAGATAAGGAGGAAATAAAGAATGAAAACATTAACTGCTAAAGAAGTAGAAGTATTAGTAAAGGAAGGGAAAGCGGCGGATATTATTGATGTACGCGAAACAGACGAGGTCGCAGAAGGAAAAATTCCAGGAGCAGTAAATATCCCATTAGGATTAGTTGAGTTTCGGATGCATGAATTAGATAAATCAAAAGAATATATTATGGTTTGTCGTTCCGGTGGTAGAAGTGGTCGCGCATCGAAACTACTTGAAAGTCAAGGGTTTAACGTTATTAATATGGAAGGCGGAATGCTTTCTTGGGAAGGGAAAGTCGAATAATTTTTTTAATATTATAAATACCCCTATAGGTATAAAACAGGAGGCTATAATGATGGAAAACATAAAGGCGAACGAAACACTAGATGCAAAAGGATTAGCATGCCCAATGCCAATAGTGAAAACGAAAAAGACGATGAAGAATCTAGCAGATGGTCTAGTATTAGAGGTCCAGGCAACAGATAAAGGATCAACAGCGGACATTAAAGCGTGGTCGGAGAGCACTGGTCATCAATACTTAGGAACACTAGAAGAAGGCGACGTGTTAAAACATTATTTAAGAAAGTCGGCTAGTGATGAAAAAATAGAAAGAAAGCATCCCAATGTAGTAACTAATGAAGAACTTGAAAACAAACGGAATGAAAACAATAGTGTTGTTCTAGATGTTAGAGAATCTGCAGAATATGCGTTCAATCATATTCCAAATGCAATCTCTATTCCGATGGGGGAATTAGAAGATCGTTTAAATGAATTAAACAAGGAAGCAGAAATTTATGTTGTATGTCGTACTGGAAGCCGTAGTGATTTAGCTGCACAAAAGCTCGCAGAAAAAGGATTTACAAACGTTATAAATGTTGTACCGGGTATGAGTGAATGGTCTGGTGAAACGGTGTCGTTAACGAAGTAAGGAGCTATTCGTTTAATGAATCATCAGTGGGGAAAAGAATCTTCCCACTGATGGAGGTTTCATTTTGTTAGCCCAAAGTGCGGGATGGTAAACAGAAGAGAATAGGTAATGGCTTATAAAAACTCTTGCTAAAAAATATAAATGTACAAAAATTGAGGAGGAATATACAATGAATAAAAAAGTAGCAATTATTGCAAGTAATGGTGGATTATTTGATGCGTATAAGGTGTTTAACATTGCCACAGCAGCAGCTGCAACCGATCAAGAAGTAGCAATTTTCTTCACATTTGAAGGGTTAAACTTAATTCATAAAGAAGGGTACAAGCAACTTCCAATGCCTGAAGGAAAAGAACATTTTGAAGACGGTTTTGCCAAAGCAAATGTTCCAGCTATTCCAGAATTAGTTGCAATGGCGCAAGAAATGGGCGTGAAATTCATTGGTTGCCAAATGACGATGGATGTTATGGGGTTAGAAAAAGATGCATTTGTTAATGGAATTGAAGTTGGTGGAGCAGTAACATTTTTAGAGTTTGCTAAAGACGCAGATGTAACGTTAACATTTTAATGATATTTTTTTATCATAAATTATACCACGGGGGGTAAATTGAGTATGACTGTAAATGTAATGACTTCAAAAGAAGTAACAGAAAAAGTATTTAATAAAGAACCATTATTCGTTTTAGATGTTCGCAATGAAAGTGATTTCGAAGATTGGAAAGTTGAAGGAGAAAACTTTGAATATCTAAATGTTCCGTACTTTGACTTACTTGATGGTGTGGAAGATATTATGGGAAAACTTCCTACTGATAAGGATATATTAGTTGTTTGTGCGAAAGAGGGTTCATCGATATTTGTTGCGGAAATGCTTTCTGATGCAGGGGTAACGGTTTCCTATCTAAAAGGTGGAATGAAAGCTTGGAGCGAACATTTAGAACCTGTTAAAGTTGGGGACTTAGAAGATGGCGGTGAAATTTATCAATTTGTCCGCATCGGGAAAGGGTGTCTATCGTACATGGTAGTTTCAAACGGTGAAGCTGCGATCATCGACTCAACAAGAATGACAGACGTCTATTTAGAATTTGCTGAAACAGTCGGTGCAAAAATTACCCATGTATTTGATACACATTTACATGCTGATCATATTTCGGGTGGACGCAGACTCGCTGAAAAAACGAATGCAACATACTGGTTGCCGCCAGAGGATGCGACGGAAGTGACGTTTGACTACCAACGATTAGAAAATGGAAATGAAGTAACCATTGGGAACACTTCCATCAATATTCATGCATTATATTCACCAGGCCATACGATTGGATCTACTTCCTTTGTTGTAGATGAAAAGTTCTTATTAACAGGCGATATTTTGTTTATTGATTCAATTGGAAGACCAGACTTAGCTGGGTTGGCAGAAGATTGGGTGGGAGATCTAAGAGAAAGTCTTTATACCCGTTACAAAGAATTATCAGAAGAACTAATCGTTCTCCCAGCACATTTTATGATTATCGATGAATTAAACGCGGATGGTAGTGTTTCCGAAAAATTAGGTACGCTGTACGCTCAAAACCATGGTTTAAACATTGAAGATGAAGAGGAATTTAGAAAATTAGTAACGGAAAATTTACCACCGCAGCCAAATGCCTATCAAGAAATACGTGAAACAAATATGGGGAAAATTAGTCCAGATGAAGAAAAACAACGTGAAATGGAGATTGGACCTAACCGTTGTGCAGTTCGATAATGTACGGTTGGTAGGAAGTTTCCCCGTTATGTAAAAAGAATTAGTAGTTAGTTTATATAATAGATTTTAAAAAACTGGAGGACGTTAAAAGTGGAAATAACAAAGGTACTAGATGCAAAAGGATTGGCATGTCCGATGCCAATTGTGAAAACAAAAAAAGCGATCAATGAACTAGAGTCAGGTCAAATAGTAGAAATACACGCAACAGATAAAGGGGCAAAAAATGATTTATCTGCATGGGCACAATCTGGTGGCCATGAGTTAGTAAAACATGAAGAAGACAGTGATGTATTAAAGTTTTGGATTAAAAAAGGTTAATACAAAAAAGGGAACCCAGATAGGTTCCCTTTTCTACGAGGAGGGGAAAAATGGATATTGGGTTTATTATTGTTATCTTCTTAATTGGTTTTATAGGTTCCTTTATTTCAGGAATGCTGGGTATAGGTGGAGCAATTATTAATTTTCCAATGTTGCTGTATATTCCGGCTGCTTTTGGTGTTGCCGAGTTTAGTGCACATGAAGTTTCAGGTATTACGGCAGTTCAAGTATTTTTTGCGACCATTGGTGGCGTTTGGGCATATAGAAAAGGGAAATTCTTAAATAAGACGTTAATTAGTTACATGGGTATTAGTATTTTAATTGGAAGTTTTATCGGGGGATATGGTTCAACAAATATGTCAGAAAGTAGTGTAAATGTAGTATATGGCATTTTAGCATTGATGGCCGTGGTGATGATGTTTGTACCTAAAAAGGGCATTGATGATATTCCTTTGGATCAGGTGAAGTTTAATAAATGGCTTGCTGCACTTTTTGCATTCATTGTTGGAGTTGGTGCAGGTATCGTTGGTGCAGGAGGAGCATTTTTATTAGTACCGATAATGCTTAGCGTTTTAAAGATACCTACAAGAATGACAATCGCTTCTTCTTTAGCCATTACACTTATTTCATCTGTCGGGGTAACGATTGGAAAACTCTCTACAGGACAAGTGAGTTACATCCCTGCGTTAATAATTGTGGTTGCCAGTTTAATTGCTTCACCACTCGGAGCTAGTGCTGGGAAAAAAGTAAACACAAAAGTGTTACAAGTCATTTTAGCGTTATTAATATTGGCAACGGCAGTAAAGGTTTGGATGGATATCTTGTAAAGAAGGTAAAATAGAGCAACGGTAGTCGAACGAAATAGAACGGAATATGAAATAGAAGCGTAACAGTTGGATATAAAAGCTAGATACAAAAAGAACTTGAACAGGGAGATTCCCTCGTTGTTCTAATTCTTGGGAAGTTCTAATGACGTTAGATAATTATTCTTTTAGTAAGAAGTTGGGTGTTTCCATGCAATCTACTCTATCCAATTAAATTATTTGTTGATAAGCCGCACGCATGCTTTAGTAGAAAGGTTACGGCTTGGTGAGGGGGGCTTGTAAAAAGCCCCCTTTGCAATACAAGTGATAGCTTTTGTTAACTTGTCTACTATTAGTAAAAAAAGAAAGTCAGAAGTTATTTCTATACAGAACTCCGTTATATCCAACGTCTTTTGTCGCTGGCTGGGGATGATGGAGCATTTTTTGCTTTACAGTCTTTACAAAAGCAACAAGTAAATAATTGTCGGATTCTCATGTACTTATAGAGTAAAGCGGCATCTCTACCTTCTTTACTACAAGAGCTTATTTTTGGACGGAGACAATCCATAAATTCGTGATCACATCTACATGATCGACCAAATTTACGATAGCAATCGTCATGTGCTTTACAACAAGCATCTACATCGTTAATTGGGGCACCAGGTCCGCTACAGCCAGGTCCACACCATTTATAGCCTCGGGGCAGACAAATACGAAAACCTCTATCTTTTCTTTGTGTCAATATAACAATCTCCTTTTGATTGAAATAGTAGTAATATAGAATATTCAATCGTTTATGGGGATGTATAAGCCCTTACCCACGAAGGAGACACTTTTTAGTTCTCGTAATCTTACAACGAAAACATTAGTTGCAATTATGTTATAACTACCACATATATGGAACAGAATGAGAAGAAAACATTACAGGAATAGGATTACCTTGATAAACCCCAATTTTTTCTATTTTATTTATACAGCCCACTAGTATAATTCTCCGTTAAGCTCAGAATGATGTCATCAATGGAATATTTGCTTTCATTGTTCACCAATTCCCACATAAACATTTCATTTGCGTAATACCAGCCTCTTGCGATGAGGGAAGCATCCAAGTGTTTCTTTGCAAGTGCATTTTCTTGTGCATATCGAATATCAATTGCAATCCGCTCGATAAAGCGCTCCCTTATCTTGTACCATTTTTGGTCGACTTCAGGGGAAACCCCAATCGCCTCTTTTACCACTTTCATCAAATTACGTTGATCTACTGCCAGTGTAAGAAAAAGTCGTACCTGTTTTTTTATGAGTGTATAAGCTTCTTCTTTTGTATTGGGCGTAAAAGACAACTCTGCCACTTCATAAAACTGATTCATCAAGTCTTCCATTAGGGTGATAAATATTTCATCTTTATTTTTAAAATAAACATAAGCTGTTCCGTAACCGGTGTTCGCTTTTTTTATAATTTGAGCGATTGTCGCTTTTTGAAAGCCATTTTCTAAAAACGTTTCTCTTCCAGCAGTTAAAATATTTTTTCTTGTTTGCATCGCTTGTTGTTTTCTAGGAGATAACTCGTTTGGTGAATTTGTCATGTTTTCATTCCTTTCCAAAAGACAACAATCTTAGTAGATAAATCTAGTGTACAAGGTAGAGAGTATTCTGACAACATATTATTGACATTATGTCATTGACGTTATGTCAGTTAGTAATATATAATATACAAAAATAAATAAAAATATTCTGAAAGGTTGATAAGTATGAGTGAAACGCAAGATAGCTATACACTTGAATATGCTCAACAATTAGATAAACAGGATAGTCTAGCTTCCTATCGAGAAGAGTTTTACATAAAAGAAGGTGGGATTTATTTTGATGGAAATTCACTTGGCCTTCTTTCGAAACGAGCGGAAAAATCACTACTAGATTTACTAGATTCATGGAAGGAGTACGGCATTGACGGATGGACGGAAGGGGATAACCCTTGGTATTATCTATCTGAATCATTAGGTAATCAGATGGCACCATTAGTAGGAGCGGATGCTAATGAGGTTATTGTAAGCGGTTCCACAACGGTTAATCTCCATCAATTAGTTGCTACCTTTTACAAACCAGACGGAAAGAGGACAAAAATTTTAGCAGACGAATTAAATTTTCCAAGTGATATTTATGCTTTGAAAAGTCAACTGCAGTTAAAAGGCTATGATCCATCAACGCATCTTGTTCAAGTGAAAAGTAATGATGGGCATACGTTAAAAGAAGAAGATATTGTGGAAGCGATGACAGACGATATTGCATTAATTGTTTTACCTAGTGTTTTATATCGAAGCGGGCAAGTGCTAGATATGGAAATGTTGACGAAAGAAGCGCATAAACGGAATATTCTTATCGGGTTTGACCTTTGCCATTCGATTGGATCGATTCCTCATGAATTAAGTGCATGGGATGTTGATTTTGCCTTCTGGTGTAACTACAAACATTTAAATGGAGGCCCAGGCGGAACTGGTGGTTTGTATGTAAACAAACGACATTTTGGAACGACACCTGGCATTGCAGGGTGGTTTAGCTCACGTAAGGATAAGCAGTTTGATATGGAACATGACTTAACAGCAGCAGAAGATGTGGGAGCTTATCAGATTGGGACACCCAATATTTTTAGTATGGCTCCTATCATTGGAGCAATTTCGATGTTTAATGAAGTTGGTATTGAGAAAATTCGAGCGAAATCATTGAAACTTACAAACTATTTAATGGAATTGTTAAAGCATGAGTTAGCCGGTCATGGATTTAAAACACGAAATCCGATGGAAGAGAAGAGAAGAGGCGGTCATATTTATTTAGAGCATCCAGAAGCTGCTCGGGTTTGTAAGGCATTGAAAGCAGAAGGGGTAATTCCTGATTTCCGTTCACCAAACGGGATTCGTCTTGCTCCAGTGGCACTTTATAACACGTTTGAAGATGTTTGGAAGATGGTTCAAATACTAAAGGATATAATGGAAGAGAAAAAATATAAGAAATTTGAAAACAAACGGGGAGTAGTGGCATAAACGATGACGACGAATAAATGGATTGATATTTCACAGCCATTAAGTAGTGATATTGCACACTGGCCTGGTGATACACCGTATTCTTATGAAACAACGTTTACGAAAGAACAAACTGGTTCTGTCAATATCGGTAAAATAACGACGAGCTTACACACGGGAACTCACGTGGATGCTCCGTTCCATTTTAAAAATGATGGAGAAAAAATAGTCGATCTTGATATCAACTTATATATTGGACCTGCTCGAGTGATTGATGTGTCAGACTATAGAAATATTGACTCCACCGTTTTACAGACTTTTGATTTAGATGGTGTCACACGGTTACTTCTAAAAACATCCGTCCCAAACAATCCAAAGAGGTTTCCAGAACAAATTCCTGCTCTTTCCGCGGATGTAGCAGCCTTTCTTCAACAGAAGGGGATACAATTGATAGGGGTCGATATTCCTTCTGTAGATCCACTAGATAGTAAAGAAATGGATACCCATCACGCTTTGTATAAGCATGGAATAAATATTTTAGAAAACATCATGCTAGATAAGGTGAAAGAGGGAGATTACGAATTGATTGCACTGCCACTTCCGTTAAAAGAGGCGGATGGGAGCCCGGTTCGGGCAGTTATCAAACCAATAGATAAGTAAAGAACTTGGAGGAGAATTTTTATGGTGAAACAGGACATGAACGCAACTAGCTCAGAGAAAAATATTCACACAGATTTTACAAACAACATGACGTATGGAGAGTATTTACAACTCGATAAAATTTTATCGGCCCAAAATAGGCTGTCAGGTCATCATGATGAGATGTTGTTTATTGTCATCCATCAAGTGAGCGAATTATGGATGAAACTCATTCTTCATGAAATGACTGGTGCTATTCAATCGATTGAAAAAGATGATTTGTCTACTGCGCAGAAGCGGTTAGCAAGAGTTTCAAAAATACAAACGCAAATCATCCAGGCGTGGGATGTTCTCGCAACAATGACTCCGTCAGAGTACATGGAATTTCGTGACTCATTAGGTCAGGCATCTGGTTTCCAGTCCTATCAATATCGAATGGTCGAATTCGCACTTGGGTATAAAACGGAACATGTGTTAAAAATCTATCAAAAAGATCCTGAATTACATAGTAAGTTAAAAGATGCATACGAAGCGCCAGGGTTGTATGATGTAGCTATTCATGCATTACATCGGGCAGGGCTTCCTATTGATGGAGAAGTATTAAACAGAGATGTTACAATGTCTTATAAGGAGAATGACTCTGTCCGCGAAGCGTGGATGACCGTTTATCAAAACACAGATAAATATTGGGAGTTGTATGAGCTAGCAGAAAAACTTGTCGATATTGAAGATTGGCTTCAGCAGTGGCGCTTCCGTCATATGAAAACAGTCGAAAGAATCATCGGTTTTAAAATGGGAACGGGCGGATCCTCTGGAGTAGACTATTTAAAAAGGGTGCTAGATCAGCAATTCTTCCCAGAGTTATGGGCTATCAGAACAGAGTTGTAATCTAGTAAAAGGGGGAAACCTATGAGTAAAAATAGAGAGCAGTGGTCGTCTAAGTTTGGTTTTATTATGTCTTCAGCTGGTGCAGCGATTGGTCTTGGAGCTATTTGGAAATTTCCTTATGTCACAGGGATGAGCGGTGGAGGGGCTTTTTTATTAATGTTTATTGCCTTCACAATTCTTATCGGTCTTCCAATGCTAATTTCCGAGTTTATTATTGGACGAGGTGCACAGAAAGAGGCTGTTACCGCTTATAAAAAATTAGCACCGAATAGTTTGTGGACAATTACAGGTCCATTGGGAGTTATCGGTTGCTTCTTGTTGTTATCTTTTTACGCAGTTGTTGGAGGGTGGGTATTAATTTACAGTCTAATGGCAGTTGGTGGAAAAGTGATTCAGCCTAATGCGAACTACCCCGAGTTATTTGGTAGCGTGACAGCGACACCAACTGTGACACTTCTTGGATTAGCTGCATTCTTACTTATTAATATCATTGTTATCTCATTTGGAATTAAAAATGGAATTGAAAAAGCAAGCAAATATATGATGCCGCTTTTGTTTATTTTCTTTATCGTTCTTGTTTTGCGGTCAGTAACGTTAGATGGTGCGATGGAGGGAATTTCGTATTTTTTAAACCCGGACTTTTCTAAAATAACAGGGGAGTCTGTCCTATATGCACTTGGGCAATCATTTTTTGCTCTTGCCGTTGGTTTCTCTTGTATGGTAACTTATAGTTCTTATTTGGAGAAAAAGGTGAGCATCCCATCTTCAGCGGGATCGGTTGTTTTAATGAACATTTTTGTCTCGATCCTTGCAGGACTTGCCATTTTTCCAGTTGTATTTGCTTTTGGTTTTGAACCAGCAGAAGGACCAGGTTTATTGTTCATGGTACTGCCTGCCGTATTTTCACAAATTCCATTAGGGGAGTTCTTTTTAGCAATATTTTTAATCCTATTTTTATTTGCGACATTGACTTCTTCGTTTAGTTTATTAGAAATTATTGTATCTGCCTTCACGGAAAGTGGAAAACATTCGAGGAAAAAAGCTTCGTGGATTTCCGGTATTGTTGTGTTTTTTGCTGGGATTCCAGCTGTATTATCCTTTAGTCTTTTAAAGGACTTTCAAATTTTCGGAAAGACCGTGTTCGATGCGACGGACTTCCTAGTTAGTAATATCCTGTTACCACTAGGCTGTCTCCTTATTGCTCTATTTATCTCGAACAAAATGAATAAACAACTAGTAGAGCAGGAATTCACATTAAGTAACACTTCATCACCTATCTTGTTCTCAACCTGGAAGTTTCTTATGAAATGGGTCGTACCAATTACAATCGTTGTTGTTTTTCTTGGGACAGTTGGGATTATTTAAATTAAAGCTACAAAGTTTATAAAAGAAACTAGTGAAAGAGGCAACTAACCTAAATTTGAGGAAGTTGCCTCTTTTTTCATAGATTGTTGTTTTTACTTATACATTCAGCCCGTTGATTTCTGCTACGGGCACAAGACTCCTCGGGGAGGAATGAGAGCCTCCAGGAAAAGCGGAATCGGCTTGCCCAGCTCGCGAAGAAAATAGGGAAATACCCAAAAGGCGCTTTTTGCCTTTAGGGTATTTCATCTTTTTCATAGCGAGCTAGCTGCTGGAGCCAGACATCGGCTTCGCCTGTGGGGTCTCTCCCTTCCCTCTCTTCCCGCAGGAGTCAAGTTCCCGCAGCGAGAATCAATTCAGTGGGTCAAACTTAGTTTTCTGTAAAAAAACAACAACCTTTACGAAAAACTCCCATGGCGGCTGAAACCAAGCCGCCACCATCTACTATAAAAAAGTAAATTTAATGCCAAAGTGGTATAGGATCGATTCATTTTGGTTATCCTAAACGATTTTATGATGCTTAAAAATACTTTTTTTCATACAAACAGCCTAGTGGAAAGATAGGAGCTAGTGAACAACCTGTAAGTCTGTTATGTTAGTTGACTACTTCTAAGTGGCCATTTTCTAATACTGTGTGGCTATTCCATTTTTTAGCAGGGAAAATAAATGTCCATGGCATACTAGTTTCGTATTCAATTGTTAGTGAGGGGAGGGTGAATATATGCTCTGCCATCACTTTGTTGTTCTCTATATAACGCAGTTTTTTGTTATGAAATGAGAGAGCTTGATTATCAAAATTATGTACTAACACGGTCATTAATAAGTCTCCCTTATGGTTAATCGCTTGCCACAATGGTGCAAGAAAATGACTGCTTGTATTTGTTGTTGTGCTTGTTTCAAGAAAAACTTGCTTAATTCGTTCGCGGTCTTTAGCAGACAGTGTTTTATCCCAGGAAGATTCAAACCGAAGTTTTTGCATCTAGTAACACCTCATTTTATAAATTAATCATAGTTTAGCATAGTGTCCGTAAAAAAGCAGTGTTGGTGGTGGTCCAACTATATAGGTATTGCTTTGGTTAATAATCAGGAGTTTCATAAACATGAAGAAGCCTTTCAATTATGGCGCCTAGAGATATAAAATCGATTTCATTACTATTGGTTGTGCTATTCATTGAAACTCAATTCATATTGGCCATGTTAATCAAAGTTTTTAAAAATGGGGCGTTTGTTCCACAATCAAGACCATGTACAATTTAATTTCAGAATAGTATAAAATCATATTTACTTTTTTCGTTCATGCATGATACTATAAATAAAATTCACCTGCAATGATGAGAAGAGTAGATAAAATCAATTCTTTAAAGAGAGCTCCGTTAGCTGAGAAGGAGCAAGAATTATTTATCGAATCAAGCCTCTGAGCATCATATCGGAACCTTTTAGGGGATGGTATGGCGGGAGCTCCCGTTATAGGGCTAAGGTATAAACAAATTTCTTTATTTGTCGTACCTGATAAGATTAATATGGCAACATATTAATAAACTGGGGTGGCACCGCGATATATAATCTCGCCCCCAAGGCTTAGGTCTTGGGGGTGAGATTTTTTTATTGGAAAAATACTTGATGAACGTAATTAAGATTTAATTTCTATCGGGAGGAATTGTGGAATGAGTATAAAAAAAGTAATGGAATCTTGGAAGTATCATTTTATCTTATTATTTGGCATCGGCGTTTCCAATGTTGGTGCTTGGGTTTATCATATTGCATTGAATTTAATTGTACTTGATATGACAGGCTCGCCTCTTGCTGTTACAGGTCTTTATATTCTCAAACCATTAGCGACGTTATTCACTAATGGATGGTCAGGAAGCTTGATAGATCGATTAAATAAAAAGCACTTAATGGTCGGATTAAATATATTCCAAGTAATTTTTATTGCTTTTCTGCCATTACTTTCTTCTCTTTGGGGCGTCTACTGTTTTGTGTTCGTCATTAATATGGCTAGTTCCATGTTTGCCCCAACATCGATGACGTATATGACAAAGTTGATTCCTAAAGACCAAAGAAAAAAATTTAATTCCCTTCGCAGTTTGATTGATTCGGGAGCTTTTCTTATTGGACCAGCCATAGCAGGTCTGCTGTTCATGATTGGGACACCAACTTATGCGATTTACATCAATGCCATTGCTTTATTCTTATCAGGGCTACTTATTTCTATTATGCCCGATGTTGAAAAGGAGGGATTTACAAAAGCAGCACAAGAAAAGTTATCTTTTAATCTAATGAGAAAAGACTGGAAATTAGTCTTAGATTTTAGTCGCCAGTCCGTCTATATTATGTTCATTTATTTTTTATTTAGTGCAGTAACCGTGATGACTTGGGGGGTGGACTCACTTGAGGCAGCATTCGCCAAGGAAGTGCTTTATCTCTCAGATAGAGACTATGGGTTCCTAGTAAGTATTGCAGGAGCAGGGATTTTGATTGGTTCCATAGTAAACACACTATTCGTTAAAAAGTTAGCTATTTCGTGGCTCATAGGTATCGGATCTATCATTTTATCGCTCGGTTATATCACCTTTTCCTTCTCAAACGGCTTCTTAATGGCAGCTATAGGATGTTTTATTCTCTCTTTTTCGTTGGCGTTTGCCAATACGGGATTCTATACATTTTATCAAAACAACATACCTGTCGATGTTATGGGGAGGATTGGAAGTGTGTACGGTTTGTTAGAAGCCTTTTTTATTATTATCATCATGTCTGTCTGTGGAATTATGGCAGAACTACTATCAATTCAATTCGTTGTTATATCAGGAGCATTAATCATGCTTTTATTATCCATCATACTATTTATTTTTAACATACAGCCATCAAAGGCGAAGTTTTATACTGTATCACCAGTGGATACGGAAGGGATGTGATAGCTCATATTGTTTCACTTATGATTCGATAAAGATTTAGGAACGTTGGTCATACTTTAAAATAGTAGAAGGAAATAGCAGAAGGGCTATCGAAGTTAAAAAGATGAATCATGTGATTAGTAGATTTTATTTTAGAATGGGTGAGAAATTTGAGTGAGAAAGAATTAAAGAAATCAATTGAAACCGTCATTAGCAGCAATGATTTTTCTGGCGCTGTTTTCGTGAAGGATGACACTGAAGTTTTATTTGAATCGGCATTTGGTTTTGCTAATCGTGCAGAAAAACAATTGAATACTGTGCATACACGCTTTGGAATTGCTTCTGGCTGTAAGTTGTTCACAGCAATTGCAATTTGTCAGTTGGTAGAAAAAGGTCTACTCTCTTTTTCTACTAAACTGAAAGATTGTTTGGATGTGGCATTTCCACATTTTAATGAAAAGGTAACCATTCATCACCTTTTAACCCACAGTTCTGGAATTCCAGACTATTTTGATGAAGAGGAAATGGATGATTTTGAAGATCTTTGGAAGCAAACACCAATGTATCTGTTAAGAAATTCCCACGATTTTCTGCCATTGTTCCAAAATAGGAAAATGATGTTCGAACCAGGCGAGAAATTTCATTATAATAATGCGGCTTTCATTGTTCTAGGGTTGGTAGTGGAGAAGCTATCGGGTCTTTCTTTTACCGATTATGTTGAAGCTAATATTTTTAAGCGCTGTGGAATGAATGATTCAGGCTATTTCTCATTGGATCAATTACCTCAAAATACTGCTTATGGCTATATTAACAATGAAGATGGAACATGGAGAACGAATATGTATTCCATTCCTGTCAAAGGAGGGGCAGATGGAGGAGCTTATATTACGGCACCAGACATGGGTAGATTGTGGGAAGCGTTGTTCGATAGCCAACTTTTGAGTGAAAAGTATACAGAATTACTTTCGACTCCTCACATCCACGTGAAAGAGGGAGTCGCCTATGGATACGGACTCTGGATTAACAAGCGGGATGACGACTCGATAGTGAAGTATCATGTAATGGGCTATGACCCGGGAGTAAGTTTTCATTCTGCTTATTATCCTGATTCTGGTATAAAAATTGCTATTCCATCCAATAAAGATTCGGGTCCGAGTAAAGTGATGAAAGCGATGGAAGAGTATTTTACTAGTTAGCTCGGTGTTTTTTATAAGCCATTAAAACTAGTAAATCATTTCAAACAAGTAGTAACGGAATTTTTAAAAGAACAGCAGTAAAAGTTTTTATCTTGGACGCTTTCCTATAGGATGGCGTTTTTTAAATTTTTACGAATCATTTCTGGTTAGAAATCATATGAAAAAGAAGACCAATTATTTGCCAGAAATATATTGTTATTCATGAGGAAAATCAGTAAGCACATTTTTTGGAGGGTTTGTAATGAGGAAGTATGTATATTTCGTGTTTTTAACATTGATTTTATGTATCGTGCTAACTGCCTGTGGTTCTGGAGGTAAACCGTCATCTGAGGCTGAAAAATCAGGTAGTAAAGAACCTGAAAAAACGGAGGAAACAAAGATAGAAGATCAAGGTGAATCAGAAAAACAAGACTCAGAAAATGCATTTGAAGTTGCGACAAGCATAGAGGAAATCATCGAACAGGGAGCAGGGGAATATGCAGGCACTGCGTATAACAAAGCAGTTGTCCATCGGGCATTGGATGAAAATAGCTTTCAAGACAAGGACAGTTTTCAAGTTTATTCACATCTGTTGAGCTTGATGAGTGAAGCGGATCAATTCAAGGAATACTATGATTTTACCAAAAATTTCAATCCCGAAATAGAAACAGTTCTTTCTGAAACACCAGGTGGAATGACACTAGATGATGGTCAGCAAGTTAGTGGCACAGCAAATATTGCCATTTTGCTGGATTCCAGTGGGAGTATGGCTCAAAAGGTCGGGAGCAAATCAAAAATGGAGCAGGCCAAAGAAGCCATTAATCAATTTGTCGCTTCGATGCCAGAAGAAGCCAATATCTCCTTACGGGTGTATGGACACGAAGGCAGTAATGCAGACAGTGACAAGGAACTTTCCTGCAAAAGTACAGAAATGGTGTATGATTTGAAACCTTACAAGAAAGCAGAGTTTGAGGAGTCTTTAAATCAGTTCCAGCCAACTGGTTGGACGCCAATTGCGAAATCGATTGCTGAAACGAAAAAGGACTTTGAAAACATGGATAGTAACAGCCAAAATATCATTTATATAGTAAGTGACGGAGTAGAAACCTGCGATGGTGATCCCGTGCAAGAGGCAAAAAAACTGCATGATTCTAACATAAAAGCGGTTGTAAATATTATCGGTTTTGACGTGAATAGTGAGGGGCAAAAACAATTGCTGGAAGTGGCTAAAGCTGGCGGAGGCAATTTCGAGACAGTCAATTCAGCAGATGATTTTAAAAGGGTGTGGGAAAAGGAACGCGTCCGACTCTATAATGAATGGAGTTCGTGGCGAGCACGGAATTTTAATGATGTGTCCCGGGAACAGACAGATAAAAAGAATGAACTATATGGAAAACGGACAGATTTCATGAATTTAACGTATGACGAGGAGAGTCGCCTAAAAGAAGCGGTAACGTATTTGAATAACAATGAACAAATCAGTGATGAAGTAAAAAGTGAAGTCAGAAGTATGATTGAACAGCGTCAAGATATACTAGCAAAGTTGAAAGAGGAATACAATGCGTTAATTGAGACAGTTGATGAAGGTGGAGACAACCTAAAAGACGCGATTAAAGAAAAAGGCGATGAAATGAAAGATAAATATGGTAGATGAGACGTCGTAATAATGAAAGTTGGTTTGATTTAGTAATAGGAATGATCAAATCTGCAAGAGATTCACTGAAGTTGTATTAGAATAAAAACAACGAAAACACATGAAACTCCTTCAATAAAAGTTTCATGTGTTTTTGTGCATATAACTTTAACTCTCTTCCTTATAAATAAAATAATCAAAGTCAGCATGTAGATTCTGACCAGAAGTATCCTGACACTGCATTCCTACGAATGCACCTGTAAAGAATCCACCGCCATGAATATAATCATCTGAAAGTTTATAGGAATAAAGTTTAATAGGAATTTCTGTCCAGTTCTCCCCATCGAAAGAGTAGGAATACTTGTAGATAGTTGTGTTTACATTAACGCGTAGATGGACATATTCCACATCTTTTGGGATGATAATTTGGTTGTCTTTAAGCGGTTGGTCGAAGGTGAAGTTGTCACAAGTTGTTAATTCAAGAATTCTTCCTTTTTCTTCATTCCATGTAATCTGTAATGCTGTCCAGTTTTGTGTATTATAATAGTTTACTAGTCCGGCCGCTTGTTGGAATGATTCTGGATTAAAGGAAACCTTTGTCTCAGCAATAAAATTAAAATGCTGCCAACGTCTCGCTACAAAAGATTGAGTGAATTTGGATGTTAATGATTCTTTTCCATAAAGCCGTAAGTGCCCAAGATTATCTTTTAATGATATGATCTCTTCACCCAATGGAATACGTAACGACTGGAAATGGTGGTTTAATACATCGCTGTTAAAATCATCTTTCTCATCAAAATCCTTTTCCCATTTTACTTCTTCTATATTAGGTCCTTGAATTTCTAATGATGGTTGGTTACCACCAACAACATAAGGCCAATCATTTTTCCATTCCAAGCGCTGGATTGCAGTTTCCCTTCCTAATGGGCAGTAACCACGTGGGTCTAGCAATGGTTGATCTTCTTGCGGTAATGGCCTTCCTGTTAAATGTACTAAAAACCACTCATCGGTATGAGTCTGAACGATAGAAGCATGTCCAGCTTTTTGGAGTGGGTTTCTTGGGTAAGGAAATGAAGTAATCAATGGATTTTCAGGATGCACTTCATATGGTCCCCAGAGATCCTTTGAGCGGGCTATAGTAGCCTGGTGATCGTATTTAGTTCCTCCTTCAGCTGTTAAAAGGTAGTAATAGCCATTCATCTTATATAGATGAGGTGCTTCAGTTAACTTAATATCTGTTCCTTTAAAAATAATTTCTTTTTTTCCAATAAGTTTTTTCTCATTGACACTGTATTCTTGGAGTATTATCCCATAAAAATTGTGGTTACCGACACGGTGATCCCAAAGCATGTTTACAAGATATTTTTTCCCGTTGTCATCATGGAATAAAGAGGGATCGAAACCTGAACTATTTAAATGGATTGGTTCAGACCATTCACCATCAATAGTGTCACAAGTAACAAGATAATTATGACTGTCCTTCCATTGCCCATTTACTACTTTTACATCGGTATAAATCAGCCAAAACTGACCGTCACTATAGGATAATGCAGGTGCCCAAATACCGCCCGAATCTGGGTTTCCCATCATATTTAATTGACTTAAACGGTTCAGTGGTCTTGAGACTAATCGCCAATTTTTTAAATCCTTTGAGTGATAGATTCCTACACCCGGAAACCATTCAAAAGTAGATACGGCAATATAATAATCTTCTCCTGCTCGACAAATGCTTGGATCTGGGTTGAATCCTGTTAAAATTGGGTTTTGAATAGTTGTCATTGTGAATACACCTCTCCTATAAAAATATAAAACAGTACGAAATCACAGATGAAATTTTCTAAATGAGTACATCCCCCCTTTACATTTCTTGCAAATCAATCGTTAAAAAGTTTTCACTAGCATAAGCAGCAACTCCTAATGCGGTTGAATGAGTAGATAACTTTGAAAAATCAATACTTAAGTCTTTTTGGTGAGTCCAGAGCGTACGATTCCTTCTTTTTCTAAGTGGTTCTTCCAACCATTTATGAGAGGAAGCTAAACGGTTACCGATAATGACTTGTTCAGGGTTAAAGATATTTATAATGTTATTAATGCCAGTTCCTAAATAATCGCCAATTTCCTCAAAAACTTTCATTACCTCTTCATGCCCGTTATCAGCAAGTTTATTTAAACTTTCAAGAGAAGGCTCCTGCCCAGGTTCCGTCTCAATTCCATTTCGAATCGCGCGGCTAACTAATGCTTTTTCTGAAGCATACAACTCCCAACAACCTTGATTTCCACATCGACATTTAGCACCATTTTGTTCAATTGTCATGTGCCCAAATTCTCCAGAAAACCCGTTATTTCCTTTATAAAGCTGCCCATTTAAAATGAGTCCAACGCCTATCCCTATTCCAACACTTACATAAATAATATTATTAGAGTCTTTCCCTACGCCGAATTTTTTTTCTCCGTAAGCACCTGCATTTGCTTCATTTTCAATTTGAACGAGTACGTTATACTTTTCTTCCATTACTTTTTTTAGATTAATATTTTTCCAATTTAAATTGGGAGCCAAAAGTATTTCTCCGTCTGTACTCACCGTTCCGGGTACACCAATACCTATGCCAACTAATCCATAGTGACTTGGAGGCATGGAGGAGATTAACGTATCCACAATAATAAATAATTCTTTTGTTATTTCCTCATAGGTTAGGTCATTAAATTTAATAAGTTTTTCATTGCAAATATTGCCTTGAAGATCGGTCAATATCCCGAGAATATAATTAACACCTATGTCAATACCAATGGAATAACCAGCTAATTGATTGAATAACAACATCACTGGTCTTCTTCCTCCACTAGAAACTCCAGGCCCAGATTCAAGAATTAATTTTTCTCTGAGCAATTCATTTACTTGAGAAGATACTGTTCCCTTATTCAGACCTGTTTTATTGGCAATATCGGCCCTTGAAATAGGGGTGAATTCTTTAATTGTTTGTAAAACTAATGATTTATTGCCTTTTTTGACAACATGCTGATTAAATGTTTGGTTTATTTTCATATGTACCCTCAACTCTCTCATTTATTTTCCTTAGTGTACCATTTTATAATTATATTATAAACTTAGTTTATCCACTAGACAAACATTGTTTCACGTGGTAATCTGAAAATGTGGCAATATTTCAAAAAAAGAACATTGGGGGTTTTAGTATGAAAAGAAAGAAAGCGATTACAACTTTTTTTGCCATTTTTTCCTCCCTGTTATTAATAACAGGTTGTTCAGGATCAGATGAGGAAGCTTCGGGGTCCGGGGATGGTAAAACAATAGAGTTTATGCATTTATGGCCTGAGGGGAGCTCTAAACAGCATAATGAAATTGTAAGCGATATCATTGAGGATTTTGAAAGTCAACATCCGGATGTAACAGTTGATCTCGAAGTTTTAAGCAATGAGCAATACAAAGATAAATTAAAAGTATTATCAACTTCTAATGAATTACCAGATGTCGGAATGACTTGGGCTGCAGGTTTTTTAGAGCCTTATGTTGATGGCGATAAGTTTGCGCCTTTAGATGATTTACTTGAAGGGGATTTAAAAGACAGCTTCGTATCTGGAACTTCAGAAGCTTATGCTATTGATGGAAGTACGTATGGTTTGCCACTTGAGTTGAATATTGCGACTGTATTTTACAATAAAGAAATTTTTGAAAAGTATGATCTAGAAGCACCTAAAACATATAAAGAATTTCAAGAAGTAGTTAAAACGCTAAGTGATAACGGAGTAGCTCCAATTGCCCTAGGAAATAAAGATCGTTGGACTGGTTCGCTATGGTATATGTATCTTGCTGACAGAATCGGTGGGGGAGATGTATTAACGAATGCCATTAATAGATCCGGTTCCTTTGAAGACCCAGCACTAGTTTCAGCAGCTGAAGAAGTACAAAACTTAGTAGATATGGATGCATTCGTTAAAGGTTTTAATGGTCTTTCAGATGAAGAAGCGAAGAGCATGTTTATGAACGAGCAAGCTGCAATGTACTTAATTGCTACATGGGATTTGCCAAACTACACAACAAATGAAGATGTCCCTCAGGAGTTCAGAGACTCTGTAGGTTATTTTAACTTCCCGACAGTAGATGGAAAGGGAGATATGAACAGCTTTGTTGGTGGCCCTGGTGTTGGATTGTTTGTAGCGGAAAATTCAGATGTAAAAGAAGAGGCAAAAGAATTTGCATCATTCTTCGTACAGCAATGGGGAGAAAAGTCTGTGACAGAAGCTGGTGTTATCCCTGCTACGAAAGTGGATGCTAAAACCTTGGATCTGCCTCAAATGTATGTTGATGTTCTAGAAGATTTAAACAATGCAAGTAACATTACTTTATTTGCAGATGTTCAAATGAGTGCAGATGTAGCACAGGTTCATTTGGATATGATTCAATCACTCTTCGGTAAAGAAGTGTCACCGAAGGATTTTGCGAAAGAGCATGAAAAGGCACTTTCAGAAGAATAGTAGAATCTGGATGTAACGAAAGGAAGTAACTGAAGAAAAGGACATACCCTAATGGTGGATTGTCCTTTTCTATTTTTAAGATAGGGGGTTGAATGTCATGAATAAAGTAATGTCCAATAAATGGATTATAGCATTATACGTTCTTCCGGCACTCCTATTAATTGGTGTTCTTATATTCATCCCACTAATCCTGACAGGGTATTATGGTTTAATGGACTGGGATGGTATTGGCGCTATGGAGTTTATAGGACTAGAAAACTATATCAATGCAATCCAGGATGAAAAGTTTTGGGAGAGTGCAGGTCATTCGTTCCTACTTGCTGTGTTTTCTACACTTAGTTTAATTATTTATCTAGCAATCTCACTTATACTGGCATCAAAAATAAAAGGAGCTAACCTATTACGGAAAATCTACTTAATTCCGATGCTTTTGTCTTCTGTAGCAATTGCCCAACTGTGGATTAAAGTCTTTAATCCGACAAACGGAATGTTAAACAGTATTCTGATGGCAATTGGAATTGAAAATCCCCCTGCATGGTTGGCTGAACCTTCTGTTGTATTATACGCAATATTTATTCCTATTTTATGGCAATACGCGGGTTTTTATATTCTGATATATTATGCAGCGTTGAAAAATATCCCTGAGTCATTAGTAGAGGCTGCGAAAATGGATGGAGCAACTCCGCTTCAAATTGCCTATAAAATAAAGTTGCCTTTGATTATGGGAGTAGTGAAAGTAACAATTGTACTAGCTGTTGTCGGTTCACTGAAATACTTTGACTTAATCTATGTTATGACTGGTGGAGGGCCAAATGGTGCTAGTGAAGTTATGGCGTCCTATATGTATAAACTGGCCTTTTCAAGTAATGACTTTGGTTATGGTAGTGCAATCGGCTTCCTGTTATTAATCATTACTTTAATCGTGACCGTAATCGTTCGTAAGGCCACTGCTACTAAAGAAGAAATTCAATATTAAAGGGAGGTTTGTACAATGGGGCGTGTAGGTTATTTTTTCCTCTACCTTTGTTTAGCAATAGTAGCTGTGTTTCAGGTTTTCCCGATTATTTGGCTGTTTATGTTTTCTTTAAAAGATAATCAGGAAATCTTCTCGAAATCTCCATTTGCATTGCCATCTGAATTTCGGTGGGAAAATTATGCAAAAGTCTGGGAAGGTGGAATTGGTGTTTACTTCTGGAACAGTATTTGGATTACAGGTGTAGCAATTATTCTAACTGTACTATTAGCAAGTATGGCTACCTTTGCCATTACAAGGATGAAATGGAAACTTAGCAAATTAGTATTAGGGTTATTTATGGTGGGGTTAATGATTCCAATTCATTCTTCTATAATACCGCTCTTCAGTATGTTTTTAAATGTTAATTTAATTGATAATCCATGGTCGATTGTAATCACATATACGGCCTATAATTTACCGATTACGATGATGATTCTACTTGGCTTCTATTATACGTTACCTCGTGAAATAGAGGAGGCAGCTATCATTGATGGTTGTTCGGTTCATCGGATGTTTTTCAAAATTATACTACCAATGACAATACCAATTATGTCTACAACGGTTATTATTAACATGATTTATAACTGGAATGAATTTGTTTTTGTAAACACATTTATTAGTTCAGATGAATATAAAACACTTACAGTTGGGATCCAAAACTTTATTGGACAATATATGACAGATTGGGGAGCGATTGGAGCGACGCTAATCATTAGTGTATTGCCAATATTACTTGCCTTTTTATTCTTTAGCAATAAGGTTGTCGAAGGTATTTCTTCAAGTGCTGTTAAAGGATAATCTATCAATAAAAAATCACTTTCTCTTTTAGAATGAATAAAAGAGAAAGTGATTTTTTATTTTGCATTAATAGACAGTAAAACCCCATCTCAAAGATGGAGAAATCAGAGAAACATAGATGGAGGATGGAAAAGTCTCTAACCGCTGATTGAAGTTTCACTTTAGTTTTCCTGTTTGTGTTGCACTTTATTAAAGGCATGTAAGCAAGCCCACATCGTAATAAAGGCATAAGAACTTCCGCCGAAAATAAATGCCAAAGCAGGGAGAAAGTTCATGACAAAATAAAGCAAACCGAGACACAGAATGATTAAAAATGTATGAAGGGGATTTATCAGCATAATGAGAAGAGCATTTTTAATCAATTGCACTATTTTTAGGTCATAATGCACAAATGATGGAAATATATAGAATAAAAATATAAGGAATAGTAACATGAATGCGAATAATGGGATAGAGATCCATGTGAAAAGATTATTCAAGTTAATTTGGATGTACCAGATATCGATTCCGATAAGGAGTACAATTGCCATAATAACTAGTCCTAACCGATTACTTTTCCAGAATTCTTTTTTAAAATATCCCCAAAAAGTCTTGAAAACTGGTAAATCCGTATTTCCCCTTAACCAATCTCGCACGATGGCAAACATTGCAATGGTAGAGGGGAAAAAGCCAAGAATAATTCCGCCAACTAATGAAAATAAAATCCACAATACATTTATGTATGCAAAGCGTGTGATCCATTCCATTATGCTATAAAGGGCATTCCTTGTATTGTTCATAGGCATAACCTCCTCTAGTTATGAAGTCAACTTTCCTAATCATGCCCTATTATACGGTATCCATCGCTATTTAGCATTAATAAAATATTAATTTATGAAACTTTGTTTATCTAATAGACAAACTAACTTAATCTTGTTATACTATCAATGTAAGCATTTACATTGATGTATCATAATTCTCCTGCATTGAACCGGCAGTACTTCCGCCATCAAACTATTTTAAAGTAATGTAAGGCATGCAAGTGGACCAACTGCTAGTAAATGTTAGGGCTGTTTAATTACATGTAAGTAGGGGGAGAATCCCCGCTAAAAAAGAGAAACCTTATTATAAAAATTTTAGGAGGAACAATCTGTGGCTTATTTTACTAACATCAACAAAATTAAATATGAAGGTTCAACTTCAACAAACCCATATGCATTTAAATTCTATAATCCTGAAGAAAAAATTGGTGGCAAAACAATGGAAGAACTCCTGCGTTTTGGTGTAGCCTACTGGCATACTTTCACAATGGACGGTTCTGATCCATTTGGAGCTGGTACCATGATTCGTCCGTGGGATAAATACACTGGAATGGATTTAGCCAAGGCACGAGTGGAAGCTGCTTTTGAATTTTTTGAAAAACTAGATGTACCATTCTTCTGCTTCCATGATGTAGATATTGCACCAGAGGGAAGTAATTTAAGAGAAACGAATCAAAACCTTGATACAATCGTTAGCATGATAAAAGATTACATGAAAGATAGTAAGACAAAACTACTTTGGAATACAGCGAACAATTTCACACATCCCCGATTTGTACATGGTGCTGCATCTTCTAATAATGCGGATATTTTCGCGTACTCTGCAGCGAAAGTGAAAAAAGGGTTAGAAATTGGTAAAGAATTAGGAGCAGAAAACTATGTGTTCTGGGGTGGACGTGAAGGTTACGAAACATTATTGAATACAGATATGAAGCTTGAAATGGATAATTTAGGCCGCTTCTTCCATATGGCTGTTGATTATGCAAAAGAAATCGGCTTTGATGCACAATTCCTAATCGAACCTAAACCGAAAGAGCCTACGACACACCAATATGATTTTGATGTAGCTACAGGCTTTGCATTTTTGCAAAACTATGGTCTACAAGATCACTTTAAATTCAATATTGAGGCAAACCACGCAACACTGGCGGGACATACATTTGAGCATGAACTTCGCTATGCACGTGTAAACAATATGCTAGGTTCCGTTGACGCGAACCAAGGTGATCCATTATTAGGATGGGATACAGACGAATTCCCAACAGATCTGCATTCTACAACATTAGCAATGTATGAAATTTTAAAAAATGGTGGGCTAGGCCGCGGTGGATTAAACTTCGACGCAAAAGTTAGAAGAGGTTCCTTTGAGCCAGAAGATTTATTCCATGCTCACATCGCTGGAATGGATAGCTTCGCTGTTGGACTAAAAGTCGCTCAAAAACTAATTGATGATAAAATCCTTGATGATGTAGTGGAAAATCGTTATAAGAGCTATACAGAAGGAATTGGACTCGATATTGTTGAAGGAAAAACGGACTTCCACAAGCTTGAGGAACATGCGTTAGGCTTATCAGAAGTGAAGCAGCAATCTGGTCGTTTGGAAAAAATTAAAGCAACAATTAATCAATATTTACTGAAAGCTTACGCTGGCGAATAAGGCCTTACTTATAGAAGAGGTGTTGCTATGAAATACGTAATTGGTGTTGATTTAGGAACAAGTGCGGTAAAAATTTTGCTTGTTAATCAAAATGGGGATGTTGTTCAAGAGGTCTCTAAAGATTATCCTTTGATCCAGGAGAAAACAGGATATAGTGAACAGGACCCTAAAGTTTGGGTAGATCAGACAGTTGCAGGACTGTCTGATCTTCTCAGAGATTTTAATGGGCATCCAGAAAGTATTGAAGGAATTAGTTTTTCCGGACAAATGCATGGACTTGTACTGCTTGATGAAAAAAATGATGTTTTGCGTAATGCCATTCTTTGGAATGACACAAGAACAACTGCTGAGTGCAAGCAAATTTATGATGTTATTGGCAAAGAGCGTTTACTAGCCGTTACGAAAAACCCCGCGTTGGAAGGGTTTACCTTACCAAAATTACTTTGGGTGAAGAAGCATGAGCCAGAGATTTATAGGAAGGCTAAAACATTTGTACTACCTAAGGACTATTTACGTTATAAGCTTACAGGCAGATTGCATATGGAATACTCGGATGCAGCTGGAACATTATTATTAAATATTAGTGAAAAAACGTGGAGCAAAGAAATTTGTGATTTACTAGAAATTGATGAAAATCTTTGCCCGGAATTAGTAGACTCCCATGAAGAGGTAGGGAAAATCACTCCTGAAATTGCTGAATCTACTGGTCTAATGACTTCAACTCGTGTATTAGCTGGTGGAGCAGATAACGCATGCGGAGCAATTGGTTCTGGAATTCTGGAGGATGGAAAAACACTTTGCAGTATTGGAACTTCTGGTGTCGTTCTTTCCTATGAATCTAGTAATAATAAGGAATTCCAAGGCAAGGTCCATTACTTTAATCATGGTGCGCCAAATGCCTATTATACAATGGGGGTTACACTTGCGGCAGGCTACAGCCTAAGTTGGTTCAAAGATGTTTTTGCCAAAGATGAAACTTTTGAAGAATTGGTAAGTGAAGTGGGGACTGTCCCTGCTGGTTCAAATGGCCTGTTGTTTACGCCATATGTAGTAGGAGAAAGAACGCCACATGCGGATGCTGTTATTCGTGCAAGCTTTATTGGAATGGACAGCTCACATGAAAGAAAGGATTTTGTTCGAGCTGTTATGGAAGGAATCACCTTTTCATTAAATGAATCACTAGCTATTTTTCGTGAAAATGGTAAAAAGATCGATACAATTGTTTCTACAGGTGGTGGCACGAAAAATGAGGAATGGCTTCAAATGCAAGCTGATATTTTCGATGCTAAAATTGTGAAACTTTCAAGCGAGCAAGGGCCAGGCATGGGAGCGGCAATGCTGGCGGCTTATGGCTGTGGCTGGTTTAATTCGTTGAAAGAATGTGCAGACGAATTTTTGGATGTGGATAAGGAATTTGTACCAAATAAAGACAATGTAGAAAAATATAAGAAGTTGTTTGATATTTATCAAGAGGTATACGCTCAAACACAAGGATTAAATAAAAAACTAGCAGACTATCGAAAATAAAATATCCATATAAAAAGGCTATCTCAGAAGTGCGCAGAGGAATAGAAACGCTTCTTGAGGTAGCCTCTTTACACATCAAAATGAGGAGATGAAGTAATTGAAGTATAACCAACTTGGAAACACGGACTTGAATATAAGTGAATTAAGTTTTGGTACATGGGCAATTGGTGGCGCATGGGGGAAATTGAATGATAAGGAAGCGTTGAAAGCTTTGGATTACGCGATGGAACAAGGAGTAAATTTCTTTGATACTGCAGATGTTTATGGAGATGGACATAGCGAAGAGTTGCTTGCTAGAGCGACAAAAGGGAAGGAATCATCTGTACATATAGCAACTAAATTTTGTCGTAGTGCAGACATACATTCTCCTGAAACATACTCTATGGAAAGTGTACGAGCATTTTGCGAAAATAGCTTGAAACGATTGAATAGAGAAACAATCGATTTATACCAGATTCATTGTCCGCCTATGAAGATTTTAGAAGATGGCGGTGTATTTGAAGTACTCGAAAAGTTAAAAGAGGAAGGAAAAATTCGTTATTATGGTGTTAGTGTTGAAACAGTGGAAGAAGGTATGTTCTGTCTTAAGAATACAAATGTAAGCTCATTGCAAGTAATTTTTAATATGTTAAGGCAAAAGCCATTGGATACATTATTTCCGATGGCAGCGGAGAGAAATGTCGGGATTCTTGCACGTGTTCCATTAGCCAGTGGACTTTTAACCGGGAAATTCACTAAAAATTCCACATTTGAGCGTGACGATCATCGTCATTTTAATCAGAATGGGGAAGCCTTTAATGTTGGGGAAACATTCGCTGGTTTAGATTTTCAAAAGGGGGTAGAATTAAGCAGACAGCTAAAATGGGTTGAAAATGAACGAGGTAATAGGACAAGAGCTGCACTTAAGTGGATCTTAGAACAAGAAGAAGTGACAAGTGTTATTCCAGGATTCAGAAATGTTGAACAGGTAGAGGATAACTTACAGGCTTTACATGTTAAAGGTTTTAGTAAAGATGAACTACAGCGATTGAAAGACTTTTATGAGAAAGAGGTTCACGCTCATATTCGGGGCGCTTATTAATAGAATTCGCCCCAAGTAAGTGCCGTGGAGGAGAATAAAAATTGTTCCTAAACAAGAGATGTGACCTTAAACCTCTTCTCTAAGCAGGGGGAAGGTTATTTAATGGAGAGAAGATATTTTATATGATACAAAAGAACTCCAGTAGGATCTGGAGTTCTTTCGTGTTATTTATTCAGAGGGTCGGCCGATTAAACACACTCTAATATTCTACAGAAAACCTAAAAGTAGTCCGCTGATGATAGATTTCACCTGGTTGTACTATCACACTCGGAAAACCCTTATGATGCAAGGATGCTGGTGAGCCTTGTGTCTCAAAGCAAACCCCTAAATGTTTTTTGGAAGGTCCTTCTGCTAATTCTAGACCGCTACCTAAATTATTTGCAGTATACATAACCATGCCAGGTTGATCCGTCTCAATTGTAAGAACTCGTCCGTTGCCAGTATCTTTTACTACTACGCTTTCTCTCCTATCATGATCAAAGAGAAAATAGTGATCGTACCCATTGCCAGCAATTTTATTTTGTTTTGCTTTTGTTGTTATACCGTCATTCAATTTGCGTCCTTGGCGAAAGTCGAAGGGTGTATTCACAGCATTTGTTATCGTACCAGTTGGAATGAGCTTATCATCTAGTTCCACAAATTGTTTACTATCTATTATTACATGGTGATTGTTTATCGTATCTTTTACATTCCCACTTAGATTAAAATAAGAATGATTTGTCATTGTAAGTGGGGTTGTTTTGTCTGTGGTACCCGAATATTGGAGAATAAGTTCATTCTTATTGTTTAACATATAAGTGACAGATACTTTAATATTGCCGGGATATCCACCTTCCCCATCACTACTTGAGTGAGAGAGCTTTACACCTATTGTATCATTCTCTTGAAACGGCTCCGTGTCCCATATAACTCGATGAAGTCCGTTTGATCCTCCGTGTAAATGATTAGCTCCGTCATTTGCTTCCAATTCATGTTTTTTTCCATCAATCTCAAAGTTTGCTTCCTGAATTCTGCCAGCTACTCTTCCAATTAACGCACCAAAGAAGTTAGGATCTGTTTCATAATCTTTATAGTTTTTATAACCTAGAACAATGTTTTCAAATGTCCCATCTTTATCAGGTGTAATAATTTGTGTAATAATTCCACCATAGTTTAAGAGACGTATAGACATTCCGTTATCGTTTATTAAATTAAATTGCTTCCAATCGTTTTGTAGTTTGGTTGTTTCTATTTTCATAGTATCACCTCAAAATAAACTATTTACTAACCCGAAGGCATAAAAGAAGTATTAGTGGGGGATAAACTAAAGCTCCCCCTGATGGAGTTTCACTTTATTCGAAAAGTAGGCATCTGTCTGTCAACAGATGCCTTTTACACAAGATATTAAGATATTTTAGAGTTTTTTGTTGTAGGTGTTTTCCAAAAACTTTCCATTTGTTCAAGAGATTTCCCCTTCGTTTCGGGAACGAATTTCCAAACAAATATAGCAGAGAGAACACTCATAACACCATAGAGACCATAAGTTAACCCGCCGCTATACTCCATCATCATTGGATAAGTAGATGAAACTAAATAGTTAGCCGCCCATTGTGCTGCTACAGCAATAGCTACTGCCTGACCCCGAATCTTGTTAGGGAAAATTTCTGAAATTAATACCCAACATATTGGACCCCATGACATCATAAAGGAAGCGGTGTACACGATAATAAATAGTAGTGTACTAATACTTATAATATTAGCAAAGGCTAGACCAGATACACCAAACATACCAACAGCCATACCAATAGAGCCGATTATTAATAATGGCTTACGTCCCCATCTATCTACAGTCATAATAGCAATAACAGTAAAGAGTACATTTACTAATCCCATAACAATTGTCTGTAACATGGAAGCATCTTTTGCAGCACCCATACTTTCAAAAATGCGTGGAGCATAATAGAGGGCAACGTTGATGCCGACAAATTGTTGAAATACAGAAAGCAGTATTCCTATCACAATAACTGTTTTACCATAAGCAAAGGTAGATAGCTTTTCCGAAGAAGTACTAACCGATTGTTTTATCTCGCTTAGGATAGATTTTGCTGATGCAGCACCATTAATTTTAGTTAAAATAGCTAATGCACCGTCATCTTTATTTTTTAAAGCTAAATAGCGAGGTGTTTCGGGAACAAAAAATAAAAATGTACAAAACAGCAATGCTGGAATAGCTTCCGAAGCAAACATATATCTCCATCCAACTTCGTCAATCCATTCTACTGACTGTCCATTGGCTATTCCCCAGTTAACGAAATAAACAACAAGCATACCAAAGATGATTGCGAACTGGTTAAACGATACTAGGCGACCTCGAATTTTTGCAGGGGCAATTTCCCCTATATACATAGGAACAATAGCCGAAGCTAAACCAACACCGATTCCACCAATAATCCGGTAAAAGTTAAAGGTAAGTAGTAATGCAATAGTTGGCTCTCCCGGTGTGAAAAAGAGAAACTCTGGATATGCAGAACCTAGAGCGGATAATAAAAAAAGTATAGCAGCTACAATTAGTGATTTTTTACGTCCGAATGCAGACGAAAAATAGCCTGATATTAGACCTCCAATAATACAACCAATTAAAGCACTGGAAATGGTTGCACCATGTACAAAGGAACTTAAATCTAACCCATCAACTAAATAAGCTTCTATGGATTTTTCTGCGCCAGAAATTACAGCAGTATCATAACCAAAGAGTAAACCACCAAGAGTTGCAACTAACGTAATGGAAAAAATGTAAAGTGAACTTTTTTGTTGTGTCATGATTTGTTGAAGGCATATCTTCCTAATCTCACTCTATTAATTATAACGCTTTCATTTTAGCAGTCTATTATTTAAAGCGTTTTCAATTAATAGCATAATTTATTAGGATAGAAAACGACCCTCTTCCTCCTTTTCTATTAAATTTGCTATTAACATAGTAAAGTATTTGATTGAATTGTACCAAAAACATCTTAGTTTGTCTAATCGATAAACTAAGATGTTTTATTGCATTGCGCGATCGATGGAGGAAAGAATTGGACTAAGCTTGATATATCAATTCCTAAAGAGTATAAAGAGATTTTTACGGTGGTAATATACTAGCAAGATTTATCTCTATTGGCGAGGGAGCAATGTGGTCCTTTGCGAATTTGGTTGATCCAAATAATGTATGGAATAAAGAAATGGTGGAATGGTAGGGAAGATAATACGTCTGTAAATTCAAATGTAAATACTACGTCTAGATTCGGGTTTTTGTATAACTGAAAATAATACTTTGTTCAATTTTGTTAGCAGATTATTCTTTGGGAATATTAAATGACAAAATTTAAAATAGCAGAAGAAGAGTGCACTTGCCTAAATTAGCGAACAAAATGAAAGCTATCGTTTTGTTTTCGAACAATAAAGGAATAATAAAAGAAAGAGTAATTAGAGAGGAAGAGATGCATGCCCAGTTTCCGTTTTTCACAAGATGGAAGTATAGAAACTACCTTACGAGGTTCTGAGGTGCTAAAAAAGCCCTTTTTAAATAAGGGAGTCGCTTTTACAGAAGAAGAAAGAAAAGAACTAAAGTTAATGGGACTACTTCCGCCTGCAGTATTATCACTAGAAGAACAGGCTCGCCGTGCATACGAACAGTATTTAGCACAGCCTAATGATTTAAGTAAAAACGTGTATTTGTCTTTATTACATGACCGTAATGAAGTCCTATTTTATCGATTACTGTCAGATCATTTAATCGAGATGATGCCAATTGTCTATACTCCCACTGTCGGTCGAGCAATTGAACGGTTTAGTCAAGAATATCGAGGTTCCCATGGAATCTACCTTTCGATTAATGATCCTGATGGTATGGAGGAAGCATTCGCCAACATCGGAGCCAATCCAGAAGATATCGATTTAATTGTTGCTACTGATGCAGAAGGAATTCTTGGGATTGGTGACTGGGGTGTTGGCGGTATCAATATTGCGATTGGCAAACTTGCCGTTTATACAGCTGCCGCTGGTATCGACCCAAACCGTGTTATTCCTGTAATGCTCGATGTCGGTACGAACCGCGAAAGTCTTCTCCAGGATCCGCTCTATGTTGGTAATTCTCACCCACGAATTGATGGGGAACAGTATGATGCATTTATCAATCGGTACGTGAACACCGCATTAAAGATGTTTCCGAACGCATTGCTTCATTGGGAGGACTTTGGTCCAAATAATGCTAGGCGTATTCTCGATCGTTATAAAAATGAAATCTGCACATTCAATGATGATATACAAGGAACGGGGGCAGTTTCACTTGCTGCTGTACTATCCGGCGTTAAGGCATCAGGTACTCCACTAATCGAGCATCGAATCGTCGTATTCGGTGCTGGCACAGCAGGAATTGGAATCGCTGAACATATTCGAGATGCGATGGTAAGAAGCGGTTTATCAAAGGGAGAGGCGAATGACAGGTTTTGGTGTGTGGACAAGCCGGGACTTCTTACCGATGATATGGAAGATATCCGTGACTTTCAAAAACCGTTTGCTCGCTCCTTCCATGAAGTGAAAGAATGGAAAGATAATGATTCTAATGACGGAATCAGCTTGCTAGAAGTGGTAAGGCAGGTACATCCTACGATTTTAATTGGAACTTCAACAGTAGGTGGTGCGTTTACCAAAGAGATAGTAGAAGAAATGGCAGCCAATGTTGAAAGACCAATTATTCTTCCAATGTCAAATCCGACTCATCTGGCCGAGGCAAAACCAGCTGACTTAATTACATGGACGAAGGGGAGGGCGTTGGTCGCGACAGGTAGCCCGTTTATGCCAGTTACATATAATAAGATAACTTATGTAATTGGGCAAGCCAATAATGCACTCATCTTCCCGGGACTTGGGCTTGGTACCATTGTATCCAAAGCACAGATTATCACTGATGGCATGTTTGCTGCAGCCGCACAGGCAGTAGCAAGCACTGTAGATGCGAAACAGCCAGGTGCCCCTCTTCTTCCGCAAGTGGAAGATTTGCGTGAGGTCTCTATAACCGTGGCTATTGAGGTCGCGAAGGCTGCGATAGCGGAAGGTGTTGCTCAGACGACTAAAATAGACGATATTAACAAAGCTGTTATAGATGCAATGTGGCATCCTATTTACCGTACAATTCAAGCTGTAGAGTCGTATGACTAGCATCTACGAGGACTGAGGTGTGGAAGAGTATTTCTCCCTTATGAATAGAAGGGGCCCGTTAAAGTATTACAATCCCTGCTTAATAGGAGCAGGGATTGTAGTACTTTGTTGATTTTTTCTTGAAATTTTATCAAAAACACCCACCCTTGGAAGGGATTTTAAGTTTCTTTTGGCGTTTGTTATCGCTATATAAACTACTGATAACAAAATTGATCGGATCTTTCTTGTTCTTTTTATGGCAAATAATTTTTTCGTGAAAAGCAAAGGGGGTTATAGTATTATGAATAATCTGATATTTTGTCTTATAAGTAGTTCTATATTCGTTATGCTTTTGCTCTTTTGCATGATCGCTTTGCTTTATAATCTTTCAATCGAGGTGAATCAAATATAGTAATTTGATTAAATAGGTAGGTAAGGTACGAGTCAAGTTCAAATCGATCTTCCTGAACAAATTTCGCCAATTGATTTTTATTTTCCATCATTTACTCCCTCCTTATCTCCTTTTATTCCTAAGCATTCCACCACGAGGACCTTTTTGTCTTTTAAAATAGTTATCTACTTACTTTGTCATTACCTAATTAAGAAGTATTAGCACCACCTACACAAAATACCATGATGGCCACATTTGTCATCTACCTATTTTAAGTATAAGTGTAAACGCTTACAGATTCAACGATTACTATTCTGCATCTTTCGACAGGTCTTCTTTGTAAGATAATTGTTTGTTATCTGTTTCAATAATCATGGCTGTCGGAATTATTTAACTATTTTGCTACTCCATTCCAAAAAAGTGTACATGTTGAATTTTAGCGCGTTATAATAAAAAGTAGAGGGAAATGTCGGAATTAATCAGTAATAATTTTCAAGAAGATTATCATTATGGGGCAACTCAGGAAAAATGGCGGGAAATTATTGATATCCACTAATCAACATTTCGATACTGTCAAGATTACAGGGGATAGATAATAGGCGCTCAAATAGTATTTAACATTACATTTTATGGAGGGACAATAATGTTTATTGTAAATGTGGAAGGTGCAATTTTTAAAAATGATACATGGCTTATAATTGAACGAAGTAAAAAGGAGGAGCATGCAGGTGGGATGCTTTCTCTTGTTGGCGGTAAGACAGAAGTAGAAGGAAATACATTAGATATATTAGAAAGAACAGTGAAACGTGAAATTTATGAAGAAGTAGATGTCAAAGTGAAAGAACATTTAAACTATGTACATAGTACATCTTTTGTAACAGATTTGGGAGAAAATGTTATTGATATTGTATTTCTATGTGAATATGAATCTGGTGAAGCAATTGCTAAAAGTCCCGATGAAGTGGAGTCTGTGAACTGGATGACAGTCCAACAGATATATAGTCACCCTAATGCTCCTGATTATTTAAAAGAGAGTATTAAACGCGCCGAGAACTTGAAGGGAGCAAATAGGTTTTGGTAATTTTAGCAAAAATTAAGGAGGAATTATGAGAAAAAACATCTATATTATTAGACATTGTAAAGCAGAGGGACAACCATCTGAGTCACAACTTACAGAAAGAGGATTTATGCAAGCAAATGAGCTAGCTGATTTCCTCACCAATAAAAAGGTTGAGAGGATTATTTCAAGTCCTTTTTTACGAGCTATTCAATCTATAGAGCCGTTTGCAAAGAGTGCAAATATAGAAGTCGAGATTGATAGCCGATTATCAGAGCGTGTACTTAGTTCAAGATCCTATCCAGATTGGTTAGAAAAACTTCATGCAACGTTCAACGATGTGGAGTTAAAGTATGAGGGTGGAGAATCCAGTAAAGAAGCTATGTATCGAATCGTAAAAGTTGTAGAAGATATTGTAGCGAGCGGTGCTGACAATACAATTATTGTTACACATGGAAATATTATGTCCTTATTATTGAATTACTACGATAAGAGTTTTGGCTTCGAACAGTGGAAAGGTTTAAGTAACCCTGATGTGTTTCTTTTGCAATTCATCCATAACGGTTTCTCTATCGAACATTTATGGAAAAGAACATTCTAAGGGGAGGAACTATAAATTTAATTTTCGATGCTTGTTCTTCGGCAGATTAATGTACTACGTGCCGGAGGACGGGCATCTTTTTATTTGTCATTCGAATAACGGTAAAATTATTGTCAAGAAAGTAGAGGGAAAGAAAAATGAAAAATTAGTGAAAAAGGTTTGACAATTTTGTGAACTAGATGAATAATATAGTTAAAGAAGGGGTGAGTAACGTGGAATCTAAATCGAAAATATTAAACGCTGTGAAGTATATGGGAGGCACTACTCTTACCATTGGAATGTTACTTTTTTTACTTGGTTTGTTTGAAAGCGGTTCCAGCTTGTTAACTCCAATCGGAATAGGAACAGTGATGGGTGCCATTTTTATCTTTTTAATGGGCGTGTTTTTTGTTGTAACGGAAGAGATGTTAGAGAAGAGACGTAATGCGATGAAGGAAGCTATAATCAAAATAAAATAGGAACGTCTGTGTAGACGTTCCTATTTGCTGCATCCTATTAAACGTAGCCCCAGATCATGCATAGTAATGTACCGAAGATGGTAACTAAAGCTATGATTAATCCGTAATATATATTTGCATAAATTGCCCCTCTATCCTCTGTTTCACCTGCGTGCATAAACAAAACTAGTTGAAGGGCTGCTTGGATAAATGCTGTTACAAGCAGCACCGTCATGCCGGCAGCAAATGACATATCAAAGAAATATACCGCAAGAGCAACGGCCGTTAAGATTAACGAGGATACAAAGCCCATTACCTGTTTACGTGGGAATAATTCTTTCATATTTACATCATTCCTTTCAAGTAGACGAAGCTAAAGATGAAGATCCAAACAACGTCTAGGAAATGCCAGTATAAAGAGAAAATGAATGATTTATTAGCTGTTTCAGGTGTTAACCCTCGTTTTTTAACTTGCAGGATAATAAATAATCCCCAGAATAAACCAAGTGTAACGTGTGCTCCATGTGTGCCCAGTGTAGTTAATAAAATTGACGTAAACGCACTAGTTTGTAGGCCTGCTCCTTCATGAACATAATGAACAAACTCATAAATTTCAAATCCTAGGAAGCCTGCTCCAAGAAGGAGGGTAATCCCAAAGAATGAAAGCATAGCTTTTTTGTTGCCGATGCGCATGGCGTGAATTCCAAGACCAATCGTAAAGCTACTTGTTAAAAGTAAGAGTGTTTCGATTAAAACCGGTGGGAGTTCGAAAATCTCTGCACCGGTAGGTCCGCTTCCTGTCCGATCTACTAATGTGAAATAGGAAGCGAATAGCGTTGCGAAAAGCATAATTTCGGCACCAATGAAAATCCAAAAACCAAGGATTTTTAAACGGTTTTCTTCTGTACTATATTCAAGAGGGAGCGAGTGATCTATTTTCATATTTTAGTACCTCCCAATTCTTTTTCTGTTTCCTCAACTTCTTCAACGGAAATATAGCGTCCGTGATCTTTCTCAAATGAACGATAAGCCAAACAAGCAAGGATTCCAATTGTTGTAATGATTGCAGGAATCCACAGGCTGAATACGAGTGAAAATCCCCAAACAAAGAAAATACAACTCATGATAAACGGTACACCGCTGTTATTTGGCATATGAATTTTTTCATAATCACCTTTAAATAATGTATGACCGTTTTTCTTAGCATCCCAGAATGCCTCCGATGAATTAACTTGTGGTACAACCGCAAAGTTATATTCTGGTACTGGACTATGCGTAGCCCATTCGAGAGTACGTGCATCCCAAGGATCGGAACTAATATCTCTTGAAGCGTAACGGGTGCTGTAATAGATGTTGTAGACGATTAAAGCGAAACCTACTGCCATAATAGCAGCCCCGATAAACGAAACCATATTCAATGGTCCAAATCCAGTTGACTCAGAGTATGTGTACATACGACGTGCTTGCCCATCTAAACCGGTAATATACATAGGCATAAATGCTAAGATAAAGCCAATGGAGAGCAGCCATGCTGTCCATTTTCCTATTTTTTCATTCAACATAAATCCAAACATTTTTGGCCAATAGTAAGTGAGACCGGCAAGCATAGCGAATACTACACCAGGAATAATTACATTATGGAAATGAGCCACTAAGAACATTGTATTATGGTATTGGTAGTCAGCAGCCGACATTGCAAGCATAACCCCGGTAACCCCGCCAAGTGTGAAAAGCGGAATGAAGAGTATCGAATACAGCATAGGAGTGGTAAAAGTAATTTTCCCTTTCCTAAGCGTAAGCAGCCAGTTAAAAATCTTAACTCCCGTCGGAACAGCGATTACCATTGTTGAAATTGAGAATATACTGTTAGTTAGTGCTCCCTGACCCATAGTAAAGAAATGGTGGGCCCATACTAAAAAGGAAAGTAGGGAGATTAAAACCATTGAAGCAACCATTGATTTATAGCCGTATAGATTACGACGAGCAAAGGTTGAGATTACTTCACTATAAATACCAAATGCAGGCAATATTAAGATGTAAACTTCAGGATGTCCCCATACCCAGAAAAGGTTAGCCCAAAGCATATCCATACCACCATTATCTATTGTAAAGAAATTTGTTCCAAAAAGTCGGTCCATTGTTCCCATCGCAAGTGCCACTGTTAATACAGGAAAAGCGAAAACGATAATAACGTTAGCGATTAGGGAAGACCAAGTAAACATTGGCATTTTCATTAATGTCATACCAGGTGCTCTCATTTTGAATATAGTCGTCATAAAATTAATACCAGTCATTAATGTACCAATACCAGCTATTTGAATCGCGATCATATAATAGTTCGTTCCTACAGATTCACTAAAATCGTTACCTGCAAGTGGGAAATAAGAAGTCCAACCTGCATCAGGAGAACCACCAATGATGAACGAGATATTAAATAGCATTGCGCCCATGAAGAATAACCAGAAACTTAGTGCATTCAAACGTGGGAATGCTACGTCACGAGCTCCAATTTGTAATGGAACAACAAAGTTCATTAAGGCCATAATGAATGGCATAGCCATAAATAAGATCATAACGACCCCATGTGTTGTGAAAATTTCATTATAATGTTGTGCATCTAACAATGTATTATCTGGTGCAGCAAGTTGAGCACGCATCATAATTGCATCTACCCCACCACGGAATAGCATGAGGAGAGCAGATATTAAATACATAATACCAATACGTTTATGGTCAACGGTTGTTAACCATTCCCGCCATAGGTAGCCCCATTTTTTAAAATATGTTAAGCCAACAAGAACTGCAATCGTGGTTAACCCAATGGCAACCATCGATGCATAAATTGCTGGACTTGGATGAGGTACGGCAAATCGATCAAAGAAATCCATACTTTTTTATCTCCTTTCAAGGAAGTTATTTCTGTCCTGTAAATTATTCATGATGATGTTCTGTTTCCCTGCTAGAATCGTTTAATTCATGATGTTCATCGTGCTCACCATCTGAATCTTTATCAGAATCGCTTGCCCCATGGTGATGTCCACCATTTTCCCCTTCTGGAGGTGGCATAAATTCTAAATGAGTTCCGGTATAAGTGGACTGTCCAAGGTGACCTGGTTCCAATAATTCATCGAATTTTTTTTCTGTAAGAGGTTTAGCGGTTTCTTTTACCTCTTCTACCCATTCATCAAATTCAGTTTCCGACACGGCATTGACGTTGAACGTATTTTTGGCAAACCCTTTACCACTAAAGTTTGCATTTCGTCCCATATATTCACCTGGAACATCAGCAGCTAAGTGTAATGTGGTAATCATGTCACTCATCGCATATTTTTGTCCACCAAGTTGTGGAATCCAGAAACTTGTGATTGGACCATATGAATAAAGTCTAAATTCAAGCGGTCGATTTGTTGGTACATATAGGTAGTTAACTGTTTCAATATTTTCTTCTGGATAACTGAAATGCCACTTCCAGTTAGAAGATGAAGCGTAAATAACTAACGGTTCTTTCCCTTCATATCCCTTCGGTGTTGCCTCTACTTCATAGTTACTTTGAACGGAAACAAATGAAAGGAAAGCGACAATTAGAACCGGAATTCCAACACAAATTGCTTCGACCAACCAGTTTCCTTCAATATGAGGAGGTTCATAATCTTCCCTTTGTTTTGAAGCACGATATTTTATTAGCATATAGGCGAGAAGTGCGAAAACGACAATAACAATAGCTGACATTAGCCAAATAGATAGCATGATATCATCGGCTTGCGTCTCGGCTTGAGGCCCTTTCGGATCCAAAACTAGCAACGGTTCACACCCTGTTAATACTAGAAATATAGTAAATATTATTGATAAGAAAGCCCATTTCATTTTCATAGGGGCACCCCTTTCTTGTGATTTAGAAGTTTAATAGTAAAAACATTAGATTAATGTGATGCATAATCATCATTAATGCTTTTATCTTATTACCATAATTAAAATTAGACAATCAAATGTGATATAATTCACAAAATGTTCATTGAAAAGTAGTGATTTGTGTCACAGAATCTTCATGAAGTATCCGTCAAGGAAAGATATCCCATATTAATAACTGGTATTTTATATAGGAATGGAATAGGATAATAGCTTATTTTTTAGATCTACCTAGTCATAAAAAGTAAGTACCTACTGTGAACACATTAATGTATAAATCAGTGAAGAGGTGCTTAAAAGGGAAGAAGGAGATAATAAAGTATCATTCAAAATCTGTCCGCCATAATATATTCCGATAGAGGACAAATTTTAAAAAATAAAAACAAAGTCACCAAGGTAGGTTTATGGAAGGAGGGAAAATCTTGATTTAGCCTATTTTAGGGCAGTAAATAGGATTTTTTACCAATTATATAATGAAAGGTATTCTTCCCTGTGTTTTAGTTTCCATTGGCTTTCTGAACTAAATAACGCATTATATTCTTAATATTACTAACATTTTTACTTTAAAGAAATTGGTAGATTCTTCTTTACCGTCGTATTCAGTCATGATACTATACAAAAGTCTTACAAAATATTCAAAAAGTAAGCGGATTCTTTGGAGGGATTTTATTGGTTTCATGATCAATATAAAAAGGAAGGATGGTTGAAATGAAAAAGGTGTGGTTATTAGGAGTAGTTCTATCACTTGCATTAGCTGGATGCTCTGATAGCGGAAACGATGAGAAAGCAGAAGAAAAGAAAGATTCAGGTGAAGCAGCAGAAACTAATGCGGATGTTTCAGGTGAGTTAATGGACTTTTATTTAAATTTAACAACTTCTATTAATGGTACAGATATAGAGTTAAATGACTATGAAGCGGCAACGGCTTCTGAAGAACCACCTACTGGGGAAGAACTTACAGCATTAAAAGAAGCAGCTGCTGCATCCGCAACGGAAACTGCGGAAACAGTAGAAGGGATTGAAATTAGTGAAGCGTTATCGGAGCAAAAAGAAGATTTAGAAACGTTTAAAGCTAATTTAGTAGAATCCTATACTATGAAGGCAGAGGCATTAAAAGCAGAAGGGGATGCAAACCTTGATGCTGCCAATGAAAAATTAACCGAAGCAGAAGCACAAATCACAAAAATTCTTGAAGATGAAGGTCTTGTAAGCTCTAGCTTAACAGGAAATATTAACGGATAATAAATAGGAAAAGGCTGACCTAGATAAGTGGATGACACTTTGTTTTGGGTCAGCTTTTTTTAATTGTTTCCTATTATATAGGATAACGCTACCTAACACTTTTTCACTAAATTACTAGATAGCATATTCCCACTACCATTCCTGAGTTTGTTATAATAATGGCAAGGAACTAGATGAAAGGTGACGTTGAAATGAAATTTATTCATACAGCCGATTGGCATTTAGGAAAATTGGTCCATGGTGTTTATATGACAGAAGAGCAAAGACATGTATTATACCAATTTCTTGATTTAGTAGAAAGAGAAAAACCCGATGCGGTAGTTATTGCAGGAGATTTGTATGATCGCTCCGTTCCACCAACAGAAGCCGTTGAATTATTAGATGAAATTTTATTTAAAATAAATGTGGAACTTAACACACCAATTATTGCAATTTCAGGTAATCATGACAGTGCGGAAAGATTGTCGTTTGGTTCTTCTTGGTACAAGCACAGTAAATTTTATTTAAAAGGGAAGTTGACAAAGGATTTTCGGCCTGTCCATTTAAATGGAGTGAATTTTCACCTTATCCCGTACGCGGATCCAGGGATTGTTCGGCAGATTTTGGAGGACGATTCCATTCACTCTCATCATGATGCAATGAAAGCCATTGTCAGTGAAATAGAAAAAGAGATGAATCCAAATGAACCGCATGTTTTTGTTGGACATGCATTCGTTCTTGGTGGTTCTACAACGGATTCTGAGAGAGTACTCTCGGTTGGTGGGTCCGGTTGTGTAGGCGCAGAATTATTCGCACCCTTTCACTATACAGCGATGGGTCATTTGCATAGCCCCGATGCATTGAAACATGATACGATCCGCTACTCAGGGTCATTATTAAAATATTCTTTTTCAGAGGCGAAACAAAGAAAATCAGTTTCGATTGTGGAAATGAGTGAAGATGGTTCGTTTACGCTTAGGGAAGAAATTCTTACACCTAAGCAAGATATGAGAGAAATGGAAGGATTTATCGAAGAACTATTGGATCCTCAGTTTTACCAAAATCAACAGGTGAACGATTATTTGAAAATAACGCTGCACGATAAGGGAGCGCTTATTGATCCAATTAATAAACTTCGCCAAGTGTATCCGAATGTGCTTCACCTGGAAAAAAAATTAGATGTAACAGATGCAAAGAAAAAGCAACAGTTTGATGGATTAAAGGACAAAAAACGGTCGGAGCTTGAATTATTTACTGATTTTTATTCGAACATGACAACAGAAACTATTTCAAATGAGAAAAAAGAAATTATTGTATCGGTGATCGAAAAAGCAAGACAGGAGATGGAAGGGAAATGAAGCCACTACAATTAACAATGCAAGCGTTTGGACCATATGCCGGAACAGAAGTAATCGATTTTCGAACTTTAGAAAGTCGTACGATGTTTGTTATTTCCGGTAAGACAGGTGCTGGGAAAACAACGATATTTGACGGTATTTCCTATGCTATTTATGGGAAGGCGAGTGGCGAGGACCGGAACCCGGCGGAACTTCGTAGTCAGTTTGCGAAGGAGGAATTAGTAACGGAAGTAGAGCTTCTCTTTCGTTTGCGAAGCAAAAATTATTATATTTGGCGTTCGCCGCAGCAAGAAAAGAAAAAAGCAAGAGGAGATGGGTATACAACCATCAATGCTAGAGCGGAACTGTACGAAGTAGCAGAAGACGGGGAAAAGAATTTGCTTGCTGCGAATGTTCGGGATGTAGACGAAAAGGTGAATCAATTAATTCAACTAGATGCCAATCAATTCCGGCAAATATTAATGATACCACAAGGAGAGTTTCGCAAGCTTTTAACATCGGACAGTAAAGATAAGGAACAAATTTTACAAAAGCTTTTTCACACGAAACTCTATCAAGTGATTCAAGAACATTTTAAAAAAGAAGCAGATGAATTAAAAAAGTCTGTCGAGGATGCAATTGAACGGCGGACGAGGGAATTGCTAAAAATAAATTATGAAGATAACGAAGAGTTAAAAGAACTGTTATTAGAGAATCCGCTGCGAGACAGGGCCATTATGGAAATAGTACCGCGGCATATGGAACAAATGACAGGGAAGTTAAAAGAGCTAGAAACTAACTATATGCTTCAACAGCAAAAAAGAGATGAAATCCAAAAACAAAAAGTGGAGGCAGAAAACTTACTCGAACAATTTAAACTAAAAGAAACGTTAGCACTGGAAAAAAGCAAACTAGATAATCAAAAAGACCAAATTGCTGAAGAGAAGAAAAAAATCGAGCTTGCACATAAAGCATTGCGTCTTGTCCAGCAAGATGAGTACTGCCATAAATTAAATAAAGAATTAAAAGGATTAGAGTCCGATTTAGCGGAACTAACGAATAATATGACAACACTTGCCAAGCAATTAGACAATGCGAAAAAAAAGTTGGAAACGGAAAAAGCGAAGGAAGCACAAAGAACTGCAGCTACAAAGAAGGTCAACCAACTAGAGTCGATTCAACAAGACGTGTATTCCTATTCAGATTTTCGGAAAGAAGTAACAGCCTTAGAACAAAAGAATCTTAAAAAGCAATCAGAGTTTGAACAAGCAACAACTAAATTGCAACAAGTAAAAGCAACACTCACACATAAAGAAGCGGAACTTGAAAAATACGAAAATGCACAAAATGAATTATTTACGTTAGAAAAAAACATAAGTGCAGAGAAAGACCAATTAAGTATTTTACAAGACATTCAACAGACAGTAACAAATAGAAATAATACGACTAAAAAGTTAATGGAAATCACTACGAAGTATGATCAATCATCAAAAATAAAAATTGATGCGAAAGAAACATTAGCGTTTCTTGAGTCTAAAAGAAGTAAAGGGCAGGCAGCGATACTAGCGAAGCAATTAACAGATCAAAAGTCATGCCCTGTTTGCGGATCGACACATCATCCACATCCAGCAGAAGAAACAGATTCGATTCCGTCGGAAGAAGATCTTAAGGTGGCAAAAGCAAAACTATCAGAATATGAACTGCATGAAATAGAAATTCATCAAAAAATGGTAGAAGTTCAAGCGAAATTACAAACCTATAATGACCAACTCAATCAATTGGTGATGAAAACAAATGGTCTTCCGGAAAACATTGATTTAAATCAAATAGAATCAGTCATTTTTTCTCAAAAGGACGCGATTAAAAAACTAGAAGGAAGTATGGAGGATAAACAAAAAGAAGTACAGAAACACAATAAACTAAAAGAAGAACTAAAGCTGGAGAAAGTAGCAAAAGAAAAACTAGAAAACAGCAGTCATGTTTTACAACAAGAATATCAGCAAATTCGCGAAGGTTTTATTGAAAAACAATCAACTCTTCAACGATTACAAGAAACAATTCCTGAAAACATGCGTACAAAGCAACAATTTGATTTATTACTTTCGAATGCACGAGAAAAAGAAACCCAATTAAAACGTCATTTTGAAGCAGCACAGCAGCACTTTCATGACATTCAAAACCAGTATGCAGTAAAAGAATCGCAGAAAAAATGGAAACATGAACAAGTCGTAAAGACAGAAGAAGAGATGAAGAAGGAACGAGAAGGATTTATTGCCCTTCTTTCCGAACAAGGTTTCGAACATTACCGTGCTTTTCAGGAAGCGAAACTATCTGACAATGAAATACAGCAAAAAGAGGAAATGGTGCAACGATTCGGTGAAGAGCTTCGTTCTGTTACAGATCGGTTAACGGATGTCGAGAAAAACTTACGAGATAAGGAGAAACCGGATATAAACAAAATTAATGAGGCATTTACTCAGATTAGCGAATCATTAGTTACATTAAATGATGAAGTAAATCAATGTCGCAATAAAATAAATGAAAATAATCAAGTATTTGATAAAGTACAACAATTGAATGAAAGTATGGCAGAATTAGAACAGAAATATCAAATTGTTGGTCATTTGGCGGAAGTGGCGAGAGGACAAAATGTGAACCGAATCACTTTTGAACGATACGTATTAGCCTCCTTCCTTGAAGATATTTTACAAGTAGCAAATGAACGGTTAATCAAAATGACTTCTGGACGTTACCAATTAATACGCAAAAAAGAGAGAAGTAAAGGGAATGTCCAAAGTGGATTGGAACTATTAGTGTTTGATCAATATACAGGGCAAGAGCGCCATGTCAAAACACTTTCCGGTGGGGAAAGCTTCAAAGCATCATTAGCCCTTGCATTGGGTCTTGCAGATGTTGTCCAACAGTATGCAGGAGGCGTTTCGCTTGAAACAATGTTCATTGATGAAGGATTTGGAACACTTGACCCTGAATCATTGGATCATGCTATCGAAGCACTAATGGATATCCAAAGCAGTGGTAGGTTAGTCGGTATCATTTCTCATGTTCCAGAATTAAAAGAGCGGATTGATGCACGTTTAGAAGTAATATCGACTCAACAAGGAAGTACAACAGAATTTCAGTTTTTAGCTTAACGTAATAAAACCACGTTCTATTCAAAGTGAAAGGCTTGAATAGAACGTGGTTTTTTATATTTTTTGTCAGGTACAAAAGCGGTAATCTATGCCCTAGTCCAAAGTATAGATTGTAAAAAGTCCCCTAGCTTTAATTTTTATTATTCTCAGAAAAGAAAATAGGAAAATAGAGAGGCTATAAAAGATGACTACTTTCCCTTTCCTAAAGTGAAAGGAAACGGTATTCTATTAATAAGTCGGAAAAATGGGAATATTTAAAAATGATGGAGGTTAGCTATATTAATGAGAGATTTACTACATAGTGGTGATCTAAAGGTGGAAGACGCTGAGTTTTTAAAAGTTGGGAAGTGGATGACACCAAGTCCTTTTTATATTCAAGCAGGGCAGACGGTGAGGGAAGCGGCTGAAATGATTGATGAGCTTCGTGTAGATTGTTTGCCTATCATAGATGAGGAAGGTCAATTGGTTGGGATGGTTACGATGAGAAAAGTACTTCACGATTTTTTACATGGGAAACAGGGAGAGTTGGTATTGAACTGTATTCCTCAGCGTAATTTTGCCCCTGTGCAGTCAAATGAAAGCCTCTTAAATATTTTTTCTTTGCCATATGAACAGTTTCCTGTCGTCGACGAGGAAGGACGGTTAATTGGTATTTTGTCGAGGAGGGATATTTTAGATGGCTTTTTTAAGTACATACAGAGGTTGAATAAAACGGAAAATATGGCAGAAGTTCTGCAGGTTATTTTAGAGAGTGCGTACGAAGGGATTGCGGTTGTGGATCGTCACGGAATTATACGGGAATTTAATGAGGCGTATAGCCGTTTTACAGGAATTGCTCGTGAACAAGCAATTGGTCGTCATGTTACAGAGGTAATTGATAACACTAATTTGCATATTACGGTGAAGACAGCGATACCGGAACGAGGTGTTTTACAAACCATTCAAGGACAGCAGATGATTGTTCATCGGATTCCAATTTGGAAGGAAGAAAAGGTGGTCGGTGCGATTGGAATGCTTATTTTTGAAGGGGTGACAGAGGTATATCGCATTTATGAAAGGTTGCAGAAAGATGCGATGCGGGAGCAAATAAAGCCACAGTCCTTCACAATACAAAAACAACAGGATAGTCGGATCACGCTTGATCAGATTATTGGCGTCAGTGAAAATGCTTCAGCGGTGAAGCGTCTCGCTAGAAGGGCGGCACGAACAGCTGCCACTGTATTGATCACAGGGGAAAGCGGAACAGGAAAGGAGATGTATGCAAAAAGCATCCATCATTTAAGTCCCTTTTCTTCGGGCCCTTTTATTAGTGTGAACTGCGGGGCAATACCAGATCATTTGTTTGAATCGGAATTGTTCGGGTATGAGGAAGGTGCTTTTACAGGGGCGAAAAAAGGTGGGAAACCAGGGAAGTTTGAGCTTGCCCATAATGGAACATTGTTTTTAGATGAGATCGGTGAAATGCCACTTATCATGCAGACAAAGTTGCTGCGGGTTTTGCAAGAGAAAGAAGCAGAACGTGTAGGCGGTGTAAAAAAGTATACTATTAATGTTAGGATCATTGCTGCCACTAATCGAAATTTGAAAAAGATGGTAGAGGAAGGGGCGTTTCGAGAAGATTTATTTTATCGGTTGAATATTATTCAGCTTCTGATTCCCCCTTTGCGAGATAGAAAAGAGGATATCCCCATTTTACTTTCACATTATGTAAAAGAGATTTGTGAGAAATATCAAATCGAAGAGAAGTCTATTACTTCGGAAGCTGTTTCGCATTTAATGAGTTATCATTGGGATGGAAATATTCGTGAACTGGTGAATACAATCGAGAGACTTGTTACGCTTGTTGATGGGAAAGTAATTGATGTTTATCATTTGCCGGACTATATGAAGGAATCTTATCTAGTAAATAAAAAGGAGGTGCAAGAGGAAGCTATTCCACTTATTGAAAAGGCAAAAAATCTTGGGAAAGAACAGGAGAAACAGTTGATTATCGACATTTTACAAAAAACACATGGGAACAAGTCGAAAGCAGCAGAGCAACTAGGAATCCATCGAACCACTTTATATCAAAAGTTAAAAAAATACCACATTCAATAAGGGTTATGTAGGGGAATCACTACACAAAATCTACAACTGTAGTGTAGTTGCGACACTGTTGCTTTTCTAAAGTGTGGAGTTCTCCCCATTTTATACTTGGCATACTTCTTGCAAATACTTTTATGAAAAGTAAATAAAGGAGTGAAATCCGAGTGGAAAACTATGCTGTATTTCGAACACCGCAAACTATTTCTTATGGACGTAATGCTTTTGAGAACGTTGGGAGTGAGGCGGCTCTTAGAGGAAAAAAAGCACTTATTGTCAGTGATAAGGTAATGGACAGTCTTGGATATGTGAGCACATGTTGTGCGAGCTTGCAAAAGGTTGGGGTGGAAAGTGCTGTTTACTTAGGAGTAGCTTCAGAACCAACAGATCAATATGTAGCAGAATCGTTGGAAGTTTTTCAAAAAGAAGGCTGTGACCTGGTCATTTCTCTTGGTGGAGGGAGTTGTATTGATACGGCGAAAGCAATTGTCGTGTTAGCAACGAATGGTGGTTATATTGGAGAGTACATGAAAGGGAAGAGGATGGCTTCGGCTACACCTATTCCACATATTGCGATTCCAACAACAGCAGGAACAGGGTCCGAAGCGACAGATGCAACAATCATCACGAATACGACAAATGATGTCAAAATGATGATCAAACAACCAGCGTTTATGCCAGCAGTGGCAATTGTCGATCCGTTGTTAACAATCTCTTCTCCTCCACATGTAACAGCGGCAACCGGGGTTGATGCTCTAAGTCATGCCATCGAAGCGTATCTTTCTAGACTTTCGCATCCGATGACCGATACGATTGCCCTGTCTGCGATGAAGCTAATTGTAGGGAATCTAGTAACCACTTATAAAAATGGGGAAGATGTAAATGCTCGTGAACAGATGGCGTTGGGGTCACTACAAGCAGGGATGGCATTCACAAACGCATCTGTTTGTCTTGTCCACGGAATGTCACGGCCAATTGGTGCCTTGTTCCATGTTCCACACGGTTACTCCAATGCAATGTTGTTGCCGGCGGTTTTAGAGTTTAGCAAGGAAGCTTCCATTGATAGATTAGCAGATCTAGGACGGATTTTTTCCCCTGAAGCTGCAAGCCTTTCGAATGAGGAAGCAGCTGAGTTAGCGGTGGCTTCTGTGAAAAATCTTTGTTTAACATTAAAAATACCTAATCTAAAGGGTTGGGGAATTGATAAGCAATTATTTGAAAGCGTTGTCAGTAAAATGGCAGGAGATGCCCTTGCAAGTGGAAGTCCAGGGAATAATCCAAAAGTTCCGACGCAACTAGAAATCGAAAAACTCTATCATGTTTGTTACGAGTATCAATATGTTACAGAAGAGAAAGTAAACTAAACACGAGGGGATAGGGGGAGAAACTATGCTCGGAATACTAGGGTTGATCGCTTCGCTTGCCCTATTAATCTACTTAACAATGAAGGGGATTAATATTATTATTGCCGCTATCATTAGTTCTGTCATAGTCGCAGTAACAGGCGGATTGAACTTAGAGACAGCGATGACAGAGCATTATATGACTGGTTTTACTGGTTACTTTGCCTCATGGTTTTTGATTTTTTTACTGGGTGCTATTTTCGGGAAAATTATGCAGGAAACGAAAGCGGCAGATAGTATTGCGAACTGGGTAAAGGATACCCTTGGTCCGTCTCGGGCAGTATTTGCGGTAGTAGCAGCGGCTGCGATTATGACGTATGGCGGCGTAAGCTTGTTTGTTGTTGGATTTGCCGTTTATCCAATTGCCGTTTCATTATTTAGAGTAGCGAACTTACCGCATCGCTTTATTCCAGCAGCATTGGTATTTGGGTCAATTTCCTTTACGATGACGGCTCCAGGTTCACCAGAAATACAAAATTTAATCCCAACTGAATTTTTTGGAACAAAACCAACGGCCGGTGGTATTATTGGTGTGCTTATGGCATTACTCATTATGGTAGTGGGAGGACTTTACCTGGGGAGAATTGTAAGGAAGGCTGTGGAAAACGGAGAAAGTTTTTCATTACCGAATGGTCCTACTTCTAAAGCAAACCAGGAGTTAGCAGCAGGACTTGCAGTTGATTCGGAAAAAGAACCAGGGCAAGAACCAGAGAAGAAGGATTATCCACATATTATTTTTGCAATATTGCCTTTAGTTATCGTTATTGCGATGTTGAATACCACCGCCAATTTTACTTCTTCTACTGCGGCTGCATTGCTTTCATTAACAAGTGGGATTTTCTTGGCATGTATATTAATGTTTAAATTTTTGAAGGAATTCTGGGGGGCGTTGGCGAAAGGTGCACAAGACGCCTTAATTGCAGCGGCAAATACATGTGCTGTCGTCGGTTTCGGAAGTGTCGCCGCGCAGGTGGCTGCCTTTGACAGTGTTGTGGATGCATTAGTAAATATTCCCGGTCCACCGTTAATGGGACTAGCGATTGCGGTCACGTTAATTTGTGGAATAACGGGATCTGCATCAGGAGGACTCGGAATTGCACTTCCAATCCTGTCACCGATGTATCTTGCCCAAGGATTAGATCCAGGTGCGATGCACAGAATTTCTGCATTAGCCTCTGGTGGATTGGACTCCTTGCCGCATAATGGATATGTGGTAACGACTATTCGAGCAATTTGCGGTGAGACACATAAACGATCTTACAAGCCGATATTTATGCTAAGTGTCTTATTACCGACGCTTGTTCTAATCCTTGCAGTCATACTATATTCAATCTTTTAATCTACTATTTTAGGAAAAAGAGAGGGGAATTTTTTTATGACAACAACGACAACAAAGGTATTGAAAAATTACATTAACGGGAAATGGGTAGAAGCGAAAACAGACAAGTTTCAAGCGGTGCCAAACCCAGCGACAGGTGAAACATTAGCAGAAGTACCAATTTCTACGAAGGAAGATGTTGATACAGCTGTACAAGCTGCCAAAGTGGCATTTGATACATGGAGCGCGACACCGGTTCCGAAACGAGCTCGTATTCTATTTAAATATCAACAGTTATTAGTCGAACATTGGGATGAATTAGCTAAATTAATTACCGAAGAAAATGGGAAAAGTTTTAAAGAAGCATACGGTGAAGTGCAACGTGGGATTGAGTGTGTTGAGTTCGCTTGTGGTGCCCCATCATTAATGATGGGAAAACAATTGCCAGACATTGCTACAAATATTGAATCGGGCATGTATCGCTATCCAGTTGGAGTCATTGGTGGGATCACGCCATTTAATTTCCCAATGATGGTCCCATGCTGGATGTTCCCACTTGCCATTGCAGTTGGAAACACGTTTGTGTTGAAACCATCTGAGCGAACTCCGTTGTTAGCAAATCGCCTGGCAGAACTTTTTGAAGAAGCAGGTTTGCCAGAGGGGGTATTCAATATTGTTCACGGAGCACATGATGTTGTAAACGGTCTCCTTGATCATAAAGATGTTCCGGCAATTTCCTTTGTCGGTTCCCAACCGGTGGCAGAGTATATTTATAAAACAGCGGCAGGAAACGGAAAACGTGTTCAAGCATTGGCAGGGGCAAAGAATCACTCGATTGTCATGCCAGATGCAGATCTAGATAGTGCTGTAAAAGAAATTATTAGTGCTGCATACGGTTCTGCTGGAGAAAGATGTATGGCATGCTCTGTTGTCGTTGCAGTAGATGATGTGGTAGAGCCACTGATTAAGAAACTAGTGGAAAAAGCAGATGAAATTAAAATAGGAAATGGCTTAGAAGAAGATGTCTTTTTAGGGCCTGTTATCCGTCCAGAACATAAAGAGCGAACAGCTAACTACATTGAAAACGGAGAGGAAGAAGGAGCAATCCTAGTCCGAGACGGTCGCAAAGATGAATTCTATCACAAAGATGGCTACTTTATTGGCCCAACAATCTTTGATAAAGTAACGACTTCAATGAAAATATGGAAAGAAGAAATCTTTGCTCCAGTACTATCGATTGTTCGGGTGAAAAGTATTGAAGAAGCAATTGAACTGACGAACGAATCTGACTTTGGAAATGGTGCATGCCTATTTACACAAAATGGCAGCAACGTTCGCTACTTCCGTGAAAAAATTCAAGTGGGTATGCTTGGAGTAAATATCGGTGTTCCTGCTCCAATGGCTTTCTTCCCGTTCTCTGGATGGAAGAATTCTTTCTATGGTGACTTACATGCAAATGGTAGCGACGGGGTCGAATTTTACACAAGACGAAAAATGTTGACGGCTAGATGGTAGTTTAGAGTTCTAAGTGTAATAAGTTTTACTAGGAACCAGTACAATAAAAAATGACAGGTGGGACTACCCCGCCTGTCATTTTTTATTGTACATGCATAGTATTGTGGGAAGTTAGTGCGCTCCACCACTCTCAAAGTTACTACCGGAAACGTCACTAATGTTCTCGATTGCTACTAATGCTTTTGGATCTATGTCATGTGTAATAGAGCGTACTGTCGATAATTCGATACGGGTTACAATTGTATAGATTATCTTTTTAGGCTTATTTGTATAAACACCCTCACCATGAATGAACGTGACCCCACGTCCTAAATCTTTTACTAACGCATCTGCAATTTCCTCTGGAACATCTGAAATAATCGTAACTGATTTTAGTTCTTCCATACCTTCGACCACAATATCAATCATTTTAAAAGCAATATAATATGTAATAATGGAGTACATTGCCGTTTCCCAACTAAATACTAATAAGGCAGCAAGAGTGAAAATGAATAAATTGATAATCATAACAATTTGTCCAACGGAAACAAGGCGTTTCTTACTAACAAGAATGGCGATAATTTCTGTACCGTCTAAAGCGCCACCTGTTCTAATAACTAAACCAACACCTGTTCCTAGAATTACTGCACCAATAATAGTTGCTAAAAATAAATCATTTGTCACCGGCTCAAAATGATGCAAATAAGAGGTGAATGCAGATAAAACAACTACTCCATATAACGTGTGGAGTGTAAATTTTGTTCCTATTCTCCGATACCCGATATAAAGAAAAGGTAAGTTTAATACAACGAGAAATATACTCATGGAAATACCCGTTAATTCCGATGTGATGATCGAAAGACCGATAACTCCGCCGTCTAAAATATTATTAGGAACTAAAAATAGTTCAAGACCAACAGCCGCAATAATAGCACCAATGGTAATCATAATCATTTGTTGGACTTCTTTTAAAACACGCTTTTTCTTTGTCTTAACCACTATCCTAAATCCTCTCTCTAGTTAAAGTAATCTTTTCCTTATTATACTACTTTTTCTTGGGAATTGAAATTTTGAGTTAGTATAACAGATATCAAAACCGAATGTTATCTAAATAGTTGAAAGATTCCTTATACCGCTTTTAAATTTGATGGATTTTGAATAAGATATGTAGAGAAGGATGTATAGGCAGGAGGGGATTCATATGAAGGTAAGCTTTTATATTTTATTTATTGTATTAGCAGCGGTTATTTCGTTTAGCTGGAGCTGGAAAAGATTATTAGACTTTAATAGTTATAAGAAGCCTTTTGCGGAAGGAACGGTCGTCAATTTCCTTGTGCTTTTTATTGCTTCTGTATGGTGGATAGGTACAGAAGACAAAATGAGCGGTATTATGGGGGCGTTTTATTACTTACTCGCTTTTCTTTTAATCATGATTATGGAAGGATTTACACTTGCGTACCTTTTCTCGAAAAACAAGAAAAGAGGAGAGGCATAACATGAGGAACATTGGTGTGGATAGTGGCGGGACATTAACGAAACTTTTTTATGAGGAAAAAGGTCATTTTCATTACAAAACATTTCGAAGTGATGAATTAGAAAAATGTGTTCAGTGGATAAAATTACTATCGCCAATGGCTACACTGAATGTAACTGGAGGCAAAGCAGAAAAGTGGAAAAATTATTTTCCCGATATAAACGTAATTCCTGAATTCGATGCAATCCATAAAGGTGTTCAGTTTTTAATGAACAAGGAAAAAATGCAGTGTGATTCGTATCTACTAATAAATATTGGAACAGGTACATCTTTTTTTAAAGTGGAAAATGAACAATGCGAAAGGTTGCTTGGAAGTGGGATTGGTGGAGGTGCTTTTTTAGGGTTGGGAGCGTTGTTGACAGGGGAATCAAATTTTTATGAGCTTGTGGAATTGGCCGGGAAGGGAAATAGAAAAAGAGTAGACCTGCTTGTAAAAGATATATATGAGCGTGACCCGTCTCCGGTGTTAGACTATTTAACAGCGGCAAACTTTGCAAAGTCGGTATATAAAGAAGCAAATAAAGAAGATAAACTGAGAGCATTAAGTAATATGATTGCAGAAACGATTATTTTGCTAGCATCACAAGCAGTTAAAACTACTTCTATAAATACGTATCTCTTCGTGGGAAGCATGTTAAACGGTAATAAACCTTTTAAACAAGATCTTGCCCAATTTAACGATTTACTTGGATATGATCCTATATTTTTAGAACACGGCAGCTTTGCAGGAAGCATTGGAGCCTGGGTAATTGGAAGCGATATACAAAACTAGTGTCTTTCACAAAGGTTGTTTTCATAAAGATTGTTGCTTTTTAACTGAACACTAAGTTAGATTTACTGAGTTGATTCTCGCTGCGGGCACTTGATTCCTCCTGCGGGAAGAGAGGGAAGTGGGAGCCCCCGCAGGCGAAGCCGAGTGTCTAGCTCCAGCGGCTAGCTCGCTGTGAAAAAGATAAAATCCCCAAAAGGCAAAGGAAGCCTTTAGGGAATTTTCCTATTTTCTTCACGAGCTGACCAAGCCGCTTCCGCTTTTCTAAGAGGCTCCCATTCCTCCCCGAGGAGTCTTGTGCCCGTAGCGGAAATCAACGGGCAAAATTCATAACTGAAAACAACAATCTGTGAGAAAAGAGTCTTCACAAAATAGTCATGGATAAATAGTGAGAACAATTGTTTTTCATTCTGTATTCTACTAATATTGGATTAGGATAGGTTAGGTAGGATATGGAGGAGATTTATTTGAAAAAATTCAAAGCCTTTTTTGTACTTATAACGATACTTTCGGTTATTTTAGTAGGTTGTAGTAATAGCGATTTTCAAGCAGACCATCATTATGAGGTGAAAGACTTTACGTACACGAACCAAGACAATGAAAAGGTAAGCTTAAATGATTTAAAAGGAAAAGTATGGATTGCTGATTTCGTCTTTACAAAGTGTGAAACTGTGTGTCCACCGATGACATATAATTTAACGCAGCTTCAGGAAAAGTTGAAAGAAGAAGGTGTGAAAGATTATCAATTTGTATCCTTTAGTGTAGACCCTGAAACAGACAAACCCGAAGTTCTAAAAGAATTTATCGGCGGATATGAAGCGGATGAAAGTAAATGGGATTTACTAACGGGATATAAACTCGACGAAATCGCAGACCTTGCAGAACATTCTTTTAAAACAATTGTGGCAGACGACCCAAAGTCAGATCAAATGATTCACGGAACTAGCTTTTATTTAGTCAACCAAAAAGGCGAAGTGGTCAAGAGTTACAGCGGTAATAGTGATGTTCCTTTTGATTTAATCGTAGAAGATATGAAGACGCTTATTAAAGAAGGAAATAAATAAGGAAAGGCTGATTTCGTAAAGTTTGTTCCTTTTTAACGAAAAACTAAGTTGAACCTACTGAGTCAAGTGCCCGTAGCGGAAATCAACGGGCTGAGTTTATGAGTAAAAACAACAATCTATGAGAAAAGATCCTAAGGAAAAAACTCTAAAGGAAGGAACTTCCTTTAGAGTTTTTTTATCCCGTTTTAACGGACGATAAATCCGACTGATTACAAATGGAAGAATTCTAGTAGATTATGATAAAGTAAGAGAATGGTGCTCTAATGAAGGGCATGAATTACATTTATTATGTTTCAAACTTGAAGGAGATTTTTTAAGATGAATAAGAACCACCGTCCAAAAGGATTATTTATTTTTGATATTATAATCACAATCATTATCTTTCTATGGGTTATTAAAACTTTTACAGAGGGAGACACAGTAAAAGGCCTTATCTTTACCTTACTATTTGTTGTAATGGCAAGTTTTTTGTTTTTGAGTTATCGAAAAAAGAAATGATAGGGAAAATAGGTGTATTTGGTACCAATGCAGTATTCGAAAAGAAAATAAAGACAGAGTTGTAATATGCTAGTGCCTAAATACATATATAATTTAATAGATACTTCTTGCATGATTTGTCCATTTCACCGACAATGGAAAGTGCCAAATAGGTAATAGTAATTTGTTTTTAGAAAGTGGGCCCGTTCATGATAGAGCTGTGGAGAAGTTTTAGCTGGGTAATTCCAATTCTCACCCTAGCAGCTAGTACACTTGTCATTGTCATTCATTTTTGGAAACAACAAAAAGGTGGTGGAAGATGGTTAGATATCCTTCCTATTCTTTTTGTGATTTTATCGATTGCGGCAATCTTTCTCATTACGTTGTCTCCGCCTATACCTGGTACTGCTATGGAAGGGACGACTAATTTTGAGCCGTTTTCGAATTTGAAATTAAACCTAATTTACCGCAATCATCTAGATGTTCCAATCCGAAATTTACTTGCAAACATTGTTTTATTTATTCCGTTTGCGTTTGCAATTGGTTGGTGGATGCGCAAACATAAATGGATTATCGTTAAAGTGACCTTTTTAGGTGCATTGCTTTCTTTCCTCATCGAACTTTTTCAATATTGGCTTCCTTTGGGACGAGCAACAGATGTTGACGATTGGATGATGAATACGTTGGGTGCACTTTGCGGAGGTATATTATTTGTCGTTTTAAAAAGAATGTACCGAATTATTTATTTAAATGTAATTAGGTATAAAAGCTGACCTTGGTTTTTTAGGTCAGCTTTTATTTCGTTTTGGAATAGTCTTTTCTTATGAAGAAATGCTAGTAGAGAAATGGTTTATTTTATAAAAGCTGTGACGCTTGCTAGTAAGGAGTTGCTATGGTTAAAAAATGGTTTTGGAGAACAGCCGTTTGTGTTTTATTCCTTGTTTTATTATTTGTAGTAATGCACGTAGATGTTCGAACGGGGGCTAGTAGTTATACGGATGCACATCCTGCTATAGAAACACGGAAATGGGCGGGGGATTTTACGATAGTTACAGAGGGGGAGTCTTTATATCGTTCACTCTTTCGGGATATAAAAGATGCTAGGCATTCTGTGTGGGTACATTTCTTTATTGTAAGAGAGGATGGAATTTCTAATCGTTTTTTTCAATTGCTTGAAGAAAAAGCACGCGCAGGGGTGGATGTTCGGTTGTCGATGGATACTGTAGGTTCTTATGTTGTAAAAGAAAAAACAATGGATCAATTGAAAAAAAGTGGCGTACATGTGGCAAAAAGCAGGCCGCTTTCTCTCACACACCCATTTTATTCTTTGCATCATCGAAACCATCGACGGCTTATAACGATAGACCAAGAGATCGCTTATATAGGTGGTTTTAATATGGGCGAAGAGTATTTGGGCAAAGACCCAGATCTTGGGTATTGGAGAGATTACCATATAAGAATAAAAAGTGACGGTGCCAAAGATATGGCACGTCAATTTGCAAAAGATTGGCAAGAAGATACGAAGGAAACATTGTCATTACAACCTGAAGGTACTAAGAAAAGAGAGGAGTCATCGGGGGCAACGTTTCAATTTTTGTTTACAACAGGCGAAAGTATTGTGACCAAAATGGTTCAATGGATAGATGAAGCAGAACAGACGATAGTGATGGCAACCCCCTATTTTCTTCCTGATAGGAAACTTATAAACGCTTTAAAGCGAGCAGTAGACAGAGGGGGAGAAATAAAAATACTTGTGCCAGGCAAACCAGATCACTGGTATACCAAACCACCAAGTTATAAAATGAAAGAAGAGTTAATAAAATATGGAGTAGCGTTCTATTCCTATAAGAAAGGTTTCTTCCATGGTAAAGTAATGGTTATTGACCATAAGTGGACGGATATCGGCACCGCCAATTGGGATCCAAGAAGCTTTTACCTAAATGATGAAAGTAACTGCATTGTTTATGATGTCGAGTTTGCTGGTGAAATGGAAGAAAAACTAAAACAAGATATGGAAGATAGTAAAAGAGTAACAAAGAAAGAAGTGACCGATATTCCATTTTGGAAGAAACTCTTTAAACATACACCAGAATGGATTTATTATTATTTTTGAGTAAGAAAATTTTGTTTACTACGTTGTTTGTGGTAAAGTAAATTTAAATAAAATTGTAAGAAAAATCATAAAAATTATTAAAGGAAAGGGATTGTCAATGAGCGAACTGATATTTGTATCGTTGTTTGTTCTTACCATACTATGCTTTAAATTTTTCGGCATCATGAAAAACAGGAAAATATCAAGAGCGAATAAATCCGTAGCGGTCGGAATTGTCGTTTTTTCCGTTATTGGCATTACATTGACTGTTCTATTTTATTTACCTAATGCTTCGTAACCCCAATATGTTTGGGCGATATTAAATGATGTGAATGTCTCTAATTTAATGGGGGCATTTTTTTGTTTTTTGAAACCATTCTTCCTTATAGATTTTCTTTCCAGTTAAGTTGTTCTCGTCTTTCAACCATCTTTAGAAACAAAAAATTCTCTAGAAGTAAAATCTAGAGAATTTTTTTATGTGAATTTATCCATTTACGAGCTGCTTTTCTATACGATTCACTTTAAATTCCTCGACTTTTTCCTGAATGTTTTTCATTTTATTGTCAAGAAAATTTACCATTTCTGCGGCTTCTGTTAATTCCTGTTGCAAATGTAAAGGGATGTCTTGTTCAAATTTGTAGTATATTTTATGCTCTAAACTTGCCCAAAAGTCCATTGCAATTGTTCTAATTTGGATTTCGATTTTCACATATTCTGTATGGCTTGTTAAGAAAACGGGTATTTCAATAATGAGATGCAAACTTTTATACCCATTAGGCTTAGGGTGCTGGATATAATCCTTTACTTTGATAATGCGTATGTCGTCTTGTTTTTCTAGCATAGTGTATATATCATATATGTCAGAAACAAAGGAGCAAGTGATACGGACGCCGGCAATATCATGAACATGCTCTTTTACATTTTCTAATGTTAATTCTAGATTTTTTCTTTTTATCTTTTTAAGAATACTTGATGGTTCTTTTATTCTTGATTTTAAATGTTCAATTGGGTTGTGTTTATGAATAAATTGAAATTCTTCGTTCAGTATTTTTAGCTTTGTATTAATTTCTTCGAGCGCAAATTTGTAAATAATTAAATTATTTTTCCATTCTATTATGTCTTTTTCAACAAGATTCACTCTTTATGCTCCTCTTTACTATGTTTAAATAATCTCTTTTTTGTTGTGAGATAACAATTTTTTCACATTTAATTCCGAATTTCTTAAGGTTGTTAATTAATTGATCCAAGTTTTTCAAAAGAAACACCTGACTTATTAGAATTTGTCTCGCATTAGCGAGCAGTGAAACCTTCATGGAGTGAAATTTTATTTCACGACTGACTATTCAGTTTTAATTCTATATGAGTGTGACCGGTCAGTCAATAACTTTGTTAACTAACTTAATCTTTTTTATTGGTTTATCCAAGGAGTTAGAGAGTGTATAGGAGTAAGTGTTGGGAACAAAATACTTCATTGTGTTTCAATGGCTAATATAAAAGTACCTTCGTTCTGTCCAATCGCAATAAATTTGAAAACATAGCCGAAAGAAAAGAATTTTTCCTTCCAAGAAAGAATAGTATTGAAGTACTTACAGAAATATTTTAAGTCAGAAAATAAACCAAAATGTGAAACCATTTATGGAGTTGTCACGTATAATTAGGTGTCGGAGAAAAACATACATATGAAAAAGGAGGAAGCGACGTGGTGAAACGTACAGGAGAAGTAGTAATGGGGATAATAGGTGTGGTTCTTTCTGCTTTATTCTCGGTGTTTGGCTTTATTTTTATGGCGGGGATGAATACACCGGAGTTTGAAGAAGTTTTTAATGAGATGGAAAATGACCCGGCACTAACAGCGGAAGATACAAATATGATTCTTTCTGCGTTTGATTCAATGGGATGGTATTTGATTATTTTAGGTATACTTGCACTTATATTAGGTGTTATTGGAGTTATTGCCATTGTAGGGAATAAAAAGCCTAAACTAGCTGGGATAATGTTCATTATTGCTGCAGTTGTTGTTGGTCTAGGGTCTGTCGGCGTGGGCTTTATACCTGCGATCTTGTTCTTGATTGCTGGTATTATGAGTTTGGTTAGAAAACCAAAAGAGCCGGTGTATTAGAAATACGTAAAGAGTAAAGTATAGTAGTTCATATGAAAAGAAGAAATGAGGCTGGGACATAACTAAAGTACTATCCCCTAAAGACGAACAATGTCAGGTTAAATTGTTTAGTAATCACTGTTACACACCGCTGTTGATTTCCGTGTCAAGACTTCGCTTTCCGCGGGCGGTCGGTGAGCCTCCGAGAAAAGCGGAAGCGGCTCGTTTTGCTCGCGAAGAAAATAGGGAAATACCCAAAAGGCGCTTTTTGCCTTTAGGGTATTTCATCTTTTTCATAGCGAGTTAGCCGCTGGAGCTAGACATGCGCTGCGCTCTTGCGGGGTCTCACCTGTTCCGCTTTTCCCGCAGGAGTCTTCGTCTTGCACTCCAATCAACAGCTAGAACAAGTTAAAAAGAACAACAAGTTTTATGAAGACTTATAAAAAAAACGAACTAATTCGCCTTCAAATGAAAGAATTAGTTCGTTTTTTTATTCACCTAGAGCACATTTGTCCCAGCCTCATTTTTATGAAGGAAAGCTGATAGAGTGACGAATGTGTTGAAAGTAATAATAGGTGCCTGCAGCGGAAAAGAATGGTCCATTGCCCACAAACAACAATTTTTACGTAAATAGCCTAAATAAAAAACAAACGTAGTTCAAACTAAATCAACGCGCTGGCTAAAGATAATCGCAATAATCAAAAGGATAATAGTTAAACTGACAAAAAGGATAGACAGCTTTCGGGATGTTTTTGCTTTATGAACCTCATCCCATTTAACTGGACGAATACCGCTTAATGAGAAAACAATAATCGCAGCCAGTATAACAGAATTGATATTTCCCATTAATAACAACATAGAACCGTAAGCCTCTTGCCACATAGCTGAACCAATTGTCATCCCTAAAACAACTGTGGGTGGCAAAAGAGCGACAGCAACCATCACCCCTACAAACGACCCAGGTAATTGATTAAGAATGGACAAAGCTCCAGCTGTTCCTGAAGCTAATGCTAAAACAATATCAGATAGATTGACATGTGTTCTGGAAGTAAACTCGGTGCTATCAGTCGGGACAGGAAAAAACAACGTAAATAAGATGGAAATACCTAACACAATCATAATGGCATAAAATAATGTAAAGGATGAACTGCGAACCAGTTGAAAGTTACCTAAAATGGAGGAAAAACCAATTGATATAACCGGCCCAAGCATCGGTGCAATTACCATAGCGCCAATGATAACAGCTTCACTATTTTTGATAAAACCTATTGTCACCACAATGGCAGATAAAATGATAAGCAGAGTATATGTAAGCGTAATATGACTAGACTTCTCGATAGAGCCGAGTAGTTCATGGCGACTAGCTCTTTGTAATTCATTCGAATCTTCTTCCTTTTCTTTCTCTTCTTGTTCTTTTTCCTCCTCCGTTAATCTTCTTATATAGGTTTGAACAGGGAATAGTAGAACTTCAAATCCCTCTACGACATTCGTTATATTCTCTAAATAGTTTAAGATTTTTTCTGTATCATTTGTTTTTACAAGGATGCGGACAAGTATTCGGTCTTTTGATTCTGTAGAAACCCAATAGGAAACATGAGGATGATTTTGCAAAGACTCATCAACTTTTTCAAAATATTTATTTGGGATATACGCTTCGATAAGCTGTAAATCCATAAGTTTCATCTCCCAAAGTAAAATAAAAAACTTCCTCTATAGCTTTTACAATAAACGTTGTTTGTAAAATAAAAATATAGTCACGCCCAAACTTTACAAAAAACAGCCTACTATTAAAAAAATTCACGTTGGTAAACGTAAGTATACAAGTGCACATATTTCCAAGGTGGAAAGGAATGTGTTAGCATGATAGAGGATTCAATAATCATCCTACATATATTTTTAATAACAGATGAAGGAGAAGATTCAAGTGATGAAACAGCGCTTAGAAAGACTGCAAAATTGGTTAAAAGAAGAAAAAGTAGATGTTGCATTTATTAATTCAACGGAAAATGTTTTTTACTTAACAAATTTTTATACAGATCCCCACGAACGTCTTATGGGATTAGTTGTATTTCAAGACCGAGAGCCATTTGTGGTGGTCCCAGGAATGGAAGCTCGTCAAGTGAAGGCAGCAGGTTGGGAATATGAAGTGATTGGCTATGCTGATCATGAAGATCCTTGGGTATTTATCGAAAAAGCTATTAGGTCAAGAGAAATAGAAAAAGCAAGCACAGTTGCACTTGAAAAAGAGGTATTATCATATGGTCGTGGCGAATCCCTACTTACTATTTTGGAAGGTGCGAAGGTAGTAAACGCAGAAGATGTATTAAATGAAATGCGCGTGGTAAAAGATGAAAAAGAAATGGAAATTATGCGTCGCGCAGCGGAAATGGCTGATTTTGGTGTCCAAGTAGGAGTAGAAGCATTGCAAGAAGGAATTACGGAAATGGAAGTGCTTGCGAAAATAGAATATGAATTAAAGAAAAAAGGAATAAGAGAAATGTCCTTTTCTACAATGGTCCTATTCGGCGAAAAAGCTGGCGATCCCCATGGAAATCCAGGCGATCGTAAATTGAAAGCAGGAGACTTTGTTCTATTTGATCTTGGCGTTGTGTTAGAAGGCTATACTTCCGATATAACACGTACTGTCGGTTACAAATCGCTTACAGATCAACAAAAAGAAATATACAATACCGTATTAAAAGCAGAAATGGCTTCACTTGAAGCAAGTAAACCAGGGAATCGAATAGGTGATCTTGACCAAATCGCTCGCGATATTATTACTGATGCGGGCTACGGTGATCACTTCCCACACCGTATTGGCCATGGACTAGGAATAAATGTTCATGAATTTCCTTCCATGAGCCATTTAAATGATGGAATTTTGCAAGAAGGGATGACTTACACCATTGAACCAGGAATTTATGTACCGGAAATTGGTGGAGTGCGCATTGAAGATGATGTACTGATTACAAAAGACGGATATGAAACATTAACGAACTATCCAAAAGAGCTTCAAATTATTGAATAATTTCGCAGGCTTGGTTGTTATCATGCTCTATAAAGGATGAATATCCATCTGTCTTTTAGGAAAGATAAAATGAAAATAATTCTTCCAAGGAGGACAAAGAGCATGAATAAACAAAGGGCACAAGAAATTTCCCTTTCGGCTGAAATGGCGAATGTATCATATAATGGAACTCCTGTTTATATACAACATGTCGCCGAAGACAATGATACAGTCAGAATTTATCCACTCGATAACCCCGAGCAGGAACAAGCTGTAAATGTAAATGATTTGCGCGAAGACTATAGACATTAAGAAAATCCGGCAGACCGATTATGGCTCTGCCGGATTTTTACTTCGTTTTTGAAACTTTATATAATGTTGAGTCGTATAGTAAGTAGGATAACTCGAATCGTAATTTTAGACTCTGAGGAGGAAAAAGGATGAAGAAACTAATTATTTTACTGGCTATCGTTTTTCTTAGTGGATGTGGTTTACTTGATAAAGCGAATTCCACTTTGCAATACGTGAACGAGATGACAGACTATATTAACGAAGCAGACAAGTTCGCGAATGACATCCCACAGTTAGTGGATGAAGCCACGCAGAATCCGGAGAACGTGCAAGCTTTAGAAGATAGACTGCTTTCCATGAAAACAGAAATTGAAGAAGTAAATGAACTAGAGCCACCGGGTGTTGCAGAAGATCTTCATAACAAAGTGCTAGGGTATAATGAGCAAGCATTAGAAGGAATTAATCTTGCTCTTAATCAAATAGAAAATGGGACTATTGATCCTTCTTTCTTGGAAAATAGTGAGTTGTTAACAACGATTGATGAAATAAGAGAAATTAAAAGCAACTTGGAAAGTTTAGGTAATTAAAATAAGAATGAACGAGGTTATTCTAACGGGTTCGGTTCAGGGAGAGAAAATTGTTAAAAACACTCCAATTAGCATAATATTTAGTAAGAGAATTAACAATAAATTTAGCAAAAACAAAAGGACTAGGATATTAGATTTTCCTAGTCTTTTTGTTGTTTTTTAGATTTGTCTGATTGTTTAACTAAAGCTCCCGAATATCTTGTTTATTAATTTTGAATTTCAGACTAAACACGATTTATATGATTGTCTTTAAATTCCGTTGGGTATTTTAATCCATATCCAATCATTCTATCCATTCCAATATGGGCTGACCATATCAAACCGACTGCTAAAGCTGCTTGATTCTCTAATAATAGCCCCCAGAAAATAACAATGATCACTATTGTATAGGTATGAAAAAAATTATAAAGCCTTGCACCAACCTTATTATTAATTGTATAACCAAGCATTGAAATATCTGGTACTAACAATAAGACAAAAAATAATAGCCAACTAAATTGACTGTATCCGTAAAAATAAAGGCTTAACACAAAGACCGCAAGACCTTCTATATGCAAAAGAATTTTATTCAATTAGATCCCCCCAAAATATTATTTAATCAATATATTGTATTCTTCGTTCCATTAAAATCTCCTGTTACACTAACCTGCACCGTTCGTCGAATATCTATAGTGTCTCACTTTCGTTTTAACGCAAAGATCTAAACATTCAGTTGATAAATCGGTATATCAAAATCAGCGGTATATTTAACAACCTTATTAACAGTGATATTGGAATGGTTACAATATTTATTGTAATAAAGTTAATTTAAATGTTATTTTGCTTGTTAAAACAAATGAATTGTTGTTATACCAATAAAATGTGGAGTACGAAATTATTTGCTAATTCATACTCCAATTACTTTGTTATTTAATGTTTTCTCTCCGTCAACCGCCCCCATTAAGGTTATTCTAGTTCGTTTTTTACTTTCAGGTGCATGTAGTAAGGAATTTCTAGTCAAAAATTTTTGTTTTTGGTACACTATTAAAAGAAATTCACCTGCAAGTCTTCTTTATATTGTGACTCAACCTCCCAATCTTTTTTTATCTCCGAAAAAGCAAATAAGTTAAAAAAATTCAAAAAAGGTGATTAAAACTAATGAAATTAATTATTGCGGAAAAACCGTCTGTAGCAAAGAATATTGCCGATGCGTTAAAAATCAGGGGCAAGAAAGACGGCTATTTTGAAGGAAATGGTTATATTATTACGTGGGCTTTTGGTCATTTATTGCAACTTTTTGATGCGAAGGATTATGACAGTAAAATGACCCGCTGGCACATGGATAACTTCCCCTTCATTCCGCCCTCTTTTAAATATAAAGTGAAAGGAAGTCCAAGAAATAGAGAAAAACCAGATCCAGGTGCAAAAAAACAATTAAATACCATTTATTTTTTAATGAAAAGACAAGATGTTGAATGCATTATCTCTGCCTGTGACTTTGACAGAGAAGGGCAATTAATCGGCGACAGTATTATTTACAAAATGAAACCGACAAAAAAAGTGTATCGATTATTAATAAATGAATGGACAGCGGATGAAGTGCTAAATGGGCTTCAAAACATGAAATCAAATGACGAAATGATACCATTACGTGATGCTGGGGTAAGTAGACAGTGGGCAGATTGGGTAATCGGAATTAATTTGACATCAGTAGCAACATTAAAATACCAAAAAGGTAGCGGAAAAGCATTGAATATCGGTAGAGTTCTGTTGCCTACATTAAAAATTATTTATGACCGTGATGAAGAAATAAAAAACTTTGTCCCGGAAGATTATTTTAAACTGACGGCTACATTTAAAACAAAAGATAATCAGCTGTATGAAGGTACTTATTCCGAAGATGAAAAGGAAAAATTCAAGGATAAAAAGAAGCTTGAAGAGATGAAAGAAGCAATAAAAAACTCCAATGGAACGGTTAGTGATAAACAAGTAGAAAGAAAAAAGGAATTTCCCCCTTTCTTATTTAATCTATCCAATCTACAAGGGCACATTACAAATAAATACAATGGTTGGACATCCGATAAGGTTCTAAAGGTGGCACAATCGTTGTATGAGAAAAAGTATATAACATATCCGCGAACAGCTAGTATCGCATTAGAGGAGAGCCTTGTCGGAAAAACAGCAAAAGTGTTAACGACACATTCAGAAGGTTTACCGTATAAAGATGAAATCAAATTTGTTAAGTCGAAAAGAGTGTTTAACAATAACAAAGTAGAAAGCCATAGCGCGATAACACCGACTTATATGATCCCAAAACGTTTGACAAAAGAGGAAGAAATCGTCTATCAAGCTATTAAAAACCGTTTTGTTATGCAGTTTATGCCCGTTGCACAGTACGAGGAAACAAAAATTACGACAAAAATAGATGATAATACGATTCCTGGACATTTTCAAACGAAAGGAAAAGTTCAACTTGTAGAAGGTTGGAAAAAGGTTGAGAAAATCCAGTCCAAAGATACGTTGCTTCCATTAGTAGAGCAACATGATTCGGTAACAACGGATTCGGTAGAGGTATCGTCCCATGTAACGAAGCCACCAAAACAGCATACAGAAAAGACATTATTACGAGTGATGGAAACATGCGGGAAAAGCTATAAGCAAGAGGACAGCGAAGAGATGCTCGGTAGTATTTTAAAAGGATTCAGCATTGGAACTGCAGCAACAAGGGCGGAGACGATTAAAAAGTTAAAAGATGTTGGGTATATTACGAATCAAAGCAAAAGTCTGCTTTGTACAGAATTAGGAAAAAAACTTGTTGAAACCTTCCCCGTTGAGGAGCTGTTGGATTTAGAATTCACAGGACGTTTAGAGAAAACGTTGGCTGATATTGAGAAACGCAAAGTGAAAAAAGAGGCATTTCTCTCTATGGTATTCGATTTCACCACTAAGTCTGTTGAAAAAATTAAGCAAGACAAGGAAATCATTTTACATCAAGTATCTTCTACTAAACCATCTCGTGAAGTACTAGGAAAATGTCCAATGTGTGGCCACTCCATCATTGAAGGAAAAAAAGGCTTTGGATGCAGTAACTGGAAAAATGGTTGTAAATTTGTCGTTTGGAAAAATGATAAATACCTCGCTGCAATGAAAAAAAGAGTTACGAAAACAATGGTGAAAAACTTATTGAAGAACGGAACAGTAAAAGTTAAAGGGTTAACAAGCAAAAAAGGAAATAAATTTGATGCTAACCTGCAGTATATAAAAAATCCAGATAATGAGTACTTCAGTTGGAAAATGGAGTTTGCTGATAAAAGAAAATAAGTTTTATTAGTTGCGAACGGATGAGTGGGAGTTACTCAAGTATATCTTGCTGACTTAGCAAAAAAGAGCACGGTTTTGTTTCGTGTTCTTTTTTGCATTCATTTTTTATAGAAATGGAGAACAATGACCGATTAAAAGAGTGGAGAATTTACGGAAAAATTTGAGGCAATTCATAACGTTAGTAGGTTAAAGCAGACATTTTGTAGAACCATAATTAATAGTAGAAAAAGTGGTTCATGGTCACTTTCCCTATGCTAAAATTATTATAGGGAGATGAAGGCAGATGAAGAATTTTATTACAATCATTTTGCAAATAGTAGGGGTCTGTTTGTTATATGAATTCGGTAAGGTACTTTCTAACTTTTTTAAGTTACCGATTCCCGGAAGTATTGTAGGGATGTTTGTGTTGCTTGGTCTATTATTTTCGGGAATAGTAAAGGAAAAATGGCTGTCTGGTGGGGTTGGTTTTTTACTGAAACATTTATCGTTTTTCTTTATTCCTCTTGGAGTAGGAGTAATAGCAATAGGTTCGCTTTTACATAGTGGATGGAAGTTAGTGCTTATTATGGCTGTAAGTATTATGGTTGGAGTTATTTTTACAGCACTTCCGACGGAGAAATTATTGAAACACAAGGAGAAAAGAGCAAAGCATGTCTCCAATCATTAGTTTTGTCAGTATTGCTATTACATTATTATTTTACTTCATCGCAAGAAAAATAAATGAGAAAAAACCAACACCATTAACTACTCCAATCTTTCTCGCAGTCGTATTTATTTGTCTATTTTTGCTGCTGTTTCGCATATCCTATAGTGATTATGAGAAAGCAACCGAAGTGTTTACTTATTTTCTCGGCCCTGCTACGGTAGCACTTGCTTTTCCTTTATATCATCAAAGAAAACTGATAAAAAAACATTTCGCTGCCTTACTACTTGGAATAGTATCTGGAAGTTTTGCATCCATTAGCGTCTCCTATTATTTAGCTATACTTTTCCATATTCCTGGGGCCGTTAATAAGTCCTTCTTATTAAAAACAATTACTACCCCTGTCGCAGTAGAAATCGGTCGGGTCATTGATGCCAATATAAAACTGATTGCTATCGTTGTTATCGTCACCGGCATAGTAGGGGCAATGTTTTTAGGCAGTATATTAAAGTATCTAAATATTACGCATCCAGTAACAAAGGGACTTACCTTTGGGGTTATGTCCCATGGAATAGGTACCGCTCAAGCAATTAAAGAAGGAGAAGAAGAAGGGGCTATCAGCGGTGTGGCGATGGCGTTGACTGCGGCTATTTTGTCTTTTTTAATCCCACTAGTCTATTTTGTGATAAAGTGAATCAAACCGTTCTGAGCGATGCTACCTATTAAGTGCAGGCTAGATATTTTGAAAAGGATGAAATGTTTTGTATAGTAATAGAAGGAAATGAATTTTTTATCTCACATTAATGGGCAGTAAAACCTCACTGATTGAATTTTTATTTTATTATGTAACAGGTACACACATTTTTTAGAGAAGAAGGAAGATAGTATGATAGTTAAAACAGATGAAGAACTACAAGCATTAAAAGAAATTGGTAAAGTCGTTGCGGGTATACGCGATGAATTAAAAGGGTTAACAAAACCAGGTATTACAACGAAAGAATTGGACGATATTGCCGGAAAACGTTTTGAAGAACATGGAGCCATTTCGGGACCAAAAGGTGAATACGATTTCCCAGGATACACTTGTATTAGCGTCAATGAGGAGGTCGCACATGGTATTCCTAGTGACCGAGTGATACAAGAAGGAGATTTAGTCAATATTGATGTCTCTGGATCAAAGAATGGTTACTATGCGGATACTGGTATTTCCTTTGTTGTAGGGAATGGGGATCCGAAACTAAATGAACTTTGTGAAGCTGTTCAAAAGGTTTTTGATGCCGGCTTGAAAAAAGCAAAGGCAGGATCGAAACAAAATGGAATCGGAAAAGCTGTCCATAATGAAGCAAAAAAACAAGGTTTCACCGTTATTATGAATTTAACTGGTCATGGTGTGGGTCGTGCACTTCACGAAAAACCAGACCACATTCTAAATTATTTTGATCCATGGGATAACGATTTATTAAAAGAAGGAGCAGTAATTGCCTATGAGCCGTTCGTATCAACAAGCGCACAGCAAGTTATTGAAAAAGGCGACGACTGGACTTATATTACACCAGATAATAGCTTTGTAGCCCAAATAGAACATACCATCGTTATCACCAAAAACGAACCAATCATTTTAACACTGTAAAGCAAGGAGGGACGGACCTTTAAAGGTCCGTCCCTTTGCTATTTACAGTGTTTTTTCTATTAATTAGATATTTCCATGTGAACACCTTAAAAAAATTTATGAGGAAATAGAAAACTCTCCCAATTACAATTGGTTTTGCATCTGAAATAAACTTGTCTTCTCTTTATTATTATTTTGTCACGCTCCTGATAACTTCGTATGATACCATCTGAATTGTTAGCAAAATAATAGAGCTAACCTGAAGGAGGAGTTTACATATGAAATTTAAAAAATCAATTATTTCTGCTGTTGCATTTGCAACGTTAGCAGTAAGTGCAGGTGCTAGTGCCTCTGCTCAAGAATATGAGGTAGAAAAAGGCGATACCCTTTGGGGAATTTCACAGGAGTTTGGGACAACAGTTGACGAATTAAAGACGTGGAATAATCTGTCGTCTCATCTAATCTATCCAGATCAAGAATTAACCGTCTCGTCTAAGGAATTTTATACAGTGAAAAAGGGTGATACGCTTTGGGAGGTTTCTTCTCGTTACGGCATAACGATAGATAGTTTAAAAGCATGGAACGCGTTGGATACTGACATTATTCAACCAGGTCAAGAACTTATAATTAACTTAGATGAAAAAACAAAACAAACCGAAACAGCTGAGGTTACAAAATCGAAAGTAGAACCGAAATCAGAGCCAGTACAAACAAAAGCAGCACCTGTTCAAGCAGAAGAAAAAATAACTTCTGAAGAGAAAACAGTTAAGGATACAGAGCAACAAGAAGAAGTAGAGAAAGAATTAACTGTCGAAGCAACAGCGTATACAGCAAGCTGTGAGGGATGTTCTGGTGTAACAGCAACAGGAATAAATTTAAAAGATAACCCAGATAAAAAAGTTATCTCCGTTGACCCAAATGTTATTCCATTAGGCTCAAAAGTACATGTAGAGGGGTACGGATATGCAACTGCTGCTGACACAGGCGGTGCCATTAAAGGAAACAAAATTGATGTTTTCATTCCATCAAAAGAGCAAGCAAATGATTGGGGAAGAAGATCGGTAAATGTGAAAGTTCTTCACTAATTTTTGGATGAAAATAAAAGCACTAGGAGTACTATTTGACTCCTAGTGCTTTTTTGTTGTTCATTAGAAGTTTCTAACTATTCGCATGTAGATAACTCAATCGTTAAAGGTGTTTTTTTGAACTACCCCCACTTAGCTAACGCTTGAAGTGGGGGATTCCTGCGAACACTAGTGTATCCACTAGTTTTTTAGCAGGCTACCCCCGCAGCTCCTGCGGTTATTACTCACTATCTTGTACGTTGAATTCTCCACACTCCCTACTTTTGCTTGGTTTTCGCTACTTCGGTGAGTGTGGGACGACGGAACGTTGAAGATTTTACGTTGCAGACGTTTTTCCTGCAACAATCCTATATCTTCAGTTATCTTCAGTTTTTAAAGAACAACCTGCACAAGAAAATTATAGAACGTATGTTTTTGTTGTTCAACAACTTTAGCTAACGTCAACTGACATTCATCCCCTCCCTACTCATTGGGCTACCGCCCTCCACATTCCTTGAGGAAGGGGTATTCGTCGGAAGATGATAAAGTTTGTTGTCTATTGGCCACTGGAGGGAAGTTGAGCCTCCCAGAAAAGCAGAAGCGGCTTGTCTAGCTCGTGCTGTGAAAATAGGGATTTCCCTCTAATGGAAAAAAGCAGACTTAAAGGGACGTTCCTATTTTCTTCGCGGGCTGACCAAGCCGTTTCTGCTTTTGTTTCTGAAAGAAATATAAAGGAAGTCTTTAGTTTTCCATAGAGAAAAGGGGGACTTTTCCAGTAAAACCATATAGTATAAAAAGATTATCGAGATATAATAAAATTATCCTAGATTTAACCCTGGTAATATTTCACTAAAGAAAATTCATATGACAATACAGAACCCACTAATCGCAATGGTTTGCTCCATTTTAGTAAGGGGAGAATAGGAAAAATAACCCGCATTACAAACGTGTCACTGTTTTGTAATGGTTTTAATAACGATTTGTTATCAAAGTGAGATAAGCCTATGTTACTATTTCTCCTAGTTGATTTTTTTACAAGGAGGACGACTACCATGAAAAAAGCATTATATTTCTTTTTCTCCTTTGCAATTCTTACTTCTGTAACGATCGAAAAAGCAAATGCTGAAGAAAATAATACTTCTGTATCTGAAAACGTAAATGAAATGAACGATTATCATAATATTGAAGAAGGTGACATGCTATGGGAGATAGCGAGTCGTCATCATGAATCTATTGACGGGGTGTCTACCCGCGAACAACTATTAAAAGAAGGAATTAAGCCTGGACAACAAGAGAAAGAAGAATCAAAAGAAGAATCAAAGGAAAATGATAAAGTCGTGAAGAAAGTGAATGTGAAAGCAACAGCATACACTGCCTATTGTGATGGTTGCATAGGTATTACAAAAACAGGTGTTGACCTTCGTGAAAATCCTGAAGCTAAAGTAATAGCTGTCGATCCTAGTGTTATTCCACTAGGCTCAAAAGTGTATGTCGAAGGATTTGGTTATGCCCGTGCAGAAGACACTGGGAGTGCGATTAACGGGAATAGAATTGATATTTTTATGCCGTCAGAAGAAGGGGCTCTTGAGTGGGGAGTACAAGACGTTACAGTAAAAATTCTTGAAGAATAAAATAGTGGCAAAAAGGACGGACAATTCTTGTCGGTCCTTTTTGGATTACTTACTTCTATACACTGCCGATTCTTAAAAAATTATCTATTATGCTTTACTTTATCCGCTTTTTGTCCAAATACTTTCATTTCTTTACGATCACTCATTTGATTTTCTGCTAACTCTTTTGCTGCTTCATGTTGTGATAAACGCTTTTTATCTTTCATCATTTTTTCCTCCTTGATAACGGTTACTCTTAGAATGCGCAGGAATAAAAACGGTATACGAGAAAAAATACTCTAATCTTCAAAACTCTTTTGGTTTTTACCGATTTTTTCAATAATAGTGTACTAAAATTTTTGAAAGTGAATCGGTCAAAGGATCCCAGTTTTTTAGGGAGCGCAGTTGAGAGCAGAACACTTTTGATACTTTCCCTAAAATAATTTCTAATCCCTAGCTACAAAATTACGCTTTTTCCTATACGACAATGATTTAATTATCACGATATTTTCTCTCAAAAATACGCTAATAACCTCTATTCCTTTTTCTATTATTAAAACTTCCAAATAGTATATGTTTTCATGTAAAGCGTAAATATTTACAAACTTTAGGAATGAAAACGCTAACTTCACAAATAATAAGTGAAAATAGAATATTAATGCTTGCAAATATAATATTTTTTCTGGTAGGGTTAAAAAGTTGGTTAATGAAAAGATATTTTGGGTATAGGTACATAGGACTATTTCTGAAACCTCTTTCCCTATGAATGCACAGGTTCCCGGCTGCATTAAAATGAGTGTTCAAAAAAGCAGATAAAAAGAATGAAAAGTTTAAGGAAGCAAAGACTAAGGGCAAAGAGAAACTTCTTACGAATTAGCGTCGTATACAAGAGAAGTGCTTTTTGGAGCGTTTCCTATTTAGTTGAAATAGTTGAGAGTTACGCTGGTGTAGAATCTTAATATTTCCTTTTTCCAGACTTTTTGAACAACCTCTAAAAAGAAAAAATATTTATATAGAAGGGAGAATTCTATGAAGAGAATTTCAAATGTATTTTGGATTACAGTAGCAATTGTATTAGCTGCTGTTGTGTATGGTGTAGCAGCACCAACAAGTTTTGAAGATGTAACAGCAAATATCCAAACGTTTATCACTTCAACTTTTGGTTGGTATTATTTAATTTTAGTAACAGTTATCGTCATTTTTTGTGTTTTCCTTATTTTCAGTCCGATGGGGACAATCCGGTTAGGAAAACCTGATGAGAAACCCGAGTATTCAAAAACTACTTGGTTTGCCATGTTATTTAGTGCAGGTATGGGAATAGGTTTAGTATTCTGGGGGGCAGCAGAACCGCTGTCACACTTTATGACTCCGCCTTTAGCTGAAGGTGGAACAAATGCTGCAAATAAAGAAGCAATGAGGTATACATTCTTCCACTGGGGTATACATGCATGGGCAATCTACGCGATAGTAGCACTTGCATTGGCGTACTTCCAATTCCGTAAAGGAGAACCTGGTTTAATTTCCGCCACATTAAAACCAATTTTCGGGAAAAAGATGGAAGGAATTTGGGGAACGATTATCGACGTTATTGCTGTTTTCGCAACAGTTGTCGGTGTTGCAACAACGCTTGGGTTTGGTGCAGCACAAATTAATGGAGGTTTAACGTACCTTTTTGGTATTCCTAAAAACTTCACTGTTCAATTCATTATTGTTGCGATTGTAACCGTATTATTTATGATTTCAGCTTGGTCTGGTTTAAGCAAGGGAATCAAGTATTTATCGAATACCAATATGGTGTTAGCAATCGCTATATTACTTCTTGTATTTTTTATTGGACCAACATTGTTAATTTTGAATATCTTCACTGATACAATCGGTAGTTATATCCAAAATATCGCGCAAATGAGTTTTCGTATTGCACCGTTAAATGAAGATCACCGTTCATGGATTAACGGCTGGACAATATTCTACTGGGCATGGTGGATTTCTTGGTCTCCATTCGTTGGTATCTTTATTGCTCGTGTATCACGAGGAAGAACGATTAGAGAATTCCTAATTGGTGTGCTTTTACTTCCTGCATTGGTGAGTTTCTTCTGGTTTGCTGTATTTGGTACTTCTGCAATTGAAGTCCAAAAATCAGGTATCGATTTATCACAACTTGCAACGGAAGAAGTACTATTTGCGGTATTTAACGACTTCCCATGGTCAGGTCTTCTAGCCATTATTGCCATTACACTGATTAGTACATTCTTTATCACATCAGCTGACTCTGCAACATTCGTTCTTGGAATGCAAACAACTTATGGCTCTTTAACACCTCCAAACTCTGTTAAATTGACTTGGGGTATTGCACAATCAGCAGTTGCGTTAATCCTTCTGTATAGTGGTGGGTTGCAAGCATTACAAAACGCACTGATCGTTGCAGCATTGCCATTCTCGATTATAATGGCGTTAATGATGTTATCACTGTATAAATCGCTTAATAAAGAAAAAAGAGAACTCGGTCTTTATATAAAACCGAAGCCTCGAAAAGAACCAAAGCCTCGAAAAGAACCAAAACGTGAAAAGTAAGCACCAAAAGCAAAGCGTCTAGAATTTCTAGGCGCTTTTTTCATTTATAGAAATAATGTTAACCATTACTTTTACCTTTACATACATTGTTATCGTAGAAATATTATTGGAGGTGACCTATCATGCCATACGGTTATGGATACGGCTATGGTTGTGGTTATGGAGGTGGATACGGCGGAGGTTTTGCGTTAATCGTCGTACTGTTTATTTTATTAATTATCGTTGGAGCAGCGTTTGTGTATTAATAAACAATTTTGTAAGGCCATCCAGATTTCATGGGTGGTCTTTTTCATATGAGGTTATTTCTAATAAGAGCTTTAGACTGTTAAGAGCCTCTTCTATTTCGAGAAATGGGCGTTGACGCTAATCAACTAACTTCTACTGTTGTTCTTTTGAATTGGTAAAAACAGTACTTCCTCTTGAAATTTCTACTAAAACATGAGTAGAATACTAAGTAGTTTGCTTTTTAACCTATTAATCTATTTTAAAATTGAAAAAGCGAAATGCTATATTTCCAATCAAAATAATGAAAAAGGACGACATGAATGAAGAATCAGGAGCACAAAAACAGAAAAAAATTAGCTTATAAAAAAAGAAATACCTCACCTATTAAAATTTTACTTATTCCAGTTGGAATTTTGCTTGTTTATTTTATCGTTTATGGTGGATTCATTGGCTATAACGAATTTTCCAAAGAAGGTATGGAAGAAATTCCATCCCAGTACATTCCCATTTACAAAGCGGCTGAAGAAAAATACGGAGTGCCATGGAATCTGCTTGCTGCTCATCATCGTGTAGAAACAAAATTTTCTACTATGGACCCGCTTGTTTCTCCCGTTGGCGCAGAAGGGCATATGCAGTTTATGCCGTGTACATTTGTTGGCTGGAGTCATCCTTCATGTGAAGGTTTGGGGGAAGGTGCGATACCGGAAAAAGAAAAAACAGACCCTTCAGTAATTGAAGAATATGGAGGATATGGAGTGGACGGGAATGGTGATGGCATTGCGGACCCATTTCAGCTTGAAGATGCGATTTTCAGTGCAGCTAACTATCTTTCGAATAATGGAGCAGCAGATGGAGAAGTGGAAAAGGCAGTATTCGCTTATAATCATAGTGATAAGTATGTTAAAGATGTGCTCTATTATGCCGATAAGTATAAAGAAGAACCTGAAAAACGTAAAACACCAATGTAAAATAAAAAGAGAGAATAATAGGGGGATATAATGTTTAAAAAGAAGAAAGAGTCTAAAGTAGAACGAATTAATTTTGTCGATTCTAAACAGTATGTTGAGTTGAATGTTAGCGGGGATATTAAACGTCAAATTGATATGATTGGATTATCTCGAGAAGATTTGGCAGTGCTTCATTCCATTCAACATCATGTTCAAACACATATTTCGGAAGTTGTCGATGCGTTTTATGAGCCTATTATACAAGAACCTACTCTAATCAACATAATAAAATCTAATAGTTCAATTGAACGTTTAAAAAAGACACTAACTATACATATCAGCGAAATGATGGATGGAAAAATAAACGATCAATTTATTGAAAAAAGAAACCGAATTGCATATGTCCATGTGAAAATCGGGCTTCCGACCAAATGGTATATCGCTTCTTTCCAACAAATGCAAATGTCTATTTTACAAATACTTCAAACTTATTATAAAGATTCAGAAGACTTTATGAAGATTGTCATGGCAGTCACCAAAATATTAAACTTAGAACAACAACTCGTTTTAGAGGCGTATGAACAAGAAATCGAAAAGGAAAGAGAAGAAGCAGCACAATTAAAAGAAAAGGTAGTACATAAGGTAAAAGATGCATCTAGTAATTTAGCGTCGATTTCAGAGGAATCAGACGCATCAATTGAGGAAATGACGAACAGAATGATTCAAGTTAGTCAATTAAGTCAAAAAGGAACGAAAACAATTGAAATTGTTAGCAATCTTTCTAGTGAAGGCAGTCAGAAAATGATTTCTCAAAAAGAACATATGGGAAAAATATTAGCGGACTTAAAAGAAATGCTTTCCGAAATTCATCTATTGCAGCAGATTTCTAATCAAATCAACGAGATTGTTACAATCGTTCAAACAATTGCGGAACAAACGAATCTTCTGTCCTTGAATGCAAGTATTGAAGCTGCGCGTGCAGGAGAGCATGGAAAAGGTTTCGCCATCGTTGCCGAGGAAGTAAGAAAGCTATCCGATGAGACGAAGAATTCTGTTAGTAATGTTTCGCAATTAATCGAAGGAACAAAGGATCAAGTAGATAAAATTTCTACTTACATTGAATCCGTTGAAAAACTTGCAGAAAATGGTATGACATCAACAAATGAAGCAAATGAAGTTTTCGAAGGAATTGTACAATCGATCTTACATTCAAAACAACAAAGTGAAAAAGTAGAAATTGAAATGAATGAAATCTCTGGTGTTATTAAAGAAATCTCTGCTGCTGTGTCACAACTAGCTGTGTCCGCAGATGATTTAAGCCATTTAACAAACGAAATATAAGAATTAAAAGACTATTCCCCGGTGGAGTAGTCTTTTAATTTAGGTGAAAAATACAATCAAAAATTTTTTCAGTGAGATTCACCCTCTTTTAGAAATTGATGAATACTAGCAAAGACTTCTTCGTGTATTTGTTCTTTCTCATTAAATAATGCATGCCTTCCGTTGCTAATATGAAATACTTGTAAAGAGCGAAACTTTTTTTGGACAAATGTAAGATTATATTCCCAATCTACCGTTTTATCTTTGTTTCCTTGAATGATACAAGTATCGGTGTTCGTCGGATTGTATGCATGAATTTCTTTGTTCCAATTTAACAGGGCGCCGACCCAATTTAGTGGGAGCACTTTTGGTTGTAAAGGATCTTTTTTTGTAAAAGCGAGATATTTTTGGTCAGAAGAGTTCTTCCGAAATTTTCTAGCGATATCATCAATAAACGGAAATGGCTTCGCAAGATAATAGCCTAATTTCGTCAAATACCAATAATTTGATCTTATAAGTGGTGCAACCAATACTAATTTTCGGAAATGATGGTCACGGTGTTTTAGTACATAATTAATTGCTATGGCTCCTCCTGTACTGTGGCCGATAACATAAAATGGATCAGACCTCTCGTTCCTTGCTCGTTGCATCAATTTTTCTAGCGTTAAAACATAATCGGAAAAGTCATCTACTGAAGCAGCTTTCCCACCGGAAAGTCCATGTCCCTGTAAATCATAACTAATCACACTATAGTTGTGTTTTGTTAAGTAGTGAATCATGTTTTGTAAACTGCCGACATGATCCAAATAACCATGCAATAAAAACACCGTTCCAATACTTTCTTTTGGCGAAAAAATTTGTACGATTATTTTGATGCCGTCGATGTCTACTTTTCCAAAATGAAAATCAATATCTTCTAGGGTAAAGCCATAGTAATCAAGGTATGCTTTAATGTCAGAGGTTTTTTCTACTGGTGTATGGAAACGCAATGGTTTTTCCCAGTGTGACAGACGCTCTAAAACGTCATGTATTTCTTTTATTTTGCTCATTGTGAAATCTCCTTATCCAATCCAATTACTTATATGTATTTTGTTCAAAAACGAGTATAATAAGCCGAAATAAAGTCCTTTTTACCGGAAAAGAGAAAATAGTAAAGGTGACATGTTTCTTCACAACTTTAGAAATTACTGCTATGATAAAATTTTGTGAATAATTCTCGCGGTTTCTTAAACTTGAAGAGTGGTTTTGTCCAAAAAATAAAAGCGGAAGAAAATAGTTATCGAGCATCAAAAAGATAAGGTGAGAAAATGGATATTATCGATGGAATAGATCAATGGAAAAAAGCGTTATGGTCAGAAATTAAAGAATTACAGAACAATGACAATAGAGGCGTAACGATTGAACATGCACGCTGTTTAAGAAAAGAAGAAAATATGTTTGTCTATTGGGTGACGACGAAGTATCCGTTAGCATTAATGGAAGGCGGTTCGGTGTCCATTCATAAAGGGAAAGAACAAATAGCTGGTATTGTGCTTAGTTCTGACCAAAGAGATTGTATTGTGAAACTGGATACCTTTTTAGGGAGTGAATTTTCAAAAGGGCTACTCGTCAATGAGCCGTGGGACCTTTTAGAACAGTTGTCTAAAAGACTAGAAGAATTGATAGAAGAAGAGAAGAAAGTTAACAGAATCAAACAGTTGGTAAAGCCATCCAATAAAATAAAGCACCCCGAGCATCTTGTGAAAAACTTACTGCATGAAGCGTATCTTCGAAGTAAATATAATGATACAACATTTATTTGGGGACCACCTGGCACTGGAAAGACCTATACATTAGCAAGAGTGACAGCGTATCATTACACAGAAGGGAAAAAAATATTGCTGCTTTCCCATAGCAATGCTGCGGTAGATGTATTAGTAGAAGAGATGCATCACTTTTTACAAGAAAACGGCAAGTGGAAAAAGGGGGAGGTCGTACGGTACGGGAACAGTGCGAAACCTTCGATGGCAGAAATTGCTGATATTAATGTTATGCAAATTATTCAGTCAGAAAATCCTGATGATGCAGAAAAAATGCAGAAGTTAGAAAAGTACAGAAGAATTTTAAAAAATAGATTGCAAAAAAACTTCTCCAATGAGGATTCAAGGCGCTTAACAAAGTCAGAGCTTCATTATCACAAAATGAAAGACAAGTTAAAAAGAGAAGAGTCTGCTGTTGTGAAAAATGCACGAGTAATAGCAACGACTTTATCAAAAGCGGCAATAGATGCTTCGATTTATGAAGAAGACTTTGATTTAGTTGTTATTGATGAAGCAAGCATGGCGTATGTTCCTCAAGTAGCATTTGCAGCATCACTTGCGAAAAGAGTTGTCGTTTGTGGTGATTTCAAACAACTTCCACCCATTAGTCTTTCTTATCATCATTTAGCAAAAAAATGGTTGAAGGAAGATATTTTTCATATTTCACAAGTTGTGTCAGCAGTTGAACAAAAACGATATCATCCACAATTAATGCTTCTGCCTGAACAAAGAAGAATGCACCCAGTTATTTCTGGCTTTACAAACAGGTTTATTTATCATAACTATGTTACGGATCATCCAGATGTATGGGGTCATCGAGAAAATATCAGCAATAATCCGCCGTTTCCAAACAAAGCAGCCGTACTTCTTAACATCCAATCAACAAAAAATTGGGGAGGACGTATTCATGGTTCTAAATGGAACCTGCTTTCAAGCCTATTAACTATTCAGCTGGCATTAGAAGCGGTAGCAGCTGGATCTACCTCTTTAGGTATTGTTACGCCATACCGGGAGCAGGCTTCCTGGATAACAGCACTAATCGAGGTGTTTTTCCATGAAAAAGAGATAGGGAAAAAAGTAGACATTTATGCATCAACTGTTCATCGCTTTCAAGGTTCGGAAAAAGATATTGTCCTTTTCGATCTAGTTGATGGAGCGTTTGCGGATAAACCTGGGACACTTTTTACGAAGAGGGAAAGCGATAGATTAATAAATGTTGCAGTGACAAGGGCACGAGGGAAATTCATTTGTGTTGGAGAGGAACGCTTTTTTCAAAAACGTCTATCTCCATCCAAACCAATTAATCACCTACTGCACTATTTAAAGGAAAACGGACATAATGAAACCGCAGGGAGCCACTTACCAGTATTGATAAATAAGCGATTACGATGGTATCGAGAAAATGACTATTCAAGATTAAGCAAAGACCTACATGCAAGTAAGGAAAAGATAGTAGTAGCTGTTAACAGCATAGAAGATATTCCAGATTCGATTATTGCTGTATTGGAAGAAGTGAAAAACAAGGTTAATATAATAATATTATGTAAACAAGTAAAGACGAGAGAATTTTTAGGAATAAAAGTCCAGTTAACATCTTCTAGTGTCCCTTTTATTGGACTTGATGAAAAAGTACTATGGTTTGGCTTCGGCGAGGCTGTGTTACAAGAAAAATTCCCTTTCTTAATTAGGCTATTTTCAAAAAAATTGTACAATCAATTTTATAAAATGATACTAGAAAAAGAAGCAAGTCGATAGTGATTTTTCTATTGACTTGTTTTTTAGTAATAAATAGTTTTTATTGATAACTGCCATTGTGAAGCTAGCAGTGAAACAAGCAACTTCAGCATAGTTCCTCCCGAACTAACCTTTAAGGAGTAAGTGTACTTCTCTAACTTTCCTGCCTTTTTACAGAAAGTAAAATTGATGTAGTCTGCTTCTAGATAATGAACCATGCCTTTTGTTTTATATCCATTAAGATATAATTCGATAGAGGACATAATTTAAGTGGCAAAATAAAAAAGGTAGGTAACAGGAAGGATTGCTCAAGAAGGACTGCTTACGTAAAAGAGAAGGCTATCTTAAGGGAAGCCTTCTATCTTTTTATTTATAACGATCCTCTTGACATTGCCCCTGTACTCTCATGACAGCTGGAGTTGTACAAGGTGACGTTTTTTTAGGAATGGATATTTCAATGGAATGATGAAGGAATTTAAAGGTAATTGGACGTTCGAGAAGGGAAAAAGGAAATTTAATTTTTCGCTTTCTCATTCTCTCCTCATCTTTCCCATTTAGTTCAATCGTCAGCTCGTTTTCTTCTCTTTTTAATATCATTTCTTCTGGTAAAAACAGTTCTGTATCAACCTCAACAATGAGTGATTCGGTTGTATCATATAAATCCATATGAAATTCTGATTCGTCCAAAATGGATATCGAAGGATCTAAAAGCCACTCTTTCATCCATTCCTCCCAACGTTCAAGCTGAAAGTCCTCGCTTGACTTTGACATGACGAGCCCCCACGCTTTCTTTTTCTCATTATATTCTTTCTATTTGTAAACGTGTGGGTACTCTAAAACCAAAGGTCCGTCCCTCACTGCTTTGCCGCTTTACAGTGAGGAGGGACGGACCTTTACGTGACGTATTCGTTACATGTCATGACCTTGATTATGTTTTTGGCGAGTGTGGTTTCGGTTTTTAACTTTGTGTGAACCGCTTAATGGTTCTGGTTGCCCTGATTGTTTTGGCGCATTTTTTCGCATATCTTTTCCGTTATTTTTATTTGTCAATTTCCATCCCTCCTTATCATTAGAATGTTTCGTTGTAGCCTGAATATACACAGGTATAAAATGAAAAACTTTTGCCTAAAATAAAAATGCACATTGTTCTGTTTGAAAAGGGATTGGGGAATGTAGACTAATTCCCATGTATCTCATCAATAATTTCCTAACAGTTTTATTTTAGAAGGAGAGATGACAAGTATGCCTTATCATAAAAATAAGCAACAAGCTTTTCAAGCTGCACAGCAAGGGTTTGAAGAGGTGAGAGATAGTTATAATGAACTTGTTCTTGATGGTGGAAGCTACGGGTCGCAGTTGGCTCATTTAAAAAATGAAGTAAATGAAGCGTATCAACAAATTGAAAATGCTTTAGAAGTGGCATCTGAACATCAACGACAGCAACTTGAACGATTCAGAGACGATTTATCTTCGATTGTTTCTGAAGTTAATCAACAACCATAGTTTTTATTCTAGGACTTTTAGAATAAGTACCTAGGTACTTTTACTTAAATAAATCTATTCATGAAACATAATGGAAACTCTGCCCGTATCTATTGAGCAGAGTTTCTTTTTTATTCTAGGAAACAGCACAGAAAAAGAACGATTATCGGGAAAGGATGCTTACATTGAAAAAAATATACGGGGGTTTATTTCTTGTTTTTCTACTTTTGTTAAGCGGCTGCGGGCAGGAAACAAAAACGGAGGAAACAGAAACTCAAAAAACAGCGCAAGACAAGGAAAAGGAATCTGCAGAAGCTTTTAGTGAAATTCCCATTGCACCTAGTAAAAAAGAAGATCTCCCAAAACAAAAGATAGGTCAACTGGTGGAGGAATATTTAAAAGATGCAGAACTAGCGGAGAAAGATACATATCAGACGAAACTAGAGGGGGATTTTACAAAAGAGCTTCAGTCTAACTTGACACAATACATAAAAAAGACAAAGCAGGACGATCCACAAGAAATATATAATTTTATTATTTCACAAGTAGGAAGCGGAAAATATTCAACAGTAATAGAAGAAGGAAGTAATTTTGAGCCAAACTTTGAAGAGCCAAATTTGCCAAGTGGTCCTAGTGGGGACTCTGCAAATAGTAACGGGGGACCAAGGGAACAAAATGCAGTCATTCTTATCGATGCTAGCGGAAGTATGAAGGCGAAAGTTCCAGGTGGTGTGAAAATGGAATTAGCAAAAGATGCGGTAAAGAAATTTGCAAGCCAATTAGGAGAGAAAGCAAAAACAGCACTAATCGTTTATGGACATATTGGAACTGGTAGCGACGTTGATAAAGTGAAGTCATGCCGTGAGATTGAAACAATGTATACACTAGGCGATTATAAAGAGGGTGATTTTCAACAAGCACTTCAGTCCTTTGAGGCAAGTGGATGGACACCTTTAGCTGCTGGAATAGACAAAGCGAACGAAATGTTAAAAAATTATTCAAGCGAAAATAATCAAAATACAGTTTATATCGTCAGTGATGGAATCGAAACCTGTGATGGCGATCCTGTTGCAGCCGCAAAAAGACTTTCTGATAGTAATATTAAAGCGGAGGTAAATATTATTGGGTTTGATGTAGATGACAAAGGGCAAAAACAATTGAAAGCAGTATCAGAAGCAGGAGAAGGCACCTATACGACAGTAAAAACCAAAGAAGAACTGTATAATACGATAGAAAAAGAGTGGAAACCAAGTTTAGGAACATTAGCATGGATTCATATGGAAGCACCAATTGGTTGGGATTTTATCAGAGAATATGACCGGTATGATGCTGAAATAGGAAATAAATTTAAAACAGCGGTCAAACGAGAGTCAAATCGTGTAAACACAGCTATTCGCTATCTGCGTCAAGAAGAACTAGTTAAAGATGAAATACTAACTGAATTGGAAAATATACAATCGGACGCTTACAGTATGAAAATGGATGCTACTTCCGAGCAACGACAAAAAGTCATCGATCATATAAAAATGCGTGGAGACGAAATCAAACAAGAAGTAGAAGAATGGAAAGCAAAATACGAATAGAGGAAAGGTCCGTCCCTCATTACGTTAAAGCAATGGGGGACGGACCTTTAATGAAGGTTATTGGTTTGTTTTTCGTTTTTTATTGTTTTGTTTTTGTGCTTCTGTTAACGGTTCATTCGAGAATTCTTCGTTATATCCTGCACCCTGTCCTTGTGCCTTCGCTGCATTCATCCCTAAACGAACATGATTTGCTTTACGCTTACCCATTCCTAACACCTCCGTATTACTAGAATCCCACATTAAAAACAGACTATTAATGGGAAAAAGTGATAAATACTATCTTGTAAATAGAAGAGATGTCGAAATAAAGAAACAGGGAGAAATTTTATTTTTTTGCTTTTTTACAATAATAAAGATATGTATATGACAGGATGCGACAATTAGGAAAACGTTGTTATAATAGGGTTTTGTTGTAAAGTTGAAGTTGTTCATTATTTTTCATAAGAAAAACTTATCAAAAACAATAACTTTATTGTTATTTACTTATGTAATCGCTTGTATTAAGATAAGAATGTGTGAAGAGTTAGTTTAACAGATAATTTAAACTTTTCGACAAAAAATAATATTTGCATTATCTCAAGTTAGAGGGGGAATCGAGATGGCAAAAAACGATGTTTTTAACGCGCGATCTTCTTTTGAATTGGAAGGAAAACGCTATAACTTTTATCGTTTAAAAGCTCTTGAAGAAGCAGGCGTAGCAAAGGTTTCACGCTTACCTTATTCCGTTAAGGTATTGCTTGAATCTGTACTTCGTCAATTTGATGGACGTGTAATTAACAAAGATCATGTTGAAAATTTAGCAAAATGGGGATCTAAGGAGGTTAAGGACGCAGAAGTTCCTTTCAAACCTTCACGTGTTATTTTACAAGACTTTACTGGTGTGCCAGCAGTAGTTGATTTGGCATCCCTTCGTAAAGCAATGGCTGATATGGGTGGAGACCCAGACAAAATCAACCCTGAAATTCCAGTTGATCTTGTAATCGACCACTCTGTACAAGTAGATAAATATGGAACAAATGATGCATTAAAAGCAAATATGGATCTTGAATTTGAACGTAATGCAGAACGTTATCAATTCCTTAGCTGGGCACAAAAAGCATTTGAAAACTATCGTGCTGTGCCACCTGCAACAGGTATTGTTCACCAAGTTAACTTAGAATATTTAGCAAATGTCGTTCATGCTGTGGAAAACGAAGACGGCGAATTTGAAACATATCCAGATACACTAGTAGGTACTGACTCTCATACTACAATGATTAACGGTATCGGAGTTTTAGGTTGGGGTGTAGGTGGAATTGAAGCAGAAGCAGGAATGCTTGGTCAGCCTTCATACTTCCCAATTCCAGAAGTAGTTGGTGTTAAGTTTACTGGAGAGCTTCCAAATGGAGCAACTGCTACTGACTTAGCATTAAAAGTTACACAAGTACTTCGTCAAAAAGGTGTAGTTGGAAAATTTGTTGAGTACTTTGGACCTGGAGTAGCAACACTTCCACTAGCAGACCGTGCAACAATCGCAAACATGGCACCGGAATATGGTGCGACATGTGGATTCTTCCCAGTTGACGCTGAATCTCTTGATTATATGCGTTTAACAGGTCGTTCTGAAGAACAAATCCGCGTTGTTGAAGAATACTTAACAGCAAATGATATGTTCTTTACACCTGAAAAAGAAGAGCCTGTTTATACAGATGTTGTAGAAATTGATCTTTCAGTAGTAGAACCAAATCTTTCTGGACCAAAACGTCCGCAAGATTTAATTCCACTTTCTAATATGAAAGAATCATTCCACAATGCCATCACAGCTAAAGAAGGCGTTCAAGGTTTTGGCCTTGATAAAACAGAAATCGATAAAACAGCTAAATATGTTACAGAAGATGGAAAAGAAGTAACAATGCCTACAGGTGCAATCGGTATTGCGGCGATTACATCTTGTACAAATACTTCTAACCCTTATGTAATGTTAGGAGCAGGTTTGGTTGCGAAGAAAGCGGTAGAATTAGGAATGGATGTTCCGGATTATGTAAAAACATCTTTAGCACCTGGTTCAAAAGTTGTTACAGGTTACCTAAAAGATTCTGGACTTCTTTCTTATCTTGAAAAAATTGGTTTCAACCTAGTTGGTTATGGTTGTACAACATGTATCGGTAACTCTGGTCCTCTTCGTCCAGAAATCGAAACGGCTGTATCGGAAGCAGATCTTCTATTAACTTCTGTCTTATCTGGTAACCGTAACTTTGAAGGACGTATCCATCCGTTAGTAAAAGCGAACTATCTTGCTTCACCTCCATTAGTTGTCGCATATGCATTAGCTGGTACGGTGGATATCGACTTACAAGTGGATCCAATCGGAAAAGATAAGGATGGAAAAGATGTATTCTTCAAGGACATTTGGCCTTCACAAGATGAAGTGAAAGATGCTGTGAAGAAAACAGTTACTCCTGAATTGTTCCGTAGAGAATATGAAAATGTATTTAGTGAAAACGAACGTTGGAATGAAATCAAAACAAGTAATGAACCACTTTACAGCTTTGATGATAAATCCACGTACATTCAAAATCCTCCATTCTTTGTTGGATTAGCACCAACTCCAGAGGATATTAAACCGCTTGACGGCTTACGTGTAGTTGGGAAGTTCGGCGATTCTGTAACAACAGACCATATTTCTCCTGCTGGTGCGATCGGTAAAGATACACCAGCTGGTAAATACTTGCGTGCTAACGGAGTAGAGCCTCGTGACTTTAACTCTTATGGTTCTCGTCGTGGTAACCATGAAGTAATGATGCGTGGTACATTTGCAAACATTCGTATCCGTAACCAAGTTGCTCCTGGTACAGAAGGTGGATTTACAACATTCTGGCCTGAAGACGATGTTATGGCAATGTACGATGCTTGTATGAAGTATCAAGAAGAAGGAACAGGCTTAGCTGTTCTTGCTGGTAAAGATTACGGTATGGGCTCTTCTCGTGACTGGGCTGCAAAAGGTACGAACCTACTTGGCATTAAAACAGTTATCGCGGAAAGTTATGAGCGTATTCACCGTTCTAACCTTGTTATGATGGGTGTACTTCCACTTCAATTCAAACAAGGCGAAAGCGCTGAAACACTAGGGCTATCCGGTAAAGAAAGCATTTCTGTAGAAATTAGTGAAGGCGTAAAACCACGTGACATCGTTAAAGTAACTGCAGTTGCTGAAGATGGTACGACTACAGAATTCGAAGCACTTGTTCGTTTCGACTCTGATGTAGAAGTAGATTATTATCGTCATGGCGGTATCCTACAAATGGTACTTCGCGACAAATTGAAAGCATAATAATAACTAATTGAAAACCCTCAGCTGATTACTATCAGCTGGGGGTTTTTTTGCATATGATAAAATGGATTCTCCGTTGGGATTATCTACGGTGAGCTCCAGCGATTAAAGTTTTTTAGCATACGGAGACATACTTTCCGGCTATTCTAAATATAGACAACCTCTCATATACATTTAAGAATAAGAAACAAAAAGGAGAGGCCTTGTTTTGAAAAAAATTTTTGGAGTTTTATTAATCGTTGGAATGATCGTTATTGTTTATGTAGAAAACAAATCTGACCCTACCTTAAATCCGCTAGCTCCTTTTCAACATAATGAACAAGCAGAAGCGGAATTTGACCAGCTTATTGATGTGGATGAAGGATACGTGAGCAGTGCTGCTGCGTCGAATGACTACCCTTTTATAGAAGAAGGCGACAAAGCACCTGACTTCACATTAAAAACATTATCAGGAGAAACCGTTACCTTATCACAATATGAAGGAAAAACCGTTATATTGAACTTCTGGGCGACTTGGTGTCCACCATGTAAAGAGGAACTACCTGCGATGCAAAAGTTTTACGATAAAAATCAAGGAAAGGTAGAAATACTAGCTATCAATATTGATCCTGAAAATAATGTAAAAAAATACAAACAAGAAATGGGATTAACATTCCCGATACTTTTAGACAGCAATGAAAAGGTAAACAACCAATATGGAATTATTGCAATCCCAACCACCATCGTTATTGATGAAAACGGAAAAATAACCAAAAAACACATCGGGGCCCTCACTGAAGAATCCTTTACCACACTAATAGACTGAGGGACGGACCTATAAAAAAGTGGGACCACACAAAATATTCCTAAATGTTATAAAAAGTCAGAAATTTGTCCATAATACATACCACAAGGCTATTACAGAAAGAGAGGAATGTATTATGCGCAGACCAAGAAAAAAGTCCTTTTCTGACTTAGTGAAGGAAAATAAACGCCAGTTAATGATGGATAAAGAGGCATTAGATGCTATTGAGGAAAGAATTGATGCACGATTAGAAATAAAACGAATTGACAAAGCCGAGTAGATTGCTACTCGGCTTTGGTCGTTCTCGTTAGAAAATGGGCGTCATTTTGCATGCAGGAGAGAGTTCCTCCAGGCACTTAGGAATGTACTAAATAAGAAAATGAATCCTAGTGTGCAAAAAAGCTAAAACAGATGTCAGTACTTATAGGATAACTTGTAATTTTTTCTTTTTATTTGCCAATTATTACGCCTTAAACTTCCCTCGATTTTGGAAATGATACTTAGTAGGGGAGGGATATCAATGGGTAATCCAAAAAGACATAGTAAACCTTATACACCTAACCACATTGGAACTCAGCCGCGTGCAGCTGGGGGAAATAAAGGAAAACAAATGCAAGACAAATCAGGTAAGCATGCACAAGTAATTCAAACAAAAGGTGAGTAAATCATTTACCTTTGTCTTTGGCATAGTAAAGAATGAAAAAGTATGGTTTTAACTTATATTTTGAAGGGGGTTTTTTACAATGGCAAAAAATAATACTCCAAATCCAGATGATCGTAGTGATAATGTAGAAAAGCTTCAGAGTATGGTTCACCATACAATAGAGAACATGGAGAGAGCGGAAGAGTCGATGGCGTATACGGATAGCGAAGAACAGCTTCAGTCTATTCAAGCGAAAAACGAACGCCGTCGAGAAAGTATCGATTCTTTCCGTAGTGAGATAAAAGACGAAGCACAACACAAGCAATAATTGGACGAAAGAAAAGGGCTGCCTATCTCAGGCAGTCCTTTTTAAGATGACTTCTACGAGCGTATGAAAAGTACTTTTTATCTTAATATGTTAAAATGAATTAATATACATAATCTAACAAAGGGTGAGTATCGTGCACATAGCTGAAAAAACAATTGAAGTACGTTATGCGGAAACGGATCAAATGGGTGTAGTATACCATGCAAATTACTTAGTTTGGCTAGAGTTAGGAAGAACAAAGTTACTGGAGGATTTAGGATTTCGATATGCCGAAATGGAAGCGGATGGGATTATTTCTCCTGTAATTGATTTAAACATAAGCTATAAAAGCCCAGTAAGATACGGAGAAAAAGCAATGGTAAAAACATGGATTGAGTTATACGATGGATTGCGTGTCACGTATGGTTACGAAATTTATAATGAAAATGGAGATTTATCTGTCACAGCCAATTCGCAGCATGTTTGTGTAAAGAAAGGAAGCTTTCGACCTATTTCGCTTCGAAGAACATTTCCTGATTGGCATCATGCATATGAACAGGCGAAAAAGTGATAATTACGCCACGTAAGGAATCGATTTATGCCTAGATGAAAGGAAAGACTAATAATAATGGCTTTTGGTATAAAAAAAACAGAATTACTACAGTGGAAAAAGAACATAGAAGAAGGAAATATTTCGTTTTTAACGCATTATTGGTTAGATGATCGATTTCCGGGCTGTACGACGGTTACTAAAGTAGGTTGCAACAATATAGACAAGCTATCCTTATGGGGACAAAAATACGGTTTGAAAAAAGAATGGATTCATCATCGGAAAGGTTATCCGCATTTTGACTTATTAGGTGACACACAAAAAGAGATACTAAGTAAAGAAGGACTTTCCGCTCAACTTGAACGTTTTAAAAGGGAGTAAAAGAAAAATTTTTTATAATAGGCAAAAGCAGGTCTCAAAAGGAGGCCTGCTTTTACTCTACACATTACTTTTTATACTCATATTTTGGTTCGTCTAATGTTTCATCAAATTCTACGTGCAAATCATGGCCATCAAAAAACCAGAGGTCTTTTTCCTCAACAAAGTAGGTGATGCCATCGACTTCTACTTCTTCTCCTACAGTAATAGGTTCTTCTTTAGTGACCCCTAAAGAAAAGCTATCGTGAAGAGGACTAGAGCCTCCATAGCGAACGTAAAACTTAATATAATCTCCTTTTTCAACGTCCATTTCCTCTTTAAACCATTGTTTTGCACGATCAGATAGGTGTATTTTCATGGTTCGTCTCCTTTCCACACTGTGGCGGACAGTTTTTTCTTGAATAGGGTGTCCTAGGCAAGCATTGATTCATTTTCTTATTATACACACATAATATCCTTATCATCTAATATTCAGCTTTTGATTGAATGAAAGAATTTGTGTATTTTTGGTCAGCCCCTGTTTTTCTCGCTTCACTTTTTATTCCTTATGAATTCCATCCGACATATGTGAGACAAGTTCTTCTTCCGAATTTGCGATTAACCCTTTTTGATGCGCATCTGCTAGTGGGTATATTCGATAGTTTTGATAGTTAGCTTCGGCTACAAAAGTGGGGTTAAATTGAACAGATGGGTAGCTAATTTTGACTCCATCACTACTTATTGATTTTTCTATTTCGACGGTGACCATTCCGCCAATATCTTTGTAATCGTCCTTCTGTCCAGAAAGGAAATTCCCTAAAGAATAAATAACAACTGCTTCACGCCCATCCTTCGTCTTATAGGTTTCCATCGGCTGCAGTACATGAGGGTGGTGACCAAATATAATATCTGCACCACTATTTGTTAAACTCTTTGCTAATCTCACTTGTTCGTCTGTAGGAAACCGTTGATATTCGTTCCCCCAATGTAAACTTAAGACGACTAAGTCAACCCCTTGTTTTCTTGCTTCTTTTATATCCGTACTAATCTTTTGTTCATCAAGAAGGTTCACTAAATGTTCTTTCCCAGTTGGTACAGGTATGCCATTTGTACCATACGTGTAGGAAAGTAAAGCAAAGGAGATTCCATTCACATTAAATGTACGGATAGTTTGTTGGTCCTGTTTATTTTTAAAAGCTCCCGTATAGGGCATGTTTATTTTTTCATAGTAAGCAATTGAGCTTAAGATTCCTTCTTCCCCTTGGTCAAGGGAGTGGTTATTGGCATTTGTAACCGCATCAACTCCAACGTTTTGGAGAGTCTTTACAATTTCATGTGGACTGTTAAATAGCGGGTAACTTGATAATCCTAGTTGGGTACCACCTGGCATTGATTCTTGGTTGGCGATGAGAAAATTAGGTGTTTCTAGCATACTTTTGATTGGACTAAACATTGCTGAAAAGTCATATGTACCATTTGTTTTGGCATCATTATAAACCGTATGGTGCAGAAGAATATCCCCAATTGCTCCAATTGTGGCCCTTGTTTTCGTATTTTTACTAAGCGTATTGATTTCTCTCGTTGCATGAGTCTCCATCGTTTTTGGATCAGGACTTTGTTCTGTTGCATTCCATTCACTGTATTGAATCGATAAGAGCACAACAATTGATAAAATAAATATAGTGGAGGTGATAATACCTACGTATAAAGACTTCTTTTTCACTAGTAACCATCCTTTAATAAGTGCTTTTAGAACTATTGTACACAAAATAAGTAGGTTTTTGGGGAAAAATGATGGAATATCTTTTGGGTATAGGATTTACTGTTATAAAAGGGTTTATGCTAATTTCATTTAACAAGCAGTAATTTGTTGGCAAACGAAGAAAAAACAGAACCCTATAGAAGATTCTGTTTTTTCTAGTTCTATCGGCTATCGGAGAGAGTTCGCACTAGAAGGTTAAAAGAGTCCACTAGTAAAGATGCCATTTGCTTGTCCTCTCTGATAAAGCAGCTTATGTTTTGGTTCTCATCGAGCGAAAGCGACTAGCCCACTGTGAAAAAGATAAATTCTCCGAAAGAGGCCAAAAGAACTTTTATGGGAGAATTTATCTTTTTTTCGCGAGCTAATTAAACCGCATCCGCTTTTGTTACAACCATTTAATTTTTGGTTCTGTTTTGTTTTTAATCCGCCCAATGTTTGTTCGGTGTCTGTATATCACAAAACTAGTAAGAAGTCCTACTACAATAATTAAAGGAATATCTCCTGTAAAAAGGGTATAGATGAAAGCGAAAAGACCCGCCAACATAGACGAAAGAGAGACATATTTGCTTATATATAACCCAATAAAAAAGACGATCAAAAGGAGGATAAAAAGAAGCGGTGCATACCCTAACAACACACCACCAGACGTTGCAACAGCTTTCCCGCCCCGAAAGCCTGCAAAAATAGGAAACATATGACCAACAACTGCAATAATCCCTGCCAACAACATATGTATATCGCTAGCAAACAATAACGGAAGTAAAGTAGCTAAGGTTCCTTTTAAAATATCCATAATGGTTACAATTAAGCCTGCTTTAATCCCAAGCGTTCGAAATGTATTGGTTCCGCCTAAATTTCCGCTCCCATGTTCACGAATATCGATTCCATAAAAAGACTTTCCGATGATTAACCCGGAAGGAATGGAGCCTAAAAGATAAGCGAGAAGTATAATAATAGCATAAATCATAGACACTGCTCCTTTGTAAAAATACCTAGTAACTTTTATTTTACCATGTTTTGAGATGAGAAGGGAGTTTATGCAGAAAAAATTATTACCTGTTCATAAAGGTTGATAATACAAGTGAAAAAGAGCTAACTATCTATTACTTTGTTAGTGCTTGAAAACAAAGCTATTTGTTAAAGGTAATCAACGAGAATAGAGAATAGATAAACCTTAAAAACACAGACTTTTTTCCCTTCTGGATGTTATCCACTTTAGTTAGTTATCGTTCATGATTAGCTAAAAATATAGCGTTTTATGAATAGGTCGTAGAGAAAATAAACATGGGTTTTCCATAATCATGGCGTGTCAAATTATAGTGTGACTTCTTTTTCCATATGTTAGAATAATTGAGTAAGAGATACATAGAAGAAATGAAGGTGTTACTATGCAATTGTTTTTTGCTGCTTTACAATGGGTTGCATTCATGGTTGCAGGATCTATTGCTGCACCGATTGCAATAGCTGATTTATTTCAGTTATCTCCCGTTGAAACAGCAGATTTTATCCAAAGGACGATTTTTGTTTTGGGAGCGGCAAGTCTTATTCAGGCTTTTTTTGGTCATAAACTTCCTATAAACGAAGGTCCAGCGGGTTTATGGTGGGGAGTATTTGCCATCTATGCGGGGTTTAGTGGTACTTTATATGATTCTAGTGAAGAAGTTTTACAAGTGCTACAAGGTGGGATGATTGTAAGCGGTATTATCTTTTTTATTCTAGCTGCTACAGGAATTCTGAAGAGATTGACCGCACTTTTTACTCCAACTATTACATTCATTTACTTAATGCTTCTCATCCTTCAACTAAGCGGATCTTTCATTACCGGCATGTTAGGAATTAGTGGAGAGCATAAAGAATTAGATGTTTGGGTTTTGGTAGGAAGTCTTGTTACTTTCTTATTAGCTTTATATTTCTCTAGTCATAAAAAGAAATGGATAAAACAATATTCCATAATCCTTGCATTAATTAGTGGATGGTTGCTTTTTATTCTTATGGGACTTACAGAAGAAGGTGCTACTTCCAACGAACTTATTTCTCTTCCAGAAGTTTTTGCCTTTGGAGCACCTGTTTTTGACACAGGTATTGTTGTCACGTCTATCTTTATTACATTTCTGTTAACAACGAACATGATTGCTTCTATTCGGGTAATGGAGGAAGTCATGAAATCAACTAATCAACCTGTTTATAGCAGGTATACAAAGAGCGGGTTCGCCTCAGGAATAAACCAGCTATTTGGTGGGATATTTTCTGCGATTGGTTCGGTACCGATTTCTGGTTCGGCAGGATTTGTATCTGCGACGGGCATATTATCGATTATTCCGTTTATTATCGGTTCTTCAATGGTACTTCTCGTTAGTTTAGTCCCATTTTTAATGAATTTGCTAGCAACTCTCCCGGCACCAGTCGGGTATGCGGTCACATTTGTTATTTTCATTAATATGGTCGGAATGGCTTTAGGGGAGTATAGAAAAGAACAAAATAAAGAAAGAAGCCACTTTGTAGCAGGGATTTCTTTTATTGCAGGTGTGGGAGCGATGTTTGTTCCAGCCTCCGCTTTTACAGGTGTTCCAGTTGTAGTGGCATCGATATTAAACAATGGACTTATACTAGGTACGATTGTAGCAATTGTTGCAGAGCAGTACCTTATTAGAAAAGAAGCTAAATTTACTGGCAGCAATGGATAAATCCTTGCTGTCCGTTTTTTTATTGATTAAATAGATAATTTTTAAAAGTTATCAACGTTGGATACACATTCTATCTTCTGTATAATAGGTAAATAACAAACAAGACTAGCTAGTTGACAGTGATTAATTTTAAGGAGTGAAACAATTATGGAGAACCCATCACGGGAAGAAATGGGAAAAATCCTAAAAGAGTCAAAACGAATAGCGGTTGTTGGACTTAGCGATAATGAAAACCGTACTTCTTATATGGTGTCAAAAGCAATGCAGGACAATGGATATGAAATTATTCCAGTGAATCCTACCATTGACTCAGCTCTTGGTGTAAAAGCAGTTTCGTCATTAAAGGATATTGAAGGACCTGTTGATATTGTGAATGTATTCAGAAGGTCGGAACATTTATTACAAGTGGCAAAAGAGTTTGATGAAATGGACGGTAAGGTTTTTTGGGCACAGTTAGGACTTACAAATGAAGAGGCATATCGCTTTTTAAAAGAACGTGGATATACAGTTATTATGGATCGCTGCATTAAAGTAGAACACGCTCTCACCAAATAATTTATTGGAATAAGCGGGAACATGCCCGCTTGTTTTTTTATTTTCTACAAGCACTGTCTTAACTAACTTGCTTTTAATGATTATAATCTCCCTCTAAATTTCCCGTTAGATGTATACTAGATAGGCGAACAAATCAGGTGTAGATAAGGAGATTTTCCTGTTCTTTATGGAATTTACCTTTGCGAAAATAAAATAAAGCAGTAAAATAAGCAATAGACGTTTACCACGATTTTTTCAAAAAAGGTGAACGAACAAATGTTCTTGTGTTATATTTAATACATATAATCAATAATACTCATCAGACACTATTGGATGAGAAAGTAGTTTTGAAAGGGGAATGTTCGTGGCCAAACAAAAAAAGTCCATGGATTATAACGATGATGCGATTCAAGTACTCGAAGGTCTTGAGGCAGTTAGAAAAAGACCTGGTATGTATATTGGATCAACCGACACAAAAGGGTTACATCATCTTGTATATGAAATTGTAGATAACTCTGTTGATGAAGCATTAGCAGGATTTGGAGACGAAATTACCGTCACAATACATAAAGATAATAGTATTAGTGTTCAAGATAACGGTCGCGGGATGCCTACGGGAATGCATAAGCTTGGCAAACCGACGCCAGAAGTCATTTTAACTGTTCTTCATGCTGGTGGTAAGTTCGGTCAAGGTGGATATAAAACAAGTGGAGGCTTGCATGGTGTTGGGGCTTCTGTAGTTAATGCTTTGTCTGAATGGCTCGTTGTAACGATTCACCGTGACGGTATGATTTATGAGCAGCGATTTGAAAACGGTGGTAAGCCTAAAACAACGTTAGAAAGAATTGGAAAAACGAAAAAGTCTGGAACAACTATTCAATTTAAACCAGATAATACTATCTTTAATACAACTACGTATAACTACGATACGCTATGTGAAAGATTACGGGAATCCGCATTTCTTCTAAAAGGTCTAAAAATCACTATTAGAGATGAACGCCATGACCAGAAAGAGGTTTTTTATTATGAAAGCGGAATTGAAGCATTCGTTCAATATATAAACGAAGAGAAAGATGCGCTTCATCCTGTTGCTTTTTTTGAAGGAGAGCAAAACAGTATTGAAGTAGAATTCGCATTTCAATTTAATGACGGATTTTCTGAAAACATCTTGTCTTTTGTTAACAATGTTCGGACGAAAGATGGCGGTACACATGAAGCAGGTGCTAAATCTGCCATGACCCGAGTGTTTAATGAATATGCTCGAAAAGTAGGTATTTTAAAAGAGCGAGATAAAAACCTGGAAGGAACAGATATTCGCGAGGGATTAGCAGCGATTGTGTCTGTTCGCATTCCGGAAGCGCTTCTGCAGTTTGAAGGACAGACGAAAGGGAAGCTTGGAACAAGTGAAGCACGTTCTGGTGTTGATGCTGTCGTTTCTGAGCATCTTTTATACTTTTTAGAGGAAAATCCCGATACATCTTCCTTATTAATTAAGAAAGCAATCAAAGCGGCTCAAGCTAGGGAAGCTGCTAGGAAAGCAAGGGAAGACGCACGGAGTGGCAAAAAGCGTAAACGTGCTGAAACCGTGCTATCAGGAAAATTAACTCCTGCGCAATCTCGGAATCCACAAAGAAATGAATTATATCTTGTAGAGGGTGACTCTGCAGGCGGGTCTGCAAAACAAGGGCGAGACCGAAAATTCCAGGCCATTCTCCCTTTACGAGGAAAAGTAATAAATACCGAGAAAGCGAAGTTGCAGGATATTTTTAAAAATGAAGAAATCAATACGATTATCCATGCCATTGGTGCTGGGGTTGGACCTGAATTTAATGTGGAAGATATTAATTATGATAAAATCGTGATTATGACAGATGCCGATACAGACGGTGCTCATATACAAGTACTTCTGTTAACCTTCTTTTATCGCTATATGAAGCCATTAATAGAAGCGGGCAAAGTATATATCGCTCTTCCTCCGTTATATAAAGTGAGTAAAGGAAGCGGAAAGAAAGCGGTTGTAGAATATGCTTGGACAGATGACGAACTTCAAGATGTTATAAAGAAAGTCGGTAAAGGCTATATGATTCAGCGCTATAAAGGTCTTGGGGAAATGAATGCTGATCAGTTATGGGAGACAACGATGGATCCTTCTACAAGAGCTCTTATTCGTGTACGTATAGATGATGCTGCAAGGGCAGAACGACGCGTTACAACGTTAATGGGGGACAAGGTAGAGCCACGCCGAAAATGGATTGAAAGCAATGTTGCCTTCGGTCTTGAAGAAGATGGAAGCATTTTAGAAAATGAAAATATTACGGTCGCAGAGGAGGTATAATACATGACAACTGTTGAACGCTATCAAGATTTGCCTTTAGAAGAGGTATTAGGCGACCGATTTGGACGTTATAGTAAATATATTATTCAAGAACGTGCATTACCTGATGCACGAGATGGACTAAAGCCGGTGCAACGACGCATTTTATATGCGATGTATGTGGACGGTAATACGCAAGAAAAAGGGTTTCGTAAATCAGCTAAAACGGTTGGTAATGTTATTGGTAATTATCACCCGCATGGGGACAGTTCCGTATATGAAGCAATGGTTCGTATGAGCCAAACGTGGAAAGTTCGAAATATGCTTGTAGAGATGCATGGGAATAACGGAAGTATTGATGGAGACCCTCCTGCTGCGATGCGTTATACAGAAGCAAGACTGTCTGCGATTTCGATGGAACTTCTTCGTGATATCGACAAAAAGACGGTCGACTTTGTACCAAACTTTGATGACACATCGGAAGAGCCTACCGTTTTACCTGCTAGGTTCCCGAATCTGTTAGTTAATGGTTCGACAGGAATTTCTGCTGGTTATGCTACAGATATTCCGCCTCACCATTTAGGAGAAGTAATTGATGCAGCGATTATGAGAATGGACAATCCAGAAACGACTGTTGATGAACTGATGACAGTCATGAAAGGTCCTGACTTTCCTACAGGCGGAATTATTCAAGGCGTAGAAGGAATAAAAAAAGCGTACGAGACAGGAAAAGGAAAAATTGTCATTAGAGGTAACGCGGAAATTGAAGACATACGCGGAGGCAAACAACAAATTGTCATTACAGAGATTCCGTTTGAAGTAAATAAAGCAAACCTCGTAAAGAAAATGGATGAATTTCGTGTAGATCGAAAAGTAGAGGGCATTTCAGAAGTTCGAGATGAAACAGATCGTGAAGGCCTCCGAATTGTTATTGAATTAAAAAAGGATGCGGATGCAACAGGTGTCCTAAATTATTTATATAAAAATAGTGATCTGCAAGTAACCTATAACTTCAATATGGTTGCCATTCATAATCGTAGGCCAAAGCTAATGGGCTTACGACAGCTGCTTGATGCTTATATTGAACATCAAAAGGAAGTTGTTACAAATAGAACAAAATATGAATTAAATAAAGCGCAGGAAAGGCAGCATATTGTTGAAGGGCTAATAAAAGCACTCTCCATTCTCGATGAAGTTATTGCAACAATCCGTGCATCAAAGGATAAACGTAATGCAAAGGATAATTTAATAACCAAATTTGCGTTCACTGAAGCTCAAGCAGAAGCAATTGTCTCTTTACAGCTGTATCGATTAACGAATACAGATATAACCGCTCTTCAAGCAGAGGCAAAAGAGCTTGCAGAAAAGGTTGCAGAACTATCTGCTATTTTAGAAAGCGAAAAAAAGCTAGTAAGTGTTATTAAAAAAGAATTAAAGCAAATCAAAAAGCGGTTTCATGAACCACGGAGAACAAAAATTGAAGAGAAAATAGAGGAAATCAAAATTAATTTAGAAGTCCTTATTGCAAGTGAGGATGTAATGGTGACAGTTACTCGTGATGGTTACATTAAACGTACAAGCCTACGATCGTTTGCTGCATCAAATGGGAAAGATCTGGCGATGAAAGAGACAGACAGATTATTAAGTCAATTTGAAATGAATACGACCGATGTGCTGCTACTCTTCACAACAAAAGGAAATTATTTATACTGCCCTGTTCACGAATTACCAGATATTCGCTGGAAAGACCTTGGTCAGCATATAGGTAATATCGTTCCAATTGATCGCGATGAAGAAATTTTAAAAGCAATACCAGTTAAAGAATTTTCTTCATCGAACTATTTACTATTCATCACGAAAAATGGAATGGCGAAAAAGTCAGAGCTAAGTCAATACAAGGCGCAACGCCATTCACGTCCACTTGTTGCTATTAATTTAAAAGGGGATGACGAGTTAGTAGACGTCCACTTAACAGACGGTTCAAAACAACTGTTTATTGCTACTCATTTAAGTTATGGGTTATGGTTCCCAGAAGAAGAAGTAAATATTGTTGGGCCAAGAGCAGCAGGTGTGAAAGGGATTAACCTAAAAGATGGAGACTTTGTTATTGGTGGGAAAGTTGTCAGTGATTCCAATAAGCAATCGATTTTCGTTGTTACACAGCGGGGGGCGGTAAAGAAAATGAAGTTTTCCGAGTTTGAGATTACTTCAAGAGCAAAACGAGGTGTCGTGATGCTTCGTGAATTAAAATCAAACCCGCATCGATTAGCCGGAATGGAAATTGTCCATAATGAGGAACGTGTATCCATACTAACGAAAAAAGGAATTATTGAAACGATTCCATCTTCTAACCTACGGCCTAATGACCGTTATTCAAATGGTTCGTTTGTAATCGACGAAGCCGATAGCGGTACTGTTATAAGTTCGTGGAAGGAAGAAGTCGAAGAAGATACGAAGTAAAAAAAGCGATTACTGTGGGTACCCATAGTAATCGCTTTTTATTGTAAAAATATAAATAAGCTTCCTATTATTCCTAAATAAGCTTATTTTATATGTGTATGAATAGGGGACGAGATGAGAAATCTAACAAGTACGAGGAGGTGTTTAACATTGGCTCAAGATGTATTATGCGAAGTAAGCAACTGCGTATATTATAAAAAAGGAAACAAATGTGGTGCCTCAGAAATATATGTTGTCAGCCATAAAGGAGACGAAGCTCATAATAGTAAGGAAACAGACTGTAAAACATTCGAACCATCCGACTTTTAACTAAACAAACATAGATAACATTCTTTTTTCGAAGGGTTCAAAAGATCTCTATCAAGAGCGTAGATGGATTTCTTTGAACCCTTCTTTGTTATTATTATTGAAAATAATTATCGTTATTATTCAGGGATATTCTAAATTTTTCTTTTTTTAATAAAATCTTATAAATGCATCTTTTACTAAGAAAAAACGGACAAGGTATAAAGTGTTTAAACATGACTATTGCTTCAGTTAATTGTCACTGTTGTGTGTAAATAATGAACGTAATGAATAGTGACAAATACATTCTAGAAGAAAGCAAAGTATTTGACGATAAAGCTGTAACAGATTAATATATACAAAACTAAACGACTATATAAGATCCTTGCCAAATAAGCGGTATGGTCTTTTTTTATAAACTACTTTGTTTTCTGAATTATGAAGTAACAGGCATAAAAGACCCTTTCAGAAAGGAACATTCCTTTGAAAACTGTAAATGAATTAGTCAAAAGTGTTAAATTCACATCGAAAAATGAAATAGAGTCTTTCTCGCCAGAACTACAGTTGATAGGAATTGGTAGGAGTGCAGCTGTATTTCAACCACGCAATACAAATTTGGCTTTAAAGGTGTTTTATCCGTTGCAGTTGCCTACTGCTGATATAGAAGCAGAAATATACAAGGTATTAGGGGACAATCCGTACTTCCCGAAATTACATGAGAATGGACCTGGCTATATTTTGATTGATTTATTGGAAGGGCGCACTTTCTATGAATGTCTTGAAAGCGGAGTGGAGATCTCTACTTATCACATAGAAGAAGTAGAAAGAGCGTTAACGTTTGCAAGAAGCAAGGGGCTTAATCCATCCGATATCCATTTGCGTAATATTATTATAACGGTGGACGGATTAATTAAATTGATTGATGTAGCACGCTTCCGGCAAACAAAGCAATGCAAACAATGGGATGACTTAAAAAAAGCACATGAAAAAGTTTATTCAAAAAAATGGTTTCCTAAAAAAATACCTTCAGCCATCATAAATGGGGTTGCCTATTTATATAAAAAACAACTTTTACCTACAAATATACTATAGCTAGTGCTTAAAATTATCATCCATTTAATAGTTATTCTGCATTTTTCAATAGCTGCCTTCTCTTTTACATGTACAAAATTAACAGCTAGCGGAAGAATTCTCACTGTGGAAAGTTCCGCTTTATGTTGATAGGAATTTTTATTTTTGATAGATTAGTAAAGTGGACATTTGTGTACACAGTAAATACTAGAACAAAGTAATAGTTATTTTTGCATCAGGGAGGCGCGTACATGGAAAAGGAAAAAACATTTATGGATTATTTTACCTGGCTTATCGGAGTTTTAAATGATTATATGTGGTCTTACATATTAATTGTTGCTTTAATCGGGCTTGGCTTGTACTTTACTTTTCGAACTAGGTTTGCTCAATTTCGATACTTAGGAGAGATGCTTCGAGTACTAACAGACAAGTCTACCGTTTCGGCAGATGGGAAGCGTGGAATATCGTCATTCCAAGCATTTACTATTAGTGCAGCATCTCGTGTAGGTACTGGTAATCTTGCAGGGGTAGCCACTGCTATTGCATCTGGAGGACCAGGAGCGGTTTTTTGGATGTGGCTAATTGCTTTACTTGGAGGAGCGACAAGCTTTATCGAAAGTACACTTGCACAAATTTACAAGGTAAAAGATAAAGATGGTTTCCGCGGGGGACCTGCCTATTACATGGAAAAAGGGTTAAATGCTAGATGGATGGGAATTTTGTTTGCCATTATTATTACTTTCTGTTTTGGGTTAGTGTTTAATTCTGTTCAGTCGAACACGATTTCTTTAGCTATTGCAGAATCGTATGAAGTGGATCGCTTAACGATTGGAATTGTGTTAGCGATATTAACAGCGGTTATTATTTTCGGTGGTATAAAGCGAATTGCAAATTTCACACAACTTGTTGTGCCAATTATGGCAATACTTTATATTCTCCTATCGTTATTTATCCTAATCACAAACATCGGTCTATTACCAGATATGTTTGTATTGATTTTTGAAAGTGCTTTCGGAATTAGGGAAGTAGTTAGTGGTGGTGTCGGTGCCGCAATTATGATGGGAATTAAACGTGGGCTGTTTTCCAATGAAGCAGGTATGGGTAGTGCACCTAATGCTGCTGCGACAGCATCTGTCTCCCACCCAGCTAAACAAGGGTTTATTCAAACATTAGGTGTATTTGTAGACACATTAATTATCTGTACTTGTACAGCATTTATGATTATTCTTTCTGATCAATACACAGGTGGCCTGAACGGAATTCAATTGACACAAGCAGCACTTAGCTTTCACGTTGGAGAATGGGCAAATATGTTCGTTGCCGTAGCGATTTTCTTATTTGCTTTCAGTTCTATTATTGGAAACTACTATTACGGGGAAACGAACATCGAGTTTATCAAATATAGTCCAACGGCTCTCTTTATTTACCGTGTAGCAGTGGTCGGCATGGTTATTTTCGGTGCAACAGTTGAGTTATCCGTCGTTTGGAGTCTTGCGGACTTATTTATGGGTATCATGGCGATTATAAACTTGATAGCGATTACGTTACTAGCAAAAATAGCACTCGCTACATTAAAAGATTATCGTAAACAGAAAAAACAAGGAAAAAACCCTGTGTTCTACTCTAATTCTATTGAAGGGTTAGAAGGAATTGAATGCTGGGATGAAAATCCTGGATTGGAAAAGTCAAATAAGTAACATTTCAAAAAAGGATCAGTGGAAACTGGTCCTTTTAGCTTGATTTTGCAGCTAAGAGAAAAAATCAGATAGAAGCCAATGGACAGGCTGCCACTGTTCAATTTATAAAAAAAGGAGGATGTTAGACCGTGAATGATTATAGTAGTTTGCTTATCGATGTAGAAATTTACTGTAAAGAACATATCATTGGAAGAGGAATAGAGTATTTTAATAAACAAACTGTTAGAAAAGTGGAGTTTTCAGGTCATTATATTCATGCTAACGTTAGTGGCAGTTATGCATCCGATTATAAGGTAGTTATCGATGTCGAGGATTTTACTAACAGTATTTGTAGCTGTCCCTATGACGATTATTGCAAACATATAATTGCTGTTATTTATACTGTCCAAAACTATCCGCAAGTAGAAAAAGAAATGGATAGCGAAGCAAGTATAGAGCAAGTAGAGTTAGAAGAATTACTTTTAACTCAAGACAAAGAATATTTAATTCAACTTATTTATGAGTTAGTGAAAAATGATGACCAAAAGCTACAATTACTGCAGAAATTACATAGAAATAACAAATGATTCACTTTCTACATAATATTTCCTTCTTTGGTGAACATATGAATAATCACCATACTAAAGGAGAGAAAGTATATGCGGAAAGAAATGCTCTTTGCTTTTGCAGCTTTCTTCTATATGTCTTTGCATGCGATAGCGGGAAGTTTTGCAGAGGAACAGAAAATCGAAGAAGGAAAGGAAATGGTCATTCATACCTATAATGTGGATGTAACCGGAGACGGCAAAAAAGATGTCATTGAACTAAAAGGAATCCCTTACTCGAGTGATACAAAATTTCTAAAAGAGATTTGGGCAGAAATTAAAACATCGGAAGGAAAACAGTTTCGGATAGATTATGAAGGAGGATACGAACCAAAAATTCAATTTGTCGATTTGAATCACGATGGTGTGAAGGATCTTCTTGAATCATCTGCAACAGGTGGAAGTGGAGGGCTTTACAATACATCACTACATACACTTGTTGACGATAAACTAGTAGATATCGGGCTACCAGATGAATTAACGATACAAGCTCAATTTCAAGACGATTATAAAGCGGTCATCAAGTTTACGGATACGAATCAATCCTACACAGTAGACTTAAAAGATAGAAAAAAGGATTATGACCGCTTAGGCTTATACATTGATGGAAAGTTAAATGAACCTACAGAATTAATGGTTCTCCCTTACGCCTTTTTTGAACCTGTTAAAATAGCGGATAAGAAAGGGAAGGGACTTAAAGCGACTCAAAGAATTAGCGGTGCTTATCATGCAGATGCCATTGGAGATGTTTTTTCTTATTGGTATTACGAAAATAACAAATGGAACCTAATGAAGATTGAATGGAAAGAATTAAAAGAGCAAAATGGAGGAAATAAAAACAACAACTAGCCTACTTTGCACAATGTATTTGAGTTTGAGGAGTAACTATACTCCTCAAACTTTTTTATATAGGGTAAAATTGATGTAGTCTCCTTATAGGCAATCCATTTCACCTAGCCTCACAATAAATGATGCACCTTCTTTTATTCTTCAGATCCTCCATGTACATCAGAATAGAATACGATAGAGAACATAGAAAAAAGGAAATAAAACAAAGTAATCAAGGGGAGTTTTCATGATAAGGTGCAATCTTGAATCAAAGGGTGTTGTAATTAAATAATGAAAAAAGGGAGGAACTCAAATGAAATTTCACTCAAAAAAAGGGGTTATTTTATTTCCAATTCTACTAGCGGTATGTATATTGATGATTTTTACGACCATTATGCTATTTGTTGATGTAGAGATTGCACAGCGGTTTGTTGACTTTAATGTAGAAGAATCTCCTTGGCCAACAGCAGTTATCACAATCCCATTAACGATATTTATTATTTGGGTAGTATTTGCAACTTATTATGAAATACAAGGGGAATATTTAAAAATTGTTTCAGGGCCGATACGATACACTATAAATATTCATTCTATTCAATCCGTTAAGCCAACAAATAATCCATTATCTAGCCCAGCGCTTTCTATAGACCGCTTAGAAATCCAATACAACAAAACTAATAAAAAAGGAGGACTCCAAAGTAATAAATCTGTATGGTCTTCCGGAATGGCATTAATCTCACCAAAAGATAAACAAAAGTTCATTGAAGAATTATTAAAAGTCAACCCCGATATTGATGTAATGGAGAAAAGTATAATATAACCTTATTATGTTAACTAATTGGTGGATTAGTGGGAGATTAAAGGGAATTTGCCTGCTAGACGAACTAGCTGAGTGAAAAAAGAAGGGTTTATTAATAAAAATATAAGTGAATTAAATCATCAAATTTATTTGCTTAAGATTTTCCGATGAAAGTTATTAATAGTTCATGATCACTGGAAAATCATCGACGGGAAAGTCTAAAGTTAATCTACAAAAGTGATTAATGTATAAAAGTTGATTTTTTAATTCTGTCTCAATATAAGTAGTATACTTTTGGTATGAGACAGAATTAAAATGATTTTATTATCTTCCTGTAATATATATTATGGTCGGGGCGTTTTGATAATGTTGGATAAAGTAATAAAGTCTACATTACTCTACCCTGTGTTTGTAACTAATATTTTTGATATTATCAAAATCAATAAATTGAACACTATATTCAATCACATCATTTATATATAAATGATGATTTTTTGCAAACGCCTTAACTTCATTTAACAATTCTTTATCATACGTTGTTTTATATTGAATTCTATCCTTTGGTCTGGAATCTTTGTTAAAAGTAATAACTCCTTGGGACAAAACAGTCTGTAATCCACTTTCAAGCAGATAGTTAACGTGAGTGTCATTTTCAACTGCGATAGTATTTAATTGATCAAGTAAGGATTTACTAATATTAGTTCTAAATTTGACCCTTGAAACATCTGTTGTTTGAATTAATCTTCCATTAACTAATTTCCACATAATAAACTTCTCCTTTTCGCTATAATCCTAATTATTCTTCTGTGCACGTTGCGTCATGTAATCTTTTTTATATGAAATATAATTATCAGTAGCATCATTATATATAATCTTTGCAAGCTTAGGAAGGTCATATTTTCCTTTAACCCAAATACGATAAATGGAATTTCCTGTTTGACTGATTACAGAAGTAATTTCAGAGCGCAACTTCCATGATTGAAATACAGATAAAAGACCTTCAGCAAAAATTCTGCTACCTGAAGTGACATTCATAACATATCCTGTTTTTTGGACCCACCCATCTCCATCAATAACACCTCTCACAAATGACGGCAAAAACTCTTCAGGTACATCTGGAAATGGAACTGTTAATGATTTATTTGCTAATATCCCTAAATTTGCAAGATCTTTTTTAATTTCTTTCGAGTTAATAAGTAATGTTGGAGTGGTCTTTGTAGGACCGGTGGGTGCTAACACATAATCTGCTTCCATAAGATTTGCTATTAAACGAAGAATAGTTTCATCTTTTTGAGAGAATGCAATGCTATGAATAGTATTATTAACATGTCCATCTGTCACAAAAATCCCTAATACCCACGCCATCTCATTTGTCCATATTTTAAAGAAATCTTCATTCACTTTGTGCTTACGAGGCTGACCTGAAAATTGCTTGCGGTTCATTTCTACTCCATGCTTGTACATTATATTCCGAATTGCACGTTCAGAAATTCCAATGATTGGTACCATCTCTTTAAAGGGCATCCCGCTTTTATACATTTTAATAATCGCTTCGTCATCCATGCCAGGATTTCTTGGCATATACATCTCTCCTATTCTTATACTTTAAACTGTTCTACACCTGTTAAAATGAATGATAGAGTGGATAGTAAAAAAAACTAATTTTAACTGAGCGCAAATCTCAGACATTGTAAAAATAGCTATCTTTATGAAAGTAGCCCCTTATAATATAGAACTTATATCCTGTCTGCACTATTGGCTTTTTTCGCAATCCGCTCTGTACATACTCCTGACTTATAAGAACTAAGGGTCTCTTCGTTTTGTACTCATAGGCTTCATCTCCTTTCCCTTATTACTCCTATTATACCAAACGTATGTTCTTTGTGGCGGAGAAAGTGAATTATTATAAGAAAAAATGCTCATGAATGAGTGAATGGAAGTATTCCTATTAAAATAAGACGCCACAAATAAAAGTGACGTCCTCTCTATTTAGTGAAAATAGATTTTAAGGATTAATATTATTTTAGAATAGTTTATTATAGATAAAATGAAAAAAATAACGGGGTAATACTTCCAAAATATTATTTTAGGATAATAAAATGGTGTTCCTATCGTAAATGATAATTTGTAGTAATGATTTTATTCAGAACAAAAGGAATTATATTCACCAATTTATCAAGGTGCCGACAAACAGCTAGGTGATTTTTATCCCTTGTTGATTGCCTCTTTTGACTGATTTAGCAGGTTTATCATCATCCTTATAAACGGGCCAGCTTGGGCATCCTTTTCCACATTGGATTCTATCCAATCGATTTCATCACTCAATAAGTTAATTACGTAATGCACCGACTTTTGATGAGAATTAGGTGTTATATACGTGAAAATTGTTTTTACTTTATCAAGTTGAATAGACGGCAAAAGCGATTCAAGACTTTTTAATCCCAATTGAGCTCTTTCTGGTTTATATCTATGTAGCAACACTTTAGACAGGTTGACCATAACATGTTGCAACATTTCCACAGCCCATAAGTCATTGCCTCTTTGATTTGCCTTATTATATTGAAATAGATACCAAGCTACATCATAGGCGCAACCACTAAACTCTTCTGAGGAAAGGAGCAAATTTTGAGAGGGTTGAAATTTAGATAGCCGCTCTTCTGGATCATACAACACATGAAAAAAATCCTTTTCTTTGAAGCTCTTTTCCGTGACAGTAAATAAATCAACATGAAGAAGATTATCATAAACTGCTATTATTTGCGGCGCGATGATAAAGAAGTCTTCATAAAACAATATTTTTCTATAAGACTCTAAATGTTGTATTCGTTGAGTCAAAAATGTCTCTTCATCTTTTTCCTCTACAAGACAGTAAAGGTCTACATCTGAATATTCATCATATTCTCCTCTGCCCATGGAACCTTTTAAAAAGATTGCCTTCACCCGCTTATCCTTCATCAAACTCTGTGAAATGGCTCTAACAGCATCTTTTTGCTTCATCATGTATCCTCCCGTCCTAAAAATAAATATTACGCCATTATATTCCATTCACTTGCATCAATCAATCCATCGTTCCTATTACTTTATTAATGTTTTTCTACCCCTATAGTAAAAGAAGACCACTGGTTGTACTAATGCGCTGCATCTACTTTAATGAAATAAAAGCAAAAAGACTAAATTACACTTCTAAGACCATTCTTAACATTTTCGTGATATGTCCGTTAAGATTATCATCAAATTCCGAAACAATGCCAAATCCTTTGGCCTCATAAAACTTTGTTCCAATTGTATTATCTTTTTCTACGTTTATAAAAACTTTCTTTACATCTTTTAAGTTATTTATCCCTTCTTGTAATAAAGCTGTTCCAATCCCCTTCCTTTGATACTCTGGATATAAATAGATAGCTCCAAGTTCCGCCTCTCCCCCTTCTTTTACAGGAGAGAAGTTAGCAAACCCAATAATTTTCCCTTCAACTTCTGAAACATATAAAAAAGAAACTTTTAATCGCTTTTGCATCATGTCATCATTGTAAGCCGATGATAGAAAATTTTCTTGAATTGCAAGCGGAATGATTCCTTTGTAAGTGGTATTCCAACTCTTTTTAGCTACCTGTTGAACCTGTTGTATATCATTTTTCTGCATCTTACGAATAGTGAACTCCATTTATATCCCCCTATCTCTATGAAAAATTCAACTTCCCTTATGTAATAATCCTAACCGCTTTAACGAAATAAGCAATATGCTAAATAACAACTCCAGCTCTTGAATGCTTCTCCTCTTAGTTTAACAAGGTTCACTGTACTGTCTGTTTAACTTTCCGATCATCAAAGGTAATTCTAATAAATCATCAACTATATAGTCTGCTTTGACATGCTTCCATTGAGAGTCTTTCTTCCAAACCCCTTTAATCCCAACTTTCTTTGCACCATGAACATCCTTTTCTGGGTGGTCACCCATAAATATACTTTCATCAGGCGAGACATTAAGTTTTGTTAATGCTTTGTTAAATATCCGAGGGTCCGGCTTTTTCATTCCTTCCCATTCGGATACTAAAATAACATCAAAATACTTTTCTATGCCTAATCCCTTAATATTCTCCATCTGAAACTGTCCGTAACCGTTTGTAATGATTCCTAAAAGCAAATCCTTCCTTTTTAGTTCTTGTAACATTTTAGTAAGATTTGGAAAAGGGATGCAACTATCCTTAAATTCTCTAATATAATCTTGAAGCAGTTCTTCCCAAGTTATTTCAGTAATAGCAAACGCATCGACTAATTGTTGATAGACTTTATCTTTCCAAACATACCCACGCTTATCCAATTCTATAAATCTTGTCACATACTTCTCTTTTGGAATGTGGCCTATTATCTTATTGAATCTATTATATTGTCTTTCAATAAACAGTTTTACAGACTCATCTCTATTCAATAATGTTCCATCTAAATCAAATATAACTGCTTTGATCATTGGTAGTTCCAGCCCCCATTTAAAGTGTAATAACAAAGTGACTACTCCTGTTGAAGAGGTATTTCATTTGTGATATTCAATCAACCAACAATCGTGATATTTTCCTTCGTGAAGTTCATGATTCGGAAGTATTCGAACCTTTTTAAACCCACATTTCTCGTAACATTTTATCGCTCTCGTATTTCTTGTTTGAGGATCCATCACTACTCTGACTGCTTTTTTATGATCCATCAAATATTTAACCATAGATGTAACAAGTAATGTTCCAATCCCTTTATTCCAATACTCTACTTCACCTATAAATTGGTCTATACCATAAATGTTTTCGTTGAAATATCCATATTCTCTTTTCCTAGCATCATCTAATGGATAGAATTGAATATATCCTATTTCGTTACCACCAAATTCTACCATACATTTACCTTCATCATCTTTGGAAGAATAAAAAACTTTCTTTACTTTGTCTAAGTCAAAAGCGTTATCCCTCCCTTCATAAAACGCAAGAACCAATGGGTTCGAAAGCCATTTTGCTAACAAGTAACGATCCTTTTCTTCTAATTTTCGAACCTTTAGATTTCCATTTTGAAACAACATAATAATCCTTCCTCCCCGTTTTAAAGCGTACGTTTATTGTTTTTTATTTTTACGCCGCTATTTTACAGTAGTGAATCATTTCCTCCTGCCGTTTGTTCTTGTGATTTTGACTAGTAATCCTAACACGTTTCCTTTTGCTTTTAATTCTATTATTTCTTTCTTTTGTTTTATAACCCTTTTTTTCGCTTAACTTTATAATGTTGTACAAGGGCAGTGTAATACAACTATGCTGAATTTAACTCAGTTTAGGAAGTCTCTACGAAGTTAAAAATCTGTCCAATTTTTCACGCCGAAAGGTTTCTTACTTAAAAGATGAATGTAAGAAGTGGTCCCTTTTTCATTGAAAGTTTAACGTACTGTATTTATTATGTTTTGCTGTTTGTGCTCGTGCTGCAGTAAGAACGATTACATGTACTTGTTTTAGAAGTAGTTTGAAAGAATTCCGTATAGACTTTGGTCTAAATCCACGTTATATGCAATATTTTATAAAGAGATGGTAAAAACCCTTCTACATAAATACCCCATCTCTTTTTTGTGAATAAATTGGAATCATAAGGAGAGATTGAAATGGTCACCATTCATTTTTTTGAAAATAAATTCATTGTATTAAGTCAGCTGCTAAATCATATTCCTTCTGTAGATGAGAATATAAAAATTAAAGGTCGAAAAGGAAAAGTTGTAAGTGTGGAGCAAATGGGAGAAAATAAATTTCATGTACATGTACTGTTGGAGCAAGCTACTAAAAAGAAATTACTTGCACAAGAAGATAGTAAAAAGAAAAAGAGGTAACTTTTCATTTTACCTCATGTAAGTTTTGCTAAACAGCTCTTCTTCTTGCATGGAACTATATCGAGGTAGTTCCATGTTAACTAAGTATTAAACAATCACCTTATCATTTTTATAGGAACAGTGATAACGCATTTATACACCCACCATTATCTCTTCTTTTAGTTGTTTGTTCTTGCCAAATTAGTTCCTAGTAAGAGTATTGGTTCCTTTTAATAATTCATTTCCTGTTTTTAATACAACAATAGTTCAACAAAAACCCCTAATTCTTCTGATGAGCTCTGTAGCGAAACGAATGACCAATGGTATTAGAAAACAAAACTAATTTCGTCTGAGAGCGAATCTCAGACATTAGAAAAATAGCTATTTTTATGAGGGAATTCCTTATATAGAACTTATATTCTATGATAAGATGTAAGTAAAGATAAGTAAGTATTATCTTTACTATACATAATAAGATTATAATAAATTAAATCTAGGAGACTAAGTAATGAATGAGTTAACCTTTCTGAGTCATTTGACAAGTGAACAATATTTAACCCAATTGCAAAATAGATTAGAACAGCACCATTTGCTCGATGAACATAGAAACCTCTCCCTCGCGGATAGTTCGGAGCAAGATTTTTTGGAATTGTTTTTTCTAGAAAAAATCTTTACTCCAGATAAGCGGCTTTCTCCTCACACGATCAAAGCGTATCGTTCAGATGCCAAAACGCTGCTTATCTTTTTAACGGATCATTCTCTTTCTTTCCAGGACATCGGTTTTCCAGAAGTAAAAGCCTACAATAAATATATTAAAGAAAAATATGCTGCTAAATCTGCGATAAGGAAATTAGAGTTTTTTCGAAGGTTACTAGACTTTGGATATGAAACGCAATTTTACAAAACTCACCTTTCTACTTGGATTTCGAAACCAACGTCGAAAAAAGGACACTATATAATGGAAGGAACTCGTCCAGAAGAGGCACAAACTCGTGTCCAAGTCCGAGAATTAAATCAAAAGGACGCGGAATATTTGATCTCCTTCTTTCCTAAGATTGTAAAGGCAAACCAAAATCGTGAACAGTTGGAAAAACGTAATTTATTGATAGCCTACCTTCTCTATACGACCGGTCTTCGTGCTAGTGAGCTTTTAAGTTTAAATTGGGGAAGTTTTCGTTATAATCGCCAAGGTCATTTATACGCGGATGTAATTGGTAAAGGGAAAAAGCCACGAACCATTCCTATCAAAGAAGAGACGGTAAAGCTGCTATTTGATTATCGCAGGAGTCTTAGGGAGTCCGTTGACATAAATCCTGAAGATACTAGTCCACTTTTCTTCGCCCTATACAATAAAAAAGAACCGTGTGAACATAAAAAGCGGTTAACCTATCCAAGTCTTTATAAGATTGTGAAGGAAGCTGTTCATTTGGCTGGAAAGCATTGGAAAGTTTCTCCGCACTGGTTTCGACACACCTTTGTTACTATGCTGCTAGAAAATGATGTCCCGCTCGCGGTAGTAAAGGATTGGGCCGGTCATTCGGATATCTCGACTACGAATCTCTACTTAGAACGCGTCAATCAAGATAACATGCATGTTCATTTACATAAAGTGAATTTATTTAGTTAATCGTTCCTTTTTTTATACAAAACATGGTATTTTACTAGAAAGGGGAAATAATGTGAAAAATGTAATTGTTAATGGGGTAAATCTTTTTTACGACAAGTTTGGTAGTGGTGAACCGCTTGTGCTTATTCATGGCATAGGCGAACATAAGGAAGGTTGGAGGTGTCAATATGACCTTGCTGACCAGTATGATCTAATCATTCCAGATTTACGTGGGTTTGGGAAGACAGAATTAGGTGATGATAAAAATCCTTCTATAGAAATTTACGCTCGTGATATTTTAGCCTTATTAGATCATCTAAATATTCAAAAGGCTCATATATGTGGTTTGTCCATGGGTGGGATTATTGCTCAGGAATTGTATAGGATAAATCGGGATAAGGTGCAATCTTTAGTATTGGCTAACTCGCTTTCTTATGTACCTAAATGGTTAGGGAATTGGATTCTTAAGCAACGTAAAAAAGATATGGAAAACTTAAGTTATCAAGAGTATAAACTGCGTGCTACTAAGGCATGCCTTTACTCTAAAGACGAAGCCATTATTAATGAAACAATGCAAATCTGGTCAAACAGTCACGAAGGGCTTCTCCCAGCATGGCAAGCATGCGCTAATATAGATTATCGAAAACTATTACCAGAAATAGATACGCCAACATTGATTATCGCTAATCAAAAAGACAAAATTTGTAGAGTGTTTAACCAAAAGCAAATGTATAAGAAAATACCGAATTCTAATTATGTACTTATTAAAAAGGCAGGTCATGTAGGGAAAATAGAAAAACGGGAAGCGTTTAATCAAGCTATTCTTTCATTTTTACAAAAACACCCCATTCAGGTAGATTCTATAAAAACGGTTGGTTCATAGACGGAGGAAGGCTTTTATTATTTTAGAATAACTTATTTCAGGTAAAATGAAAAAAATAACGGGTTAATACTTTTTGATTACTATTTTAGAATAGTAATGAAGTGTTAGTTCTATCCCGAGTAATAAATGGTAGCAATCAGCCAAGTATTCCATCGAACATACAGGATGAAAAAAGAAAAGTAGTTGGAATGAAAGTGCGTAGAGTAGACGGAAATTTGCACAACATTACAGCTACTTTTCTTTAGCGTAAAGCAGGAGAACTAAATACACGTTGTAATATTCCTATTGAAACTTTTCTTTATTAGCGGACGCTTTTTCCAGAGAATCAAACACTTCCAAAATAGAGGTAATAACTTTACGAACTTCCTCGATACGACTGGCTACATCTGACGAAATCCTCCTAAAAACCGCCTCTTTTGCCCCTTCATCTGTTAGTTGGTAGATACGTTTAAACCGACGGCTACTTTCAAAGCCATCCTTATCCACCCATTTTCCAACTAGATACCCATCCTCTTCTTCTATTAAATGAGCAATGTCATATATGTAGCTAACCGACGAATCCCACCCGTATTTTTGTTTGATAGTATCTCTCATGTCTTTTACGTAGAAACGAGGTTTTTTCGTTCCGTATGAACCGCTTAGTAATTCTTTTAAAATGGCGTATTTAATAAGATCACGGACACTTACTAATTTGGAGAAAAAGACACGATATTCGTCCTTCAAAGGTTTAATAGGGCCTTTTTTTTCTCCTTTTACATCTGCATAAAAGATATCCAGTACGCGTTTAATCGCTTTAAACTTGCTGTAATGTTCCTCATAGAAGTTACTTTTAGTTTCTTTTCCTTTTGCTGTGATGGCATAATAAATTTTCTTGCCATCGACTCTTGTTGATAGCAAACCTTCTCGTTCTAATTTTTTAAGTGTGTTGTAAAAATTAGAGCGACTTGGTTGTTTGTTTGGAACATATTCCAAAACCAATCGATAAAGGTCGGCACCATGTAATTCTTTATGCTCTAGACTATTAAGTACGATAAAGGTAAAAAAGTCTTTTTGTGATAATCCGTAGGACTCGTTCGTTTTATCACTCATTTAATAACTCCTCCTCTCTTTATTAGGAATCAGTTACTCCAGTTTGAAACGGATTCTTTTTTTCCATTATAACAAATAGGTATCTGAATTTGTGGAATCTTTGAACTATAGTACGTATCCCGGTAGAAGCCCTCTTCATTGTTTCTCGAATTGCCTCTTTCTCAAAATTCTTTTTCAGCTGCACTATTTCTACATAATAAATAATAGAAACTCCACAAGAAACGTTTCTTTACAACTTAACTTACCGATTGTTAACATAATAAAACTATCGTTAACGAAAATAAAATCTGATTTAACCCACTAGCTCTCACCCAATCCTTGTCCTCTCCTTCTATTGCTTTAGGTAATAGTCTTTAAAAGCCTCTTTTCACATCTACTTTATTATGAAGTGGATTCTTATTTTCGATGTTTTTTAGTGTTTCAATAAAACGGTCTACTCCCTCGTCTGGTGTGGTTACAGCTGATATATGCGGTGTGATCCATACATTTGGATGGTCCCATAATTGGTTATCTTCCGGCAGGGGCTCTTTTGAAAATACATCGAGTACAGCAAATCTTACGTGGTTTGTATTTAATGCATGTAATAAAGCTTTTTCATCTAGTGATGCGCCTCTCCCTACATTAATAAACCCTACATGGGATAATTGTTGAAAGATATTGTCATCAAATAGATTCTCTGTTTTCTCTGTTAACGGCAAGGTATTAATAATGTAATCCATCTTACTCAATTGGGAAAAATGAGAATCAACTGGAAATACCGCTTTAAAAAATTCTTTCTCTTTCCCGCTCAGTGACACGCCATACACGTCGACACCTAAGGAAGAGAATATTTCCGCAGTTTTTTGTCCAATCTCGCCTGTTCCATAGATCATTACTTTTTTTTCATTCAATAATCCTGGGGTTATGGGATGCCACCTTTTTTGTAACTTGGACGTTTGGAATTGGTCATGAAACTGTAAATCTTTTAGTATATAACTCAAGCAATACTCCGCAATTCTTTGTCCAAAGGAACAGATGGTTCTTGTTAACAATACATCTTCATTCCAGTCTTTCTTAAATAAAAAACTATCGACGCCTGCACCAAGAGAATGGACCCATTTTACATGACTATAATCATAATGTGCTTTCGTATTAAAAGAAACAAAAGCATCAGCCCATACTAAATCAGCTTGCTTCACATCTTCTTCAGGTAAGTAACGAAAATTCTTCTGTATTACTTTCGTTTCGATAATCGTTTGTATTTCTTTGTACATGGGGCTTACCACCACTATATTTTCTATGTTCATTTTTTCTCACCTCGTATTTTATATGTATTTAATCACGTCGATCATTCATTAGCAAAAAATAGCCCTTGAAATCGTATTGGATTCAAGAGCTATTTGCTTTGCTAGTATACAACGTCAAATTTAGTTTATACTCTCTTTTTTATACTCTCTTTTAATCTCTTTAATTGGAACATAATCAAATATCTCATGTGATGCAAATAATTCAACAACGCGACTGAGCCAATCAATATATTCCAACCCTGCATATAACTTATCTAAGTCTTTCTCTATTAGGAGTAAGGTTTCTTTATCAATGTCTTCCTCATCCTTTAACTCCATTAATTCATCAATTGTTTTTTTCATCGAGGTTGACTTTGGGGTTAAGCGTTTGCTCCAGTGATGAGAAAAGTATTTGATGAAACTTTCATAATTGTCCTCTTCCACTTTGTATACATCTTTTCGTTCCCCTTTTCGCCAAACCTTTTTCACCAAACCAATTTCAGCTAGTTCTCTGACAGCATTACTCATGCTTGCTTTACTCATCCCTAGGAGTTCTTTCATATCATCTAATGTCATGGGCTTTTCATAATAATACATGACAGACATTAATCGCATAACGGTAGGCTGCATCGCAAATAATGTTTGATTCTCTGAATTATATTCAATGATTTGATCCCTTATTTTTTTAAATGTATCATTCAAGCGAATCCCCCCTTTGTTGAAGTTCAAGTCTTTTGCGACACTCTTATCTGCTCTTAATTGTAATATATTTAGGGGTGGAGAGGAATAAGTTTCCATTATTTTAATGATAGAATATTAGCTATTAAAAACGGCCGAAATAAAGACTTTACCTATAAGAATCATCGAATTTTCGTCTACATCAAATTTTGGATGGTGGTGCGGGTATACCGCATTGAGTTCAGGATTTCCTCCTCCTACCCAGAAAAATGTACCTGGCACTCTGTCTACATAATAGGCAAAATCTTCTCCACCCATATCCGCTGGTTTAATTGCTACATTTTCGTCTCCGACAATCTCAGTAGAAAGTTTCTTAATAAATTCTGTTTCTTTCGGGTGGTTATATAATGATATATACCCTCTTGAATAGTCAACATCAATGCTAGCACCGTGTTTTTCTGCTGTTTTTTTCGCAATTACATTTAGTTCTTCTTCCACCTGATCTCTTACATTAGCATCATACGTCCTTACCGTTCCTTTTATATAAGCTTTATCAGGAATGACATTATGAGCATCTCCACTATTAAATGCGCCTACTGTCACAACTGCTGGCTGAAGTGGATCAATCCGTCTACTTACAATGTTTTGTAAATCGATAACGAGGTGACTTCCAATAACAAGAGGATCAATCGAACGATGCGGTTCTGCACCATGCCCACCTTTTCCATTTATCGTAATATCAAATGAATCAGATGCTGCCTGAACATAGCCGTCATTAACCGCTACTTGACCTATCGGAAAATTCACTTCCACATGAGCACCGTAAACGAAATCCACCCCTTCTAAACATCCATCTTCAATCATTCCTATAGCACCACCGGGAGCCAGTTCTTCCGCATGTTGATGTATAAAGACAATCGTTCCTGCAAGTTCCTCTTTTAATGGACTCAAAACTTTCGCTACTCCGAGTAGTGCAGCAGTATGAATATCATGCCCACATGCATGCATGACACCTGGAACTTGCGATTTATATGGAACATCTTTTTCGTCCTCAATTGGTAGTGCATCGAAATCAGCACGAAGAGCAATCGTCTTACCAGGCTTCCCTCCCTTTAAATATCCAACCACCCCATTGCCACCAACATTTGTTTTTACCTCTAACCCTAAATCCTTTAAGTAATTCGCGATGAACTTAGGAGTTCTTTTCTCTTGAAAAGAAAGTTCCGGATTCATGTGTAAATCTCTCCTAATATCAACCATTTCAGAATAAATACTTTCTAGGTGATCAAAAGCTTTTTGTAACAAAATAAAAACCCCTTTCTTTATTTGAATAAATAGGTGATTTTCTTCCAATTTCTATTGATAAAACTAGGCGAGTGATTAGTCGCCTAGGGAAATGGTTATTACTCAAATGATAGTTTAGTAGTGATAACTCTTCCAGTAGGATGTGGATCAAATCCTGTAATATCGGCTCTTGCAGCTAATATAGGTGTTGAGTGAGCCAAAGGGATAATTGGAGCATCCTCATGCATAATTTCTTGTGCATGTTTGTAAAGTTCCTTACGCTTTTCTTGATCTGAAATCGTTCTTGCTTCCGTTAAAATTTTATTTAGCTCTTCATTTGAATAGTAAGTGGAATTCATACTCCCAATATTGTCTCCATGCCATAACGTATTAATGAAGTCATCAGCATCTCCATTTGTACCTGTCCAACCAAGCAGAAATGAATCTGCTTCTCCTTTTTTGGTTTTTTCTAAATACGTAGCCCATTCATATGTGACAATCTCTGCTTTAACACCAATTTCTGCAAAGCTTGACTGAAGGAATTCTGCCACTTTTTGTCCATCAGGCATATAGGGGCGAGGGACCGGCATTGCCCATAATTCCATTTCGAAACCATCTTCAAATCCAGCTTCTGCTAGTAATGTTTTTGCTTTTTCTGGATTATATGGATAAGCTTCGATTTCATCATTATAACCATCTACAGTCGGTGGAATTGGATTTTTAGCAGGTGTACCTTGTCCAGCGAAAAATGCCTCAATCATTGCTTCTTTATCTACAGCGTGATTTAACGCTTGACGGACCAATTTATTGTTTAGCGGTTCTCTAGTGACATTTAATCCTAAATACCCTATATTCAGAGGAGGTCTTGATAGAATTTTGAAGTCTTCACTTTCTTCTATTTGTGGAATATTTCTGGGGTCGAGTCCATCAATCATATCGACTTCCCCGCTTAATAAAGCATTTAAGCGAGCAGAGTTTTCTGGAATTGTACGGAAAATGACTTGATTTACCTTCGGATAACCATCTAACCAGTAATTTTCATTCTTGCTTAAAGTAACACGATCATTACGTCTCCATTCTTCAAAAGTGAATGGACCAGTACCTACAGGATGATCTCCATATTCTTCGCCATATTTTTCTATCGCGGCAGGACTTGAAATGGAGAAAGGTGTCAGCGCCAAGTCTTTTAAAAAGGTAGGTTTTGGATTTGTAAATGTAAATTGAACCATATATTCATCGACAGCTTCTACTGATTGAAGGACATGATTTTCATCTCCCTTGAATCCACCAAAAACAGACCCATACATGTAGAATCTTTCTTGATCTTTTGCATTCATCCAACGGTCAAAGTTGTATACAACAGCTTCTGCGTTAAAATCAGTTCCATCGTGGAACTTAACACCTTCACGAAGTGTAAATGTGTAAGTCAAACCATCATCTGATATATTCCACTCTGTTGCTAGTAGAGGTTCAACTGTTGTTTTCCCTTCTGTGAAAGCAACTAATGTTTCGAGAATACTTTGAGAAACATTTTCTGACTCACTATCTGTAACTTCGGATGGATCTAATGAAACGGCATCGCCACCACGAGCAAAAACGAAAACGTCTTGCTTTTTTGAACCAGATTGTTCAGCGATTCCATCCGTTTCGTTATTAGAACATGCTATTAATACAAACGAAAGTAACAGGGTGAAAAGTGTTAAAAGAAAACGGCCTTTTCTCATCTAATAAATCAACTCCCTAATTTTTTTTATTATAACTGTTTGTCACCTTTGTATAGATGACAAACAACTTAATAAACTAGTTTAATTACTTGAAACATAGGGTGTAATTTCATAAGTGAGGGTTATCTTATATGAAAAGGATTCTTGATCGTGTTTTTTGAACCACTTTATTCATATCTTCATTCGCAACAGGTACGTACACCTGATTACTAGAACTTTTATTATGTACTTATTTTGTTTATCCTCATTTCTGGAAGTTTTATTCACTTTGAAGGAGTAGTTGTTGTTACGATGTAATAGGAGCTATCTTTATGTTGTAATCTTATAAAAAAGTGGTCTATTTCTTTTTGCTATTTGGATTTACTTTGTTTAATATATTTTAAACGTTTAAAACGTAATCCCATTATAAAACACGCATTTTGATTTGTAAATGAATTTTCTGAATTTTTGTTATACTGTTGAAAATAATAATTTGAAAAAGGAGATTTCACATAGGAAATCTCCCTTAAAAACACAGAGCATATTTTGTTAGTAGCCCGACCTCTATGACAGATAGCTTGTTTCTATACGAGCAACGGTGTGCATGTTACTTATTTTAGAACTAACTCATGTGGGAATTTAGCAAGTCGTTCACACCCATTTTCTGTCACTCTTATAGATTCACTGATAACAAACCCTTTGTCCTCTTGAAAAAGAGCAGGTAAAATATGAAAAGTCATGTTTTTTTGCAAAATATGATGATCTCCAGGTCGAATACTTAGCGTCTGTTCACCCCAATCTGGAGGATACCCTATCCCAATCGGATAACCAACACGTGAATCCTTTGTGATACTAGACTTCGATAATACGTTATTCCACTTTTGGGCAACCTCATTGCAAGTGACCCCCACTCTAATAAAATTCAGCATTTCATTTAAACCCTCTAGAACAATATTGACGGTGTCTATATATTCTTGTGAAGGAGTACCTATATATATCGTTCTTGCTAAAGGTGTATGGTAGCGATGGAAACAACCCGATAACTCGAGCGAAACAATTTCCTCTTTTTTATAGGAACGGTTTGTCCATGACAAATGAGGAGCTGCTATTTTCTCTCCAGAAGAGATAAGAGGGATAATAGCAGGATAATCTCCAGCATATTCATTTGTTCCCTCAATTAAGGTCTTATATATATCAGCGGCTACATCTGATTCCTTTACTCCCTCTGCTACAGAATCCTTTGCAACCTTCATTGCATTGACCGTTAGCTCTCCTGCAAGTTTCAAATAATGAACTTCTGTTTCCGATTTAATCATTCTCACTTTATTTACTAAAAATGATCCATCTATCCATTCACAGTTGGGGAGTTTCTTTTTAATTTCAAAATATGAAGTTGCATTGAAGGAGTCCTGCCCCCATTCAAGGCCAATTTTCTTGTTTGTTATTCCTTTTTCTTTGAGAGTATCAGCAAAAAAATGCATGGGATGTTTCGTTTCAGACTGAACGTAATCGTCACCATATCCTATTATATTTTCATTAGTTAACCAAGTAGTAAACTTTGCTCCGGGAGTGTCCATTTCTCTGCCAATCCAAATAGGTTCATCTGCGTCTAGCAAAATAATCAATCCTTGAATGACATAAAACGAGTAACCATCATAACCCGAAAGATAATTCATGTTTGCGGGGTTCGTACTAATAAGAATATCCATGCCCCTGTTTTGCATCTCTACTTTCGTTTTGTTTACACGATCTCGGTATTCAGTCTTTTCAACCACCATATGAACCCCTCCCGCTTAACTATAAAAATTCAGATAAGGCATTTGAATTTTTAAATTATTTAATATATTTAAGTAGATTATAAGAGAGTCATTATCCGGTGTAAATGATTGTTTTTCCATTTCCAAAATAGCGGTATTAATAATTTGACACTAATATCTATTTTAAAGCAGGCAAGTAAATTGGCGCTGGATTTGTAGAAGATGAGGTAGAGAACATTGCTTTTGAAGGTGATGGATTTAAAATTAAAACGAATAATCAAGAATTTCAGGCGAGTCATACCTTATTTGCAACAGGGGCATTAACTAATCTTGCTGAAAAAATCAGGCTAACGTTAACTCAAGGGACGGGGTCTAGGATAAAAAATAGTATTGAAGTAGATAAAGAAGGGCGTACAAATAAAAATGGAATCTGGGCTACTGGTACAGTGGCAGGTGGAAGTGTACACACTATCGTTACAGCTGGAAATAGTGCTGCTGTTATGAATATAATTAGTGAAATCAACGGTGAACGTTATGTTGATCACGATAGGTTAAAAGTATAGAAAAAATTTACTTTTAATAGTTACAGTAAAGGAGTTCCCCTAATAAGAGGGAACTCCTTTACAATTCTTTTCCTCTTATAAAATGGCAAACTCCTCATTTTTTAAATCCGTAATAAACATATGTCCTGGTGCATGGGTAATCATGATTTCAGGTTTCACTTGCATTGCGACGGCTTGAGGTGTAACACCACAGGCCCAGAATACAGGAACTTCTCCATCTTTAATCGTGACGTTATCACCGAAGTCTGGTTTGGTAATATCTTTGATCCCAATTGCACTTGGATTTCCAATATGAACAGGTGCTCCATGGACGGAAGGAAAACGGCTTGTTACTTGAACCGCTCTAATCGCATCTTTTTCCGACATTGGACGCATGCTAACGACCATGGGTCCTTCGAATACGCCAGCCTTTACACATGGCATATTCGTTTTATACATAGGAACATTACACTTTTCCTCAATATGTCTGATTGGCACTCCATTGGTTAAAAGAGCTTCTTCAAAAGTGAAGCTGCAGCCAATTAGAAAACCAACCATGTTTTCATCCCAAAGATCCGTAACATCCGTTCTTTCTTCCACGAATTCACCATTTCGGTATATGCGATATTTGGGTATGTCCGTTTTTATATCCCCGCTTGGTGCTGCTAAAGCAGGGGTTCCAGACCCCGCCTCCGTTACGTCAATAATTGGACATGGCTTTGGATTACGCTGACAAAAGAGAAGAAAGTCGAAAGCTAATTCTTTCGGTAATACAGCCAAATTTGCTTGGATAAAACCGTTCGAAACGCCTGAAGTAGGTTTGATCCATTCGTTTCTACGGATCATTTCTCGGGCTTCAGATGGGTGTATTGTTGAATAAGACAAATGCATCTACCTCCAAATTTATTTGCATAATTTCCATTAAATTTTACAATTACTTTGATAATAAAGGCGAGTAGTAAACGAACATGTAAACGTTAAAACTATCATCTCAAAACCGATCATAGGTGTAAAGCATTGTTTTATTCATAATGAAAGAAGGCTGCAGCACTACAGCCTTCTTTTCTATATACCTATTTAACATTTTCTACAATACCTATTATACTAGGTAGATAGTTCGCAAGTTTTTAACTTTTTGTTCTGTTTATTTTGGCAATACAGAGCTTCCCATTAGGTAACGATCCACTTCGTATGCCACTTCACGTCCTTCATTGATTGCCCAAACAATTAAACTTTGCCCTCTTCGTGCATCTCCTGCAGCGAAGACACCTTCAACATTTGTTGTATATTCGCCATAGGTTGCATTTATTTTTTGGTTAGTAGATTCTACACCAAATTGTTGTAATAGTGGTTGTTCAGTTCCTTCGAAGCCGATAGCAATAAACACATAATCTGCTGGCCATACTTTTTCCGTTCCTGGTATTTCAGTAAAAGTATAATTTCCATTCTTATCTCTTACTTTTTCCATTTGGATTGTATGAAGTTCTTTTACTTTTCCCTTTTCATCAGCAACAATTTTTTTCGTTTGAATGGAATACTGGCGCGGGTCTTTTCCATACTTTGCCTCTGCTTCTTCATAGGCGTAATCTAATGTGAAAACATTAGGATATGCCGGCCACATATTTTCGGAAGAACGAGTAGTTGGTAACTTAGGATGTTTACCAAATTGAACAACACTATTAGCTTTTTGTCTAAGGGCTGTTGCTACACAGTCAGCACCTGTATCTCCTCCACCAATAACGATGACATTTTTTCCTTTGGTATTGATGAACTGACGATCCTTAAAGTTGGAATCAAGCAAGCTCTTTGTCGTTGTAGTCAAATAATCCATTGCAAAGTGAACCCCTTTGGAGTCCCGACCTTCCATTATTAAATCACGTTGTTTTTGAGCACCTGTACAAAGTATTACTCCATCATATTGAGATTGCAGTTCTTTGGCTGTTATATCTTTTCCAACCTCTACGTTAGTTATAAAATCAATACCTTCTTGGTTTAATAGTTTAATGCGACGTTCCACTACGTTTTTTTCAAGCTTCATATTTGGGATTCCATACATAAGTAAGCCACCAGGGCGATCTGATTTCTCATATACTGTTACAGAGTGCCCGGCTTGGTTTAATTGGTCAGCACTCGCTAAACCTGCAGGACCAGAACCGATAATTGCAACCTTTTTGCCTGTACGCTTTTCTGGAATGCGAGGAGTAATCCAACCATTTTCAAATCCTTTATCGATAATAGTTCGTTCAATATTTTTAATCGTAACAGCAGGGTCTGATATAGCTAATGTACAAGCCCCTTCACAAGGAGCTGGACAAACTCGACCTGTGAATTCAGGGAAATTGTTTGTTTTTAATAAACGGTCAAGTGCCTCTTTCCATTTCCCTTGATATACCAAATCATTCCACTCTGGTATTAAGTTATTAATAGGGCAACCTGTTGTCACCCTGTCAATCTCCATCCCCATATGGCAGAAAGGGGTGCCGCAGTCCATGCAGCGTGCCCCTTGTTTGCTTAATGTTTTATCGGAGAAAGGAGTTGAATATTCTTTCCAGTCATTTAAACGTGTGAGAGGGTCCCGTTCCTTTGCCTTCTCCCGTTTATATTCCATAAATCCTGTTGCTTTTCCCATCTACCTCTCTCCTTTCTTACTGTATTACTTTAGCTAATGGTGGTTTTAATGATGGTTTTTGTTTCTTTGCATTAATCTGGAATGCATTCATAACAGCGTGATCTTCCTTTAATCCCGCTTCTTTTTGTTCCTGGATACTTTCCATCATACGTTTATAGTCTTTTGGTATAATTTTTACAAATTTCCTTAACATCGTCTCCCAATTCTCAAGTACACGAGCTGCTTTAATACTATCCGTGTAATGAAAATGGTTTAGAATTAGTTGTTTTAATTCGTTAATATCATCGTTATCGACGAGGGTTTCCATTTCAATCATTTCTTTATTACAATATTCCTCAAACTCTTTACGATTTTCAACTAGGGCGTATACAATCCCGCCTGACATTCCTGCTGCAAAGTTTTTTCCGACATCTCCAAGAATAACGACGCGTCCACCAGTCATGTATTCACAGCCATGGTCGCCAATTCCTTCAACAACTACATGTGCACCACTATTACGGACAGCAAAGCGTTCTCCTGCTTGCCCGTTAATATATGCTTCCCCACTAGTAGCACCATAGAATGAAACATTACCGGCAATGACATTTTCTCCTGCCTCAAGTTTTGAACCAATAGGTGCTTTTACAATCAACTTTCCACCAGATAAACCTTTTCCGATGTAGTCGTTCACGTCACCCGTGACTATCATCGTCATTCCCTTCGGTACAAATGCACCAAAACTTTGTCCAGCGGAACCTGTAAAACGAAGCGTAATCGTATCTTCTGGTAATCCTTCTTCTCCGAAACGTTTGGATACTTCACTTCCAACAATCGTTCCAACGACACGATTGATATTCTTTATTGGGAATGTAGCATCTACCGGGGTTTGATTGGTTAAAGCCGTTTGCACTGCTGGTAGTATCTCAAGCATATCAAGTGATTGATCAAGTTTATGGTTTTGCGGTCTTTGGAATGTGCGAGCCCCTTCAGGTTGATAGAGTAATGTTGATAAATCTAACTGTTTTGCTTTCCAATGCGCTTTCGCACGCTCGCTCACTTTCAGAACATCGGTACGACCAACCATTTCATCCAACGTTTTAAACCCAAGCTCTGCCATTAATTCACGTACTTCTTGTGCAACAAAGCGCATATAGTTAACAATATGATCAGGGTTACCCATGAATTTTTCACGCAGCTCAGGGTTTTGCGTTGCGATTCCAACTGGACAAGTATCTAAATGACACGCACGCATCATCACACAACCTAAAACAACGAGTGGTGCTGTTGCAAAGCCAAATTCTTCGGCACCTAGTAGTGCTGCCATCACAACATCTTTACCTGTCATTAGTTTCCCGTCTGTTTCTAACACAACGCGGTCACGTAATCCGTTTAACATCAACGTTTGATGTGCCTCCGCTAGTCCAAGCTCCCAAGGTAATCCCGTATGTTTAATACTTGTTTTCGGAGAAGCCCCTGTACCACCGTCATAACCACTAATAACGATCACATCAGCAGCACCTTTTGCTACACCTGCTGCAATTGTACCAACTCCAGCTTTAGCAACTAACTTTACACTAATTCGTGCGGAACGATTAGCGTTTTTTAAATCATGGATAAGCTGCGCTAAATCTTCAATAGAATATATGTCATGATGTGGTGGAGGGGAAATGAGCCCGACCCCTGGTGTTGAACCGCGAACGTCCGCAACCCATGGATATACTTTCTTCCCTGGAAGCTGGCCACCTTCTCCTGGTTTTGCACCTTGCGCTACTTTGATTTGTAGCTCATCGGCATGGACAAGATAATGGCTCTTTACACCGAAGCGACCAGAAGCGATTTGTTTTATCGCGCTCTTTCTACTGTCGCCATTTACATCGGGAACATACCGGTTAGGGTCTTCTCCACCTTCTCCGCTGTTACTTTTACCACCTAAACGATTCATTGCGATAGCTAATGCTTCATGTGCTTCTTTACTTAATGATCCAAATGACATTGCCCCCGTTTTAAAGCGTTTTACAATGGAATCTACAGATTCGACTTCTTCAATTGGGATTGCCGGACGCGCTTCGTCAAACGAAAACAAATTCCGAAGAAAACCAATTCTCTCTTCATTTGCTAGTACTGAGTATTTTTTGAATAATTCATAATCACCCTTACGGCATGCCCATTGTAGTGTATGAATAGTCTTTGGATTAAACGCGTGGTGCTCCCCTGTCTTTCTCCATTGAAAGTCGCTTCCTGACTCGAGGGTGTTATCAAGGGAATCGCTGTATGCTTGTTTGTGGAGGAGTAATGCTTCTTCTGCAATGGTTTCTAATTCAATTCCACCTAGCTGTGAAGCTGTTCCACTGAAGTATTTATCGATTACCTTTGAACTGATTCCTACTGCTTCAAATATTTGGGCACCACGATAGCTTTGCACAGTGGAAATCCCCATTTTTGACATAACTTTTACAACACCAGTAGTTACTCCTCTTACGTATTTCAACACTGCCTCTTCATATGAGAGGGAAAGGCTACCTTCTGAAATAGCTTGTTTATACGTTTCAAACGCAAGATAAGGGTTGATCGCATTGACGCCATAACCGATTAATGTAGCAAAATGATGAACTTCTCTTGCTTCACCTGTTTCCATAATAATGCTTGCCTTCGTGCGAGTTCCTTGACGAACAAGGTGCTGGTGAAGGGCGCTTGCTGCTAATAACGTTGGAATAGGTGCTCGCTTTTCATTCATATTGCGATCCGATAAGATGAGAAGACTAATCCCATTTGCTATCGCTTTGTCCGCTTCACGGCAAATATTATCAAGAGAGGACTCTAAATCATCTGAAAATAAAGTATCGATTGTCTTACTTCTAAACTCTCGTTGCATATTCGTTTTCAATTGAGCTAGTTGCATATTCGATAAAATAGGTGAATTTATTTGAATACGTCGACTATTGTCTTCGTTTGGATGTAGTAAATTGCCTTCTGCTCCTAAAAAAGTAACAGTTGAGGTGACAACCTTTTCACGAATAGAATCAATTGGCGGATTGGTTACTTGTGCAAATAATTGCTTGAAATAATGGAATAATGATTGCGGTCGATCAGATAACACAGCAAGTGGCATGTCGTTCCCCATCGAACCAAGCGGGTCCTTCCCTTCAGTAACAATAGGAATTAAATATTTATGGATGTCTTCATACGTATAGCCAAAGGCTTTTTGACGAGTAATGATATCTGGCAATGTCTCTTCTTCTGTTACGGAGATATTGGCATTTATTTTAACTAAATTGTCATCAAGCCATTTTTGATAAGGTTGACTCTGTGCCATTTCTGATTTAATTTCGTCATCCGAAATAATTCGCCCTTCTTCTATATCAATGAGTAACATTTTCCCTGGACTTAAACGATCTTTATATAGCACGTTGTCAGGATCAACATCAATGACACCAACTTCAGACGAGTAAATAATATAATCATCTTTTGTTACGTAGTAGCGTGCTGGACGTAGACCATTTCGATCTAATATCGCACCAATCTGCTTTCCGTCTGTGAATGAAATAGAGGTTGGACCGTCCCACGGTTCCATCATCGTGCTATGAAACTCGTAAAATGCTTTCTTTTCTTTCGACATATGTGGATTTTCTGTCCATGGTTCGGGAATAAGCATCATTGCTGCGTGAGCTGGTTTACGACCAGACAGCACAAAAAATTCTAATGCGTTATCTAGAACAGATGAATCACTTCCATCGGTGTCTAATATTGGGAGTACTTTTGGTAAGTCTTCTCCAAATGCTTCGGATAGTAAATGTCTTTCTCGTGCTTTCATCCAGTTAATATTTCCCCGTAGTGTATTAATTTCTCCATTATGAATAAGGTAACGATTTGGATGTGCTCGTTCCCAGCTTGGGAAAGTGTTTGTGCTAAAGCGGGAATGTACTAAAGAGAAGGCTGAAACAACTTTTTCATTTTGGAGTTCTACATAAAAAGAATCTACCTGCTCAGGAGTTAACAGACCCTTATAGACGATTGTTCTACTTGATAAACTAGCAAAGTACATATGCTTTTCTTGCTCTTTCGCCCATTTTTCTGCTTGTTTTCGAATAATATATAATTTACGTTCGAAGACTAAATCATCATTAATGTTTTCGTCAGCTCCGATAAAGATTTGACGAACAAAAGGGGTTGTTTCTTTTGCAGCTGTTCCAATATTGTCCGTGTTTAGAGGCACAGTTCTCCATCCGAGTACCGTCTGTCCCTCTTGCTTAACTAGTGAATTAATACGTTTCTCAATACTTTCTTGCTTTACATCATCTTTTGAAAAAAAGACCATTCCTACACCGTAACGACCTTTTGCAGGTAAATTCAATTCCGGACATGACTCACGGAAAAAAGCATCAGGAATTTGTATCATTAAGCCAGCGCCGTCTCCTGTGAGTGAGTCACTGCCCTGACCAGCGCGATGATCTAATTGGCAGAGCATCTCTAGTCCTTTTTTAACAATATCATGTGTTGCTAGTCCCTTTATGTGAGCATATAAGCCAATACCACATGCATCATGTTCAAATTCAGGACGGTAGAGACCTTGTGCTTTTGGTATGCGGTTATAAGTCATATTTATCTCCCCCGTTCATGTTTCTTTTATCTGAAAGTTTCGTATATACTTAATTTTAGGTTTTCATATCAATATATACAATATATAATTTAGATTAAAACAATCTCTTTTTAATATCGATTTAAAAACGAAAGGTGGAAACGATTTAATTAGAGGGAAGAAGGACCTCTAATTTGGAGTAGCTGAGAGTATAAAGGAGGAGAAATATGGAGGTACGTCAATTACGATATTTTATGGAAGTTGCCGAACGTGAACATATGACAGAAGCGGCAGAACATCTTCATGTTGCGCAATCAGCCGTTAGTTTGCAAATCACAAAACTGGAAGCGGAGCTTGGGGTTGCTTTATTTGAACGAGTAGGAAGAAATGTGAAGTTAACGTCTATTGGACAAATATTTTTAACTCATGCAAAAACGGCAATAAAAGCAATTGATTATGCAAAGGAAAAGGTAGATGAGTACTTGGACCCAAAGCAGGGCACGATTAACATTGGCTACCCAACTAGCCTTGCAAGCCATTTGCTCCCTACTGTCATTTCTGCTTTTCGAAAAAAGTATCCGGATGTTACCTTTCATATGCGTCAAGGTTCTTATTCGCATCTAATAGAGGCTGTTAAAAGTGGGGAAATCAATATTGCCTTTCTTGGGCCGGTTCCTACGAAAGATCCTAACATTGATGCCCATATCTTATTTATGGAAAGCATTTCTGCAATCGTATCGATGAATCATCCTCTAGCGGATAGAAAAAGCATACATCTTAGCGATTTGCGAAATGAAGACTTCGTATTATTCCCCAAAGGGTATGTTCTTCAAAAAATTGCCGTTGATGCATGTAAGCAAGCAGGCTTTGTACCAAACATTACATCAGAAGGGGAGGATATGGATGCCATTAAAGGTCTTGTCTCAGCGGGAATTGGCGTCAGTCTCTTACCAGATAGTACGTTTTCTGGAGCACCGCCTATTCTAACTGTAAAAATTCCCATTGATGCACCAAGGGTGAAACGCACAGTTGGTATTATTATTCCAAAGCACAGAAATCTGGCACCAACCGAAAAAGTATTCTATGAGTTTACGAAAGAATTTTTTACTGTGCTTGAGCAGTATCAGTGAAACTAAAATACTTAGCTGGGAGTCTCCCATCCCTCTACTGAATGTAGTGTAGTTGAATCAATGGTTCGTGATAGATTTCTACTAATTTACTATATATTTCAAATGGTTGACCTTAACCATTTGAAACGCGGTAATCCAAGTTGAAACCTTAAATAAAAGAAAGCTGCTAAAACACAGCTTTCTCCTCTAGCCTTACTATTAAACATTCAAAGGATGGTACTTTCCCGAAACAGCATCGATGATAATGGGAGGGTAGTTTCTACGATTTTTTTGATCTGCCATAATCCAGTAAGGTCTAAAAAATAGCTCTTGCTGTTCCAATAACATTTTTGGCATGCTGAAAAATTTTAGTTTCAGTGATGCTGTATGGTGTAGGTACTCTTCCGCCGCCTTTTTTGCATCTTGGGGTGTTAATGTGTAAGGTAAGCATTCATTGGCCTGAATATTTTCTTCTACAAATGATGGGGAGTGGTCAATAACCGCTCCACGCGTACTAATGCTATCAATGGTACAGCCCAGGTACCCATCCATTTTTAGTAAACCCTTTGCTTTTGTCTTATATTTAAAGAAATAGTAAGGGTAATAAACAAGTTTGTCTAATTGGTAGTTTGCTTTCGTATCGAGATTTTTCAAGTGGTTACTAATTTTTTCGGGTTCGATTGAAATGGAAAGTGTTAATGCATTCATTGTCTCACCTACAAAGGATTTGGTTTTTCTGTATAGAATTCCGAAATGTTTTTTGCTTCCGGTGATAAATCTTTTGAAATATTTTTTTCAATAGACTGCGATAATTTACGAGGTCCTTTCGCCGCTTCAAATGCACCGATAACTTTTTGAGAAGGTGTACGCCCGAAATTGTTTCCAATAAATATGCCGATGATGGAAACGACCAATCCAGCTAAAAATGGATGGATAGCTGTGTAGGCTTCTAAATCCCCAACTGTCCATAAAACATTTGTAATACCACCGCTTATCATCGAAGTTAAAACTCCTACATTTGTCGCCTTTTTCATATAAACAGAAGCTACATATGGAACTAAGAAGCTATTACCTAGTACTCCAAACGCAAAGACAACAAGTGTAAAAACGGAAGGCGGTTCAAAAATGGCAACGACAACCCCAACTATTCCACCAATAAGTATACACAAACGTGAGACTAGTACCATTTTTGTAGGACTTGCCTTTTTATTAATAAAGCGTTGGTATACGTCCCGTGATAAAATAGTTCCTGCTTGCATTAAGCATGAATCAGATGTTGACATGATGGCAGCCATAATTGCAGATAGTAAGATAGCTGCAAAAAAGCCTGGGAAAAACGTGTAAGCAAGCTCAGGTATTACCATTTCGGGATCTCCTAGTGTGGGAAGCATCACAATTCCAACAAGACCCAATAGATAAGGAGTAAAGATAAAAATTTGATTCCATGTTGCTGAAAATAGAATTGCTCCTTTTACGGTTTTTGTACTTTTCATAGACATATGCCGTACAACAACATGTGGAAGCCCCATGTAGCCGACACTATAGATAAGAATAGCGCCAAGTACGACGCCCCACTGGCCATAGTAGGCTAAATCTTTTCCCCAAATACTTAAATAGGTTGGGTCAATACCAGAAAGAGCTTTATTTAGACCAGACAAACCACCAATATGAAACATCGCCATAATTCCTATTCCAAGAACGCCTAATACCATAATGATACCTTGCACGAAGTCCGTCCATACAACTGCTAGGTATCCCCCTGCGACCGTATAAGTGATAATAACACTAACCCCTATTATTAGACAGGTTTCATAAGATAAGCCTGTCAGCATCGTTAATGCTTTTCCAGAAGCAATAAATTGGGCAAATACATATGCCATTAAAAAAATGATTGAAATAATAGAGCCAACGATTCGGACTGCTGGACTTTCAAAGCGCTTTTCTAAATATTCGATTGGGGAAAGAGCTCCTAGTAACTCTGAAAGTCTGCGCATCCTTTTCCCTAATACGGATAGGTTTATGATGGATCCTCCAGCATCACCAATGGCATACCACAGTGCATACCATCCTTGTTGAAACGCAAGTGCTGGTCCCCCCATGAACATATAACCACTCATGGAGCTGCTTTGCATCGTTAGAGCCGTAACAGCGGGACCCAAACTTCTACCACCCAGTAAATAATTATCTATTGATTTAGAAGCCTTTCTTGTGAACCAAATACCTACACCTAATAAAATGAGTAAGTAAACGATAAAAATTAGTGCATCAGATTTCATTGGCTAAGTGTCCCCCCTATTTCTCATTTTCTAGTTCATCATCTTTTTTCATTTTAAAATAAATGACTAAAGCAATACCTACCCATATAAAAGGCCATGGAATAAACCACAGAAATGTTTCAAGCGGAAGATTAAACATTAAATCACCTCTAATCATCTCATTATGTTTTGAAAGCGGTTTCATATTATGATAGTAGAGGAGAATTTGTCCTTTTTCATTAGACAAAGTGTAATTTATTTTTAAAGTATTCTTGACACTTTGTTAACGGAGTAATAAAAGAAATAGCAAACTTAATGGATAACGAAAGGATGTAGTCTAAAGCTAGTAGCTATCACTTTTTGAAAATGGTTTTATGACAAAAAGAATACAGATTTTCATTGTAAAACTAATTCGTATTGTTTTCTTCTAACAAATTAAAAACCCACCATGGCTCGCATTGCGAACCATGGTGGGTTCAGTAAAATAATTATGTTGACTAATGTTTGGTTTGGACAATCCTTTTTCTTCCACCAATCGTCTCATTTTAGCTTTGTGGCTATATTCTAGGTGCATGTTTTTATAGCTTGATATGCTTTTTTCTTTTTTTGTTATTACTCGTAAGAAGATAGGTTGGATCATATAAAACCTCACCATCCACCATTGTGAGTTCAACTTTGACATCTTTTATCTTTGTTTTATCAACATGTAAAATGCTATCGTTTAACACAACAAGATCAGCTAATTTACCAACTTCGATGCTGCCTTTAGATTTTTCTTCAAAACTTGCATATGCACCATTCCAGGTATATGCACGAATAGCTTCCATGATATCAATACATTGGTTTTCTCCTACTGCTTGTCCTTTCCATGACCTTCTGTTGACTGCTGCGTGGATACCAAGTAATGGATCGAGAAACGAAACGGGTGCATCCGATCCAAATGCAGCAATAATTCCTCGATCAGCGTAATCGCGAGCAGGATACATGACCTTTACACGTTCCCCGTAAAACTCGAGATACCTGTCCCCGTTTGCAAACATAAATACTGGATTAGGAATAGCGACGACACCAAGCTTTTTCATTCTTTCTTGTAAATCTCGAGAAGCGATTCCAGCATGTTCAATTCTGTGACGGTGGTCAATGCGTGGGTGTTCCAATAACGCCTTTTCAATACAATTTAAAAGCATTTCAATCGCTCTGTCTCCTTGGGCATGGGCGGTAATCTGAAAGCCTTTTTTATGTGCTTCTCCTAATATGCGGTTTAATTCGTCTTGACTGTAATAAATAATTCCATAATCATCCTGCGCATGTGAATATGGTTGACGTGTTGCGATAGTTGGTCCTACACTACTACCGTCTGTAAACAATTTGGCTGGACCGATTTTAAACCAATCATCACCTAGACCTGTAATGGGACCTGCCTCAACCATTTTATGAACAAAATCATGAGAATTTGTTAAAGAACCTATTATTGCATACACCCGCACATTAATTTCATTCGATTTAATAGCTTGCTGCATAATCTGAAGTGTTTGGGAGCCATCTCCGTATGCGCCTGCATCATGAACGCTTGTTATACCAGCTTGAATGAATTCATCAGAAGCAAGTTTCATTCCTTTTCTTAATTCCTCTTTAGAGTAACTTGCGTATTTAAATAGTTGCATATGAGCATTTTCTAACAATTTCCCTGTAAGATTTCCGCTTTGATTACGTTCGATAATTCCTCCATCAGGATCTGGGGTGCTTTCTGAAAAATTTGCGATTTCTAATGCTTTGCTATTGGCTATAGAAGTGTGGTTACATGTTCGAATTACGACAATTGGATGATCAGTAGAAATTTCATCTAGCTCTTCTTTCGTGGGAAAACGGTTTTCTTTCAACTTTGTCTCATTGAACCCCCAAGCCCGAACCCACTGCCCCTTAGGTGTCTCTTGTGCCTTTTTTCGCAGATCAGCAAATATATCTTGAAGAGATTGAATGTGTGGGGCAACACAGCTTACTCCTAATAGATTTGTCCCGTAAATAGTAAGATGTAAATGTGCGTCGATAAAGCCTGGAAGAAGTGCTTTTCCACCAAGATCGATAACAACTGTTTCGTCTGTACGATATTCCTCGACTTCTTTGTTTGAACCAACAGCGATAATACGGTTCTCTTTAATTGCTACCGCCTCTACTACTCTATTATTTTGATCAACAGTAACAACCTCTCCATTAATGAATACACTATCTGCTTTCATATTTTCTCCTCTCTGTTAACTCCGAAAATATTTCTTTTAAAAAATAATCGTCGGCATTCTATAAAAATAGACGGTAACCGACGATAGTTTTTCAAAAGATAGCGAATGAAATAGCTACGCACCTTGAGCTCCTTAAGCTACATCAACATATTTATTAGCACCGTCCTCTTGAGGTTTTGTAAAATAGCAAACGGGAACCATGACGATGATATTCGCAATTAACCCTAGTATACCTGCATGAATGTCGAACGGTGTGGAGCTTGCAACAAGTTGAAAATAATAGTTCACTATTGTTCCGACAATAAGACCGGCAATGACTCCTTTGGCCGTTGCCCGTTTCCAAAATAATGCACTGTACACTCCTGGAGCGAACTGTACAATCGATCCATAAGCCCCTAGTAATAAAGCAATTAAGCCTTGACCGCCAAAAACGGTAATATAATAAGCTAAAGCGCCAATTACAAAAACACCAATACGCATAAGTAGGAGCGTCTTTTTATCGGAAAGGTCTTTCCAAATGTTTTTTATAACCCCGTCTGTAACCTCTAGTGAAGCGCTGTGAGTAATGGCGTCGGCGGTCGACATTGCTGCTGCAAGAGCTCCTGCACCTACAAGTCCGTACACCCATCCAGGTAAATTCATAACGGTTGTAATTAAATAAGGCAAAATTTGATCAGCGTTTTCAAGTTGACCTGAATCAATCATTCCCTTTGCCGCAAATCCTACTAATAAAAGCGGAACAAGAAATAAAGCGAAAATGGGGTAAGCAAGCACCGTCTTCTTCATTGTTTTAGTGTTAGATGCATAGGATTTTGAGAACAAGTGCGGCCACATTAAAAACCCTATAACGGAGACTAAGATCGTTGTTGAATAAGCGGTTGTCCCCATCGTTGATCCATCTTTTCCTATCTGTAAAAACTCAGGTTGGTCTTTTATGATATTTGTAAACATTTCCGTGGTGCCACCGTGTAATTGATTGACGATTGCCAGCCCAACAACCCATGAAATAATTATCATTAGCATTCCTTGAAACACATCTGACCAAGCTGCAGCACGTAATCCGCCCGTTGCAACGTAAATAACAACAATGCCATAAGATGCAAGTGCTCCGAGCCAAAATGGTATACGTCCCTCTGTCATGATGTTAAAGATATGAGCCATCCCGGTCATCTGTGTTGCTAAATATTGAATCGATGCAAAAAGTGCAATTAAACCAACTAGAATAGCTAAAATCGGACTATTAAATCGTCCTTTTAGAAAAGCGGAAACGGTATAGAGTTGATATTTTTTCCCAATCTTCCCAATCTTCGGTCCAATAATATACCAAGGTAAAATAGCAAATGCGGTATAAGTAATAATATAGAGAGCTGGAGCCCCTTTTGAATATGCCCACCCTGGAGCACCTAGAAAGGAAAAGGCACTAAACACAGCTCCCCCCATTAAAAACCACATAACAAATAATCCTAGTTTTCCACCTGCTACTGCAAATTCCTCAAGCGAACCGCCATCTCTTCCTCTACCCGCTAGTACTCCTATGATAAGAGCAACTACCAAGTACCCAATCATCATAATAAGAGCTATTTGCCAGTTTGGCATTATACATCCCCCTCTTCGTCTTTTTCGGGGTCAAGGAAATACAAAACTAGTAACGCTAAAAAAGTAATGACAATCCATAATATGACCCAAAAGAATGAAAATGGTAATCCGAAAACAATGGGGGTAGCACGATTGCCGATTTCAAATAAGGGAAAAACTAGCATTAAAAACGGAATCAGTCCAATAATCACGTATAGGGTGTTAAACTTTTTTCGGCTCATTCTCCAACTCCTTACATAACATATATTTAGTGCGGTAGGTATCCAATAAATAAAATAAAACCTATCATGTTATTGGTTATTTGAGGAATCATTGAGTAAGACTGACAGGATTCCTCAAATAACCATTTAATTGCTTGCCATTTTAGTAGTGGTCCGATACAACAGTTCTGTTCCTAAACTGATATCTTCAAACGATGCAAACTCTTTCGGGTTATGGCTGATACCGTCCTTACATCGAACAAATATCATTCCGTACTCGCATGCATAAGACATAGCTAAAGAATCGTGAAAAGGACCACTCATTAATTCAATTGGATGCAACCCTATTTCCCTACTTTCATTCTCCATTACTTTCATTATTTTGTTGGAACAATAGCGAGGTTCACTGTTTGTATCTTCGGAGATTTTATAGGTTAATTCGTGCTTTTCTGTTATGTCATGTATTCTCTTTCTTAATTGCTCTTCGATTCTATTGCGTCTTTCGATATCGATATCTCTTAAATCAACAGTGAAGCTCACCTTTTCTGGTATGATATTACGGGAGTCTGGGAAAGTATTTATACTTCCAACTGTCCCAACGGTTGGTGCTTCTGGGTCTTGATTTGCTAGTTCATTAAGTGCAACGATGATTTCGGAAGCACCTACTAGCGCATCCTGTCGCATATACATCGGTACTGAGCCGGCGTGACCGGCGAACCCTTCTAATTCAACTGTCAACCATAATGGTCCTGAAATACCAGAAACAATACCAATGGGTGTATCCTTCGCTTCTAGAATTGGACCTTGTTCAATATGCATTTCCATAAATGCAGAAATACTACCTTCTGGGTATTCTGAATCTTTGAAGTTATCTGGGTTGCAGCCGAATTGAATTAAAGCCTCTTTCCTAGTGATACCGTTTTTATCCGTTCGTTCTAATTCACCATCTTCTAGTTTTCCGAGTATTCCTCTCGCCCCAAACAAGCCCTTATTAAAGCGACACCCTTCTTCATCTGAAAATGCTACCACTTCAATTGGCATGCTCGGGGTTAATTTTTGCTCTTTCATTGTTTGAACTACTTCTAGTGCACCTAGTACCCCAATTACCCCATCAAACCTTCCACCATAAGGTTGAGAATCGATATGGGAGCCGAGCATCAAAATGGGTGCTTCTGGATTTTGCCCTTCCAGACGACCAATCAAATTTCCAAAATCATCAATGCGTGCGGTTAATCCAGCTTCCTCCATCCACGTTTTTACTGTTTCCACCGCCTGCCTGTCCTCATCTGACAAAGCAAGTCGACAAACGCCTGTCTCTCCAATTTTACCTATTTGCGATAGACTAGTAATTCTTTCTTCTAATCGTTTTTTGTTTATTGTTAAAGATGAAACTGCCATAAAATCCCTCCTCCTATATAATTATACAGAATATTCAGTATTAATTATATAGGAGAAGCCTCCCGATATCATTTTACCTAGTGTTAAATAAATGTTGCTGTATCGTTACATTTTGTTAAAAGTAAACTTACCCCTTTACATAGGAACTAATTTTTTATGATTAATAATCTTGCTTTGAAGAACACTACGAAAAACAGGAGAAAAAGGAGTGTCTTCATGTATAAACACCTAAACCGAATTGGATTCGTTTTCATTTTTCTTCTTGTTGCGTGTAATCACACGGATCAACCATCTTTAGATGAAAAGTTTATGGAGAATTCATCAGAAAAAGAGCGATTCATTCCGCTTTCCACGAAGGACAGTCAGCTAGAAGGAAAGGAAGAAAATCAGTCAAAAAGCAATGCACCAAACAACATAACAAACAGTCAGGATGAACCAAAAGACCTAGGTTATGGAATCCCACAAGAACCCCCTAGTCAACAACAAGATGTGCAGAAGTTAACAGACACAGATTCAGAGCAAAAAAGGCATGTAGTCCGACTCCCTTTTCAAGATTTTAAGGAACGATGGAACGCTATTTCGAATGAACAAGGGTCAAACTTAATTATCTCATCTTTTGAAAGGGTAACAGAAGAAGGCGTTACTTTTTACAGGGCTCCTTTTCACAATCGTACAAAATTACGCGTATTTACTACAGATCAAACCGTCCAACGATTACAAATAATTGGTGAAGGACGAACACATGCCGATGTTCTTTCGATGTTAACAGGATGGAGCCAAGTTTTTTATATGCTAAATCCTGCATTCGCTCCGCATCATATTGATACTCTATTTCATGAACTCGGTGTAGCACCTAACGCGAATTTAGAAGATGTGAAGGAAAATACACTTACCCACGAGGGAATTCAATACAAGGTAATTCCTACGGATACTGGTTACATGTTTGAAGCCTCTTATCCTAACGATTAGTTTTTTAAAATGAAAGGATTGCAGTTATGAATAGTTTAAAAAAAGTCATCGGATTACTCCTTGTTCTTATTATGATAGTGAATGGTACCACTCCCTCTCATGCCCAAACAAATTTATTTAATATGTCGTATATATTTTTTGGAGGACCGAATAGTTACCTTAATCAAGTTAATGCGACAAAAGGGAGCTTAGATGTGGTTTCCCCTAGCTATTTTGACATTACAAAGGAAGGTAGGTTAAGTGTTACCTGGACATTACAAACTTCTTTTATTAATGAAATGCATAAACGCGGAATCAAAGTCGTGCCATTTTTATCGAATCACTGGAATTATACAGCAGGTACAACTGGATTGGAAAATCGTGAGCAACTTGCAAAAGAGGTTGCTTCAGCAATTGAAAAGTATCATTTAGATGGTGTTAATGTGGATATTGAAGGAATCGGGTCTGCCTATAAGGATGTTCATACAGACTTTATTCGACTACTCCGGCAGTATGTTCCACGTCAAAAAGAGGTGTCTGTATCGGTTGCTGCAAACCCAAACGGCTGGAAAACGGGTTGGCATGGCTTTTACGATTACAAAAGAATATCAGACTATGCTGATTATCTGATGATCATGGCATATGACGAAAGTTGGGAGTCTCCAGATAGCCCGATTGGACCAGTGGCAAGTATCTCATTTTCCGAACGGTCTATTCAATATGCTATTAATCAAGAAGTGCCGAAAGAAAAGATTGTTTACGGTCTCCCTTTTTACGGACGAATGTGGAAGTTAGATGGGCCTACTTTAGAAAACCGCTCGATTACAGGGATGGGTTTATCAAGCACAAGAGTGGATCCTCTCGTTACAAAATTTAATGGGAAAATCCAGTTTGATGAAAAAACACAATCATCCTATGCAACGTTTACGATTCCAAGGGGTGAATCGGCTTTTGTTGGGAGTACAAAATTAACAGAAGGAGAATATATCATTTGGTATGAAAACGAGCGGTCTATAAAAGCAAAATTGCGGCTTCCGACGAAATATGGAATAAAAGGAACCGGCTCATGGTCGCTCTATCACGAAACTCCTAATACGTGGGATTATTATTCTTTATGGTTAAATGGCAGTTATTTTGTAGATGTCCCTTCGGATTATTGGGCAGAGCCTAGTATTCATTTAGTGTCTCAAAAAGGCTGGATGCTTGGAAACACTAGTACGACTTTCTCGCCGAATACAACCTTAACAAGAGCACAAGGAGCTGTTATTCTTGTAAGGGCACTTGGAAACGAAGAAATGGAACCAAAGGAATTTCGGTTTAAGGATATACGTGGCCATTGGGCTCAAAAGGAAATTGAAATCGCTAGGGAACTTGGATACCTAGATGGGAAAAAACCAGGTTTCTTTGATCCCAATGCTCCTCTAACTCGAGCACAACTGGCAAAAATTCTTTATAACATATTCGACTACTCTACAAAGGAAACCGCATCAAGTCCTTTTGATGATGTTCCTACTGGGCATTGGTCGTATCAACCAATCGTCGCAATCTATCAACAGGGACATATAACAGGATATAAAGACGGAACATTTCGCCCAGGAGCGAACTCGACAAGGGCCCAAATGGCGGCTTTAATGGAAAGAATGTCAGCGGATTTTGTTAGAGAACGGAATGAGTAAACGTTACAATAAACTGGCTTGTTCATCATCAACAAATTTTTAAAAGGGGCAGAACCAATAGTTATTGGTTCTGCCCCTTTTAATTGTAAAATCAAGCGTGTTAGTACGATATGGATAAAAAACGTTTCCTATGTATTCTCGCTTTGTCGACTCTAATCATTTTTCGGTTAAGTGTTCCTTCCAGGCAGTAATACCGCCTTCTAGCAAGGTAACATTATAGTTTTTTTCTGATAAGATAGCAGCGCATTTTCTTGCTGAATTACCAGTTGTACACGTAACAATAATTTCTTTGTTTTTTGGTAAAGTAGAAATGATATTAGCATTATTGTCATCTAAGTTAAAAATATGTGACTTTGGAATGTTGATACTTTGAATATCTCCCCCTTCAATATGCTCGTTTTCATATTTTTCTTCCGCACGAACATCGAGAATACAGATTTCATCATTTGCTTCTACTTTTTCTCTTAATTCTTTTGGTAAGATTGTTTTCATAATAAAAATAGGCTCCCTTTAAAAAATATTTCTTTATACAAATATAGTACACAATATAGTACCGCGGATAAACAAAAAGTAATTAGTAAATGGCCCTTTTGAATTTTATAGTTATCTCAAATTTCGAGGAATAAAGCTTGCTCCTGCATCCCACTATTCCCTACTCTAAAACGAATATGCTTGATATTACCATCGCCTACTAATCTCCTATTTTGATACAATTTTTATGTTCAAGAATTTTAGGAGGAATACATCTATGAAAAACTATAAACTCCTCCTTGCACTGGTAATGGTCCTTACCTTTACGGGAGGTTTTTTTGCAGGAATGTTCGTTTCTACTAATAGCCAGCAAGAAAACGCAGAACAAATAAAACATGTAAAACAAGCACCGCTTTCAGCCAAAAGCCCTAGCCTGAAAGAAAAACCAAAGTGGGAATCGGAGCAATCAAAAGCATTGATCGGCTATGTTCAGGATTTTCGTGATCCAGAAACGGTCGATTATGACAATTTGACCCATATTATTTTCTCGTTTGCTCATCCGACAAAGGAAGGTGATCTTTTGTTTAATGGTGAAACTGCTAAGCGTAACTTACGGGAAATGGTGGCAAAAGCTCATAAGCAGAATACAAAAGTAATATTAGCCATAGGTGGGTGGTATCACATCAAAGGTGGAGAATCTTATGAGTACTTTAAGCAAGCAATTACTAATTCTACCTCGCGAACAAAGCTTGTGAATGAGCTTGTGAATATAACAAATCAAGAAAACTTAGATGGGATTGATATTGATTTTGAACACCCTCGCTCAAAGGAAGATGCTCAAAATCTTGCTATGTTTACGAAGGCATTAAGTGAAACGTTGCACCAAAAAAATAAAGAATTATCGATAGCAGTTAATGCAAAAGTTCATAGTGTTGCAGGTACTGAAATTACTAATGTTGTGTATGAACCATCGCTGTTCAAACATGTCGACCATGTAAACATCATGGCTTATGATGGGCAGTGGGATGGTGGATACAATGCAGCCAATTTGTCTCCTTATTCGTACGCAGAAGACATTGTAAACTATTGGACTAGCTTGTTCGATACGCATAAACTTTCAAAAGAAAAACTTATACTCGGCGTTCCTTTTTATGCTCAACCGGAAAATCAAGATAGTAAGCAATTATCCTATGCGGCAATCATCAAAAGTAATCCAGAAAATGCAGAACGTGATACAGTTAACATGAACGGAACAACCTATCATTATAATGGAGAAAATACCGTTGAAAAGAAAACAAAATTAGCGCTTAACAATGGTTTCGGTGGAATGATGTTGTGGGAAGCAGGACATGATGCGAGTGGAACACATAGTTTGACAGCGGTTATTTCGGAGACATTGGATAGAGCTAGTCAATATGTTCTTAACGAGAGATAATAAGAAGCAAGAAAGCGAGGGAATTTTCAACCCCTCGCTTTTTACATATTTCCGTCTTCTCTCCTTTTTTAAAAAGCCTTTTATTCCTCTTATTTTTTGCTGCAAAACGAGTGATTTAAATCGTAATCTATATATTATAGAAGGAGTTTGGTACGCAGTGATGAATAGCTTATATAATGATAAAATTATTTCCATATTATTGAAAGGATGAGTTCGGTGCAAAGAAACAATGAAATAAAAATAATTCGTGTCCCTATTCCTACCCCAACATTGTGGCCAAATACAACAACGAATTGTTATTTAATAGGAAACGAGCAAGAAAGTATATTAGTTGATGCAGGCTATGATCAACAAGAAACAAAACAACAATTAAAGAAAGCTCTATTAGAGAACAATGTAGCAAAACCAAAATCTATTATTCTTACTCACTCCCACCGAGACCATGCCCCAGGGGTTCGACGATTAGTGGACTGGTCCCCTACTGTTTATTGCCATATAAATGAACTAGAAGCAATAAAGGCCGCTATTGCTCCGGTAAATGAGGTAAATACTCTACATAACGGGGAAATAATAAAAGTATCTAATGTAGAAATTACTGTCATGCATTGCCCTGGGCATACTAAGGGTCAATTAAATCTTTATATCCCGTCCAAACAGGTACTCATTGCTGGCGATAATATTGTAGGAGAAGGAACAACATGGATTGGTCCTCCAGATGGAGACATGAGTGACTATATTCATACATTACATCGCTTAAAACAATTACCATTAAGAAAAATTGGACCGGGGCATGGTGAGTGGGTTGTAAATCCTTATGAACAAATTGAATTCGTCTTAAACCGAAGAATATACCGGGAAAATCAAATTAAGTCTCTGCTTAAAGAGCACAGGTATTTAACATCTACAAGCTTGACGAAAATGATCTATGAAAATACGATTCACCCAAGCATTTTTGATGTTGCAAAAAGAACAACGGAAGCTCATCTTATAAAACTAATACAAGAGGGGTTCGTTTTACAAAAGGATTCCGTTTATTCAATGAAACCTTCGTTTTGAAGCGGTAATGGATTTTTATTTTTGTCTTTCAGGCATCATCAACGGAGCACCTTTTTGGTAATTCATTATCGTACGAAGGGAAGTAATTGTTGGTGAAACCATGGGCATTTTTCCACTTTTGTAAGCCGATATTGCTTCCTCTGGAGTAATCCAGAAAGCTTCATCAATTTCATGTGCATCAGGGTTTGGAGATTGACCTTCGGGAAGCTTAGCGAGAAAAAATCGAGTATCAAATCGAATAGGGTTCTTTTCTGGTGTTATTCGATTTCCAAAATACGTTATATTTTCAAGATTAAGAAAAAGTTTCTCCTGCTCTAATAGTTGTAAAAATGAGATTTCCTCATTTAACAGTAGGCGGCGATATTCTAATTCTGTTTTGTTAGTAAATTGAGCAGTTGAACCGTCGTCTCTACTGCAGAGTAGAATACCAACTTCTTCAAATAATTCTCTTGCAGCAGCTACATAATGAGCCTGACTAAAGGACTCATTTAAACTTCCATTTTTAATATACTTACTATCTATCACATTATCTTCTACTTCTACTGATCCACCCGGAAAAACATAAAATCCACCTAGAAATTTCATCGTTTTTGGTCTTTTTGTCAAATAGACTCTAGAAAAGTCATCCATTAACACTACGGTTGATGCAAGCTTCGGAATGACGGTCACGGCAGTCTCTCCTTTTACTTTTCATCATATTATGTTTAATCGAAAGTATTCTCACTTATTAATAGTTTTCTATTATATTCAATATTCAATCTACTATTTAGAATTTTCTTTGCTTAAAAAGTTTTTTCTTTTTTGCATGGTGGGATGGTAATTCAGCAAGCCCCGAAAAAGAAAAAGCACTTTTTCTTTTTCGGAGGATGTTTTTCATAAAGCAACCTTCTCGCTATAGCTTTGAGAATTCCTCTACCAATTCACTAAAACGTTTTAAAGAGTTTTCTATCGGTTCTGGTGTTGTTAAGTCCACTCCGGTCTTTTTTAACAACTCGAGCGGGTAGTCCGAACTTCCACTCTTTAAGAATTCCAAATAAGATTGTAGTGTTTCTTGATTGCCGTCAAGAATCTGTGTTGCTATATGGATCGCGGAAGCAAAACCAGTCGCATATTTGTAAACGTAAAATGGTCGATAAAAGTGAGGAATTCGTGACCATCCATATTTTACTTCGTCATCGAATACAATTTCTTCTCCATAGTATTCTCTGAACAATGTTTCGTACGTTTGGCTAAATACTTCGACATTGAGCGGCTGCCCCTGTTCCGCCATTTCGTGGGTCTTCTTTTCAAATTCCGCGAACATCACTTGTGTAAAGAATGTACCCTTGAACTGATCAATGAAATGGTTGAGTAAATGTTTTCGCATTTTTTCGTCTTTTTCATTCTTTAATAAATAATTAATTAACAGTACTTCATTGACGGTTGATGCCACTTCCGCCACAAAAATACTATAACGCGCTGTTATTTGTGGTTGATGTTGAGCACTGAGCTTGCTATGGACGCCATGACCACATTCGTGGGCTAATGTAAATAAACTGTCCAAATCATCCTGATGATTTAACAGGATAAATGGGTGAACGCCATATACTCCGAGATTGTATGCACCTGAGCGTTTACCAGGCGTTTCCCTTACATCAATATAGCGTGATTCTTTAAATTCTTTTAGGATGTTTATATACTCTTCTCCTAGAGGTGATAATGCTTTACACATTGTTTCATAAGCCTCTTCATACGAAATTACCTGTTTTACTCCACTTACTAATGGGACATTCAAGTCATATTGTCGAAGTTCCTCCAAATTCAATTTTTCTTTGCGAATTCGAGAGTATTCATGAAGTGGAGCAATATTGTTTTTCGTTGTATTGATGAGATTTTCATATACTTCTTTTGGAACCATATCACCGAATAATCCTTTTTCTAATGCAGAAGGGTAGTGACGGATTCTAGCTGTTGTAACATTGTTTTTAATTGCTGCTGAAAGTGTAGAGGCGATGGAATTCTTTAATTGTACATATGGCTGATAATACGCTTTATAGGCTTCCTTTCGCTTAGCACGATCTTCATCTTCAATCAATTTAGAGTACATACCCCTAGTCAGTTCGATACGTTCCCCATTGTCATCTGTAACTTCTCCAAACTTAATATCGGCATTATTCATCATGCCGAATGTATTACTTGGAGCCGAGAGTGCTTCCCCTAATTGTGATAGGACTTCTTCTTGCTCTTTACTTAACACATGTGCTTTATAACGGAACGATTCTAATAAGTCTTCTTCAAAGTACTTTAACCCTTCTTCTGCAGCTATGTATCCTTTTAATGTCTCTTCCTCTAAGCTAAGTAAATATGGCATAAAAAAGGATGTGGAAGCGCTAACTTTCACACTTAATTGTTTTGCTCGATCTAAAAAGGATTGAGGTTTTGTTTCTCTAGTATCTTCATCTACACTCAACATTGCATAAGCATAAATTTTGTTAAAGCGAAATGATAGCTCTTCACTTTGTTTCAGGTATTGATACAATGATTTCCCATCATGAATTTCACCATCAAATCCCTTGAGTTTCTTTGCCATTTTTTCAATAAGCTGATAATCTTCTTCCCATTTGCTAATATCAGAATAGATGTCTTCTAGCTTCCACTTTTCCTGAATTGGTACTTCCTTTCTGTTGCTATACGTCGTCATTAAAAGACTCCCTTTCTTCATTTTTCCATCATACTAAATATATTCTAATACTCTTCCCTTAAAACCTTCAAAACATATGTGGAAAAAAGAAATTTGATTTAGACTATTGTTAATAGTTCTTTCCATTATAAAACTGTCATTGTTATAGTGTACAATAATCAAGAAAGGAAGTGGAAATCATGGCTATCAATTTACCACATATTGAAGATGCAGAAAACACAATCTATCTTCCGCCTAAGGGAGATTATGAAACCTTTGTGGATGACTCTCACTATGAAGAAAAGGTTAGGGAATGGGGATTATCAACAACCAAAGAGGTAAAAAAGGAATTTTGGTATAAAGAAAGCACCCACCAACGTCTAGTGACTATCAAAGGGTATGAAGTGTATGGTGCAGCTACCGAACACAACACGGTTATTATCGAATTTCAAGACGGAAATTTAAGTTGTATTCATCCAGCCTATTTAAAGGAAATGCAGTCACCAAGTTTTGGTAAGGCAATTGCTTCTGACACAGAAGTGAAATCTTCGTCCTCACGTGTTCAAAAAGCTAAAAAAAGCTCTTCTAAACCAGCTGCTGTTCAGAAAAAATCGGTAGAGAAAAAAGAAAAAACCAAAAAGCTAGACTTACCGGAAGAAAAGGTCCATTTTACGGCATCAGTCAAACAGTTTGGTTTAAGTTGGAATAATTTCAAAGAAGAAAATGATGAAGTAGTTATACTTGAAAACGTTGTAGTCGACCAAGAAAATCCAATTGAAGTAGGACTTGCTTGGTGCTCCCACTCAAAAACGTTAAAGAAATTTGAACTTGTACCAGGAGAAACCCTAGAATTTGATGGGAAAATTGTGAAGAAAAAACTACCTAAAGCAAAAGATGCAGAAGAAGAATTTGTTGTAGATGTTCCTGTTTTGTACAAAATCAATAATCCGTCTAAGCTAAAGAAAAGCTAAAAGAACGTGTTTAGTTCTTTTAGCTTTTCTTCCCTTCTCCTTACCCCACAAAATAATAATGAAACAGCACCACCAATAAAATATACAGTCTTTATCATGAATTTTTGATGCCCCTAATAAAATGGTCATATAAGACGCAAGCTTACCACACTTTTAATTGAGTCATCATTCCAACCATGGTTTCTATATCCCTATTCATTTCCCATATTTATTTAATCTGTAACAAGAGTTGTCTCATGAGGAGGTTATTGTCATCTTGTGCAAGCTCTTGCATCAGAAAAAAAGTTCGCTTCCTGAGTCTCTTGTCAAAATAAAGAAAATGTTAAAAGAAAAAAGCAAAAAAAACTACCCGAAAAAAATCCTTACCCGAGAAGAAAAATTGCTTGTTCAAAAAATAAAAGATACGACGAGTAGATGGAATAAAAATAATGTAACAAGAACGAAAGCATATCTTGATTTTTATCATCGTCATCCTGAAATTCATTGGGCTTTTTTAGGACATATGGTTTCGCGTAATGGTGGATGGAATATGACGGATTTAAAAGGCGGACTACTATCAAGGCTTCTAACAGAGAAGGAACGTGTTTCTTTTTTTACATTTTTAGAACGGGGAAATTGGTTGATTTTCCAAGATGCATTCCCGCAATTTTTGGTCTATGAAGAAAGCTGTAAAAGACGACAAAATTTATTTTATTTGCTGCAACATCTCGGTGTATCAATTTTTATGGAAACACTCTGGTGTCAATTTTGGGAAGATCCTGACTCCTATACTCTTACCGTTGCTTTGATTATAAATGAGCAAAGCTACTTAGAATCTCGAGTGTTAAAAAACTCCGCTTTTAAAAAGGGAGTTTTACACACATTGGAATTTAAATTACAAGATTTTCTTTCTATGAATCACATCCTCTTTCCATACGCGAAGAATGGAAAGATAGAGCTAATTGGGCAAACGTTGCATCACTTTGAGAGCTTACATTCGCGTATTTTGTTAGGAAAACGATTGTATACCGTTCTCTTTGGTAATCGCAATCGATTAAAGATGACGGAGAAGTGGGCAAGCGCAAATCCCCATTCAGGTTCTAGAAAAGATTACTGGCCACATATTTTTAATGATGTCGATGAAGGTGTTCCTGGAAGGATCTTTAAACCTAGAATAAAGTCATGTCAGTTAGTCCCTGGTTCTTCCCGAATTTATAGTCCTAAACTTCAATTCGCGTGGAAAGATAAAAAACAGGAAAGGGCAGAACCGGCTGATTGGTATAACGATTGGAATGTAATTCATTATTTAAATGATACAAAAGAAAAAGTAGATGGAGAGATTGAAAATGACTATTGTAAAACACTTGAAAGACTCGAGCTCGCAGCGATTGCCAAAAAAGCAATCTCCATACTGGATTAAAAATATGGTAAATCTAATTCCTTCCCTTCTTCTTGCATCACTGCTAGGAACCTATCTTGACCTATTTTTTATAGGAAAGGGGCTGTATTCCTTTCCTATAAGGCCAATGTCGTCGATATTCTCAATTAATATTGCTTTTACTCTGATTGGTCTTCCACTAGTAATCGGTGTTTTTCTTTATGTTTGTAATAAAATAAATTTTTTGCAAAAAGTAGGGCTAATTATTATTTTCAGTCTTTTGATGGCTGTTGTTGAGAAACTAGCGGAAGCAGTTGGATTGTTTGTCCATGTTGATGGATGGAAGCATCTTTATTCCTTTTACGGATATATCATTTATTTGTCTGTTATCTATACTTTTTTTCATTGGTCAAAACGGACTTTATTCTAGAGTTAGGTGCCAAAAAAGAGCAACATAAAGCTTGCACTAATACCTGTTGTTAAAAAGAAAAACGCTGCTGCACCACAACCTTTTCGTTCAGCTAAATCTTCTGCATATTCTTTTGAACAATGTTTACATAAAGTATACCCCATTTTGATAGCATCTTCTTCTTTCACTTTTTTTGCCGAAGTTTTCCCCTTTAAAATCCGGGAAGTTGTCGGACAATCATCATCAAAGTAGTGATAGAATTTACCTGTTCTAGTAACATAAACCTCATCACCTGTATGCATATTTTTATCATCCTTTTCATAATATCTTTCTTTTTTTAAAGAGAGAATCAATACGTAGGGTCTCAGATCAAATTTCCTTGAATGCTTGTTTTATTTTTTTATTTTTTGTCCTCTATCATAATGTTTTGTTGAGGACATAAGTGAATAATGTTCTGAATTTCTTAATTGTGCTCTAGTTTTAACGAAAAAGCTGGAAAAATAACGTATGTCACCCATTAATTTGTGGATTCCAGACACACGCTAAACAGGGTATTATTATCTCGTAATACAAAACACACATTTTATACGAGACAAAAACTACCATGAGGAGTGTGTTGTTCATTGAAAAAACAACTTATCACTGTTGTTGCTGCATTAGGAATTGTTACTGCTGGTTTCTCCACTCAAGCAGATGCACATGAACTTAAAGTTAAGGTACAAGCTGGTGATTCTTTATGGAAAATTGCAACGAATAATAATCGCTCCGTTCAAGAATTAATCCAATACAATAGCTTGTCTTCCTCTACTATTTATGTTGGTCAGGAACTATCCTTAATCGCTCCACACTCACATGAAACGGCACCGCAAACATCTACGTATGTGGTGAAGTCAGGTGATAGTCTTTCTTTAATAGCTAAAAAATATAACACAACTGTTTCAGAATTAAAATCTACTAATCAATTAACTTCAGATATCATTAAAATCGGACAAGTTTTAAAGGTTCCTAGTGAAACAACAGGACAACCTGTAACGCCATCAAAGACGTACACTGTTCAGTCAGGCGACTCCCTATGGAAAATTGCGACAACGAACAATTTATCCCTCTCTCAATTAAAGGCATACAACAATTTAACTAGTGATGCAATTTACGTAGGACAATTACTTACCTTAACATCTGAAGGTGTAACTGCCCCTACTCCAGAAGCAAAATCATCTCTTAACGCAGATGCGTTAATTGCAGAAGCAAAAAAACATATCGGTGTTCCATATGTATGGGGTGGTACAACGCCATCAGGATTTGATTGTTCTGGATTTTTACATTATGTTTATAACAAGCAAGGGATAACGATTCCTAGAACGGTTGCAACTATTTGGAATCAAACAACAGCTGTCGCTAATCCACAAAAAGGAGACATCGTCTTCTTTACAACCTATGCTGCTGGTGCTTCACATGCCGGGATCTACATTGGTGATAATAAATTCATTCATGCTGGATCTTCCACAGGTGTAACCATTACAGATATGAACAATTCGTACTGGAAACCTCGCTATTTAGGAGCAAAATCAGTAAAATAAGAAGCACACAAAAAGCTACCCAATAGGACTGGGTAGCTTTTTGTGTGCAAAAATATTCTATTTATTAATCTTCTTAGTAGCCAATGCCTCACGCAATAAAAACTTTTGAATTTTCCCACTGGCATTCCGTGGTAATTCATCAACGAATAGATAACGTCTTGGCCGTTTATATGGTGCTAGCTTCTCAGAGTTCTTACAAAAGTTTTCTAGCCCTTCCACGGATAAATTTGCATCTTTTTTCACGACTACAGCAATAACTTTTTCACCCCAAAGTTCATCCGGTTCTCCGAGAACAGCGACATCTAGAACACCTTCATGCTCATACAGAATATCTTCAACCTCACGAGGGTACACATTTTCACCACCACTAATGATCATATCATCCACACGGTCTGCTACAAATAAATAGCCGTCCTCATCTAAGTATCCGAGGTCACCCGAATGATACCAGCCTTTGTACAGGGATTCTTCGCTTGCATCTTTCCGGTTATAATACCCGACCATCATACAAGGACCTTTTACAATTATTTCTCCAACCTCGCCTGGTGGTAAAATATCATCAGGTTCAGATGGTCCATTTTCATTGGGCTTAACAATTCTAATCTCGTGATTAAAGCAAGCTTTGCCAGCAGATCCTGCTTTTGATAATTGCTCCTCTTTTCCTAAAAACGATATTGCCGGTCCCATCTCCGTCATCCCATAAGCCTGTACGAGTTCAACACCTAATTTCTCCTTACATGCCCTAACTAATGTAGGTGCCATTGGAGCAGCACCATAAAGGCCAAATCGGAATGACGATAAATCATAATGATCTAAATTTTCCTGAAGAAGCATATTCCACATTGTTGGGGCAGCAAAAAGCGTTGTAATCTTCTCTTCTTGAATCGTATTTAAGACGTTTACTGCATCAAAATGATGGATAACTACATTAGATGCACCCGCATGGACACGAGGTAAAAACGAACAATGAAGCTCAGCGCAATGGAACATTGGAGCGGTAACAAGACCAATGTCTGTTGACGTAATATTCATGGCGCCAATACAGATTAAACTTTGCTCTATCATATCACGGTGCCGATGCATGACGCCTTTTGGACGTCCAGTTGTTCCGCTTGTATACATAATCGCATACGTATCGTTTTCTGATACTTCTACCATTGGAGGCGTAGATGGTGATGTTTTGACTCGATCATGAAAATAAACAGCATAGGAAGGTGGGGATTCATCGATGGACCAAAAGGAAATGGAAGAAAATTGTTCATGTATTTTTGTAATGTGAGGCTCTAAAGCTTGTTCGAATAAAACAACCTTTGGTTCTGCATCCTTTAGAATATAAGCGACTTCGTCTGATTTTAACCGAAAATTAATCGGATTTAAAATAGCACCAATCTTCGCAGCAGCAAAATAAACGATTCCTAATTCATAGGAGTTAAATAAAAATGTTGAAACACGATCACCCTTTCTTACACCAGAAGCAATTAATGCATTAGCCAGTTGGTTCACTTCCCCGTTCCACTCATTATATGTTAAGCGTTCGCCTTTCGATCGATCCACGAGCGCTTCCTTATTACCGAATTTTTCAACTGTTTGTTCAAATAACCTACCAATCGTTAAGTACAATGCCCTTCCCCCTTTTCTAAAAAACCTTAAATCCTATGAGTATCTTATGATTTATAAACAGTACTATATAACGTTGCTTTTACACAACTCCATAATCACTTTCTTTTTGCTTGTAGATCTCTTCTATTCTTTTCCCTTTAGATCTTGCAAGTATTTCCATTCGAACGGACAATTGTTTCATCGTAAAGTTCATCGTCGCTTCATAATCACTATCAAAAGCCAATGCATTATCCATTCCCTCTTGATTCAACTGGATAGCAAGTGGCGTTAATTGTTCCATTTTATTCGAAACAATTTCAAAAATATGCGGGTGTTCGCTAATTAAGCGCTGTAATAAAAATGTTCCGTATGCAATATGCCGTGATTCATCTTTTTTCAAATATCCAACTCCTTTTAACAATCCGGGCATAGTACCTGTCTTCTCTAACGATTGATAGAAACTAAAATAACCAGTTTCAGCAAGCACCCCTTCTACGAACATATTATATACCGTTGATGCTTCTGCTAAGGCCTCTGGTGAATGGTCATGCTCAAGGCGCGCCATTGCTGTAGGTAGAACATCGTTAAAAATAGTATTATAGGTTTCTGTATGATAATGCGATAAATCTCCTTTTTCTCCAAGTGCGTTTAAAACCAACCTAAAAAATTCAGTATGCTTTGCTTCTTCAAATAAGAAGGTAGTTAAAAACATTTCTTCTTCAAGGCGTCCTTCTTTTGCAATTACCATCATCAATGGTAAAAGATCTCTAGTCACCGCTTCCTCTCCACCCTGAAATTGTGAAATCAATCTTAATATTTGTTTTTTTTGCTCACTCGTGAATGTTTTCCAATCCTGTACATCTTGCGTAAAATCAAAATCAGTTGGATTCCAAACACCAAACCGCTTTGCTTTTTGAAAAAGTTTAAATGGCAGGGAATCCTCCTGTAAACCTCGACTACTCGTAGTTAAAATTGTTCGTTTTTCCATTCTCTTTACCCTCCACTAACCGTATTAGCCCGCTATCAAGATGAGGAACATCGAATGTAAATGCTTACAACTTATTGTAGGCCAAAGGAATGAGAAAACACAGTACTAAAAATGTAGGGAGGAAATTTGTCGAATAATCACTAAAATACGTTGATAGAAAAATGATGAGGCATTACAGGCTATTTTTACAATTGAAAAATAATTGTTGCACCTTAGGAATTTCAATAGCGAAGTATATTACGTTATCTCACCGTCCGAAACGTTCCAAATTAATACTGTTGATAATTATTTGATTCACGTTGAGAATTGTTTTAAAAATAACAAACCAGGCTCTATTATGTGTAGAGCCTGGTTTAACGCCTTGTCTAAAGTTTTATTTATTTTGCTTTAATGAACATTTGCACCCATGCACTTTGATAAAACCCTACACCGATGGAATCATATTCAGGTTTTAAAATATTTGCTCTATGACCAGGAGAGTTCATCCATGCGTTCATCACTTCTTCTGGCGTCTTTTGCCCTTTAGCAATATTTTCTCCAGCTGATTGATAACTAATTCCAAATGTTTTTAACATGTCAAATGGTGATCCATAGTTTGGACTTGTATGGGAGAAATAGTTAGAATTAATCATATCTTGTGCCTTTTTTTCAGCAACATTTTTTACATCTGCTCGATGAGTCAAAGGGGATAATCCTTGTTTAGCTCTTTCCGCATTGACTAATTTGACAACCTGTTCTTCAAAGCTGCTAGGACTTGAAGCAGATGGTTTTAATCTAATTATTTCTCCAACTTGCATATTCCTTGGTGCTACATTAGGGTTTAATTCCATTAATTTTTTATAATCTAACCCATAACGCTTTGCAATAAACCAAAAGGAATCCCCTTTTGATACCTTGTAGAATTCAAATGGTGGTTCTTTAAACATTTTAATTTGTGCATGAGACGCTATAGGAAAGGTAACAAACAAAGCAAAAACAAATATCATTATTTTTCTTATCATCATAAACCTCCACTTAATAGGTTGTTAACTTGTTTGCACTACGTAAAACCTCCGTAGATATTCCGAACCGTTTCGCAATAACTGATAAACTGTCTCCTGACACAACGGTGTACGAAGTTGTTTTTGTCGGAGAAGTAATATCTGAAGGTGCGACTTCAGCTCCGGAAGTAGGAATCGTTAAGGTTTGCCCAACTCGCAACAAATCGGACGTTAACTTGTTTGCACTACGTAAAGCCTCCGTGGATATTCCGAACCGTTTCGCAATAACTGATAAACTGTCTCCTGACACAACGGTGTAAGACGAAACATTCGTTTTCGTTGCTGGTGGTGTCACTGGCGTGTTTCCCTGTGTTATGTTATCTCCAACTAGTGCTGGAATAATTAATGTTTGTCCAAGGTTTGTTTCATCAGTCGTTAGTTTATTTGCCTCTTTTATAGCATCAACAGTCGTTCCATACTTCTTCGCAAGAACGGTTAAATAATCTCCTGCTACGACTGTATGGATGGCTTTTGGGATTATTAAACGCTGATTTAACTGCAATACATTGGATGAAAGATTATTGGCTTTCTTAATAGTATCAACGGAAGTGTTAAACCTCATAGATAAAATCCAAAGGGTATCACCTGGTGAAACATAGTAATAAATAGAACTTTCTTGTCCTATTGGAGTTGCAGTTGTTTCTGCCGCTTGTGCTGATGATTCCCCTAAGATTAGTGGAATAGATGTCACAACCATCCCACCAAGGATTACTTTCACCATCGTTACCTTAATGTCCGGGTATCGTTTTTGTAAAATTTTCCTTGCTGTTGTTACTATATCTTTCCTTGCACGTGGTACTGTTCCTAATTCGTCTGCAAACTCTGTTAAATAGTCATCTAAGTATAAAATTAAGGTAAATTCATCACTTTGAACATTACTCTTTCTAATCTCATATTTTTGATAAAACTCCATTCCATCATATCTCCTTTACAAAAAGCTTCAGGCTAATTGTAGTTTCCTTCAGGGGAGAGAAATTATTACACTTAGGAATGAGTTACCTTGATAGCCTTCCACCATTTAGTACTAAAGTTTGGCAGTTAGGATAAAGTGAAACGTACCGACCTTTTCATATGCAAACAAAAAAACATATTAATTTGAGTTGTTTTCAAATTAATATGTTTTTTCTATTTGATTATTTACACTTCTACTTACAGTATTGTGAAAATATCTTATTTGAGTATCATCCTACGAAAATAGAGGTGGCGTCCTCCTCTACTCATTCATTATTCTTGACTGCGGACTAGTTTTTATAATTGTCTCGAGCTCGATACTGTTGAGGAGCTCGTGTTGGATAACGTCCAGGAAAGCTAAACATGTGAATGAGTTGGGTAAACGGAATGGACGCAAATAAGATGAATGATAGGATGATATGGATTTGAAAAAGAGTTGGGACTCCTATCATTAACTGGTAGTCGGGTTGGAATGTAAACAAACTACGGAACCATGGTCCAATTGATAAGCGATATTCATAGGCTACAACGGTTGTATTATAAACAAGGGTCATATACGTACCGAGTCCTGCGACAATTAATAATAATACTATCGTGAAATAATCACTAAACGTAGCATGCACTCGAACTCTTGTATTGCTAAGTTTGCGAATTAACATCACAACTAAACCAATCAAAACCATCAATCCTGCCACTCCACCACCAGCTATAGCAAAGATATGATAGGTATGATCAGAAACCCCCATAGCGTCATATACACTTTTTGGAATCAAAACACCCATTATATGGCCACCAAGTGCAAACAAAATACCCCAGTGGAAAAATAAAGACCCAACCTTCAACCACTTTTTCTCGAAAATTTCCGTTGATGGTGCATAAACACTTTGTTTTCGAAAAACAATCCGATAAATGGAAGCTACAATGAGGATTGTACCCGTGATGTATGGAAAGACTACCCACCAAAATAATGATTCCATTTCTGTCCTCCTATGCAAAACGATTTTCAGTACTAGGATACTATCTTTCGAAGAAGGCATGGTGCGGACGAGCATGCCCTCTTCGTTTTCTTACTGATACATGACAGGATACGGCAACGGATCTAAATCCGCTTCTTCCCGTTCATTTTCCAACTTCGCAATTTCTTCTGACCTCGGTGGTTCAAATACAAATGTCATCAATAAATTAACTACTTCATGATACGGATTACTAGTTGGAAGGTGTTGCAATACCCGATGAATTGCATACGATAAGCGCAGCGAAAGGAATGCTACTTCCTTTTCCTCCTCCGGTGCTACCGCTAGAAACTCTAATAACATCGGAATATAATCAACTAACTCTTTACTAGTGGACTCATAGCCAGATTCGTGAATTAATTTCTGTAATTTAATTAAAGCATTCCCGCGCTTGCGGCTATCTCCAAGTTCGTGAGCTGTCAAATAGAGTCCTGTTTTCTCTTTATAATCAAATGTGTCAACATATAGTTCTTGAAGTTCCTGAATAGACATGTCTATAAGTGGTTGTAGCTTCTCTTCAATCTCTTTCAATACTTCTTCTGATGAAATATGTTCTTTTGCAAAGGATTGAATCGCCGGATACTCCTGATGAAAATCCTCATTTGGATAGTCCAACATTTTCGACACCATGATTAGAATTGCTGCTGTATCGTTTGTCACTGCGCATCACTACTTCTTTCATAAGGGTATGTCACCATTCCTTCAGGAGGTGCTAAATTTTCAATACTACATGCCCCTTGTTTATAATGTAAATTTTCATCCATTTCACGTCTCGCTGTTGGAATAACAAAGCGTTCATTGTATTTTGCAACGCCAAGTAAACGATTCATGTCTTCTAACTCTTCCATTGTAGTCCCCGCTTCTTGCAACAGTTTACTTTTCTTCACATCATCAATTCCCCCAACAGTTTTTGAGCGCATATGAACACGCATTGCTGCCATTTTCAATAACACTCTACGAATTACACTCGTGTCATCTGCCGATAAAATTGATGCAAGATATTGCATTGGAATTCTCATTTGGTCAACAGCAGGAATATAGCCATCAACATTTAGCTCATTTTCGTTTGTAATATGATTCATAATTGGACTTAACGGTGGCACATACCATACCATTGGCAATGTTCTATATTCTGGATGAAGCGGCAACGCTATTTTCCACTTTATTGCCATTTTGTAAACCGGTGACTGTTGCGCACTTTCAATCCAACTATTGTTAATACCTTGTTCTTTTGCTTTTTCAATAACCTCAGGATCAAACGGATCTAAAAATACCGAAAGCTGCGATTCATACAGCTCTTTTGGATCTTCAACTGATGCCGCTTCTTTTACTTTATCTGCATCATACAAGACAACCCCGATATACCGAATCCGTCCAACACATGTTTCTGAGCAAACCGTTGGCAATCCTGCTTCTGTTCTTGGATAACAGAAATTGCATTTCTCCGCTTTATGCGTATTCCAATTGTAATAAACTTTGTGATAAGGACACCCATTCATACAAAAGCGCCAGCCACGGCATGCATCTTGATCAACTAAAACAATTCCATCTTCATCGCGTTTATATAGAGCACCTGTCGGACAAGATGCTACACACGATGGATTTAGGCAATGTTCACAAATTCTTGGCAAGTACATCATAAATGTCTTCTCATATTCCATTGAAATATGTTCTTGAAGCTTTTGGACGTTCGGGTCCATCGGAACAACTTCACTTCCACCTGCTAGATCATCATCCCAGTTGGATCCCCATTCTGGTTTATCGATATATTTGCCCGTGATCATTGATTTTGGTCGTGCGACAGGTATGTTTTTTTTCTTTGGACTTTTGTGAAGATGTTGAAAGTCATGTGTCCATGGTTCATAAAATTCATCGATTTTAGCCATATTCGGATTATAAAAAATATTCGCTAGTTTTGAGACAGGTCCTCCAGCTTTTAAATGTAGGTTTCCATTTTTTAATGTCCACCCGCCTTTGTATTTGTCTGTATCTTCCCATTTTTTAGGATACCCTGCCCCTGGTCGAGTTTCGACATTGTTATACCATACGTACTCCATCCCAGGGCGGTTTGTCCATGTGTTTTTACAAGTAACGGAGCAAGTATGGCAACCAATACATTTATCAAGATGCATCACCATTGCAACTTGTGCTTTAATCCTCAAGCCAATCGACCTCCTTTAGTGGTCGGATAATTGTCATCGTGTCTCGCTGACTTCCCGTTGGTCCATAGTAATTGAATCCATAACTTAATTGTGAATACCCACCAATCATATGTGTCGCTTTCGGATAGATTCGAGTAACACTGTTATGGGTTCCTCCACGCTTTTTATTAATGTTATTTCCAGGTACCCCCATGACGCGGTCCTGCGCATGATGCATATAGGCAAGTCCTTTAGGAATGCGGTACGTTGTAACCGCCCTTGCTGCTACTGCTCCGTTTCGGTTGTACACTTCAATCCAATCATTATCTTTAATACCAATGGATGCAGCATCTTTTTCATTTAACCAAACGGTTTGCCATCCACGGAACAACTGTGTCATATGATTCGTATCCGTGAACATCGTATGGATTCCCCACTTTTGATGTGGAGTTAAATAACGAAGCGTGAGCGATTTTCCTGGGTTGTCTACTTCTTTTTCTCCTTTAATAAATGGCCCTTTTGAAATCGGTGGCAAATATAAAGGAAGTCCTTCTCCATAATCCAACATTACTTCATGGTCAATATAAAAGCTTTGTCGACCTGTAAGCGTGTGCCAAGGAATATGATATTCCTTATTGACCGTAAATGGTGAATAGCGACGATTATCATTTTCTAACCCACTCCAAACAGGCGTAGAAATCGTTTGTCGTGGCTGAATTGTTAAGGCATCCAATGTAAAATCTTCTTCTTCCCGCTCTTTAGAAATATGCCCTAACTCTTTCCCAGTTTTCTCCTCCATCGATTTCCAACCTTCAACCGCCCGTTTTCCGTTTGTAGCACCAGACATAAGAAGAATAGCGTTGATCGCTTGCTTGTCACTATATAAACTAGGATAGCCTTTTCCTATTCCTTCCCGCTTCGAAACGCCTAAGCGACTAAGCAAATCTTGATACACTCGTTCTCCTGGGATCTTTACTCCTTTTGTTCCATAACCATTTTTAATATTTGGGCCAACTGTTGTCCACATATCATAAACATTTGGATAATCTCGTTTGACAATATTGAAATTTGGCATCGTTTTACCCGGAATCGCTTCCGTTTCATCTTTTCTCCAATCTTTTACCTTTCCAAATGGTTGTGCAATTTCATTGATTGTGTCATGTGCAAGCGGTGACATCACCAAATCTTCTTGAGCCGGCAAATGTTCTTTGGCAAGCTCTGAAAAGACTTTTGCGATTTCCCGAAAACTATCCCAATCGCTTCTCGTCTCCCATGGAGGAGAAATAGCGGCATTAAACGGATGAATAAATGGGTGAAGATCCGTTGTGCTAATATCTTGCTTTTCATACCAAGTAGCGGCCGGAAGGATAATATCAGAGAAAAGACCAGAACTTGTCATTCGGAAATCCATACTGACAAATAAATCCGTTTTTCCTTCAGGTGCCTTGTCATCAATTTTGACATCCTTTGGCTGCCAAGAATGATCCGTATCGGTCAGAACAGAATCGTCAGAACCAATCAAGTGTTTAACAAAATATTCATGTCCTTTTCCACTATCCCCAAGTAAATTTGAACGCCAGTTAAAAAAGACACGCGGGAAATTTCGTGGATCGTTTGGATTCTCAATCGCCCAATCCAATGATCCGTCAGCCAATTTATTTCCAATATGCTCCACAAGTGCTTCATCATTGTCTGGATGATGGTCCCTCGCTTCTTTCATGACATCCAATGAATTTTGCGACATTTGTGGAAAACTGGGCAACCAGCCTAAACGTGCTGACATCGCGTTAAAATCAGCTGGATGCATTTGATTGTATGTACTCCCCCATTCATTCTGTTCATCGTTGGCTTGATATTCATAACGATATTGTTCCGTTGCGAAGTAAAAGAATGATGTGCCATTCATAAATCTCGGAGCTTTTACCCAATCATTCGCAAAGGCAATTTGAGAAAATCCTTCTAATGGACGCACCTTTTCTTGTCCCACATAGTGAGCCCAACCGCCACCATTCACACCTTGAGAACCCGTTAATAATACGAGGTTGAGGATAGCGCGATAAATTTGGTCACTATGGAACCAATGGTTTGTTCCACCTCCCATGGCAATCATTGATTTTCCGTTTGTACGAGCAGCATTATCAGCAAATTCTCGTGCAACTTGAATCACATGATTTTTGTTAACACCTGTAATACTTTCTTGCCATGCAGGTGTGTACGGTTTATTTGGATCATTATAGTCACTTGGATAATGGCCACCAAGTCCACGGTCAATCCCTGTATGCGCAAGCATCAAATCATAAACAGTTGTAACCACTATTTCATTGCCATTTTGATCCCTCATACGTTTAATTGGAACGCCACGTTCAACCTTCCCGCCTTCTTTTTCCGCAAAATAAGGAAAGTCTACCATCGCAATTTCATCGGCATCACGGAGAAAGCTAAGTCTAGGGTTAATTTGCTCACCATTTTCATTTTTCATATCCAAATTCCACTTATTCCCGTTATCCCAACGGAATCCCTGACTTCCATTCGGAGTCGCTAGTTTACTCGTATTGTCATCCCAAACGACGGTCTTCCATTCACCCAGTTCATGATTTTTAGAAACATCAGACGCTCTTAAAAACCGGTCAGAACGATAACTTCCATTCTTTTTATCTAACATAACGAGATAAGGCAAATCCGTATATTGTTTTGCATAATCGATAAAATATGGTGTTTCTTTGTCAACATAAAATTCTTTTAAAATTACATGCGTCATCGCCATCGCAAGTGCCCCGTCCGTTCCTGCCTTTGCAGGTAGCCAAATATCAGCAAACTTTTCATATTCTGCATAATCTGGACTAACCCCGACGACTTTAGTTCCGTTATAACGAGATTCCACCATAAAATGAGCATCAGGTGTTCTTGTTTGCGGAATGTTTGTGCCCCAGATAATAAAATACTTTGTGTTGTACCAGTCACCACTTTCCGGTACATCTGTCTGATCTCCCCAAACCTGTGGAGAAGCTGGAGGGAGGTCTGCATACCAGTCATAAAAACTAAGGATGGTTCCTCCAATTAAGGACAAAAACCTTGTTCCACCTGAATAACTAACCATCGACATCGCCGGTATTGGACTGAAACCAACAACGCGGTCAGGTCCATACTTTTTTATCGTATAAATAGTAGAAGCAGCGATCATTTGACAAACATCTTTCCAATTCCCACGAACAAACCCGCCTTTTCCACGTGCTTTCACGTATTGTGCACGCTTTTGTGGGTCCGTTACGATGTTTCCCCATGCCTTCACTGGGTCATCAGCCTTTTCCAATTCCTTCTTCCATAATTCGTAAAGATCACCGCGAACATAAGGATGCTTTACACGAGTTGGGCTATATGTATACCATGAAAAGCTCGCACCACGTGGACACCCTCTTGGTTCATAATCTGGAAAATTGTCACCTGTTGAAGGGTAATCAGTTTGCTGTGTTTCATAGGCAATAATCCCGTCTTTTACATGAATTCTCCAACTACAGGACCCCGTACAGTTGACACCATGTGTCGAACGAACAATTTTATCGTATTGCCACCGTCTGCGATAAAGATCTTCTGATTCACGAGGACGTGGACTTTCTTCTGTCCAACCATCATTGATGCGTGCACCACGTTTTAAGTGTTTCAGTGCTTGTACGAAATTATTTTTCTTTTTCTCCATTTGTGCCTTCCTTTCCATTCAGGAGTTCTTTCATTGGATTAAAGTCTTCTCCTACTAATCGAAAAGAATCTTCACCCGCTTGCATTTCATCTAGAAAGACATTCCAACTACTCGCATTTGCTGCCGCTAAAATAAGTCGTTGTAGCGTGTTCATATCACTAATTTCATAAATTTGTTCAATCATTTCACCCGGAATATCTCCGAATCTCATTCGTAATACAGCAATTAAATCTTCTCGATCATTAACTAATTGTGCATCAGATTCAATTGGCAACATTAGCATTCATTCCTTTCTATGGCTTTACCATTTTGTAGTAATCCGTAATTAAATGGGTTTTACATTCTTTGGCAGCTTTTTCAAAAAACTCAGTTATTTCCGCATCTGGTTGTTTTACTTGTTTATGACTGAAACGCCCTACGACCGATTGTGTAAAGGTGCTAGCAAATGCTATGGTTACATCCATACCTGCCTTTGTTTCCATGACAGTACCTCGTGTGTCATATGGATGGATATTATGCTGCTCAAATACTTCAACCATTTTGTCATACAAAGCTGGTGCTGCAATTCGTAATGATTTTTGCTTCCCATTTTGAATTTCACTCACCTTGCCATTCCTCCTATATACTTCCTTATACGCCTGTAATTATTCCCCAATTTAGAGAAGTTTTGTCATTTCATCTTCATTGTGGATTTCATCAATAATAATAAGAGAATCTATTAGTTTTAACATCTGCTCGTTTGCCTCGTCTGATAGGAGCATTTCTTTCATTTTCCCAACAACTCGGCGCATTAAATCATGATCTCGTGTGAGTTGTATAACGGTGTCGCTTAAAGCTGGATTCTTCTCAACAAGATCTTTATATAATCCTTTTTCCTCTGCTTCTGCATGCTGTAACGTTCGTAATTCCCAATGTTCAATCGTTATTTCCGCGACTTGCAGAGCTTTTTCTTTATCTTTTTCTATGCAATTGCGAAATAAGTCTCTCAAATCCCGCGCTTCATTTAATGCTGCTTCATGAATAGATGAATGAGCATCTTGTTTGCTTAAACTAGGTCCTGACAACTTCTTCTCACATCCTTCTATCCCATTATTTTGAAATATATTAATAAAGTCTAACCGTAATCCTACTTGATAAACGTCAATGAAATGTTTTTAACAAAAAAAGGACAACTCATAATGTTGTTTCGTTTATGAGTCATCCTCTGTTTATTTTTTTTCGTTTGTTATATCATTGAATACTCCAACGTAGTACTTTACCTCTTCTGCTTCGTTCTTCACTTCACTAATTGTTAACCATTCTAAATAAATTTCTTGATTCTTTCGTTTATTCCAAATTTCACCTTGCCAAAATCCATTATTTCGTATAGAGTCCCACATTTGATGATAAAAATGTTGATCGTGCTTCCCAGAACGTAAAATATTAGGAGTATTTCCGATTGCTTCTTCCGGCTCATAACCTGTTAAGCGGGTAAAAGCTGGATTTACCTTCTCGATAACTCCTTTTGCATTGGTAACCATCATCCCTTGGGCAACATTTTCAACAATTTTCGCTTCTAAACTCAATTTGTCTTGATAATACATCCAAACAACAATAACAAAGCTTGCAAGGGCAAATTCGGATAATGCCATAAACCCGATAGCGTAATGCCCTGTTATATTAAAAACTAAGGAAAGAACAATTGGTGGGAAAAATCCTCCTAACCCTCCCATTGCGGAAACAATTCCATTTACAATTCCAGCTTGTTTTGAAAAATAATAAGGCACAAGTTTAAATACAGTACCATTCCCAATTCCCGCACAAAACGCAACAGTCAAACATCCAACCGTGTACAAAGTAAGGGTTGGGGAGAAAGACAAAATTACACCGGAAAATGTCAGCCCTGCAAAAACTAATAATAAAATCATAAACGGATTAAACTTATCTCCCAACCAACCTCCTACTGGACGTAAAAAGGTGGCTAAAGCAATAAAACCAGCTGTTCGTATACCTGCATCTACAGGAGTTAATTGAAAATTTGAAACTAAAAAATTGGGAAGGTAGACAGTAAAGGCAACAAATGAGCCAAATGTAATAAAGTAGAACAAACTTAAAAACCAAAGCTTTTCATCTTGATAGACTGATTGGATTTGGCTCACTAATGAAACTTTTACTTTTTTCTCCTGTCGATCCCCAAACAAAAAGTTTAGAACAGCAAAAATAAGTAGAGGAATTAAAAATAATCTAACCGTATTAACCCAACCAATGGAATTTGCCAGCATAGGTGCAGCAAAGGATGTGATAGCCGTTCCAATATTTCCCGCCCCATATATTCCATTTACAAACCCATGTCGTTCCTTAGGATAATATTTTGGAAGTGACGTGACACCGATGGAAAAGGTTGCCCCTCCTATCCCAAGAAGTAATCCACCAATAATTAAATCAACAAGGGAATCTGAAATGCTAATATAAAAAACAGGAAAAAGTAATAGTAGAAAACTAATCATAAATAGAGTTCGTGCACCAAAACGGTTTGTCCAATAACCTAAAAGGATACGCATCAATGAACCTAGTATAACAGGAACGGCTGTAACCAATGCAACCTCATTATCGGTTAATGGGATATCCTCTTTTATATTTGGAATTAAGGAAGAGATCATCACCCAAACCATAAACCCAATAACAAGGCTTAATGTTTGAAGAGGTAATTGTAATTTTTGAGATTTCATTTTTCACCGCTCCTCATTTTAGCATTGTCACGTAAAAAGAATAAGTTCCTCATAGTTTTCAGTAATAATACATGTTTTATTCCTTGGATTTATCATAATCCATATCATTTCAAGTTTTTAATACTCGTCCCTATGAGAACCCTTTGCTAACTCTTTTCGATTTCGAGCTTCTGGTGGTTGTTCCATCCAACCATGATTAATCATTATATTGGCACCATCTTCGGAAAAATGAATAATCTCCCCCATTAATCGAGAATAGGTTACGCCTAAATCATGTCTTGGACTGGTCGACATCGAGATACCATATTGTCCTATACCGGAAGCAGTTAGCGAAGAAATATGGTACATCATCAATTTATCGGAAAACGGAGGTACAGTAGAATCTGTTACTTCCTGTGCTAAATTCACCATCCCATTCACAAAATCTTCATGTAATATGGAATTAAATAATTCAAAATGTTTTTTTGAAATATCTCGACCTCTTTCAAAGTATTTTCGAACATCCTTTTCTTTTGCTACTTGACTAAATCCTATTATGACCGCTAATCCTAGTGCATTTCGTTCGGCATTATAATGGAGATTGGCAATTTCCACTGCAAGTAATGGCCGCCGATTACCGAAGTAGCCTGTTAAAAAACTCTGTTTTTTTACAAAGTCTACATCTTTTGGTTTTGGAATAACAGGTGGGCGAATTAAGATCCCCTTCTGCAGTGCTAACTCTTTCGCATCATTATGTAATTTTTTCGTTTCCTCCAAACATTCTGTGTAATACTTGATAATGTCATCCCGAGTTACCAGTGATAATGCCAACCCATACGAATTCAGCCCGAATTTCCCCATGTTTAGGATGTATAATAAATATAATTTATCTGTAAATAACCGAGGTGCATCCACATTCACATCTTGATTCGTAAAACCAATTGGAATTGGATACCCCTCTTTTTTTAGGATTTCTGTTACCTTTTTCACATGTTGTTCAGAAATATCAAGAGCATATTTTAATATTGACTGAATATCCTTATCCGCACTATTTGCTAAAAAATAGTTAATCGCACAAATCGCCATGGAATCGTTTTGATAAGATGTCCAAAGATTAGAGATTTCTGATGCTGTTAATGTCGTTTCATGTGTAGTTGCCATATATGTCCCCCCAACAAAATTGCTTAAGGATAGTATCTCTATTTTTATACAGAATATAAGAATTTACGGAAGGAATGTTTTTATATGTAGATTTAAAGCTTCATTTTATTTGTAGAACATAAGTTTATTCGCTACACTTAGTCTATACATATCTAATGATAAGAAAGCGGTGGATGAAATGAGTAGTAAGGAAATTGAAGCTAAAATTGCAGAGTTGAAAATGGAGTATATGCGATTACAAGATGATATGGAGAAGCTTGAATCGTTTGGGCGGTCAGTAGAAAAACAAGAAGTAAAACTGAAGGAGATTGAGAAGGAGTTGCAGCATTATAATTCGATGAAATAATAGTGAATAAAGTATTTTTTAGTATTGGTACTAGATTTAAATGAAAAAGGTTCTACTCTATTATTTCAGGCTGTCGATAAAATTCGACAGCCTGTTTTTCATTCTAATTATTATATATTGTCTTTACAATATTCCCTCACCAATGCTTCTTCATCGTCTTCCAGTTCAAAATCAAGTATTTCCTCCGTCGCTTCTTCCATAAATTGATATTGAACGATACGCGAGTCATTTTCATCTATTAAATAAATAACTCTTAAAAGCAACCCTTTTTCAGAGTACAATTCATCCTCTTCTGGAACCTCGATAGTTAGAAAAAATTCATAACGGTCTCCTGCTAGTATTCCCGTTGGATCCTCCAACTTCTCCACACTATGTCTTGTAATATCCATAAATTTATTCGTCCTTTCACCTTTTACTACAGATTAATTTTTTATAAGTACTTGCTTATTATACACTTTCTTTTATTTTTGTTAATGCTTCTTTAATTTATAGTAGAAATTTAAGCTGTCATCTTATAATAAATGAAAAAGCAGTCTGTTTTCTTTATAATAAGATAGGAAAACAAAAGTGAAAAGTGGAAGCGGCTCGAACAGCTTGCTAAAACTAGACAAGGAGAACTCACATGAATCAAAAAAATGTAGAAGAACAAATAATCGCAAATTATCAAAAAGACGAGAAGATGATGATTCTTGTATTTTCTCAGTGGTGCATTAATCATGATCTTGACCCGGAAGAGTTGTACACGCAGGCCTACCCTACTCAGGCTTCTAATCAAGCATTAAAAGATGCAATTGGTTTAACAGTTCCTAAAGAGGAAGCAGGTGAAATTTCTGACCAAACACTTTTAGGCGTGTTATCGTTGTTTGGAAATGAAGACCTTGCTTTTGTCGTTAGTGAGGAAATGCAGAAAATAAATAAGAAAAAACGGTAAATATATGTAGCAAAAACTTGATGTGCAACCCAGCCATCAAGTTTTTGCTACTCCTGTGTTAGCTCAGGAATTTTATCTACTGGAACTGCAAGGCCTTCTGACTCTTCTCCGCTACCAAGCTTAGGGAGTGTCTTTGCATACACGACGCCAATTACCTTTCCTTTGTTGTCAATTACAGGGCTCCCACTATTCCCTTTCTCAATCGGTGCAGAAATTTTCAATAAATCACCGCTCGCAGTTATGTTTCCTTCCATGACAATTTGACTGTATGCAAGCGGGTTTCCAATAACAAATATATTTCCACCCGTTTTCCAATTTCGCTCCTGTTGGATATCTAAATGCGGTAAATCTTTTCCGTCAATTTCTAGAAGTGCAATATCTAATTTTTCATATGTTTCTTTCTTTTCTGCTTTGTAAAATTCGCCATCGGGAAATACGACAAGGATAGAAGACATACCATCAATAACATGGTGGTTTGTGATGATCCGTCCATTTGAGTCTATATTAAATCCAGTTCCTTTACTATTGCCTCCTTCTATTGTCACAACTGCCTTCTTATAATTCTGGATATTTTCCACTTGAGAAAGTTCATTTGATTTTTTAAGGAAGGAGAAAGAAGGAAGATTGAACACCTGCACCCACACACCAAGCACAGTTAGCAACATCGCTATTGCAATAGTAAAAGCAGTTATTTTCCCAAAGAATGCACGTTGCTTCTTTTTCCTTGCATTCTTTTCATTCTCTTCTTCATCAAACAAAAAGGCTTCTAATGGTGGCTCTTCTATGTTATCTTCATTCGGAGTAGTATCATCGTTTAAATTATTTTGTTCATTCTCCATCACTAGCTCCCCCTTTACTAAGAGAATGTATATGTATATAGTACACGAGTAAGCTTCTATCTGGAAGGATGAGTGATTAAATAAATCGCTCATTCTTCTCTAGTGTATTTAACCATTTTAATGGATGGTGATTTATGGTATAATGAATGAATACTCATTCATATCGTGTGCATTAACTAATAAAAAAGAAAAGCAGAGGTGAGAAAAGATGAATAATTTCGGTCCTTTAGAAATTATCGAAGGCCCTAACAAAAGTAAGGTGCCTTTTTCGAGAAGTCTATTCATCAACAGTTCGAAAAAAGTATTAATAGATACTGGTGCAGATCCGAAAAGCTTGCTAAGTATTCAGCAACGATACGGAATTGATCTAGTCGTGAACACACATTATCATCCAGATCACACTCGTCATAACTATCTATTTTCAAATGCAGAGAAATGGATTAATCCAATAGAATACGGCTCCTCGCTTACAGTGGAAGGCATCGCAACTATTAATGGGGTCTATCAAGAGTGGGGAACAGAGGGTGTGGAAAAGTGGAAACAATCCGTACCACAAGAATGGATGGAGTCTCTAGGTGAAATATCTGGAACATATAAATATGAGGAAGAGTATTTATTCGGAGACGTAAAAGTTCACTTTTTACATACTCCTGGTCATACGGAAGGACTCGCATGTCCCTACTTTCCAGAACTAGGTGTGGTATTTGTAGGTGACTATGATATGTCATCATTCGGTCCGTGGTATAACGGCACAGATGGTGATATTGATGCTTTTATAGAGTCAGGAAAGCGGTTGTTAAATCTAGATGTTCACACGTATATTACTGGACATCAAAAAGGCCTTTTTTCCAAGGCGGAATTTAAACAAGAGATGGAAAAATACCTTGCCATTATTGATAAACGAGACGAATTGATTGATAAATACGTGCGACAAGGACTTAACTTTGAAGAACTAACGAATTTGGGTATTTTTTATCCCAAAAAAACGTTAACCAATACTATTCTAAAAACGTGGGAAAGAAGTGGGATTCGAAAACATCTACAACGTCTAGGTTACACTGTACAGAACAACGATATTGTACTATTAAGTGCAGTACGATAGAAATAGATAGATTAGGGAGGATTTTAACTACTCCTCCCTTCCCCTTATCACTCTTGATTATCAATCATTTTATCAAACGCCGCTGATACTTTTTCAAATTCCTCATCACTCTCGATTGCTGCCAAATCACCATCCGCATCTACTTTTAACAAGAAAATATCAATGTCTCCATCCGTTTGGTTTTTTATATCTTCTACAAAACCAACTGCGGCATATGTTGAGCCTTCTACATCTAGTGTTCCTAATACCTCAACTTCTTGTTCCTGCTCGCCATCTTCACTAATAGTAAAAATTTCCCCTGCTTCTATTTTATTCATAATATCCCCCTTAATAATGTTATTGAACATGTTTATCCCGCATTAAAGAGCAGTAAATACCCACTTAAAAAGCGGGGCTTTAGCGTCAGTAGAACGGGACGAACAATCAGCGGGGTCTTCTATCCCCTACTGATTGAAGTTTCACTTTATTTTTCCATTAAAACGCTAAATAATGCTAAGAAATGCAAGCGAAAATTAATTCTTCCTTCTATATTAATTCCTTTAATTCTTTATAAATTCCCACAATCTCTTCCATCTTCATACGAACAAGTCCACTAGAGGATGGTGCAACAAAATCAATTACCCCATCAACAACAGAATCCGGTTGAACTCCCCACGAAACTTTTCGTTTTTTTGACAATTGCTGATAGACACCTTTGCCAACATAACAGGCGATAGTAGGACGATGCCTTTTCAGTTTTTCCTTTAAAATAACTCTTCCTTCCTCGTATTCTTCTTTCAAAATTTCGGAAGCATCCTTTGTCGGTCTTTCTACAATATTGGTTAAACCAAACCCTAAATTCAATAAGTCTCCATCTTCATCCATACGATAAAGTCTTGGGGTTAACCCTGATTGAAAGAGAATTCTCCAAAAACGGTTCCTTGGATTTGCGAAGTGATGGCCTGTTTCTCCAGACATTAAACTAGGATTAAAACCGATAAAAACAATTTTAAGATTATTTGCTAAATGGTCTGGAAGTGTGTCCATTCTAAAACCTCCTTGGCAACGGCCTTGTTGGACTATAAAGTAAAAAAGAAGCTAAAGTCCTTTTAGGTTTATTGAAAAGAAGCGGATTATTCCCCTTCCAACTTTATATTTTTACTGATTTTCCTCCACCGCTTCTAGTAATGTAAAGATGAATCCATACACCAATTGGTATGCTTCTCCAATTGACAAATTCTCCTGGAACCCATCAACATAATTCAACGCAAAATTCAAATCCCATAAGCCATCGTTTTGATTAAACATTAAGCTAAAAGATGCCTCTTCCCTATGTAATTGTTCCGATAATTGTTCCTTCAAAACGCTTTGAAATTTCTTCTGAAGCTTCAACCCTAGCAATACACTGTATGTATCGAACACATCATCCACTTCTAAAGAAACAGCATCGACTCCAACTAATTCAAACCACTTAGATTCTAGATAAATAAATTCATTTTTATGCTTTTGAAGATAGTCAAGTGGGTGGTCCAGGAATGTCGCTTCTTCTTCTGCAATCACTTCTTCTGTTTCTTTGTTACACCTTTCAACATAAGCTTCTAAGAAACGGGAATTTGATTTACTTTCTGTCAGGTTGATATTCCCCTCTTCCATTAATTGGTTCCTTTCTATATAATCTACTTCCTCTTTAAATAAACTAATTTGCGAGTCCTTTTTTTCTTCTAATGCTTGTGATAGATAGTGTTTCATTGAATCTTTTAACATTTTCCTAACCTCCTATGTAAAATTCCCACAATCATATTAGCAGTATAACCTAAATAACTAGACGTTTTTCTACCTTTTCAAAATGACTTAGATGTTAATCTCCATATATACCGGACAATGATCACTGCCCAATATATCTGAGTGAATTTGTGCATCTTCCAACAAATTTGCTAACCTTTCCGATAATAGAAAATAATCAATTCTCCATCCAATATTTCTTTCTCGGACTTTACTCATATATGACCACCATGTATATGCTCCTTCTTTTTCGGGATATAAATATCTAAAACTATCTACAAATCCCGTGTGGAGAAGTGCCGTCATTTTTCCTCTTTCTTCTTCTGTGAAGCCTGAATTTCCCTTATTTGATTTTGAATTTTTTAGGTCGATTTCTTTATGTGCCACATTAAGGTCGCCGCATAGAATGACTGGCTTAATGGTATCCAACTCCTTAAGGTATTCCCGTATAGCATCTTCCCACTCTAGTCTATATTCAAGCCGAGACAAATCTCTTTTGGAGTTCGGGGTATAAACCGTTACAAAGTAAAAGTCTACAAATTCCAATGTAATAATTCTTCCTTCGGGTTCTTCGTTGCTATTCCCTACCCCATATGAAACAGAAAGCGGTTTTTCTTTTGTGAATATCGCTGTCCCAGAATAACCTTTTCTCTCAGCATAATTCCAATATTGATTGTACCCTTTTAAATCTAGTGTTATTTGTCCTTCTTGCAGTTTTGTTTCTTGTAAGCAAAATATATCTGCATCTACTTCATTAAAATAATCTAAAAATCCTTTTCGTACACATGCTCTTATACCATTAACATTCCAAGATACTAATTTCATAAAACGATAACCTACTCCTTGCTTCTGATATACTCAACCTTAACAATACTATACTATTATGAGTTATAGTTCGATTGATTAGCTTTCGTAAAAAGAAAAACATGTACCGATTAGGGAGTACATGCTTTGGGATTACCACATCTGTTTCGTTATTTTTCACGTCTTGTTCTTCCTAATTTAGAAGCAGTGCTAGTAGAGGTAGTGTTGGAGCTATTACTCGTCCTTCTTTTTGATTTGAATGGTTTTCGATTACTTCTTTCTTCGTCTTTTGACGTTCTTCGTTTACTCCTTGAATCTTTAGACATAGGCGACTTTCTTTCTTGCTTTCTCTCCTTGGTATTCGACTGGTTTCTTTTGGGAGTAGAACTTGATTTTTTCTCTTTTCCATGTTCCTTGCTCCGGATGTTTTTCTGATTTGGGTTATCTTTCTTGCTGTCTTCTATTCCATTTCCTAGGTTTTGCTTTTGGATAGAAATGTTCAACTCTTTTTCAATAGCAGCAAGTAATGGACGATCATCGGAAGAATAGAATGTGATCGCCTTTCCAGTTGTTCCCGCTCGTCCTGTTCTCCCAATTCGATGGACAAAGCTTTCAGAATCCAGTGGTATATCGTAGTTAAATACATGCGTAATACCTTCGACATCAAGACCTCTTGCCGCAACATCAGTCGCAATCAGCAGCTGTGTTTTCGCATCTCTAAATCGTTTCATTGCTTTCTCTCGTTTAGCTTGCGACAAATCCCCATGCAGTTCATCACAAAGGAAACCATTACTCTTAAGCACTCCATATAGTTTACTTACTCTTCTTTTCGTTCTACAGAAAATAACAGCTAAAAATGGTCGTTCCTCTTCTACTAACTGAATAAGAGTAGTCTGTTTCTCTCTATCCGTCATATGAATCGCAAGCTGCTCCACATTATCAGCAGGACCTTGTGTTTTCTCTACTTGTATGTATTGTGGTTCATGCATGTGATTCTTTGCTAACTTTCGTACCTCAGTGGGTATCGTGGCGGAAAACAACATCGTCTGCCTACTTGAAGGAGTTTCTCTTATAATATCTTCAACTTCATGTAAAAAACCGATGTGGAGCATTTGATCTGCTTCATCGAGAACAAGCGAGGATAATTGTGACAAATCTATTGTTCCTCTTCGAATGTGGTCTAATAAACGACCTGGTGTCCCAACAACAATACCGATATTTCTCTTCAATTTTCTTAATTGCTTCTCCACATCCTGTCCACCATAAACAGCTAACACATCGATTCCCTCTATATCTTGAACCAATTTTTCCACTTCACTAGTTATTTGTAGAGCTAGTTCTCTTGTTGGAGTTACGATCAATGCTTGGATATGTTCTGCGTTCGGATTGATTTTTTCAAGAATTGGCAAGATAAATGCAAATGTCTTCCCTGTCCCAGTTTGAGCTTGCGCAATAATATCTCTACTAGCCAAGACAGAAGGAATAGATTGTTGTTGAATAGGTGTCGGAGTGTCAACACCATAATCGTGTAGTTTTGCTTGTAATGTTTCCGATATGCCTAATGATAAAAAGTCTTGCAAATTAAACCCCTACTTTCTTTTTACGGATCGTTCGTGAATACTTATTAATATTGAATGTTTAATGAAAAAATAGCAAATTGTTTTCAAAAATATGTGTGTGAACAAATGCTTATGAAAAACAAACTCCCCCGCTAATTTTAGTCCCTAGTGACACTAACGCAGCTGTTATCTTCCGCCTAGGCTTCGCTGACTCCTCTAAACCTTGAGGTGAGGTATTACTGCCCGTTAATGCGGGATAAATGGAGGGAGCTTATATCCGTACTATTTTGTTTTGAGAGTTGAAAGTTCATACTTATCACTCGAAACATGTTCTAAGAAGAAACTTTTCTTCCCTACTGCGTAAATCGCTAACTTATGCATAGCCCTTGTGCATGCGGTGTAAAATAAATTTCTTTCTTGTTCACTATTGTATTGTTCATTAGAAGCGTTATAAATAATAACAGCATCAAATTCAATTCCTTTTGCAAGATAAACAGGAATAATTAATACCCCCTTTTTAAAGGAATATGTCTCATCATTCATCCATTCTACTTGAATGGTTGATTGGAGATTCTTGTATGCACTCTGACATTCTTCCATCGTTTTGCAGATTATCGCTATTGACTGGTGGCCTTCTGATTGAAATGCATTTACTTTAGCTGTGATGTATTCATGCAAGGAATTCTTATTATGAACCTCAAATACTTCTGGCTTTGACCCCTCGCGATTAAACGGTTCTATTAATTCACCGTTTTCAACAAGATCTTTTGTAAACTCGACAATTTGTTGTGTAGAACGATAACTTCGCGTTAGCGTGATTTTTTCAAAGTTTTCACTTTCATAAAAGGTATTGGATAACAATGTCGGTTTACCAGCAGTATGAGCATAAATTGCCTGATTAAAATCTCCTAAAATCGTCATTTTACTATAAGGGAAAATTTCTTTTAAATATGCAAACTGAAATGGCGAATAATCCTGCGCTTCATCGATAAAAACATGTCGTATTTTTCTATAGTTAGCATTCCTACCTTTGAGAAGGTATTTTAGGTATAGGTAAGGCGTCGCATCTTCCCAAGATAGTTTGTTTTTTTCAAGGTTACCCATCGTTTGTTGACAAATAATTCCCCAGTCACTTGGCAGTTGTATATCAAACTCTATACCGTTATACCACCGCTTAAATAAGTTGAGATAGTTTTGCCTTATGTTAATAAACCTTAACTGTTTTACTTTTTTCCTCAATGAACGGAATCGTTTTCTTACAATTGCTTTTCTTAATAGAACCTCTTCTAGTTCTATATCATCGAAACTATCTTCTTCCTTCTTTTTCATTTCTTGTAGTTTTTTATGAACGGCTGCATATTCATCTTTACTTAATAACTGTATTTTCTCTGTTACCCATTCTTTTTCCCGTTCCTTAACCTCTTTTTTTGCTAGCTGTTTTAAAATCCACTCTGCCGTTAATTCCATCCGATTAGGGATGGACAAGGTGGTGTCGAGTGAGTAAAAATGGTCTTCGATTGCTTTGGAGGAAAGAAGGCTTTTTCCTCGGAAGATAATGTTGGTAAAGGCGATTCCTTCCGTATTTAATACCGCTACATACCGATCTATTAATTTCTTATACTCTAGCGTAGATTTAAATTGAACCCCTGAAAGTAGTTCATTAAAACCATTTTCTTTTGGGGCAGTTAAGTAATATTCCATTTGTTCTGCCGGTCCTTCTAAAACAATATCTGACTCTAATTGCTTTTCGATAAAGCCCTGTAATGTCTCTTGTTCCATATTATCTTCACCAAGTTCAGGAAGAACGGTAGCGACATAGCTATTAAACAACGGATTAGGAGAAAGAAGCATGATATTATCCGAGCTAAGCGTATCACGGTAACGATACAGTAAATATGCGACTCGCTGTAATGCGGCTGATGTTTTTCCACTTCCAGCAACCCCTTGGACGACTAAGAAGCGGCTTTTTTCATTTCGAATAATTTTGTTTTGTTCCTTTTGAATAGTTGCCACAATGCTTTTCATTTGCGTATTAGCATTATTACCGAGAACCTCTTGTAATAATTCATCACCAATAGTTACACCAGTATCAAACATTGCTTTAATGGTCCCATCACGTATAATAAACTGTCGTTTTAACTCCAATTCCCCCTCTATCGTTCCTACCATCGTTTTATATTCTGCCGGTCCTGGAGAGTAATCATAATAAAGACTAGAGATTGGCGCTCGCCAGTCATAGACTAGAAAATTCTCTTCATCACTGTCCATCACTGAAGCGATTCCGATATATAGCGTGTCCGTCTGCTCTTCTCCATTTTCATGAAAATCAATACGTCCGAAGTACGGAGAATTTTTCATCCTATCTAATACGTTAATTTGTTTATGAAGGATCCCGTGGCTTCTTTCCCGTTCTGATAGAAGTTCTTGTTGCTGTCTAATAGCAGCCTCGGTTTCCACCCTTTCTTTTGGATCATCAAAATTTAATCGAATGTCATCGAAAAAGGTTTTACGAATTTCCATAACTCCTTCTTTTAAATCAATCGTATTATTTTGGAGTTTTTCCCTTTTATTTGTAATCTCCTGTTTAACCAAATCAACTCGTTGCTGTTCCTCATTCCACTCTTTATTGGTAAGCATCAAAACACTCCTTTAATAATTGTAGGATAAAATGTTTGACAAAGTGCACAATGACATGTATAATATAATTGTACACTAGTGTTTTAATTTAAGTGATATATATAAAGTAGATTTAATCTTACCATTAAGTTAAAGAAAAGGCAATAAAAAATAGGAAAGGCACCAACTCTAATGTAAATGGGGTCGGTGCCTTTTGGTTTATTATTATTTTGGAATCATATGACCTTCCAATACCTCTCTTATATTCTTAGGAATGGGTTCTGTTTTTTGGGTGTTCAGGTTAAAATTCACATAAACAACTGTTCCTTTTGCACATACCTCCCCTTCTTGGAGGATTTCTTCATATAGCTCCAAGCTAGTATTTCCGATTTTTTTCACCCATGTATGGATTTCAACGTTTTTACCAAAATAAATTTGTTTCACGTAATCAACATTCATATTTAAAATAATCATCTTCCAATGTTGAAAAGAGCTGTCAGGTGTAAACAATTTAAAAATCTCATTTCTCCCAGCTTCAAACCATATTGGTACCGTTGTGTTGTTAATATGACCTACACCATCTGTTTCAGAAACTCGCGGATCTATAATTTTTTTGTACATATGCCTCCTACCTTCTAATTAGTTTGTTTTTGTTATTGATTTCATATATATGTAATTAGTTAGATCGATTCACTTTGTGAAAATAAAGTTAGAAATTAATAAAGCTAGAACACCCAAGCGTGAACGAATCGTCCATCCTTGGGTGTTCTAGTTTAGCTCTTATGATTCACTTTATTACTATTATGATTTTTTAAATAATTCGCAGCTTCTTTAATAGCTTTATTGCCATCTTCTAGAGCAGTTGTCATGCTGACAAATCCATGAATCATTCCTTTATAACATAAATATGTCGTGTTTACACCTGCAGCGGAAAGCTTTTTAGCATAATTTTCTCCACCATCACAAAGTGGATCATATTCTGCAGTGATAATTAACGCAGGAGGTAAATGGGCGGCTTCGTCATCAGGAATTAACATTGGTGCTGCTAATGGGCTTTGCGTCTCACTTGGTTGATTAAAATACTGATCACCGAACCACTTCATGGTCGCTTTTGTTAAATAGTAACCTTCACCGTACTTATCATAAGAGTCAGTAGGTTCAAAACCTGTTGATGGGTAAAATAAAACTTGATAATCAATTTCTGGTGCTTTTCGTTGATTTGCTAAATAGCATACAACAGCAGCCAAATTCCCACCTGCACTATCCCCGCCTACTGCAATAGAATGAGGATCAATGCCAAGCTCTTTGGTATTGTCAGCGACCCATTTCACAGAAAGATAAGCATCTTCCACTGCAACAGGGAATTTTGCTTCGGGTGCAAGGCTATAATCTACAGATATCACTTTACATTGTGCTTCGTTTGCAAAAGTACGACACAACGCATCATGGCTTTCGATATTTCCAATTACCCATCCCCCACCATGAAAATATACTAATGCTGGTAGTGACGCTGAATCATTTGGTGTATAGATTCTTATCGCAATTTCATTTTTATAACCGTTGATATTTCTGTCTTCTACTTTATAAATTTCTTCCTGTTTATTCAATACTTTACTTGATTCGATAAAGGCATTTCGTGCTTCATGTAAATCCTGTTCCTCCACAGGTGGTAAATTTCTAGCTTTGAACATTTCTAATAATGCCACGGCTTGCGGGTGTAGACTCATACGAATCCTCCTCCATTTTTCTATAGATAAACAGCAGGTAAGATAGTGCTTACCTGCTGTTTATCTTTATTCCCCGGGTCAATCAGGTACTGTTACTGGAAATACTAGATAACTAGAATTTATTATTGTGCATATTTTAGAAAAGTCACTTTACCCTTTATCACTTCTTTGTCCTGTCCGTTAACCGCTGCTACATCAAAATGCAAGGTATCTCCTTGTTCTTCCTTTAATACAGCTTTTAACGTAATAACATCATGCAAAAATACCATGCCTTTGAACTGGATAGAGTAATCCTGGATAAAACCTTCTTCGTAAAAAGGAGTGAATAGCTTCGACAAATTACCCATCGTCCACATTCCGTGAGCAATAATCCCTGGCAGACCAGCATTCTTAGCTTCTTCATCAATTGTATGAATTGGGTTATAGTCACCGGATGCTCCAGCATATTTAATCAAATCCAGTCTAGAAACTGGATCTAACTGAACATTACCAATAGAGTCACCGACTTGGACTTTTGTTAGGGTACTCATACTTTCAACACCTTTCTAACCGCCTCACTAATAATGACAACTTGTTCAGCCGTAAAAATTATTTTACCTTCTTGTGTTACTCCATATCTTTTTAGAACAAGAAATCCCATTTCACCAGATTTACCTTTTTTTTCAAAATAATCGTTCACCTCTTGATAGCAGAAAATTTCTTCCCCAACAACAAGAGGGCGTTCATAATGGTAGGTTTGCTTCCCATGGATTAACCCTTTGTTGGGCAACTTCAATTCATTAATTACTCCATAGTCAAAAACCCTTGGGAAAGTAGGAGGAGCGATATTGTTTTTGTAACGTGATAGTCTGCCAGTTTCCTCATCAATAAAAATAGGATGAGCGTCACCAATTGCTTCGGCGAATTTTTTCACAGCACCTCGCTCAACTATATTTTTCACTTTTTCTGATCGTTTTCCAATAACTTCGCTAAACATATCTATCACCTCACATTTTAGTTCTTTGGTCCACCTGCTACATAGATTACTTGACCGCTTACAAATGAAGACTTTTCATCAGCAAAGAATGCTACTGCATTGGCAATATCGCTTGGTTTCCCACTTCTAGCAACCGGAATCTTTGCAACACTAGCTTGGATTAACTCTTCAAATGAAATTCCAATTCTATTTGCTGTGTTTTTGGTCATTTCCGTTTCAATGAAACCTGGAGCTACGGCATTGGCTGTTATTCCGTACTTCCCTAACTCAATAGCTAATGTTTTCGTCAATCCTTGTAATCCAGCCTTAGCTGTAGCATAGTTGGCTTGACCTCGGTTACCCAACGCGGATGTTGAAGAAATATTGATGATTCTTCCATATTGCTTTTTGACCATATATTTTTGCGCAGCACGAGCAGCATTGAAAGACCCTTTCAAGTGAACATCCATTACTGTTTGCCAATCATCGTCTGTCATTTTGAAAAGCATATTATCACGAATGACACCGGCATTGTTTACAAGAATATCAATTGAACCAAAGGCATTATGAGCCTCTTCCATTGCTTTTTCTACTTGTTCAGCGTCAACAACATTTGCAACCTTCGAAAATACTTCATATCCTTTTTCTCTTAGTTCATGTGTTGCTTGACTTAATACTTCTTCGTTAACATCAATAATAGCTACCTTAGCACCTTCTTCTGCAAACTGTTCAACAATCCCTCTCCCGATCCCACGGCTACCACCAGTAACGAATGCGACCTTGTCTGTAAATCTTCCCGTCATAACAATTCTCCTCCTTGTTCGTATAAAATAAAACTTAGTTAATAATTTTTCATCCCCCCCACCCCAAAGTTTCCAATTTTCTGAAGTCCTGTGATGGAGGATTCCCACTCATTAATGTAGGATAAAAATATTTAGCTTACTAGATTAGACAAACTGACCTACCTTAACATGTCCTTTTAATAGATTTCTAGAAATAATGAGGCGTTGAATTTCGTCAGTTCCATCGTAGATTCTCCAAAGTCTTGCTTCACGATACCAACGTTCAATTGGAAGTTCCCTTGTATACCCCATACCTCCATGAATTTGCAATACACGGTCCACAACGTTATTCCCCATATTAGCTCCATATAACTTTGCCATTGATGCTAAATGACGGTTATCTTCACCGTAGTCCAATGTGAATGCAGCATTTAAAACTAACCACCTAGCTGCCTCAAGTTCTACTGCAGAATCTGCGATTTGCCATTGGATTGCTTGTCGATCTGCGATTGGCTTTCCAAAAGTTTCTCGTTCTTTTGAATAATCAAGTGCCATTTGTAATAGTCTTTCTGCTGCACCGACTGCACGAGCTCCTACAATCCAACGAGCAAAGCCGATCCATTCTAGCCCTAAATTGTAACCGCCATCCACTTCACCTAAAATATTTTCTTCTGGAACACGCACATTATCAAATACTAACCCTGCCGGTCCCCATTCCCCCATTGTATGGATATATTCCGATTTCCATCCCATATCTCTATCAACGATAAAGCAGGTAACACCATCCCTGCCAGTAGCTTGATGTTTTTCTTTGTCTGTAATCGCGATAGCCATAACAAAATCCGCTTCATTCCCACCTGTAATAAATGTCTTTTCCCCATTCAACACCCATTCATTTCCATCTTTTACAGCTGTCATCTTAATGTTTCGTGTATCGGAGCCTGCACCCGGTTCTGTCATGGCAAAACAAGATTTCTTTTCTCCATTGATTGTAGGAATTAAGTATTTCTTTTTTTGCTCTTCGTTCGCATAATAGAGAATATTATCCGCCGATCCTCCGAATTGGAAAGGAACAAACGTTTTAGAAACTTCCATCATGACTATGGCAAGCATCATTTGTCCTAAGTCTGCACCGCCATATTTCTCAGGTGTGTTAATCCCCCAGAACCCGGCTTCTTTTGCTTTTAATTGAAGTTCTTTCAACTTGCCAGCTGGAAGACTTGGTTTTCCCTCTCTTTCATTTCGTAACACATCATTTTCAAGCGGAATTAATTCCTTTTCAACGAATTTTCGAATTGTTTGTTGTACCATTTTCTGTTCATCTGTTAATCGTAAATGCATATGGAAACACTCCATCCTATATTTTAATTGAAATTTCCAAAAAATCAAATTATTATACCTTCAAAGGAACCGGCTATCTAGTCATTGTCCTCCGTCCACCGTTAATAAACGATGCTTCTTCATTCCCAAATATTCGTTCTGCTCCACTGGTGTTCTCTTACTGGACCGGGTGCAATTGCATTTACTCTAAGTCATTACAAGTCCCCAGCGTTCACTGTTGCGAAATTGGTTCAAGTATCCAAGCATATGTAGCAAGAATATTTCTAACTTCACCACACCCTGAAAATAATCGGAATCAATTAATTTTTCTATTAAACTAATTCAAGCATTATAGCCATTCCTTGGCCACCGCCAACACAAAGGGATGCGATACCAAGACGTTCTTCTCGTCTTTTCATTTCATATAAAAGCGTTGTCATAATTCTGCAGCCTGTAGCTCCTAAAGGGTGTCCAAGTGCAATTGCTCCACCATTAACATTCACCCTCTCAGCATCTAAGTTCGCTTCTCGTATAACTGCCAAGCTTTGGGAAGCAAACGCCTCATTCAACTCTATTAACCCTACTTCTGAAAGCTTTTTATTTGTACGTTGAAGCAATGTTTGTATAGCAGGTACCGGACCTATTCCCATGTATTCTGGTGATACACCGCAACTTGACCAGTTTACTATTTTTGCTAAAGGAGTTAGACCAAGAGATTTTGCTTTTGCTAACGACATAATTACCATCGCCGCAGATCCATCGTTTCTACCGCAAGCATTTCCTGCTGTAACAGTACCGGATTGTTTAAATACAGGTTTAAGTCGCTCAAGAGCATTTAATGTTGTTTGCGGTCTAGGATGTTCATCTTCTTCAAAAAGAGAGGTTTGTTTTTTTTCTTTGACCTCCACGGGTACTATCTCATCTGTAAAAATCCCCTTTTTGATGGCGTTTGCAGCTTTTTGCTGGCTATCAAAAGCAAATTGGTCTTGATCACTTCTTAAAATATTATATTTTTCCGCAACGTTTTCAGCGGTTACCCCCATTCCGAGTTGACTTCCGTATAATTCAATAGGTTGTTGCCCATTTTCTAAATTAGAATCTATTAAAGTAGGGACCCCCTCGCCAAACCTAGAATTTCGTAAGTATATCGGTGCCCTACTTAAATTTTCCGTTCCCCCAGCAACGATGATTTCCGCTTGCCCTGATTGAATTTCTTGAATTCCGGATGTAATGGCTTGCATTCCGGAAGCACATAACCGGTTAACAGTAAAGGCAGGTGACGTTTCCGGTATACCTGCCCGTAATGCAGAAACTCGTGCAACGTTGGAAGACTCTGTTGTTTGCCTTACTTCTCCTAAAATCACTTCATCTACTATTTCAGGAGTGATACCAGCTCTTTTGATTGCTTCCTCAATTACGATGGCTCCTAAATGTCCCGAGCTAATACTCTTAAGTGATCCGCCAAAACGTCCGATTGGTGTCCTGGCAGCACTTATAATTACAATTTCATCTTTCACATTGCCCCTCCTAGAAAATTAGTTGTTTTCTAGTTAGCTATACTCTTTTTTTAATTGTCCAACTATAATATTTTTTTGTATTTCTGATGTTCCTTCATATATTCTTGTAATTCTTGCATCCCTATAGTAGCGCTCAACAGGGAAATCTTTTATATAGCCGATTCCACCGTGTATTTGTACCGCTTTGTCTGCAACACGGTTATACACTTCAGATCCATAGAGCTTTAACATTGCGGCTTCTTTAATCACTTTTTCTTTACTGTCAACCATCCAAGCTACTCTATAGGTGAAAGATCGAAGTGCTTCAATCTCCAATGCCATTTCAGCGAGCATATGCGCTACTGCTTGATGCTCGATAATCGGTACATTAAATTGTTCCCTTTCTTGTACGTAAGCCATTGACATGTCTAAAAGTTTTTGGGAAGAACCAAGGTTGCGAGCAGCCAATCCCGCTCTTCCATTTGCTAATATTTTCAATGCATTTACATACCCTTGACCTACTTCACCAAGTACGTTTTCTTCAGGCACTTCGCAATCCTCAAAAATAAGTTCAGCAGAGTGAGATCCTCGTAGTCCCATTTTTCTCTCTACTGTTCCAATTGTAAAGCCTGGAAATCCCTTTTCTACAACAAACGAAGTGATGCCCTTTGCACCTTTAGCCGGATCTGTAACAGCCATTACAGTAAAGACATCCGCTACGGTCGCATTTGTAATATAATGCTTTGTACCATTTAATATATATTTATTTCCTTTTTTTACTGCAGTTGTTTTCAGATTTGTTGCATGGGATCCAGCGGAAGGTTCCGTTAATGCAAAAGCACCGAGACAATCTCCTCTAGCCATATCTGGTAAGTATTTTTCTTTTAAGTATTCGTTGCCCATTTCTACAATTCCGATCGTTCCAATCCCTGTGTGTGCTCCGATCAGTGTTGTGTAGCCATTATGGGTTTTTCCAATCTCTTCATAAAGGGCACATTTACCAACCATCCCAATGCCAAGTCCCCCATATTCTTCAGGGATACTTAAGCTAAACAAACCCATTTCTTTTGATTTTTCAATAATCTCATCAGGGATTTCATCGTCATCTTCTATCTTCATACCATATGGATCGACTTCATGTTTGATAAAATCTTTTATATTATTTTTTAAAGAAAGAATGTCCTCATCTAATTGAAAGTTCACTTTCTCCCTCCTTACTAGTTTCTAATTTCGGATTGTTTATTTTCTTTCCAGTGCTAAAGCAATTCCTTGTCCTCCGCCGATACACGCGGTTACCAAACCTTTTTGGACGTTTCGTCGCTTCATTTCATATGCAAGTTTTGTGACTAGTATTCCGCCGGTGGCAGCGATAGGATGACCATGTGCAATTGCTCCGCCAAGAACATTCACTTTTTCCATGTCAAAAGAAAGTTCTCTACCGCATGCCAACACTTGCGCGGCAAATGCTTCATTAATTTCAATTAAATCAAAGTCATTCAAGCTGCCACCTGTTTGTTTCAACAATTTTTGGATAGCTGGAACTGGACCAATTCCCATTATATTGGGGTCAACACCAGCTACAGCCCAATCAGTAACATATGCTAATGGTTCTAACCCTCTAGCTTCCGCTTCTTCTCGGGACATAAGAACAAGAGCAGATGCACCATCATTAAGCCCTGAAGAATTACCTGCCGTTACGCTACCATCTTGCTTAAATGCTGGTGGAAGTTTCGCAAGTTTATCGATTGTAACAGACGGACGGGGATGCTCATCTTCTGAAAAAAGAAATTCTCCTTTTTTGGTTTGTAAAGAAATAGGCACTATTTGATCCTGAAATAGCTTGTTTTCCATTGCCTCTGCCATTTTTTGTTGGCTTCTATACGAAAATTCATCTTGTTCTTCTCTAGAAATAGAATATTTCTCTACCAGATTCTCTGCTGTTATTCCCATAGGAGGGTCACCGATTGTTTCTGGTGATAGTGACGGGTTTACAAAGGATGGAGGCATACGATTGTATGCTTTCTCTTGCGGTGCCAATAAATATGGAGCTCGGGACATACTTTCTGTTCCCCCTGAAATAACGATGGAGGCTTTGCTAGCAACAATAGCTTCTGCCGCTAATGCGACACTGTTTATTCCAGATCCGCATTGACGATCGATTGTTAGTCCTGGAGTGGAAGTTGGCAATCCTGCTTCCAGTAATGTTAGACGAGCAATATTACCGCCACCTGCTAGACAATTTCCAAAAATTACATCATCCACATCCCGGCCTTGGACATTTGCACGTTGTAAAGCTTCCTTCATTACGGCTGCTCCATATATGGAAGGATCTAGAGTTGCTAAAGCTCCCCCTTTTTTCGCTATTGGAGTTCTAACTGCAGAAACAATAACGGCTTCTGTCATGTATAGTCCATCCTTTCCTGTTTTTACTTATATATCTTTCTACTCATTATTTTGCAAGAATTATGCCAATATTTAAAATTCATTACATTAAGGGTTTCTTCCTCTAGTATGCTAAAAATAATTCAAAAATGAATTAAACAACTTGTATTATGCATATCTACAATTAATTTATTATTGAATCGATTGATTCAGATTTGAATTAAGAGAACTTTCCTTTTTAGGCCGTAATAGTTTAAATGTCCCAGCACCTTTGGCGATCGTATTATTTTCTTGGTCTGTAACAATGCCTTCACCAGTTATAATACGATAACCTAAGTGTAAAATATTTGCTTTTACTGTAAGAATTCCAGCTTGAGCAGGTTTTAAGTATTGTATGTTTAAATTGATTGTAGTAGATGGTAAATTAGTAATGGAAGTAATAGTGGCCCCAATTACATTATCAATCAATGTAGCAAGAACACCCCCGTGAACGGTTTGGATAGCATTTTTATGATGTTCGTCAACGGTCAATTGAAGGACAACTTCTCCTTTTTCATATTGAATGGTTTTCACATCTAAAAGTTGAGAAAATCGGCTATTATCAATTAATTTTTTCTCGGAATTTATATCCATACATACTCTCCCTTGTGTAGTACCAGTACCTTTGGTTTTGAGGTAAAAAGCAACCTTCCTTTTGTCCTTGTAATGTTTGTCAGCCTAGGATGAACCGATACCACTTTTTGATAAAAAAGATAGGAAAAAAATAGATGGTCACGAATAGACAGAGACCATCTTAGAATATATTAATCTTAAAAATTGTCCTGCACTAACTGCAGGCTAACCTCTTTTACTCTTCAACTGATTTCTCAACAATTTCTCCATCTTCTACAACACCCATGCGAAGATAAGTTTCTAAACCACCTTGTTTATCTATTTCCGTAATATCATAAATTTTCTTATCGTCCGGTACATTATCTAACCCTTCCTGTACATGTGCCATTATCTTGTCGACATCATCGACTGTTCCAGCCGCCTTCATTGCTTCTACAAATAAGTATACGGAGAGATAATGATAACCGGCTTCAGAACCAGGATTTTTTTCATGTTTTTCTATATAATCATTAATAAATTTCTCATTTCCTTCATATTTCGAATTTATGAGTGGCAATACTCCAACAGAACCTTCAGTTAATTCAGCTCCTCCTAAAACAGCTTGAATTTCATCAAGTTTTGCTTGATCCATAATTAGGAATCCGCCTTCGAACCCTAAGTCTCTTGCTTGTTTCATAACTAATGCAGTTGGTTCAGAAGGCCCACCAACAAATAATACATCAGGATTTTTCTTTAAAGCATTGGTTACAATTGTGAAATAGTCAGTGTCTTTACTGAAATCGATGGATCCTTTGTAGACTACCTCTCCACCTAATTCTTTCCATCCAGGTTCTAACAGTGCTGCCCAGTCTTTTCCGTACTGAGTTGCTGTAGGAAGCATAGCGATCTTTTTACCGAACCGTTCCATTTGATATTTAGAGAATGGTTCAATATAAGAACTATATTTTGGTGGTATGCGTAACGTTAATGGATTTCCCTGTTCTGTAATCGCAGGTTCACTAGAATATGCACCGATAATAAATTTATCTTGTTGGTTAAACACTTGCGTTGCAAAGATACCGCCACTATGAGGAACGTAGACAATTGGCGTATCATTTTCTTGTACTAATCTTTTTGCATTTGATCCTGCTTCATTTGGCAGGTATTTGTCATCCAATGAAACTAGATTAAGCGTATGTTTTTTCCCATCTACTTCAAACCCACCGTTTTCATTGATTTCTTCCACTGCCATCTCGAGCCCACTTAGTGCATTCTCCCCGTAGTAAGCTGCAGGACCACTTAGCGGGCCAGTGAAACCGATGTTTACAACCCCATCTTCTCCACCCGATGAAGAACTACTGCTACTACATGCTGATAAAACAAGTGTTAACATGAGTACGCTATAAAGAAATACTTTTTTAAACTGCAACATCCCATTTCCCCCTTTATTCGATTATTAGGATAAAATAACTTACTGAAAAATTAGTTACACCCCCTTCCGAGTGGGTTTTCTTAGGCACCAATATAAGCTTTTCTAATATCATCATTTTCAAATAAATCGTTACTTGTTCCTTCTAAGACAATCTTCCCTGTTTCTAAAACATAGCCACGATCTGCAATTCTAAGTGCAGCGTTGGCGTTTTGTTCAGCAAGAACAACAGTTGTACCATTTTTATTTATTTGTTTTATGACATCAAATACTTGTTCAACAATTAGCGGAGCAAGTCCGATAGATGGTTCGTCAAATAAGACAACACGAGGGTTGGCCATCAATGCCCTTCCAATTGCTACCATTTGTTGCTGACCACCGCTTAACGAACCGGAAGGAGAATCCTTTTTTTCTTTCAAAATGGGAAATAACTCATACACATTGTCTAAAGCCTTTTTTCTTTTGTCCTTATCTCTGCCAAGAACATATCCTCCCAACATAAGATTTTCATAAACAGACATTTGCGGAAATAACTTTCTCCCTTCTGCACATTGGACTATTCCTTCTTTAACAAGCCGATCAGGTGAAAGTCCTCCGATATTACTATCATTTAATTGAATGCTACCTGACGTTGGTTTGCTGAGCCCACTAATCGTACGAAAAATGGTACTTTTCCCCGCACCATTAGCTCCCAACAGAACAACTAACTCCCCACTATTTACTTCGAGATTTATGTCATATAATGCTTGATATGGTCCATAATGGACAGAAACGTTAGTTAGTTTGAGCAACTGCTTCACCCCCCAAGTAAGCTTCAATTACAACATCATTTTGCTTAATTTCTTCAGGCGTTCCTTCCGCAATTTTTTTACCATAGTTTAAGACCATAATTTTATCTGCAAGACTCATAATCATTTGCATTTTGTGTTCTATCAAGCAGATGGTAATGCCGTTATTTGCCATTTTTTTAATTAGTTCTGCGAGGCCATCCGTTTCGTCAGGGTTAACACCTGCAGCTGGTTCATCTAAAAACACAATAGATGGGTCAGTCGCAAGGGCTAATGCAAATGCTGTTCTTTTTTTTGCTTCTTGGGAAATTTCAGAAACCGGCTTATTTGCAATATCGGTAAGTCCGACAAACTCTAGAACCTCATATGCCTTCTCTTTGCATTCGTTCTCTTCTCTTTTGATACGTGGTGTACGAAATATGGCATCAAACAGACCTGACTTCGTTCTTAATCGGTGTCCAATGATTACGTTGTCTAAGACTGTAGATTGCTCAAATAAATTCGTAGTTTGAAAGGTTCTTGCGATTCCTAGTTTTGCAATTTGATTCGCTTTTAATGGGGTAATATCATTACCATCATAAATAACAGAACCAGACGTTGGCTGATGAAAACCACTAATTAAATTGAAGAAGGTCGATTTCCCAGCACCATTAGGACCGATAATAGCTGTAATTTTCCCTTTCTCAATTTCAAAATCAACATTATTGACTGCTGTTAATCCACCAAACTGTTTTGTTAATCCATTAACTTGTACTAGCATCATTTCTCCTCCTTTGCCGCTGCTGCCTCTACTTTTTTAGTTAAGCTCATTTTAGCCTTTTTAACTCGGTTCGCCATCCAATTCTGAATACCTCCTACAATTCCAGTCGGGTAGAAGATAATCAATATGACAAGAATCGGGCCGAATATAATCATACGGTAGTCTTGAAGAAATTGAAGATATTGCGAAACTCCCACAACAAGGAGTGTTCCGACCAAAGGACCCGAAAGTGTGCCTATTCCACCAACTAATAAATACATGAGCATATCGAATGTTACATTGATATAGGAAATATCAGGGCCGATAAATCGAATGAAAGCAGCATATAGTCCCCCAGCTATCCCTGCAAAGAAAGTAGATAACACAAAAGAAATTAGCTTTTGTTTCATTGTCTGTATTCCAATCGTTTGCGCAAGCTCTTCACTATTTCTAATTGCTACATAAGTTCTCCCTATCAATGAATTAACAATTCTTTTAAATAGAAAAATGACAACTATTAAAAAGAAAAGCATTAAATAGTATTGTGAAACCGGTGTATCAAATGTAATGGGACCAATAGGAGTCGGTGCCGGTATACCAATAAGACCTCTAACCCCTTCTGTAACCGCTTCCCATTTATAGATGATTAAATAGATGATATATCCTACACATAGGGTATAAATCGCAAAAAAATGTTCTTTTGTACGTAATGCAATAAGCCCAACAAGGAACCCAATAAATGTTGTAATAATAATGGATAAAAGAAAGGAAAGCCAAAAGCCAAGCCCAACTTTAACAGTAAGGACCCCCAAAGAGTAAGCTCCAATTGCAAAGAATCCAGCATGTGCTAAAGAAAGCTGCCCAGTGTACCCTCCAATTATATTTAATCCGTATACTCCAATGCTCCAAATAAAAGCCAGCGATAATATGTGTAAATAGTATTCATTATTAAAGACAAACGGGAAAAGAATTGCAGCTACAATCAAGAGCACTACTGCACTCTTTCGGTTCAAAAGTTGTGACATTATTGAACCCCCTTCGCAAACAATCCTTTTGGTTTAATTGTCAGAATGACAACTAATAACAGAAAAGCAATTAAATCTTTATAGTCGTTTGACACAAATGTAGCACCTAAACTTTCTGAAAATCCGATAATATACCCACCAATAATCGCACCAGGGATACTCCCCATCCCACCAATAATGATGATGACAAAGGCTTTTAATATTACTAGATGCCCCATTCCTGGAAATACTAGATTAATAGGGGACGCAATTGATGAGGCAATTGCAGCGAGAGCACCAGAGATGAAGAACGTTATCATTGCAATTTTGTTTGCGTTAATACCAACTAAAAAAGCGCCTTCTCGATTTTGCGACATTGCAATGATAGCAGAGCCAATCATTGTCTTTTTCAAAAATAAATGAAGAAGTACCATTACGACAATCGCAGCAAATACAATTAATAGTCTTTGAGTTGTTACAGTCATACCAAGAAATTCTACCGCATTTCCGTAAGGAGAAAGCATTCTACGATACTCTGCTCCCCAAACCAACTGTACTAGTGCTTCAAGAAATAACAAGATCCCAATGGCAGCGATTTTGTCATGAATTGGTGGTGCATGTCGTAACGGATGAAAAACGATTCTTTCCATTAAAACGGCTAAACCTCCAACAACTAATACGGATACAGCCATAGCAATCCAATAATGGATACCAAAGCTTTCCATCACAATTAATGTTACGTAACCACCGACCATATATAATGCGCCATGAGCAAAGTTTGGTATATGCAATATTCCATATACCAATGTAAGTCCTAATGCTACCAAACTGTAAACGCTTCCGATAGTAAGTCCATTAAAAAGTTGCTGTAGTAAAATATCCATCTCTTACCTCCTCCGTTCACACGAAAATGTTTATTTATTTTAGATGACAACTTAGTAATAATGCAGTGATGTTTGAATAAACTATTACTTGTAAAAAGTTATTGTTTAACGGTGTATAATTCTTTTAATTTTCTCTTTAGAATTTTTCCTACTGCTGTTTTTGGCAGTTCTTCCACGAATGTAACAATACTAGGAGCTTTATAGGCTGCAAGGCGTTCTCTGCAAAATTCAATTAGTTCCTTTTCACTTAGTTCCTCGTTTTCTTTTAGTACGACAATGGCTCGTACTGTTTCACCGCGATATTCATCTGGTTCACCAATTACAGCTGCTTCAAGTACTTTCGGATGGCTATAGATGACGTCTTCAATTTCAATAGGGTAAACATTATAGCCACTTGCAAGAATCATTTCCTTTTTACGCCCAACAATGTAAAAGAATCCATCTGTATCCATCATGGCTAAGTCGCCAGTAAATAGCCATCCATTTCGAATCGTTTGAGCTGTCTCTTCTGGCATGCCCCAGTAGCCTTTCATTATTTGTGGGCCACTAATGACTAGTTCTCCTACTTCACCTGCCGCCAATTCCTCTTCTCCTGTAGCGATATCGACTATTTTGGCATCGGTATTTGGAAGTGGGATACCTATACTTCCTCGTTTTTGTAAACCCGATATAGGATTTCTATGTGTGACAGGTGAAGCCTCAGACAGGCCATAACCTTCTGCAACAGATGTTCCGCTAACTTCATTAAAGCGATTAATAACTTCAACAGGAAGCGGTGCTGATCCACTACTACAAGTTGTAAGACAGCTAAGATCGAACTTGTATGTTTTGTAATAATTCAACAAGGCAATATACATTGTGGGAACGCCAGGAAAGGCGGTAGGTTTTTGCGTTTCAATTATTTTCACAACCTTTTCCACATCAAAACTAGCTACTAAAATTAAATTTCCGCCGTTGTAAAAAGTTAAATTCATCGCACTTGTCATGCCGTAAACATGAAACAATGGGGAAATCGTTAAGACTTTTTCCTCACCTAGACGAGTTTTAACAAGTGCTGTTGCAGCACTTTGTAAAGTATTTGCGACTAAATTATAGTGTGTTAACATAGCACCTTTAGATCTTCCGGTTGTTCCACCAGTGTATTGCAAAACTGCAACATCTTCTTTTGCATTAATTGGTACATCTGGCACAACCGTATCTCCGCTTTGAAGAAGTTGAGAGAAAGCACTTTCCTTTTTGAATGAAACAGAGATAATATCAGAAATAAATGTTTTATCCGCAATACTTTTAACAACGGGAAGAAGTCTGTCGAGTACGATTAACACTTTCGCTTTTGAATCGTTTAATACATGTAGCAGTTCAGACGATTTATACATCGGATTGATTTGGACAATTGTTGCTCCACACCTCAATGCTGCATAGTAACTTATAGAATATTGTGGGCAATTCGGAAGCATTATTGCCACCCTGTCACCTTTTTCTAGTCCCAGCCTATATAAGGATCCTGCGAGTTTCTTGATTTTTTGATCCAGTTCACCATACGTCATACTTTGGTTTTCAAACGTAATTGCCGTGTGATTTTCAAATTTCTCCACAGATTGTTCAAACAATTGACTTAATGAAATCTCGGGTATACTAATCTCTTTTGGGTTACCTTCAACTACATGCTTATACCATGGCTTTTCCATTTCTATCCCCCTCCTCATTTGGTTCGTACACTCACATAATAAAAATTGAGTGATTATGTATGCGACTTCCTTACTAACTAGAATGCAAAAAACATGCCAATAAAAATAAGCGAGAAAACCAATGATATTCATTATTGGTTTTCTCGCTTAATTCAATTATGAATTATAATTTTTTATCTTTTCTGAAAAATCGGACTTTTGCTTTGATTTATTATTGAATCGTTAATCCACTTTTGAATTTAAATTCAATTATTCTATAGAATATAGCCTTCCATTGAAAGAAATAAACTTTCATTTAATTCAAAATTAATTCAGGATAAGTTATACTTTTGTAACTTTCTTACAATTGTTGCCTGACTTGTTTTTAGTGCTTCTGCAATTTCATATGTAGTTTTATATTGTACTAAAGCTGATTTTAATACCGTGCGTTCCGCAAGTTCAACCGTTTCTTTAAGAGATAGACCTTCTGTTGAATTTATATTCATATCATTTTTCTTTTTATACTCCTCAGGAAGATCAGATACTGTTATTGTGGTATTCGGAATTGTTAAAACAAGACGCTCGATTAAATTCGAAAGTTCCCTCACATTACCAGGCCATTCATAATGGTAAAAGAAGTTGTTCAAATCTTTATCTAGTATCTTCGATTCACTGTATTTTTGATTATATCTATTAAGGTAATAATGGATTAATGGTAAAATGTCATCCTGTCTAAGTCGTAACGGCGGTATGGATACGGGAACAACATTCAAACGATAATACAAATCTTCTCGAAAATGTCCATTTTTCACCATTTCCTTTAAGTCTCTATTTGTAGCTGCTATTAACCGAACATCTACTTTTTTAGTTTTTGTCCCGCCCACTCGCATAATCTCTTTTTCTTGAAGGACACGGAGTAGTTTTACCTGTAAATCAAATGGAAGTTCTCCGACCTCATCTAAAAATAGTATTCCCTTATGGGAGAGCTCAAACATTCCAGCTTTTCCGTTCTTACTTGCCCCCGAGAAAGCACCGCCTTCATATCCAAATAATTCGGATTCTAATAGTTCTTTTGGAATGGCACCACAATTCACTTTTACTAGTTGTCCTTCTTTAAAACGTGAACTCGTTCTATATAGGTGACGAACTAATACGTCCTTTCCAACACCCGTTTCACCTAGTATTAAAATCGTTGTATCAAAACTAGATAGTCGCCCAACCATATTAAATATTTCTATCATTTTGTCACTTTTTATTATGACATCGGAGTCAATGATTGTAGACGCTTTTAATAGATTCAATTCTTCCTTATACTTTTCATTCAATTGCTGTGCCTTCTTTAGTTCACTGTTTAAGTCATTTAATTCAGAAAGATCACGGATGTTCGTTACGATTTTTTCTATTTCTCCATCTTCATTAAAAATTGGACTCCCTGTCATTAACGTCTCTTTTTGATTGAAATTTTTTTGTACAACAGAAACTGTACCTCTTTTTTCCATTACCTTTTGTGTTACTGATTCTTCTAAAATACCTCTTTTTATTAAATGGGTTGTATTTTTACCAATATAGTAGTGTTTAGGGATGCCTGTTATTCTCTCAATGGCTGAGTTTGTGTTTAATGTATTTCCATATTTGTCCGTAATATAGATGCCATCATACGAACACTCAATAATCGCATCTAGTTCGTCTTTAGACTTATCCAAATCTTTTACACGTTCAAGTAGGTCGAAAAATTCCGTACCATTTGCGACAACAAAAATTTTAAATGTTTTTTCATCTTCCTTATATTCATTATAAAAAAGTAGATATTTACTTTTATTTTTTGTTGCTAGCACTAAATTATTTTCTTTTTCATTCCAGTGATCAAAACTATTATGGATGGTGCGAGAATTTGAGAGAGAATGAGCAAGTACCTCATCTTTTTCTAAATGATATGACTGAATAACCCCGTTTATATCTGTTATAATTGAATTAAAAAAAGTGAATGTTACTTTCTCTTGTATCACACTCTCAACTCCTTACGATCCATAAAGGATAATAATGAATACAGTGTCTGAAGAATTGAAACATTTACTTGTAATTCTTTACCTTTACGAACAAAAAAGCCACATAATGATTCGATTTCCATTGGCTTTCCGTTTAATTTATCCTGAAGCATTGATGTTTGATGATCTCGTGCATAACTTGCTTTCATAAAAATTCGTTCGACAATATTATTTGGTAAAACAATGCCAACTTTCTTAGAAATCTCTAACGCTTCATTCAATACTTGCTCCGCAATAGTCTTTAAGTGATGATTTTCTAAAATACTTTTAACGGTTGCTTCTGAAACAGCAGATAATGGATTAAATGTAACATTCCACAATAATTTCTCCCATTTGGCATTAATAATATTATCAGAAAGGCTAGTGTGAATATTAGAACGTACAAATATCTCTTTAACCTTTGCTGCGACTCCCTTGCTTTCTTCCGTTAATGAACCTAAAACAATGGAATGCTTCCCCTGTTGTAAAATATGCCCCGCATTCTTAATTTCAGAGGTAAGATAAGCGGACCCCGCTAATACTTTTTCTATACCAAAATGTTCGATCAACACCTCTTCATTATCAACACCATTTTGCAGTGTAAGAATGACTGCATCTCTTTTTACATAGGGTTTTATTTGTTTTATTATATTGCTCGTTTCAGTAGATTTTACCGTAAAAAGGATAAGGTCTGCTTCCTCTATCATTTCTATGCTTTCATGAAACGGTGCATAGACGGTAAAGGTGTCGATTTTTGATGTTATCTTCAATCCTGATGTTTTCATTACTTGCAAATGCTTTCCTCTCGCAATAAAAGTAACATTTTCACCCGCTCTATGAAGTAATCCCCCGATGAAACCTCCAACAGCTCCAGCTCCAATAACAGCTATTTTCATGCTATTCCCCCTTGAACATCTACAATACACTCGCTAAAAAATTCTCCATAACTATTACTAATAGAATGTGGAGAATTTTAAATAGTCAAACTATTTTATGTGCATTAATAGCCCAATCGCTTGCTTACAAGTTTCACTTTACCGATAAATCTTCAAATGGCCATGAAGGTACAGGCTTACTTAACGGCTTATCTTCTCTAAATCCTAGCACGTATTCCGCCTGCATAATCGTATGAATCTCCCTTGTTCCTTCGTAAATAACAGGTGCTTTTGAATTTCGTAAATATCTTTCCACAGGATATTCATCGGAATACCCGTAGGCACCATGGATTTGAACTGCATCATTTGCTGCTTCATTCGCTATGTCACACGCTTGCCACTTAGCGAGTGATGTTTCTCTCGTATTTCTTTTTCCTTCATTTTTTAAGCAACCTGCTCGGTAGACGAGTAATCGAGACATTTGTAATCCAGCTTCCATTTTAGCAATCATTTGTTGAACAAGCTGGTGTCTTCCAATCTCCTTACCAAATGTACTTCGTTCATGACAATATTTTACGCTTGCTTCTAGACAGGCTTCAGTCAGTCCGCAAGCTCCAGCAGCAACGGTAAATCTACCATTATCTAGTGCAGACATCGCAATTTTAAAGCCTTCTCCTTCTTCACCTAATAAGTTTTCGGCTGGGACTCTTACATTATCAAAGAATAATTCACCTGTATTTCCAGCCCGAATTCCAAGCTTGCCTTTAATAGCTTTTGAGGAGAACCCAGGTGTAGTTCTTTCTACGATAAAAGCGGAAATTCCTTTATGTTTTTTACTCTTGTCTGTATAAGCAAATACGAGAAAATGATCAGCGACATCGCATAAGGAAATCCATGTTTTTTGTCCATTTAAAATATAATGATTACCATCTTTTACAGCAGTAGTGGCTAGCGAAGCAACATCAGACCCAGCGTTAGGTTCTGTTAAACCGAAAGCACCAATTTTTTCTCCTTTTGCTTGTGGGGTCAGATATTTTTTCTTTTGAAATTCATTCCCCCATTGAAGCAAGGTCAAACTATTAAGCCCTGTATGCACCGAAACGGCAGTCCTAAATGCAGTATCTCCTCGCTCTAATTCTTCACAAACAATCGCAAGCGTATTATAATCCATTCCGGAACCGCCATATTCTTCTGGTATACATACTCCCATTAAATTCAATTCTCCAAGCCTGTCCATTATGGCTGTTTCGAAAATACCTTGACGATCCCATTCAGCAATGTAAGGGTTAATTTCTTTGTCTACAAAGGATCTAACTAGCTTTCTTACCATTTCTTGTTCTTCTGAAAAATGAAAGTCCATATTACTCTTCCTCCTATTATTTACATAAAGTCTAGTATGTGTTCATAGGTGTGTTTTCTTTTGCCTTTCGAAAATACTGATTTTATACCTTAATTGTTATATTCATCATTATCCCTGTTATTCCCTTTTTTCTTTTATTATTTTATTTTTAGAACTTGTATGTACTTGGTACGGCACTATTCTATTTAATCGAAATCAAAATAAAAACCGTGCTTTTTAAGAGCACGGCTAGGACTAGTTAATTTTTTTCGTTTGGAATTTCACAGCCATCGTCACTACAAGTCATTCCGTCCGAACCTTCAGACGTTAATGTTTGCAAACTTGGTTGTGCATTTTCTTCTTCCCATACCTTTTGGAGAGCATTTGTAAATACTTCAAGGGGTTGTGCGCCAGAAATTGCATATTTTCGATTTAAAACAAAAAATGGAACACCTTGAACCCCAATGTTTCGTGCTTCTTCTTCATCAGCACGCACTTCATTTTCAAAATCGCTACTTCTTAGAACAGCCTCAGATTCATTACGATCTAGCCCAACTTCTTCAGCTAGTTTTAGTAATGTTTCATGACTGCCAATATGTTGAGATTGTGTAAAATATGCTTTTAGCAAGCGTTCTGTCATTTCAGGTGCCTTCCCAGCGTTTTTAGCGTATTTTGCTAACCGATGAGCATCGAATGTGTTTGTTGGAATCATATTATCAAATTGAAAATCTAGCCCAACTGTTGCTGCCTGTTGCCCCATATTTTCGTTCATCTTCTTTGCTTGTTCAATAGATGTTCCATATTTACTTGCCAATGCTTCATGAATTGTTTTACCTGAATTACGTTCCGAATTAGGATCAAGCTCAAAGCTCTTGAATATTACTTCCACGTCTTCTTTATGAGGAAACTGTTCTAACGCTTCCTCTAATCTACGTTTACCTATATAACAAAACGGACAAACAAAATCAGACCATACTTCTATTTTCATCATTACACCTCTTTAGTTGATAGTGTAAAAAGAATAGCATATTTTGATGGGAACTTACGTATATTTTGCTCATCGAATCCAATTACTATTATCGTGATGTTAAATAACTATTAGCATTCGTTCTTATACTATCTATATATTCGCTCGGAGCTATTGAACACCATTGAGCTTCTAATAAAAACAAGACATGCTTTTAAAACACGTCTTGTAGGGAAGGTAAATTATATATACTACAATCTGTTAATCATCACCATTCAGAAGATCACCTAATCCCCCTAAAATACTTCCTTCACCTGTTCTACCACCATTTTTAGGCGCACTTGCAAAAATACGATCAGCTAAACGACTAAACGGAAGGGATTGAATCCAAACTGTACCTGGACCACGAACGGTAGCGTAAAATAGACCTTCGCCTCCAAAAAAGGCAGATTTTATTTTACCAACGTACTCAATATTATAATCAACCTCTTTTGTCATCGCTACTAGACAGCCAGTATCAATTCGCAATGTTTCACCTGGCTGTAGCTCTCTTCTTTGGATTGTTCCTCCAGCATGAAGAAATGCTAATCCATCTCCTTCTAGTTTTTGCATAATAAACCCTTCGCCCCCAAAGAATCCAGTTCCTAATTTTTTCTGAAAATCAACTCCAACGGAAACACCCTTTGCTGCACATAAAAAGGCATCCTTTTGACAAATTACTTTTCCACCTAACTCACTTAAATCAACAGGGATAATTTTACCAGGATAAGGTGCCGCAAACGAAACATGCTTCTTTCCTACCCCATTGTTAGTAAAAACTGTCATAAACAAGCTTTCCCCCGTCAAAACGCGTTTTCCAGCACCGACGAGTTTGCCTAAAAATCCTGATTTCCCGCCTTGTGCTCCATCCCCAAATATTGTTTCCATTTCAATGCCATCTTCCATCATCATCATTCCACCGGCTTCAGCTATAGCACTTTCACTTGGGTCTAATTCGATTTCAACAAATTGCATGTCGTCCCCATGAAGCATGTATTCTATTTCATGTGAATTCATTAACAATTCCTCCCCTTTCTAATTAATGCCTCTTCGTTTTTTCAGCTCAAACAATTCTATATTCTACTTGTAACAATATTATTCCTACTGAATTTTATATTCAATTAAAAATATGTTCAACAATTAACGGGAATTTATATAAAAAATTGTTAGTACATCTGGAGTAAGTTAACTTTGGAAAAGATTGACCTGACCTTTTTCAATAAAATAATCTTTTTTGGGGGAAAATTAATAAAGAGCAATGGCTTTTGCTCAAATAATCGTCGGGAGTGATGTATCATGGCAAGAAACAAACTTGTTGTTCCTGGTGCAGAAAATGTTCTCAACCAAATGAAGGAAGAGATAGCAAGTGAGTTTGGAGTCACACTTGGTGCAGATACGACCGCTCGAGCAAACGGCTCTGTCGGCGGAGAAATGACAAAACGTCTAATCGCCATTGCAGAGCAATCATTAACAAATCAACAAAATCAATAAGTTCACTGTTAGACAGTAAGGATTCTCTCTAATACTGACCTATAAGCGATTAATACTTATAGGTCAGTGTTTTTTACATTTATCGATAATATCGTTTTCTTTTCTTCCGGATTCGAGAGAAATGGCAACTATCACAAACAACAAATTTGAAGTCAGATGGGAGTGCCCTTCCGCAACGTTGACATGTTTTCGTCATTGTTGATATTTCCGTATTCAGACTTTCATGTACCCCGTCCGCTATTTCCTCTCTTACTCGTTCCCAATAGATGGCTTCCGTTTTCCTCTCAAGTCTGTAAAGGAACAACAAATGAAGTCCAACCGCTTTATAAGAAACTTCTTGTTGCTCAAGATTCTTCGTTTTAATAACTGGTTCTGGCAATTCCGTCCCATCAACGATTGCAAACATTGTGTGTAGCCATTGTTCTGTAAGTTCTTGCTCTTTTTTTGAAAACGGAAGATGTAGAAATCCGTAAAGGTCCATCATATTGAGCTTTGCTTCTATTTCCGTATCGCGTACTAGTTCATACAACTCTCTCTCCTCAAAAAGACTTGCCTTTTTTGTACCATAAGGACTTTCAAATTTTTCCCACAGGTCGAAAAAGTTCCCAAGATCATGATAATATTTTTGGAAACGTTCAAATACATTGTTTGTCGGTCCAATTGCAAATGATTGAACTGGTTCATCTTGCTGTTCTAATAACTTCCTCATTATTTTTATATCTTTTGAAAAAGCGACTTTTCCTATATTATAGATTCCTTTTCGTCCAGCACGTCCTGCAATTTGCTTTACTTCTTGGGAATTTAACCTTCTTCTTCTCGTTCCATCAAACTTTTCTGTTTCAAGAAAAACTATTCTACGAATCGGTAAATTTAACCCCATCCCAATGGCGTCTGTTGCGACAATGATATTTGTTTCCCCCTTACTAAAACGATGCATCTGCTTTTTTCTAGTCTCTGGGGGCATACTTCCATAAATCATACTGACAGAATGTCCATTACTTTGAAGTCTTGATGCTGTTTCGAGTACCTTTCTTCTAGAAAAACAAACGATGGCATCTCCTTTTCGGGCATCCTTTAGCGAGAATTCTTTTGATTCCACTTGAAGTGGAATATCGCGAGTATAATCATGAACTTCAATATTACTATCACCTAAAAGCTCAAGAAGCATCGGTTCCACATTTCTGCTTCCAATAATGTGCACTTCCTTTGCATTTGCCTGCGTAATTGCTTTATACCAAGAAAACCCTCTATCTTTATCTGCCAGCATTTGTGCTTCATCGATTACGACCACATCAAATATATCCTTTTCATAAAACATTTCAACAGTACAGGAGATATGTTTTGCCCCAGGCATCTCTTTTTCTTCCTCTCCTGTTTTTAAGTTACATGGAATCCCTTCCTCGTTAAGTTTATCGAAAACTTCAAGGGCTAGTAACCGTAATGGAGAGAGATATAAACCGCTTTTAGCCTCTTTCATTGCTCGTAATGCATGATGGGTTTTTCCTGTATTCGTTTCGCCGATATGGAGAATATATTGTATATTTTCGGATAGCGATGGACTATACTCTCTACCAAAAATATCTTGCAGCATTTGTTTTTCTTTTTGTTTTTTTTGTTCTAACGCTGCTTTTTCTTCCGCCTTTCTTATTTCTCGGTTAGCAAGATCTCTTTCATATACTTCCAAATGAACACTTTCATCAAAAGGAATTTCTGCTAAGTTTACAAGATCTGCTACAAACTCTTCTTGAATAATGTCAATATAATAATCGCCAAAACTATAGATAGGTTCAGCTAACATTTTTTTCAAATCTTTATAAGTAAGTTTGTCATTGTAAACAACTTCGTATTGATGAAGAAGATTGACTGAAAGGTTGTTTAGCACTAGTTCTGGAATTATTTTAGAAGTTAGATCGAATACTATTTGCTCATATTTGTCAAAATAAATTTCATATTCCCAGTAACCTCTATCCCAATGTGTCGTTTTATGAATTTCTCCTGTTAGTTCTTGAAAAAAATCACTTATCATGGAATAATCTTCCGGGATAAAACTCCCTTGTTCTTCTAATTTTTCTTCCAATCTAAAAGTGTCAATGGTTTTATATTTTACCCCATTTTTAAAATCATCCATAAGGATTAATGCAATACGATGTCTTATGTATAAATACGCTGTCATTCGGTGTTGATTGACAAGATGATCAATTTCTTTCCTCAAGCGTTCTGTAACATCTTTCTCCAATTCCTGCTGTTTTTTTTCTTCTTCGCGTTGAATGAACAATTCTTTTGCTTGCACATAGCGCTCATTCCAGTCACTTTTATCAGGGGCAATTTCACTGTCAAGCCATTCTAATAGCGGGAAAGACTGATAGGTTCGCATTTCATTACGAAAAACCTTATTAATTAGTTTTTTATCCACCCCTTCTACCTCATAATCTTTTTCGCGTAAAAATTCTTTTTTCTCTTTTCTTGGGACATCATTTGTTACCTTATTAAGCCAAATATTAACCCATAGCTGTTCAAGATAATGACGTCTATTGGTAATATATTCTTCATAAGAAGGACATGTATCTTTTGATCCGAGAAAACGGTCTAGGTCATCCATTGCTTTTTGTTTCGTCTGTTGCACTGCTTCATCGTGCAGAATTTCTAGCCTTTTCATTATAAATCCCCTTTATCTAGTTCTAACGGCTAGGGACTTGAGAACTTTTTTAACAAAATAGTTAAAATCAAAGAGCGACCTCCTCTATTTTATTAAAAAAGCTTGTTGCCCCTAATTGAGCCTTTTCAGTTTTAGCAAGTAGAATATTGCTTTTCTGTAATAATACTAATAGTTTTCGCGTTAACAGTCTAATTAATGACTCATATCTAATACATTAAATGAAAAAAACGATTCTCCATTACAAGAACCGCTTTTTACACCATAGTTATTTCATATTTTTCCCATAAAAAATTTCATTCATTTCTCTTGTTAGTCTATCCGTAATTTCTTTTCTCTCCACAGCATCGAGCTTATCCTTTGTATAGCCAAAAAGGTAGTTGTTTAGATCAAATTCTTTTAATTTGCACTTTGTATGGAAAATATTTTGTGGATACACGTTAACATCAATCATATCGTAAGAGTCCTTCACATTGTCAGGAATATAATTTTGTATGGAATTAATGTCATGGTCAATAAACAACTTTTCTCCATTAATATCGCGCGTGAAACCACGGACACGATAATCCATTGTCATAATATCAGTATCAAAAGAATGAATAAGATAATTAAGTGCTTTAAGTGGGGAAATCTCCCCGCAAGTAGACACATCTATATCAGCGCGAAACGTACTAATCCCCTCATTTGGATGATATTCCGGATATGTATGAACGGTAATATGGCTTTTATCTAATTGCATGACAACCGAATCCGGAAGCGGTCCCGGTGACTCTTCGTAAGACTCATTCGGTACTTCTACCACCGGCCCTTCAGACACCAATATCGTCACACTTGCTCCTTGTGGTACATAGTCTTGTTTTGCGATGTTTAATACATGGGCACCAATGATATCAGAAACATTATTAAGTATTTTAGTTAGCCTTTCTGCACTGTATTCTTCATCAATATACTCAATATAAGCTTCGCGTTCTTCTCTTGTTTTTGTATAGCATATATCATACATATTAAAGCTAAGCGTTTTTGTTAAATTATTGAATTCGTGCAACTGGATACGTTGTTCAGATGTCAGTTTCATGATTTCATCCCCCTTCTTTAGCTATTTTCTAGATGTCCTCATTTGACAATGCTGCTGTAAATATTTTTATGTTACCCATTTAAGAGGGGAAAAAAACAAAAATTCTTCATTCAACAATCAAAGGTCAACGATTGCCTTTTTACGTGCAATTAATAAATCATAAAAGCTTTATGAACGAGTTGTTCATTTGTATTTTTGTAAAATTAGCGTTATTTTTAAAAGGCATGTAATCAAATCCTAAATGGAGTATTTGAAAATAATTATTTCGCATCGGGAGGAAAAAATATGTTTCGAAATTTGAATGATTTTATACAAAATTGGGAGCTTGAAGCAGCTTCAACTCAGAGGGTACTTGATAACCTATCAGAAGAATCGCTTTCACAGAAGGTTGCTGAAAATCACAGAAGTTTAGGGGAGCTTGCTTGGCATCTCGTCGAAGCAGTGCCCCATATGATGACGTCCATTGGTTTAAATGTAGAACATGCTGAAAGACAAAACAATGAAGACCTCTCAGTAGAAGAGATTTCAGACGGTTATCGACAAATGACAAAAGGTTTCCAAAATGCAGTTAAAGAAGAGTGGAATGACGAGAAAATGACAAGCATGGTTGATTTCTTTGGACAGAAACTTCCTTTAGGAGCTGTATTATTAGTTCTTCTACAGCATCAAACACATCATCGTGGTCAAATGACTGTTTTAATGCGTCAAGCGGGACTAACAGTTCCAGGCTTATACGGACCATCCCAAGAAGAATGGGAACAGATGTAAGCTGAATGGAATAAATAAATTACATAGTAAAAGCGATTCTTTATGAAAGAATCGCTTTTACCTAATTAAGAAGGATGTTTTTATTGACCTTGTGCACCATTCTGAGTAACTCTTCGCACATGTCCATCTTCAAAATTGTTTTCTCGAAGAGCTTTGACTTTATCGTTAAGTAATTTTCTTTGATCGACTTCTGGTGAAGGCGTTTGCTTATTCTTTGTCACAAAAAAACCCCTTTGTAAAATAATTTTTTACCCCCTTATTTTTGCTTGTTTTTTATAAAAAATAAGTATGTTAGTAAATTGGTACTAACTCCCTAAAAAAGACGAACTGCATTAGTCCGCCTTTTTCCTTAATCTAATTTAATTTTTTAATACCTTCTGCAACTACCTTTGCAATAAAATTCAAGTCTTCTATTTCTGTTGTTAAAGGTGGCGAGAGTGTTAGTACGTTGTTGTATCCAGCGACAGTAGCACCATTTTTACCGATAATGATGCCTTGTTTTTTACAATAGGCGATTACCTCATTTACCTTCTCTACTTGAAGAGGTACTTTTGTTTCCTTATTTTCTACTAGTTCGATGCCAATCAACAACCCTTTTCCTCTCACATCTCCAACGTACGGAACGTTTTGAAGACTAGTTTTTAATTGATTTAACATTTTTTCGCCTAATTCTCTGGAACGTTCAAAAAGACTTTCGTTTTCCATGATTTCAATGTTCTTCAACGCTAATGCACATGCAGCAGGGTTGCCGCCAAAGGTATTGATGTGACGGAAGTAATCGTATTCCTCTGTCCCTTTAAACGCTTCATAAATCTCTCGTTTTACGGCAGTTGCAGAAAGCGGCAAATACGCACTAGTAACCCCTTTTGCCATTGTAATAATATCTGGTTTCACGTCATAATTCATGAATCCAAATGGTTTTCCAGTTCTTCCAAATCCACAAATAACTTCATCGACGATTAGGAGGGCACCATGCTTTTCACATACCTTTTTTGCAGCTTTCATATACCCTTCTGGTGGAACAAGTACACCTCCGCCAGTAATAATAGGTTCCATGATCATCGCTGCGACCGTTTCGCTTAGTTCCCACGTCATGACGCGGTCAATTTCTTTAACGGAGGATAGCTCATGTGGGTCTACCGCATCCTCATCCCGATAGCTATCTGGCGGTGCAACATGGATAAATCCTGGAGCTAATGGTTCGTATTTATATTTTCGCTGAGCTTGCCCAGTTGCTGCTAATGCCCCAGCTGAATTTCCGTGATAGGAACGATATCGTGAAACGATTTTATAACGGTTATGCTCCCCTTTTTGCTGATGGTATTGACGGGCAATTTTAAAAGCAGTTTCATTTGCTTCAGAGCCGCTGTTGGAAAAAAAGATAACATAATCGTCCTGAAGTAATTCATTTAACTTCTGTGCAAGCTTGATGGCCGGTTCATGACTTTGTGTTAATGGAAAATATGCCATCTTTTTTAATTGTTCATAAGCAGCTTCCGCTAATTCTTGGCGCCCATAGCCAACGTTTACACACCAAAGGCCAGCCATAGCATCTAAATATTTCTTTCCATTTGTATCTGTAACCCATGATCCGTTTGACTCTGTCACAACCATTGTAGCATTAGGATTGTACGGCTTCATGGAGTGCCAAATGAATTGCTCGTCTTGCGCTAGCACTACATCTTGAGACTGTTCTGCTTTAACCATTAAAACCCCTCCTTTTGGTAAGCCTATTATCTAATTTATGTGACACCTTAAAAATCAAAACGGGAAGTAATCATTTTTTTACGAGTATAGAAATTGACTCCGTCTTTCCCGTTTACGTGCATGTCACCATAAAAAGAGTCTTTCCATCCAGAAAACGGGAAGAATGCCATTGTAGCTGGGACGCCTACATTTATTCCAATCATCCCCGCGTCTGCTTCCTCCCTAAACTGGCGTACAGCTTTCGCGTCTTTTGAATAAAGTGTTGCTCCATTACCAAATCGAGATTGGCGGATATAATCGAGCCCTTCATCTAAGTCCTTCGCGCGTAGTAAGCTTAGAACTGGAGCAAAAATTTCTTCCTTCGCAATTGTCATATCTGGTGTAACATGATCGAAAATCGTTGCACCTAGAAAATTTCCATCTTCTAGCTCATCCATTTCTTTACGTCCGTCGCGAATGAGTGTTGCACCTTCTTCTAGTCCCTTGCGAATATATCCAATAGCTCTTTCACGCTGCTCTTTTCGGATAACCGGTGTAAGTAGTACTTCATCATCCATTCCGTTTCCGATAACTAATTCGTTTGCCTTTTGTTTTAATATTTCAATAAACTTCTCATTATTTCCAACAACAACTACTGCACTACATGCCATACAACGCTGACCTGCACTACCAAATGTAGAACTAATAACGTGGTCTGCTGCTTTATTAAGGTCTGCATCTGGCATTACGACATGATGGTTTTTTGCTCCAGAAAGGGCCTGTACTCGCTTTCCTTCTGCTGCAGCTCGTTCATATACATATTTTGCGACAGGTTGCGATCCCACAAAGGAAATTGCAGCAATATCTTTGTGTTCTAATAATCCATTTACAACATCATGTGCACCATGGACAACATTTAATACTCCATCTGGTGCACCCGCTTCTGTAAATAACTCTGCTAAACGATTTGCTAATATTGGAGTGCGTTCAGAAGGCTTTAAGACAAAAGAGTTTCCGCATGCAATCGCCATTGGGAACATCCAGAGTGGAACCATCATTGGAAAGTTGAATGGTGTTATCCCTCCTACAACACCTAATGGATAACGGAACATCTCGGAATCGATTTCCTCTGCAATACCACTTAAATTTTCTCCCATCATTAAAGTAGGTGCACCTGAAGCAAACTCAACACACTCTATACCTCGCTGCACTTCGCCATACGCTTCTTTATAGGCTTTTCCATTCTCTTGAACAACCAGTCTAGCTAATTCTTCATGGTTTTCTGATAGGAGTGTGTGATATTTAAATAAAATGCGGGCTCGTTTAGGAACTGGTACCTTTCTCCATGTTTTTGCCGCTTCTTTACCAGCAAGTACGGCCTGTTCTAGATCTTCTTTTGTAGAAATCGGGACACTTGCCAATACTTCATTTGTTGCAGGATTTAACACTTCTAACGTTTTGGAACTTGTTGATTCTACCCATTTGCCATTAATATAATTTTTTAGAACAACAATTTCTTTTTTTGTTATAGTCATAAGTGATTGATCCTCCTCCTAAAATTCAAGCGGCGAAGAGTTTTAGTTTTACTAGCCGCATTCTTCATTAGTTACTCTACTGCCTATTATGAAAGATGAATGTATATCTTTCATTAGACATAATGTAAATAATCGAGCTTGTTTCGTTTAACATCTTTTATGCTTTTCTAGTTTGATACTCTTTCACGTCGTTTGGGTTTTGTAAATATTTATATGCGAACAACAAAAACTCAATGGTTACCCTTTTTTCAGGTGACATGAAATCCTCACCTAATAGTTCTTCAATTTTTTTCAAGCGGTGATACAGTGTCTGCCTTACAATAAATAATTTTTTGGCCGTTTCTTTTTTTGAACCGTGACAATTAAGGTAAACTTCTAATGTTTCGAATAGATGACCGCTCGTTTGTTGGTCATATTGAATAAGTGAGGAGAAAAAATTTTCTGCGGTTTCTTGCATATCGACTTGACTGTCGAGTAAGGAAATAAAACGGTACAAATGTAAATCTTCATAAAAATAATAGGTTTCTTCCTTATTTAATTTTTTGTAGAGAGAAAACGTTTGTTCCGCCGTTTCGTAACTCTGGTGTATTCTCATAAGGTCGTTTTGAAAAGTACCAGCTGAAAAAAAGATCGCAGGGCTAGTCTTGCTTTTTAGAAGTTCTGATTCTTTTATTCTTTCAAAAGCAGCTGTTAATCGCTCTTTCCAATCGGAAGTGCGGCGAATATTCAATAAAATATAAGTGAGTCTATCTTTCTGGTTTTCTGTTAATACGACGAACCCTTGTTGTTCAAATATATTTCTTGATACAAGAATAAAATAAGTTAAATCAAGGTTTTCGCTTTCAGTTAATATCTCGTGCGAACAAATACATACAACCCCACCATTAATTGAGGATGCTGAGTTTATTTTAGATAGATATGTTGAGATTGTTTCCGCTGTCTGTTTTCCTTGCAGCCAAGAACTAAGCCACTTTGAATTCTCTGCCCTTTTTTTCTCGCTTACATATAACTCCCGCAATAAATATTGAGCAAGTGCCGTTGATGTTCTATCCAACAGCAATAATTCGTATTCACCAAATGAATAGTCGGGATGATACATGAAAACTTCAGCATATTCTTGACCGAAGAGAACGACTTTCGATGATGCAATTTGCTTGCTTTTTTCTTCTTTTAACTCTGAGAGTAATTTCTTGTTTTTTCCGGTGACTCCCGGAACAACTTCTAGGGAATGATCTTTTAGTTGAAAAAGAACAGTTACATTAAGCTCTTCATGTAGATAACGTAAAATATCTTTGTAGTTTTCAATATGAAGCAGTTTCTTATTTAGTGATTGCCCATAGCGTTCTAAGTTTGAAATCATTTCATATTGTTGGTTAATTAATGATGCGTGTATGTCTTGTGTAATGCAGACAAAGGGAACTTCTTGTTCAAAAACGATAATAGGAAAGGAATGCTTCTCGGCAAGCTCTATTATGCTATCGGGAATTGTGGTTATGTTAGTTCTGATCTCAATACATAGCCCTGCTGCGCCGCAGTCTATTAGCTGCTTGAAAAGGGATAGAAATGTCTCTTCCTTCTTCCAGGCAACACCTGTTGAGAGGATAAGTTCATTTCCATTCAGTAAATTTTTTATTGTTGTTACTTCCACTACATGTACCCATTTGACAGGACGATTTACACCTTTATTTCCTGCGATTATTCTTGCATGCTCAAAATTTTTACGACTTAGTATATCTTTAACGGTTAAATGGAAGTTTTGTTTCATCTTTGTACTCCTTGTTTTAGTACTAGCGGGTAGCTCGCTGTTAAAAAGAGATTTCCCTCTAAAGGAACAAATCACCTTCTTGAGGGAAACTATTGGACAAGAGAACGGAAAATTCTCACTTATAGAAGGCGTTACTCTTAATTAATGGAAAAGGGGGAAATAAACAAGCACTTCCCTATTCATTGCATTAGAAAAGTCTTCTTCATTCTTTCCGGATGAAGTCAGTATATCTATCGTAGCTTCTATTAGTTCTTCTGTATTTTTAAAACAAATAGGTAAAGTAGAATTGTTGTTTGTTTTTGGTTTTGACTGAGTTTTATTAATTCTACAGCTTGACATACTTCATTCCCCTCCTTCCATAAGTAGCTACATCTATTGTCCGTTAACAAGTAAATTAGAAAAGTACTTTCTCGCATTTGCTGTTTTGACATGCAGGGTGACACTTCTATTATTTTGTTTGTGTTTAAACAGGACAAATGCTCCACTTAAATTTTCGGTTACCTTTATAATACGAAAACCTTGTTGAATCAGAACATCGATTTTATCTCTTTCCGTTAAAAACTCTTGATACTCAGACATATCTTCACCATCCTTATGAAATCACGAAAGATTTGTAGACTCAGAGACTTCTTCGAGAATAGCAGGTTTCTCTTGTAAAGCTATATCCCATTCACGTCCGACAGAAATCCCAAGATATTTCTCATCACTTGGATTAACTAGTTCCGCTTGTTCATATTTTTTAAACCACCAAAATTTAGCGAGAATGTAATAGCATAGTGCACCTACTCCAAAGCCAACTAAGAAAGAAAAACTTGGAACAAAATACGATGCTGCCCCACCAATAATCCAGGATATTAGACCTGCATAGTTGATTCCATTCCTATATTGAAATTGACCATTTTCTTCATAAAGATCAGGAACATTTACCCTTCTTTTACGGATAAAATAATAATCGGCAACGAGTATGCCTACAATGGCAGATAAAATACCACCTACAAACAACAGAACTGCCGTAATGATGCCGAATAAATTCCAAGGTTGAACAACAATACCGACAATTCCAGCCGTGATAACTCCTGCCCAAAATGGAAATTTTGGTCCACCAACATTGGAAAAGATTGTTGCAGCAGGTACAATATTCGCTGCTATGTTCGTTGACCACTGGGCAAGCACAATCATTAGAAGTAGAATTCCAAGAATAAGTCCACTCGCTGCCTCCTGTAGGGCGATAACTGGATCATAGTTTAAAACTGCTACATAGGAAATTGCTCCAATCGCCACCATAAAGGATTGAACAATAGGCATGGTGATAAGATTTCCTATAATCGCACTTTTGTTTCGCTTAAACCAATTTTTTTCATTTTTCGGTGCCTTAATAAAACGGGAAATGGTAGGAATATCAGCTGCTAACGTTGCCCAAAACCCCATATTACTAAAAATAACAACAAGAAATGCAGTAACTGCTGCCCCTCCTGTCACGGGATTTTCTACCCAGCTCCAAATATCTCTTCCTTGTGCTGCAGCGGAGTCGGATAAGGAAGAATACATCCAAATGGAAATTAAGATAATAATTGGGGCTGCTAGGTCAGCAAATCTTTCTACAGCTTTTATTCCTAATGCGGTATTAACTAGTTGGAGTGCTGCAAAAATCAGGAAACATACAAACCAATTATCAAATTCAAATAATATGTTTAAGATTCCATTCATCGCAGTGGACCCAAAGTATGTGTTAATTCCAAACCACATTGATGCGGTTAGCCCACGTGCTAGTGATGGTATATGAGTACCTAATGTTCCAAACGGGGCTCTCATATAAACAGGGAAGGATAATCCATGCTCAATACCGATATCACCGGTTAAAGTAATACATAGACCTATTGCAAGGGATCCAATAATTGTCGCCAATATTACGAGAGGAAGAGGCAAGCTCATAATACCAGCTCCACCAATAGCAAATGTAGCAAGAACAACGACCATGCCAACCCACATAAACGAGAATCCTAAATTTGTAATCTTTCTACCTTTTCCATTAATCGGTAATAAATCAGGTGATTTTAAATAACTTTTTTTCAAATGGAACACTCCTTTTGTTTGGTATGGTTTTCTTCTTAAGACAAACCTTACAGTTAACCCAAACACTAGAGAGAGGAGGCCGATTAAAAAGTACTCTCTATTATACTAGTGAGAAATAAGCACTTTTTTGTAATCGGCCTCAAGGAGTAGTTCAAGAAAGTTTAGTATGGAGTACGCATGGTGTTAAGATGATTGAAGTGTCTCCCTCTCTTTTGAAGAAAGCTCTGAACCGTATTTTGCTCTCTTCAAGTATTTACCTTTTCCAATTTCACCGACAAATTTTTTGTCTTTTACAACATAGTCTCCACGAGAGAAAACGGAGACAACTTCACCAGTCACGTTCATCCCCTCGAACGCATTGTAATCGACAGCCATATGGTGTGTTTCAGCAGATATAACTCTTTCTTTGTTAGGATTAAAAATGACAATATCTGCATCAGAACCTACTGCAATCGTACCTTTTTGTGGGTACAATCCAAATAACTTGGCGCTTCGGGTAGACATGATATCAACAAACTGATTAAGGGTAATTCTACCTTTATTTACCCCTTCAGAATATAAGATAGAGACTCTATCCTCGATAATTGGCCCACCATTAGGAATTTTCGTAAAATTCCCTTTACCAAGATCCTTTTGTCCTTTGAAATCAAAGGAGCATTGATCAGACCCAAGTGTTTGTAATTGTCCGCTTTTTAACGCATTCCAAAGAATTTCTTGATTCCACTTTTCGCGAAGAGGCGGTGACCATACGTATTTTGCTCCTTCAAAGTTCGGCCTCTCTAAGTATGATTGGTCAAGAACTAAGTATTGAGGGCATGTTTCCCCCCATACATTTAATCCTTTACTTCTTGCCTGTGCGATTTGTTCGGCTGCATCTGAGCAAGACACATGTACAACATAAAGCTGTGAATCTGCAAGTCCTGTCAATCTAGCAGCACGACCTGTAGCTTCTCCCTCAAGCTCAGGAGGTCTTGTTAAGGCATGATAAATAGGTTCCGTGTTCCCTTCCTTCAATGCTTTCTCCGTCAAGTATTCGATGACATCGCCGTTTTCGGCATGAACCATAACAAGAGCACCTAACTCTTTTGCTGTTACTAATGTACGGAAAAGTGTTTCATCATCTGCTTGGAAAACGTTTTTATATGCCATAAATACTTTGAAGGATGTTATTCCTTCTTTTTCAATCACTTCAGGTAGTTGTTTTAGAACCTTTTCATTAATTTCACCAATCATTAAATGAAAACTGTAATCGATAACGGCTTTATCTTTTGACTTAGCATGCCAAGTGTCAATAGAGTTTTGCAACGGCTCCCCTTTATTTGTGAGACAAAAATCAATAACAGTGGTAGTCCCTCCAAAAGCAGCAGCAATTGTTCCTGTTTCAAAATCATCTTTGGAGACAGTACCGCCAAATGGCATTTCTAAATGGGTGTGGGGATCAATTCCTCCAGGGAATACATAATTTCCTTCAGCGTCAACTACTTCAACGCCATTTGTATCGAAATTTGTTCCAATAGCAGCTATTTTTCCATTTTCTATTAGCAGATCTGCTTCATACGTGTCTGTTGCGGTAACGATTACTCCGTTTTTAATAATTTTCTTCATTCAAATCCCTCCTAATTTATTTTGTTGTATCAACCGTATTGCCACCAATAGATCCTACTGCTGCTTGACGTTGGTTCCATGTCATTGGCATATGCCCACTCGGAACTTCAATCATATCAATTGCACCATCTACAGGGCAGACAATGGAACATAGGTTACAGCCGACACAATCTTCTTCGCGAACTTTTAAATAAGGATTTCCTTTAGGATCCTTCAACATATCAATACATTGATGGGACGTATCTTCACATGCGATATGACATTTGTTGCAGTTGATGCAGACATCATTATTAATTTTTGCTACGACATGATAATTTAAGTCAAGGTTGCCCCAATCGGAATATTTCGGAACACTTTTCCCAATAATGTCTTGTACTGAATCCAACCCTTTTTCGTCTAAATAATTATTTAACCCCTCTTTGAAATCTTCTACAATTCTAAATCCGTGGTGCATCGCGGCTGTACAAACCTGAACACCTGTTGCCCCCATTAGCATAAATTCCACTGCATCCTGCCAGCTAGATACACCGCCCATACCAGATATCGGTACGTTTATGTGAGGATTACGAGCACAATCTGCAACCATATTTAATGCAATTGGTTTAACTGCTGGTCCACAGTATCCACCGTGAGCTCCTTTCCCCCCTACGTGCGGGATAGTATTCCACGTGTCCAAATCTACACCCGCTAAACTGTTAATAGTGTTAATCATACTAACAGCATCGGCGCCACCTTTTACCGCAGATTCAGCTGTAACGGTAATATCTGTAATATTAGGTGTAAGTTTAACGATTACGGGTGTCTGTGCTACTTCCTTCACCCAATAAGTTTGTTTTTCAACGAGCTCTGGTACCTGACCTGATGCAGAACCCATCCCTCGTTCCGCCATTCCGTGTGGACAACCAAAATTCAATTCCAATCCATCGACGCCAACAGCCTCTACCTTTTTGACAATTTCATGCCATTTCTCCTGTTGTGGCTCCACCATTAGAGAAGCAATAATTGCATGATTAGGAAACCTTTTTTTTGTTTCATAAATCTCTTTTAAATTCACTTCAAGTGGACGATCGGTTATTAATTCAATATTATTGAATCCCGCTACCTTCTGCCCGTTAAACCCTACCGCTGCAAAACGGGAAGAAACATTAATAATCGGATCCCCTAGTGTCTTCCACACTGCGCCTCCCCATCCTGCTTCAAAAGCACGTTGAACTTGATAGCCCGAGTTAGTCGGTGGTGCAGAAGCTAACCAAAATGGATTGGGTGATTTAATTCCTGCAAGATTTGTACGTAAATCCGCCATCCAATCATTCCCCCTCTATTAAAAAAATTAGTGTAATTCGAAAAGTGAAGACGGCTCGGTCAACTCGCGAAGAAAATAGGGATTTTCCTCCAAATCCGCCCTTTGCTTTTAGAGGAAAGTCATCTTTTTCACAGCGAGTTAGCCGCTCGAACTAGACAATACAAAAAGTGGAAGCGGCTCGGTCAGCCCCGACAAGCATAAGACGAGCATCCCGAAAAGGCGTTTTTTGCCTTTTGGGGATGATTGACTTATGACCTCGAGGGGCTAGCCGCTCGAACTAGACAAAACGAAAAGCGAAAGTGGCTTGCCCAGAGGCGAAAAGCTTTTTCGGCAAAACAGAAGAGGGTGCATTTTACCCTCATCTGTTTTTTCGAAAAAGACCTCGAGCCTCTAGCCGCTCGAACTAGACAACCAATAGCCTTTGATGGAGACTATGTGCCACGAGCTTTCCTTGTTGTGCAGCCGTCACAACCATGGCTTCTCCAACCCCTTTGCCAAAAATAATATCTCCACAAGCAAGTATTTTTGGATTGGAAGTTTCATAGGTTTCCTTGTTCACTTCTACAACCCCACTGTCATGCTTTAACCCAAATTGCTCTATCAAACTAAGGTGGCGAGTCTGCCCAATAGCCTTGATTACGGCATCTACTTTTAACGTGAATTCAGAACCAGGTACAGGAACAGGGCGCCTCCGGCCATCTTCTCCAGCTTCACCCAGCTCCATCTTGATACACTCTATTGCTCTCACCTTTCCCTGCTCGTCTCCAATGATTTTGGTTGGTGCCGTAAGCCATCTAAACTCAACCCCATCCTGCTTAGCAAATTCGTATTCAAAGTCATACGCAGTCATTTCTTCCGCTGTTCTTCTATACAAAATTTTCACATTGTCAGCACCCAACCTTACAGAACATGTCGCCCCATCAATTGCTGTATTTCCAGCACCAATAACAACAACATTTTTACCAATCAAATCTTTTGATAGCTTTTGCCCCTTTGTTGATTTTACGAATTCAATGGCATCATATACACCATCAAGTTCCTCCCCTTCAATATTCAAATTAGGTACATGAGACATTCCTGCAGCTAAAATAATAGAGTCGTAGGACTCAAGTAGTTCTTCTGCAGAAATATCTTTGCCAACACGAGTGTTTGTTTTGATTTTTACATTTAAAGATTTTACTTGATTTACTTCCCAAAAGGAGATGTCTTGAGGTAATCGGAACGAGACGATTCCATACGTATTTAATCCACCTGCTTCTTTTTCAGCTTCATAAATCGTAACGTCGTATCCGAAAATAGCTAGTTCCCTAGCAGCGGATAATCCAGCAGGTCCTCCCCCAATAATGGCAACCTTTTTGCCATTCGGTTTTCCCTGTGAGAAAAGTACTGCATCATTATGTCTTGCCCAATCTGTTGCAAAACGTTGGAGGTCACCAATCATAATCGGCTTAGTAGAATGATTTAATACACATGCCCCTTCACAAAGTTCTTCAGTTGGACAAACTCTTGCACAACTGGCACCAACTGGATTTGCGGTCATGATTGTTTTAGCAGATCCTTTAAGGTTTCCGCTAGCAATCTTTTTAATGAAGGATGGAATATCAATGCCTGTAGGACATGCTTGGATACATGGTGCATCATAGCAATACAAACATCGATTTGCTTCTTCGACAGCTTCCCTGTTCGTTAAACCATCGTGTGCTTCTTGAAAATTCCTCTCTAAATCTAATAACGATAAAGAACTTGACAAATCGATTCCCCCTTACTAGAAAAGTGAAAGCGGCTTGATTAGCCCCGACAAGCATAAGACGAGCATCCCGGAAAGGCGTTCTTTGCCTTTTGGGGAGGATTGGCTTATGATCTCGAGGGGCTAGCCGCTGGAACTAGACATCATGAAAAGTGAAAGCGGCTTGATTAGCCCCGACAAGCATAAGACGAGCATCCCGGAAAGGCGTTCTTTGCCTTTTGGGGAGGATTGGCTTATGACCTCGAGGGGCTAGCCGCTGGAACTAGACATCATGAAAAGTGAAAGCGGCTTGATTAGCCCCGACAAGCATAAGACAAGCATCCCGGAAAGGCGCTTTTTGCCTTTTGGGGAGGATTGGCTTATGATCTCGAGGGGCTAGCCGCTGGAACTAGACATCATGAAAAGTGAAAGCGGCTTGATTAGCCCCGACAAGCATAAGACAAGCATCCCGGAAAGGCGCTTTTTGCCTTTTGGGGAGGATTGGCTTATGACCTCGAGGGGCTAGCCGCTGGAACTAGACATCATGAAAAGTGAAAGCCAATTTAATCTTGGTGGAATTACGGTGAAGTACTTATTCTATTAAATAGCATTCTAAAACAAGGAAATTCCAAATGAAATCTCCTTGTCAGAAACCTTTCCACAAATATTTTTTGTGAAAAAGTAGTAGTCTAAGGCAGCAATGCTGTCATATCATCATAAGTCTCTGGTCTTCTATCTCGATAAAACTGCCAAGTATCACGAACTTCCCTAATCAACTTTTTATTCATCTCTCCGATAACCACTTCATCTTTATCCCTACTAGCAGTCACAACACGGTTTCCTTTTGGGTCAACTAAATACGACTGTCCGTAAAACTCTCCCATATTCCACGGACCTTCAAAACCGACACGGTTAATAGCGCCGAGATAATAGCCATTAGCGACTGCATGCGCAGGCTGTTCAAGCTTCCATAGGTACTCTGAAAGACCCGCAACTGTTGCGGATGGGTTGAATACAACTTCTGCCCCTTTTAAACCTAATAAACGTGCCCCTTCAGGAAAATGACGGTCATAGCAAATATAGACTCCTACTTTTGCAAACGCTGTGTCAAAAACAGGATATCCAAGATTCCCTGGTTTAAAATAAAACTTTTCCCAGAATCCATACCCCTCATTACCAACTCCAACATGAGGGATATGCTGTTTACGATATTTTCCTAGGTAGGAACCATCTGCATCAATAACAGCTGCAGTATTATAATAAGTAGCAATACCCTCTCTTTCGTAAATAGGTAAAACAATTACCACTCCAAGTTCTTTTGCTAGTTCCTGAAAACGTTTTGTTGTAGGCCCGTTCGGTATTTCTTCTGCAGAGTCATACCATTTTGGGTTTTGTTCCGAACAAAAATAAGGACCATAGAAAATTTCTTGTAAACAAATGATTTGTGCTCCTTTGTTCGCGGCGTCTTTCACAAGTTTAATATGCTTTTCAATGGCTTTTTCTTTATGAACATCTACTGGTTCATTTCCATCTACATCGTGCTTAGCTTGGATCAGCCCAATATTTACTTTGTCAGACATCCTAATTCCCCCTTGAAATTTTCACGAAAAACAATTAAAGTAAACGCTTTCATTTCTCTCTTGTACCACAACGCAGAAAAGTGGGTTTCAAATTATTATTTGAATATTCATACTATTATTCTAACTTGTACTATTTTAGAATTCATTATACAAAGTGTTAAATGAATTTCCTTTCTCATTAGACATTATGTAGAAAGGTACAAGTATAGTTAGAACAGTTAATAATTTATCATAGCAAAGTTGCAGTTTTTGTTGGAATATCGGGTACCAAAGTACTCTTCATTTATTTTTTATCGACAAAATACAATTTCTTTTTTCCCTAAAAGAAAGAGATTTTTACGGTTCCATTTTTTGAACATGTCTTTTAATTATTGTAATATAGAGATAACACTAATTAGTAAGAAGGTAATATAAATGAAAATAATATGTTTCGGTGACAGTTTAACAAGAGGTGTATCAATAGTTAAAGGACGTTTAAGAATACTGAAAGAGAACTATCCATCATTTTTACAAGAGTTATTTTCTCAGAATAAAGAAGCGGATGTTTCCGTTATTAACAAAGGAGTATTTAATGATAATTCCGATTTATTGCTATCGAGGTTAGAAAAAGATGTTATAAATGAAAAACCGGATTATGCCATTATCGGGATTGGTGGAAATGATTGTAATTTTGATTGGAGCAATGTTGCCGAACATCCTGAGAAAGAACATCAAGCCATTGTACCACTTGAGCGCTATGTAGAAAACGTCAAAATCATTATTTCTACTATACAAAATACAGGTATAACTCCTGTTATTTTGAACCTACCGCCATTAGATCCCGTTCGCTATTATAAAAACATATCAAGCCGGTATAGTAATTCCATTAGTCACTGGATTTCCAAAGTTGGCGGAATCGAACATTGGCATGGATTGTACAACCGTCATTTAAACAATCTAATAAACGAATTGGGTGTAAGGAAAGTTGATGTTAGAACAGCACTAAAACAAGCAGGTGATTTGTTATACCTAATTAGTGACGATGGTATCCACCTTACATCGGAAGGATATAAGATACTAGGTACAGAGATTTATCAATCATTTGCAAATATTGAAGTCGGAAAACAGACACAACCATGCTGAGTGGTGTGTCTGTTTTATTTGTAAATAAATCGGCCCTATGTATCCCGAATTAACGAGCGATAAATTCCTTTAGGTTTCTTTTAGCGACTATACCTTTTCTAGAATGGAAAATAACTCATCAAGTTTATTTATTTCAAAATCAGGTTGGACATCCCCACTCTTTTTCCCATGTCTATTAACCCAAACTGATGTTATTTCCGCTCTTGTAGCGCCTAAAATGTCTGTCATCAGATTATCTCCTACCATGATTGCTTCTTCTTTAGAAACAGACATTCTTTCTAAGGCATGTTGAAAAATGGAGATATCTGGCTTTCCTACTCCAAAAGCTCCAGAGATGATGATTTCATCGAAGTAAGGAGAGATTTCAGGTGTAATCGTTAGCTTAGTATTCTGTAGGTCTGGCGAACCATTTGTTAATAACAGAAGTTTATATCTCCCTTTCAATTTTTCTAGCACACGAAACGTTTCATCGTAAATGAACGGACTTTTTCTCCGCTCTTCGGGGAATCTCTCAGCAAGTTCTTCTCCTAATGGAATATTGTCTATACCAAGATTAAGTAAACCTTTCGTCCAAGCTTCTTTACGATAAGAAGGAACAATCTCCTTTAGCTTTACGAAGTTATCGTCTTCATCTAAAAAATCCCCCCATAAACCTTCAAAAGGATTTATGCCTATTTTCTGAGTAAATGCATATGTATCATAGGAAGAATATAATTCTTTTGCAGCATTACGTACTGCTTTTTCCAGTTTTTCAGGATCAACCTTCACTTTTTCACTTGCATACCTACACGTTAAGGCGAATGCTTCACTTACACTTTTTTGGTCCCAAAGAAGTGTATCATCTAAATCAAAAAAAATGGCTTTCATCATAAAAATCCCCTCTAACCGTTTGTTTTCTTACAAGAACGAACAAAACCCATTCCGATAATTAAAGTTTCTCTTATTATAAGCTTATTAGGTATTGACTGAATAGTAAATAAAAATCTGTTTTAATGTTAGTTTTTTTACAAGAAGGGAAAAACAAAGGAAAGAGGTTCTAATAGAAGGAGTGGAGAATGCGATGTGGATTGTATATGCAAGTATCGGCTTATTTGTGGCCGCTTTCGTCTACTTAGGGATAGAACTAGTGAAAATACTAAAAAAAACACGTCCTGTCGTAGATGGTTTAAATACTATTGTTGAAAAAATTCAGTCACATGTTGATCAGATTACAACTGAGACAAATCAGCTTCAAAAAACGCAAACAGCTATTCAAGAAGACATTCAATTTAAAAAAGGTATCATAATAGAGACAATCGAAAATGCAAAAGAAGTTATTGAAAATGTAAAATCCTTATTGAATGTTGTAAAAGGCTAATCTGCATAATTACCAACCTATAAGCAAAGTGACACGCTTATAGGTTGGTTTTTTAATTAAATAAAAAACCAGTCTCCCTACGGAAACTGGTTTGATAAAATATGTAACAGCCACATTTGCCGTAATATTGAGTAAGAAAGTTTTAAACCACACTCCTCAAAGTGGGTGTTCGCAAAAACATTCCTGCCTTCCTCGTCACAAAGTGGAGGCCTGGCATTCGGGTTTCGATGTAAAACTCCCTATTACAGCTTAAAGGTTAAAACTTAATTATTATTACGAACAACGTAGCCTGTAGTTATATACTACACCGTTCATAGTAGTATTTCAATGTAAATATTCCCCAGATAGTTAGTTTTCTTTAAATACAATATATTTTTGCCCTAAAAAATTCGTAACAGTATAAAGTACGGTTCCGCCGACTACAGCCAATTCCTTTTGTGTTAGGAAGAATGTAAAAGAAAACAGTTCTGTAAACCAACTTGCAAGCACAAAGCTAGTATAATAAGAAATGACGTAAGAGCTAAAAACAATCAGTATAAACCGCAATCCACCTTTTACGTGTGGTACATTGCTTTCAAATGTAAATTTTCTGTTTAAAAGATAACTCACAAAGGCCCCTACCCCATTTCCGGAAAATGTAGATAACCAATAACTCTGTTCGAGTAAAGTAAGAAGAATAAAAATAACGGATAAGCCGACAAAGGTATTCACCAAGCCAACAAGCAAAAACTTCACAAAAGGATTAATTCGTTTCCGATAACTTTCCAAAGGCCAACTTAGCAGACTCATCTTCTACCATCTCCTTATTAAGCAAGTGTTTAGGTAGCGGAAGATTGTAGGAGTCAATATCAATAATGTATTTTGGGCGCTTTTTCGTTTCTTTGTATACTTTTCCAATATATTCTCCAATCAATCCAATAGCGATTAATTGCAAACCTCCAATAAGCCAAATGGAAGTAATAAGAGACGTCCAGCCCAATTCAGTGTTCCCATAAAATTTTAAAAACAAAAAATAACTACCAAAGAGCATGCTGACAAAAAAAGATAATAACCCTATTGTTAACACAAAACGAATTGGTGTTACAGAAAAAGAGGTAATTCCATCAAAAGCGAATGATAGCATTTTTTTTAAAGGATATTTCGTATCACCAGCAAGCCTTTCCTTCCGTTCATATTCTACCGAGGTGGAGGGAAATCCGATTAACGGAACTATTCCGCGTAAAAAGAGATTTACTTCTTGAAATCCTGTTAATTCTTCTACAGCTCTTTTACTCATAAGTCGGTAATCGGCGTGATTATAAACAAGGTCAACTCCCATTTTCTTCATTAGTCGATAAAACAATTGAGCTGTGTTTCTCTTAAAAAACGTATCTGTGATCCGTTTATTCCTTACACCATACACAACATCGTACCCTTCATTAAATCTATCGATAAACCCTCTAATCACCTCTATATCATCCTGAAGATCCGCATCAATGGACACTAAACAATCAGAACTGTCTTTTGCTGTGAATAAACCAGCAAGCAATGCATTTTGGTGGCCTACATTTCGCGCCAATTTTACTCCACGAATTAATTCCTTTTTTAGTGTTTCATGGTAGATCATTGCCCATGTTTTATCTTTGCTCCCATCATCAACAAATAAAATTTTACTTTCTTCCGATACACAACTTTCTTCAATAAGTTGCTGCAAGAATGTCGTTAACTCTTTAAATGCATAAGGAAGGATCTCTTCTTCATTGTAGCAAGGAACGACAATGGTTAGTGTGGGTTTCTTCATAGGTTGCATCCTCCTTTTAGCTACATCACTTGATATAAATGTATTTTCCAAGCTGAGTTTTCTGATACAAACACTTTCTCTAATGTAAGACCATTTTTTTGTGGCTCGTCAATCGGCAACGCTGAAAAAATAAACCTCCCTCCCATTTCTTTAAAAGGATTCATATTTAATTCTAGGTCTTTTAATTTCTTTGAAGAGGTTTTCTTAAACATATAGTGCTTTCCAAGTTGGTCTGTAAAAAGATAGCAGCGTCCGCCCCATTCATCAAAATACTTTTTGATGGTTTTATTTTTGGCTAATTCATTTTCAATTATTTGTCGAAATTGGTACTTATAACGCAATGGATAAAAATTATTATATGTATCTAGAGTGTAAAATCCATTATATTGTGCTATCGCTGGGTGTATCCCGATACTCGCCACTCGATAATCTTCTTGCGGCAAGTTAATATACTCCTCAATATCCTGAAATAATTTCTCCGCATAAAATTCCTTCACAGATGGTTTCTTTCTATGAACAATTTCTTCATTAGCCCCTAATAAAATAATAGTTTGCGCGATAATCAAAACCTTTATCGCTTTACTGCCATACTTAACGTGATCAAGGATGATTTTTAACCCAAGTGCAAAGGATACGTAAATAATTAAAGGACGTAGAAAGTGGAACCGTGCAAAGTTAAAGGTGTCCATAAAATGAAACTTTTCCGTAAGAGGCAACCATCCTTTATAAAACCAAAACGCATACCATGCCGATAAAGAAAAGTTTAAAATAAACAAAAAGAAAAAGACACTTTCACGTTTCCATAACCTTTTGGCTATCACTACACCTAAAGCAATTAACGTGACAGGAAGTATAATCAAGCCATGTACCGTCATCACATGTGTGTGCCCCAATACAAAATTTTTGAATGTTAATCGTACGCAATGCCAAAATGTCAGTCGGGCATGGAAATATTCATCTCTACTGTTCGGTTCATCTATTAAAATAAATGAACTAACAAGCCGATATTCAACTAGGAAAAAAATAAGCGTCATAAATACAATGGCAAGGAAAAAATGAATATTCCACCCTTTGCCCCTAACACCATCTGTTATCCAAAAAATCCCCATCGCTGTTAAAAAGAAAAAGAATCCTAATACAAAGCTTGAATAAAGCGGAAGCAATCCGAGGACAAGGTAATTTTTCCAATCATTTTCCCCGTTTCGTATGTTTAAAAATGCCCAAAGAGCAAGCGGCATTCCTAGTGTACTCAACATTCCCGATGGCCAAAAAGGCGTTAACGCGAAGGTTAACGCGGCTCCTGTGATAATCAATGGAGCGTGTTTTCCTTTAATAAAATGCTTTTTTAGAAGCAAGTACATCCCTAAAAAGGCGATATATCGTGTTAATGCCTGACTTACAGCATATGCCACCATTGTAGGTAACAAAGCATGAAGCCAAACAATCCCGCTGAATTCTGTACCTAAAGCATTTCTCGGTAACCCATTAATCACTTGAGGAATGGTCGAATGAATAGACCCAAAAAGCTCCCCGCTGTTAACCAAAACTTTATACCACGCAAGATTGGAGTCGAGATTATCATGCACTCTAATATGTGCATTGTCACCTAATATAAATAATGGTGCTAAATAGACTGTAATAATAATAAGTGCAAAAGTTATAAGTCTCTTTTCTTTCTTGTTTTGAATAATTTCCACAATGTACACCTCGAATATTGAACTCGTTTCTTAACTTTTACCTTCATGAAGAAATATATTCCAAGAAATGTCTCATTTTATTTGATAACGCTTACAAAATGATACAAACCATCATATTTTGTAATAGAAGGGAGGCGGGTATCGTGGAACTAGTATTTTTTTATTTAGTTTATCTTTTAGTGGGGTATGCGCTGCTTATCTATCTGTTAGGAGTTACAGTAATGGGAGGATATTTTTTTCTTTATTTTTGTAGAAATCAAATAGAGTCGGTTAAACAACGCTTCTTACGTTCTGACTAAGAATTAGAAATCAAATAGGAGGATCACTTAAACCAGAAAATAGGTCTAAGGCGCCTATTACCTTTAGACCTATTTTTTGTTTTTCTAATACTCTCCTTCAAGGCTTTGTAAGGAGTCCATATGGCTTGCAATCATCGCAATTATTGTACTTGCTTCATCTTTACTAAAAATAAAATTATACTCATCTTTTATTATTTCATCTTCTGATGTCCGCAACCGATTAACTCGTTGTAGAATGCCATCACCTGTTTCCGTTAGGATGCCAAACTTGTATGTTACTTCTAGATCCTCATCTTCATCCATAAAAGCTGTCACTTCTGGTGTTTCCCATTCTACCTCCACTTCTGCAATTAGTTCATCTTCATCGTATTCTTCATCAAGAAAGAATTCATCTTCAGCGTACTCTTCTTCTAAAACGAGTTCTTCATCATTTATATAGCCATGGAAGCTTTCATGGACAATATCCACAATGTCTTCTATGTCATCAAGAATTGTTTTAGAACTTAAATCAAAGTCCAAATCATAGGAGCTTAAATAGAATTCTTCATTGTACGGATCGAAAAATAAAGTACAAAAGTATTCCCTGTCATTGTCTTCTGTTTCAACAAAAAATTCGATTCTTGGATGTTTTGCCCCTTTATCAATAGACATATGACCTTGTTTGTCATATTTATCACATATCGATTCGAGATGATCTTGCAGTTCACCACTTACCCTATCAAACCATTCTAAAGACATAGAAATTCTCCTTCCTCTTACTAATTCAAAATTAGTATTCCTCTAATTTATGGTATTGATCATTCCATTGTTATCCAAATTTTTTAAAGGTTTATTTGTATTACAATAGTTATCTACTAACTGTTCAATCTGGTCATGTTCAGGGAATTTCCCAGAAAAATTAAATTTAATTTCTTCAATAAATTTCCCTTCGCGATAAACATGGATTGCTCCATTCTGTTCAATGACACTAAACTCAGGCTCGAAGCGCAGTCCATCCCGTTCAATAGCACCCATTATTTCACACCCTTTTTGTATTTTTGTTTAGTATGAACGGAAAAGATTTATTTAACACAAATTAATTATTCACTGAATCTAGACGTATATTGGTCTGATAGGAAATTCAGCCATATCCAAACATAAAAAAAGTGCCAACAGACTATACTTGTTGGCACTCTAAGGGTACTATTCTTAATTTTTAACTGCTTCTTCTTCAATTTGCTTTAATCTTTCAGCTACATCTTCTTCTGTTAACTCATGTTCTACAATATAACGGTTGTTTGGATGAACACGGCACTCATGAGAACAACTACGCATATATTTATGTTCATTTTCTTCTGAAGCTAAAATCTTTTTATTGCAAAATGGATTTGCACAGTTCACATAACGTTCACATGGTTCACCAGTAAAGTAATCTTTACCAACAACTACATGTTCTTTTTGATTTACAGGGACACCAATTCTTTCATCAAACACATAAAGCTGACCGTCCCATAATTGTCCTTGAACCTCTGGGTCTTGACCATAAGTGACAATCCCTCCATGAAGCTGTGCTACATCTTCAAAACCTTCTTTTACAAGCCAACCAGAGAATTTTTCACAACGAATTCCACCTGTACAGTACGTAATGATCTTTTTACCGGATAGCTTATCTTTATTATCGCGTACCCAGTTTGGCAGGTCACGGAAGTTTTCGATATCTGGTCTAATAGCTCCTCTGAAGTGGCCAAGGTCATACTCATAATCATTTCTTGCGTCTAGTACAATAGTATCCTCATCTTGAAGTCGTTCATAAAATTCTTTAGGTTCTAAATATTCTCCAGTCAACTCATTAGGGTTTATGTCATCTTCTAGTCTTAAGGTTACAAGTTCCGGACGATGACGAACCTTCATTTTAGGAAACGCATGTTCATCTGCTTTATCAATTTTAAATACCATATCAGCAAAACGTGCATCGTTTTTCATTATATCCATATACTGATTTGTTTGTTCAACTGTTCCGGAAACAGTTCCATTAATACCTTCTGTAGCAATCAGGATTCTTCCTTTTAATCCAAGACTGTTACATAATTCTTTATGTTCCTTTGTAAATTCCTCAGGGTTTTCAATTGTTACATACTTGTAATACAACAATACTCGATATTGCTTATCTTCCATAATATTTCTACCACCTATCGATTTATATTTGCAAGATACAAATGTATTTAGGTTTGATGTTGATACACTTTATTCTTACGATATAACATTATAACAAAAAATAATCACAAAAATAAAGGGGGATTTTTGTTTAAGCTCATTTTATAAACATTCTTGTTAATTAATCCGCAGCTCAAACACACTTCACTTTCTGCAGGTATTCGTATTACTCAGTACTTCAAAATTATTACTCCATCTTATTTCAAAAACAACCCCCGCTTAACAGAATGTTTTTCCTTCCATATAAAAACACTGCCGTTTTCTAAAGGCAGTGTTTTTTCTAATTAGAGTTACTTTTCTTTATCTTTCTTTGATAATACTGGTTATTAAGGTCTTCAATAAATATTTCATCTACTTGATTTATAAAATTTTCACATAGTTCAGAAGCTATTTTCGGACTACCACCATTTGTTGTTACGGAAATTGCCAGACGCCCTTTTTTCTCTGATGCAGGAAAAGTAACATTCCCTCTTTCAAATTCCGAAACGATATTCGTTAATTGATTGTTGTCTGCCAATGAGGCGATTCTTTTGTTCAATTCTGCATCGTTTGTAGCCGCGATGATGAGAAAAGCTCCCTTTACATCATCTGATTGAAATTCACGCTTCACCCAAAAAAGCTTTCCAGTATCAGCAAAATATTTTAATTCGTTTGTTGCTGACGGACTAATAACAAACAGATCGGCTTCTTCATGGAGAATTTTCTTTACTCTTCTTTCTGCTATTTTCCCCCCACCGACAACTACAACGCGTTTTTGTTTTAACGATACATTCAATGCAATCATTTTATTTTCTCCGCAATAGTGGTTTCCTTAGCCTCTGCAACTCTTAGACTAATAATCTCAATTATATTTGGGTGTGGAAATAAATAATTGGTTCTGTGAATTCGTTTATCTCTATTATCTAAATTTCGCTTAATACCTTCATATAGCAAACCGGTAAACAACAGATAGGGAAGAAAAATGACTGTTTCACTACTCTTCTCAACTTCCCACTGTACGTCCTTAAAAGAGGGCTCTGTTCCATATAAGTAACAAACTTCCACTTTATTTGCTAGCTCTTTTTTCTCGACTAGAGAGATAAGTTTATTGAAATTTTTACTTAAATGAGGATCTGAACTCCCTCTTCCTATTAAAATCAAGCGATCCACATTTTCTGGTATATCCAATGACCTTACCCTATCTTCTACTATAGTTACCATTAAGTCATGAATACCAAATGGTTTTGCATATTTAATCGTAATATTTTCGTCGTTACCAGTAACATAAGCGGATAATTGTTCTGGTATGTCTATTTTCGCATGACCTGCTTCCATTAAAAGGAGCGGAACGACAATTATTTCTGTCGCTCCCTTAGCAACACATGTCTCAAATGCCGTTTTAATGGTAGGAGTAGAGATTTCAAGAAATCCAACTTCTTGAACATCTATCGGGATGGCACTTCTGCATTGTTCAGCCAAAGAATACGTTTCAGTGATTGCATCAGCTGACCTGCTTCCGTGCCCAATAAATAAAATGGCCTTACTCATATAAGTACTTCCTTTGCGGATGCTTCCATTGTTGACGTCGTAAACCAGTCAAGCTGCTTATGGAAATTCACTACTTCCCCAACGACAATCATACTTGGATTTTGAACTGCTTCCTGCTCTGCTATCCCAACAATAGTTTTTAATGACCCTGTAACAATTCTTTGGTGCGCATATGTACCCCATTCAATTAGGGCGACAGGTGTGGAAGCAGGCTTTCCAGCTTCTATTAGTTTTTCCGTTATATCTGGCAGGTTTCTAACCCCCATATAAATAGCCAAGGTATCAACAGATTGAGCAAGGTGCTTCCATTTCAACTCATCCTTGGAATCATCTTTAAAGTGGCCTGTTAAAAAGGCACAACTTGAACTTACGTCTCGATGTGTAACAGGGATACCAGCATAGGCAGGCGCTGCAATTCCTGACGTTATTCCAGGGATAATTTCAAATGAAATACCTGCTTTTACTAAGTTTTCTGCCTCTTCTGCCCCTCGCCCAAATAAAAAAGGATCTCCTCCTTTTAGACGCGTAACAGCCTTCCCTTGCTGCGCGTACTTTACCAAAAATTTATTAATTGTCTCTTGTTTCATTGTGTGGTAATTAGGAAGTTTCCCACAGTAGACAAGATCCGTTCCAGGGCTTGCATATTGTAAAATTTCCTTATTGATAAGTCGGTCATAAAGAATGACATCCGATGCTTGAATACATTTCATTGCTTTAATCGTTAAAAGGTCAGGATCACCAGGACCTGCCCCAACTATATAAACTTTTCCCATCTTAATTTCTCCTTTTTATTCAGTAAGGACAAATCCTGCTCCTTTTCTGATTTTTTTATCCAGGCTCTTTTCTCATAGATTGTTATTTTCACTTATAAATTTTCCCCATTGATTTCTGCTACGAGCACTTACTTTCCGCGGGGAGTCAAGTGCCCGTATCTCCAATAAATTCAAGAGGTCCAATTTAGTTTTCAGCTAAAAAGTAACACTCTTTACGAAAAGACCCTTCATCTAATATCGTGTCTTCCTATTCTGAAGGAAACAGAAATTTCTTTAATTTGATTCTTTCAACAAACTAAGTATTTAATATATTCAAAATATAACAAAAGTTAAATCTGTATTCCATTAAATTGGTCTGTTTCTAACTCGTTTTCCGTTATATCCAATTCTTCTTCTCCAAATGTTCCAAAATACTAGTCACACATTCTTGTAAATTACTAGTCTCCGTATTAATAGTGATTTCCGGATTCACTGGCTGCTCATATGGAGAGTCAATACCGGTGAATTGTTTAATTTCTCCATTTCGAGCTTTTTTATAAAGCCCTTTAGGATCCCTGTTTTCACATTCTTTTAACGAGCAATCCACATACACCTCTATAAATTCCTCTTTTTCCAGTAGATGACGGACTGTGTTTCGATCTTCTTTAAAGGGTGAAATAAATGCAGTGAGAACAATCGTTCCAGAATCAACAAATAATTTTGCAACTTCTCCAATTCGTCGAATATTTTCCTTGCGATCTTCTTCTGAAAACCCTAAGTCATTGTTGAGTCCATGACGAATGTTATCGCCATCCAACACATAATTAGCGGTGTTTCGATTATATAATTCTGTTGCGACTGCATTAGCAACAGTTGATTTCCCTGAACCGGACAATCCTGTAAACCAAAGAACAAAGCTATGATGTTTATTTTTCTGACGTCTTTCTATTTTTGAAACGGATGCATCATGCCATATAATATTTTCAGCCAATTCCATCACCTACTTTCTGTTTTAGTCCTTCAACAAGGACATCTACAACTTCTGGTCTGCTGAATGTAGAAGGAAGCGGGTCACCATTTCTCAACTTTTCCCTCACTTTTGTTCCACTTAAAATGACATGATCAGCTGCGTCGTGTGGGCAAGTCTTCTTCGATGCCATGTTTTCACACTTACTGCAATAAAAACTGTGTTCAAAGAATAATGGTTTAATCCCTAATTCTTCAGGAAGAAAGTTGCTAAATATTTTCTGTGCATCATATGTACCGTAATAGTTTCCTACACCGGCATGGTCTCTACCGATAATAATATGGGTACAACCATAATTTTTACGGACAATCGCATGAAAAACTGCTTCTTTCGGACCAGCATATCGCATCGCAGCTGGAAAAACACCAAGTCTTACTCTATCTTTTGGATAATAGTGATCAAGCAGTACTTTATAGCTTTTCATACGAATTGGTGCCGGTATATCATCTTTTTTCGTTTCCCCAACGAGCGGGTGCAGAAATAATCCATCAACTGTCTCTAATGCCGTTTTTTGAATATATTCATGTGCACGATGAACAGGGTTTCTAGTTTGGAAGCCAACAATTGTTTTCCAACCTTTCTCTGCAAAAAATTCTCGTGACTCAGATGGTTCTAAATATTCTGCCGGAAACGGTTTTTCTGTTTTCTTTGTAAGAGTAATCGGACCTCCTAAGTAAACTTCTCCTCGTTCAAAAAGTTTTTTGACTCCGGGATGTGCCCACTCATCCGTCTGATAAACGGAAACTGCTTCTTTCTCTTTGTCAGGGGTGAATTTGTCTGCGACTTCAATAAAGCCGTATGTTGTTCCTTTATTTGTTAATTTAACCTTGTCACCGATTTGAATGGAAGCTGCTTGATCCTCTGCAATCGGCAATGTAACCGGAATCGACCAGATCGTTCCATCTGCTAGTTTCATATTTTGAACAACAGAACGGTAGTCACTTTCCGTTAAAAATCCTATTAGGGGACTGAACGCCCCTATTCCTATCATTTCAAGATCGCTTAATGCAATTGAATCTAACTCAATAGAATTCCAGTTTTCTTGAATTGTTTCACTTGGGTTAAAACGATTGACTAAAATACCTCCGTGTGGTTTTAATGACATAAATATTTCTCCTCTCTCATTTTTATTTAGCTTGATAAACTTTTTTCTGTTTTGATGGAAACAGTCTGTAAATAGATGCCACTGCCACGGCAAGCAGGATTGCCCACATTAGTGAATTCGAAAAGACCCATGCCTGCACCAGTAACAGAGACAATAGAAAAGAAAAAAATGGTGAAACGAGCCATACCCGCAAAATTTGGTGAACAATTTTCTTTTTAAAAACAGTCGTACCGTCTTTGGCTAGGCCGACACCTAGAATGGAAGAAGTCGTAACTTGTGTCATTGGTATCGGTACTCCAACTATGGAACAGACAATTACTAGAGCCCCACCAGTACTAGAAATCATTAAACCGTCTATCTTACTTAAAGAAACTATTTTTTTACCGTTTGTCTCGAGTACTCTCCAACCAAGAAGGAGGACCCCAACAGCAACAAATATTCCTCCTATCCATTTTCCTTCTTCAATGGACCAGTATCCCGCTCCAACTATTGGCCCTACAGCATTTGCTACATTATTCATCCCTGCAGAAAATGCTTCAATAAATCCTGCAATAACAAGAAGCCACATTATCCATCCCGATTTTTCCCAATGGCTTTTCCGTCGTTCATATTTCTTGAAAAATCTTTTAAATAGATAAGCAAAAGTAAAGGCAATAACCGGAACAATAAACCAAAATGAAATAATTTGAAGCAACTGCAGCACATATAAGCTCTGTAGTGAAACTCCTACACCGACCACTGCCCCGACGGTTACTTCACTAGTTGATAAAGGAATACCTAAAAGATTTGCCAAAAACAGTGACAGAGTAGAAGAAAGTAATATAATGACAACAATTTTTATGGACAGTAAATCGGTAGAAATGATTCCTTTTCCGATTGTTTTTATTACTTCTCCGCCGCCTATTGTTGCACCGAGAAAAATGGCTATAGCACAAACAATTAATGCGACTCGAGCTTTTTTTATTGCTCCAGACCCATAGGCAATGCCAATAGCGGCGGCTGCTCCGCTTGCCCCAATATTAATGGCAAAAAAACAGCTAATGATAATCGCAAGCCACACCATACTATCTGCCACTTACATCTTCATGTAATCCGCATTCTAGCTTGCTTTGACCTTGCCATCTACCGGATCTAAAATCATCTTCTTTAATGGCAGGAACCGTGCAATGGGAACATCCAATACTTGGATATCCTTTATCATGCAAGACGTTATAATCAAGGTCTTTACGATGCGCATAGCGCCAAATATCTTTCCATGTCCAGTGAATAAGTGGGCAAATTTTTATATTTTTGAACTTATGGTCCCGATTAACAAAATTAGTATTTTGTCTTGTTGGAGATTGTTCTCTTCTTAATCCAGAAATCCATGCTTCTTTGGTTGATAAAATGTCCTGTAATGGAACTACTTTTCGAAGGTGACAGCATTGATTCGGATCACTTTTCCATAATTCTTTTCCGTATTGTTTTTCTTGTTCTTGCAGAGAAATCTTTGGTTCTACTAATTTAATCGATAATGTTGGATATCGTTTTTTTACTTTTTCAATAACATCGTACGTTTCTTGAAAATGAACATTGGTATCTAAGAAAAATATCGATGCATCCTGTTTGACACGAGAAATTAAATCGATTAAAACGATTCCCTCTATTCCAAAACTACATGCATAAATAATATCTTCTGATTTATACGAAGAGTAGGCCCATTCTAAAACGTCAAGAGCACCCTTCGTTTCGTTATCTGTTAAAAAGTTTTTTTCAATATCGCTTGATTGATAGGTAATCATACCCCAGAACCTCCTTCCTACTTCCTTTTTTCAGCAAAGGCCTCTAGCCAATAGCACTAGACAAACCGAAATGTGAAAGTGGCTTGCCTCTAGCCGATGGAACTAGACAATAAAAAAGAGGCAGTTTTAAACGAAAGAGTACTATCTCCTTCGATTAAAACCGCCTCTAGTTTCTCTAGTCAGCAAGTTACTTTAAACGTAATTTTTCATTCTTTTCTAGTTGAATAATCTTTCCATCTTGGATAACGAGCGTGATAGATCCGTATTTCATTGGCTCGAGCATCTTTTCTAGTCTGTCAATTGCTTCCTGGAAGTTGTTGTCAGTCATTCCTGCAGTCCTCCTAACCATGTAAAATAAAAAAACCTTCCCATTTGGAAAGACTGTAGGATAAAATATTCCTAACTTATCTTCCAAAATGGTTACCATTTTGCTGGATGTAGCACCTTGCTTTTAGCAGGTTGCCGGGCTTCGCAGGGCCAGTTCCCTCCGCCTCTCTGGATAAGTATGACTGTTATGTTTCCAAATTTTACACACAATTCAGTAAAAAGTCAACCCGAGTTTTTCGATAGGAATTAAATATTTTAAAAAAGGTTCTATTTTACTATTTTGGAAGGGTTTTCACAATGTGCTAATGGATAAAAGTGGGTATATAAGCATCATAACTCTGCGTTCAGAGTACTTGGAGCAGACAAAAAAATAGTAGTCGTATAAGTATTTCCCACTTACACGGCTACTACCTTTTTTACTTATTTAACAACTTTTCTGACTCACGAATTAATTCTTCCATCAATTCTGGAACGGAAAGTTTTTTAGCAAGCTGAGGACTTTGTCCAGACCAAAGCGACATATACTCTGGATTATTTCTTGCTTTGGAAGCACTCCTTATTTCTTTTGTTAACGTATTTTGAACAGGAAACGGCGGCAAGAAATGCTGTTTGTCTTGAAAGTCTTTTATAAATTTATTATTAATTCCTCTTGCCCATTTTCCTGAAAATGCTTTCGTCATCGTTGTGTTTTCTTCCGATGAATTTAGAATTGCTTCTTTGTGGATGGGATGAGCACCACTTTCATGACAAGTTAAAAAAGCTGTCCCCATCTGTACGCCCTCTGCACCTAAACATACAGAAGCAGCTATTCCCCTTCCATCCATTATTCCGCCTGCTGCAATTACTGGAATAGTCACACTGTCAGCTATTTGTGGAATTAAAGACATTAAACCAATCATTCCACTATCCTCATTTTCCTGAAAACTCCCGCGATGACCTCCAGCTTCACTTCCTTGCGCAACAATAGCATCGACACCCATTTTTTCATTAAATACAGCCTCTTGTACGGTTGTAGCAGTGCCAATAATCGTTATTCCCTGTTCTTTTAATAAGGTGAGAATTTCTTTGGGTGGAAGTCCGAAAGTAAAAGAAACGATAGAAACTCTCTCTTCAATAAGAACATTGATTTGATCATGAAACATTTTTCTTGCCTTTTCTCCAGGCATAACCTCAGGGTTATATGTTTCTAATGAAAATAATGAGCGATAAGGTTCTAATAACTTGTAACCATCTAGCATCTCCTTTTCTGTACAGTAAAACTCATTTGGAACGAACAGGTTTACGGCAAATTTTCGTTGTGTTCGTTTCTTGATGTCTTTTATTTGATTCTGGAGCTGTGAAGGCGTCATATAACCAGCTCCAACCATCCCTAGCCCTCCATTATCCGATACAGCTGAAACTAGTTCTGAAGTTGTTATCCCCCCTGCCATTGGTGCTTGAAGAATGGGATATTGAATGCCTAATATATTTGTTAATTCTTTTTTCCACAATCGAAAAAACCTCCTGTAAGATGTGTTTACATTCCTATTCTCCAAATACCAAAAAAATCCTCTACATTAGGATAACTTTTTGTCTAGAGGGTATTAATAATGGTAGTTATGTTACTTAAAAGGAGGAAAAGTTTTTGGATAATACAACGTTCTATGTAAAGGAAGCTACTAATGAAGAATGTATAAGGACATTAGAAACGATTCTATCTGGAATAGATGGGGTAGACCGCGCACTCGTCGATGTAGAGGATGGGGAGGTAAAAATCGACTTTCATTCCTCCCAAGTTACGCTCGATGAGTTAAAAGCAAAAATTTCTCAGCATGGATTACATGTTAGAGAATAGCAAACATGTAACATACTCATATCGTTAGCGCTCGACTATTGAGTATGCGTTTAGATGCTGATGAAAAAAGGACTGAAAGTAGTCGATACTTTAATATGTAGTGTTAACACACTCCAATTGATATTGTTTTTTTTATTTGTTATAATGAGTTGTTTTTAACAATACTTTAGGGGGAACTTTTTTTGTCAATCGAAGTAGGCAGTAAGGTACAAGGTAAAGTAACAGGCATCACTAATTTTGGAGCATTCGTAGAATTACCTGGAGGCACAACAGGTCTTGTGCATATTAGTGAAGTAGCGGACAGCTATGTAAAAGACGTCAATGACCATCTCAAAATCGGAGATCAAATTGAAGTAAAAGTGATTAGTGAGAAAGACGGAAAAACGGCCTTGTCCATTAAAAAAGCTATAGATAAACCTGAAGGACGAACCTCTTCTTATTCTCAACGCCCGCAACGTCAGGGAAGAGATACTAGAAATTCCAAGGACTTCCGTTCAAAAAGTAATTTCAAACCAAAGGAAAGTTTTGAAGATAAAATGGCTCGTTTCTTAAAAACTAGTGAAGAAAATTTATCTACTCTCAAACGTAGTACTGAAACAAAACGAGGCGGTAGAGGCGGAAGACGCGGATAAGCTGTTGCATTTTTTATATTTTATAAAATAGACAAAGGAAAGCCTTGAGTAATTCGGCTTTCCTTTTTGTTGTGATTAAAATAACAAAAAGACCGTTTTAAAAGGATGGAAATGCCCCTACCTCTCCTACCAAAAGATGAGACCCTTTGTCATTATTCTTTACTGATAATAAGATTCTCTGAGACAAACCGCCAATTTTGCGGAAAAGGTAAACTTATTTGCCAATAGGTGGTTCCAAGTAGGTTATATATATCTAGTAACTTGTATTTTTCTTGAAAACTTCGAATGTCTTCAAACCAGACGATATGGTTTTCACCTGCTTTCCAATAGTGATAAAAAGGTGAAGCAGCATTAGTATCGTATTGAATAATGCTTCCCGATTGAATAGCTAAATTTTGCGCATTTAATACAGAGCGAGCAGACGTTGTATTTTCTGGTACCTTCCAATCATACCCGTACAGAGGGAAAGAAACTTGTAGTTTGTTAGGATCAATTAAGCTTGTAGCAAACCTTATTACTTGTTCCATCCACCAGATTGGTGAAATCGGGTTTGGAGGACCAGTAGGATAGCCATAATCAATTGTCATAACAGCGACTATGTCAGCGACGTTCCCAATTTCTTCATAGTCATAAGCACCAATAATTGGGTTTGAAGGTATGTCTTCTGTCTTAGCATGAACATTAACATGAAGAAGTAATGAACCTAATCGTTGTTTTAATTCATATAAGAAAACAACAAAGTTTGCTCTTTGTAGAGGTGGAATAAATTCAAAATCAATACTGACGCCACCATACCCCTTCTCCATAATAAAATGTAAGAGACTATCAATAAAATTACGTCTAAATACGGGTTCCTTTAGCACATTACCAATTAATTCTGGATTAAAATCTTCATCCGTGTAATTTCTAACCATGAGCAGCGGTGTAACATCCCATTGTTTACTTGCTGAAAGAATATTATCGTCATCAGTTTGTATGTAGACGTATCCCTCTTCTGTGAATGAATAGGCTGCAACTGCAATATACGTTAGATTATTAGCTATTCCCTCAAGGGTTGAAGTATACGATACGCCTGGATTCGGAACGATAAAACCGAGTGTTTTCAATACATTTTTATTTGGAGATGGAATGACTAGTACACTGCCTACTGTAAGTTGGGACGGATTTAGTCCTGGGTTCGCATCGTATAGTTGAAATGGGGATGTATTAAATTGTTGAGCTAACTTATTAATAGTGTCACCCGCTTTAATTTTATAATATCTCATTGAAAGATGTTGATCGGGTATATAAAGACTAAGGCCTGGGGTAAGTCGGTCTATAGTTGGTAAACCATTCACTGCACGAATTGTTTCAACGGGAGCACCATAAATTTGAGATATATTCCAAAGCGTTTCCCCTCTTTGCACAATATGAATTGCCATTTTCTCCACACCTTTTCTCTTCTTTCTATCATTTTATGGGAAGAACAAAGGAAGTTAGTACAGAAAAGCAGATTTATTATAGTGCAAAGCAAAAAAGCCAAGAGGACAGCTTGGCTTTTTCACTCTTACTTATTATTTAAAAAGTATCAGTAAAAAGTATCGTCACGCCACCAAAAGTGTTACGCCGATTTTTTTATGATACTGTGTCCACAAATTACAAGACGATTAACTTACTCCATATCTTCCAATTCATTCACAATGAGTAGGTCTACATTATTGTTAGCTAGCAATTCTCTGAATTGTTTTGATGGTGTTTTATCTGTAATACATAAATCGATGTCGTGAATTTCGGCAAATTGGTAAAAATCAGTAACACCAATTTTCGTATGATCGGCAAGTACAATAACTCGTTTGGCTCTTTCCATCATTTTACGTTTAACCATCCCATCTTCTTCGTGTGCAATGGTTAAACCATGCTCAGAGATGCCTACTACACCAATAAATACTTTATCAACATAATAATGAGATAGCTTTTCAATCACAGAAGACCCATATAAGAAACGGTGCTCTTTATGTAACTCACCGCCGAGTAGATGTATTTTGACTCCAGGTTTGACAGACAATGCTTCTGCTTGATTAATGGAGTTCGTTATAATCGTGCATTCTTCTGATTCTATTTGCTCCGCACAAGCTTGAACAGTTGTAGAGGCATCTAAAATAATCCGGTCACCGGAATTGATAATCGATGCTGCTTTCTTTCCAATCATTCGCTTTTCTTTAGAGACCGTTTTTAAACGTTTAGTATAATCCTTTATTTCGTTATGTGCCGATGGAAAAATCGCTCCTCCCCTTGTCCGGATAATTGCTTTTTGTTCCTCAAGCTTGACAAGATCGCGACGAGCAGTATCCCGTGACACACCGAATAAATGACAGATCTCTTCAACTGAAATTCGGCTGTTCTTTTTTAAATAATTGATGATGGAAACCAATCGTTCTTCTTGGTACATCTGTATCTACCTACTTTAATCATTTGTAAGGTTATATAAGTAATTATAATTTATTTTTTATTTTTTTCAAGTGAATTTAAGTAAATTAAGTAAAAAGTGCACAAAAAAAGAACCGGTATCACCAGTTCTTCTTTTGTGTGAGGCTATTAGGCATCAAATACTTCTACCTTTTCCATTACATCACCGTTTTTCATTGCAAGCGCGGTATCTAAACCAGATGTAACTTTTCCGAATACAGTATGGACACCATTTAAATGTGGTTGAGGCTCATGAACAATGAAAAATTGGCTTCCACCAGTATCTTTACCAGCGTGTGCCATTGATAATGATCCAGCCTCATGCTTATGTGGGTTACCCTCTGTTTCACATTTAATTGTGTAACCAGGACCGCCTGCTCCAGTTCCTGTAGGATCTCCTCCTTGACTTACAAAGCCTGGGATTACTCGATGGAATGTAACTCCATTATAAAAACCTTCATTAGCCAATTTCTCAAAATTAGCTACTGTTCCTGGAGCTTCATTTGGATAAAGTTCAAACTCAATTTTTTCTCCGCCTTGCATTACTATGTATCCTTTTTTCGCCATAACACTCATCTCCTTATTATTAACAAATCACTGTCTATAATACCATTAATAACGCGAATAACAAAGTGAAAGCCTTGTGCATTTTACTAATAAGCTATGCATATGATAAGATAGTAAGGTCCCTTCCGAACTTTTCGCTTGTTGCGGGACACTTAACCACTGTACGGATCGGAAGGGACACCTTATCGTATAAATGATACGGATGGAGCTTATCGCTTTCCATCCGTTTTTTCATTCTTAGTTATAGAAGCTTATTCCTTCGTATCTAAAGGTTTTAACCTTGCTTCAATACTCTCCCGTTTGTCTTCTAAATAAGGAGGAAGAGCAAGACTTTCTCCTAATGTTTCAAACGGTTCGTCCCCCTCAAAACCAGGTCCATCTGTAGCAAGTTCAAATAATATTCCATTCGGTTCTCTAAAATACAACGATTTAAAATAATATCGTTCTACAAAACCAGAGTTTGGAATTCGGAGTTGTTTAAGCTTTTGCACCCATTTCATCAATTCTTCTTCATTTTCAACACGGAATGCAACATGATGAACACTTCCACGTCCTGGTCGCTCTTTTGGAAGATCGGAGCGTGTTTCAAGATGCACTTCTCCTCCAGTTCCACCTTCTCCCGTTTCATACACGATCACTTCAGCATTTGTGGAAGTATATCTTCTTTTCTCTTTAAATCCTAAAACGTCCGTGAGAATCGTGGTTGTATGATTGGTTTGAGACACTGTTAAATGAATCGGTCCTAATCCATAGATAGCATATTCAGCAGGAATTGGGCTCTTTTTCCATGGCTTACCACCAGCTACACCACTGTTTTGCTCATCTGAGACAAGGATCAACCGTTGTCCTTCAGCATCACGAAAATGCAATGTTGCTCTTCCTGATTCATGGGATATTTCATCATGCTCAACATCGAACTCTTTAAAACGCTTTTCCCAATAAGAGAGGGATTTATCAGATGGGACACGTAGAGAAGTTCCAGAAATACTGTTTGTCCCATAATAGGTTCTACCTGCATTTGGTATTTCAAAAAAAGTTAAATCCGTCCCTGGGTTTCCTCTTTCATCTGCATAGAACAAGTGATATACGGATGTGTCATCTTGATTGACCGTTTTCTTTACTAGCCTAAGACCTAACACTTTTGTGTAAAACTCGTAATTACTTTTTGCATTAGCGGTAAGGGCTGAAACATGATGCTGCCCCTTTAATGGCTTTACTTGCATTTTTACATCCCTCACATTATTTTTTAGACATAACGTCAATAAATTCCCTCATATAGTCAGGAAGATCTGGTGGTCTACGGCTTGATACGAGATGACCGTCAACAACAACTGGTTCATTTACCCATTTTGCTCCAGCGTTTGTCATATCATCTTTAATTCCTGGTGTACTTGTAACTTTTCGCCCTTTTAAAACATCCGCAGAAATTAATACCCAGCCGGCATGGCATATTTGCCCAATTGGCTTTTGTTTTTCATTCATAACACGAACCATCTGTAAAACTTCTTCGTATCTTCTTAATTTATCTGGGGACCATCCACCAGGTACTAAAATAGCATCGTAATCATCTATAGTTACCTCTGAAAAAGCAATATCTGATTCGATTGGCACCCCGTATTTCCCTATATATTTCTTGCTTGCTTCTTCACCAACAATATGTACTGTTGCCCCTTCTTCTCTTAACCTTAAAACGGGATACCAAAGTTCCAAATCTTCAAAATCATCACTAACAAGTTGAATTATTTTCTTTCCCTGTAATTTCATTTTTTTGCCTCCTTCACCAAAAGTTTAAACAAATTATATTGTCAACGGAAACAATATGGAATGCAACTATACTGAATCTTTATAGGATTTCTCCTACCTGTATACTATTCTACCGATAATACTTAATCAATGCTTGTGTACCACTATTTTCTTCACCGTTTTCTGCTAATTCCTCATAAAGTGATAGAGCTAATTCAAGTCCAGGAGTTCTGAGCTCCATTTGCTTTGCTGAGTCTAGAGCAATCGTTAAATCTTTAATAAAATGTTTGATAAAAAAACCAGGAGAATAGTCTTCCTTGATCATTCGAGGAACCAAATTACTTAAAGACCAACTACCTGCTGCACCAGAAGTAATACTTTCGAGAACTGTATCTGGATTTAGTCCTGCTTTTTCAGCATATGCTAATGCTTCACTAACTCCCATCATATTAGAAGCAATGGCAATCTGATTACACATTTTCGTATGCTGACCCGCTCCTGCCTCCCCTTGATACACAATATTTGTTCCCATCAATTCCAATAATGGTTTAATAGTTGGAAAAGCTGTTTTATTCCCGCCTACCATTATTGATAACTTTGCATTTTTAGCTCCTATATCTCCACCAGAAACAGGTGCATCGAACGAATCAATTCCCTTAGCCCTAGCTTCCGCATAAATTTTCTTCGCCAAGACAGGTGAAGAGGTAGTCATATCAATTACAATGGCATTTTCTTTTGCATGTTGTAAGATTCCATTTTCACCTAAATAAACAGATTCTACATCACTTGGATAACCGACAATAGTTATAATAACGTCTGCTTGACGGGCAACTTCTGCAGGACTATCACTCCAAATAGCTCCTTGGCTGATTAATTCTTCTGCTTTATCTTTTGTGCGGTTATAAACGATTAATGAATAACCTGCTTTCAGTATATGTGCTGCCATGCTTTTCCCCATCACGCCTGTTCCAATAAAACCAATAACTTTAGATTTAGACAATATACTCTCCCCTTTCTTTCTCTATTTTCTGTTAATTGTATATGTTTGTCCATTAAAAACTTTTAATGAAAAAAGAGACTGTGCGTAAACAGTCTCTGAAATTAACAGGTATTAACTAGGATCAACTTCATCATAGGATAAAGTAGTTACACTAGTATATTCTCCTTTTTCAATTTCATTTCTAGTAGCATCCTGTTCAAGCTCTTCTTTATCATCCATTCCAGGTGCAACTTTTGCTTCTTCCTGTTTTTTCATACCACTATTCCTCCAATTCAATAAAAGCTTTTTGGTAACTAGTTTAATACTATTGTTTACCTTTATTGAGTGAATATGTTTTACAAAAGATAATTTTTTTGTCCCTTCAACATTTTAAAAGTTTATTTTCCTGTGATATGGGAAAATAGCAAGTAAACCATATAAACATCTTAAAAATGGAGGAGATTTGAATGAAAATGAATAAAACATTACTAGTGAGTACTACTATTGCTGCAAGCTCTCTTGGTCTTTGGTTAACTTCTAAAGAAAATCGTTCACATATTCATAATTGGAAAGAAGGACTAAGAACAAAAATTACAAAATTAAAAAGAGAGGATAAAAAAAGAAATAAAAGCAATCAGCTAAACCCGCAAAATATAGAAGATAATAAAATGGTTAGTGAAGGGGCAATGACTGCTGTTCAATATTTCAACAAGAGGAAACAAGGTAAACTGCAATAAAATCAATAAAAACCCCCATTCAAAAGTTGATTCTGCTAAATTTGGCAGAATCAACTTTTTTGTTTTTTTTATACTTTTCTGCGCATGTTATAACTAATTCAACATTTTTAAGGAGGTAAACGGCTTTGGCAGAATATAACGGTAATTTCCAAGAAGCTCTCGAACAATTAGAGTTAGCAAAAAAATCAATGTTAGATGCTCAAGGGTATAATGACCCGCAACATTTTCAGCGTGCAGACCAACAAATAAAGTATGCACAACAATTAATGAATACTACTCGCCCCGTAACGGAGGATGAAAAAAAACTTTTGATCCGCTCACAAGATATGCTTAGGCAACTAGAGGAAATCGACCAATCTATTCAGTAAAGAAGGATTATATCCGTTCAACAGTTAAACGTTAAGGTGTAAAGCAAGAGATTGTCCAAATTTTGTGATAAAACGCCCTTTCCCTGAATAGTATGATACAAGCTTATGAAGGGGAAGGGGAATTTTTTTGAGCGTTCTATTTAGCTACTTTGTTCTTGGGATATCGTTAGCCGCACCAATAGGACCAATCAATGCTGCACAAATTGATAAAGGGATTAAAAATGGATTTTTACACTCCTGGTTAATTGGAATCGGATCAATAGTGGCTGACTTTATTTATATGCTTGTCGTGTATTTAGGTGTTGTTAACTTTCTACATACCCCATTTATGAAAACTTTTTTATGGATATTCGGAGCATTTATTTTACTTTATACCGGAATTGAAAGCCTATTAAACTCGGGGAAAATTCAACAAGTAAGAGACAGTAAAGATGCCTCCTATTTAAAAACGTTCCTTACAGGATTTTTGATGTCCATTTCAAGCCCATTAACAATTCTATTTTGGTTAGGGATTTATGGCTCTGTGCTCGCGGAAACAGTAAACGCTTATGACCATAAGCATTTGATTATTTATAGTGCTACTATGTTTGCCGGTCTTCTCGTATGGGACGTTTCGATGGCTGCATTATCAAGTAGCTTTCGTCGATTTTTAACTAATAAACTGTTGATTTTCATTTCATTACTATCAGGGTTTTCACTAATTGGATTTGGTGTCTATTTTGGATGGCAGGCGATAAAAATACTATTTCACTTGTGAAAAAGTTCTCTTAGGCATAAGCTATTACTAATTAGTAAACTGCTCCATTCACTAATAGAGATAATTGGATATAGAAAAGAAACAGCCCTAGCCTGTGGCTGTTTCTTATGTAATCTACTGTAAAATTAAATCAATACACATTAAAATACCGTGCTTCCGGATGCGAGAAAACCATTGCAGAAACAGATGCTTCCGGCTCCATCATATACCCATCCGTTAAATGAACTCCAATTTTTTCTGGTTGAAGCAATTCGAATAATATTTTTTGATCCTCTAAATCAGGGCAGGCTGGATATCCGAATGAAAACCGTTGCCCTTGATATTTCGTTGAAAACCGTTCCTGCATCGTCATATCTACTGGATCAGGAAATCCCCAGCGGCTCCTCATTACTTCATGAACTCTTTCAGCAAGACCTTCTGCTGTTTCTAATGCAAGTGCTTGTAATGCATGACTCTCCAAGTATCTTCCCTCTTCTTTCATAACTTGTGCTAATTCCCGGATTTTACGGCCAGCTGTTACACTAAAAAACCCAACGTAGTCCATCATTCCACTTGATTTAGGTTTAACATAATCTGCTAAGCATAAAAAAGGGTCTTTCTTTTGACGCGGAAAAGTAAAACGTGCTTTTTCTTTTGAATAATTTTCCGGGTCATAAATAATGACATCTTCCCCGTCTGACTGTGCAGGAAAGAACTGATAAAGTGCAGCAGTTTGGATCAACCCTTCCTTTTTGGCACGTGTTAGTAGTGAATCTACTACTGCTTTTAATTCTATTGCCCTCGAGTCCTTCTCCGCAATTAAACGAGCTACTTTCCCTTTCAAGCCTAAATGGTGACCTAACAGCATTTGTTGGTTGATATATGGTTCTATATGGGAAACAGAAAAGTCTTGAATACTATGCGGTTTTAAGTCTGGTGGTACCATCACCGGAACATCTGTAGACACCTTGGATCTGGTTTTAACCGCAACAGGACCAGTAGCAACGCTTTCCATTCTTGTTTGATCGAATTTATTCGCTTTTACTTGCTTTTCCTTTATTTCAGAAAAGAGGGACTCCCTTTCTTCCTTCGATTGCATTCTATTAATCAAGCTTAATCCGTCCATTGCATCCTTTGCGTATGCCACTACACCCCTGTATTCCCCTGCAATCTTCGTTGAAGTGAATTTCCTTGTTAATGCGGCACCTCCAACAATAAGTGGAACATCAATAGCAGATTGACGAAGGTCTTGGGCGGTTATTACCATTTGTTGAGCAGATTTTACAAGTAGTCCGGATAAGCCTATAATATCCGGTTTTTCTGTCTGTGCTGCTTGAATTAACTCTGTAGGTGCGACCTTTATTCCGAGATCAATGACATCATAACCATTATTACTCAATATAATATCCACTAAATTTTTGCCGATGTCATGTACGTCCCCTTTTACTGTTGCTAGTAACACTTTCCCTTTAGACGATGAAGATGTAGTTGTTTGTTCCATAAACGGTTCTAAAAAGGAAACGGATGCTTTCATTACTTCTGCACTTTGTAGAACTTCCGCAACAATCAGTTGATTATCGTTGAAAAGCTTTCCTACTTCCGCCATCCCATCCATTAGTGGACCATTTATTATCTCGAGTGGCGAAGGATATTCTTTTAAAGCTATCTCAAGGTCAGCGATTAAGCCTTCCTTCGTTCCTTCCACAACATAATGTGCGAGCCGTTCCGATAATGTTAGCGTTTGTACAGGTACTTTTGACTCCTTCTTTTTCCCTCGATAAAATTCTGTAAACGTCGCCAGTGTATCGTCCGTTGTAGTAAACAATAGATCCTCTGCTAGTGTGATTTCTTCTTTGGGAATAGAAGCGAATCGTTCAAGCTTCTCTGTATTGACTATTGCATAATCTAACCCAGCTTTCGTGCAATGATACAAATAGACAGCATTCAAAACTTCCCTTCCGACAGGAGGCAGCCCAAAGGAAACGTTACTAACACCTAGTATAGTAGGGCAATTGGGAAGCGCTTTTTTTATCAATCGAATTCCTTCAATTGTCTCATTTGCTGATCCAATATATTGTTCATCTCCTGTACCGACTGGAAAGACAAGGGGATCGAAAATAATATCAGTTGGAGAGACATGGTATTTTTCTGTAAGAAGTTTGAATGAACGTTTGGCAACTTCTAACTTTCTATCTGCTGTCACTGCCATTCCTTTTTCATCAATTGTCCCCACCACTATTGCTGCACCGTAACGTTTTATAAGTGGAGCTATTTTTTCGAAGCGTTCCTCTCCATCTTCAAGATTGACGGAGTTTATAATTACCTTCCCTTGTGAATAGGAGAGTGCCTTTTCTAATACTTTTTCGTCCGTTGAATCAATAACAAGCGGAGTTTTGACCTTTTTCACTACTTCCTGAATGAATACTTCCATATCCTGTACTTCATCTCGATCAGGGTCTGCAAGACATATATCGATAACTTGCGCACCGTTTTTCACCTGTGCCCTTGCCACTTCTGAGGCTTCTTCCATTTTACTTTCTGCTATTAGCCGTTTAAATTTCCGTGATCCAATTACATTTGACCTTTCCCCTACTAAAATGGGTCTATTTGCAGGATCATCATAAATAAAAGGTTCAATTCCAGATACGGCATGAGGATGATCTTCTTCTGGAATTCTTGGTTTTATATATTCTACAGCTTTCACTATTTCTTTAATATGTTCTGGTGTTGTTCCGCAGCAGCCACCTACTAAGTTCAACCAGCCTTTCTCAGCAAATCCCGAAATTTTTGTTGCTAGTGATTGTGGCGTTTCATCATAGTTTCCTTCTTCATCCGGAAGGCCAGCGTTTGGATAACAGCTTACAGCAGAAGTACTAATGTTTGAAAGTGATCGGAGATGATCTCGCATAAATTCTGGTCCTGTCGCACAATTCAGCCCGATAACAGCTGGTTTCATATGCTCAAGAGAAAGGTAAAATGCTTCGATACTTTGCCCTGCCAATGTTGTTCCCATCGGTTCAATTGTTCCGGATATCATGATAGGAACTTCTGAATTAGTTTTTGTAAAAGCTCCTTGTATACCTAAGTAGGCGGCTTTCACATTTAAGGCATCTTGGCATGTTTCTACTAGTAGAATATCAACTCCACCTGCAAGTAGACCTTCTGCTTGTTCTTGATAAGCATTTTTTAGCTCATCAAAGGAAATACCGCCTGTAACAGACAATGTTTTTGTCGTCGGTCCCATCGCCCCTGCGATAAATCGCGGCCACTTATCTGTACTGTATTTTGATACCGATTTTTTGGCGATTTCAACTGCTGTTTTGTTGATTTTAAAAGCATGTTTACCTAGTTCATACTCGTCTAGAACGACACTCGTTGCACCGAATGTATTTGTTTCAATAATGTCAGCCCCAGCTTCTAAATAAGCATCATGTATCGTTTCGATTACGTTAGGTGCTGTTAACACAAGGTTTTCGTTACAGCCTTCCAACTCTTCTCCTCCAAAGTCTTTAGGTGTAAGATTTGCCTGTTGGAGCATCGTACCCATTGCCCCGTCTAATACAAGTATTTTCTTTTGCAATTGTTGCTCAAATAAAGTGCTGCCCATATAGAACCCTCCTTTCTTTTCCTGTCTTCAGTTGAATATATCGTACAAGTTCAATGCTCACATCGTACCTCGTAAAAGGTGTAATAAGATAGACTCCATTAAATAATTCCAATGCAACATCTAATAAGGATTTTGCTATTCGCATTCCTTCCGCTTTTGCATGTGCTGCGTTTTTCCCGCTAGCACGCGCCATTAATTCTCTTACTTTATCTGGTATCTTTATTCCCGGTACTTCATGATGGAGAAACTCAGCGTTCTTTGAACTAGTTAATGGCATAATTCCAATAAATATCGGTGTTTCTAAATGTTTGGTAGCCTCATATATATCTACAAGCTGTTGGTCACCATATATAGGCTGACTTATAAAATAATCTACACCAGATGAAATTTTCTTCTCCAGTCGTTTTACTGACGCATTTAAATGTCGGAAATTTGGATTGAATGCTCCGCCAACAGAGAAATTTGTCTTTTCACGAAGAGATTGCCCGGAAAAAGAAATTCCTTGATTATTTTGCTTTATTAATTGAATCAACTCCATTGATGAAAGGTCATAAACGGAAGCCGCTCCAGGGAAATCGCCAATTTTAGCTGGGTCGCCGGTTATCGCTAATAATTGGTTAATTCCTAGTGTATGTAGCCCCATTAAATGTGATTGAAGCCCTATTAAATTACGATCTCTGCATGTTATGTGGACTAAGGGCCTTACATTATATTGAGATTGAATGATGGAACCAATTGCAGCGTTGCTAATTCTCGGCGAGGCAAGCGGATTATCTGCTAATGTTATAGCGTCCACTCCTGCTTCTTTTAATGCTTTTGCCCCTTGAAAAAATAAATCGGTGTTCAAATGTTTCGGTGGATCAAGTTCGACAATGATGGTTTTTTTCTCTTTTACTGTTTCATGAAGATGTGGTTCTAGGGGCTTGTGATCTGCTACTTCTACTACTTCCTTCCGCAGTTTTACTTCTTTTTCCGTTACAGGCTGTCTATTTTTTAATCCTTTTACCATTGCTTCAATATGCCCTGGGGTTGTTCCGCAACATCCCCCAATTAATCTAGCCCCTTGTTTTCTAAATTCCTCGGCATAACGACCAAAATAGTCTGGTTCGTCTGTATAGTAAAATCTGCCATCCTGGTAATTTGGCAAACTGGCATTTGGATAAACAGATAAAAAACTAGTCTTTGGCAAGGCCACTTCCTCTAGTGAGGATATCATGTGATAAGGACCAAGCCGGCAGTTTATCCCAACAACATCCGCACCTTGCAATTCCAATTGTTTAAGGGCTGTCGAAATTTTTGTTCCATCCTGCAGCACCCCCGGTTCATGGGAAGAAACTTGCGAGATTACTGGAATAGACGTCTCTTTTTTGGCAATCGTCAACACAGTCGATAATTCTTCAAGATCATAATACGTCTCAAGAAGAATTCCATCAACTCCTTCCAAAAGAAGACAATAGAGCTGCTCACGGAAGCTTCGTTTTATTTCCTCTAGCGTAACTGCATTCTTTTTTATTCCCCTTATCCCACCGATTGTACCTAGAACATAGTTGTCTTTCTTATTTACTGCTTTTTTTGCAAGTTGAACAGCCTTCGTATTTATTTCCCTTACAGAGTCCTCTAACCCATACCGCGTGAGTTTTTCGTAGTTTGCTCCGTAAGTATTTGTTTGAATAACATTAGCCCCCGCTTTAAGATATGCTTCATGAACTCGGTGTACTTCGTCAGGATGAGACAAGTTTAATTCCTCAAAACAGCGATCGATTCCATAAGAGTAAAGGAGAGTCCCCATTGCACCATCGCCAATAAGGACGTTTTCTTGCAGTGCATCCTTTAATGTCTTCAAATTTTTTCTCTCCTTATCCAGTAATTTTATTTGACGCTAATTGTATTTTATTTATTGCTTGCCCAAGGTCCTCAATAAGATCTGTTGCATTTTCTAACCCGACAGATAAGCGTAATAGTCCATCTGAGATTCCCCTTTTTTCCCGCTCTTTTTTCGGCATTGATGCATGTGACATTTTAGCTGGGTAGGATAATATCGTTTCGACTGCACCAAGACTGACAGCAAATACAGGAATTTTCGTGTGTTGAATCAGTTGTCGTACCGCATCTTCATTTTTTAGTTTGAAAGAAAGAACGGCCCCTGGACCTTCTGCTTGTCGAACTTGAGTGGAATATCCGTTATGGAATGTAAAACCGGGATAGTACACATCTTCTACTAATTTTTGACTTTTTAAAAAACTGGCGATTTTATAGGCTGACTCCGATGCTTCTTTTAGACGGACATGAAGTGTCTTCAAACCTCTTAATACAAGCCAACAGTCTTGAACACCTAAAATAGAACCAAATGAATTTTGTAGAAATGCAAGTTTTTCCGCAAGGTCTTTTCTTTTGACGATTGCTAGCCCTGCAACAACATCACTGTGTCCAGCAAGAAACTTTGTAGCACTGTGCAAAACAACGTCTACACCTAGTTCAAGTGGCTTTTGCAATAACGGCGTCATAAACGTATTATCTAAAAACGTATAACAACCATTTGCTTTCGCAAGTTTTACGACAGCTTCAATGTCAGTAATTTTCAGCAAAGGGTTTGATGGTGTTTCCATATAGATGACTCGCGTATTATTCTTTATCGAAGTAGCTACCTCGTTAAGGTCCGTCATATCAACGAACGTATACTCTACACCGAAACGAGAAAGCACTTCTGTTACCATTCGGTATGTTCCCCCATAAACGTCCTCTGAGATGAGCACATGATCTCCCTGTTGAAGTAGCATAAAGGCTGTAGAGATGGCAGCCATCCCGGATGAAAAAGCAAATCCCCTAGTACCGCCTTCAAGTTCTGCAATTGTTTCCTCCAATGCTTCGCGAGTTGGATTACCCGACCGACTATAATCATATTTTCCAAATTGATCAAATTCGAATTGATGAAAAGTTGAAGAATGATGAATCGGGACACTTACCCCACCAGTCTCTTTATCTGTCTTAAAAGCATTATGAAGTAATTTTGTTTGAAATGAATAAGGCTCTCTACTCATACGTAATAACCTCCTCTTCCACTTTGGATAAAACGGCTTTTAATTCCTCCAATAAGTCATCAATATGCTCAATTCCAACAGAAAATCGCAGTAATCGATTGCATATCCCTTTCTCTATACGAATAGATTCAGGGATGTCTGCATGTGTCTGAGTGGCAGGATACGTAATAAAACTTTCTACTCCCCCTAAGCTTTCAGCAAATGTAATAAGTTGTAATTTTTCAAGAAAAGGCGCAATCCATTCTTCTTTTTGAATTCGAAAGGAAAGCATTCCTCCTTTATTTGGATAAAAAACATCTGTAATGAGTGGATGCTCTCGTAAAAATTGAGCAATTTGCTTTGCATTTTTTTCTTGTTCTCTAACTCTTAATGTTAATGTTTTTATTCCTCTGATTAAAAGCCAACAGTCAAACGGAGAAAGGACTGCCCCGGCCGCATTTTGATAGTCACGAAGCTTGTTACATATTTCCTCTCCAACAGCAATGACTGCTCCCGCTAAAACGTCATTATGCCCACCTAAATACTTAGTAGCACTATGAATGACTATATCAGCACCTTCACTAATTGGCTGCTGAATAATCGGAGTATAAAACGTGTTATCAACTAGTAGTAACAGGTTGTTTTGTTCGGTCAGTTTTGCTATTTCTTTTAAATCTGTTTCTTTCATTAATGGATTTGTAGGAGTTTCAACAAATATTGCCTTTGTGTTTTCATTAATTTTCTTTCCGACTAGTTCCTTGTTGCTTGTGTCAACATAGTGAAAAGTTATCTCGTATTGGTGTTCGTAATGCTGAAATAACCTATAAGTTCCCCCGTAAATGTCTTCTGACACGATAAGTTCGTCGCCTGATTGAAATAAAGAAAGGATACATTGAATGGCAGCCATACCTGAGCTGAAAGCAAACGCTTCATCCCCTTTTTCAAGGTCTGCCAAGGAAGATTCTACTATTTCCCTTGTCGGATTTGATGTTCTAGAGTAATCAAAGCCAGTAGATTTCCCCAATCCTTCATGACGGTAAGCGGTTGAGAGATAAATAGGTGTACTCACAGTACCTGTTTCCTTCTCACTTCTATTTCCAATTTGAGCTATATTCGTTTCCAATCGATACGTCACTGCTCTCTCTCCTTTTCGTTGTTCTATTATCAGAGAAGAAGAGGGAATAAAAAAGAGCCTTCAATAAGAAGGCTCAGAATGTGTATATTCTCCCTCTTATCTTCCAAGTTGGCTTCACCAACTTGCTGGAATTAGCACCATACCCATATTTCGGCTGGTTGCTGAGGTATCGACGGGCCAGTCCCTCAACCTCTCTTGATAAGATTGCTTTATGAAATTAAATTGAACTTTCCCATAATTTACATGAACATGGGGCTAATGTCAATTGAAAAAGCGGAATTTTTCTAATATTTTATTATATTTATCGTTATCTTAATTATGATTGTAATTTTAAAAATATAAAATAGAGCTTTAAGCGATAGGAACTATTCGCCATTGCAGGATAAAAAACAACAGGAATAACCAAATACGCAAAATAGTCATTCCTGTTATGCAACGTTTATTTAAAGTTAATAATATCTTTTGTCATTATCAATTATTTCTCCACCGAGGTACCCTAACCCTAGTCCTAATAATCCGGCACCAAGAGTAGGGTTTAATCCATACCCTCCGCCATATCCTCCAGGATTTCCATAGCCTGGACCGAAACCACCATATCCTCCAGGGTTTCCATAGCCTGGACCGAAGCCGCCGTATCCTCCAAAGCTTCCATAACCTGAACCGAAGCCGCCGTATCCTCCAGGATTTCCATAGCCTGGACCGAAGCCGCCATGTCCTCCAGGGTTTCCATAGCCTGGACCGAAGCCGCCGTATCCTCCAAAGCTTCCATAACCTGAACCGAAACCACCGTAACCTGGGTCGTATCCTTGACCAAATCCGTTACCTAGGCCACCACCGATTTGTCCATTTCCCCAAGGGCTTCTAATTGGCGATATCTTTTCGTTTCTGAGCATGAGCAAATTGCTCCCCTCCATTTTAAATCTGACTTCTTTATTAGCCTATTTAAGCAGTATTTTTTGGGAAGGGCTTTTGTCCTTGTTTTGGAAAAATAAATATTATCTTGAAAAAAACCACTGGTAGCTGCTGTCCTCCTACCGATTCGTTATAAAAATAGTTGATTACAATAATATAGTACAAGTGCCATTGATACTAGCGTAAGAATCGCCATACACTAAATGAGAAACAAAAAAGCTGACCATTAAAGAGAAATTCTCCATATGGTCAGCCCTTTTTATTAAATTAAATCAAATTAAATTTTTAAAGAAATTAGCTACCGATGTAAAAAAGTCCGAAATTGCTTGAATCACGCTGCTGAAAAAATTTGAAACCTTTTCACCAAATCCCTCATCTTTTACGAAATCTTTAATAGTTGATTGAATTTCAGATGTCAAATCTTCTAATTGTTGCTTTACGTTATCGAAGTCAATATTAATGGCACGCATCTTTTCGAACAAATCGATAAGTAACTGTCGATCCTCAGGACTTAATTCAATATTTAAGGATTTTAATTTTTCTTCTACGATTTTCTCTACTTCCTCTTTCGTTGCGGGATTTTGATCAGCCATTTCCTTTTTAATTTCTGTAAGGAGTTCACTTACTTTCTCTTGATTCATGCCTTCTTCTTTAGCAAGCTCTGTTGCTACGTTTAATTCTTCGTTAGCTACTTCCATTCTAACCGTGTCTAACTTTTCTCCGCCTTCGTCATATGCCTTATAAATTCCAACAAGGGCAGAATGACCACTCACTTTTATCGGGGAAGCAACTTGCACTGTCGCGTTTTCAATACCTGCAGTTAGTAATGCATTTGCATACATGGAGTTCGTTACTTCTGTTATATTTGCTGGAGTAACAATATCAACCTTAAGCCCTTCTCCTTTTTCCTTACGGGTAATTTTAGCAGAGGAAAACATACGGGCATTTCTATCTTCTCCTTCAATGTAGTTAACAAGGTCTTCTCCTGTAGCTATAATTTCTTCCACTTGACTTGTATCCTTTACCTCAAGGAGCTTTTGAACCTCTTGTTTTTGTTCAGTCGTAAGTGTTTCGCCATATACGACAATAGGTAAACCGAACTTTTCATTGATACTCTCTGTTTCATTATCAGCAGCCTTAACGGACTGTATCCCACTAAAGCCAACTAAAACGACTAGTGTCAATAGTATTGCAGTAATACGTTTCATAAATTTTCTCCTTTATCATTTCTAAAGATGAAGAATGAACCAACGTTATTATACATGTTTTCTAGTTAAAACTCATACGGCTATGGTCGTATCTTCTTTTAATAGGACGTTTTTTCGTTTAAAAAGTTTCATTATTTCTGCCTTTATTTATTCCTCCATCGAAAAATGCCCTGCATTCCATAAAAAATGTAGACGTCAAGGTCTTTATTTTCTATAGAAGTACAAGGCATTCTTCGTTCTACTGTAAAAGTAATTTAGCTAGTAAAAGAGAAAGTGACTTTACCAAAGTTTTGACTTTCTTTTAAATAGTGAAATGCTTCTTCAAAATCTTCTGGTAGAAACGTCTTATCGACAATAGGCTTGATTTCATGTTTTTCAATAAAAGCTAACATTTCATGCATTTCTTCTCTACTACCCATTGTAGATCCTAATAAATTGTATTGTCCGTAGAAAAAATGACGCATATCGATATTGACCTCATCTTCGGTAGTAGCACCGAATGTTACAATTGTTCCACCGCGTTCTATAATATTAATCGATTTATTAAACGTTGCTCTTCCGATACTTTCAATAAGAAGGCTTACTTTTTCATCCTTTAACTCTTTATTCCAATCTGAATATGTATCAATAGCAAGGTCTGCTCCGAGTTCTAGTGCTTTTTTCTGTTTTTCTTTACTTCTAGAAGTAACGATTACTCGTGCTCCAACTTTTTTAGCAAAAAGCAGTAAGAATGTCGCTACTCCACTCCCAATTCCAGGGATCATTACCGTATCGTCTGCTGTTACATTTCCTCGTGTAAATAATACACGATAAGCTGTAATAGCTGCTAATGATAAGACACTTGCTTCTTCCCATGATAAGTGTGCAGGTTTTTTCTCCACATTATCAACCGGTAAAACAATTTTTTCTGCGAATGTTCCGTGATCTGGCAACCCAACGATTTCAAAACCTTTAGGCGGTACAGCACTTTTTTCTTTCCATCCAAGCGAAGGATTGATGATCACCTCATCTCCAACATTGAAGTTACTTACACCACTACCAACTTCTTCGATAATGCCTGCTCCATCCGACCCAACAATTAATGGAGGTTGATCTTCTTTATGTCGAGTAAGCACCATGATATCGCGGCGATTAAGCCCTGCTGCTTTTAATTTTACTTTTACTTCTGTTTCACCAACTTTTGGCTCTTCCATTTCTCTATAGGACAGTCCATTAATACCTGCTTGTCCTTCATGTACTACAGCTTTCATTTTTTTGTTCCTCCTTCTACTTGTTGCCTAAAATCTTGAGAAAATGCTTCTAGCCTTTCTAAACTATGAATATCTTCTTCGAACAAAGGTATCTTATAAAACCTCTGACTAGTAAACTTCTTCTCTATTAACCGTAAATATTCCTTCTCTTGTCGCTTTCTTTTTTGTAAAAATTGTCCGTCCGCTTCATCGGGAATAATTTTATTAATGATAAGCCCATTAATTTCTAAGCCATGCTTCCCCATTAATTCGACTGCCTTTTCTGTTTCAAGTATTGGTAGTCTTTCTGGAATTAAAACGAAAAGAAATCCAGTCACACTTGTATTTAATAACACACTTCTGACTTTTGCAAATTTACTGCGTCGCTGCTGTAAAACATCGTAAATTGGATCTTCTACAGGTTCACCATCATTGAGAAGCTGCGTATAATTGTCATTTGTCTTTTTCCTTCTTTCTAGCATCCCATCCATCCAGACTCCCATTAATTCAGGAAGAGAAAGAAGGCGGATCGTATGCCCTGTTGGAGCTGTGTCGAAAATAATCTTATCGAACTCCTCTTTTTCTTCCAATATAATTGAAACAATACGATCGAAAAGTGCTGCTTCTTCCGCTCCCGGTGCAGAGGAAGCCATATCAATTTGTCGGTGAACCTCCTCAATCATGCTCGCTTTTACTAAACCTTTTACATTCATTTTTACTGAGTCTATGTATTTATCTGATTCTATTTGTGGATTAATTTCCATTCCCCATAGGTTGTTTAACAAATATGTTTTTGTATCCTTCACCTTTTTGTGAAAAATATCACCTAAATTATGTGCTGGATCTGTTGAAACAATTAGTGTTTTCCAGCCTTTTTTCGCAAATACAAGTGATAACGCTGCAGCAGAGGTGGATTTTCCCACTCCTCCTTTCCCTCCTACAAAAAGTATTGATTGCTGCCATAATTCATTCATGTAAAAACACTCCTTTTTATAAAAGTTAACAACATCTTATCCCGTCGAGTGGTGAATGTTCCATCCCCATTCGTAAATGCCAGTCATGAAACTTGTCAAGTATATATGGATAAAGTTCAAGTGTGTAATAAAAAACTGGATTTGGGATACCTAGCGTTTCAGAATATAAAAGCAACATGAAAAGATCATCCTCATCCCTAAATTCACGTGCAATCTCTGTTTTATGTGGTAGGCTAATTATTTCATCATATAGTGAAATAATCTTCTTTAATGACTTCATTAATTGATGTTCGGTCATAGTCCTCATCCTTTGTTTAGTTATGTTACGGCAATTGTAGGTGGTATTTGACTTTCCTGCTACTCATTGAATGGAAAAAGGATCAGGTGAACTGATCCCTTTCCCCTCTGACATGTATAAGCGTAAATGTAGCCAGAATATACCTTTAGGCAGAAATATCAATGTTATCGTTGTCTTTTTTTGATAAGGAAGAAATCGCTGTAATTAATATCCAAAGCGTAAAGACGAGTATGATACTTCCAAAGATGAACAGTAGCATATTCCCCTCGGCCTCCCCATACCCAGACCATTCAAAAATCACTTGGTCAATCATTGCCCAGAGTGTCATGAACATGAGGAAAACCATTGGAATTAACGTTGCCATATAGTTTCTACCTTGCCGTTTTAACCAAATTGATATAAGAAGTAAGCTTATTCCGGCTAACAGTTGGTTAGATGTACCAAATAGAGGCCATAACAGGTATCCGCCTGAGCCGAATCCTTTTGGTCCTTCTGGAAGTAGTGTTAAGGCAGCACTTGAAACAACCGCAACCGTCGTAGCAACATGTGTTTTTGTCAATGGTTTTACATTATATTCACTTCCAAGTTCAGCGATTATATAGCGCATTAAACGAACAGAAGAATCCAAAGTTGTTGCAGCAAAACTGACGATAATAACAGAAACAATTGTTGCAGCAATGTCAGCTGGAATTCCAAGTCCCGTTGCTAATTGTCCTGCTCCCTCGATAAATACACCAAGTCCTGCTCCACTTGCAGCAGTAAATCCACTGTAAGTAGCTTTAAATTCTTCCACATTTGGGAAAAACGTAATAACGGCGATAATCGCCACTAGTGCTAGGGCGCCTTCACCGACTGCTCCAAGGTATCCTACAAACCGAGCATCTGTCTCTTTATTTAATTGTTTAGAAGATGTCCCTGAGGAAACCAGTCCATGGAAGCCTGAAATAGCACCACAAGCTACTGTAATAAACAGTAATGGAAACCACGAAACATCTGCAGAAGAATTTGTCACAGGAGCGGTAATTTCTGGATTTGTAAAAAATAGTCCTAAATATAATAATCCAAGACCAACAATCAACTGATGAGAGTTAATATAGTCACGTGGCTGCAATAGTTTCCAAACCGGTAGTGTTGACGCTATATAGACGTAGACCATTAAAATAATAATCCAAACAAAGAAAGCCATGCTTGTTGCACTTAAACCGAAGAGTGATGCTGCTCCTTCTCCACCGAAATATTTGACAAGGTCGATTTGTAGAAACTCCACTCTGCTCGCAATAATTGCAGCTATATACATAACAGCCAATGCCACAACAGATGGAAGTAGCATTTTTCCATTCTTTTTATAGACGGTATACCCGATCCATACTGCTAATGGTATTTGGATAAACACGGAAAGAACACTTGAAGGGAATGATATAAACAAGTTCGCAATAACCCATGCAAACACCGCGTTTACCATAAGTACTAATATTAAAATGATGAATAAGAACAGTACTTTTCCTCGACTTCCAATAAACTTGTTTGCTAGTGTACCAACTGATTGTCCTTTGTTTCGGACAGAAAGAACAAGTGTCCCAAAATCATGAACTCCAGCAGCAAACACCGTTCCTAATATTACCCATAAGAATGCTGGTAGCCATCCCCAATATACAGCGATAGCAGGTCCGAGAATGGGTGCTGCCCCCGCAACTGAAGTAAAATGATGTCCCCATAACACAAATCGATTCGTTGGAACGAAATCAACTCCATCCTTGTATTGGTGAGCCGGTGTTACATAATTTGGATCCAACTTGAAAATCCGTTCTGAAATAAGTTTTGAGTAGTACTTGTACCCAAGAAAAAGCACAAATCCCCCAATAACAGCCAACCATATTGCTCCCATCTAACCCCTCCTATACATACTTTTTAGCGGATTGATAATTTTACAGAAAATTTAGAAATGTTTCCGCTTACTAAAGTATACAATGGGAATTAAAGGAACTCAATAGTGAAATTTCACTTAATAGTAGGAGCAGGTTCTAATCCTATTTTTTTACGATAATACTGTCTTCATCTGTCGGATTTACAGCTTGAGGAATATCAATAGTTGTGCGTAAAAACGTTTCTTGTTTTTCAGTACTAATCGGATGATTCTTAGACAATAAAAAGGAGAAAGGAATTCTTTTCTTCTCTTCAGATTGAATTGTCCCAATATTATTTAGCGTTATTACCTCAATATCTTTTTCATGATAGGGAAAGTCACTGTCTTCTTTATCTTCTTCATACTTTAAAACAAGGAGAAGTGTGATCTCCGTTATCGGTTGATCTGCCATTCCCCCTTCAATTACTACTTCCCCTTCAATCGTTTCTCCTGGAGAAAGCGTTGCATTACGCACGAGCGTATCTACCTTTACATGTCCAATTCCTATACTGGATAAAAATTGTTTCCAAATCATTCGTTACACCCTTTCTAAAATTTAATTTTACTATTATCTTTAGGTAATTAGATTGAAGCTACAACGCCGGATTCCTGTCCCTGGCAAAAAGTCTGTCAGTTTGCAAATTTCTCTTTTATTCAAAATCTCTCCCATTCCATAATAACAAGGTTTTCACTAGTTATACATATTTTACTAAAACAAGCAAAGAATATTATTGAAAATAAAAAAGGAGTGAAAAGAATGAAACGTGTGCTACTAGCAATATTCACAATCTTTCTGTTCACTTTTGGTTTTGCCCAAAGTGCAGGAGCTGAAGGTGTACAAAGTAAGGATGAACGACCACAGGTTAAATTAACGGATGAGCAAAAGGCGGAATTAGGCAAGATTCATGAAGATCTTCATGTAAAAAAGAAAGAATTAATTAATAAGTATGTGGAATATGGAGTTTTCACAGAAGAGCAAGGAAAAGCGATGATAGAGAAATTAGAGGAACGATATAGTAAGTTAAAAGAAAATAATTATATGATGAGATGGCATCATTATCACAAAATGAAAGAAAGACATCTACGGTAAAACTTGCATTAAATTAGGACGTGACATCACTTGTTGTCACGCCCTTTACAGTTGGATTAAAAAACTTTCTTCAAAATAGCTGCCACTTCGTTTATCTGTTGGGAACTAACATCATAATGGGTTGTAAAACGAACCAATGTCGGACCGAATCCGCCAGCTAATATCCCATTTTCTTCTAAGGTTTGTACAAATTGATCAGAAGTTAAGCCGAGCTTTTTCACATCCGCTACAACGATGTTAGTGTCAACACTATTTATCACCTTAATACCTTGTACACTAGTAAGTATTTCTTTCAGTGATTGAGCCTTATCATGGTCCTCCACTAGTCTCTCTCTCATTGTTTCCAATGCGACAAGACCTGGTGCGGCAATAATCCCCACCTGGCGAAGACCTCCACCAAGTCGTTTTCTCCATTTTCTTGCTCGTTTAATAAAGTCCTTACTGCCAGCAATCACCGACCCGACAGGCGCCCCTAACCCTTTTGATAAGCAAATTTGCACGGTGTCACAATGGTTTGTAAATGCTGTGATTGGCAGTTTACTTGCAGCAACAGCATTAAATAACCGTGCTCCATCAACATGGACAGGAACCGAATGCTTTTGAGCAACTTTATAGATAGCTTCCATATTTTCAGGTGAAACAATTGCTCCTCCTGCTCGGTTATGAGTATTTTCCACACATATTAATCCTGTTTCTGGGAAATGCTGATCTTCTCCTCTTATCGCATTTTCTACTAAAACAGGATCCATTGCACCGTTTTCGCCGGGAATCGTTCTTGTTTGTACGCCAGCAAAAGCTGCTACAGCACCAGACTCATAATAAAATATATGCGATTCAGCTTCTAACAGTATTTCATTCCCAGGTTGCGTATGAGTTAATACAGCAATTTGGTTTCCTTGCGTACCACTCGTTACAAAGAGTGCCTCTTCCTTTCCTAGTAACTTTGCGGCAGTTTCTTCAAGTCTTCGTACAGTGGGATCCTCCCCATACACATCGTCGCCCACTACTGCTTCAAATGAAGCTTTTCTCATTTCATCGGTTGGTTTCGTAACGGTATCACTTCTTAAGTCAATCATGATTTCCCTCCAATAGTTCCTATATATTGAGTCATTATATCAAATCTTTTTACTATTAGGGCAATAAACTCACTTATATTCTAGTCTCTATAGGAGACTTTTCATTCCTTTGACTTAATAAGGACTATCGAAAAAATTTCACTAATAAAACAAAGGATGAAATCCCGTTACAGATTTCATCCTTTGTTCTATTGTAATTCGCCTGGGGGTTCCACTGTATGTGACTGGCTGGAGACTTCATCAAAAATATTATTCTCCATCGTTGAAGCAGTTAAATTGCTCTGCATAGGAGATGGTTTTTGTGGAGTGAAATTTGGTTGCAAACCTGTCAAAGCAATATTAAACATTTGCTTTAGTGACTGTATCTCTTGGTTAAGTGCTTGTATATCCTCTTTTGTTACATTTTGTTTATTTTGCTTTAGAACAAACCCCAATTGCCCATTTGGCTCAAGTGTTGCTTCTTTGACATCACTTATAGAGCCTACTTGTGATTGTCTTAACTTCATTTCCAATTGATCTACCGTTAGTCGCAACTTCTTTAATGTTTGTTTTTGAATTTGACCGTTTATAATAAGTGCCTTTGACTGCCCTGTTATAAATTTCTCCATAAAGTCAAACTTAATTTGACTATATTCGATTACGACAAGCGTACAAACTAATAAAAGACCTACAAAAAGCGTTGACCACACGCTTTTTCCAACAATCGGTTGAACAAGTAATGACCCAATTCCAACCATAATTACTACCTGAGCCAATGTCATTTGAGAAATGGATTTTCTACCTGCTATCCTTAATAATAGGGTGCCTCCTAATACAATAAGCACCGACTTCCATAATAAGTCTAAATCCATATACTTCACTTCCTTCTCTTTCTCTTCTTTTATCTTTTCAATAAGGAAAAAATATATTCTCTTTAAAGGTTGTTAAAAATTCGGGAATAATAATCATCAAATTTTTGCGAGAAGTCTATCCCAATCGCAAACGTCATAATGTACATCTTTAATCAGTGTCGGGTTTCATATCTTCTAAGTCTTAAGACGGGAAATTATTTTACATATTTTAAATTAGTTACATATTATATCCAGGGGATGTATAAATTCCCTCTATTATGACAAAGAAATTTCTTTTGTGTCATATTCAATACGACAATAATGGCTTACAATAATTATATGACAAAAAATTAATGCATAATGAAGTGTTTTTGTAGCATCATGAAGGAGCGTATGACGATGGCTTGGGTGAAAAAAAATAGAAAAAGACTAGTTTTCGGTAGTTTACTTATTATTTCTTTTTTTACACTATACTTACTACCGCGAACAGATAATGTAGAATCAAGCGAAAAAACGCTTTCGAAAGAAGAAAAGATACCAACAGTGTTTGTTCATGGTTTTAAAGGGACCTATAATTCGTTTAAAACCATGATGGACCGATTTGAAAATCAACATGGCTGGGGGCAAAAAACATTAACCCTTTTTGTCTCAGAAAAGGGAATTATCACGTATAGTGGAGATCTTCCTAAGAACCCTTCCTCTCCCCCTTTAATTCAAGTCGTTTTTGAAAGCAATCGGGCATCTATACCTGATACAACACAATGGTTAGAAAATGTCATGAAATTTTTATATGACTTTTATGAAGTTCGAGACATTAATATTGTCGGACATTCAATGGGAGGACTAGTCTCGACGCTTTATTTACAAAATAGTAAAAACATAGTAGAGGTTCCAAAACCTCATAAGTTCATTACCATTGGCAGCCCTTTTCTTGGGGTTACTAAGCAATCTTATCGTCAAATAAATACCGGAGCAGCTGTTAAAGATCTCATGCCTAATTCTAAAGTACTGAATAATCTATATAAAAATCGTGGGGCTCTTCCCAACGATATTAAAGTATTTGCGATTGCAAGCACTGGGGATCAAGTTGTCTCCGTAAAGAGTGCAACAGCAATTCAAAAGTTGTTTCCGAGAGAAAATTATCAGCAAGAAATCATATATGATCCGCATGCTTCTCATAGCGGTTTACATGAATCAGTACTAGTTGACCATTTAATTGGTGAATTTTTATGGAAAATAAAATAAGTTATAGGACTATGCGCAGGAAAATAAGCGCATAGTCTTTTTTTCGTAAATCTTATATTTCTCGTTTGCGAATTCTCCTTACAAAGTCTATACTTATCCACGATTACTAAAATTTTCAGATAGGATGAAACAATGGGTAAAGAAGTGAATGTCACATTAAATTCAAAAGTACTCGGTAAAATTAAAAAAGGTTATCCCCTCTTAATGAAAGATAGTGTAACAAAGATGGGGAACTTGGAAGAAGGCACAATCCTTAGACTAACAGATCAACAAAAACAATTTGTTGCTCGTGGGTATTATGGTAAGCAAAATAAGGGGATTGGTTGGGTCGTAAGCTGGAAGGAAAAAGAAACCATCAATCAAGCGTTTATTGAACGGAAACTAAAAGCTGCCATACAACAGCGTCTACATTTTTATCAATCAGAAGATACTACTGCGTTTAGAGTGTTTAATGGTGAAGGTGATGGTTTTGGTGGATTTACAATTGATTATTTTAACGGGTATTACCTTATTCAATGGTACAGCAAAGGAATCTATCAATTTAAAGAAGAAATAATTGCTTCTTTAAAAAAACTTGTTGACTACAAAGGTATTTATCAGAAAAAAAGATTTGCTCAAGAGGGAAAATATGTGGAAGAAGATGATTTTGTAGCAGGAAAGAAGGCAGAATTCCCCCTTTTAGTAAAAGAAAATGGCGTGCAATTTGCTATATACTTAAACGAAGGTGCGATGGTAGGAGTCTTTCTTGATCAACGTGAGGTTAGAAAATTAATCCGTGATAAATATGCCAATGGGAAACGTGTACTTAATACATTTTCTTATACAGGAGCATTTTCCGTATTTGCAGCTAGTGGCGGAGCAAGTCACACAACAAGTGTCGATTTAGCCAATAGAAGTTTAAGCAAGACGATAGAAAACTTTAGTATTAACGGCATTGATTATGAAGCACAAGATATTATCGTGGAAGACGTATTTAATTACTTTAAATTTGCCCGCAAAAAAGAATTGAAATTTGATATGGTTGTACTAGATCCCCCAAGTTTTGCTCGTTCGAAAAAACATACATTTAGTGCAGCAAAAGATTATAAAGATTTACTGAAGGATACGATTGCCATTACAGAAGATAACGGTGTCATTGTTGCTTCCACAAATTGCAGTACGTTTGACATGAAAAAATTCAAAGGTTTTATTGATACTGCATTTAAAGAATCCAATGGTCGTTATAAATTAATGGAAGAATTCTCTCTTCCAGAGGATTTTAAAACGATTAATCAGTTTAAACAAGGAGACTATTTAAAGGTAGTATTCATTAAAAAGATAAAATAAGTAAACGTCATCCGAAAATCGGATGACGTTTACTTATTTTACAAATTATCTATGAATTGCTTGATTCAACTTTCCACCCCAAGAACCCACCGTAAGTACTCCATTAACAATTGCGTTTGTTCTTTTAAACGGATTTGCTGCTCTGGGAGTAGTACATGCCCTAATGCAAGCCCGTCAATAAAGGTATTAATGGATTGCGAAATAATATCTGCTGGCATTTTTAACTGGAACTCCCCTGCTTTTTCCCCTTTTAAAATTATTTTTTCATAAAGTTTAATTCCTTCAGAATATCTATCTATCGCATATTCTCTACGGCGTGGATCATTTTTTCCAGTGATAAAAAATTCTAAATTAACTGGTGCCAATGGATCCATTTCATCATTTGCTTCCATGTCCTCACCAAGTATTAAACTTACTAACATATTCCAGTAGGAGCTATGTTCTTTTGACAATGTTTCATTAATAGCGGTTATCGCCTGCTGAAGATTTTCACTTAAAATTGCTTCATATAAATCTTCTTTATTAGAAAAGTATTGGTATAAACCTCCTCTACTTACGGAAGCCTCCTCCATTACATCTTTTATTGTTGTTTTTTCATAGCCTAAGCGAATGAATACTGTCTTAGCTGCAGCTAAAATGCTGGCTCGTCGTTGTTCCTTATGCTCTTTGCTTACTTTCGGTGACAACTGGACCCCTCCGTTCTAGTTTATTTTTTAACAAAAAGGCAATCAAGGAAAGCACGATTAAAAACGAACTGGTAATAATAAATGCTTCGATAACACCAATTAGGGTTGCTAAAAGCCCTCCAAGAAGTGGACCTGCAATCGTCGCAATGGTGGTCATACTATTAATGACACCAAAAACCCGACCAGTCATATGAACAGGCGTTTCCGTTTGAACCGCAGCTTGGAATGGTATAAAACCTAAACCAGATGCCAAACCAGCAATCAATGCAAAAAATGGAACCCATAAAATATTTAATTCGACATCATAATAAGTGAATACAGCCAAACTTCCAAAACTAAAACCGATACCAAATACCCCTATAACCATGTAAACAAATGAGTTGTAGTCTGTCTTCTTTGTTAATACGATACCTGTTAAGAGCATTCCCAATCCAGAGCATGTAACAGCGTAACCAAACAAGTCTGGGGACGCACTTGTTAGTTCCCTAAGCAATACAATTATTTGAGAGTCCGTCAATTGAACAATTAGTAGGCTGATTGTTAATAGGAATAGACCTGAAAGCAAAAATGCACTACTTTTGATAAATTGAAATCCTTCGGCCAACTCTTTTCTAAATGATGATTCGGTTGTAGTAGAAACATTTTTGTTAGCTCTTTCGCCTTTTGGAAGAAATAATATCAGTATAGCAGAAAGAAAAAAAGATGCGGAATCAATAATAAACACTTGATAAGCACCAAAAGAAGTAACGAGTATTCCACTCAATAATGGACCAATTATTTTGGTACTGGAGTCAATCATTGATGTGAAGGACATCGCACCTTTAATCGAACCCTCCCCAACAAGCTCTTTCAGTTTCCCGTTCTTAGCTGGGACAAACACAGAAGAGAATATTCCGACTAAAAATAAAGTGATGTAAACAAGCCATACAGTATTTGCAATCGTCAATAGTAAAATTAATACTCCCCTGAATACATCCGATATAATCATCAACGTTTTTCTTTCCAAACGATCTGCAACAGCACCCGAAAATGGACCGAATAAGGCCATTGGTAACGCTAATGAAAGAATAATCATCGACATCTGTAATGGTGTTCCTTCCCATTTCAATCCAACCAATGTAATGACAGCGATAATACTAAGCCAGTCTCCCATACTTGATATTGCTTGTGCTGTCATTAATGTCATATACCCTTTGTTTTTCATGAGCCCCTTTGTCATATTTCTCCATCCCCTTTAAAACGACACATATGTCGCTAATATGGTTTTATTATAACGACATCCGTGTCGTTATACAATGGGCATTTTAATTTTTTATAAAAATGGGCTTGTTTCCTATATGATTCAAGTTAGGGGAACCATTTTTGGATAAGATAATACTATTATCTGGGGAATGTTTTAGATTCCTTTCATTGTATGAATGAGTATAAGGTGAGACTTCTACTATTGAGGTTGGCTGTTTTCTCTAAGATTTTGCTTTTAACAACAACGGAAAGGAACGATCCATTCCCTACAAACAACAACCTTTACAAAACAGCCTTGAGTCTCCCCCTACCACCTTCCCTTTCTTCAAGGTGGTTTCTTACTTGGAGTAATGTAGAATAAATAATTCCACTTAACAAGGAATACTAACCCTAGTGAAAATAATTTCCTTGGAAAGCGCAAATTGAGACAAAATACTATAACCTAACTCGAAAAAGGAGAGTTTTTGATGAATAAAGCGGTTTTTCTTGATAGAGATGGCGTAATTAATGAAGTTAAAACAAAAAGAGTTAAATTCGTTAACCACCCAGATCAATTTCATTTTTTAGAAAAGGTACCAGAAGCGTTGAAACTGTTAGACCAATCTGGTTTCAAACTATTTGTTGTTACAAATCAAGGTGGTGTCGGGCTTGGGTATTTATCAAAACAGGAACTTGGTAAGATACATGATTATATGATGAATGAAATACAACGACTCACAGGAGTAGAAATCGAGGAGGTTGCTTGCTGTATTCATAAACCGCATGAAGGCTGTACTTGTCGAAAGCCAGAACCAGGCATGATTAACGACTTGGCAAAGAAGTATGCGATTGATATTGCAAAATCCTACATGATTGGTGATCGTGTAATGGATATTGAAGCTGGAAAAAAAGCCGGGTGTCAAACAGTTTTAATATCCAACCGTCCTAGAGTAGATTTCGAAGTTGATTTTATTTATCCAAGTTTATATGAGGCAGCAACATTCATAACAAAAAGCGGTAAATAATCAAGGTAAGTTTCTACTCTTCCCTTTTTCTTTTTTAAGTGAATTTTAGTTAAACTTAATTGTTTTCATACAGTGGAAAATTATGATATGGTACTAAGGAATTACCGCAGGATGGCTGGGAGGTTAAAGAAAATGAATCATGAAGAACTGCTCGAAATTATAAAAAACCAATATCCTTTTGATGTGTTAACAGAAGAACAACTTCAATATATTATTTCTGGAGCGAAATTTACTACCTTTGATAAAGGCGAGTTTCTATTCCATGAAGATGAAACAGTTGAGGAGATGGATATTTACTTTCTTGTTTCCGGACTTGCAAAAAATATTTTACACCGTTCAAGTGGGAAACAATTTTCGCTTCGCTTTTACTATCCAGGAGATTTAGTTGGTCTAATGATTATGCTAACAAGCGGTGAGATGACATTTTCTGTTCGTGCGATGGAAAAATGCGGCGTTTTCCGATTTCAAAAATCTTTATTTTTTGACGTGATGTCAAAGAATAACAACTTTTCTAAAATTGTTTTCGATAGTATCGGTGAACGAATGAAAACTCTTTATGATGAAATAAAAAACAAATCCTCTCAAGATGAAGATGAAAATATTACTTTATTTAAGACAAAGGTGCAAGCATTAATGGATTCTCCTGTCTTTATCAATAGTGAGAATACAATTTTAGCGGCCGCAGAAAAAATGCAAAACGAAGACACATACGGTCTAGTTGTTGTCGACTCGGATAATCAAATGAAAGGTGTCTTAACACAGCGAGAAGTTATACAGTATATAACTCAACCAAAAGTATCAGAAAAAGTAAAAGACTGGATGGAGCCAAAGCCATTTTGGATTCGTGATGAATCGTTTGCATATGAAGCACTTTCCTTCTTTAAACATGAAGATGCAGAATTTGTTCCAGTCGTAAGAAACGACAAAGTGGTGGGAGTGTTAACTAGCACCTCATTTCTTAATATTCAAGATTCTAACTATCTTGATTTATCTTATAAAATTCAAGCTGCCATGAGTACGAGCGACTTAGTACAGCTTGCAGCAGTAAAAAATGCAACTTTTCATCAGTTCATTCAAGATCTTCTACAGCAAGACAGTTTTGCTTATGATATTTGTGAAGTTATATCTAACTATAATGATCATCTTCACCGAAAAATTATTGCGTTAACAGAAAAAGAAATGCGCCAAGCAGGGTTTGGTTCCCCTCCTATTGATTACTGCTTTATTGTTATGGGAAGTCAAGGAAGAAGTGAACAAAGCTTTCATACTGACCAAGACAACGGAATCATACTCGATGACTATAAACATTTAGAAAACAAAAAAAATATTGAAGGATATTTCCAAGTGTTTACCGAAAAATTAAATAGTAAGTTAGTAGAAATTGGTTTACCTGAATGTACAGGTGGGATCATGGCGAAAGAACCAAAATGGAAAAGATCCTTTTCTGAATGGAAAGCTGCTATCGATGAATGGCTACACGAAATTGATGCACAAGAGGTTCAGAATTTCACGATGTTTTATGATTTCCGTCCTATTTTTGGGGATTATAGCTTAGCAGAAGATATTCGTAATTATTTATCTGAACGGGCAAAAAAATCGCTTAGCATGCAGCAACTTTTGCGTAAAGACGCCCTCCGCTTTCGACTTCCTGTAGGTCCTTTAGGCAGAGTGAATATAAAACCAAAAACGAAATCATTTAATATTAAAAAATCTGGCCTTATGCAATTAGTTAATATGATTCGTATACATTCCGTTAAATACGGTGTGAAAGAAGTCAACACAGTGAAGCGATTACAAGCATTAAAAACATCACAAGCATTTCATCCACGTGATGTTGAAAATGCAAAAACGGCTCTTCATATTCTGCTTTCTTTTCGACTACAGCAAAACTTACAGGAGCTTACAGAAGGAAAAGCACTGTCTAATGAGATAAACTTAACACTTCTATCAAAAGAAGATAGAAGAAAATTAAAGGAAGCTATTCAAATAGCTCATAAAATGCAACAAGTGATGGAGATTAGCTTCAATAGAAACCGGGTGGTTTAATTAAATGAATGATATAGGTATTAATGTAGGTTTTCGAATAATAAAATATTATATATGGCAACAGTTTTTCTTCCACTATCAAGTAAAAAAGGCGAAGGAAAGCCCCTCCTATGACAAACTTACATTAACGATGAAAGAATTTGAAAAAGATAAACCAACATTCCAGAAAAAACCGCTTTCCGACTGCACTTTTACAATTTTTGACCTTGAAACCACGGGTTTTTTTCCAGAAATTGGCGATGAAATAATTTCTATTGGTGCGGTGAAGGTGAAAGATCAACAGGTGAATTATGAAGATAGCTTTTATCAAGTAATCAATCCTCTCCAAACGGTATCAAAAGAAACAAAGATGTTTACTGGACTAAGAAGAAAAGATTTTCTAAGTGGAGTAACGTTTCCTGTCGGTTTAGAAAAGTTCTTAGAATTTAGTAAAGGTACTATTTTGGTTGCACACCCTGCCTCCTTTGATATTAATTTTTTACAATCAAGAATGCAAAAGTGGCGGTTACCTTCTTTTGATCCGGAGTATATTGATTCATTTGGCCTGGCTAATGAACTGCTAGATTGCACAGATAGCTATTTAGATAAATTAGTAGAACGTTATCGAATTAACTCACGTAAGCGCCACCACGCACTAAATGATGCGATTATGACTGCAGAAGTTTTTATTAAGCTACTACAAGAATCAAAAGCTACACCTATAAAAACAATACATGATTTAAAAGAACAGTTGGCGTAAAACGTAAAAAAGAACCCCACTTTTTAAAATGGGGTTCTTTTTTACGTTACTAAAACTTAGACTGATAGACAATCAGTAGTATCTTAGCGGATTTGTCCGTTTCCATGCATTAGATATTTTATTGTCGTAAGTGCTGGAAGGCCCATAGGTCCTCTTGCATGTAATTTTTGCGTAGAAATACCAATTTCCGCACCAAAACCTAATGCCCCGCCGTCAGTAAATCGAGTGGATGCATTATGATATAGTGCTGCAGCATCCACTAACATCATAAATTTATTTGCTGTTGCACTATCTTCCGTAATAATCGCTTCTGAATGCTTTGTCCCATAGCGATCAATATGATCAACCGCTTCTTCAAGGTTTGCAACAATCTTAACCGCAATATCAAGACTTAAATATTCATTTGCCCAATCGGCTTCACCGGCTTTTTCCGCATCCTTTACAGCATTAATTACTGTTTCATCGCCATGAACAGCAACATTATGTTCCTGCAAGCGAGAAATTAACTGGTCTTTATGGTTTTCAAACCATTGCTCATGAATAATAACAGTTTCGGCCGCATTACATACTGCTGGGCGATCTGTTTTAGCATTAATTAAAATAGTTAATGCTTTTTCTACATCGGCTTCCTTGTCAATATAAATATGACAATTCCCTACTCCTGTTTCTAGTACCGGAACAGTGGCATTGTTTACAACTGCATTAATTAATGCTCCACCACCGCGTGGAATTAGTACATCAATATGCTCTTTCATCGTGAAAAGTTGCTGTGTCGCTTCACGGTCTGTCGTATTAATGAACTGGACAGCTTCTTTCGGAATTGCTGTTTCACAAAGAGCCTCATGCATGACATCTACAATTGCTTTATTAGACGTGATGGCGTTAGAACCACCCTTTAACACGATAGCGTTTCCTGATTTAAGTGCAAGTCCTGTAGCATCTACTGTTACATTTGGACGTGCTTCGTAAATCATTCCGATGACACCTAATGGAACCGTAATCTTTTGAACTTGAAGGTCGTTTTCTAATGTCCAATCTGATTGAATTTCACCAGTAGGATCTTCTAGTTCTGCAACTTGACGCAAACCGTTTGCGAAATCCGCAATTCTTTCTTTAGAAAGTGATAAACGATCCATAAACGCTTCATCAAAGCCTTTTTCTTGTCCACGCTCTAAGTCTATTTTATTAGCTTTTAAAATAGTTTCAACACTATTGTCTAAATGATCAGCAAGTGTTAGTAATGCTTTATTCTTTTCCTCTGTTGTGAGCATTGCTAACGTTTTTGCTGCCTTTTGTGCTTGCTTTGCTTGTAGCTTTACATCTGTCTTTTCTATAATTTGTGTCATCGAATACCTCCACTGTATTTTTTTCTAACATGAATTTGCATTTGCATGAAAAATAAGAATTTTTATGAGGCGAGTTAACCCAACGATGTGGGCCAACCCGAAAGTTTACTTAGACACCAACGGGAATTGGTACCTCAATATGGCAAACTAAGTGTTCAATTACCACTGCAACATCCTCTATCCGAATGGTTTCTTGAGGCTTTTTCAATTGCTCTGCTGAGAAATTCACGATACCTAATCCAATTTCTTCATTGTCCATTGCACGTATTCTGACAACAGAGCCAGCTTTGAATCGCCCTTTTACAGCAGCAATATCCGATAATTGAAGGCTATCTTTTTGTTCGAGCACAAGTTCTTTTGCTCCATCATTAATCGTGATATCCCCTTCTGGACCTGAGTTAAAGGCAATCCATTGTTTCTTTCTATTAAGGTTAGCATCATCTTCTGATTCAAAGTAAGTTCCTTTTGCTTTCTTTTGAACAGCATCATAAATGATATTTGCTTCACCTGACTTACCAAGGAATGCTGGAATACCAGAAGCCATCGTAATCTTAAATGCATCAATTTTAGAACGCATGCCCCCAGTTCCAACAGAGCTGCCAGGTTCACCGGCCATTTCTTCGATATCCTCTGTAATTTCCTCTACTTGGTCAAGAAGTTTTGCATTAGGGTTCTTCCGAGGATCAGAATCATAAAGTCCGTCAATATCGGAAAGAATGATTAATTGATCTGCATCGACTAATGCGGAAACCTTTGCTGAGAGTGTATCGTTGTCCCCGAACTTAAGGCGATCTATTGTTACGGTATCATTTTCATTTACAATCGGAATAATTCCTCTTTCTAAAAGGACATTTATAGTGTTGCGTGCATTATTGTAGCGATGTTCATCAGAAAAATCGCTTCTTGTTATTAAAATCTGTGAAGCAACGTAACCATGAGATAAAAATAGATCAGAATACGCTTCAATTAGTAATCCTTGGCCAATGGCAGCTGCTGCTTGTTTTTCTGGTAGAGAGCTTGGTCTTTCTAAGCATCCAAGTTTTCTATAACCTGCTGCCACGGCACCTGATGAAACTAATAAGACTTCATGACCGTCGTCCTTTAAGCGAACAACTTCATCTACTAAACGCTCTAATTTTCTACGACTCATTTCACCATGCAAACTAGTCAATGAGCTACTTCCTATTTTTATCACGATACGCTTCTTCGTACTATCGGGGGACATTGAATCACTCCTATAAAGACGCATCCCTCTCCCCTTCACCGCATTACCACGGTCGGGGACGCACCTTTCAATAAATTATTGTTTTCGTTTGGTTAGTTAGTAACAAGTTGTTTTTTAAGCTTCGAGCTGATTTCTTTTGATTTTTTTTCTGCTCCTTTTACTGCTTCGGAAATCGCTTTGCCTCCACCATATTCAGCTAATGCTTCGAGCCCAGCAGCTGTTGTACCATTTGGAGAAGTAACATTTTCTCTCAGTTCTGTTGGTGTTTCTTGACGTTCTAACATCATTTTTGCTGCACCAAGAATTGTTTGAGAACCTATTTCACGGGCTAGTTTTGGGGTTAAACCACCTTCAACACCAGCTTTTTCAATATGCTCCATTAAATAATAGAAGTAAGCTGGTCCGCTACCTGCGATTCCTGTGAAAATATCCATTTCCTCTTCATCAATAATATAAACTTCACCGATACAGGTTAAAAGTTCTTTTGCTTCTTCCATCTCTTCGTCGGAAGTGAAGCTACCCGCACTTATCGCAGTAGCAGATTCTTTTAACATACTTGATGTGTTCGGCATAACTCTAATTACTGATTGCCCTTTTGGTAGCTGTTCTTCCATATGTTCTGTTGTAATACCAGCTAAGACGGACATAATAACCGTATCTTTATTTACACGATCTTTAATCGAATCTAATACTTTATCAATATCTTTTGGTTTCATTGCAAGAATCAAAATATCAAGTTCATTAAAATTTAGTTGATCTTTTGGTGTTACAGTTACACCATACTTAACATTTATCTCATGAAGTCTTCCTTGATTGCTACGATTGGAAACGATAATTTGTTCTGCAGGAATTTTTCCACTTGCCACCGTACCAGAAATCATTGCTTCTGCCATATTTCCTGCACCTAAAAAAGCAATCGTTTTATTTTTCAACAATCATATCCACTCCTAATTAATTTTTGGGCTCGCCTTTAAACAATTGAAAACGTTGTGTGGCGCCCCTTTTTGGCGTTCGTTTGTCACAACGTTAATAAGCGTAACATGCTGAGATATGATATCAAGGGTTAAACGGGAAGTCGTCAGTATATGGACGAAATAGTCAGTGAAAGCGCTAACATTTACATTTGAACCGTTGAGAGACGCCCTAAGAACAAATAATCACTGCTAAAGCCGTAATATAAAGATTTTTCCGACCACTTCTCGGCATTAAATTTACCATATAATTACAATAACTAGTTTTATCTTTATCATTATTATGCTAAATAAAAAAGCAATCCTTTGTGTTTTATACACAAAAGATTGCTTTTCGTCGTTATCTAGCGACGGATAACCACTCGTTACTCTTGCTCACTAGAGTGTTCACTATTTAAAAACGATTTTAATTCTCGTTCATAAACGGAGAAGTCAATATCTAGAACCGATCCTACCCCAGGATAGCTTGTTTGTTCATATGCCCCAATATCATTGTTAGGGATTGTTAATTTATTAATGCTATCATTATTACTTAGTAATATGTCTTTTAAAATGGAGATTTGGTCAAGTTTATTCATGTTTGTTTCAATATAAGGCTGAATTGATCCAATCAACTTTGGAAGTTTTGCTACTCCATCTAGTGTTAAAGCTTCTTCTTTTAAAGCAGTTATTACTTTTTGTTGCCTTTTTACACGACCGAAGTCTCCTTCTGCATCATGACGAAATCGTGCATACCCAAGTAATTCTTTCCCATTTAAATTTTGCACGCCTGGTTCAAGCTGTACACCAATATTTTCGGACATTACTTTTTCTACATCTATTTCAATTCCTTCCGGAGCAAGAACATCAACAGATTGTTCAAATCCTTTAAAGTCTACAACCATAAAGTATTGAATATCAATACCGAAATTTTCTTTTATTGTTTGTCTCAATAATTCAGGACCACCTAGATAAAAGGCGGTATTTAACTTGTAGTTTTGATGTTCTGGTATTTCCGTATAAATATCCCGCATAAATGAAACGAGTTTTGTCTCATTTGTTTTCGGATCGACTTGTGCAAGCATCATCGTATCTGTTCTAGATTTTTCTTCCCCTCTACTGTCAACACCTAGTAAAAGGACATTTATTCGTCCGTTTTCATCTTTTACTCCATTAAACTCATAATCTTCCATGTCTTGATCATCATCAGCAAGTTGGAGACCTTGATAATATTGATAGCCTGAGTACCCTAACAACCCAACTATTATTAATAATAGTAGTAAAACTATTTTTCTGCCCCGTTTTTTCTTTTTCTTTTTTAAACGTACTCGTGATTCCATTCATTCACCTTCTTATTTCCCTATTGTATATGAGGTTTTAAAATATCCGCTTTCCATGGGAGCTGTCTACACTTTACTCTGACCCCTAGTCCCTTGAGGTGCTGGCATTTTTATTTTTAGGAATTAACGCATATGATGAAGCTACTATGAAATTTTATAGTAAGGATTGCAATTTGACAATACAGAAATAAAGATTTTCCATTCAATCTACTAGGAAATATTAATTTGGTAGATGCATTCTATCCAGCCATTAGTAGGCTATACTTGATAAAACTACATCCAGTTCGCTACATATCATTTTTATCTACAAGAAATAGTTACTGTTTATTCTCAGCTGAGAATAATGTTCTGTATGTTAAATTAGAGTAAAATAGGAAAAAGAGCCAGTAATCAACCGACTCTTCCGTATTATTTCATTATACTATTTTCTAATAGTATATAACTTTTACTTTCGTAAGAAGATTCTTTTACCATTTGTCTAAAGTTTACATAATACTATTATGTTATATATACTTTCAAAAATCCTAGACACAGATAAAATGAGAAAATTGGTTACGTTAAACGAATAGGATAAAAGAGACTTCCAAGTTTCTCATGAATCCTTTTTTCTTCTTTTTCTAAATAAGAGATGATAAAACACGTTGATGGACCACTTGTTTTATTTAAATCTAGCTCACATTCAATTTTATTAGGAGATACCTTCTCACCATGTAATAAGGAAAATTCATAAAAGATCCCCTTTGAACCTACTGGTAAAACGGAAGAAATCGCTTCCTCCTCGCAGCACCATCGAAAGGTAGATAATGGAGCTACATTTTGTGGAAAATTCAATACTTCATTTCCAACTAATGGTTTACCGATCACGGCATATCGTAACTTAGAGTTCGTTTTTTCTGAAAAGTTTCTCTTTCTTCCTAAAATCGTTACCCCAATGGCAGACTGATTCAAATGAAAATTAGTTTCTGTACTACCTGTTACTTCCATTTCGTTCAGCTCAAGTTCCCGAAGACCCCTTTCAACTCCCTTGACATAGTTGTCCCATACGGAATCTCCTGTGAAGTTCTGGATAATAACAGAAAAGGGTATTCCCCCACCACTCATACATTCCATCACTGCAACTCTAAAACAATAGTAAGCAACCATTTCAGGGTCTGTCTGGACTAGATCCCCTGGCTTATTTCCAATTCCTCCACTTGTATCTGTACTAACGATAATGCTTCCAGGGTTCGGAAAAGGGATAGTGATAATATCCCTATTCATGAACTCGAGCCCCTAGCCAGTTTCGAAGTGGTGGGTATGCAAAATGGGCAATCGTTAAATTTAAAAAGGAACCAATTAAAAGAGACGGCAAAATCGAAATATAAAAGGAACCCCCAATAATAAATATAAAAGGGATCGCAGCGATAATAGAATTTCCAATAAAGAAAATTCCTGCTGCTATCACTTTTTTTCCTTTATGAAACACAGTTCCAAATAACCAAACAAAAAGGGCCATTTCTAGCGCAATCACCAAATGTAACGGTCCGAGTGGAAAACCAGCGTATAGCGATGATAAAATATGTCCAAAAAAAGCAATAATTGCCCCCATTCCACCTGTAAAAAGGGATGCCGCTAGCAGTGCTGGTAATGCATCTAAAGCTACAGTTCCAATAACAGCTGGTATTTTTATTGCCCCGAAGGCAGCAGATAAGGCAATAAATAAGGAAAGGAAAGTAAGTTTATAGTACTTATTTGTCATCCTTTTTTTCCTTCTTTTTTCCGCCTGAAAACACATTAGCACTGCGAATATATTCTACATCGTTAATTTTTAATCTTGCATTCACTACCCTTGCAATCGCAAAAAAGTAGTCAGACAATCTATTTAAGTACTGTTGAGCTACAGCTGGGACATCTTCTTCCATTTTTACCAACGATACAACTGTCCGCTCCGCTCTTCTTGTAATCGTTCTTGCAATATGCAATGTTGCCGATGGAGCAGACCCTCCTGGTAAAATAAATTTTTCTAATGGAGGTGCTTCTTCAACATACGCATCAATTCTATCTTCTAAAAAGCTTACAGCCTCCGCTTGTAATTTATATTGTCTCTTCTTTGTAACGTTTGCTAAGTCCCCGCCGCAGTCAAAAAGTTCATGTTGTATTTTCTCTAATTCTTCAATAATATCTTCGAATGTTGCACGAGATTCTTGAAGCTGTGTGATCGCTTGTCCGACAAATGAATTCACTTCATCAACTGTTCCGTAAGCTTCTACCCTACTATTATCCTTATCTACTCGGCCTCCGATTAAACTTGTTTGTCCTTTATCCCCTGTTTTTGTATATAATTGCATTTTTCATCCTCCTATTTTTTCATTATTTTAAAGTAGTTGGGATTCCATACCAGATACTAACGACATTTTCGGAAATCTTTGCAAGGTCTTGGTAAACCCAGCCACTAATATCTCTCCAAAGACGATTTTTTTCTTCTAGTGGAACAATTCCTTTCGTTATGTCAGAGCCTATCCAAATAACGAGTCTTTTGTCTTTTTCTTGTTCCCATTTCATCCATGCTAGAAAAAGATTGGTAAACTCTTTCCTTAATTGTTCGCCATTCGTTGTTTTATCCATTAATCGGTGTAAAATACTATATTCCAAGCCTTCAAATACGATAATATCTTGATTTGTATCTAATCCAGGATATAATAAAACATCTTCTGGTCTAAAATGTGAATGCCACTGAAAAGAAATGTCATCAGGACGAAGCAGTTCTCCCTTTACCCACTCGGCTTTTCCATTAAAGGCCCCCCCTGTCACAAAGTACACGGCTTTTCCTCCTCCCAGTCTTTGCGAGATTTCCATGTTAATTCATACCCTTTTCCGTATGGAATATCCCATTCCCAAAAAGATTTTCTTTGATTTAGAGGAACTACGTTTGAAAGCAATGTTCGAATAGCGCCACCATGTGTAATAACCGCAACTCTTTTTGCTTGTTGTTCTTTCACGAGTGAACGTAACTCTTTCCAAGCGGTTTCCATACGTTTTTCCAGTAGGCCCAAACTCTCGCCTTGTGGTGGTGAAAGATAAGGATCATTTACCCATTTACGATAATGTAAATCATCTTTCAATTCCTCATACCCCATTCCTTCCCAGTCTCCAAAGTGCATTTCTCTCCATAGTGTACAAGTAACAATTTTGGTAGAAGGAAAAAGAATTGTCGCTGTCTCTACACTTCTTTTTAAATCGCTGCAAAGAACAAAATCATAATCCATGTTATAATTTTCTTTGATTTTCCTAAGCTCTTCTCGACCAATATTAGAAAGCGAGGGGTCGCTCCATCCAATATATTTTTTCTGTTGATTTTCGAATGTCAAGCCATGACGCAGTATTGCCACAACCAGACTGTCATCCAAAGAATACATTCAAGTCCCTCCATCGAAGCTCCAATTGTATCTCCTGTCATTCCACCAAACCATGTAATCGTTTTTTTGTTTGCAAACCAATAATAAATAACCGTAATGAGGATGAACACGGAAAACATCGTGAAAATAATGCTGTTTACACTTAGTAACACTACTCCTGCAATAACGAGAAAAAAGAGGATCCAACCATTCTCTCTTTCTGATAAATGTTGCCGGAAAAAGAAGGCCATTCCTTCACGTCTTGCCGTTTTCATATTAATCAGCATAGCCCCAATAAAACTTCTACTTATTAAAGGAATAAACAACAAGGTAAAATAAATTATTTCTTTGTCATGAGAAAGACTTTCGTATATAAAAAGGAACTTGCTAGAAAGCAATACGAAGATTGATAACGTTGCGAAAGCACCTACACGTGGGTCTTTCATGATTTCTAGTCTTTTCTCCTTATCTTGATAGGAAAAATAGGCATCACTTACGTCCATCCACCCGTCTAGATGAATTCCCCCAGTTAACATAATGGGGAGAAGCCAAATAATAAAAGCTAGTGCAAGTGAACTTAGAGGTGTGAAGGCATCAACTACTACAAAAACCCCTAGCCAAATCAAGCCAAAAACAAATCCAAAAAATGGAAATAGCCTGATCATTTTTCTAATATCGTCTTTCTCCATCTTCAGCTCTTTTCTTATTGGAATTGAGCTGAAAAACTGAAGTGATAATAAGAAAGCATTCCAATAAGATGTCATGTTTCTCTCCTTATATGTAATCCTTATTTTTGGTGAATAGGTAAGCCCGCCTCCATTAAAACAGCTTCGCTTGAATACTTCACCAATGCTTGATGAAGCCTCCCCAGCTTATATTGGTAGTGAAAAACAAACTCATTTTCTATTGGTACACCGCTTTGTAATTCATTGCTGACAACAACAAGTAGTGTTGATTGTGCATGTATAGATTGAATGTCTTTTATAATGTCATCTACTAACTTCTCATCGCTTTCCTTATCATTTGCATACATTTCATTGGAAAGTAGTGTTGTGACACAATCAAGCAAAACAACCGAACCGTTTGGAATATCCACTTTACCTAAATCGTAAGGACATTCTATTGTTTGCCATGGAATAGTACTCGCTTCTCTATCTTGTTTGTGATAAACTATTCTCTCTTTCATTTCGCTATCACTAGCTAAACCACATGCTACATAGTAAAGATTTCTACTATTAGTAGTGCCTGCATAATCTATCGCAAGCTTTTCGGCAAAGCTACTTTTTCCGCTTCGTGCTCCACCGGTAATAAAAATCATCTTCTGTCTTTCCACGTCTGAAGCACCTCCATTAAGCGGTTATTTTCGCTTTCCGTTTTAATAGCGAATCGCAACCATCTTCCATTCAACCCTGGAAAATTAAATGTATGACGTGGCACAATTCCTTGCGCCGTTAAATAGTTTAATAACTCTGTTTGTTCATCCATAGAGGGGTCCCTTAATAGATAATAGTTCACCCGTGACAAACTGTACTGATAGCCATTTTGATCAAAGTAATAAAATAATCGTTTTTTCTCTTTTAGGATATGTTTCCTTGTTTCTTCTGTAAATTCATCTAGAGTAAGTGCAATTCTCCCTGTTCTCAATGCAAGGCTATTGACATTCCAATGTGGCAAGAAAGCAGACAGCTTTTCTTGTAAATTTCCTTCCATTAAAGCATAGCCCAGCCTCAGCCCTGCAATCGCATACATTTTTGTCAGAGACCTTAAAATAATAAGGTTACTATATTCATGTAAATAAATACTATATGTATGCTCATCTTCTAAAAAATCATAGAATGCTTCATCTATAATGACATAGGTACTTGTCTTTTTTGCTTCCCTTAATAAGTTTAAAATAATGTCTTTTTCAAGAACTTCTCCTGTTGGATTATTCGGATTGCATAAAAAAATTGCTCTAACGGAATGAAAACGCTCGAATACATTGGAGGGTGTCTCTAATTCATCCAATGAGATATATTCTACTAAACATTGATTCTGTAGGCAGCTTGCTTCATACTCTGAAAAAGTAGGCTGACAGATTAGAACCTGTTCCCCCTGTAGCCAACGACCAATAATAGTAATGATCTCTGCTGCACCGTTACCAAGCAATACCCCTTCTGTAGCTATATTTTCTTTTTTGGCAATCTCATTTTTCAGTTCTATACCAGTCGAATCTGGATAGTGTTCTAATTCGTCTATGCCAATTATTAATTCGTTTCGAATTTCCTCCGGCATTCCGAGAGGGTTTATATTCGTACTAAAATCAATAAAATTAGAAGGGTATTCTTGATTTAACGCCCTATAAAGAAATTGAGGATTAGAACCATGCTTTGGCCAATTCATACAGAATTCCTCCTCCAATTAATAGTAATGTAAAAACGTGCACTGTTCTATTCATAATACGGATAGAATCTGTTATATGGTGGGAACGTAATGAAGTCTCCGAATCTCCCATCACTGCTCTTAAAGAAACTTCACCGCCATAATAGTTTAATCCTCCAAGCTGAACACCAAGTACTGCTGCAACGGCTGCTTCTCCCCAACCGCTATTGGGACTAGGGTGTTTTTTTGCATCCCGAAATAAAATCGCAAATGACTCTTTGCGTGTTCTAAATTTTGGAGGAGAACATACTACCATCATAATACCTGTTAACCTACTCGGTATCCAATTAAAGCCGTCATCAATCCAGGCCGACGCCCATCCAAACTCTAAAAACCTATCATTCTTATATGCTACCATCGAGTCACATGTGTTTACAGCCCTGTACACCATTGCTAATGGAGCACCGCCTAAAAATGCCCAAAACAGTGGTGCCGTAATTCCATCCGAGGTATTCTCCGCTACCGTTTCGACTGCTCCCCGTACAATTTCACTTTCTTCCAAGTTGTCTGTATCTCTTCCTACAATATAGGAAAGCTTTTTCCTTGCAAGCTTCATATTGTTAGCTATTAATGGCTCGTAAACTTCCAGTGCGGCCTCTTTCAAGCTACGTTGTGAGATTGAAGTATAAATTAAAATGGATTCAATAATGATTCCAACTACAGTATGTATAGAATACGAAGCAACAGTGATAAACAATGACAAGAAAAATACCGTCAATAAAACAGTGAAAGATAACAGCGTGCCTTTCCACTTTCGATATTTCCCTCTATTCCAACGTACCTCTAAAAACGAAATTAACCGACCTATCCAGCGGACTGGATGAGGCCAATGGTTAGGATCCCCTGCAATTCGGTCAATGAATAAGGCCAAAATAATTGATAAAAGGTGACTAATCATAGTTTGGATCGCCTTTTAACAGATTTTTGTATTGCTTCTTTTGTACATTCATGGACTCCTTGACCAATTAATTTTCCAAGTGACGTTATCGAGCCTGCAAAAGTATGTTTCTTCCCTCGCTGAGTAGCAGCTATCATAATACTGTCTGTAGAAGTACCCGTGGCAAAAGTACCTGTTTTTGGATCAAGGATATCCAAATCTCTCATTGCTTTTACTTTCGCTTCTGTAGCTGTAACAATAGCTTGAATAAATGCCTCATCGGATAAGTTTCCATTAATGAATACCCAAGTGTTTATTGTCCCCGGTGAAGGTTCTAAATCAAATTGATAGCTATTGGAGACATCAACGGCATTTCCGACTCCAGCTGTTACAACGACAAAAATACTACAATCACCTAATTTGAACTTTTTATAGGTGACATCCTCAAGGATAACGGCTGTCATCATCCCTACCGTAAAACTGGGATCGAAACCGTGATCATAAAGGTATTGTTTCATATCTTCATAATAATTGGAAATATCATAATCCTTTGGTACATGTCTATTTATAAAATGTTGATACCACCCGAGACCAGAACCAATCACACCTGATGACATGCTTTTTAGCGGGATTGGTGAATGATAGCTAATGTAATCATCTGACTCACCAATGTATTGCTCACCAAGAATAACATCTTCCAAATCAGCTTCATCTGCTTCAGGAATAATTACCATTTGTGGTTTTGGCACTTTTGGGTGAGGTCGTTTTTCTACTTTCGTATGATAGACCTCTTCTATATTCTTTACACTTAGTACATTTTCTGGGTGATCCACAAGCTTTTCTTTTCCTTCATGTAATAGTAGCAACCGGTCGCAATAAAGACTAGCAAGATTCAGATCATGAAAAATACTGATGATAGTCAAATTATCTTGCTTCGATCGGTGTTTCAATAAATCAAGTAAATTCTTTTGAAAAGAAAGATCCAAGTGATTGGTAGGCTCGTCCAATATTAATATTTTCGGTTGTTGTACCAAGCTCTGCGCAAGGAAAACTCGTTGCCTTTCTCCACCAGACAATTCGTCAAGCACTCGATCTTGTAATTCCCATACACCTATTTGCTTCATTACTTCTTCCACCACTTGCTCATCTTCCGGTTGAATACCTTTGAACAAACCTTTTTGATGTGCATATCGCCCAAGCATAACGGTTTCTTTTACACGGTACGAGAAGGAGTTAGAAGTAATTTGTGGTAAAACAGCAATTGTTTTCGCAAGTTCTTTCGACGAATAAAAGGATATGTCTTTCCCTTGAATAGTAACACTTCCATTATCGGTTGGAAGTAGTCCGGATAATACTTTGAGAAGAGTTGTTTTCCCGCTTCCATTCGGACCTAAAATACCGAAAAATTCTCCAGCTTGGACGGTAAAACTTATATTTTTAAGTATTTTTTTATTCTCATACCCTGCTGTTAACTGTTGAACAGATATCATTTAGGCACCTCTCTTCTTTATTAAAATATATCCGAAAATAGGAGCCCCGATTAATGCTGTAATAACTCCGATTGGAAGCTCTGTAGGTGCAATAACTGTACGCGAAATAAGGTCTGCTAGTACTAAAAACCCACCGCCCGTGATAATTGACAATGGCAGTAGATGACGATGGTCATGGCCGACTAGTATTCTAATAAAATGTGGAACAACAAGACCCACAAACCCAATCGTTCCTGAAACAGCAACAGCTGCCCCGGTTAAAATCGAGCCAGCAAGCAAAATGACAAGTTTTCTTTTTTCAACGGAAATTCCGAGATGATGTGCATGTTCCTCTCCAAAACTCATTCCATTTAGCTCTTTTGTATTCATCAATAAAATAATAACACCGATAATAAAGAATGGGATAATAATAATTACATAATCCCAACCACGCATTGAAACACTTCCGAGTAGCCAGCCGATAATTTGCCGCAACTCTTCTCCAGTTAACGCAATCATTAACGAAATGAATGATCCTAAAAATGAACTAAATATAATACCAGTTAAAATGATCGTCTCAATTTTCATCGATCTTTCTACTTTTTGTGCAAAAAATAATACGAGAAAAATAGTAATAATAGATGTAACAATACTTAAAAATGGAAGTGTAAACATTCCGATAACCGGAAGGCTTATTTGAAAAAACAGTGTTAAAACTGCTCCAACAGAAGCTCCGGAAGAAACACCTAAAGTATATGGATCAGCTAGCGGATTTCTTAGAAGCCCTTGGAAGGAAGCTCCGGCAATTGCCAAAGAGCCCCCTACAATAAAGGCCAATAATACACGAGGTAATCGAATCGCGTAAACGATATTAGTGTACATCGTATCAATTGATTCAGGAAGGTCAAAACGGAATATTTTTGCACCAATGATAACAATTGTATCACGAAATGGAACGGAAATGGTTCCAATAGAGATCCCAGCTAATAGTGATAGTACGAGAAAGACTAAAGCTAATCCATATGTTATCCATTTTTTATTCTGCAAAAACTTCTGGATAAACTGCTTTGGCAATCTCCTCTACTCCTTCGATAAGCCTAGGACCTGTTCTTGTTACTAAATCAGAATGAACATCATATATTTGTTCTTCTTTAAGAGCTTTCATATCCTGCCATCCGTCACGGCTCATGATTTGTTGTTTCGGGTTTTCAGTATAGAAACCATACGTTGTAATAATAACATCTGGATTAAGTGCAATGACTGCCTCTTGGTCCATCTGTACCCATCCCTCTTGATCTGAAACGGCATTTTCTGCGTTAATAGTTGTCAGCATTTGATCCATGAAAGTGTTTTTCCCTGTTGTAAAAATTTCCGGAGCGGGAGAAACTTCAACATATACTTTTTTCTTTTCTGTAACAGAAGCAACTTTTTCTTTTATTGCATCTAAATCTTCCTTCATTGTTGTGACAATTTCTTCAGCATCTTTCGTTGTACCAGTTATTTTGCCTATTGTTTCAATCGTTTCGAAAGTTTCATCAAAGTTTGTAGCTTCTTTGACTACAAATACTGGGATGCCCGCTTCACGTAATTGCTTAAACCCTTCTTTTGCATAGGATACACCAGACTCATGTGCTAGTACCAAATCTGGTGACAGGCTAATAACTTTTTCAACATTAAATTCCATTCCGCCAACTTTTTCTTTTTCCGTTACTTCTTCCGGATAGTTATCATTATCAGAAACTCCAACAATCTTCTCTCCTAAACCTAATTCATAAGCAATTTCTGTATTGCTAGGAACAAGGGAGATAATTTTCTCGGGTTGTTTTTCAATAACGACCTCTTCGTCAACCGCATCCGTTATCGTTAGAGGAAATGCAGATTCTTTGTTTCCATCAGCTTGTTCCGTTTTTTCTCCACTTGTTCCAGTATCTTTTGTCCCATCCTCTGATTGACCGCAACCAGCGAGCACACCTAAAACTAACAATAAAGTCAAAAATAACGAGTAAAACTTTTTCATTTGTTAATCCCCCAATTTGAATGAAATAAAAAACATCTCCAGTAAATGGAGATGTTGTGTAAGATGCATGCAAGCGTTTCAGCCCTTATCTGTATGTATGCAAATTACACCTTCCTATCCTCGTAGTACTGGTGCTAAAAAAGAAACAGGCAGGTCTCCTGACTTATGGTCATTGCTTGCTGCTCCTTCCCATACTTTTTGTACAGTGGATTCACAGCTTGCTCCCATTTACAGTGGCGGGACCGTGTTGGATTTTCACCAACTTCCCTATTGTGAAGCAGATATTGCTGGACTGCTTCACCTATTTCCATATGCTATAAAATTTTCCGTCAATTGGATTATACATGAGATTCTCGTCGAATGGAATCACTTTTTCAGAAAAACTTCTAACCTATTAGCTTTAATCCAATTGCTGATGAAAGTATCAGTGCAATAAAAAAGATTCTTTTCCAATCGGTCGATTCTCCATATAAGACCATTCCGAGTACCGCCCCGCCCGCTGCTCCTATTCCTGTCCAAATCGCATAGGCTGTTCCCATTGGTAATGTTTCCATCGCAAAAGTAAGACAAAGAAAACTAACACCGAATCCAACCACTAAGAACACTAGTGAATGCCATTTATGATCATTATTCCATTTATTAATCATCGCCACACCGGTCATTTCACAGAGACCGGCAACTATTAAAGAAATCCAAGCCATTATACGTTTTCCCCTTCCTCAACAGGATCATCAGTAACTAATTTTAAGCCAATTACGCCAATAAGTAGTACGGAAATCAAAACGATTTTTCCAATTTTCAACGGTTCACCAAAGAAAAGCATTTCTGTTAAAACGGTTCCTGCCGTCCCTAATCCAACAAAAACCGCATACACTGTACCGACAGGCAATTTACGACCAGCGATAATCAACACGTAAAAGCTAATGACTATTGAGATAACCGTTCCCGCCCATTCTAAAAGTGAGTTGGCATGCTTTAATCCAACTACCCAAAACACCTCAAAAAAAGCGGCAAAAAATACGATAATCCAATTTTTATTCATTTTAAGTCCTCCATTCCTCACCTTATAACAACGGAAAAGCCCGAGAGACATATCAAGTAGATACATCTCCCGGGCTTTTATCCCTCCGTGTCACAGATAAAATCTGTGCGTTTTCTCTCGGACCAGACTAATCATTTGAGATTACGGAACCCTAGAAAACTTTTTTAGTTAATTGCTATTTTATAATAAATCGGCTGTTTTCTCAATAAAAATTTTAATACCATTTAGTTGTCATGTATCCTAGGATAGTGGTAAAATCAGTTGAAATATCTGAATTTTAGCTGAAATATGACTAAGTGGAAGATTTTTTGAATCTTTGTTTTTAGGGGGATATATTATGAGTGAGAATAAACAATTGGCTACATTCGCCGGTGGATGTTTTTGGTGTATGGTAAAGCCTTTCGATGAATTGCCAGGAATAATAAGTATTGTTTCGGGTTATACAGGCGGACATGTCGATAACCCTACATATGAGCAAGTGAAAACTGGAGAAACTGGTCACTACGAGGTGGTTCAAATTACATTTAACCCAGAACTTTTCCCGTATGAAAAGTTGCTTGAATTATATTGGCCACAAATAGACCCTACAGATGATGAAGGTCAATTTCAAGACCGTGGACCCCAATATCGGACAGCCATTTTTTATCATAATGAAGAGCAAAAACGTCTTGCTGAGGAAACTAGAGATGAAATTAGCAAAAGTGGTCGGTTCAAGAAACCAATTGTTACAAAAATCCTTAATGCTGAAAAGTTTTATCCTGCCGAAGATTATCATCAGGACTTTTACAAGAAAAGCCCTGACGAATATAAAACCGATCGTGCTCAGTCCGGTCGTGATGAGTTTATCAAAGACAATTGGGGAAAATAAAGCGTTAGAAGAATAGTAGAGGCCTCCTTCATCCATACTAGAAATAACAACTGTGCAAGTAGCTTAAATTCTATCTGCCTATACTTGTACTAAACGTTAAGAATGGAAAGGAGTTTTACAATGGATAAGCAAAAGAGCGTAACATCAATAAAATTACCAAACCAAGATGAAGTATCAGTGGAGCCCGGTCCTTCTCAATATGTTAACCTAGAGGACCCATACCCTGGCGACTCTGTTGCCGAGCATAAAAAGCAGGAAGATGCCAATAACTACTTAGCTGAAGGGGAAATTGGGCAACAAAATGAAAATTTATAAGGTAATGAATAAAGGGAAGAGGGGGAGCACTAAGCTCACCTTCTTTTAATTTGCCTAAACTCAGTTCTTGAAATCAAAATTAGTAAGGGAAAAAATTAAACCAGGACCCTTCCCAAGAAAAAAACGTATTACTTCCTCGAAAAGTGGATATAATGGCAACAATATAATATCAGTATAAAAGGAAGGGAATTTATATGATTTCGTGGATAGTTGCTATATCGCTTACGATCTTCCTGTTTATGAGATTACCTGTCTTAAAAAAAAGAGTCCAACTACAAAATAATTACCTTGTGAAAAAATTCTCCATTATTATTCATGCAAAAAATGCAGAAAAAAACATTACCTCCTTTTTAAAAAGCATTAATGAACAAATCGTATCTCCTTTAGAAGTTATTGTTGTTGATGATCATTCAGAGGACAAAACAAAAGACATAGCGGGACAATTGGGAGCTAGAGTAATTGCTATGCCCCCACTCCCTGCCGGCTGGCAAGCAAAAAATTGGGCCTACTGGACTGGAGCGCAACAGGCTGATGGAGACATTTTTCTATTCGTTGATAGTAATACATGGTTTGATAAAAGAGGATTGCTCCGAATAGCAGAAGCATACAAGAAACAGCAAAATAGAGGTGTTTTAACCATTCATCCATATCATTATGTAAAACATTGGTATGAAACACTCTCCATGCTACTTCATATGATTATTCTTGCTGCATCTGGTGTCACAAATGTATTTTCGAAGATTTCAGGTCCCGCTGGAGGATTTGAACAATGCTTTATATGTGCAAAACAAGATTATTTTGTTTTGGGTGGTCATGAAACAACAAAAGGTTCAATGGCAGCACATCTCTCCCTTTCTAAGCACGCAAGAAAAAGCGGTGTTTTTATAGAAGCGAAAAGCGGTTACCGGGCAATTTCTATGCGAATGTATCCTAATGGATTCGCAAAACTTATGGACGGCTGGGCTAGCAGTTTTGCAAACAGAGCACAGTTGATGAATATTGTTCCGTTCTTTTTTACAATGGCTTGGCTCGGTTCACTCGCTTTCTTTATTGTAGAAGGTGTTCAGTTGATGTGGTCTTCCCCACTTTATTTATGTGGCATGTATGTCCTATTAGCTTTACTGCTTCTCTATATTGCGAATAGAACCGGTAATTTCCATCTCCAAGATACTCTATTATTCCCTATTCACTTGTTAATCTGCGTAGTCATTCTCGGTTACTCCATTGTTAAATCGTTTATTGCGCTAAAAGCGGATCGAAAAGGAAAATATGTGGTTGTTCAAAAAGGGGAAGATGAAAAGTTGAAATGATTTTCGTACTTTCTTATGTGGTCGAGAGGGTCTCTATTTCGGAGACCCTTTATTTGTTATCTAAGGTATCTTTTATCCAATTAATTCCCTCTAAAACAAAATGTTTCGATGGTACTCGATGAGGTGTGTGTTCTAATATTAGTTTTGTATTCTCCTGTGAACCAAATTCTCTAATATAATCTTTTATAGAGCTAGGTTCAATGTGTTTTTCGTTTGATGGATGTACTGGTGTCCAAATATATTTTTCCGACGAATCTTCGATGTGATGTAAATGAACGACATGAGTATAGTCCGTTGCCAAAAACCTATAAAAATCTATAAGTTTTGTTTATTTCTTGTTTCCACCTGTCCGATTTTGCCGAAGCTACTCTCGTTTGTTGTGACAGTCCACAAGCGTAAATTCCGGTACAACGAACCGTACATATTAACAGTGTCTTGGAAGTGGCTAAACTGTCAATTTTCCAAAGTTAGCTAGATTGATAGCTGCATTCAAGTCACGATCAATCTTTAAACCACAATCACATGAATAAGTACGATCGGAGAGTTTTAAACCTTTCTTGATTTCCCCACATGACGAACAAATTTTAGAAGATGGATAAAAACGGTCAACTTGCATGAATTCAATGCCATATTTCTCGCATTTGTATTTTATTTGGCGAATGAATTCATATAGTTTTTGGTTCGCTATAGCCTTGGACAAATGACGATTTTTCATCATTCCACTTACATTCAAATCCTCCATCACTACTTTGCTAGGCTTGGTTTTCACGATAGCGTTCGTAGCTTGGTGAATATGGTTGGTTCTAATGTTGGTTAATCGTCTGTGTAGGTGTTGCACTTTCTTTTCAATTTTTATAATATTGCTTGTTTTGACAAAATGGTTTTCCTCCTTATTCATTTCATATTTTCGAGATACGCTTCGTTGCAACCGACGTAAACGTTTCTCAACTTTTCTTACTTCTTTCGTTTTATTAATGTTTTTAAACTTTTGACTACTAGAACAAACAGCTAACTCTTTAATTCCAACATCGATTCCTATGACCTTATCTGTTAGTTCAACTCGATCAAGTTCTGTTTCAATCCCAACGGAAATATACCAGTACTTTTTATCGAAACTAACTCGTGGATTTGTGTACTTCACACCCATGGGGAGTTGTTCTTTTATTTTTATCCAACCGACCTTTTCAATTAAAACAAGCTTTTTCTTTACTTTTAATTTTTCTGTGTCATTGTAGAAGGACGCTTTTGATTTTCGTCTACTTTTAAATTTAGGCAGTTTTGATTGACCTTTAAAAAATTTCTTATAAGCATCACATGCATCTTTGATGGCTTGTTTTGTAATGTTGTTTGATACTTCATATAGCCATTTAAACTCTTCTGTTTGCTTTAAGACCGTCAATTCTTTTCGTAATTCAAAATTCGAAAGGAATGAACCGCCTTGTTTGTAGTTTTCCTGCTGCTTATTCAAAGGCCCACCTTGCTGTACCAACAGATTTCCATAACTGTTGCTCTTGTTCTTTAGTAGGTAGTAATCTAACTTTTTTCGCTAGTATCATCCTCTACCAACTCCTTCATCATCTTCTTAGCTTTATGTGCTCTTTTTCCTTGTAATCTGCAACTAAAAACCGTAACGATTTGAATGAAATCTTCTACAAGTTCTTGTTCTTCGGTTCTTTCGGTGTTGTCAATGACTTTAATGACTGTACCAAATTTATTACAAAGATTTTCAATCCATTCAAAGCCAAATAGAACTAGTCTATCTTTATAGAGGATAACAACTTTTTCAACTTCTGAATTGGTTATCAAATCCACTAGTTGATTCAACCCTTTGTTATTGTAGTTCGTTCCACTTCCAACATCTTGGATGATTTCGTATTGATAGCCTTTTGCAATCATATAACTACTGACGTTATGAATCTGTCTTTTTAGATCACCTTTTTGTTTAGGTGAACTCACTCTACAATAGCCAATTATCTTTTTGGATTTAGTAGTTACAGTTTTAAGCCCTAAAAAATGATGAAGTTGTTCTTGAGAATAATACCTAGTTCCACCTTTTGTCAAATGAGAAGGTTTTAGTATATTCGATTTATCCCAATTTCTTAAAGTCTGTGGGGTCTTTCCCATTTGCTTAGCGAACTCTCCTATTGAGTAATATTTCAAACATATCATCTCAACAGAATTATACCATTTTAATTATAAAATAATTAAAAATATTCATACATTTTATCTAACTGTTTTCTCCCCCCATTATTTTTTTGATTATCAAAAATAATCGAATAGAATGACATCTTTTGTATATGTTATTGAATAAGGTCGAGAAGGTCCTCCACAACTAGAGAAGCCAACAATCACAGATCCTTCTCGGCTTTCTTATAGTATTTTTTCAAACTTACTGTGCTTTCCGTATATCCGTGCTATCCCTTTTAACGAGTAATATTGCTTATAATAATTATTTAGGTTCTTATTATTATGTAAACAATCGAATCGCACTTTCTTTTTCCCTGCAACCCTTGCCTTATCTTCTGCCCATTTTAATAAATTGGAACCAATCCCTTTCCCTGAATAATCCCTGTGAACAACAATTCGGTGAATATACATAACATTTTGTTCCTCCACCTCATCTTGCCAAATGTCTCTATCCCATTCGTTCGGGGTTCCTTCTAACGTTATTGTAGCAATAGCCTGTTCCTCACAATATATTAAAAAAGTATTTTCTTCCATTATAGACTCTCTTACCTCTTCTGTATTACCTTCTAAATCAGTAAGATAATAATCCCATTGAGAAGTATTTTTGGTTTGCAGCCACTTTGCCGCATGGACTAATAACTTTAAAACTGTGTTTATATCACTTACATCCGCTTTCACAATTGTATAACAATCTTCTCCAACCTTTAATTTCACGTAATCCTTCCCCCTTTTTTCAACTTAACATAATTTTCACCTATTTTCTTTTTATTGGCAACCTTCTAATAAAAAAGAGGCAGATAAGTGAAACTTCGATCAGTGGAGATTTTCCTGCCTGTTAGTTAATGCGGGAGAAAATCAATATCTCTACATAAAAAAAGATGATTAGGTTCCTAAGACCCAATCACCTATAATATTACCTATTACCAACCGTAGCCATAGCCGCCGTAACCGCCGTAGCCACCGCCGCTGAAGCCGCCAGCACCAACGATTATTAATAGGATAAACAGCACTACAATCAATGCAAAACCACCTGTGTATCCACCACTCATATTACAACCTCCCTTCTTTCTACTCTCTTTACAGTATTCTTCGAAAAGATTTTTGTGTAGGCACCAAACAAGTCCAGGACTATATTAGAGAAGGATCAACAGGGATTTTTGCTAATAGATTTGGTGCTAGGTTATCTTTTTTCACTGGATTTACTTATCTTTGGGGTATTGTCGACCATTGCTGTGAGTGACTATGCAAATATTTTATTAGATGCGCAGTTGTCGCCTTAATGGGTACGATGCTTTCGATTAAAAACGTCCAAAAAGACATGGAGATTAATGGAATACTAAGGGGCTGGGACATAACTAAAATACTATCCTCTAAAGACGAACAATGTCAGGTTAAATCATTTAGTAATCGCTGTTAAACACCGCTGTTGATTTCCGTGTCAAGACTTCGCTTTCCCCGCAGGAGTCTCTGTCTTGCACTCCAATCAACAGCTAGAACCAGTTAAAAAGAACAAAAAGTTTTATGAAGACTTATAAAAAAATCTGAACTAATTCAAATGAAAGAATTAGTTCAGATTTTTGTTCACCTAGAACACATTTGTCCCCGCCTCTTGCCTAGTTCTAGCGGCTAGCTCGCTAGGAAAAAGATGCTTCCACTTTTCGTATTCCCTCCCCTACTTTTTCAAGTGGGTCCAACCTTCTTCTTGATACACGATGTTTTCTTTCATTAGTTTGCCAAGTGCACGTTTAAAAGCAGCTTTGCTCATATTCAATTTTTCTTTAATTTCGTCTGGTTGGCTTTTATCCCAGATAGGCATGCTCCCGTTTCTCATGGAAAGGTATTGCAAGATGGATTCAGCATCGTCGCCCATTTTATCTTGTTTTAATGGCAAGAAAGAAACATTGAGATTTCCGTCTTCTTTTACATCAATGACGCGACCTTCCACTAATTCTCCTAAACGTGGCTCTGCTTTCCGTTCGCTCTCATGAACAAAACAACGATAGCCTTGCTCAGATAAAAAGAAAGTTCCAACTCTTAGCAAACGGTAAACTCGCCCTTTCACCTTTGCTTTTAACAATTCTTTTGGAGCTTTTCTAGAAACTTGTGCAATAATATTCTCTGTTGCTAATTTTCCATATAAACGGTCCTGCTTATCGCGGTTCAACGTCATAAATAACTGATCGCCAGGATTCGGCCAAAGTGATTCGAATTTCGGTAGGTCATCTGCTGAAACTAGTATATCTTTAGGTAACCCGATATTAACGAAGACACCAAGATCCTCTTTTTTATCGACTACTTCTACCCAACCGTATGCTCCTACTTGCACTTTTGGTATACGCATTGTTGCAGTCAAGCGAACATCTTTATCATGGTAAAGAAATACTTTTACCGTATCTCCTTCCACAATATCATCGGTAATCTCCGAGTGATGCAATAGTACCCTGTCTATTTCATTTGTTAAAAAGAAACCATAAGGCACCTCATGATCAACGGTTAAAGAAACCACTGTACCAGGTTTTAATGAAGACATATTTACTGATTCCTCCTATTTTATGCTTGTTTATCAATTAATACTTCTATGTATTCTTGGGGTATGGTTTTCACGTGCTTAGTAGTAAGTATTATTTTTTGTAATATGAATGATTGTATTCCTTTAATATATCCCTTTTCCCTTATCATGTATAGTATTAATAAAATTATGAAATAAATGAGTTTTTTTAGAAAATAGCGAATTCATGAACATTCCTATTTTTTATTGACCGGTTTTACAATTGTTGTTATGATTCGTTCTATTATTCATTTTAACAATTACAGATTCTCCTTGTATAAGTCCAAGAATATGGCTTGGACGTTTCTACCAGCTGCCTTAAAGAGCTTGTCTACAGGGAATAAAGGAATATTTTTCTTTATTTCTACACATGACTAACTTTGGCGGTTAATGGTAAAACGCCAAAGTTTTTTTATTTAGATTAACAGTTGTTTCTTATACAAGCAGTTTTCTACGGAGGGTTCATACAACATGAAAAATTTCTTTCAATTTGAAGAAAGAGGTACCACTTATCGTAAGGAAACATTGGCGGGGGTAACAACATTTTTGTCGATGGCTTACATATTAGTGGTTAATCCAATTATCTTAAGTCAAGCGGGCATGGATAAAGGCGCTCTCTTTACTGCTACTGCATTGTCTGCAATTATCGGCTCATTGTTAATCGGTATTTTAGCCAATTATCCTGTTGGTATTGCCCCTAGCATGGGATTGAATTCCTTTTTTACTTTCTCAGTTTGTATTGGAATGGGGATTGACTGGCCAATTGCGTTAACTGGGGTCTTTATCGCAGGTATTATTTTTATGATTTTAAGTTTACTAAAAATCCGTGAAAAGATTATTAACGTTATTCCACAAGATTTAAAGCATGCGATTGCCGGTGGTATTGGCTTTTTTGTTGCATTTATCGGCTTTAAAAATTCCGGACTTGTTATTCCAAATCCAGATACATTCGTTTCCATTGGCGATTTAACTTCACGCGGAACAGCACTAGCGGCAGTCGGTTTTGTATTAACATTAATGATGCTTGTACGAGGTGTTAAAGGCGGTATATTCTACGGAATGGTTATCACGACAATCATTGGAATGATTGTTGGAGCCGTTGAAATTCCGGGTTCTATTGTTGGCAAGGTCCCTAGTCTTGAACCAACATTTGGGGTTGTATTTCAACATTTAGATGATATTTTTACACCGGAAGTGCTTACGGTCATCTTTACTTTCTTATTTGTTGCTTTCTTTGACACTGCTGGTGCATTAATTGCTGTCGCGAGTCAGGCGGGCATTATGAAGAATAATGAATTACCTAATGCGGGAAGAGCACTTCTAGCGGATTCGACTTCTGGAGTTGTAGGGGCTATTTTAGGAACGTCTACAACAGCATCTTTTGTTGAGTCATCAGCAGGAGTGGCAGTTGGAGGTCGAACTGGATTCACGTCCATCATTATTTCTGTTTGTTTCTTTATTGCTTTATTCTTCTCTCCTATCCTTTCTGTTATAACACCAGAAGTAACGGCTCCTGCTTTAATCATTGTCGGGGCATTGATGGCGACGGAAGTTAGCAACATAGACTGGAAAAAACTCGAAGTTGTGATTCCTGCTTTTATCACGATTATCATGATGCCTCTTACATCTAGTGTTGCTACCGGTATTGCTCTTGGATTTATTTTATATCCTTTTGCGATGATCGCACAAAGAAAAGCAAAAGAAGTACATCCGATCATGTATGTATTAGCCATCCTATTTATCTTATATTTTCTATTAGTATGAAGAAAACTCGGACCCTATAATAAAGGGATCCGAGTTTTTTCTTTTCAGCAGGTTAGTTAGTTTACCATATTATTATATTCACTAATTTTCTCATCTTTAGGCAACAGGAAGGTAATTAAACCTACCAGCGGCAACAAGCTACAAAGAATCATGACAAATCGGATGCTATAAAGATCGGCAAGACCTCCAAATAGTACCGAACCGACTGCCCCCATTCCAAAAGCTAAGCCTACTGTTAATCCAGACACCATGCCAATTTTGCTCGGCAATAGTTCTTGTGCATAGACAACTGTAACACTAAAGCTCGAAGACAATATAAAACCGATGCAAAAGAAAAGAGGAATAACGAATGCTAACGGTAAAAAAGGTAATAAAACGGTTAAAGGTGCCGCCCCTACCATCGAGAGAAAAATGATATTCCTTTTACCGAATCTATCTGCAAGCGGACCACCGAAAAATGTTCCCAGTACGCCCGCAATCATAAAGATAAAAATATATAGCTGTGCTCCTTTTATGGAAAGACCATAATCTTCAATTAAGTAAAATTGATAGTAGTTAGAGATTCCTGCAATATACCAAGAACGGGCAAAAACAAGAAAAACGACTATTCCCATTGCCCATTTAATTTTGGAATGGATGGAAGTTGGAGCGTTTGTTTTACTTAACTTCCCGACGTTTATTTGTTGTTTCTTTTTCTTCAACTGACTGCTGTACCAAGTTGATACATTATAAAGGATGAAAACTCCTAATAAGGCAACGATCGTAAACCAAAGTGCCCCTTTCTGACCAAATGGAACAAAAATAAATGCCGTAATAATTGGTGCCAAGGATTGCCCTGAGTTCCCTCCAACTTGGTATATCGATTGTGCTAATCCCCGTTTATTTCCTGCAGCCATGTAAGCAACGCGGGAGCCTTCTGGATGAAAAATTGCTGAACCGAACCCAATAAAGAGGACAGAACATACTATCCATATAAAATTATTCGAAAGAGCAAAACCAATTAATCCAATTAAGCTCGAAAGCATTCCTAAAGGCAGTAAATACGGACGAGAACGGACATCTGCATAATAGCCAAAAACAGGTTGTAATAAAGAGGATGTCATATTCAGTGCGAAAGCAATCCAACCAATCTGTGTATAAGAAAGCTGCAAGGATTTCTCAATAATAGGAAACATCGCAGGTACAACAGCTTGTAAAATATCATTGATAAAATGACCAGAGCTGATCGCAAATAATATCCCATAGATTGTTGGCATTTGCTTCGTGTTTGGTTGAGCTAATGTTTGCGCCAAGGCTATTACTCCTTCCGTTAGCCGTGCATAGGGAAGCATCCCCGTAAGCCCATTATTTCGCTACTCTAAATAGTATAACGAAAGTGCAAAAGGATTTCTATATTTTTCCTTAGAGGTTAGAAAAATATGTCTCTATTAATACTGAATCCCACGGTATAAAAATAACTTACTACCTCTTCTTATACTTTTGGAAATGTAAGTATTGTCGTTGTACCTTTCCCTTTTTCACTTGAGAAATGTATGTTACCGTGCATATTTTCTACCAAACGAAAGGTGACCATTAAGCCGAGTCCGGTTCCTTTCTCTTTAGTAGAGTAAAACGGACTACCTAACCTACTAACTTGGTCCTTCGTCATTCCTTCTCCATAATCCTTTATATAGATTTGTACCTTTTTCTTTGTTCTACATGCTGTTACTTCAATGCTACTTCCATTTTTCGTAGCTTCAATGCTGTTTCGAAAAAGATTCAAAAATATTTGATGAAAATGAAGCTTATCCCCAACGATATATAATTCGGATTCAAGTTCCTTTTCAATGGAAATATTGTGGAAATGGGCAAAGCTTTGGATTATTCCAATTGCATTTTCTAATTCTTGTTTGATTGATATTCTTTCCCTTTGCCGTGTTTGCGGTTTAGCAAAGGTCAAGTAATCACTGATTATTTTTTCCGCCCTATTTAATTCTTTATAAGAAGTATCCATATAGCCTCGGTAAGGTTCCTCTATATTTTCACTTGTTAGTTGAATAAATCCTTTTACAACGGTTAATGGGTTTCTTATTTCATGTGCAATGGAAGCTGCTAAATCGGAGACTAAATGTCTTTTTTCCGCTAAATGCAATTCTTCTTGTGCTCTTTGATTCGTAATCAACCTTTCTATTACTAAAATAATAATATTTAGAGCAATAATTGAAAGTGTTATATAAGAAACTAAAGAAGGTAGAATAGAAAATAAAAAATCCACTTCATCTATTAACTTACTATAAATAAATAGGCAAAGTAGCATGAGAAAAAAAGCAATAATGGTAGAAACCGTTGCCAATACAAATTTTCTTGATAGTGTTGCTAAGTGATATCTTTTCTTTATTGTCATATAAAACAACAATAAGAGCACCGATTCTACGAATACTGCTATGGGAGCGATTGCTTCTCCACCTAAATAAAAGCGGTACGCAACCATCATAATCATTGGCAGAATACTACTGTAAAATCCTCCATATAAAATGGATGCAACAAACGGCATCCAGCGCAGGTCCAAATTGAAACCACTTTCCACATGAATAGGGTACGTCATGCACAATAATGATGATATTCCAAAAATAGTTCCACTTAGCCAATTACTCTTTTGTTCTAAGTTTGTTAATTTTACATTTAATAATTGGAATAGTACTACTGGTGAAATCATTAATAAAAAATTTAGGACTATCTCTTTTGTCATTCAAAAACCTCATTATACAATTTACTACCACTACTATACACTTTTTTGTTGCGATGTGAATTAATTTTCATAAAAAAAGCAAGGCTACACCAAGTGAAAAATTGGAGATAGCCTCGCTTTCTAAAATTCAACTATTTACGGTCAGGAAACACTCTTTTAATCGTATTAGCCATTTCTTCTCCAAGTCCTTCTACGGGTTTTCCATTTTCAGCTTTTTCTCCATATTCTCTAACGCTCTTGAAAAATCCAGGATTTGTTGAAACATATACATGTTCGATTTCTTTATTCATCGCTTTTACTTGGTCAGAAATTTTTCTTTCAAGTTTTTTATCTTGATCATTATTTCCAATGTCAACAGCCACATATGCATTATTCTCTGTTGTTAGTACGTATGCATCTTCTACACCTTTTATACTCTCGACTTTTTTGGCTGCTTCTTCATTCGTAGAATAGTTTTCATTGTTTTTATCTCGCCCTGCATTATTTGCATTATTTACATTATTTGTATTTTGCCTATCGTTATTGACTCCGACATTATTCAAGTTATCCGCATCTGGTTTACCGTTATTAACTCCGACATTATCGAAGTTATCATTGTTTCGTCTTAGTTCATCTCGATCAGTATAGTTGACATCTTGGAGACCCAAATTATCTCGATTGTTGTTATTACCTTCTTGCCCCACTTCATTACCATTGTTAGCCATGCCACATCCAGTTAAAGTCAAAGCAAACACGAGACCTAAAGTAGATATCGAAAATACCTTTTTCATTTTGTATACCTCCTTAACTTAGTCCCGCTTATTCTTCCCCCTACAAAAAATCCTATGCAAACACTTTATCCCTCTACAGTAATGAGGGACGAGGCTGGGACAAATGTGCTCTAGGTGAATAAAAAAACGAACTAATTCTTTCATTTGAAGGCGAATTAGTTCGTTTTTTTTATAAGTCTTCATAAAACTTGTTGTTCTTTTTAACTGGTTCTAGCTGTTGATTGGAGTGCAAGACGAAGACTCCTGCGGGAAAAGCGGAACAGGTGAGACCCCGCAAGAGCGCAGCGATGAGGAGGCTCACCGACCGCCCGCGGAAAGCGAAGTCTTGACACGGAAATCAACAGCGGTGTGTAACAGTGATTACTAAACAATTTAACCTGACATTGTTCGTCTTTAGGGGATAGTACTTTAGTTATGTCCCAGCCTCGTCCCTGTTTAGCAATTACAATTTAACATTTTTCACAATTTTTTTATGTCATACTGGTCTTTTAACTCTTGTGGAGCCATTTTTACGATTGATTGTAATACAAGCGAAAACACGGCAATATCATCCACTATTCCAAAAACAACAAGAAAATCTGGGATTAAATCAAGCGGCAGAAAAAAATAACCGACAATTATTCCAATAGAAAGCACTTTTTTTACAACGGAAACATTTTTTGATGTAAAAAAAGCAACTAAAAACGGAATCGATTTACGGACATTAAACAAAAATTTGAACCTTCTTAAAAACTTTGCCATTATATCGCCTCTAATTTCTTCTTCGTCTTCTTAATGACCTTATTCTACTGTAAAAGTAGCACAAAAAATTCAATCAGAAAAGAAATTCCCGTGGAAAACGAACGCAAAACCGTTAATTCTCTATCTTTTTGGGATATCCTCATGTTATAATTTTTAGTATTGTTCATTAGGAGGTTAAAAGTATGATTCAAGTATCAGACGTAAGTTTACGCTACGGCGATCGAAAATTATTTGAAGATGTTAACATAAAGTTCACTCCAGGAAACTGTTATGGATTAATTGGAGCGAACGGTGCTGGAAAGTCTACTTTCTTAAAAATTCTTTCTGGTGAAATTGAAGCACAAACAGGTAATGTTTCCATGACACCAGGAGAACGTTTAGCAGTACTAAAGCAGAACCACTTTGAATATGAAGAACATGAAGTATTAAAAGTAGTTATTATGGGGCATGCACGTTTGTATGAAGTAATGCAAGAAAAAGATGCTATTTATATGAAAGAAGATTTTTCCGATGAAGACGGTATGAAAGCAGCCGAGCTTGAAGGGGAATTCGCAGAACTAAACGGATGGGAAGCTGAACCAGAAGCTGCTATCCTTTTAAAAGGTTTAGGTATTTCAGAAGATCTTCATACGAAAAAAATGGCGGAGCTAACTGGTGGAGACAAAGTAAAAGTCTTACTTGCTCAAGCATTATTTGGAAAACCAGATGTACTATTACTAGATGAGCCTACCAACCACTTGGACTTAAAAGCGATTCAATGGTTAGAGGAATTCCTTATCAATTTTGAAAATACCGTTATTGTTGTCTCACATGACCGTCATTTCTTAAATAAAGTATGTACACATATTGCAGACTTGGATTTCGGTAAAATTCAAATATATGTCGGTAACTATGACTTCTGGTATGAATCAAGTCAATTGGCATTGAAAATGGCTCAAGAACAAAATAAGAAAAAAGAAGAAAAAATAAAAGAATTGCAAGCCTTTGTTGCCAGATTTAGTGCGAATGCATCGAAATCAAAACAAGCAACTTCACGTAAAAAATCTTTAGAAAAAATTTCTTTAGATGACATCAAACCAAGTTCACGTAAATATCCTTATGTTCACTTTAAACCAGAGCGTGAAATCGGAAATGACCTTCTTCGTGTAGAAGGTATCTCAAAAACAATTGATGGAGTAAAAGTATTAAATAATGTTAGCTTTATCATGAATAAGGACGATAAAGTTGCACTTGTTGGAGATAATGAAATCGCCAAAACAACGTTATTTAGAATTTTGGCTGGTGAACTGGAGCCTGATAGCGGATCATTCAAATGGGGTGTAACGACATCTCAAAGCTATTTCCCTAAAGATAACTCCAAGTATTTTGAAGGTTCGGAATCTACATTGGTTGATTGGCTTCGTCAATATTCACCAGAAGACGAAACGGAAACATTCCTTCGTGGATTTTTAGGTCGCATGCTTTTCTCTGGAGAAGAAGTATTAAAAAAACCAAGCGTTCTTTCTGGTGGAGAAAAGGTTCGCTGCATGCTTTCTAAAATGATGCTAAGTGGCGCTAATGTTCTATTATTGGATGAACCAACAAACCATTTAGACCTTGAATCTATCACTGCTTTAAATAATGGTCTAATCAACTTTAAAGGCTCTATGATGTTCGCATCACATGACCATCAATTTGTTCAAACAATTGCAAATCGAGTCATCGAACTAACAGAAGATGGCCTAATTGATAAACAGACCACTTATGATGAATATTTAGAACTAAAAGAAGCGCAGAAAGCGTAGTTCTATCATTAAGAAGACACCTCTGCAATTGCAGAGGTGTCTTCTTTTAGTGTTATTTTTATAAATTATTTTCCTTTCACTATCCCGCATTCATTGTATTTCGATTTTTTAATAAAAAGGCTTTTATTTGAAAGTAAGAAATGCTGTCCGCTGTTTTTTCCTTGATTGGCCTTAAAAACTGTGTTCCGACCTCTTTTACAGCTTCGGAGATTAGTTCTTCTTCCTCTAAAGTAAGTATTTCGCTCCAATCAATTTCTTGACCTTCTTCTATTGAACGAATAATATGATTTTCTATTGTTGTTTTACTCATTCCTCTGCTTTTAGCTATCTCCGAAAAATCAAGCCCTTCACGATACATGTCAAAACTAATTAAATAAGAAGGCTGATCAGAATTATTCACTGTTTGATGGGTTCCTTGACGTTCCTCTACTTTTTCCACTATTGGTGCATGGTCAGGGTTATCCTGTAGGTATTCTACTATTCCTTCTATAAACGGCTTCCCGTAGCGATTGAGTTTGTTTTCTCCTACTCCCTTCACAGTTAAGAAGCTTTCTTCTGTTGTCGGAAGCTTTATGCACATGTCCTGTAATGAGGCATCGGAAAAGATGATAAATGGTGGAACTCCCTCTTCCTCGGCAATCGTTTTGCGTACTAGTTTTAATGCTTGGAATAAACCATCTTCTTTTACTAAAACCTTTTGCTCTTTTGCAGGTTGTTTTCGAGAAACTGTTTTGTTCCCTGTTAGGACTTCTTTACCATCTTGAGAAACTTGCAACGTTGGATAGCTACCACCAGAAACATTAATGAATCCTTCCGCAATTAGGTAATCAATAAATAAGCCAACATCTTTTTGATTTTTTGTTTTTAATAAACCATACGTAGAAAGGTTTTGAAAGCCGAATTGGAGGATTTTCTTTACCTTTGAACCTGTTAGTACTTGACTTACCATCGAAGTTCCAAAACGCTCCCCCATTCGGATTATACAGGATAACACCATTTGAGCTTCCTTTGTGACATCAACCGAATCTCGATTATCCAAACAATTACTACACTTTCCACACGGCTCGTTAACGTCATCATCAAAGTACTCAAGAATATAGTTTTGCAAGCAGGATTCGGTATGAACATAATCGGTCATCTCTCGCAACTTAAGTAGCTCTTGGTGTTGAAAGGTAGGATCCGTGGCGTTCATCTCAATGATATACCGTTGTGTCTGAATATCCTGGGGAGAAAACAGCAAGAGACACTCACTATCAAGTCCATCTCTTCCAGCTCGTCCCGCTTCTTGGTAGTAACCTTCCATGTTTTTAGGAAGCTGATAATGAATGACATAGCGGACATTTGATTTATTAATTCCCATACCGAACGCGTTTGTCGCTACAATCACTCGTATTTCATCATTTAAAAATTCATCTTGTTGCTGCTTTCTTATCGAATCAGAAAGTCCTGCATGGTATCGTCCAACAGCAATTCCTTTTCTTTCTAATGTTGTGTAAAGATTATCTACTTCTTTTCTTGTTGCTGCATAAATAATTCCAGACTCCTCTTCATGCGTTTGCACATAGTCTGACACCCATTTTTTTCGATCGACGCCTTTCATTACCGAAAACGATAAATTGTCCCGTTTAAAGCCCGTTATTACTTTATTTTCAGAGGGAATATGTAAATGATGAAGGATATCATTTTGCACTTGCGGAGTTGCAGTTGCTGTTAGGGCTAAGATTGTTGGGTTTGATGGAAGCTCATTCACACAGTTATATATATTTAAATAACTTGGTCTAAAATCATGTCCCCACTGCGATAAGCAATGTGCTTCATCGACTGCAACGAGAGGGATTGGCAAGCTTTTTAAAAACTCGAGAAAGCTAGTATGTTCTAGTCTTTCTGGTGCAATATAAAGAAGTTTATAATCTCCTCGCCTTGCTTCTTCCATCCGTTCCTCTAGTTCACGAAAAGATAATGTACTATTAATAAATGTTGCTGGTATTCCTGCCCCTGTTAACGCGTCAACTTGATCCTTCATTAATGAAATAAGCGGTGATATAACGACTGTAACCCCTTCTAAAAGGATGGCTGGTACTTGATAACAAATGGATTTCCCTCCACCAGTCGGCATAATTCCAACTGAATGCTCCCCATTCAAAATATTATCAATTAATTCTTTTTGACCGTTACGAAATGTATCGTAACCAAAATAATGCTTTAATATATGATTCGGTGTACTCAAAGCTAAAGTCGACCTCCTTTTTCAGTATTCATTTCTTCCATTGTAATGCACTTTTCAACTGAAGCCAATTACAGATATACATCTTTACTAAAAAAAGATGGTCTCCCATTTGAGAAAACCACCTTGATTGCTATTCATTAGAACCAACGGAACTCCTTTTTCTCTTCCGTAGTGTCTTCTACTTCCTCGTCTCTTTCCGCTTTCTCTAAATTCCAAAAGTTGTCCCATATGGTTACTTTGACATCAGTTTCAATAGGTTGTTCTGCAGAAGCTTTTTCCCTGCTTTTCTTTGCCAACGTTCTTCCCTCCTTTAACCTAGACCATTCACATTACAGTCTATTCAGGCAAAGGAAAAGCGTTTAGAATTTTTGTAATTTGGGCAAGGGAAAAGCTGAACATAAACTGCGATTACGTTATCCTCAAATAAATATTTTTTGAACTCTGGCACATAAAAAAAGACCATTCCCTCCATAAGGAATAGTCTCGTGCATATTTACTATTAGGATGATTTTAATGTTGGGTGTGGATTATCGAGAACTTGGAGTTCTTTTGTTGAAAGTTCCATTTCACTATGACAGAGTGGGCAAGTAGGCGTACTTTCACTCTTAAAATTATCTCTCATCCAACCTTTGCAATCTTCATCAGAACAAACCCAAATTTTTGTTTCTTCTGTCTTAATTTCTTCCTCAACTTGATTTCTACGTCCAAAAGCCATTATAAATGTCCTCCTTGGTAAGTTTCAGCAGCTGGATTTAAGGTGAGTGCATTGTAAAACAATAGCATTTGAACTGGTGTTCACCAGATCCCCCCTATACCACGCTTCACTTGAATTCTAAAAAGTAGGATTTCTTTGTTATGTTTGCTGATTCGATATGTGCAAATAAGTGTGGAATATGTTTAGCAAAAATATCCTATTACTCAATTATAACATAATTCACTTCAAGAGTATATGAGTTCTATTTAATGAATATGAAACAGACTTATGGGCATATTAGTTCAAGTTATATTTTATTTTTCTTTCTGGATGAGTCTGCTTGGACACCACCCTTTAACTCTTTATTCGTTGTTCCTTGTCCTTCCACGTCAGGAGAACTTAATCCAGCTTTTGATGGGTCTTGTTTTCTTTTTGCCATACTAATCACCTCCGCTTATAGCTTTTCCAATTAAGGAAGTCTTTATGTTTATATAACGGAATTGGTTAAGTATGGAAAAGCCCTTCCCTTTTGATTCCTTGAAACACGCAACTCAGAGGAAGGGACATTTTACAGTTGTTTTTACCCTTTTAATAACTTTTGTATTTCCAGAAGCAAGGAGTTTTCTCCTTCTATCAGTAAAGGCTTTTCGTTTTCCATTAAGATTAGACCGTGATAAATCTGCAAATCATCATCACATGCCACGCAAAACTCTATTTCTTCCGGGTTCCAAAAGGCAACAGTAGTAAAGTTTTTATGTTTTATTGATGGATACTTTTCTTTACATATTTTTAATTCCTCGATAAATTTTTCTACCGCTTCTTCTTTTGTTGGGCATGTCCATTGCTTTTCTATATCTTCTTCCCAGTTCTCAAAAAACCACCATGGTTCCACATCACTTTTCGTTATTATCACTTTCCAGTTGTTTTCCATAGTGCTACTCCCTCCTTACATACTCCAAAATTGTACAAAAAATTCGTTGGAATGGAAAATGATTTGCAACATTATCTCTCCTTTAGCATTCTCAAAAATTCCCAAACAAGAGAAAAATAACAGGAATTAAAAAATTTAGACAAGTTCCACCTCGTACAAGCATAGTGTAGTAGAGATATGTACAAGGGGGGATGTTTGTGAAGTTTGTTGTGTTAAAGAAAGGTTCGATTATCGCAGTTATCGTTACTTTTATGATTATTACTATTGGAGCAGTATGGGTATTAACAGAAAAAAATAGTTATCCTACTGTATCAATGACTGGTCAGAAAGAGACTATTCCATCGTATCAATTGGTAACAGTTGAATACTCCTCAAAGACAGATGATGGAAAAGAAATTGAAATGTATAGGTGGGACCCTGGAACAATTAATATAGAGAAGGGAAAAGAAGTCGAGCTTCGGCTATATGGTGTAAACGGAATGGAGCATCCCTTTTATATTGAAGGGACCGATGTAAAAGGAACAGTGAAAAAAGGGGAGGAAACAGTCGTTAACGTTAAGTTTGATGAAGAAGGTACGTATCGACTTGTTTGCGAAACTCATCATTCTATCGAAAATCACGGTCCAATGGTTGCCCATATTATCGTTGATTAATAAAGTGAAACTTCAATCAGTGGGGATTTACTGCCTGTTAATGCGGGATAAGCTTAAAGGCATTTCACAATCGCTGGTGCGTGAAATGCCCTAAGCTTATTTTTAGCTGTTTCCAAGAAAAAAACCTAACAGCGCAGCAATAAACCCAACGGTATAAGTTAATATAGTGTACGTATAAAACATAACAGAAAGTCCATTTTTTAGGAGTCCATTACTTTCCCACTTAAAAGTAGAAAAGGTTGTAAAAGCTCCGCAAAATCCAATTCCTAAAAAAGCATAAAGATTCCCCTCTAATCCAAAGCTGACAAAATACCCCAACAAAAATGAACCGATACTATTTACAATGAATGTCGCCACCGGAAAGGATGTTGAAAATCGATCCTTTGTCCACCCACTAACCGCGAAACGAGAAACAGCACCGCAAAAACCACCAAGCGCTACGCTAAGAGCCATTAACATTTCTCTGTCCCTCTCTTCCCTGCCATACTACCTAATCGAATAAAAATAAGCCCTCCAAAGAGGCTAATAATGAAATAAGTAAAAGCCATCATAAATTTCATTCCTGTTACTAATTCTAGAAGCTCTACACTAAAAGTAGAAAAGGTTGTAAATGACCCAATAAGGCCTGTCGCAAAAAACCATAATACTTTTTGTCTTTTTACGGATATTTTGCTGTAAAGAAACGCAATAATGAACGCTCCTAGTAAATTAACGAGTAACGTTGCAAACGGAAATCCCGTCATTCCCAATCGAATAAAAGAAAGACTAATTCCCCAGCGTAGAAGACTACCAACTGCTCCTCCAGTTCCTACAATTATATATTTTCCCAACATTTGTTTCCCTCACTTGTAAAAAATCTATTTAAATGAAACCATTTCCGTCTAGAAATCGTATATACTTATAGAATATAGTAAAATTCTAAAAAACAGCGCACAAGTAAAGGAGGCATTCTATTGGCTGAAATATTTCTATACGATGCATTCGAATTATATATGTCTCCTATTTATATTAGCATGATTGTTTCGATAACAGTCGCATTTCTTTGGGTACAATTTAGAGTACCTAGCAATTTCTCACATTTTTTTCCGCGTACTATCTATAGAGCTTTACTAACAATAAAGCCGATGGATAAATCTCGATGTGACGATATTTATTCTCAAATTTTGTTATCTGTAAAAAAACAATTGTACCCACCTGATGAGGAGGAAGGTTCTTCAATAGTAAATTCTTATTCTATTTAGAGATTTACTATTGAGGAGGAACTTTAGTTGAAAAAATTAAGCTTTATTTCATTAACTTTATTCATTATCAGTTTATTGTCTGGTTGTCAGGCAGCAACAACCGATGGAAGTCTTTTTCATGATTACCTAATACGCCCTTTTTCGTGGGCCCTTCATGAAATAGGAACACTTTTAGACGGTAACTTTGGACTAGCTCTCATTTTGATTACCGTTCTTGTTCGATTGCTTTTGCTACCTTTTATGTTAAAAACGTACAAAAATCAACAAGTGATGAAAGAAAAAATGGAAGTTTTCAAACCTGAACTGGAAGCGATCCAAAAGAAAATGAAGCAAACGAATAATCCAGAAGAAAAGCAAAAGTTACAACAAGAAATGATGGGGCTCTATCAAAAGCATGGTGTTAATCCATTGAATATGGGATGTTTGCCGTTAATTATTCAAACTCCAATCTTAATTGGCCTATATTACGCTATTCGAACATCAACCGAGATCGCTTCTCATTCCTTTCTCTGGTTTAACCTAGGTGAAGTAGACTACGTAATGGCGATTATTGCTGGATTGGTGTACTTCTTGCAATCTCGTGTTGCACTTATCGGAATGCCGGAAACGCAGCAGTCTCAAATGAAAATAGTGAGTTATCTATCACCTCTTATGATTCTCATTTTTTCTTTTAATGCACCTTCTGCCCTGCCTTTATACTGGGCTGCTGGCGGGATATTTTTAATCGTTCAAACATATGTATCCAAAAAGCTTTATCAATCCAAAAAGACAATAACTAATGAAGAATTAGTTAAAAACTAGACAACAACAGAAAAAGGCTCATCCCTTCATGCCTGACGTGAAAGGATAAGCCTTTTTGATATATGTTCTTACATATTCGATTGCTTATACCGAAAAATGGATACTCCCGCTATTGCCAGCATAATTATATACACCATCATTGGATAAAGTAATAATTGTCTCGGATCACTGCTAAAGATAGAACCATGAGCACTCGCTAAAGAATTATTTTCTTGAAGTGCCGTTTCTTTTTTCTTCTTTGTTAATTGTACAGTCAAGTTTTTCGAATGATCTTCATTAAACAGTGTCAGCATGCCGTCTGGAGATAACCTTTCCTTTATCCTCTCATTTATTGCATGTGTATATTCTACGTCTTTATTTAACTTATAACTTTGATCCTCAAGTTGAAATATTGTTTCTTTCGGAATTGTATTTCGTACAAATCCGTTTAAACTATAATCTAATAACGCTTTCGTATCACGATAAATAGCATTTTTAGACTGTGCTTTAAGTGTAACAACAACGACAGATAAATCTTTGTTTTCTGCGGAAGTAACGAGTGTATGCATCGCTTCATCAACAAACCCATTTTTCCCTCCGGTTACTTCAGGATATGGAAGCTCCCCCTTAACCATTTTATGATGGGTAATAAGTTTCGTCTCCCATCCTTCCGCTTTCCAGTCTACCTCTTCTGTTCCAAAAAGACTTTTGAACTTGGCATTATTCAAGGCATAGCTCGTTATAATAGCCATATCATACGCCGTAGTGTAATGATTTTTATTATATAAACCATGAGGATTAACAAAATGTGTCTGTTGAACGCCAATTTTTTCTTGTAAAAATGTATTTACATGGTCAGAAAAATTTTCGACCGAACCCTCTAGATGTTCCGCAATTGCAACTGCTGCATCATTCCCTGAGTTCACCATCATTCCTTGGAGTAATTGCTTTAAACTCATTTTCTCTCCTTCCATCAGATACACGGAAGAGCCTTCTGTAGAAGCCGCGTTTTTACTAATCGTAACGGTATCGTCCAAGTCGCCATTCTCTAATGCATAAATTGCCGTTGCGATTTTTGTAATGCTTGCTGGATTCATTTTCCGATTTGCTTTTTTTGAGTACAGTATACTTCTTGTTTTAGAATCTATTACAATAGCCGATTTACTAAACAGAGATGATGGTTTTTTCACCTGAATCTCTTCTGCTGACGCTACTGAAAAAGAAAAGCTTAAAATAAGCACGATAAACATTATTTTTTTCATATACCTACACACCTATCTAGACAATCTATTAAAACATTCTAACAAAAATGCTTTATTCTATTCCACTATTTGAGTAATTGTTAAGGAAATGAAATAATGTAAGTACCACTCATTTGAAAAATTGGGTTAAGAAAATGAAACCTTTCGACATTTACTACGTATTACTTATTAAGGATATTAATTTTAGGAGTAGATGACTATGAATACGTTTGGTCAAACTGGATTACGGGTCTTGCTGTCGTCTTTTATCAGCTTTACCGGATTTTTCATTTATTTAATCGGAGTAGATTTTAGCTTCCCTTCTTCCTTTCTCCTTAGTATTGGAACAGGAGTTGTTACTTATTTTGTTATAAAACAACTACAATTTCGCTGGTGGCTAAAAAAACAAGCATTAACGGTAAAGGATTTTCGATATATTAAGAAGAATTTAAAAGAAGCAAAGGAAAAAATCAAACGATTACAAAAGCAACAATTGAAAGTTCGATCACTTGGAGCGTTTAAACAAGTCTTTGAACTGAACAGGTTAACACGTAGAATTTTCACTATCGTTCAAAAACAACCGAAGCGATTCTATTTGGCAGAGTCTTTCTTCTTTTATCATCTTGATTCAGTTGTCGAGCTTTCAGAAAAATACACTTTCCTAGCAGCACAGCCAGGAAAAAACAAGGAAGTCTTTCTTTCCCTGCAACAAACAAGAAGCACACTCGATGACTTGATTGACTCCTTAGAGAAAGATTTACACGCTGTTCTTTCTGAAGATATGGATACATTGCAATATGAATTGAAGTTTGCCGAACACCATTTATCAAACAAAAAATAGAATTGGAGGATTAGAAATGGAACAAAAAAACGCAAGCTGGGAAGATCTAATTTCCGATTCTTTTCCAGAAGAAATGCCAGTAAAAAAACAAGAAACAGCCCCTTCTTTACTAGAAACTTTACCACCTGAACAAAAAGAAAAAGCAAAGGAATTAGCAACTCAACTTGATTACAAAGACTATGAAGCGGTTTTAAAATATGGAACTTCTGCCCAAACACAACTGTCGACATTTTCTCATTCGATGCTCGATCATGTTCAAAAAAGAGATATTGGACCCGTTGGTGATATATTAACAGATCTTATGAGAAAGCTTGAACAGATGAATCCGGAAGAACTTCAGTCCGAGAAAAAAGGGATTTTCAAGAAAATGTTCCGTAAACTCAGTGCATCTGTACAAGAGGTACTATCTAAATACCAAAAAATTGGTTCACAAATTGATAGAATTACCGTCAAGCTAGAACAATCAAAAGGTACGCTCATTGAAGATAACCGCATGCTTGAAACGCTGTATGATAAGAATAAAGATTATTTTAAAGCACTAAATGTGTATATTGCTGCAGCAGAACTAAAACGAGAAGAACTCGAGAAGGAAATTCTTCCCTCTCTTCGCAAAAAAGCGGAGGAATCTGGGGATGATATGGTGTATCAAGAGGTAAATGATACGATGCAATTTATGGACAGACTAGATAAGCGGATATATGACTTGAAGCTCAGTCGTCAAATGACGATTCAATCAGCACCACAAATCCGTTTAATTCAAAATACAAACCAGGCTTTAGCGGAGAAAATACAAGCATCTGTTTTGACTGCAATCCCTCTTTGGAAAAACCAAATTGCGATTGCACTCACGCTGTTACATCAAAGAAAAGCAGTAGAAGCACAGAAACAAGTTTCACAAACAACCAATGAACTATTACTAAAAAATTCGCAAATGCTTAAATCAAATAGTATTGAAACAGCAAAAGAAAATGAGCGGGGAATCATTGATATTGAGACATTAAAGAAAACACAGGAAAACCTCATCTCTACAATTGAAGAAACGCTTTCCATCCAAGCGGAAGGTCGCCAAAAACGTAAACAAGCTGAACAAGAAATGGTGACAATGGAACAGCAGTTAAAAGATAAATTATTAGAACTTAGATCCTAGGTTCCATAACTAAGAGGGATGACCTAACGTTGCTGAACAGCAACTAGGTCATCCCTCTTTCTATTCCTTTTCAATATGGACGATACTATCTGTAATAGTGTCGTATGCTTTTTCGGCAATTTCCGATGTAATAATATCTTCTTTTTCCAGCGTAGATATTGCATCATATTCCGCATATAACGCATGCTTCTTCAGTACAAAAAGTTGATTCTCTTTGAGTTCTGGATTTTCATCAAATAGTTCATTTAATTGAGCTTGTAGCATATTAATTCTTTTCTTATATGTTTCGATTACTTCTTCTGAAATAGAATCTGTAATATATAGTTTTTGTTTTACACGATGAATTTCTGCTATTGCCATTTCATACATATGAAGCTGAGCTAGCAGTTTTTCATAGTTCTCTCTTCCTTGTTCTTTCGGTTTAATTCCTAATAGATTGATGAGCGGCTTAATTGTAAGACCCTGCACGACTAATGAAAATAACACAACACTAAACGTAAGGATAAGTATATCTTCCCTAACAGGAAAATCCCTTGGGAGACTTAAAACTAATGCAATTGATAAAGACCCTTTTAATCCTCCCCAGTTTAATATATGTTTCCACTTCAAAGGAAAGCTTTTGATTAGTGACAGGCTTGTATATACTGCAATGCTTCTTGCAACTAAAACAAGCAGAATTGCCGCAAGAATAAGTAACCATTTTTCCACAAAGTTAATTCTGGTAATTTCTAATCCGACCATTAAAAATACTAACGAATTAGCAAGTAATGCCGCGACATCCCAAAAGTTATGGATATTCAATTTTGTTGTCGGACTCATCCCTATTTTACCGCCGAAATTCCCAAAAATTAGCGCAGCAACCACAACGGCGATTACTCCTGAAGCATGAACACTTTCAGCTAAAAGAAAGGACCCATAAAATAAGATAATACTAAAAATAATTTCTAATGGATAATCGTCAAAGTATTTTGTTAAGATAGAAAAACCGTAACCAAGGGCTCCACCAATGATTAATCCAAGTGATACAACGCGAACAAACTCCCATAAGCCGCTTCCAACCCCTACCCAACCTGCATCAATGTAAGAAAGCAGATAAAAGGCAGAAATATTAAATAATACAACAGCTAACCCATCATTAAATAAACTCTCTCCTTCAATGACTGTTGCAAGCCGCTGTTGCACCCCGACACTTTTAAAGATAGACAACACACTAACCGGATCAGTAGCACTCATTAATGCACCAAACACAAATGCAGCGGGAATGGGAAAGTCAAAGAGGTAATAAGTAGAAAATCCAATGATAAGGCTTGAAATAAACGTTCCGCCAAATGCAAGAGATAAAATTGGTTTTTTATTATTATTCAAATGTGAAAAAGGAAGCTTTATAGCAGCCTCTCCTAAAAGTGCAGGTAAAAAGAGAGTTATAATAACAAAATTAAAAATTTCCCCCTCTGTAATAAAAAGTTTAAGTGGTTCCAAAATCGGGATATTTAATAACCCGATTAATGCACCAACAATAACTAATGCAATAGGATATGGCTGCTTGAATTTTTTTGCAATGGCCGTAATCCCAGCAGCAATCATAACAAGAAATAAACCTAATTCAAAAATATGATGTAAATCAAGATCATGCATAACCATTTCTCCCTTCTCGCTACTGGATTCCTCTACTTTAACCTGCCATCTTCTAGCGATTAATTGACTAGAAGAAAATTCACTTGCCTTCCTTCCTCATAAAACCTCTAGCAGCTGCAACTAATTCGGTTCGTATTAAATTTTTTCACTTTATTTGCAAAGAACGCATTCGATTTAAGGCAGCAGCTAATTCAAATCTACGAACAACCGCCAGCTCTCCAGGGTGACCGGAGTGAGAGGAAACTCTATGGAACCCTTGCTTTTGAATTTCTTCTATTTCATCAAGTAATTCGCTTATACTCTTATTGTTTAACGTACCCTTTCGTTCCCAATAATATAATATTTCCGCTATCATTCTTGTTTGGCTTTCATCCACTAGCTGTTCTACATGATGGAGATCAATCGTAGTCATTCCAAACTGAATACTATTTTTCCCCCTAGAAGCAATTTTACTTTTTTTCCCTTTACGACTATTCAAACTTCGATTATGTGGAATTCTAGGTTGAAAAGATCCAAATTGGTTACCCCCCTCTTGATTACGTTCGATTTTAATTCGTTCCGCAATGTCTTGGGCTTCTTGTGTTACATCGTATGGAAGATAGTTTTCCATTTTAATGATTGTATCTGCAATAGAAAAGTAGTCACCCGAGCCTCCCATCACAAGAGTAGTGGAAATAGCTTGTTCTTCTAAAAGTTGCCCTATCTTGTCAACAAAGGGCGTAATTGGTTCGGTTTCTGCAGAGACAAGTGCTTGCATACGGGCATCACGAATCATAAAGTTTGTAGCACTCGTGTCTTCATCAATAAGAAGAGCTTGAGCCCCAGCTTCTATTGCCTCCATAATATTTGCAGCTTGTGACGTACTTCCGCTGGCATTTTCACTAGTGAAATGCGTAGTATCCTGCTGATAAGGAAGATTATTAATAAATGGAGAAATATTGACGCCATTTACACTTCTACCATCCTCAGAACGAATTTTTACTGCATTTTGATTTGTTAGGACAAACTCCCTTCCGTCACCGCGAATATGATTGTAAACACCTCTTTCTAACGCATGCAGTAAGGTGCTTTTTCCATGAAAGCCGCCTCCAACAATTAATGTGATTCCCTTTTTTATCCCCAGCCCTTTTATTGTTTCTTTTGCATGAGGGATGTCTATTTCTATCTCTAAAGATGCAGGTGAATGAAACGGCACCACTTTCCCTTTTTGTAATGGTCGATTACTAATCCCATTTTCACGTGGTAAAATACTTTCATTCGCTATGAATGCGATTAAATCATTCTTATCTAGATACTGTCGAATAGCTTGCTGCTGATCACAAAGTTTTACAACTTGTTCAAAATCCGCACCCGTTATTGCCAAAGCGGACTTTCTGATGAGTGTTGGAATCTCTTGCAAAAACATCTTTTCTGCTTGTTTTCCAAGAATCCTCCGCCCTGCAGCTGGGAGACCAACGGATAAACAAATCGTTGTCACTTTTGATGTAACGGTGACCGCTGACCTTTTCAACACTTCCTGCCCTGGTCGGTCAATAGCAATATTACCGCTTTTCCCTGTGCCTCTCGATTTAGATATTTGGTCTGCTAGGATGTTGCCTACTTTTCTAGCAATAAGATCTTCGCAGTAACAAACTTGTTGTTCATTTTCTATCCAACTTTCCTCAAGCGGCAATAGATTTGTATCGATGAGTATACGTATTTTTGATGGAGATGCAAATGGATCTCCTTGCACATAGTCTACTGATAATTGAAATTCCGAGTATGTATAGATTCCTCTAATATCTTTATATGCTTTATACCCTTTCCCATCTATGTACATTAGTTTTTCTTGTAATTTATTCAAATTGATTGCCTCCTCTTTCTGTATTGGCACTGGCTAGTTCAGCAAGCCTTTATTCCCATCGTATCGAAACCTTTTTGTATTATCAATGAAGACGGCATTTGAAACATTCATTGTTCATTTTCACTTGATAATTTTAAAGTTAAAGTTAATGCAAAAATAAGGCTGTTTGTATGAAAAAAAGTATTTTTAAGCATCGTAAAATCATTTAGGATAACCAAAATGAATCGATTCTATACCACCTTGGCATCAAATTTGACTTTTTATACTAGATGGTGGCGACTTGGTTTCAGACGCCATGTGAGTTTTTCGTAAAGGTTGTTGTATTTTAATGGAAAACTAAGTTTACCCTACTGCGTTGATTCTCGCTGCGGGCACTTGGCTCCTGCGGGAAGAGGCGGACCAATTAGCTACAAACGATATGAAATGAGCCAAAATAAAAGACACAAGCAGATGAACTCTGCTTGTGTCTTTTATTGCATATCATATACTCTTATAAAGTAATTTTCGAAGTAACGGGAATAACACATCAGGTAATTCTTCCACATTGGAAACAAGGATGCTGAAATTCCCATATATATTTTGAATTGTTCTTCGTTGTCCTTCGTCAATTTCCCCATTAGAAAGGAACACGTTGATCACTTCAATTCCTTGTTTTCTTGCATCTAGCACTGCTTCATGTGTATCAACAATTCCGTTTTGTTCATATCCCATCGCAGCCGGTTCACCATCAGAAAACACTAATAAGAACTTCTGTTTTTCACTTCTTTTTAATATTCGCTCCGTCATTAAGCGAATGGCGAATCCATCGCGATTATCTTCCTCTGGTTGAAGTTGCATGATTTCCGGTCCGCTATTCGGTTTTAAAGAAGAACGAAAATCTAGAACTGGCTTCAAGTAATTGGGTTGCTTTTTCACTGTTGCTTCATTTGTATCTTCCCAAAAACCGACGACTTCATGAGGAACACGAACGGATTTTAATGATTCATGAAATAAGGTGATCCCGAGTTTTGTTTCATCCATCTTGTCATACATACTTGCAGAGCAATCAACGAGCAAAGAGAAAACTGCGTCAATTTCTGTTGACGGATTTTGTTTTTTGTAAAATAATCGTGGATTTTCATCGGTAATAAATCTTAGTAATTTATTATTTAATCGCCCAAAATGCAAATCGGATCTTGGTTGGATCTTTTTATGCTCTAATGTTTTTTCAATCATTTTTTTTAGCTTTTTCTGCTGTGTTGTAACTAGGGTTTTATTTGAAAAATATTCTCTTTTGTCATCACTAGTCGGAATTTCTGGAGAGAGGAAAATTGGATAAGCAAACTTATTTTCTTTTCCATAATCGGCTTCGCTTCCGCCGTCCATTTCTTCTTTCTCTTTTTGGGCAGCTTCAAGGCTATTGTAATCATTATTCTTTGTTTCCTGTGAGGAACCTTGCACCATTGCCATCGCTTGGTCCCCTTCATCGCCTTCTCTTACACCGTCTCCTAAAATATCCGACTGGGAGCCCTGGTCTAAATCAAATTGTAAAAACGATTCTCCTTTATCGCTCGTTTCCCGATGCCATGTCCGGAATTCCTCGTCGATAACCTCTTCTTCCCCTGTACTTTCTTCCTCTAAAATATCATCGTTTGCTAACGGGTCTTGTCTTTTTAAATCGTCAAACGTTTGTCCTCTATCGGACTCTTTTTTATCGTACACATTTTCAGGAAGATGGAAATACTCATTTAACATATCCTTTTCTACGATTTCTTCCACAACTTCGACAATTTGTAAGCAAATAGCTACGACTTCCTTCGTTGAACTCACTTCAAAAAAACGAGTAAGTTGTCGGTGAATAAAGGGCATCGCCATATCAATGTCTTCATTTATCATTGCAGGATCTTCTAACGGTGATTGCGCATTCAGCAGTAAATAAATACTGTTAAATAAAGCATCAATAAAAACACTTTTCACCTTATTAACATTAAGTTGTGCTTGAAAATATTTACGATAAATATTTCTTCTCGTTGCAAACACTTTTTTCGTTCCAGGTCGCTTTGATTTGCATAGTTCTTCTAGTCGTATATCTTCAGCTAACATAAACAATTGTTTTGCAAAGCTTGGAACTGACGTTTTTTTTACTTTTTTAATATAGTTTACTACTTCATCAAAATCTGTGTGATGTAGACTTCCAATGCTTCTTAAAAAGATATCACTTTTTAATCCATGTAGCTCTTCCTCTTTTGTTCGATGATCCCAGAAGTGACTAATATAAACGGTAGCATCACTTACGTCTAAATAGGAATGAGGACCATATTTTAGATCCATGTCGCCATTTTTTGAAAGTGTTTTCGCCAAATCGGCCATTTCCATAAATAAAAAAGAGTCAATTTTCTCATCATTAAACTGAATAAATTTTTGCATAAAATCTTCCTTATTCAAAAAGCGTTTCAGCTATATTTTTAATTGCAGCTTTTTCACGTTCATCTTCTAATTTATCGATTATTCCACGTTGGATTGCACGTTTTGGCGGTAAATAAACAGCTAGATCACATGCATCAAGCAATGCTCGAATCGATGCTGCTTCTTCCGAGACTTGACCATTTTGCACTTGTACCATTAGGTCAGACGATAGCGATACAAATTGGTCAATTACCTTGTTGTCTCGTAGTGTACTTTGTGACTCGATAACTGTTTTTAATGTTTCTCCTTCAATATAAGGAACATCTATAACAACAAAGCGGTTTTTCAACGCTTCATTTAATGGAACTGTTCCAACATACCCCTCATTAATTGCTGCTACAACGCCAAATGAATCTGCTGCTTTAACTACTTCCCCAGTAAAAGGGTTCGTAATCATTCTGCGGTAATCAAGAACACCGTTTAAAATAGGCAGTGTCTCCGGCTTTGCCATATTAATTTCATCAATATAAAGCAAATGCCCTTCCTTCATTGCTTTAATGACAGGACCTTCAACAAATTCGATCGTATTTTTTCCGTCTTTTTCCGCAATTGTTTTATAACCAAGCAAGCTTTCAGCATCTAAATCAACGGAACAGTTAATACTGTGCATCGGTTGTGTAAACAAGGAAGAAAGCGTATCAGCAAGTTTTGTTTTCCCGGATCCAGTAGGTCCTTTTAAAAGCACATTTTTCCCCATGCTAAGCGCAATGACACTGTCGATCATAATTGTGTCATCACTTGCTGTGTAGCCGCCTTCTCCAATTAGATTTGTCTCATTATCGTTTTCAAAAAAGTTTTTTCGTTTATTAATAATTTCCACGATTGATTGTGGCAACGTTTGTTCTAAATTCATACATTACATCCTTTCTGAGTTCATGTAGCTAGAAACATTCTACATGTAAAAACGCTTGCACTGCAAAGATTAGAGTCGGATTTTGTCTTTTTTCAAATCTTCATTCTATTTATTGTTTCAATTCCAAACTACTTTTAGTATACATGCCTCCCTTGCTTCAGCAATTTTATTTTAAAGAGCGCAATAAAAAATGGGTTGACCTTAAGTGCTATGCAACACTTATTGGTCAACCCATTTTTAAACGTTAGGCGTTTACTTCTTCAAAATAATCTTTATAGAATCCGCCCATTTTACCGCTGTCATCCAATACAAAATAGAATTCTTCTGATTCGTTTTTCACATCGTATGTTTTTCCCGCCGTCAAAACATTTTCTACCATATATTTTTCTGCATTTGTATGTACACATTTAACTGTTTTAACAGTTGGACGTTCAGCCCAATTTAAATGAATCATTTATTCTCCCCCTTTCAACCGATAAGATATTTTTAGTATATTCGTCCAAACCATCAACTTCAAGCTTTATAAAAAAATGATTTCGATTATGTACTCAATTAATTTACACATTGACGAACAAGCTGTACTAAGGTGAGTTCCTTTTCCACGTCCCATTCCTTCTCTATAGAAAAACTATATTTTTTATACAGTTTTAATGCTGGTTCATTCTTTTTACCTGTAGTTACAAGGATTTTCTTTTCACTGTAACGGTCAATGATAAACTCCATAAGCTGACTACCAATACGTCTGCCAAAATAGTCTGGATGAACAACTACTCTGGAAATCTGAATATGATTGCGATGGTCTTCAATAGAAATAACACCTACTAACAGGCCTTTTTTGTAATAACCCCAAAACGTGTCATCTGAGGCGATAAGATCATGAACTGTTTGCGTTAATGGTGGAAATTCCTTTACCTCAAGCCATTCTGCTTCTTTTTTGTATGCTTGTTTTTGAATAATTAAAACCTCTTTAGCAATAGATGTTTGTTGCATACTTAGTTTTTTTATCATAGTTATCTCTCCACAATTTGAAATATACACTAAACCATCAAACGAAACCCGAAAATGTGATATATTGTAACTAAAGGATGTTAAGGTCGGTGTTACACTTGAGAAAAACGATAAAAAGAATAGGTTTCCTGCTATTTATTCTGTTACTCGTATATATGACCACCCAACGCCCTACAGAGGATCAATTTTATACATGGTTAAAGGAACAACACCATATTTCTTGCAATGGGACGGTGACATGTACAATGGAATTAAATGAAAATCACGACGTGTCTACTCTAATTGAAACGGGATCAACTATTAAAAAAGGATATTTAATTTTTAATACAGTCGGTAAAACATATGAAGACCAATCAGGTAAGCAACTGAAGCTAAAAGCGATCGGTCTGTTCGGACACTATTACACAATTTCAAAAGAGGAAGCTTCAGAGAGAAAGGAATAAATCATCTTATTTTCGAAGACGTACCTTCCGCCTTTTGATGCTCGCTGACTTTCGTTTATATATGTGATAAATTGTTAATAGAATAAATAGTACACCGAACACAATCGCCAGTTTCCATGACATGCCTTTTAAAATAGGCAGAAAACTAGAAGGGAATAATCGCCCTATTTGAAAATAGAGGAGTCCCCACAGGAAAGCTGCTGGAAAACCAAATAAGATAAATTTCCATAGTGGTATTTTCATAGAAGCGCCTGCCACATAAGGTAAAAATAACCGGACACCTGGTATGAAGTAGCTAAACGAAATTGCTAATGGACCAAATTTGGCGATCCAACTTTCCCCTTTCTGCACAATATTGTTAACTCTTTTATGGTGAAAAAAACGATATAATATCTTTGTTCCAAATACGCTTCCGATTCCAAAGCCGAATAGTCCATAACTAATTAATCCTGCATACATCGAAAAAAAGGATAGATACGGATTAAAGCCCCTTCGTTCTACTAAATAACCGGTGAGGGCTGCAATAACTTCATTGGGGACAGGAAATCCTAACAAAACAATCCAGCTGAATAAAAACATGGAAATATATCCAAATTGGTCAACTAACTGCCATAAGAAATCCATATGCAGCACCTCAACTTTTCAATAAAAAAGTCCTTTTTACTTCGTTACCCAGTATTGATATTGTGATGCTTGTTGAAAACTTAACTTTTTTAAAATAGGTGCAGAGTAGTTTCCTCTTGCCTGACATGTAGCTAACTTACACCCTTTTTCTTTTGCCATATGTAAACGGAAACGTACTAAACTTTTATAAATACCTTTATTTCTATAGGTTGGCAAAACCCCACTTCCATTCAAGTATAGAGCATGACCATCTGTACTATAGCGGTAATTTCCGTATCCAACAGGCTTCCCTTCCTCGCTATATGCAACAACAAACCCACCGTCACCATTAAATACATTCACAAAATCCTTCCTCTGCCTGAAAAGATTCGGCTTCTCTTGTTCACTGTAGCCCCATATAATCGAACTTACATTTACTAAGTCTTGGATTTGAGTATCATTCTCTACAATAGCAACAGAACATTCATTATCCTCACTAAAAGGAACATTTTCTAGGTTAATGAATACACCTTCATAGAAATCTTCTAATAAACAATTATTTCTTAACAGTCCTTGTTGGATATATAATGGCAAAGGCTCCCGCACCCATAGGCTAAAAGGTCGATTTCCAAAAAACTCTTCTACTCTCGCCCATTTTTGTTTGTAATCTTCTTCCGATTCTGTGTTAAATAGAACGACCTTATTTGCAAACACATTTTTAATGGAAGTATTCTTTATAGCTATTAAACCATCGTTATGAATTGTTTCCACAGTCTTCGGTACCAATTTATTCTGATAATCCCAATGATGAGATTCAATATAAGTTAACAAGTCTTTCATCCCCCACACCTCTCACAGAAATCTATTCCTTCAACATTTCCACTATCTGGTCTTCCGAAATCCCTAAAAATACTAATTGTTCCTTAAGCTTCTTATGATAATTCTCGCTTACATACGGCAGGCTCCCTCTCAAAATTTCACGGGCGTAGTGAAGAGGTGGACAGATTTCCGCTTTTTTCCCAATAACGATGAATGTAAGAACATCTTCATGTAAAATATTACCTATTTCCACATCGACAAAAGCAGCCCTATACCAACCAGGGACAACTCCTTCTCTTTTAAACAAGTAATCTACCGCTTCTTTCGGTACATCGTAGACTACCCCCTCCATTTCTCCACCATCTTCTACAATATCTCCCCTTCCACCATCGTGAACAACAAAATTGTACTTCATCGTATAACCTTTTAAATGACCGGCTCCTAAGTTACGCTGAAAGAACTGATCAACACCTGCTAATTGGAAACGTTCTTGGTCCATACACGAACCATAAGCAAAATACAACACATTTTCAGGATGATTTTTTATAAACTGATGTACTTTCCAGTCTCCGGACGGTATTATTTCTTGGAAAAGAGCTTGATTGACCCCATAGTAAACGAGTGCTTTTACACTCCCTGTATCTGTGTTTACCTCTTGTTCTTTTCGTACGAATAAATTCACTTCTCTTCCTTCTTGATAATCCTCTAAACCATCGAGCTTTTTAAGCGTCTCTGATGAGACCTCGTAGATCTCCCCGTATACTAAATTGTCCCCATTATGTAAAACAGGATATCCTTTTTTCGTATCAAATAATTCTCCTTTTATCCATGCCTGTTCATATAATCGCATTGAGTCTTCTAAAAAATGATGGTATTTCTCGTGTCTTCTTAAACTTCCATAAACAAATACTTTCATTTTCCTGCTTCCCCCTTCAATCTATTTAATCTATTCTAACAAAATCTACGTTATGTATACATGAATTGTGTTAAAATTTAGTTTACTTATTTTTAAAACATTTTAGACAGCAATAGATGGCTTATAATGCAAAAAAATACGATTCACTAGTAAAGTGAATCGATAAAAAAGTTGCTTCTACTTTATCTTCTTATCCAATACAAGATCCTGTGCTTGTTCTTTAAGCTTGAACTTTTGTATTTTTCCGGAAGCTGTCATCGGGTAGGAATCAGTAAATTCAATATAGCGTGGGATTTTATGATGAGATATCTTTCCTTTGCAATAATCTTTGATTTCTTCTAATGAGCAGCTTTGTCCTTCTTTCAAGATAAGCCACGCCATTACCTCTTCCCCATACACTTCATCAGGAATTCCAATCACTTGAACATCTAATACTTTTGGGTGGGAATATAAAAATTCTTCAATTTCTCGCGGGTAAATATTCTCTCCACCCCTGATGATCATGTCCTTTAAACGCCCTGTAATCCGGCAATATCCATGTTCGTCCATTACCGCTAAATCTCCAGTGTGAAGCCAACCTTCTTCATCGATAGCTGCCTCTGTGGCAGACTCATTTTGATAATAGCCTTTCATTACATGGTAACCCCTTGTACATAACTCACCTTGCCTTCCAGTAGGAACTTCTATAGATGAGCCAGGTTCAACGATTTTCACCTCTACATTTGGAAGTGCTCGTCCTACTGTCTCCACTTTCAACTCAATTGGATCATGTGTTCTAGTTTGGGTTATCACTGGAGACGATTCTGTTTGTCCATAAGCAATTGTCACCTCATCGGCACCCATTTTCTCCATAACACCCTTCATTACTTCAATTGGGCAATTACTGCCAGCCATAATCCCAGTACGCAAATGAGTTAAATCATATTTTGCAAATTCTGGATGGTTAAGCTCCGCAATAAACATCGTAGGAACACCATGTAACGCAGTACACTTTTCCGCTTCTACCGTTTGAAGAACCTCTTCAGGACTGAATTCTTGAATCGGAATCATCGTTGCTCCGACAGAAACAGAAGCAAGCGTCCCCATTACACACCCAAAACAATGGAAAAATGGAACAGGAATACATAGTCTATCTTCTTTAGTTAAGCGCATACATTTTGCAACATTATAAGCATTATTTACAATATTTATGTGGGTTAGCATTACCCCTTTTGGAAAACCTGTCGTTCCAGAAGTGTACTGCATATTAATGACATCCTCAGGTTGTAAGCTTTCTAACCTATTGTTTAACTCGTTATCCGATACCCCTTCTGACAATTCCAATACATCATTCCAGCTATATGTACCAGGGTATTTTTTCTCGCCTAAAACGATTACATTTTGAAGGGAAGGAAGCTTCTTGCTCTTCAACTCTCCTGGATTACATTCATGTAATTCAGGACAAATTTCAAATAGCGTATCAATATATGATGTACCTTTATACTGTTCCATCAAAATAATTGTTTGGCTATTCGATTGTTTCAATAGAAATTCCAGTTCAGCCGCTTGATAATTTGTATTAACCGTAACAAGGACTGCCCCCATTTTCCCAGAAGAAAATTGACTCACAAGCCACTCTGGAGTATTCGAAGCCCAAATCGCCATATGCTCCCCTTTGTTAATCCCTAGTTTCATAAAGCCTTTCGCTGCTTTTCGGCAAATATTATTGAATTCATCATAATTCCATCTTAAGTCACGATCATGGTACACTACTGCTTCATGTTTTGGTTGTGTTTTTGCTTTTTCTTCTAATAATTGACCAATAGTAACTTCTAAAATTTCTGTCAAACTAAATTCCCCCATTCTTGTTCAGATGAACGCCTATAGAGGGGTGTGTTGAATGCCTGATGTCTTGGCATAAGGAGAATGTCTGTTGTTCTAAAAGCAACCCACTATGTATTTAATATTATCACAAAAATGGGAATTTTCAAATAAACAACTGCATATTTGAAAATTCACCAGAGTAGTATATTCCTATCTAATGCGATTTCCTTCAGTGTATGTTTACCGACAGTTAATACCGAATAAACGTTATTTATCGTCAAACATTTCAACCTCTTGTTCAAACCAACGATAAGTGAAGTCTACTAGTTCTTTCACTGGAACTAATCTGCACTTAGCATCACCTATTTGAAAAGATTGGATGCCATATTCTAATTCAAAGCCTTTTGCTATCTCTGGGAAACGGTCAGAATCCCCGTCTATATCAAAAAATTCCCGCCATACCCTTTTTCCATTTTCAAACATTGCGGTACCTTTAGTAAAAGATAGCGTATGTGGTAATCGATTCTCAGCCAAATGCATCGCTGTACAGCTGTCATAATCAACACCAAGAAGTAGAACATAGCTCTCTCTTTCGTATAATCTCGCTAGTGGAGAATGCTCACCAAATGGAAAGTCAAGCGAGTGATTCGACGTAATTTCCTCCGCATGTTTCCCCCACGCAGCGAAGGATACAGTCGGGTGGGAACTCCGAACAACATCAGGGTGTACTCGAAAATTCTCGACGATTTTCCCCATGCCGTATGAAGGGGTTGTGACTGGATCATATGCTGGCATGTTTTGACGAATATCCTCCCACCATTCTTTTGGTACAGCAGGATTTTCCCAGTTACATGGATCAGAATTATCAGTTGTTTGTGTTGGCATAACGATTGTTCCAGACTTTGAAATTGTTTCTTTTAATGCTTTTACAACTGCGACCTCTCCACCGCAAACCCAACCTAATGAGCTCAAGGACGAATGTACAATAATTGTCATTCCTTCCTTTACACCGTTCTGTTTTAGTTGATTCATAATCTTTTCTTTTGTCATAAACGATTTGGATGCGTCTACTTGATTCGTTACTATCATTATGAACTCCTTTCATTGTAGTGTAAAAACTACAGAAACTATTTGTTTAGACAATTCTCCTAATCTTTAAACTAAATTCGATAAAAAATTGCAAATTCCTACTTTTGGAGGAAAATAAAAAAATCCCCTTTTCATTTCAATCGAACATATGTAGAATAAATAGAAAATATAGAATATTATATATTATATGCATTTCCTAACAGAGATGTAAAACAGTTTATTCTGAGGATATGACTCACTCGGGTAAGCTAAATTAATCCTAGGAGGTATGTCATGAAGATAATGAGTAATGAACAGTTGGTGGCAGCCTATCGTGATGCTGAGAAGCAAGGTTCTAATCAAGATTGGATTCAAATGTTGAAAAAAGAACTAACAAGTCGTGGATTAAGACCGTTTAGGAAATCGTAAAAAATTAGAAGCTTATTCTCTTAAATGAAAAGACAGACCCATAATAAATGTTTTTTATTATCGGGTCTGTCCTATTTTGATTTGCATATGATTACATACTCCTTCCTGCCTAGTGGTACTCAATCTGATTTCACTATTTTCGTAAATAATTCTAGATATAGGAAAAAAGTAAAAAATGGCATAACTCCTTGAAAAGTGGAAGCGGCTTGATCAGCTCGTGAAGAAAATAGAGAAATACCCAAAAGGCGCTTTTTGCCTTTAGGGGATTTCCTCTTTTTCATAGCGAGCTAGCCGCTGGAGCTAGACAATTCGAAAAGCGGAAGCAGCTCGTTTTGCTCGTGAAGAAAATAGGGAAATACCCAAAAGGCGCTTTTTGCCTTGGGGTCTTCCACTGCCCTCTTTTCCCCCAGGAGTCTTTACCTTGCACTCCAATCAACAGCTAGAACCAGTTAAAAAGAACAACACGTTTTATGAAGACCTATAAAGAAATCCGAACTAATTCGAATTCGAATTAGTTCGGATTTTTATTCACCTAGAACATATTTGTCCTAGCCTCTTTTAATATCTTTATTAACCTTCTAACAATAAATCTTCAGGGTTTTCTAGAAGTTCTTTTACTGTTACTAGGAAACCAACAGCCTCTTTACCATCAATAATACGGTGGTCATAAGACATCGCGATATACATCATTGGACGATTTTCCATTGTGTCCTTGTCGATTGCAACTGGACGCCATTGGATTGTATGCATTCCTAGTATACCTACTTGAGGTCCGTTTAAAATTGGCGTAGATAATAATGAACCGAATACACCACCATTTGTAATGGTAAATGATCCACCTTGCAGATCGCTTAGAGATAGCTTGTTATTACGTGCTTTCGTTGCAAGCTCCATAATGTCCCCTTCGATTTCTGCAAAGTTTTTACGGTCACAGTCACGAACGACAGGTACTACTAATCCATCATCAGTAGAAACAGCTACACCAACATCAAAGTATTGTTTCAAAATAACTTCGTTTCCGTCGATTTCTGCATTTACATATGGATATTTCTTTAGAGCAGCTACGACTGCTTTTGTAAAGAATGACATAAAGCCTAAACGCACATCATGATCATCAAAGAATTTTTCTTTTTTACGTTTACGAAGATCCATAACAGCTGTCATGTCAATTTCATTGAATGTAGTCAACATTGCAGTTGTTTGTTTAACTTCTACAAGACGTTTTGCAATCGTTTGTCTACGGCGTGACATTTTTTCACGTACAACAGGTTTGCCATCGTCTTTTTTCGGTGCAGGAGCTTTTGTTTCTGCAGCTGGTGCTGCTTGCGCTGCAGGCTTGTTTTGATGATTTTCGATGTCCTGTTTACGCACTCTACCTAGTGGATCTGTTGTTTGCACTTGAGATAGATCAATGCCTTTTTCACGAGCTAATTTACGCGCTGCTGGTGAAGCAATTGGACGATCCTTTTTATCTTCCGCAGGTTGTTCCGTTTGTTGTTCTTGTACTGGTTCTTCCTTAGGAGCAGCTGCTTCTTCTTTTGTTTCCGAAGCTTCTGGTGTTGCTACCGCACCTTCTCCAACAATAGCGATTACTTGGCCAACTTCTACCGTATCGCCTTCTCCTGCTTTCAATTCTTGTATTGTACCCGCTTCTTCTGAGATAACTTCTACATTTACTTTATCCGTTTCTAGTTCAACAATATACTCGCCTTTGTCTACATGATCCCCAGGTTGTTTTAACCATTGTGCAATGGTACCTTCTGTAATTGATTCTGCCAACTCCGGAACTTTGATTTCTGCCATGATGAAGTCCTCCTCTATTTATCGTGTAATAGCTTCTTTAATAATTCGGGATTGCTCTTTTTTGTGCACAGTTGGTTCCCCTTCTGATGGGCTAGATCGTCTGCGTCGACCGACATAGTGTACTTCTACCCCATCTTTCGCAACTTCACGAAGCCTTGGTTCTGCAAATGTCCATGCACCCATATTTTTAGGCTCTTCTTGAACCCAAATAACTTCTTTTAAATTGCTATACCTATTAAAAATTTCTGCTATTTCCCCTTTAGGGAATGGATATATTTCTTCAACACGTAGAACGTGAAGCCAATCTTTGTCTTCGATTTCTTGTAGCTTCTCTTCTATATCAATACCGATTTTCCCACTGCAAAGTACTACGCGCTCCACTGCATCAAGGTTTTCTCCAAGTCCCTTCTGCTCAAGTACAGAGTGGAACTGTCCACTTGACAACTCTTCAGCTGTAGCTGCTGCAAATTGATTACGTAAAAGACTCTTCGGTGTCATGATGACAAGCGGTCGAACTTCTTCTTTTTGAAGAATTGCTGCTTGTCGTCTAAGAATATGGAAGTATTGGCTTGCTGTTGAACAGTTAGCGACTGTCCAGTTATGCTCCCCTGCAAGCTGTAAGTATCTTTCTAATCTTGCGCTTGAATGTTCAGGTCCTTGCCCTTCATATCCATGAGGTAACAACATAACCAAACCAGTTTTTTGCCCCCATTTAGCTCGTCCTGATGCGATAAATTGATCAAACATCACTTGAGCCATGTTAGAGAAATCACCGAACTGTGCTTCCCACAATACGAGTGTCTCTGGAGCAAATACATTGTATCCGTACTCATAGCCAACAACAGACGCTTCTGTAAGTGGGCTATTATGTACAACAAAGGATGCATTTCCTTCTTTGATATGGTGCAACGGAACATACTCTTCTCCTGATTGCACATCATGTAATACGAGATGACGCTGGGCAAATGTTCCACGCTGCGAATCTTGACCCGTTAAACGAATTGGTGTTCCATCTTTAACAATCGAAGCAAATGCAAGCGTTTCTGCATGCGCCCAGTCAATTTTACCTTTGCCTTCAAAAGCTAAGTTTCTACGTTTTAGAATTTTTTCAAGCTTCTTAAATACGTTAAAACCATCTGGCCATTGAAGCAATTCTTCATTAATACCTTGTAACTTTTCATAGTCAACGGACGTGTCGATATCAGGCAAACCATTTGCTACATATGCTGGAGGTGCAAGTACTGTATCCGGATCATCATCTTTGGATGGCACTTTTTCATAAGCAGCTTTTAGTTTTTCTTCTATTTCCTTATCCATTTTTGCAACGTCGTCTTTCGTTACAAGACCTTCTTGTATTAGCTTATCAGCATACATGTTTTTAACATTTGGATGCTCATTGATTACTTTATACATTAAAGGATTTGTAACCATAGGTTCGTCCATTTCGTTATGACCGAAACGACGATAACCGATTAAATCGATCACAAAATCTTTACCAAATGTTTTACGATATTCATAGGCAAGTACTGCTGCTGCTAAACAAGCTTCCGGATCATCGGCATTAACATGAACAATTGGTACTTCGAATCCTTTTGCAGTATCTGAAGCATACTTAGTTGAACGAGAGTCATAGGAATCTGTTGTAAAACCAATCATATTGTTTGCAATTAGATGGATTGATCCACCTGTTCCGTAGCCTTTTAATTGGCTCATGTTAAATGTTTCTGCAACAACCCCTTGACCTGGGAACGCCGCATCCCCATGGATCATTACAGCATAAGAAGTTTCTGGAGATTGGCTAGGGTAGCCCTTTTGTTCCCGTTCTTCCTGAGCTGCTCTTGTGTATCCAGCTACAATGGGACTGACTACCTCAAGGTGACTCGGGTTGTTAGCTAGTGTTACTCTTGCACGTTTTGATTCACCTTTTGAAATTTCACGGTCCGCACCTAAATGATATTTTACATCTCCAGTCCATCCATAAGTTATTCCAATTGAACCTTCGGAAGGAATTAAATCTTTACTTGGAGCATGCTGGAATTCTGCAAAAATCATTTCATATGGTTTACCAATTACATGGGCAAGCACGTTTAGGCGACCACGGTGAGCCATTCCGATATTAACTGTTTTTGCACCATAGTCAACAGAATAACGAATCAATTCATCTAATAAAGGAACCATCGTATCTAGGCCTTCAATAGAGAATCTTTTTTGTCCGACAAATGTACGATGAATGAATTTCTCAAATCCATCTACTTCCGCAAGACGCTTTAACAAGGAAACTTTTTGTTCTTTTGTTAATACTTCAAAGTAAGTTTCTGATTCAATTTTCTCTCTCAACCAGTTCTTTTCCTCTAACTCGTGAACATGCGCATATTCAAATGCAAGTTTTTTCGTATACACAGCTTTTAAATGGTTAATAGCTTGCAAGCCATCTTTTATATGAGATGGTGCATTTGGACATAGAAAATCTACTGGAACAGCTTTTAAATCTGCTTCTGTTAAATTAAACTCTGAAAGTTCAATTCTGCGAGTATCCCTATGTTTGTCATTTAGAGGATCAATATCTGCTGCTAAATGACCGTATGTACGAATGTTATCAGCCAATTTAACTGCTGCTACTACTTTACTTAAAGGAGTTGCTTGAGCTGGTAGTTGGAAAGATGAATCGCCTTGGCCAGCACTTGCCACAGTATTCATGTCTTCTACTGTTGGTGGTCCCCACTCTTCAAATAGTTTTCGTAGTTCTGGATCCACCTCACTTGGATCAGTTAAAAATTGTTCGTAAACCTCCATAACATAGCCGAGGTTAGGTCCGTAAAAATCTTTCCACGGCTCCTCAATGTTTGTTGATTGCTTCTTCATTATGAAAAACCTCCAACCGTTTTGCCCGATTAATAATATTTTTGGGTTTCATATATTCTTTCAGTGCATCTTTTTGGAAACACTATGTAAGAATAGTAAAATATAGTTTGATTAAAACGCTTACAGTAACATTTTACCACTGTAAAGCAACAAGATAAAGCCTTTAATGGCAATTTTTTTAAATTTTTGTATATACAGATTTGCCTCTTATTTTTCATTTTATTTCCATAATTTATTTAAAGAGGCTTTATAAATTACGGATTATTCTGAAATAGTATTTTATTAAATTTTTTCCTCTTCACCTTCTTATATCTTGAAAACAGAGTACTTTTTTCAATAACCATAATACTACTGTTACCTGTAAAATCCAAATACTTTTTGTTATTTTCTCAGATTTATTCAACTTTTTAATGAATTTGCAAAATAACCTCAAAGATTGACTACACCATTCGGTTTCTAATCCCCTACTATTAATAATTCTCAAATACTCTCATATAATGAATACGAAACCACTAAGCAGGTGATTTTTATGGGCCAACAACCAAATTGGGATCAATTACAGGAAAATATGCAAAAAGTTTTAGGAGATTCATTCTGGGATGATATGCAAAAGGTGCTACCAAGAAGATTTCCCTTAATCGACGTATTTGAAACCCATAAAGAAGGATTTGTCGTTATAGAAGCCCCAGGTATCACCAGTCAGAAGGATGCTCACCTACAAATAAAGGGCTCTAAACTTCTTATTGAAATTGTAATCCCCTACACTTATCCAGTTGCAAAGGAACATCTTCTCCAGCAGGAAAGGGCTTTTGGTCGTTTTAAAAGAGCGGTTACGTTGCCGTTTAGCTTTAAGAGCGATAGTATTCAAGCAACCTATGAAAATGGCTTATTTATAGTCAAGTTTGAAAAAGAAATAAAAGATAATACGATTAAATTCCATATGAAAGGAGCTTCTTTATGAATATTGACTTAAAAAGAATACATGTCGGTGCAGTACGAAGAGCCTCTCATATAAAAAAAGGGCATAACAGTTCAAGTATGTTTGATGATGAACGATTTCAGCATGAGGGTTTTGGAAAAGTTTTAGGATCGAACTGTATAGTAAATAGAAACAAATCCGTTGTTGTTGATCAGGAACAAGGTCAAAATGTTCAATATGAAGAGTAATGTGGATGAATTGGTTTCAAAAACGGAAAAAGGATGATGTACTTTCCAAAAAAGTCGAACGGATAGAAAGGTTACTAGAAAACTTAATGGAAAAAGACAAAATTGAAATACATGTTCACCATTTGAACGTAGAAGGTCCACTAACAGAAAACTTAACGTATGAACTAGATAAAATTGATATTGATACATTAAGCGGATCTCTTAATCTCGGAAACAATTTTGGAGTTGACTTGGTAACAAAATCGAAATCGAAATCGAAACAAAATTCGTCTAATACTGCATCACAAACGAAATCACCATTCACACCGAATGCAAAAGGTTTCTCTTTTCGCTATGACGAAGACGATAAGGAGGTCACATAATTTGTCTGCCTTTTCTCCAAACTTTGTTATCGGAAATATTCAAATTGGTGTTATAGAAGGTGCTTCGTGCTTGAATATGGGAAACAACTATCCAACTAATTTCCAAAGCAAAAAGAAACATAACCAAGGATTTGGAAATGTTTCTGGAAATCAACATCATTTAGATCAAACGAAAAGTATGCTCTATGATTCTAAAGCGATAGACTCGCTTACCTTTGATAACGGTCAAGAGATACCTGAATGGTTAAAAACTATTTTACACGAAAAACTTCGTGATACTCCTTAATGTAGGAGTATTTTTTTGTAAATTGGAATCAACTTTTAAATACCCCATCAATCATATCAGGATCATAAACAACAGAAACTCCTCCATATACAAACACATTCCAGCCGGTCATTTCTCCAAATCCCATATTATTTTTCTGTTTTACACTGTTTTTCACTTGGATATTTTCTCCAACAAGGATAGATGAATTAAACGTAACTTGATTAACTGACAAACCATCAAAGGTTATGTTTAATTGGTCATCTTTCATAATACTTCACCTTCTAGAATTGAATATTAGGCTGCGGGTTTATCATTTCTGGTTGAGTTATTGTTCCATCAATACCGTCTGGGTCAATAATAACATTTGAAATTCCTGCATTAGTTATGATACCGGTACTAAGTCCATAACCGAAATTACACTTTCCTTGAGTATTCCAATCTTCCAAGTTATTTTGGCCGGTACTTATAGTGGAACCATTTTGAACACTATTGACATTTACCTGGTTAAAAACAATCGACACCGGCATTTTTCCTACCCCTTTTCTGCTATACTTCTTCATCTCCTACGTATACCATCAGCCTATTCACAAGTCATTCCTTTTGTGAGAAAGAAAAGCAGGGGCGGCTTGAATAGAGACGACAAGCATAACACGAGTAGCACAGAAAGGCGCTCTTTGCCTTTTCGGCTACTTGGCTTATGACTTGAGCCTCTAGCCGCCGGAGCCGGACAATTCGAAAAGCGGAGGCCGCTCGAACAGCTCGCGAAGAAAACAGGGATTTCCCTCAAAAGGTGCTCTTTGCCTTTAGAGAGAAATCATCTTTTTCACAGCGAGCTAGCGGCTGAAGCTGGACAATTCGAAAAGCGCTAGCGGCTTAAATAGAAGCGACAAGCAAAGAAAAGAACCTTCTTAAAAGTAGGTGCATATCATAAAGTGAAACTTCTATTAATAAGCTTTCTCATCCTTTGTTATCTACAGTTTATTAGAGGAGTGTTACTGCTCGGTAAGATTGAATAAAGTGATTGATGATAAAGAAAATTGCGATGCTTCGCCAGAAATGAGGTTGAAAAATGTTTCCGTGGAACATGTTTTCCCCTTTCCTTAAGAATGGGAAAAATATGATGAATGGCATGAATCCTGATGATATACAAAACTATGTTCAGAATATGATGAAACAAACGTTTCCGGAGGATTGGCAGGGAATGATGAATCCACAGGAGATGATGAAGCAAGCTGCAGGGTTTGGAAATCAGGGAAATCAGGGAAACCAACAACCCGAATCAGAATCACAGCATACCTCTCATTCCCAACAACCAATCCAGACGAATGTTTTTGAAACATTTGAAGATGTCTATATCCGCATGAAACTCCCCGAGGATGAATGGATTAATCAATTAAAAGTATTTCACACTTCTAATCAAGCAATCTTTGAAAACATACCAGAAATAGGCGATCGTCAGGTAATAACACTCCCTTCACTAGTTAAAAGAAAAGGTGCCAGCTGCCAATACAAAGAAGGCATACTTGAAATGAAAATTCCTCGCAGCGTCGACCTTCAATACACCGAAGTCGACATAGCAGAAAGATATTAAAAGAAAAGCGCAGGCGGCTTGAACAGAGGCGACAAGCATAAGCCGAGTAGCACAGAAAGGCGCTCTTTGCCTTTTTGGGCTACTCGGCTTATGACTCGAGCCTCTAGCCGCTGGAACTGGACAATCCGAAAAGCGCAAGCGGCTTGAACAGCTCGCGAAGAAAATAGGGATTTCCCTCAAAAGGCGCTTTTTGCCTTTAGAGGGAAATCATCTTTTTCACAGCGAGTTAGCCGCTGGAGCTAGACAATCCGAAAAGCGGCAGCGGCTTGGCTTGCTTAGCCGCTCATACTTTAATAAACCAGATTCATTATTCAAACTTCCTTTATCCTTACTTTAATTTTTCTACTGTAAATGTAACCGTTGTCCCTTCATTCACGGTACTTTCCGCTTTCATTTCTCCACCATTATTCACTACAATTTTATTTGCGATTGCTAATCCTAAGCCGTTTCCACCACGCTCCCTGCTTCGTGCTTTATCTACGCGATAAAAACGATCAAATATTTTCGGCAGATCTTCTTCAGGTATACCAATTCCTTCATCTTTTATTATGAACTGTATATTATTTTTACTTTCCACTACTTCTACAGAAACGGATGAACCTTTTTCAGAATATTTTACGGCATTATCCATTAAAATAATAACTACCTGTTCTAAATGTCTAGGTATTATTTTTGCCCAAAGTGATTCATCCTCGGGAGTATTTAACGTAAATAGATAATCCTTATGTAGAAAAGTGAAATCTTTTACTACTTTCCTTACGATTCCTACCGCGTCGGATCTTTGTTCTTCGGTATTAGTTTGTTCATGGTCTGATCGGGATAGCTGAAGTAATTCATTTACAAGTTTTTTCATTCGCTGCAGTTCATGAAGCGATACGCCCAACGATTCTTCCAACACCTCAGGATCATCTTTCCCCCAACGATTTAAAAGCGATAAATGGCCTTCAAGAATTTGAACGGGGGTCCTTAATTCATGAGAAGCGTCCTCTACAAATTGCTGTTGCTGAGAAAAAGAGCGTTCAATCTGATCCATCATCTTATTAAAAATCTTTGAAAGCTCACTTATTTCATCATGCGAATCAATTTCATCCATTCTCTCCTGAAACCCTTTTTCCTGAATCGACTTCATCGTTGTAGAAAGTTTTTTCAATGGTTGAACAAATTTTTTGGCCATAAAGTAACCAAGCACGGCACTTAAGACAAGAGCAACAGCACCAGAAAATATCATCATCCAAAAGGCATTTTGCATGATATTCTCATATCGGTTGAGCGGCTGAACAATTTCTATATACCCATTAAACTGTCTAGAATTAATAGGACTGCGCCCAATTAATGTTTTCATATTATTTGCTTCGACAATCGCAATTTTCTTCTGTTGGACAGGCACGAAAGGAAGCGTATATGTATCTTGCGTTTCGCTTCTAATTTCAAGAATCGATTCACCGCTTCTAGCAAGGATGCGGACGGACTGATCTTTTTCAACAATTTGCTTCATTAACTCTCGTCCTTCGTAAATATCCTGAATTCTTATATCAGGGCCTCTTTGTTGAAAAAATTCGCCCATTTCATCTAACACCCTCCGAAAGCTTCTTTCTTCCTCATCTAAGATAAACGTACTAATTGCTTTATATTGAAATAAGCTAAATAAAAAAAATGCCATAAATATTGCTGTAGCTGCAGCAATTGCCCATTTCATTTTGAGGGAAGTTGGTTTGAATTTCGATGCAATTACGTTCATTTCCTCATCACATAGCCAGTTCCTCTAATAGTTTGGATATAACTATCTTCTTCTGGAGAGTCTATCTTGTTCCGTAAGTAGCGCACATATACATCGACAACATTTGTTTCCACTTCTGTTTCATAACCCCATACTTTATTAAGTAGAACTTCTCTCGTTAAAACAATATTCATATTATCTAGAAAAGTCGTCAACAAATCATATTCCTTTTTCGTTAATTCGATTTCTTCTCCATTTTTTAGTACACGTCTTGACTCCTTTTCAACAACTACATCTCTAAATTTATATGTAGTAATGGAAGCCCTCTCTTCCTCGTTAGCAGTCCTTCTAAATACTGCACGAAGCCTAGCAAGAAGTTCTTCAATAGCGAATGGCTTTACGATATAATCATCCGCCCCACTATCAAGCCCTGATACTCTATCCATCACACTGTCTCTTGCTGTAATCATAAGTACAGGAATATTCTTGGATTGTCGTACTCGTCTGCATACTTCTAATCCATTTAAACCTGGCAGCATTAAATCTAGCAAAATCACATCCCACTCTTCCTCTAGTGCCATCTTCAAGCCATCTCTGCCATTGTATGCAACACCAATTTCATAACCTTCATATTTTAATTCCAGCTCAATAAACCTGGATAAGTTTTTTTCGTCTTCTATTACGAGAACCCTTTTCATCATTCCACCTTCTTTACTACTAGTTAGCTCTTATTTTAGAATAAGTATTAGAAAAATAAAACATATTTACCTATAGTCCTACTATCATCACATAGCAACATTAAAAATAAATGAGAATATCGTAAAAGATTAAAGACGAAACACCTTTTAAACAGAGAGATCCATCGTTATCATTTTCCCTTTTCCTGCGTTTTTTCATTATATTAAGCTGTTTATTGGTGGACACTAGACCGTTCCTTTCTGCTCCAATCCACTCTGAGTGCTCCATTATTGTTAGAAGCAACAATCTTTTAGAAAGGCTGTTTTGTAAACATTGTTGCTATTTATTTGAGTATAAAAAGCTCTGTTTAACTTCGTGTTGATGCATGATTGTAAGGGGGCCGCTCCCTTGCCCAGAAACAACAAACTTTACGAAAACAGCCTTTAGAAAATAGCCTTATATCCTTTCGTGATTCGTTACTATATTCTTAAAATTATAGTTATTTACATAATATTTTTATATTAAACTTTATATGAAACGAGGAAGGAGTTTATATGATGAATTTTACTTTCAAAAAAATGACACAACAACAAGCCGAAGTGATTGCATCATGGAAATATGACGGGATATTTGCCTTTTATGATATGACGGCTGATGAAGAAGATTACAAAGAGTTTATTGATCCAGCATTACGAAGCGAAAACTATTTTGCTGTTTTCAAGGAAGATGAGTTAGCCGGTTTTTTCTGTTATCAAAGAACGGACGGCAATTTTGTGGAAATTGGGCTTGGAATGAGCCCTCTTTATACTGGACAAGGAAATGGAGCAACATTTATTAAAGCTGGTTTGGATTTTGGGCAAAGCTATTTTAATCCTGATGGGTTTTGTCTTTCCGTTGCAACATTTAACGAAAGGGCCATTAAAGTTTATAAAAAACTCGGTTTTAAGGAAACGGAATCATTTATGCAGTCGACAAATGGGAGTGAATATCCTTTTAGTAAAATGGAGCTTCCCTTGTATTCCAATTGTGTTTTTTGCCATTTTGAACTAGAAAAGCAACAAAAAATTGTTCTAGAAAATGAACTTTGTGCATTTTTACAATTACCACAGGAAGTGTTAGTTGGGTCCGGTGTAATCGTTCCAAAAGCCCATCGCAAAACAGTGTTTGATCTTACAGAACAGGAGTGGCAAGCAACATATGAACTACTACATAATGTAAAAAGTTACTTGGATACCACTTTTACTCCAGATGGTTATAATGTCGGATGGAATGTTGGTTCAACTGGCGGACAGCATATTCCTCATGCACATCTTCATGTCATTCCAAGATTCAATGATGAGCCGTATGCAGGAAAAGGAATCAGACATTGGTTAAAACAAAAAAGCAACGGTCGTAACATTTAAATGGTGAAAAAGCTGTAACACGTATTAACAGTTGTTACAGCTTTTTCGTATAGTTTGCCATATCTATTATACCCTGAAAGGTCGTTCATTCTATTAATCTTCCATTCTTTCAAAAGTCGTTCTTATACGATATTCTAAATGGTAGAAATAAAGGGTGTTTATCTAGCAAAGCCCCCTCCAAACAAAACAGTACGTTTTTAACATGCCCCCCCTACTTCCCGATGATAAAACGCGTTTTATTTTTCTCATGTAATGGTAAATACAGCCATATACATAGAAATAACAAAATGCAAAGGAGCAATAAAAATGTGGACGATACTAGCTATTGTTTTCGGTTTTATCGCAGCACTTGCCATCATCGAAGAAGGCATTAATTACTTTGCAAAAAAATATGTAAAGGATCAAAGCTATTCACCCAAGGAAGAGCTACAACATTTAAAAGAATTTTTTATTAAGCTTTGGAAAAAGATAAACTTTCGAAAAAAGGCTTCGTCTAACTCCTAGGAATAGATGAGTGAAAATCGGATTGCCGCGTTACAATATGCTCAACATTATCCGGGAGTTTGTTCAACAAGGACTTAAGTTTTTCAGGATAAAGCGTTATATTTTCTATTCTAGAAAGTGGTACCCATTGATAAATCAAACGTTCCCCTTCTTCTCCATAGAAAGGACCTTGCTGAAATAAATGATTGTTGTTTAAGGATACTAAATAATAAAAACCGATTTCATGAAACTGATGGTTTTGGAAAGGAAAAAAGTTCTCATTAACAAATAAAAGCCGTTCCACATTGACTACCACGTTTAATTCTTCTTTCATTTCCCGTTTCAAACTATCAATACTCTCTTCACCAAACGCCACTCTACCACCGGGAAGTGACCAATCTTTCGCATTTACATCCCGATGCAGTAAAATATGATCCTCATGTAGCCATACGGCAGCTACACGATAATTAAAAACGGACTGCCCTTCTTTAAATACAATATCCATTATTTATTACACCTCTTTTGATTAAAAAGTAATCAATATCTTTTAAACTAATATTCTCCTTCTATGATACATTTTCCTTTTTCAAGTACAAGCTTCCCATTTCCCCTCCATCAGACGTGCTCCTTTATAGGTCATTCAAATGGAAACCTATTTAAAGACAAAAAAAGAAGCAGTAAAGTCCTACATAACTTTACTGCTTCAAACGGGAAAGAAAGAAATTAAAATGGGTGTTTAATCTCGTAGTTCTAATCAAATAGATTTGACAGGTTTACTTTATTACATAAAGAGGGGTGATTAGAACTACGATTGGTGAGCTATTCTTAGCATAAAGCTTGAAAAGGAAATCGGAATGAAAATAAGATTAAAATTTGATGAGAAATCACGAAAGCCCTTTCATAAATATTTCACATATCCATTAAACCAGCTCTTTAGTTTCGGATATAATGATAATAAGTAGTAACTAAACGTGAAATTCCTTTGCGTTTGAAGTCCACTCCAAAACCCTAAAAAAGGAGCGTTTCTATGGAAAAACAATACTCCCCATTATCCCGTAAAAAGCTTATTTGGTTCCTTACCCTAACCTCTCTCATCCTGTTAAGCAATACTGCTGTTTACCATATTGACATAGGCTTTTCCGTACCAGAGGGAATGGTGTATGGTTCATTGTTTGACTTGCTTCTCATTATTCCGCTTCTTACTTACTTCCTTATTATCCGAAAGCGGTATTCGTTTAAAGTATTATCATTTGTTATTGCCGCTGGCTATTTGTTTGCATGGTGGATGATCCCCAATGAACATTTACGTGCAGTTCCTTTTTTTAAATACATTATTTTTATCGGTGAAGGGGTATTTATATTATTGGAGTTGTACATTGGCTTCAAAATAGTTTCAAAATTCCCGTCCATTTATCGACATTGGAAGGCCGCAAAAACAACTGGACATCCCTATTGGCACGAACGTTTAGAGAGAGCGGTACACACATCCTTAAAGCCAAATTTTATGACAAAAGTCTATATATCGGAGTTTACTCTATTTCATTATTCGTTGTTTTCTTGGAAAAAGAAAACAGCGACGGATGTACCAAGTTTTACATTACATGAGAAAACAAGTGTTATCGCGTTTTATGTCATGCTGATTCACGCTATTGCTATTGAAACAATCGGGTTTCATTACTTTCTTCATGATTTCAACCCTGTTTTATCGTGGATTCTCCTTATATTGAATATATACAGCATTATTTTCTTTCTAGCAGAAATTCAAGCCATCCGTCTCTGTCCACTACTTTTAGAAAAACAACATATGTTCATTCAAGTGGGCATATTGAAAAAAATAAAAGTTCCTTATCATTCCATCAAAAGTATTGAAGTTTATAACGGACCGGAAAAATTGCCTAAAGATATAGAAAAAGTTACGTTCATTGCCATGGTGCCCGATATGCTACAGGAAAAGCCTCAGTTTGAGATTCATTTAGAAGAGCCTCTACAGGCAAACTATTTATATGGTTTCAAGAAAAAAGTCGAGCAGATTCATATTCGTGTCGATAACCCAAACGCCTTTATAGAAGCTTTACAGAAAAAGCGAAGCGACTAAATTTTATTGTAAGCTAGAATGATCGATATACTAAAAAAGTGGAATTGCTATAGCAACTCCACTTTTCTAACACTCACTTAACTTTAGCATTCAACATTGAATCATTCATCAGCAAGCTGCGGACCCCATCAGGTACAGTGATTTTTTTCCTTGTTTGACGATTAATTGTTGTAAGGATAACTGCAGCAGAAACAACAAGCTCCTCTCGATTATTCATCATTGTTTGCTTAATGGTAAAGCTCGTATTGCCGACACGATCAATCCAAGTACGGATGAACAGCTTTTCATTATGAAACACTTCTATTTTATAATCTATATCAATATGTACTACCACCGCTTCCACATCATATAAAGTGCAATAGTGATACCATTCCCTGCGTGCCTGATCCAAATAATCAAAAAGTTTCACATTACTCACGTGACCTTTACTTGATTCTGCAGTAATCTGCAATTGAGAATAAGTCAACCGCTCTCCTCCCCTCACTTAAACAATTTAAAAATTCAAACTGCTACATTTATCATACAATATTTTGTTAACAAATTGGTAAAAAACTGCAAGTTACAATTATTAAAGGTCCGTCCCCGACTGTTTTAACGCGTTGCTGTAGTCAGGGACGGACCTTTAATTGAATAGTTGTTTGCTGCGTTCGATTTCTTTCATTAGTTCGTTGTTGGCGTTAACGCTGCCCGCTAATACTTTTTGCTCGATATGTTGCTGGGCGAGATATTCAATGAAAATATCATCTCTTGCAAGCCAGGCTGAGTAGTTTCGCTTTACATATCGTTCTGCTTCTTGGAATGTCTTCAGTTCTTCTTCATGTACTCCATTATACTCTATTACCCATTGCTCTTGTCCTTTCGGGAAAATAAATAATTGGTCCTCTTGTCGGTTTTCGTATAAAGAACCTGTTAGCGATTCTTTTAAGTTATATCTATTACGTTTAGCATCTTCCTGTACGTGTTCGAGACTAAATGGAATAGTGACAAATAATTCGTACGCTTCAGGTGTCAACAAGCACCCCGCAGCTTTTTGGTGTCCCCCGCCTTCAAACATTTGGGCAATTTCGCTAACATCGATATTGTCATGTATCGTTCGAAGTGCGATTCGTCTCGATCCAACGTTCACAAGTGCGATATAGTCAAAGTGAGGAAAATCCTTCCCAAGCTGATTCCCTAGTTCCGAATGATAGTTTTCCGCGTACACGATACCAACACAATAGTCACCAACCGTCGTTTGAATCGTCTCTCTTTTCTTCCGGTCAATATAGCGTTCTATTTTTCCTTCTTCCACATCAAGATATCGTTTCTCGAACTCATCAAAGAAAAAATGATCTTTATTTTCCTGTAACCGCTCCACCATTTTTTCTTCAAAGTCATCAATCGAACCTGAATAAAGTAAATCATTTAATCGCTTAGCATCCGTTACCTTTTTTCTCTCCCATTCCCATGTATCATACAATCGGACCAACTCGACAAATTCATCCAAGGCATTCGTTTTTGTAATATGCTCTTGTTCAATGAGATAATCATATAGTAGCGATGCTGCAGACGTAAGATGACCATTATCATATTCCACTACTACTTTCCCCCATGCATACTCATTAAAATGCAGTGCAGAGCTGTGGTGATCTAGTAAAAATACATCCCCACCTTTGCGATGATAAGTGTCGAGTTTTTCTGCAACTTCTTCGTTCACAGACAAATCCGTGATAACTAATTTCGTTTTTTTAGGCGGCTTACTCAAAAAACGTTCAACTTGACCATGAATACTTGAAACAGAATGATAACGAACACGAACCCCTTCTCCATATGCCAATTTTGCCAGTATTCCGCAGGAGACGCCATCTAAATCGGTATGTGTTTTAAGATGATACATATACTTTCCTCCATATGAATGAACTACTAGTAGTGTTCGTAACATGGAATTTTACTATTCGGAGTAATGAAGTAAAAACTTTTTTTTAATCGAGGCAGTTTGAACGGAGTCACCTCGTGCTGCTTTCCCACTTATTCTTATTTTATTATGTTTCTCGAAATAAAAACTGAATAATCTCTGGTTTTCGAAGCTCAAAATCGATACTTAACTGTCTTTCTAACTTACCTATATCGTCGCCCTGTTCTTCTAACACCTCTAACGCTTCCGCAAACAATTTCCCTGCTTTACTATCCAACTGTTCAAGATCAATGAACGATTTTATCTTTACCGTTTCTGGCGTACTATCTTCACGAAATTCTTTTCCAGGAATTTGCTCCCACATATTTTCCCACTCATCTAATAATCCAATTTTATCAAAAAAATATTTTTGTAAGCCGCACAACCAAGCTGTACAACTCGTGTTTCTTTTTTGGCAACCTACTCCTTCTTTTAAAAAATCACACCCTATACAACAGGAGTTTCCACTTTTAATACACACCTTACATATCTTATCCGCTCCAACTAATTGAAACACCTGTGTTCCATGCTGAATCATTTCTTCTCTTTTGATTTCTATATTCATCCAAACACTCCCTTGTATTTTTTCACAAAAGCGCAATTCCAAGCCTTTAGATTATTACTAGTATCCACTAAATTCACTTAATGGTTATATGTCTCATCGTATCCAATGACGTAGGAATGTTATAAAGATCGCCAATATAAATAGCATTTTCTCTTATTCTCAAAATTTTACGTTTAAAAATTCTTTTGACATTAATAAGAAAGAATTGTAAATTCATATAATAGTATATTCAAATAATCAGATATACTATTATAAAATATTTTAATTGAAGAAGGGTTGATATGCAAAGGAAATTATTTTTTAGTGGAAGATTTGATGGGTATTCTATGCAAAGTTTCTACAAAGACCTTTTATCTGGTTTAGTGATTGGTGTAATTGCCATTCCTTTAGGCATGGCATTTGCCATTGCTTCTGGGGTTAAGCCTGAGTATGGAATTTATACAACCATTATTGCAGGTATTTTAATTGCCCTGTTCGGCGGGTCAAAATTCCAGATTGGTGGACCTACAGGAGCATTTATCCCGATTTTATTCGGGGTTGTCATGACGTATGGATATGAAAATCTACTAATAGCAGGTTTTTTGGCAGGTATTATACTATTATTGATGGGAATCTTTAGACTTGGTTCGTTGATTAAATTTATTCCGAAACCAGTGACGATTGGCTTTACCTCTGGAATTGCAGTAATCATTTTCGTTGGGCAAATTGCTAATTTTCTAGGGCTATCTGGTGTAAAAAAACATGAAACATTTTATGCTAATATGAAAGAAATAATCATGCACATTCACACGATTAATTTTTTCAGTGTTTTTACCGCTGGGGTATGTCTAGTTACTGTGATATTAACACCTAAACTTGTCCCAAAGGTTCCAGGTCCGCTTATTGGATTACTGTTTTCCACAGTAGTAGCCAGTATTTTTTATCCTAACCAAGTAGCGACGATTGGCTCCACTTTTGGTGATATTCCAAATACTTTGCCTCATTTTCAGTTTCCGGAGATAACGTTTGAACGGATACTAGAATTAATTAGACCAGCCTTCGTCATTGCGATATTAGGCGGTATTGAATCTTTATTATCGGCAGTAGTGGCCGACGGAATGACAAATAGTAAACATAATAGTAACCGAGAACTGGTTGGGCAAGGGATTGCAAATATGGTGACACCTTTATTTGGTGGAATCCCAGCTACAGGAGCTATTGCACGAACAGCTACTAATATAAAAAATGGAGCAGTTTCTCCAGTCTCAGGGATAATCCATGGTATCATTGTTTTGTTAATATTATTTCTGTTTGCTCCTTACGCTTCTAGTATTCCATTAGCTAGTATGGCCCCTATTTTAATGGTTGTCGCTTGGAATATGAGTGAAAGACATGTGTTTTGTCATCTATTAAAAACGAAAACAACAGACTCACTTGTTCTTGTTGTTACGTTTTTATTAACGGTGTTTGTTAATCTAACAGTTGCCGTTGAAGTTGGTCTTCTATTAGCTATCATTATTTTCACAAAACAAATGAGCGACTCTTTAATAACAGCGAAAGCACTTCCGAATCTAAACAATAAGAATGAAAAAGTCGACTCCAAAATGGTGACAGAAGCCCATGACTGCCCTCAAATATGTATAGTTAATGTCGAAGGTCCTTTATTTTTCGGAGCTGCTCAAACTTTCGAACAAACAATAATGAACACAATTAACTACAAACCAAAAGTATTGATAGTAAGAATGGGAAAAGTTCCTTTCATGGATACAACTGGCGAATCTTATTTTTCAAGTATTGTCAAGGATTTTTCAAAAACGGGGATTGTGTTAATCTCTGGAATGAAACATCAACCAAAAAGTGTATTGAGAAAAACAAAATTATATCATGCTATAGGGGAAGACCATTTCTTTGAACATACTGGAGACGCAATAAACGTTGCGCTAGTAAATCTAAATAAAGACAAATGCCTTGGGTGCAAACATTTCGCTTTTAAAGAATGTTCCGTCCTATCTGGCACACCTAATACCGCCGAAGAGAAAAGAGAAATACTTACAACAACTTCATAATAGGAATAATAGAAAGAAAGGTGAAAATATTGAACCTTGAAATGCAAAAATTTAAAGCAGAATTTTTCAAAGCGCTGGCTCATCCTCTTAGGATAAGAATTCTTGAACTATTAGCTGAAGGGGACAAAAATGTAAATGAAATTCAAAGTCTTGTAGGGAGTGAAGGCTCCGCAGTATCGCAGCAATTACAAGTATTAAGAGCAAAAAATATCGTTACAGGCACGAAAGATGGTAATCGAGTCGTCTATTCATTGAGAGATCCCATGATTATTGAGTTGCTTACTGTGGCTCGACAAATTTTCAATAATCACCTTGTTGATACAATCACCATGTTAGATAAATTTACTGATACAGGAAACGAGGAATAAAGTAAAATTTCAACCAGTGGGGGGCCCTTTCCCATACCTATGCTCCTCTAATTCCTCCAATCTTGAGACGGGAGTGTTACTGCCCGTTAATGCGGGATAAAAAAATAAAGAAGGAATGGAAATGGCGATTTTCATGGTATGTAATCGTTGCAAAGGGAAAAGAAAAACAAAAATCCCTTTTATTAAATGGAAGTGTCGGATATGTAACGGCACTGGACGAATGAGAAAAAGGAAAAAATAATGATGTTTCACCCCATCTCTATTGCTGTAATGGCTAAATAAGATGGGGTGTTTTCTCTTCATTTAATCTAACACTTTTTTAAATGCATAACTCTTTTTACTCATCCCCATTTTTTCTTCATAAAACCGATGTGCATCTGTGCGCTGAAGACCAGAATCCAGATGCATTTTTTCACAGCCGATATCTTTTGCTAAATTTTCTATAAAAGTTAGTAACGCTTCTCCGTACCCTTTAGATCGCTCGCTTTCTTTCGTTACTAATTCATATACAAATAGATGATGCCCATCATAAAAATTCACTCGTTCTGTTATACCGGTGTATGCGACAGGTGTATCTCCTTCCTTCAATAAAAACCCTCTATATCCGTTTGGTTTCATTGCTTCGAGCATACTCATATATTTTTCGTAGGATAGATGGGTGCGCAGCTCTTTTACTACTTGAAATGCCTCTTTCCAATCAGCTTCACTATCTAATTCTATTATTTTCATTGCCGTTTCTCTCCCTTTCTAGTTAGACTAATATAAAAATGATGTTTTCATATTATTTGACACAACAGGTTATTTTTCCTTCAATAGTAAAAGAAAGGATGATTTTACGATGTTCAAACAGTTCCAACTATCTACCAATAAACGCGATCAAATGATTGAGATTACAGCTAGTGTCGAAGAATGGGTTAGGGAAACAGGTGTAACGAATGGAATAGTAATTATCCAATCCATGCATACAACAGCTGGAATCACCGTGAATGAAAATGCGGATCCCGATGTAAAAACAGACTTTATAAGAAGAATGGATGAAGTATATCCTTGGAATCATGTAAAGGATTTGCATGGAGAGGGCAATACGGCTGCTCATTTGAAGACAAGTACGGTAGGCCATTCTCAAACGGTAATTATTCAAAATGGCGAGTTATTATTAGGAACCTGGCAGGGCATTTATTTCTGTGAGTGGGATGGACCTCGTGCTAATCGGAAATACGCGGTGAAACTAATCGAAAGCTAAATCTTCTCACTCAAAAAGGAAGTCTTCAAGTTAGACTTCCTTTTCCATTATAAAAACCGATCTTTTCTATTCTGATCTGGAAGCATGCACTGATCCCTTTTTCCAAACCATTTATATCTATTTTTCGCTACTACCTCATATAGTCCATCGCGAATAAACGGTGGAAGAAGTTTCAATACGAAAAGCAGTTTCCACATTCCTTTGAGATGTTTGCAAATATGTAATGCTGCATTTGATTTCACAAAAACTTTATTATTTTCTATAAGAACAACACTATCGATACGCGTAGGCAAGCCATAGGTTTCCCTCAAGCTGACACCTACGTCACTTTGTAATGAAGCAAATTGAAAATATGCAGTGGGATCACGCTTAATAATAAATTGAACGCTATGATTACAGAGGTTGCATATCCCATCAAACAAAATAATTGCTCTTGTCATTATTCCACCTCTAGCAAGTGTGTATTATTACCTTCCTGCACTGCTTAAGAAATCTATTTGCTTTAATGCCTGTGATAAATTAGGTTCTATCCTAATAGTAGAAAAATCGATTCCGAGCTGAATCGCTGTTTGTGCCACTTCCGGTCTTATTCCTGACAACACACTTTTGACACCAATCAATTGAAGAGATGATACTACGTGAAAAATTTGCTGTGCCACCATTGTATCAACAATTGGAACACCCGAAAGATCTATAAATAGTATTTCCACACCTCTTTCTGCACACTGACTAAGTGAGGATTCTTGAATGATTTTTGCTCTTGTCGTATCAATATCCCCAATCAGTGGTAAAACAGCTATCGTTTCAGTAATTGGAATAATCGGGCTACTTAATTCGTTTATTATTTCCTGTTGCGATTGAAGTAGTTGCTTATTCGCTTCTCTATAATGGCTTGTAAATACTTCGATAACATTATCAAAAGCTAGATTTAACTGACTATTCCACTCCACCACATTTTCAATAGAAACAGTTTCGGTTTTCAAAATAAACTCGTTAACATAGTTTAAGTAAATTTGCTTAAATACTTTAAATTGAAAAATAACTTCTTGTAAGGTTGTGTCATTTTGAGCACGTTCCTCCCCAATTTTCACCGCCCAATCTAGTAAAAATTTTTGATAGGCAATATCTTCCTCCACAAACACTCTTGAAATGGTAAGCACAAGTTCCTCTGCTTCCTCTTTCAATTCTGTTTCTACATATTTTGGTGCTTGTGCTGAGAAGAAAGAATCCACATCGTTTTTTCGTCTATTCATCCATTCTTCAATAATTTCTGCTTTGTTGTCTAATAAAAATTGGTATAATGCATTTTTCATTTTTGACGTTCGCCTCCCCCGTTATCTACCTATTATCTAGTGTAAAACAAAGGAAGGGATTATTCTAATAAAAAAGTTCCATTTAATTAAGAATTCATCATAACACCTGTAATTAAAACGACTAAAAAACTTGCACTAATAGTCATCTTATAAGATGTTAAACTTCTTATTCGACGTAACCGCTTGTTTTTTCCAAAATGATAGAAAAATGAAAGAGTTAAGCATGATAGTAAGCTTATCCAAAAAATAATTGTCATCCTTCTCACCTACCTATTATGATCAGTGTACACGATCAACATTAAAATTTGATTAGAAACAGATAATGAATCCATTAATTGCTAGACTTCTTAATAATGACCCGAATAGAGTGAAGATAAACGTTTTTCTTCAAATAAGGCTCTTTTCTCATCGATTGTTGTTTTTTTATAGATTTTCTCCGTCGATTTCCACTGTTGTTAAAGGCAACAATCTGTAAAAAACAGCCAATAAAAAAAGAGAATCCCCAAATGAATGAAAATCCTCTTTTACAAAGTTTATTACGGTTTTAAAATAACTTTCAAACAATCATCTGTTTTATCATTAAACTTTTGATAACCCTCACTGGCTTTTTCTAAAGGTAAAGTATGAGTTATGATTGTCTTTGGATTAAATTTCTTCTCTTTAATTAAGTTATAAAGCTGAGGCATGAAAGACCTTGCATGTGCCTGACCCGTTTTTATATCGATATTTCTTGAAAAAAATGCACCGAGTGGAAACATATTGTACAATCCACCGTATACTCCGGTTATTTGATAAGTACCACATTTTTTCACCGCTTTTGTAGCAATTTGAATCGGTCCAATTGTACCACCTTGTAATTTTAACTTTTGTTCGATAAATTCTAACGGTGACTTTTTCCCGTCCATTCCTACACAATCAATGACAACATCTGCTCCCCCTGATGTTAGTTCTTTCAATGTTTCGCCCATGTCATCATATTGTGTAAAATCAAATGTTTCAACTTTATTGTGTTTTTTTGCCTGTTCTAATCGATAAGGGATATAATCAACAGCTATAACCCTTTTCGCTCCTTTCATCCAAGCGAATTTTTGGGCAAAATGACCAACAGGACCACAACCGAGAACGATAACGGTATCGTCTTTTTTCACTCCTGCATTCTCTACACTCCAATAGGCTGTAGGAAGGACATCAGATAAAAACAAAACCTCTTCATCTTCAAGTTCCGCATCCTGTGGAATGACAAAGGGCGTGTAATTTCCGAACGGAACACGTAAATATTCCGCTTGCCCACCAGGATAATTTCCAAACTTCTCAGAGTATCCTAAGTATCCTCCGGAGTCATAATGAGGGTTCGCATTGTCACATTGGCTCTCGTGGTGATTTTCACAATAAGGGCATCTTCCGCAAGCTACAGTAAAAGGAATGACGACTCTGTCCCCTTTTTTTACTTTCGTGACGTCAGGTCCGACTTCTTCAACAATCCCCATTGGTTCATGTCCAATGATATAGCCGATTGGGAGTGGGAAATTCCCTTGATATAGATGTAGATCCGAACCACAAATGGCAGTGGATGTTACGCGTATAATAATATCTTCTGGGTCCTGTATTTCCGGTGCTTTCACTTCTTTTACAGCAATAGCGTATTTCCCTTGATAGGTCACAGCTTTCATTCTCTCACCCTCTGTTCAGTAATGTATTCCTTATTATGAGAGGAGATGAAAATAATATGTACATAGCTTAGAATTCATTACCTTTCCAAAAATTGTATAGAAGGAGCACTGGTGAAGAAAATTTCTATTAGCTGGGAAGTCATTTTTGATTGATAATTTTCATAAAAAAATGGAGGACTAACCTTTCACTAGTCCCCCTTCGATTATTAGTTATGCTCTGACAGATGACCGACAAGATTATATTCTTTTATTTTCCAGTCCCCCTCTTCAAAGTGAATCGTATTTAAGCAACCATTTTCCAAGCGGGGTAACGTTACCTCCTGTTCTTCTCCACTAAAAATTGACAAAATCATACGGATCACGGCACCGTGACAAACTAATAGCACTTTTTCGGTTGGAAAACGTTCATTAATTTTTTTTAGTCCTGCTACTATTCGTGCTTTAAAATCCTCTACCTCTTCTTGGTTTGGATACTGATTATAAGAATAAAGGCGGTCTCTTTCTTCCATCGTTAAGCCCTCCGCATCACCAAAGGACCTTTCCATAAACTCTTCCATCTCCTCAATAGGCAGATGAATTTCCTCATTAATAATCTCCGCTGTTTCTTTTGCACGAACAAGCGGGCTTGAAATAAGCACATCCCACGCGGATTCCTTCAAATGATTACAGCATTCCCTTGCTTGTTTTCTTCCCACTCTATTTAATGGAATATCTGTTTTTCCTTGCAATTTTCTTTGTACATTCCAATCTGTTTGCCCATGACGGACAAGACATATTTGTGTCATTTTTCTCATCCTTATTATGTATTTTTAAAGGTTCGTCCCTCACTGCGCTGAAGTGGTCCAGTTTGATTTGAGCATGCCGTAGATAATGTGGTCGACGTAGTGATTGTAGAGCCACTCTGCTTGGCGAATGGTTCCTTCGTTTTGGAAGCCGAGTCTTTCTGGAATTGCTCTACTTTTTTTATTTTCCACTGCAACGCGAATATCGACACGGTTTAATTGTAGCTCATAAAATGCGTAGTCTGTTAATGCTTTTGCTACTCTTGTCATAATGCCATTCCCTTGATACTCCTCCCCTAGCCAATACCCGATGTAGGCAATTTTATTTGTCCAATCAATAGAGTTATAACCAGCTGTGCCGACGATCTCACCTTTATATAAAATTAAGGTACTTAGTGATTTGTTTTCTGCATAATTCTTTCTGCTCATTTCAATGAATGCCTTCGTATCTTCGACTTTTTTTGTAGAATCTAGCCAACCCAACCATTCACTTAAATATTCACGGGATTCGTTCGTTAATTTAAAAAGTGCTTTTGCATCTTTTGACTCCACCAATTTTAATTGTAATTCTTCATCGATTTTATATGTAAACATAGTTTCGCCCCCTTCTTTTCTATATGGATATAATAATAATTCCATTAAAAGTAAAGAATTCCTTCCTGGTGGGGAAGGAAATTTTGTTTTTTAGTGATTATTGTTTGGTTTGTGTGTGGCACTTTGGGGTCTGACCCAATTAAAGTATTTCGGGGCTGGCACCTTGGGGTCTGACCCAATTAAAACGTTGAGGGTCTTACACCTTAGGGTCTGACCCAATTAAAACGTTTCGGGTCTGACACCTTGGGGTCTGACCCAATTAAAGTGTTTTGGGTCTGACACCTTGGGGTCTGACCCAATTAAAACGTTTCGGGTCTGACACCTGAGGGTCTGACCCACCTCAAGTATTTGGTTTATATTTCGCGTTGTAATGGCTAATAGTAAGCAGTGGCCAAATCCATCGATAACTATGATAATGGATGTAAAAGTTACCTGGTAAACCGGCTCCTGTTGGGTAAGTCGATGTCCAATCCTTTTTCTCGAGTTGCCCAAGTAATGATTCTATTCCTTTATTAATTACATGGTTCGGCTTATCGGAAAGAGAGATTAGTGCATCAAGTGCCCATGCTGTTTGCGAAGGTGTACTGTGCTGTAATGGTATATATTTTTTCTTTTGATCACTGTAACACGACTCTCCCCATCCACCGTCACGGTTTTGAATCGAAATGAGCCACTGTTTTGCTTTCTGCAAGGATTTATCGTTAGCAGGTACTCCAACAGCTCTCATTCCTGTTACCGCTGCCCATGTTCCATATATATAACATATTCCCCATCTACCGTACCAGGAACCCTCTTCCTCTTGGTGACCTTTTAACCATTGTATTGCCCTACTAATCGATGGATGGTCTCCCGTCACTCCTGCTTTTTTCCCTAGAAATTCAAGCGTTCTCCCGGTTAAATCTGCTGTTGATGGGTCAATACTGACAGCTTCTGCACCATCAATCGGAAACGAGGAAAGAATCTCTTTTGTTTTATTTGGTTCAAATGCCGGCCAGCCACCATCACGATTTTGCATTTTCCATAACCATTCTACACCTTTATTCCAGGCGTGTCTTGAAGTAGGTTCACTCGCTGCTGTTGATGTGATAGCTCTTAATGCAGCTGTCGTATCATCGACATCAGGGTTCATTGTATTGTTATGAGAGAATCCCCATCCTCCAGGGGCTATTTTAGGTACTTCCATCGCCCAATCTCCATATCGCATCTGTTGATTTTTTAATAGAAAGTGAACAGCTTTTTTTATTGTTTCATCTTTATAGCTAACACCAGCATTTTGAAGACTATGGGTAATGAGTGCTGTGTCCCATATAGTTGATGTTGAGTTTTGGATATGCGAACCCTCTTCTGTTTGACAGATCATTTTTTTCAATGCAGAAATTGCTTTTATAATGATGGGATCTGTTTTTTTATAGCCGAGAGCGAGGAGGGCATAAATCATGAAGAATGTTGAGCTAAAGTAGCTATAGTACGTTCCATCCTTCTCGATTCTTTGCAGCATATAGTGATGAGCTGTATGTATCGCTTCATTCTCAAGATACTGTGGAAGTTGATATAATGATTGGATTCCTTGTTTAATGGTAGAAATTAATGATCGGGTTTCAATCGTTGGAACATCAGCAGTTGATTGCCTGACTAATAAATCCCTTATGTTTGGGGTGTTCCGCTTTATTCGCTTATATTTCCTATTTTTCAAGATCATTAATGGTGTCATATGGACTCTTGCATGACCGCTAAAATCCCAAAAGTTCACAATGAAACTTTTCGGAAGAAGCAAAAGTTCGATGGGAACCGGGAAAAATCTATCCCAATCATATTGCCCGTTTGCTGCAAGCATAAATTTTGTTAGTGAATGAGCATTGTCGATCCCACCATTATTCTTAATAAATCTTCTCGCTTTTATCATTCTCGGATCATTCATATCAAGTGCTTTACTATAAGCCAAGGCAAAGTAAGCTTCTACTGTTGCTGATAAGTTTCCGTCTTTTTCATCAGAAAAAAGTTTCCATGCCCCTTCTTCTGTTTGAAGGTTTAGTACTCGCGAATTTAAGCGACCAATAAGCTCCTTGTCATTTACTCCTAATGACGATAATAAAATAATCATATTCGCATCTGTCATTAGGCTATTTTCAAAGCAAAAGTTCCAAGAACCGTCGTCTTTTTGGAGCTTTTGCAGATGACCTATTAAAGTGGACTGAGCACTCTGTAGTCTTCGCTTCAAGTTGCATCCCTCCCTTAATAGAACATATTCAGGAAAAAGAAAAATAGGATACCATAAAAATATGTTCCCTTATCTTTTAATGTGATGCTTCGCGCTACGCAAAAGCATCAGTACTATAAAAACGATGCATTTTAGGTAAAATGCATCGTTTTTATATGATTCACGTTTAAATATAAACACTCGCCTCTTGCAGTAACGAGTTCTAAAATATTATCTCTTATTCCCTGCAGTTTACCAATCGTATTAGGATTTTCCCCTATATTAAAAATGACAAGTTTCCCAACTTGTTTCTCCATTTGAATTTCAAAACTTCTTGCAAGAGAAATATTTACTGGCCTTAGTGGGAGGTCTTGTCTTGGCAAACTATAGGGACTTTGATCATTATCGTAAGGTATTAACCACTTTAAATGATTTAATGATATGAACATCGTTTTATGAACTGGCGAATGGAAGACAAAATAGTTATTCATGATACTAGTTATATACCCATGAATAGGCTGATTACTAGTTACATATATTTCTGTAAACATTCCTTTTGCAGAAGTTAATATTTTCCTTACTGATAATTCTTGCTCATAATCAATAATGGGTGGATCAACCGGCTGTTGTATTTCTTGTTCACTTTCGCTGGGAAATCTTATATGATGGACATGTACAATCGGAACATACTGGAAATCCTTTCCGTTGTAAATGATGACAATATCACTGCCTACCTCCACTAGTATCCCTGTTAGTATTTTTCCACCAGAAATCTCCAACTTGATATTCTCACCCATATAGTTTAAAAGTAACTTTTTCAAAAATGGACCTCCCTTCTAGTAAAAAAGTGTTGACCATAAATATAGACTTAATAAACTTATGAGTAGTGTTATTGGAATAATGATAATCGTTACTTTAATATAATCTCCCCAAGTAATTTTAATAGAATGTTTTTTCACTAAAAACATCCAAATAAGTGTAGCAAGCGTTCCGACTGGGGTAAGAAGTGCACCTATATCACTTCCGATAACATTGGCAAGGTAAGCAATTTGCAAAATATGATCACTAAGTCCCATTTCAGTAAGAGATAGTGTTCCTATCATCACTGCAGGAAGGTTGTTGAAAAGATTTGAAAAAACAGTCAAGGCACTTCCCATTATCATACTTGCATAAAAAGGACTATCCTCGATATAACTAGTTAATAGGCTGACAATATAATCATTTAACCCTACATTTTTCAAACCGTAGACTAGTACATACATATTGAAGGCAAACAACAAAATATGCCACGGTGTTTTCTTTACGATATCGAGGGCGCCCGTTCCCATTTTTATTTTCCTAATGAGAATCAACACTAGTGCACCAGTTAACCCAATCCATTCTAGCGGTATTCCAAGCGGGGTAAGAATAAAAAAACATGCTCGCGTAATGATCACCACTAAAAAACATACTTTGAACATCCACCAATCATATTGATTAGAATGATTTTCCGTCTCAAGGGGATGACTATACGCATATTTAGACTTCTCTTCATCCCATTTAATAGGAATAGTCAAAATTCTTTTGGGGATATCTTTTTTAAAATACTTATATAGGAAGTATGCCATGAATAGGATCCCAATCATGGAAGGGACAAACATCATTTTAATGTAATCATTTAATGTAAGTCCCACAATTTCAAGAGCAATTAAATTCGAAATATTACTTACGGCTATCGGTGCACTTGCAGCAGTAGCTATGAGCGCCCCGGAGATTAAATAAGGGAACATTTGGCGAGGTTTAAGTTTTAAAATAAGAACAATGTGTATAATTATTGGGGTCGTTATTAAAATACTGCCGTCATTATTAAAAAACATTGTCATTAAGAAACATAAAAGATTAGTATAAACAAAGAGTCTTACTCCAGATCCATTAGACTTTGAAACGATATTTCTCGCAACCCACTTAAAAAATCCGATACTTTCTAGTACGATTGACATCATAATGGTGGATAGAATCGTTAAAGAAGCGCCACTTACAATTTCAAATATATCAAATACGTCAGTTAATGGCACAATACCTAATAAAAGAACAGTTGCTGCACCTATTGTTGTAGGAACACTTTCATTTATATTAAACGGTCTCCATAACATAACTAAAATGGTAAGGGAAAATATTATTAGCATTAAAACAAGTTGTGTGCTAGGCATTATTTTTCGCCGCCTTATCCTTATTCAACACTACAGGTGTATGCTCTATACTATTTAGGTTTATGTCTACCCTTTTTTGATTTTCATGCCTAGAAAGTTGTATAAACATTTTGTAAAATATCGCACCAATTAGAAAGAAGTATATTGCTATTAACATAACTTTCCTCCTTCCTTAAAATGTTTTGACAACAATCTTAGCCATGTCGCCTATTACTTGATTTCTTTTTGGAACTTGATTTAGTAGCAGTAGTTTTATTTTCTTTTTTAGCATTTACTATGTTCGCTGCAGTAGCTTCTACTGGTTTTATATAAACGGACAATATGGATTTTATTTCATCTGCTAATGAACTACTTATATTATTTTTTTGCTTCGTCTTACTACTTTGTTTTGCTTTATTTTGGTTCGTTGGGACTTTATTTGCTTTCGTTTCAGATGTCGCTTCTATTTTAGGTGTCTTCGTTGCACACTTTTCTGTTTCCATTTTGGTACGGTTCTCTTTTGGATTGGGACTTTTTGTTACGTTCTCTATGCCTTTGGCCGTATTATTCTCTTTTTGTATCGGCATGTTATTTTTGGTTGTTGGCATTTCATTCTTTGGTTTTGGTTGTATACTATCCGCTAGTTCTGCAACAATCTCAGAATGTAGTTTTGTAGAATTATCTTTTTCTGTTAATTTTTCCTTTTTAGACGTTCCTTCAGTCGTTGTTGTTGTTTTAGTTTCTGGTTCTATCTTTGTTTTTTCTTCTAGTTTTGGTTCTTTCTCTGCTTTTGGTTCTTCCTCTGCCTTTGGTTCTTCTTCTGCTTTTGGTTCTTCCTCTGCCTTTGGTTCTTCCTCTGCTTTTGGTTCTTCCTCTGCCTTTAGTTCTTCTTCTGCTTTTAGTTCTTCTTCTGCTTTTGGTTCTTCTTCTGCTTTTGGTTCTTCCTCTACTTTTGGTTTTGTCTCATTCTCATTCGAATTAGTCGTTGAGTCTATTTCATTTTCAGTAGTAGAAGCTTCCTCTTGATCATTGCTTTCCTGTTCTGTCTCGTCTTCTGTTAATTGTTTATGAAAATTTGTTATGTGGCTTTTTTGAATAAATAAACTCTCTTCCTGAACTAAGAGGACTATATAATCGTCTGAAATCGCACTCAAAATACCACTGAATGAGAGATTATTTTTACAATTAATCGTTATCCACTCGTATTTATATTCCGCTAGTAAGTTAGATAACTTAGCTGCATTTAATTTTCCAGCTTCGATTTCTTTAGCTTGGAAGTGTTTTGTATTTTTCATTATTGCCTGGATTCCTGCTAAGTTAAAGAACATATCCTCATCGTAATCGTTTTTAATAACAAGATAATCATTTTCGACCTGAACAAGTGTTCCTTCAACATAGGTAGAATTATTGGTGTGAATTCCTATGGTAAATCCAATAAGTTCACTTAAGGATTGTGAAAGATTTTGACGCATAGTGAAGTCATCTCCTTTTAATAGATGAATATTGTCACGAATAATATGACAATATTCATCTATACTTATTTATCTTATTTATCCTTTTTACTTTTCCCCTTTGATTTATTGTCTTCATTTTCATTAGACATTTCTTCAGGTTTTTCTATTTTTAATCCATAGCTAATGTTCTTAACATGATAGGTAGCTAAGCGAATGACTTCTTCATTTTTCACAATCGTTAAATAGTCATCGTTAATACTATGAAGCACCCCATCTAGTTTCTCCGGTCCCCCTCGATTTATATTGACCCATTGATATTGTAAATTTCCCATTAAAGCATCAAAATTCTCACCAGTTATATAATTAAACACTTCCGGTACTTCCACATCGAACTGGAGACCACTTTTGGAATTTTCCGTTAAACTCTTAACATGTTGTGTTCGATAATAGACAACTCCATCATCTTCTGTTAGAACTGTAAAGAAATCCTCTGCAACATGAAGTAGTTTCCCAATTCTAGATTCTGGCCCCCCTCTATCAACCTTCATGACTTTACCGACTAGAGTTTGTAGCATTTCCTTATTCATATATCCTTTCCTCCTAATTAGATATGGCATTTTCACTTTATATATATGTATCACGGGGTGACAATGTACTACCATTTAATGCCCGTTTATGAAAATAGGCATAGAATAAGACTAGTAGAAGTAGGCATATATACTAGGGAAAGAGTCTATTATTCTATGGAATATGGATGGAACTTCAATCAGTGGGGATTTTGTTCCCCGTTCATGGAGATAAGATTTCCGAACGTGGCGCTAAGCAATTAAAAATAGGCATCATTTCGTTAACCGCAATTACAGGTCAACAAATGATACCTTTCAGGAAATGGATACTTGACAACTTTCTTTGTTTTCGTCTAGAAAGTTATAAAACATTCGTTTATAGGTAATTCTCATTTCGTAGAGATTGTTGTTTTTCAGGCAGAAGTAATGGAGTGTTCCTTTCCGCTCCAATCCACTCTGCGTTTTCCATGCTGTTAAAGGCAACGATCTTTTAGAAAACAGCCTACATAAAATATTCTTCCTCTAGCTCCACTAGAGTCATACGTTAATCAATTTATAACAACAATAATAAAATTCCAATCAACAGAAGAACAATCAAGCACCAAAGCATAAATCGTTTTTGTTTTAATGTAAGTTTGTCATAAAACCTCATCCACATACAATTCCCCCTCTTTCTGTCTTTTAACAAGTTTATGCGAAGCATTTTTACTTTTTTCCTTGAAAATTCAGGGAATCCTAAATTGGTCATACTGCTAATTGTGCATTCACCCCTTTTATAATTTTTTGACAATTTATAAAGAACTTTCGCATAAGGTAAAGTATACTTTACGTAAAGTTGACTTTACTTTCAGGTGGTTAGTCTTATGAAAAATAGGATAAGAGCGAAGCGAGAAAAACTTGGGATGACGCAGGAGGATTTGTCTAAAGTGGTGGAAGTTTCTAGGCAAACGATTATTTCACTAGAAAAAGGCAAGTATAAACCATCACTCATCCTAGCTCATAAACTTGCACAGCTATTCGGGTGTAGGATTGAAGATATTTTCATATTTGAAGGGGATGAAAACATTGAGTGAAACACTTGCAAATGGATTAATTGGTGTATCAGGGTTAGTGGCAGGTATCGTTTTAATGCTAGTAATTTCTTATATAGCACGTCGAATTGGGAATAAAAAGAGATTATACGATGAGCGACAGCAGCATGTTAGCACAAAGTCACGAGCCGCTGCATGGAATATTACACTTTTTCTCATAATGATCGCATGGGGGATTGTGATACTTGTTGATGGCATCTCGTTTACATTCTTCCTTTTCACTGGGTTACATGTGGCAAATTGTATAGGGTTAATGATAACTTCTATTTATTACGCGAATAGAAATTAACAAAAATAAACTAGTACACTTTAACCTTTTATGTAAAATAACTATACAAAACAAGGCTGACAATAAGTAACATGCCCTTATTAGTCAGCCATAAAAGCTACATTATCCAATCGTTCTTCTTGCATTCATTCCACTGAACAAATATAAAGTGAAACTTCAATCAGTGGGGCGTTACTTCCCATTAATGCGGGATACATTTTTTGCTTAGCTGAATTTCCCTCCTTCATCTTTTGGGTTTGTGAAAGTTGTATTTTTATTATCTAACCTTTCTATTGCTTGGAGCAATCTGCGGTCATTTTCTGTTTTGTTTTTCATAAAACTCATCGCTTTAAACATAAACACAACGGACAAAACAATTAAAAATAGAGCAACAGCAACGTAAAGTAAACCAAACAAACCGAAAAATACGCCCATACCGTAATCCGGTTCCATCGAATCACACCTCCCCTTTAAGCATATTAGGATACTATCCAATAGTTGCCATTATTTTTAGTTTTGGCTGTTTTTTAACGAAAAACTACGCTTCCCCCATAGGTGAAGCGTATGGCTAGTGCCCATAGTAGAAATCAACGGGCAGAATTTATAAGTAAAAACAACAAGCTATGAGAAAAGAGCCTTCGTTTTTTTATCATCCAGATAATGTATATTCCTTTATAAGCACTCCTTTAAAGTACACCTGAAAACAACCGTGCAAATGATTCTTTTGTTCGCTTTACGATACCCCTTTTATAAAATTCAACTGGACTTAACTTCACACTGTCTTTTATATCCTCTTCATAGTGTACAATAAGATCCCGTATGGAACTCGACCCAATTAAAAAAACATTTACTTCAAAATTCAGGTGAAAGCTTCTCATATCCATATTCGCTGTACCAATGGAAGCCATATTGCCATCGACAATTAATATTTTTTGATGTAGAAATCCTTTTTTATAGGAATAAATTTCGACTCCACAACGGAGAAGCTCTGGAAAATAGGAACGGGTCGCATACTGAGTAAGAAAACCGTCATTTTTCTCTGGGACCATTATCCTTACTTCTAGTCCTCTCCTCGCTGCAACACGTAAAGCCGTTCGAATTGGTTCACTTGGTACAAAATAAGGAGTGGCAATCCATATTGATTTCGTCGCACTCGCCATCATCGAATAATAAAGATCCCCCATAATATCTTGCCCGGTATCAGGACCGCTCGCAACGACATGCACGGCACCATCCACTTGATTTGATCCATATTCCGCACTTGGATATTCTTCCAACATCATTTTTCTGCTAACATACTCCCAATCAAGAAGAAAGACGGTATGAAGGGTATGAACGGCTTCCCCTTCCAAAAGCATATGTGTATCTCGCCAAAATCCAAATTTATCACTTTCACCAAGGTACTCAATTCCGACATTTAAACCACCAACAAAACCAACTTCTCCATCAATAACGATAATTTTACGATGATTCCGGAAATTGAATTTCTGATTGAAAAACCCATATTTTAATGGAAGAAAGGACTGTACCTTCACTCCTGCTCTCTCAAGCAACTTTATATCATCAGAAGCTAGCTGTAGACTTCCGACGGCATCAAAGAGAAATAGTACCTCTACTCCTTCTCTCGCTTTATTTATTAGAATATCTATAATTTCTTTTCCTAAGCGATCTGAACGAAAAATATAATACTCCATATGTATATAGCGTTTTGCCTTTTTTAATCTTTGTTTTATCTCGGAAAAGGTCTCTGCTCCATTTTTTAAAATTTTTGTAGTAGAGTTTGTACTTATTTTTGTTACAGAAATATGACTAGAAAACTCTGCAAAAGCACGCTGATTATCTTGTAAAAACGATAAATCTGGTGACTCCTCGCTTTTCAATAATTTTCTCCATTCTTCCCGATCATTTTTCCGCTTACTTTTAAACAAATACCCTTTTAAATACAACTGACCTGAGTAAAGATAAAAAATATACCCAAACACTGGAAAAAACAATAGTACGTACATCCATAACAATGTATGCTGTGCAGAGCGATTTTCAAGCATTAACGAAAAAATGCTCACAAAGATAATGAATCCGTACACACTGATGAACACTAGCTTAACAAATTGTCCGAATCCGCTAAAAAAAACAACGTAAATTGAAAGCATTAAAACGATTACAAAAAGAAATTCCATTCGGCGTTTTTTCATTCCACATTCTCCAGACATAAATCAGTTGTTTAGTTCTCCCACATTAACGGGGAGCAAATGAAGTTTCACTTTATAATGTGTCCATTTCTTTAGATAGACAATTATATTACTTTGTACTTCCCGTTATTCAGTATTTATAAACGAATGAATAATCTTTGTATACGTTTGCCTCTTTCATCATAGCATATTTTTCCATTTCATTGTGTTTTAGCAAAAAAGAAAGCGACCCCTATGATAGGAATCGCTATCTGTTATTATTTAGTTAATGCGTCTGTTAAAACAGGTACAATTTGTTTTTTGCGTGAAACAACGCCAGCAAGTGTTGCTTTATTGTCAACAAGTGAAACGTTATATGCTTTTTCTACAGCAGCTGTTTCTTTTCCTAAAGCTAGGCCGATGGAATTGTTCTCCAGAATGTCCGTTACGACAAACAAGAAAAGATCTAATTCCTTTTCGTCGATTCTTGCATTGATTGCTTTTTCTAACTCAGCTTGGTGTGCAAGAACTTCGTTAGTGTCAACAGCATTTACTTGAGAAATTTCCACTTTCGCATTCCCCATTGTAAATTCTTTTGTATCTAGACTGATTAACTCTTCGATTGTTTTATCACTTAAATCTGCTCCAGCTTTCAGCATTTCCAAGCCGTAGCTATCTGCATCAACACCAGCAATTTCTGCTAATTCTTTTGCTGCAGCTACATCTTCCTCTGTGCATGTTGGAGATTTGAAGAGTAACGAATCAGAAATAATTGCAGATAACATTAATCCAGCAATTTCTTTTCTAATTTCGATATTATTTTCTTTATATAGTTTATTTAAAATTGTTGCTGTGCACCCTACTGGCTCTGCGCGGTAATACAAAGGATCGCTTGTTTCAAAATTTGCAATACGGTGATGATCGATAACTTCTAAAACACGAACATCGTTTAAGTCATCAGCACTTTGTTGACGCTCATTGTGGTCAACTAAAATTACTTGATTAACCTCTTCGGCAACCTTTTCTACTAATCGAGGAGCCTCAATACCAAATTGATCAAGTGCAAATTGTGTTTCTCCATTCACATTTCCTAAACGAACAGGCTCTGCATCCATACCTAATTTTGTTTTTAACTCAGCATACGCAATAGCTGAACAGATCGTATCTGTGTCTGGGTTCTTATGTCCAAAAATTAATACTTTTTCCATACTTCTACTCCTTACTGTTAAATGATGACTCATTCTAAAAGGCTGTTTTCGCATACTTTGTTGTTTTTAATGCAGTTAAACGTAAAGAACTGGTTCGTTCCATTGCGCTCCAGACACTTGCTTTCCGCGGGGAGGAAGCTGAGCCTCCGCGGCTTCGCCTGCGGGGTCTCAGCCTTTCCTCTACCTCCCGCAGGAGTCAAGTGTCTTCCGCTCCATTCCACTATCGATTTCAAATAGTTTTCAAAAGCAACACTTCTTTACGAAAATAGCCTTCTAAAAAAGAATGAATATTTTCCCATCCCCTATTTTACAATAGCTTGACTAAATTAAAAATATTTGTGACGTAATTAATGAAAAAAGTTTTAGAGATAATATCATTTTAAGTAGTTTTTTTATTCCTAATTTGAACAAAAAGGCATTGTTGACAAAATCTAGTCGAATAGCATGATGATTTTTAACAAAAAATAATGTAGCAAGTGAATAGTGAAAGCGGCTTATTCAGCCCCGAAAAGTAAATGGCGACCTCACCTAAAGGTTTGCTTTATACCTCCTAGTGGGAGCGACATTTAACCTTGAGGGGTTAACCGCTGGATGTTAATTAGGAGGTTAACTTTATGCAGGCGACTAAAGCATTATTAATTAAATTTTTAGTAATAGCTGCTATTTCGGTTGTTATATTAAGTTTCTTTTACAATGTAAATATAGCTAGTGTCCTACTTGTTTCTGCTGCTATCACGATTATTTCTTATGTTGCAGGTGACAGATTGATTTTACCTAGAACGAATAATATGATGGCGACACTTGCGGATTTTGGATTAAGTTTTCTATTACTCCTATTATTTCTCAATACGCTTATTGAAAATCCCAACTTCCCAATTATTACTTCTTCGTTGCTAACAGCTGCTGGAATTGCCATTGGAGAATACTTTATTCATCGTATGTTAATAACTAACAATACTAGTAATAACTACGACCGTATCGAGAAATCACCAAAACAACTCAGAGAAGCCTATAGTACGGAGTTATCAGAAGAATTAATGAAGAATGAGGGAAAGAAATAATAAGGGAAGAAACAAAAGTGCAGAGATTCAACTCTGCACTTATTCTGTTAAAAAAAAGGATGTGAATTGTTAAATGAAGGAGAAAAAAGGCCGACTACAAGATGAAGCTTTCGAATTGATGGAACAACTGGAATTTCCGTTAGTTGAAAATGTAGAAGCAGAAGAAAGCCCAGAAGTTGATGATAATTAGTTCTTGCCATAAAAAGAGAAGGAAACGGGTCCATTACCGCTTCCTCTATTCACTCCTATTGTTTATAATTATGGTTGTTGCCCGCTAATGTACGGTTAGTATTAATTACTTATTTACTCAGCTACCTCGTCATATTTCTCCAGTCTTTCTACAATTCTACGCTTTTGATACAGCATCCTTCCAGCTTCTCCAACATCGTTAATCATCGAGCGGTTGGTAAAAGCACCAAAAATTAATCCTGCCACCGGTATCATTTGAAATAACTTTTTCCAGCCAAAATTATCACGATAGGTGTAAACGACTTCCCGCCAGCCTTGGAGCTGAGACATCATTTCTTTCGAATGTTCCTCTCGATTATAGTAGGTTGCTAATTCAGATAGGATAGCTTTTTTACCAACAACATCCGCTGAGGAAAACTGCAAACATTTTACAATAAACACACGTTCATTTTTATCATTCGGATCATAGCCGTGTATTATTGCTAGCTCTTGTAGTGTTTTAAGGGACATTCCTAGTAGTGCTGGTATATCAATCGCTAAGGTAAAAATGCCGCCTATGCCTGTTGTAGCTCCTTGGACAGATGCAACTTTCGACCGACGCGTTATCAACTTTTGACTAATTTCATTCATATCCTTTACATCAAGTGCCGTAATATCTTCATAAGATTCGACTGGCGTTCCGGTATGCTTGTGAATGCTTTTATACATCTGTTTTTCACTTGTTAAATATTTGCCGCCTGTCTGAATATAGCTTCCTAATTCATCCAACAAAACACCGATTTTTTTATGGACAAAGGCTGGTGTTAGCTTGTCCAATACTTTAAACGGCAGACGGGTTAATTTTTCCCAGAACCATAACCCGCTTATATCTTTTTCCCATTCTTTAATCTTTTGTAATTCATTTTGCAATTCTTGTTTTGATTCCAATAACATCTCCACTTTCCAATTAGATTACTGTTAATTGTACAAATTTTCGGTTCCTAATGCTAATAATAACTTTTCGAAGGTCCGTCCCTCACCGCTTTAACTTGTTAATGTGGTGAGGGACGGACCTTTGCCTAGAGCTTGATGGACCTTATCATAAAGAAAGCCATGGAACCGAAGAGGAGTAGTAGGAAAATCGGGAGTTCCCATACACCTAGTCCGACTTGGTTGCCGTATGCTACTTGAACGGTTTGCCAACTCAAATAGACCATATAGCTGACAATGATAGCTTTCATTACATTCATCATCATACGGGCATTTTTATACTGTCTTTCTACGTTGTCTTCTGATAACTTGATGTAATTGTAGGTGTGAGGATACTTTTCTAGAGCGGTTAATAGTACCCATAAGAATGTTGCTATAAATGGAAGGACGATGACACCACCCTTCCCTCCCCAGCGGTCCACCTCACCTGCTACGTTAAAATGCATTGGAATCTTATCGGGAATCGATGACCACTCGACACATAAATAAATGAAATTCGCAATCAGTAATAGCAAGGAAATAGTCGTTAATACTATTTCTAACTTTGTTTTCGGTATTTTTAATACCGGACGCTTAAAGTTATCGATTTTTATCCCCTCGCTTTCTTTATTGTTGTTTGGAAACGACAATGATTTCATTTCACCTAGAAATGCCGCTTATATTAAACCTCAATATCCCTGTGTTTGAAAGAATACACTGTTACACCCAAAAACAGTACGAAATGCATTAATAAATTGTACACAGAAGAACTAAAAGTCATTCCTTCAAAAGGAGGTTGCTCAAAAAAATATTGATTTAAGTTAGCGTTGGCAATAAAAAGATACTTTCCCCACGTTATGTTCATTTCCTCCATTACGATGAGCAATGTACTCGATGAAAAAGTCAAAAAAAGCGTAATAGCCATTGAGATGGAGCTGTGCCTCGTTACGACAGATATTCCGAAACCTAAAGAGCAGTAAATTACTATTTCCACCCATTTGCAGAAATAACTCACGACCATCGGCACCATATTTTGATTAAATCCAAAGATTGATTCAAAATAAAAGAACATGCCAATAATTGCTGTAAACGCAAAAGAAATAAAAGTGAAAAATGTTACTAGTAAAAGAACCGCACTATATTTAGACAGTAAGACTTTTATTCTGCTTACCGGACGTATAAGTAAAAGTTTGATCGTTCCTGAAGAAAATTCATTAGATATGATATCACTAGCAACAATAACCGCAAACATTTGTGTGACGACAAGAAAATTAGATGTTATGTGGAGGAATTCCCAGTAATTAAATGAAATATCGTTAAACAGTAAATAAACTGCTAAGGAACCAAGAAAATTAATAAGTAAAATCAGACCGAGAAAAATCCAGATTCTTGTTTTGGAAAATTGTTTTTCTAGTTCATTGTGTATTAAGTTGTAGTATGTATTCATAAGGTGTCCCTTCATCGTCGTTTATTTTCTGAGTAAAATTACACAGTTTTTATTTTATCATTAGCATTTTTGGAGGACTATAGCGTTGTACGAAGTTCTCTCTTCTAACTTAGATGAATCTGGATTAATTCTCAAAAATATAAAGTTTTGCATTTTCCGGTCTTCTAAATTTAGGCCCTTTAAATCCCCTTTTCCGTAACGCTTTTCTCATAAAAATCATGATACCACCATGCCCGACAATAAGAACATCTTCGTCTGATTCTAGTATATTATCTAGCGTTTTGTTAATTCGCTCGAGTACTTCCTTTTTACTTTCTGGTTGTGATGGGTGATTAAATAGCCATGCTACTCTGACCATCAGTAAATGCAAAAAAAGTGGCAATCGGATGCTCTCACGAAATAATGGTATAATCGCCATTTCTCTTAGATCCTCCGTATAAATGATTTTCCCATGAAATGCTTTTTCTGCTGTCGTTTTGGCTCTCGACAAGTCACTGGAGAAACACCTTTTCCATTCTATATCGTGCAGTTCAATATCAGTTTCTTCTACACTCGATCCATCGTATTCTTTCACCCACTTCATCAGTTCATCCCCTGCAACTAATTTATTAGGATATCCTCTTGTTACTTTGAAATGCCTGATAAGTCCAACTTTCACTTTCGTCCACCTCTTTCGAACCATTCGCTTTTTAGGTCCGTCCCTCACCATTTTAACGCTTTACCCCGATAAAGGTTATTGCTTATTTAGTGTTTTTCTAGGGACGGATAGTATTTCTATTCTATTTACGAAAGAGAAAGAAGCAAGTTTCATTTTTAGAGTTTGCAATAATTATATTATGTATATTACGATTTCAAGCAGAGGCCATCCGTGCTTTTAACTCTTCAAACCATTCCCTTTCTAACTGTAAAAAACCAAGTGATTGATTTGGATTTTTTATTTCCTTTTCCGCTTTCGCCAAATATTTTTGGCTTTCTATTTCCTGGCCTTCTAAATATTTTACAATCGCCACAGATCTATAATAGGAAAATAAATCAAGTCTCGTTATATAAGGAAGATGGTAAATTAGCCTCTCCTTATTATTTTCTTCGTTATCTAAAAACTGATGGAGTAAATATAAACTATGAAAAGCTCCAATCATATACTTTTCTTCTTTTTTCGGAACTACCTTCAGCATTGGCTCTAAATATTTCGCTGCATGCTTCCTTCCATATTTATCACTTTCCGCATAAAAAAGAAACATTGTATCGAAACTAGCATTATTCCTTACTTTGCTAATATTGCTTCTACTTATGTCTGTCAATTCCGTGCTCCAATTTCTAGGTCTCTCCTCACTAAACAATTCTCGATTCACGAAAATATTGTGTAGTAACGTTCTGGATTTTTCATCATTTTTCCATAAGGTAAGCATCGTGAGTCCGTCAGTGTTCATGGTCCCCATTTTCAATGGAATACTAGTCATAATGAATATAAGCAAATGAAACACAACAAGGAACTGCAAAAATGCGATGTCGATAAATTGATAAACTCCAAAAGAAAGTAAAAAACTAATGAAACTAACGAAAGGGCCCCCTAATACGAGCATTCCCCATTTTTTAGCCAAGTTTGGAGTATGTAGCGATGGCGGAGTAAATAGAGTCACACCCCCCGCATACATCCATTGCTTGTTTTCAGTGAAGCGCAGTTTATTCTTTTCTTTGCTAATTGTGAAAGGACCAACAGCTACAAATTGAAAGGTTAATCCGTTAAGAATCCCAAATACAACATGTCCCAACTCATGCATAGTGACGGCTATAAACCATGACAGCAAGATCAGCCATGTAGATAATATTATTTTCTCTGTTTCTTGAAAAAGTGCTATTAATACGAAGGAACCAATAATGGCAATAGTACAAATGGATAATGGTCTTTTTAAAATACTCATATATTCGTTTCTCCTTTAAATGGTGAGGTATCAACTTTCCATTTCATTTCAAGTAAGACAAGTCCACCGTAAATCTCCCGTGTATCTTTTTTTACTTGGCTTTTTTCGATAAGCCAAGGAACATCATTTGTTTTATATGTATGATGACTCGATAATTCGTCCCAAAGTGTAACTACTAAATACTGGTAAAGTTCGGAACCCCCCTTCGCAAATATACCTCCGAGCATGCCAGTAGATTCCGCCATTTTGGGGTTCCAAACCTCTTTTTGCATACGAACAAAATGCTCTTCCCTACTTGGTTGGACAAAACATTCTGCCATTCGGAGTACATTTCCATTTTTTAAAACTTGTTTTATATCTTGATGCTGAATATCTAGGAGTTTATCAAAAAGTTTCACCGAAATACTATTGTAAGTCTTATCCTGCTGATTTTGAGTAGTTATTAAATCGTGGTCATTTTCCATAAAGGCCTTATAAGAGTCATGATCCCGCCAAAAAGCAATAATAATGGATCGGTTTGAATTATATATATCCCACCCTCCAATTTGACCGTAAAAACCATCGATCGTTTTTAAAGACTTCCACTGCTCTTGAGCATGTGAAAATCGCCCCCTCTTGTCAGTTGGAACATGGCAATCTATTACTTTAATAATCATTATATTCCTCCAATTCAACGAAACGATTTTAACTTGATGGAAAAGGTAATAACCCCTATAGCACTTGTAAACAAAAGTAGAACTGCTAAAAATTTGGAATCTAGTTCGTCTCCTATTAACCTAACAGAGCAAAGTGCGACAAGTGAGATGCAGGAAAGAAGTCCAATAATGGCTTTCATTTTGGTTTCATTTAAATCCCTTTATGTAGTATAGGGAGTTGTTTTATAGGTGGTTATTTTATGGAAATTATAACATATAACCGTTATGAAAATTATGTATATTGAAAAAAGCCTACAAAATTCAATGCAGGCTTCTTCTAAAAATTATTCCATTTCTTCAAGTACTTCCTCGAAAACACTCGCTAATATTTCCACAGTTCTTTTTTCTTCTTCTAGTGTATTTCCGACTCCACCAATATTAATAGATACAGAGTTAGGAAATACATCTTGATTATATGTGCTGTTATTTGGGCTATCTTTAATAAATACACCTCTTGATATTCCCTTTTGCCTCTCTTCTAGTTTCGAATGAAGGAGATTTGCAAATTTTTCCGTTTTTTGATACGAAGGGGAAGTCTTGGAAACAAAGAATTCAACTTTACTATAGCCCTCTCCGTTTATGTTAATTGTAGTTACATCCCTTGGCTGAGAGCCTCTGTGAATGTCTACTATTATTTTTAATGCAGGGTATTTTTTAACCGCTTTTGATACATCTGCTCTAGATACAGTATATGCATCAGAATATTCTAGTCCTCTTTCCTTTAGCAGTCCAATATAGTCCTTTTCCTCATGAACCGCTTTAATATCTCTTTTCTGTAATTCATTCAGCAGCTGCTCACCGACTATGGAAATATTTCTTGTTCTATGATGAGCTGAATTAGGGTTGTCTGTACCAACGGTTTCTAAAAATGATTCGCGAGAGTGGGTGTGGTATAAGTAGATTGTCGGGCCTGTCTCCATAATAGTTATCTCCGATGGGTCGTTGTCTGTGATAGCAGCAGAAAGTTGGGAAGTTTTATTTACTACTGTATCTACTCCATTGAAAAAAACTAACCACATAGCTAGTGAAATGGAAGAAAGGCAAAATGCAGTCACTAATAACATTTTTCTATTTCGTGCCTTCTTTTGTCTCTTTTTAGCTTCACGCAAAAGAAAGGATTTTGTGCTTTTCTCAAATTTTTCCGTGGGAGACGTATTAAAGGAAGATTTAATTAAATCGAATATTTGTTTGTCTTCAGTTTGCATTGTTTAATACCTCCCATGTAGAAATATTAAATTTCGTTTTTAATTTCTTAATTGCTCGGTGATAGTCAACCTTTACTTTTTCTTCACTACATCCAAGAACTTCAGCCGTTTGTTTGATCGATAATCCATTTAGCCCTCTAAGAATAATGACCGTTCTGTATGCTGGTTTTAACGTAGTCATAGCCTCTCGAACTAATCTCTTCTTCTCGTTGTTTTCTGCAACTTCTGCTGGCTCTAAATCATTTGAAGCTAACTTTTTAAAGAATCCATCTTTGAAAATAGAGTAGTACTTCTTTTTGCGATGATAGTCTAACGCCACATGTTTCGCGATGGAAAAAACCCAAGTCTTCAAAGTAGATTGTCCATTATAGTGTGAATAGGACTTTAAAACTCGTAAAAAAACTTCCTGTGTTAGATCTTCGGCATCTTCTACTTTCCCCGTAAAATAAATTAAAAATTGGTATACATCTTTGAAGTGCTTGTCATAAATCTGGCCGATTAATTTTTCATCTGCAATTGGATTATCCAAATGACCACTCCCCCCTTTTGCTTCATAGGATTAATCGTTTGAGGTAGGAATTAGTTACAAATATTTTTTAAGAAAAGGTTCCTAACCAGGTATTCCGTACCAGCTCCTTGGAATCTTTTTATAAAAATAAGTTTGTGGAAAATCACAAGGTGGAGGACTTGTTAATGGGAGACAAGGGTTTGCAGAATTTGAGGTAATAGTTATACGTTGGTAACATTCATCAAAATAGCCAGTAGTGACTGTCAGCCAAGTAACAGTCACTACTCAAAATGTGAATGATGATTTTGAACTTTATCCTCTTTTAGAAACGAATATCTTTTAAAGATCATTCACAGGGACTTAGTTTATCCCCTTCGCCGACTTTCCTAATAACTATTCTTCGGTACATTCCATTCATCATAACCGGCTCGTCTTCTTCTATTATCAAGCAATGCCTATAATTTTGAAAAATGGTTTCAAAGCTTAAACCAATATCTGTTCCCCAAAAGGAAACAATAGGTCGTAGCAATTTTTTAGCAGGAGATAGTTTTTTACCTTTTGGGATGAATTTATCAAAAATAATTATTTTCCCACCGAGCTTTGTAACACGAACACTTTCTTGGAAGCAGGCATTTGGATCTGGAACAACGGATAAAATTAAACTAGCAACAACGAAATCAAAGAAATTCTCCTTAAAATCCATTTGTTGAGCATCCATTTCTAAAAAGTCAATAATTGAATTAGGAAACTTTTTTTTGCCATTTCAAGCATCTCGGGTGAAAAATCAATTGCCTTGATTTTCAGTGAAGACCTGCTAAATTGGACCTGTTCTAAATCTGCACCGGTTCCTACGCCAACAAACAGAACACTTTCTTCAGGTGCAAATTTAATATTTTCGAAGAGTTGTTTTCGAGCTTGTAAAAAACTCCTCGTATTAAAAAATTTATCGTATACTGGAGACCATCCTTTGTAGATAATCTTGTTCCAAAAATTATTCATCCTCACCCCGCCCCTTGATTCAAAATTCTCTACAAAAACAACACCATATGCTCTTCGTCATAATAAGTTTCATTAATTTTTAACGCTTTTTCCTCTACGCCAAATGCTTTGAAACCAGCACTAGCATATAGTTTTTTCGCTGTTTCATTAGTAGATACGACGGATAGGTTTATTTTTTCTATATCTCCTAGTTCACGGGCTTGATTAATGGCTGCTACTACTAATTTCTTCGCTACTCCCGTTCCTCTTGCACTAGGTGTAACATACATGGCAAAAATATTGGCTATGTGACGCAATTTCATCTTTTTCTCTTGGACCAATGTTACAACTCCAACTAAACTTTCCCCGCTAAAGGCTCCAAAGGTATAACTGTCTCCCTCATGAAGACTATTGGCAGTTTGTTCTATAGGATTTTCCCGTTGAATTGCCTCTTCATAACTTGCGGCGAATGCTTCTGGGTTGTTTTTAAGTGCTTCTAATCGTAAATTCCAATAATTTTCTGCATCGTTTGACGTTAAGATTCTTATTTGCATTGTCCGTCCCCTTTTTATTTTGATAAATAGAAAAATAAGAGCTATTCGACTTTTCTAACAGTATTTTTAACTATATTCCTGTGTAAGATCCCACTCTCTATCTAAAACACTATATAAATATGAATCTCTCCAGCCATCTTTGATTAAAAGGTTTTCACGCATTTTCCCTTCTTTTGTCATACCGAGTTTTTCTAAAATTTTAGAGGAGGCACTATTTCTTGGATCACATGTCGCATATATTCGATGGAGACGAAGTGTAGTAAAGCCAAATTCAATCGTTAGTTTCGCAGCTTCTGTTGCTACTCCCAGTCCCCAGAAATCAGGATGAACGATATAACCAATTTCACCATTTCTATTAGCTGCGTCCCTTATATTCAGTTCAACGGCACCTATTAATTTCTCATTTAGTTTTTCCATGATTGCATAAACAAATCTAGTTCGAGGAGTCACTTCTGCATCTAGTAAAACTTGATTGACGAAGGCTTGTGAAGCTTCCTCTGTATTAGGTCCCCAAGGCTGATATTTAGACACCTTTTCTTGAGAAGCATACTGATGAACATCTACCCAATCTTGCTCAGCAAATTCTCTTAAGTATATTTTTTTACCAACAAGGTTGTTGTTCATTTTATCCCCACCTTCTTTTGACTAAATATTAACATAATTTAACTTATTCTATTACATTTTCCTTTATAAAAGCTTTGAAATCTTTTACGAACAAAAAAGTTCAGGCGAGAATGACCGATTAAACTAAAAAACACCCTGCTCTTGTTACAGATACAGGGCATTCGTACGTTTTATAGTTTCGCTTTTAATTCTTCTATTTGAGCTAAATGTCTTTTTTCGTGATAACCGATAAACGGTACCCATTGTTCAAGACTTACTAACCCAAATACAGGATGAGGATACGATTTTTGTGCTAAGTCGTGTTTCGTCGTGTTTCCGACTACTTGAAGAAGTCCATTACGGGATTCTATTAATTTCTCTTTCATTTCATCTAATGTAATCGATTCTTTGGAAGGATCAACGAACGATGGTGCGTTAACTTTTTTAGAGCGGTCAACAGAAAGATGAATCGGCTTCGCATCAACAGGGCAAACTTCTCCTTTTTCCAATGTTCCCTGGATGGCTTTTGTTATACTTCTTTCCATTAAATAAAGGTGTTCAAGTACTTGCATGATTGTCCAGCGTCCGTCTTCCACTTCTTTGTTCAGCTGCTCATCCGTCAAACCGTTTACACTTTCTAATAGTTCTGCTCTTACCGCTTTATTATGCTCTACGTATTCTTCCAATGTTTTCGCCTCCCCTTTTATAATTTCATCTTATCAAAATAACAGAATAATGCGAACGAAAAGCATTGCTAGAAGTTCAGAGGTCCACTTAGAGGTCCGTCCCTCGTTACGGTGAAGTGTTAAATTCCTTTCTATTTTCTTTTAAAATATGCTTCCAGTGATTTGGTAGCTTGTGGTCCTTTATGTGTTTATATTCTTTTAGTTCAACATTTCCTCCTCCCTTTACTCGAAAAACGATGACATCTTCTCCTACTGTGATATGTGGACCTATCACTGGGTGTAGTCGGAGTGATAGAAGAAAATCAAATGATCGATATTCTCCGATTCTTTTTATTTTTACAATGTCGATCATATAAGGATAAATCATTGGTTGCTCTGTTAGAGAATTGGAGTAAAATTCATGAATTTCTTTTTCAATATGAGGCATTAGCAACGACACAAAAATATCGCTATACAATTCTTCCGTCGACTTTTCTGGTGGGTTGTTATTTGTCTTTGCATAGGAGGGAAAATGGACGAACACAATCATCAGACAGAGGATAATCACTGTTTTCTTCAAATCAATCTCTCCTAAAGCTTTTACTCTTATCTTTCTTGAAAATAATTGATTCATGTGTGGTAAATAATGAATGAAAGCATAATGAAGATTGAATAATTAATATGAATATAGACAAAGAAATAGCATGGTTACTTCTATACGAATAACCATGCTATTTCTTTGTTGTGATTTGCATATTCAGAGGTCCGTCCCTCATTACGGTGAAGCATTAAAATATCTTTTGGATGAACATACGGACAACGTCGGCTCCGCCAAGGAATGTTCCTAGGCTACTTCCTATATTGCTCAAGACGACAACGAGTAGGATACGGGTTACTTTATTGCTCCATAAACCTTTAATGGAAATAACAGCATCTGACAGGTTTTCAAAGTCCCGCACTTTCGGTCGGCGGATAAACGCTTCGACAACACCTGCTACCCACCCCGAAGCCATCAGCGGATAAAGCGAAGTGATGGGAGCAGCAACAAACGCTGTTACAATCGTGAGCGGGTGTCCAAATGCAATCGCAGCTCCAATAGCTGAGAGTATTCCATTCCATAATATCCAGCTCATCGTGAGATTAACCCCAACATCCGGGTTTGCGTAAAAGGTATAGCCGATAATTCCAAGAATAAGTATTGGGATCATCCATCCAATTATTTTAGGAGCTTTCGATTTCGCAGGTCGTTGAGATAATGCTTTTAAATCATGGTCTTTTTTAATTTCTTTTGTAATCCCAGGAACATGTGCAGCTCCTAATACAGCAACAACCTTATCTCCTGGAGCTTCTTTAATTTTCTGAGCTAAATACTGATCCCGTTCATCGATCAACGGAACCTTTAATTTAGGAAAAGATTCCGTAAATTCCTGCAGCATAGCGTCAAGCATATCCTGCTTTTTCATTTTTTCCAGTTCTTCTTCTGTAATATCCTCTTTATCGAAAATACTATAGATAATTTGCATTAGAAGCTTGGCTCTTCCCCCAAGTCCGACACCATGCCAAATGCGCGCAAAAGTCACTTGGATATTCCGATCAGCTAATACTAGATTTGCCTCTATTTCTTTCGCTGACTCAATCCCTTGAATCATTTCTTGGCCAGGATTAATACCAAATTGTTTTGCTAATCGTTTTTGAAAAGAAGAGATAATAAGATTCATTAAAAGAAGTGTTGCTTTCTTTTCTTTAATAACCTTAAAGATGTCCATTTCCTTCCAACTAGTACCTTCTACAATAGATTGATACCTTGGTTCGTCTAATTCAATACAAACAGTGTCTGGTCTTTCTAATTCAATAAGTTCCTTTACTTGTTCAGCACTTCGCTTAGATACATGCGCTGTGCCAATAAGAATAAGCTCTTTCTCATCTAAGGTTATTCTTGTAATGTTTTCTTCCGACATAAACTGACCTTCCTTATAAAAAGATGTACGTGATATTCCTATAGAACAGTTTATCACGGTTACGCTTAAAAAGTCTGCTAGTTTTGTCCAAGTTATCCCAAAATTGTTACAATCTTTTCTAATACATTCTAAAAAAGGAGTATTTTTAATCTACTGGTATCTTTCCAAATCCCGCTCACTCAAAAACATAATATGCTCCACTACTTCATCGCTAGTAAAACTACTTCCATTTAATGTATGGTCTAAAGACTTCTCTCTTCCATTCACATTAGAGGGCATCCACCCAAAGTAATTCGTTGGAGTTGGAATAAAACGTCCCAAAATGGAGTCAGGATGAGTACTTTTTTCGGATGAATTAGAAGTAACTAGATAACTTGCCCACTCCTCTGGTAGTTTCAAGACACCATATGTTTTATCACTAAGTTCCACGCTATGCTTTAACAATATCCCTGGTTGGTATAGGTGATTCCCGTTTGAAATATGATAATTTCTTTCTTTTAGTAAATAAAAATTGATGGATTCCAGTTTATCACTAGGATGAATATTCCAAGCAAAATGATAGATAGATGGTTTATCGAGGTCCCCGAGTTGACGATCCATGAAGCAATCTCCATTTGTTATTTTTCCATTCCCAATAGCTCATTCCATATTTATTATTCTTGGTAACATAGGGAACAAAAACATGCCGCTCATCCAAAAAGACTTTATCCTGAATCGTCTTCACCTGAACCCGTCCCATCCTACTAGTAATCTCTTTTGAAAGAGCTTTGTCCTTTAGAAATGGTTTTGGGTCTTTGTAATAGAACCAATATACAAGACCAGACAGCAATACTAAAAAGCACACGAAGATTATAAGGAACGGCTTTCGTTTACTCATTCCCCCACCCCCTTGTCCTTTAGAAATGACTCGTTACTCCGAAAATAATATTGCTTCCCTTCTGAAGAAATTAATAATCCTTTTCCGTCTTTTTCCACAAAAATGAGTGGGGAAAGTCCGCTTCCAAACTTTGGATCTGTATCACTCAGATAAAAAGGAAATCGTTCCTCTTTCTTTGTTCCGTCAGGCAACGTAGCCTCTCGATGCCAAGCCATGCTTCAAAACTTTTCCTTTTCATGTTGGGGATTTCTGTTTTTAATTTGTTTTTATCTAACAACACTTTTGTTGCTGATCGATGCGTAACAGAAACACTGCTTCTTTCTATATTATTTACATAAGTAGAAACGTGATCTTTTGGATAAAAAACATTATGTAAAGGGATGGTTATGAATGTGGCAGTCAAAAAAATAAAATTTGCCCAAAAGCCAAGCCAGGCAAACGTACGATAAACTTGCCAACGCCCTTTTCTTTTAAACCACCAACAAAGTATCCACACCCCTAACGGCAAAATCGGGAGTTTTACTGGTGTATCCCATAGAGTAAAGCCGAATGTAAAGGAAAATAAACCGACCAATACAATTATGATAGCCTTCCAGATAATTGGTTTCTCCTCGCCCTTTCGATAAATGCTAAAAAATAAAAATGCTATTAACCCCCATGACAGTAATTGAAGTACCATCCCAATGAGGTTAAAATCCAAAAAATTTGCCATACAAACCTCCTTCACTGCTAAAACTACTTGCTCTCGTTGAACAATTATTTTTAGACAACCTAATTATTAGCAGAAAGCAATACCCCTAGATTAGTAAAATTATAGAAAAAATACAAGAAGTAATCTAAATTGAGATGGATTAAAAGATCGCCCCTTCCATGAGCATCTTCTATAAGAATTAGCTGCTACTATGCTAAAATTAAAAAAATGAAACGTTTGGAGAAGGAGATTTTCTATGTCGCAACAAGACTTCACACAGGGGAGCATTTGGAAACAGTTGTTTCTATTTTCGACCCCGATTTTATTAACGAATCTTTTGCAAGTATCCTACCAATTCATTGACAGTCTTTGGGTTGGGAATTTGTTAGGTGCAACGGGTTTAGGTGCAATCGCTGTATCTAGCACCGTCATTTTTACAGTTTTATCCTTTATTATCGGAATTAATAATGCCACATTGACGATTCTTTCTCAGCAAAAAGGGATGGAGGATAAAGCCGGATTAAAGTCGTTCTTAAATGCATTTGTTGTGCTACTAACATGCATGTCGATTGGGCTTGGTTTAATAGGCTTCTTTTTCTCAGAGAGTATTTTAGTGTTACTTGGGACACCTTCTGAAATGCTGCAGGAAGCAAATTCTTACTTGCAAATTAATTTTATCGGCATCCTGTTTTTATTTGGCTATAATTTTATTGGAACTGTTCTTAGAGCACTTGGCGACAGCCGAACACCGCTTCGATTTGTGCTACTAGCAGTAATGTTAAACACGATTCTGGATCCTCTGTTCATTCATACATTTGGACTTGGAGTCGAAGGCGCTGCCTATGCAACAATTATTTCACAAGGTGCCGCATTTCTTTACGGTATGTTTTTAATTATCCGCAAAAAACTGATTCCACTAACAAAGCCTTCCGTTCCAAAATCGGAAGAAGTGTTGTTAATTTTAAAGCTTGGAATTCCTGCCGGTTTGCAAATGATGGCAATATCTGGGGGCGTGATGGCAATCATGAGTGTTGTTACATCGTTTGGCGAAGGAGTTGTCGCAGGATTCGGTGCTGCCCAGCGTCTTGATAGTGTCATTATGCTTCCGGCGATGGCACTCGGAACTGCCGTCAACAGTATGGCTGGACAAAACATTGGTGCAAAGCAAATGAATCGTGTCCACAAAATCGCTTTTTACGCGACGTTTTATAACTTAGCAATTATGCTTGTTATTGCATTACTTATCGTACTGTTTGCGCAATTTGGTGTAAAACTTTTCATCCAAGACGAGAATGCAGTCGAATTCGGTACACAGTATTTACAAACAATTGCCTTTTTCTACCCGTTTCTAGGCATTAACTTCGTGTTAAACGGAATCGTTCGAGCAGCGGGAGCAATGATACAAGTATTAGTATTGAACATCATTTCGTTCTGGGTACTCCGTTATCCGCTGACTTATTTATTTGCAAAATTGTTTGGTGACAACGGCATTGCTTACGGAATGGGTGTTAGCTTTGTAATTAGCAGTGTTATCGCCTTTTTATATTATCGGTATGGGAAATGGAATCAGAAGGTGTTATTTGAGGGTGAAAAGGAATAATCGAAAGATAGCCCCCTGCTTTTCTTCGTTCAAGCAGGGGGCTACTTCATTCCTATACGAAAAAACAAAACGTTAAAAGCCATTTAAGTCAGAGATAATAGCTTTTAATTCATTCAAATCTTCTATTACAACGTCAGCCTCTTTCATCTCCCTTGCTTGTGCGAAGTCAAAATCACACCCAATGGCAACCAAACCATTTGATTTCGCAGCATCGATATCGGATAATCTGTCACCAATTACCGCTCCCTTTTCAAGATTATATTTTTGTAAAATTTCTCTCACTAAATCGGCTTTATTTTGCGAATGAATTTGTTCGATACTAAATGTTTCCGTAATCCAATTGTTTAATTCATAGTGCTCTGTGATTGCAGTTAGATAGTCTTTTTGCCCGTTGCTTGCAATGAATAAAGCATAATTGTTCTCTTTTAAAAACATAAGTACCTGCTGAACATTTGGATATAGCTCCCCGTTTCCTGCCTTAATATTTTCTATTAGTTTATCTTGGAAGAAGTCATTTGCCATAAAACGAATTTCATCGGAATGGTGTGGTAATAATATTTCCCAAACTGTCTTTAAAGGTACTCCCATTATTTCTCGATAGTTCTCTATTGGGGTCTCTTCTTTCCACAAGCCTTTGTCTCTTAAATTAGTAAACGTTTCTTCCAGTGCCATTTCTAATATTTTATTTGTTTGAAATAATGTGCCGTCCATATCAAAGATTACTGCCATTGCCATTAAACCTCTCTCCTACTATACAAAAATTAAATTTCATCGACTTAGTTTAACACCCAACCATCAAGTAATAGAAGAATTCCCCATACTACAGCAATTGCAGGTCCAACAATAAAGAGCCCAAATAAAAGTGATTTCAATGGTCCGAAAAAAGTCTGGTTCGAGTTTTCCTCGCTCTCCTCCAATTTCGTGTTGATGGACTGTAAAGATTGATTGATATTTTTTAATTCATCTAGTATTTGTTCTTCTGTGTCTTTTTCCATTAGCCATCCCTCCATTTGAACTCATTTTTCTAATTTCATAAACAGCTTTTCAATTACAATGAAACTTACAATCAGGTAAGTTAATACTCCTAAAACACTGAACCAAAGTGCTCCCCCAATAGTGAGTTGATCTCCAGCATTTAAGTAGGTAAGTACATTTGTGACAGGCGGGAATATTAACAAAACCCATTTTAATAAAGGTATCTTGTCTACAATTCCATTGTGAGCAATAGAAACAGTGACAACTAATGCAGATAGTAACCAGGAGTAGCGACTTGCACTAAGGTGGGTTGCAGAAATAAAAGCCCCTACTACTACACCAAAGCCCCCTAAACTAACATGACTGTAGAAGGATAATCCGTAATGAGCACTATTCATTTCCCTAGCAAAGCTTTGCATTATTAGTGGGTACAAAAGTCCAAACAAAAACAAACAGAAAGTAATGAGCATACAGATAACAATTTTTCCTCTTATGTACGTTTGTTTTCGGTTTAATTTAGTATATAGAATATGTTTTTCACTTATTTCTTCTAAAGAAAATACGGTCACACTAACCCACGTCATGATAATAAATAACGCCAAGCTTGTGGTGGCGTAACTGCTTAAAATGGGTACACCACTATATGTATAAGTAAGGATAACCCATGCTATATAACTAGCTACAGGAGCAATAAACCGGTAGGATCTTATGTAACTAATAAATTGATACTTAATGAATCCAATCAATCCATTACCTCTTTTCTTTTACTTCATGAATAGAAAATCCTTTTTCTATTAAATGTATAAGTAACGTATCAGAAAATACTGACTCGACTGTGATGAAGACGGTGTGATCGCCTTCCCAATAAGCATGGATTATGTTTTTATTATCTAAATGTTTCTTTGCTTTTTTAGCATATGCCTTGATTAACATTATTTTCTGTTGGCTTTTTTGCTTTTGTTTCCTCGTAATTTTTCCATTCTCTAAACCGAAAACTTGATGTGCAATTCCATCTATTAGTAAATTTTCGTGAGCAGTGAAAACAATTGTACTGTTGCTTTCCAACTCCAGCTGATGCAATAGCTTCTGTTGAGAAGAGAAATCTAGCCCCGTCAAAGGCTCATCCAATACCATTAAATCGGGAGCCGCCATTAAAGCTTGTATAATACCAACTTTCTGTTTTGTCCCTTTTGAACAACTCTTTAAAGGCATTTCAAGGTAATTTTCTACATGGAAAATTTCTGAATACTCCTTAATCTGGCCAATAAGATCGCTTCTTTTTCTTCCACTCATTTCTCCAACTAGAAGTAGGTACTCCATCATTTTAAATCGGATATTTGTGGGAAAATGTTCAGGAACGTAAGCTATCTTTCTAGTACTTCTGTTTACTTTTCCTATTGTAGGCTCATAAATGCCAGCAATTAATTTCAATAGACTGCTTTTACCCGAGCCATTCTCTCCAACAATCGCTACATTTTCTCCTCTGCGTATTACTAGATCAATGTTTTCTAAAATAGGTATTCTTCCAACTTTTTTTGTGGCATTAACAGACTCAAATAAGATAATAGTGCTCAAACCTTTCAATTTCTTTATCATCTTCCGACAGAATCCCCCTTCCTCAAGGAATGTGAAAGGCGGTAGCCCAATGAGTAGGGAGGGGATGAATGTCAGTTGACGTTAGCCAAAGTTGTCGAACAACAAGAACGTATGTGCTATAATTTTCTTGTGCAGGTTGTTCTTTGAAAACTAAAGATATAGGGTTGTTGCAGGAAAAACGTCTGCAACGTAAAATCTTCAACGTTCCGTCGTCCCACACTCACCGAAGTAGCGAAAACCAAGCAAAAGTAGGGAGTGTGGAGAATCCAACGTACAAGATAGTGAGTAATAACCGCAGGAGCTGCGGGGTTAACCTGCTAAAAAACTGGTAGATACACTAGTGTTCGCAGGAATCCCCCACTTCAAGCGTTAGCTAAGTGGGGGTAGTTCAATTCATCAAAAATTTGTTATCTCCAAGACTGCACACCCTTTTCCATTCTTCGATGATCCACTAGTATGAAAAAATAAAACCCTGATACTACAAAATAGAGAACTGTTTTAACATTGATATTGCTATAAAAAATTGACTCTACTAAGTTCAAAATACTGATTAAAAATGAAATTGTTATGAGCCAAAACCAAATTTTGTTATCCAATAATTTCTTTAGCATTAAACATTTCAACCTTTCCATGTTTGCACAACCAATACTTTACAGGTTAATTTTACCATAAATACAAAAAGGCTAACATATAAACCTTAGCTATTTTTGTAAAGTTTGTTGGTTGGTTGTGTACAAGGGACCGTTCCTTTCACCTATTGCCTTTGCCTTCCACACTTTATTTCTATAGCTAGTTAGAAAATATGGAAGATAAGGTTATATTTGTATATAATTAGATTGATTAATAGGAACGTTTGTTCTAAAATATAACTAAACATATATGGAGGTGTTACCAGTGAGGCCTAATCTCACAAAAGATAGTAATGTTCAAGATTTTAAAAATTTTTATTGGTTGAAAGAAGAATTGCAATTATTTTGTAGAGAAAATGGTATAAGTGCATCTGGTTCTAAAATAGAGATTTCAGATAGAATTGAAACGTTTCTTCGAACAGGAGAGGTAAAAAAACCACTTAGAAATTCAAAGGCTAATGTGAAACGACAAACACAGGATAAACTAAGTCTTGATACAGTGATTACGGAAAACCATCGTTGCAGTCAAGATGTAAGAGCTTTTTTTAAGGAAGTGATTAGCCCTAAATTCCATTTTTCTACCCATATTCAAAACTATTTAAAAAACAATGTAGGAAAAACATATCGTGATGTTGTAGATGCTTGGTATAAAGAAGAAGAGCGAAAAAAAGACCCATCCTATAAGAAAAAAATTGCCCCTCCATTTGAATATAATCAATTTATCCGTGACTTTTTTGCTGATCCAAAAAATCAAGGAAAAAAACGTGAAGAAGCAATTAAAGCATGGAACACGATCAAGAAGCTTCCTGGAAGTAATAAATATACGCCCAATAATTAACTTCAACGGTACTATGGAATAGGTTTCAATCAATCCTTACTTCGTCTCAGCTTTTTTAAGATTGTTGAGATGATTCCCTTGGATTGGCTACTCATTATTGTTGAATTCGGAAAGATTGTAACGAATATCTTAGCCACTTCGCTAACAGAAAAGGTTGGGTTTTCAATAAGAAATAGTTCTCTATCCTCCCAATGAACTTCACAACTGCCCCCATTTTCTTTGAGCTTCTTTTCTATTACTTTATCCACATTATTTTCAGCCTCCTCCCTGCTCCATCCGTACTGGTCCATTAAACTAGATTGATATCCATCCTCAAACTCAATAATGATATATTTCCCTTCCATGTGAAGGTTCTTTTCTTTCCGAATCTCTACTTCAAACCCATCTGCTTCAATAGAAATTATTGTCATAAACATCCCTTTCATTTTTTTATAGTATTCCAAAAAAACGAACACATAAACCATTTTGAGATTAAATTAATTTTATTAACTTATGCTAACTCCCTACCTAACACCTACAAAATCCCATTACCGAAAACAGTAAAATATCCTTATTTTTCCGCGCCTTCTATAGGATTTCGACACCTTTTGCAATGATTTGTAGGTTAATAGGTTGGGTTGTCGCTTCGGCAACTCGTTTTTTGTAGGAAATTGTAAATTTACTGAATATTCTATTAATGTAATAATAGCATGGACTTAATAAAAACTCAGAAGGAGGAATTTTATTTGTACCGTAAAACATTTACAGCATTATTAGTTGCTGGACTTGCTTTAAGCTCCAGTGGGTTACCGGCCGAGGCGGGCAACAAACCAACCGATAATCCATCAGCACATGCTTTTGACAACAAAGTAATTAAAAAGATCAACGTAGACAATATGTACAATAACATCGCTAAGTTATCAGCACAGCCCCGTGAAGCAGGTACGGAAGGAGAGTACAATGCCGTCCAGTACATAAAGAGCCAATTTGAGCAGCTTGGCTACGAAACAGAATTACAGCCGTTTACGTTTCCAGAGTGGGATGGTGGAGATTCTTCCATTCTATTGAATGACCAAGTGTTCGATGGCGGTGTACACACATTTAGCGGTTCTGTTAATGGAAATGTAACCGCACCTCTCGTATACGTTGGACTCGGTTCTACTGAAGAAGTCAGCAATGATGTTGAAGGAAAAATTGCTTTAATCGAAAGGGGATCCTATTCCTTTTACGATAAAATTCAACATGTGTTAGATAAAGGGGCAGTCGGTGTCATTATGTTTAATGGCGATGGAAATACTGGCTATCAATTCGGCTCTGCCTATGAAGGACAAGATATCCCGGCTGTTGCCATTTCACGAGAAGATGGGCTTAAACTAGTAAACCGTTTAGAAAACGAAAATGTTACCGCAACTGTTAACGTCGAAAATGCTGGGAATGTCGATAAGACTTCCTACAATGTTATTGCGAAAAAGAAACCACATCCAAATAAGGATACTGGTCAAATTACAATGATTGGCGCACATCATGATTCTGTTCACGGAGGACCAGGCGCAAACGATGACGCATCAGGCGTGTCGGCAGTACTTGAATTAGCGAGAATAATGGCGAAAACACCTACGGATACAGAGCTTCGATTTGTTACATTCGGTGCCGAAGAAAAAGGATTGGTTGGCTCTTACCATTATGCAAGCACATTGAGTGAAGAAGAAGTCGAAAAAACCGTTGCCCATTTCCAATTAGATATGATCGGTAGCCGAGATGCTGGTGACTTAATTATGTTTACACCAGATGGCGAAAAGAACTTAGTAACTGACTTTGGTGCAGCTGCTGGTGCAAGAATTTCAGAGGTTGTCGAATACGGACAATTAGGTCGCAGTGACCATGTTCCTTTCTTTGAACGAGGAATTCCTGCAGCGCTATTCATCCATGCTCCACTTGAACCTTGGTATCATAGCCCTGATGATACTCTAGATAAAATTAGCAAGGAAAAATTGCAAGAAGTGGCTGAAATTGTCGGAGCAGCAGTTTATCAAATTGCACGACCGGATACCCCTGCGTTGGAAAATGCACGAGTTGCCCCTGGTCCTGTTGATTACGAGTATGATGATCGTCCATTATAATACAATTTTTATTTTTAAAATCTATTAATCTTTCATTAAATGGAGAGTGGTCACATGGAAAAGAAAAAGTTCCTTACAATTCTAAGTTCGCTTGCACTCAGTACAAGCCTTGCTATTCCAACGTTTGCGGCTGGAAATCACCCTGGCACACCTGAACAACAAACATACTCAAGTGTTGGATTTACTGATTATGCCCAGTTGCAAAATAAACTAGAACAAATTGAGAAAAACAGTCAAGGTCGAGTAGAAGTTGAGGTTGTTGGCAAGTCCAATCAAGGACGAGATATTTATCAAGCAAGAGTTGGAACAGGAGAGAAAGTAATTTTGATTGAAAGCGAAATCCATGGAAATGAAAAAACTGGAACAGAGGCTCTACTGAATATTCTTCAACATTTGGGCTCTAGTAATTCGCCAAGTGCCAAAGAAATCCGCGAAGAAATAACACTTGTCGTATTACCGAAAATGAACCCTGATGCATCGGAATTAGACCGAAGAGGAAACGATATGACATGGGATGAAGTCGTCGAAGATTTTCCACAACTGGCGGATGCGGCTAAGCCATCATGGAACTATTACTACGCTGAAAACCGTCCTAACATACAAGGCGATGATTACACGACGCAACCAGGATTTGACGTAAATCGTGACTTTAATCCAAACCTGGATTACATTCCTAGTCCAGAAGATATTCCTGGCTCCTCTGACCAACCTGGTTGGTATATTACTCCAGAAGCACAGACAGTTCGTGATGTGTACAAAAACTTACAAGCGGAATTTGGCAATGTGGATGTTTTTGTAGATTTACACCATCAAGGACTTTATTATGTAGAAGGTACAGATAATCCGGTTACCCTTTCCTTATCAGGGCAATTTGTACCGAATCCGAATAGTGTGGAAGGTGAAAAATACGCAGAATATGCCGATAACTATAACTATGACTTTTCACGTCAACTTAATTTAGCTGCTTATGATGCAATTCAATCCATGGGTAACTCACCATTCGATAATATTACGCTTTACAGTCAAGGGCTCGATCTCCCTGGGACTGCATTGGGTTCCTTCGCTTTAAATGGTAGTGGTACAGTATTATTCGAAGTAACTGGTCAAACACATAGCATGGGACAAAAGAAAAAAGGTATGCTGGTTAAAGCAGTTGAAACAGGATTAAACGGTATTATTGAAGGAGTAGCGGATGATTCTGTTGAAAATCTGGATGCTGAGAGATATGAAGAAATTCCTAGAACAGCTTATTCACCAGGGATATAGAAGATAGCAAAAAACAGGAGAGATGCTAATCCCTAGGCTGCTGAAAAAATAACGTTTTAAAAACACAGAAGACTTCCATCAATATATAGAAAATTAAAGAAGGCAAACACCTATATGCAGTAGGCCATTGCCTTCTTTTTCTCTGTAAACGGACTTTTTCAATGCCCTCACTCTGTTCCTTCTCTTTTATACAACGGTGCAATCCTATCAATTCGATTTGTCCAAATACCACCAGTATACTCATCCGGAAGTTGTTTTATATCGTCAACGGTGTCAAACCCTTCTGACCATTTTCCGTTTCCTCCTACTACGATTACCCGTGTATCAACAGCATCCATTCGGTTGAGGAACTTATCTGGCCACCCCCACATCAATCGTGCAAACTTCTCTGGAATATGTAATTGCGTTTTTTCGCACGCAGCTGGAACATGCCCTGTCCATCCCCCTGCCAAATAAGGAATCAAGCAACTTTTCAATGTAGCTCTGGACATAACCCGAAGATCTGGAAGTTGATTTTTTAACGAAGCAACTGGTCGGTCTCCTCCGTAAACAGTTAATTGACTTAACCTCTTTTCCGATAATTTTGAAAGGTAATGTGCTAGTTGTTTTCCCTCTTCGGGATCATCACTTTTTATATGAATTAAGAATTCCCCTTCTGGAAAATCGGATAAGACTTCGTCAAGGGAAGGCATTAACCCTACACCTTTGCCACGGAAAGGAAATGTTTTGCCATTATCTGCGGTGTAGCCATAACCTATGTCCACTTTTTTCAATTCTTGCATTGTATAGTCTTGCGTTGTTCCCTCTACATCTGTTCGACAATCCAATGTCCAATCATGAAAAACAGCAAATTGTCCATCTTTCGTAGGCTTAATATCTAATTCCACGATATCAGCACCTGCATCAAATGCCGCTTCCATTGAAGGGATGGTATTTTCTATGTACGGATGCTCCGGTTCAAATATACGTTCGGCTGTGCATGTATCTCCTTCAATTCCTTCCATACTAAAGGTTTGTCCAAGCCCGCGATGAGCAAGTAACAAAGGGTCTCCACTACGATCCTTTGTAAAAAGGGTTGTGTTATTTAGGAACATAAATATACCTAGCAGGAGAAGGAATATTGCTAGTCTTTTTAATAGTTTTTTGAATTTCATCTTGGCGTCCTCCGCTACTAATCTTATACAATCTAGTCATTCTTTTATTTAGGAGCTTTTCTCATAGATTATTGTTCTCATTTATAAATTTTGCCCGTAGTAGAAATCAACTCAATAGGTTCAACTTCGTTTTCCGTTAAAAAGCCACAATTTTTACGGATACAGCCTTTATTTATGACAAACAATTCACTAGTTACTGTATAATAAGACCATGAAAAGCAAAAATGGTCAACCAAGAATGTGGTCAACCCAATTATGTTTATTACTCAACCTCTCCGTTCTTGAACCTCAAGGGAAAGAAAAACAACTAAACTTGACAGGAAAATTCCTAAGCCGTACGTAAAGAATCCCGCTGCAGCCCACCCTCTTACATAAGTCATTCCAAGAATTAACATCGCTGTTCCACTAACAAAAAGGATAATTGGAAAGGAATAAGCAGCACTTCTTTTAATCATTTTTCTGCCGTAAATTCCAATCCAAAAAATAATGCCTATCAAGTAGAGACATGTAACTAATAATTCACTAGTAAACAATGCACTCAAACAATTCACCTCTTCTTACACTATAGAGAATCCTGATTTCTCTATTATTTCTTCTGTTAAATAGTATTCTACAAAACTTACGATCATCCCTTTTTCTTCCATAATAGTAGAAATGATATTGGTAACCCTAATAACAGCTATACTTATTTTGTCTAAATCACGCCATTTTTCCTATCACAAAAGGAGCTGCCGCAACAGCTCCTTTCGTATCCTTCCTCTCGTTTTCCAAATAACTGTACACAGATAATCAAATAAGCTGTTGTGGATTACTGATAAATCCTATACTCATTTTGATTAGATTTTTTCGCAATATATAAAGCTTCATCAGCATGTTTTATTAGCTGTCTTTTATCTACGGAATGATCTGGATAAAAAGCAATACCGATTCCCGCTTCTAGCGTTATTTCATTATTATTAAAGTGTAATGGTTTATCAAGGGAATGCAAGATGCGTTTTGCGACTACTTCTGCAAATTCCGTCGATTCAAGTTCCGTTAAGATAACCCCCATTTCATCACCACCCAATCGTGACACCGTATCTGTTTTACGTAGGGATTGTTGAATTCGTTTCCCAAGCTCTTTAATCACGGCATCTCCTGCATCATGGCCGTACGTATCGTTTATCTGTTTAAACTTACGACCATCTAACATCATAACTGCTACCTTCTTTTTTGAACGATTGGCTTGATGGATTGCCATCTCTAGTCTGTCATCAAAAGTCCGCCGATTCGGCAACCCTGTTAAGTAATCATAAAAAGCCATTTTCGTCAGTGCATCTCGATGCCTTTTTCGTTCGGTAATATTCCGAGAAATTAATACCAATTGTCTCACTTTCCCATCCTCTATAATGGGGGTTATTGTAACCTCTAACCAGATCCAATGTCCTTTTTTATGAAGAACCCGAGTTTCAACTGGAGACGGCTTTTTTCTATTAAGGATATCTTCAAATCCTTTTTCCACTAATGGTATGTCATCTGGATGAATATATGTCGTAAATGGCTTCCCGATATACTCGGAATAAGCGTAACCAAGAATTCTTTCATTTGCTGGAGAAACATACTCTACCATGCCAGATGGGCTAACCAATTTAATTACATCAAAAGCGTTTTCTGTTATTAAACGAAATTTCTCTTCGCTTTTTTGCAGTTCCTTTTCTGCCTTTTTGACACCTGTAACATCTTTATAAAAGGAGGTGGCTCCTACTACCTTGCCCTTCTCATTCTGTACAGGCGTATATGAGGCAATAATATCTAAAATCTCTCCACTTTTCGTCATTCGTTTTGTTTCATGGTAGGTAATTGTTTCTCCATTACGTATTCTTTCATTTATCCCTTTTGCATCGTCCTCCATACTAGAGGGAACAATCAGGCTCATGTTTTCCAAAACCTCTGCTTCACTAAAACCAAACATTTTTTCAAAAGCAGGATTCACTTTTAGGATTTTTCCATCGGAGGAGAAGAAAAACACAGGGTCAACGGAATAATTCCAAAACGTTTCTAGTTCCTCTTTTGTTTCCACTAAAGCCGCTTGAGCACGTTTTTGTTCGGTTATGTCTCTCGAAACTCCGTACAGTCCAACAATTTGGTTGTCCACAAATATTGGAATACACATCACAAATACGTCAATTTGATGACCCACCCCATGTTTCATCCTAATATGATAACTTTCTGGCTTCTTTTGCTCTATTACCTGTTTAAATCGATCGAAAGCATAGTCTCTATCTTCTTGTATTACTGAATGCCAAAAAGGCTTTCCTTTCAAATTCTCCATGGAATAACCAGAAATTTTTTCAGCAGCAGGATTTCCACTTGTATAGTTTCCATCAAGGTCAATGGAAAAAATCGCATCCGGATGATTCTCAAATAAAGATTTATACCGCTGTTCACTCTCTTTTAAAAGCTGTTCCAATTTACTTTCCTCTGTAATATCTTTGGCAATTCCATATAGGCCAACAACGATTCCGTCTACGACAATTGGGATGTTTTTAACATGCAAAAGAACCTGTTGACCATTACGTTTTTGAATGCAAACCTCATACTCTTCCGTCTTTCCTTTTAAAGCGTTTTTAAAATAAGCATTTGTTTCTTTAATATTCCCTCCTACTATAAGTGGCTCAAAAGATGTATTGATTAGCTCACTAGCTTCGTAACCTGTAATTTCACAAGTCCTTTCATTCATATTGATAAAATTCCCTTGTAAATCCAACTCAAATACAGCATCCCTATTATGTTTGACAAGGGAATGCAGTCTTTCTTGATTGCTTTCTAAATGTCGTTTCGTCTCTGTAAGCTCTTTCTCTTTACGTCGTCTATCTGTAACATCCCTAACGATGCCTAGTACAAAGTTACAAGTACCTTTTTCTGTTGAAATAGGGTTAAGAGACGTTTCTCCTATAAATTCTCCATGAATAGTATCAATCTTTTCTTCAAAATTCAGCGATTTTTGCGTGGATACGACATCGTGATATTGGCTTATCAATGTATCTACCCGTTCCTTTGGCATTACATCTTCTATCCGCCTACCTACAACTGCTTCTTTAAAACCTAGAACCTTTAATGCTGATTGATTTATATATACATATCGAAAAGAGTCTCCATCTTTCTCCATTAAAAAAATCAAATCTTTGATAGAATCAAAAATACTTTTCATTGCAAAAATATTATGACCTATTTTATCTAAAAAGTGCTGCATACACTTGCCCCTTCCTATCGGTAAGAGAAATAGTAAATGGAGTCCACTTAACTATCATTTCTAGATTTTGTTACTATCCAATCATATTATTAGTGATTTTTTCATCTCTACTAGTGACAAAGTCTTTCTAGTCTTGGTATTTAATAAATGGTTCGTAACGAAAACTCCATAACCAGTTATTACAACTGTGTTTCCATCTAAAAATAAAATACTTTTTTCGACAATTTTCTTCTTCTCTTCTCTTCAATAATACCACATTCAGCAAAGAACAATAGGTATTATGTAGCTGTCCTACCCTATTTAATTCATAACAAAAAGAGCTGCTACATACAGCTCCTTTTGTCCACTCATTATGGAATCCTTAAACTAGTAAATAGCTTAATTAGTTTTTACGCCAAGTGCCTGTTTCGCCATTTCCTCATATTCTTCAAGTCCTGAGGAAAGAGCGAACTCAGCAATTGCGACAGGGTAAGCCGCTGCGAGTTCTACGATGTGGTCGAACATCTTTTCCCATACATGGCCACCAGCTTGTTCATACGCGTGAATCAATTTCTCCAATGCTGCTTCTCCAAAGGTAGCGTGATAAGATACAAAGTCGTTAGCAGGATCCGTAACGCTCGCTTCCGTCCAATCTATCATTCCCGTAACACGAGATTCCTTATCAACTAAAATATGACCAGCATGAAGATCCCCATGTACAAGTGCTGTTTGCTCTGGCCATAGCGAATCATTTTGAAGCCAAGTTTCCCACCGTTTCCAAAGTTCAGCGCTAACGCCAAATTCCGCTTTCACCTTGTCCATACGCTCCTTCATTACATGGCGTAATTCTTCCGGTGTATGAATGAAAAGTCCAGCATTTTTCGCATCACTGTGATTGATGCTATGCAGTTCAACCATTGCCTTAGCTAGTGTCTCGACAAAGGTATCAGGTAGATTCTTCTCATCAATCTCCCAAACATACGCTTTCGCTTCCATATCAATCGTACCAGCCGGAACTCCCTGAAGTAATGGGTACGCAATAAGCTCTTCTGAATAAATTTTCCATTTTGGTGCCTGAACAGAAAGGTTTCGTCCTACGAGATCTAAAATTTGTTTTTCTTTACTTGATCGTTTTACTACATCGCTGCGACGAGGGATGCGCAGCACCCAGTCTTCCCCTTCTAAATCAGTTGCAAAAACAACATGAAAATCCAGGCCAGAATCGTTTCGTTGTAGCGAATCCTCTTTTATATCAAGACCATGTTGTTTAGCCAACTGTACTATTTCTTCATTTGTTTTCATCATTTGTACACATCCTTCTTCAAATTTACGATTTACTTCATCACATATTTTTGATATTTTTCATAATCACTGTTAGTACATTCCACTATTAACTTTGTACCGTTATGTTCATAAGTGGTCGTTCGTACATTCGCATTCTCATTAAAATAAGAAACTAGTTGACCTTCCTCGAAAGGAATTAACATCTCACACGTTATATTTTCTTTAAAAATTTGATTGCTAATCGCTTCGATTAATTCCGTCATTCCCACTTCTTGTTTTGCAGAAAGATAGATGTTTTCTCCTTCCACCATAGGGATTTCAACATCGCATAAATCCGATTTATTATATACAGTAATCGTTGGAATATCGTCTATCCCGATGTCCTTTAAGACATTATTGGTTACGCTAATATGATTGCTATGATGAACATTAGAATAATCGACAACATGAAGTAACAGATCCGCTTCTGCCACTTCTTCTAAGGTCGAGCGAAAAGCTTTTACTAAATGATGTGGCAATTTATCTACGAACCCTACCGTATCTGTCAGCAAAAATGATTTGTTATATGGGAGCTTGATTTTCCTAATGGACGTATCTAGTGTCGCAAATAACATATCTTTTTCCAAAACTTGTTTCTCGGCTGATGGATTAAACTGTTTCACCATTGCATTCATAATCGTTGATTTTCCTGCGTTCGTATATCCTACTAAGGAAACAATCGGGACGCCACTCTTCCTGCGCTGATTCCGTTGTGTTTCACGCTGGGTAATTAGCTCTTCTAATTCCTTATTCAAAGAAGCTATCTTCGCCTCAATTCTTCTTCGATCAAGTTCTAATTTTGTTTCACCCGCACCCCTATTTTTTAACCCAGATCCGCCACCTTGTCGACCTAAATCTTCACGCCCGCCAATTAACCTCGGAAGCATATACTTAAGGTTGGCTACTTCGACTTGGAGCTGTGCTTCTCTTGTTTTCGCACGCTCTGCAAATATATCTAAAATTAACATCGTTCGATCTATAATTTTTCTCTCAAGCTCTTCCTCAAGATTGCGAAGTTGCGTAGGGGATAACTCATCATTAAAAATCACAAAATCAGCATCAGACTCATGAAGCAGCTCCAACACTTCTTCTAGTTTACCTTTACCAATATAATGCGCTTTGTTGACTCGACTTAAATTCTGAGTAACTTCCCCAACAACTTCTATAGCACAAGCGGAAGCTAAGTTCGCTAACTCCTCCATTGAATAGGAGAAGTTAAGCTGGTTATTTATATTTACACCAACAACGATTGCTTTTTGTTTTTCCTTCATTTCCATTCCTCCATTTTCTAATAAAAACTAAATAAAAAAACACAGGCTCTGCCTGCGTTTTGGAGTAAATGGATAAAGGTATACGGAAATAACCCGGTAAAGGATACACTTACCAGCTTACTTTTGGAATTCTGAGTGAAATATGACCTGACACCTCTCCTAGCATTTGAATTAATATGCGATAAGATGAAGAAGAAAGAGACATTTCATATTTATAATATTTTTAAAGACACAAAAAAAGAGGGTAGACTCGTCCCCTCCTTTTTACAATACGTAAAATGAAGAATTTCCTTAAAAATAGACAGACCAATCCCATTTACTCTGCACAACAGGCAGAGTCTTGAACGTTATTCAATTAACGGTTCAATGGTTGAAATCGTAGTCTAATAGATGCCACAAGGAAACCCTCCATTTCTCTAAAGTTAAGTAAATACTAACATTTTCCAATAAGAAAAGCAATGGTTTTAGAGGAAATTTGTATCGTTTTCATTGGTAGTAACTATACACAGAAGAAATTCACTAAAGTGAAGAGGAGTAAAAGATAGTCGCTTTCTTCCTTCGATAATGTTCCAATGACAAACTAGATTCATTTTCTCTAGAAAAATTGCCTCGAGCTAAAAAAAGCATCTCCTAAAAAAATTGTGTTAAGATAAATGCACAAATTAGTTTAGGAGAATGACGATGAAGAAAACAATAGACCATATAGGCGTGGCTGTTCGAAACTTAGAAGATACAATTCAATTTTATAAAAATGTGCTCGGTGCGAAACTAATAGACCAGTATAGAAGTGACGCAAAAGGTGTGGAGAGTGAAATTGCGATTATGGAAGTAGATGGCGCCCGAACAGAGTTACTGGCACCAACAAATAATACTACCTCTCCAATCGCTCGTTTTATAAAGCAAAAAGGGAAAGGCGTCCATCATATCGCCTATCGTGTTGATGACTTGGATGCTGCTTTAGAAGAACTAGAACAACAAGGTATTCGTACATTAAAAGATAGTTTGCGCATAAACAAACACGGTAGAAGATTAATCTACTTAAACCCTGCTGATACGGAAGGAACGATTATTGAATACTGTGATTACCCAGTGAAAAAGGATTTGTAAAGGCAGATTTTTACGAAAAACTCCCATGGCGGCTGAAACCAAGCCGCCACCATCTACTATAAAAAAAGCAAATTTAGTGCCAAAGTGGTATAGAATCGATTCATTTTGGTTATCCTAAATGATTTTACAATGCTTAAAAATACTTTTTTTCATACAAACACTCTTTCTGTAAAAACAAAATCTCGTTATAACTAGAGGAAATTAAGATTAAACTAACGCTATATGATAAATCGTTATCCAATTTTTCTCGTGTCAGTAGTTAATCGTAACTTCCTTAACCCTTCCACTTTTCGTAGATAATTACATGCAACTATCCAGAATAAGCGTAGCATTAATAATTGGAGGTCAAAGAATGAGAGAACTAGAAAAACTTACTTCGCTAGAAATGGTAGATAATTTTATAGGAAAACACTCATTAAGCTTTTTATACATATCAAGGACAAATTGTAGTGTTTGTCATGCTTTATTGCCACAGATACAAAAGTTAATGACTCCTTTCCCTCTTATCCAACTAGGCCATATTAATGCAGATCAAGTGGAAGAAATAGCGGGACACTTTTCCATCTTTACCGTCCCTGTACTCCTTTTATTTGTCGAAGGAAAAGAAGTATTGAGAGAAGCTCGATTTGTGCATTTAGAAGAATATGAAAGCAAGATAAATAAAATTTATGAGCTAACACAATGAATAAACCACAACACAAATGACGTGTTGTGGTTTGTAAAATTATTAGACATCACTTAAGTATCTTTCTTTTATCAAGGAGAGTGACTTGTCTCCTGCCATGTTCCATATTTCTTCATTAATTATTTCGACTTCAATGGGACCTCTATAGCCGGATTGTTCGACGGCATTTCGAATTTTTCTTAATTCGATAACCCCGTCCCCCATCATTCCCCTTCCCTTAAATAGGTCTGGTGTGGGTACAAAGGAAAAACTCCTTTATTCCTTTGTTGAAAATATAGGGTTTTACATTTGTTAATATATTTCTCTCTATTACGTCAAAATTCTTCAAAGGCTTGTTCATTTCATAAGTGAAGCAATAAGGTATTTTTAAAAGAAAAAAAGGCAATACTGTGGATAATTCCAAATGAAAGGTGATGGAACGATGGAAGTCAATATGAGTCAAAATGATGTGATGGCAGAGATTCAGCAGTTAAATGAAAACGGTGTTGTATTAAACAAGAAAAAATTAAAAAAATCTCATCCAGAATTGATGAGAAGTGCGTTACATTATTTTCCTGATTGGGATAGTGCAGTCGATAAAAGTACTTCTTAAGATATACATAGCCATCCCCCGCTTTTACTAAAGCGAGGGATTTTCTTTTGTTAAATGGAGCGATTTTTCCATTACCTACTATTGTTCATTACAGCATGTAAAATTCTATTTAAATAAACTCAATCTTTTCTTTTAATGGTAAGCGAGTTGTTTTATATGCTGGTGTAGCGGCTTTTCCTATAGCAATTAAAACGATAGGAATATTTCTTTTGGAAATATTAAATTTCTCCGCAAATTTCTGCTTGTCAAAACCTCCCATAGTGACAGTGTCATACCCTTTTGCTTTTGCAATTAACATAAGCTGCATAGAAACAAGCCCAGCGTCAAATGAAGCGATATTGGCTCTTGTCTCAAAAGAAGCATGGGGATAGGTATTATTAGTACTTTCGATGACGCGTTTCATGCTTTGTTCATCAATAAATCCTGCTTGATGGCTACTTTCGTAGACTCTTTCTACATTTTTATACATTTCTGTATCACCTAAAACTGCAATAACAGCAGAAGCAGTTTCAACCTGTTCTTGATTATTTGCTATTAATCTAAGTTCTTTTTTTGTTTCTTCATCATCTATAACAATAAAACTCCATGGTTGAAGATTACTAGATGAAGGCGCAAGAATCGCTTCATCTAAAATCGCTTCTATTTCATCTCTTGAAATTTTATAATTAGGGTCATATTTTCTAACAGAATGACGTTCACGAATTACTTCGGATAGGCTTTGCATCGTTGTTGTTGACATTAATTTTTCCTCCCTTGCTTTTTACTTACTTTAAGTAAGTACAGAAACAAGCTTACTATTAGTAAGTTTGTTTTGTCAAATTATTTTATGGTAGAATATGAATTAAAAAGTCGAGGTTATAATAATGAGTGAGCGAGAAATATCTGATTGCTGCAAAAATAAAGATAAAGACATTGCTAGTGTGTGTGATAATTTTCATGACACAATCGAATTTATCGGTAAACGATGGATGGGAGTTATTATATACACGCTGCTAAAAGGACCAAAAAGATACCATGAGATTTTAGCTGAAATCCCAGGAATTTCAGACCGGCTTTTGACAGAAAGATTACGTGATCTAGAACATGAGGGGTTAGTAGTAAAACAAACATTAGAATCTTCTTCTAGAAAGGTCCGATATGAATTAACACCTATTGGTAAAGAATTAGAAAGTGTAATAATAGCCATTATGAAATGGATTAATGCACACTCCAACAGTAGAAACGAGCATAAATAATTAATTGTACTCGCTTCTACTATCAAGCGATTCACCATCATTTACTAATCAACTACTTCCATAATGAGCTAATTTAGCATTGTTAGTTGTCATTATTAGGGGGTTATGGAAATTTAAAAAAACAGTTGCTTTCCTCCTTAACAACTGTCAAGCTATGAAGATAAGAACTTAACAGAAAAGATTGCGCAGGTGACGAACATGATTGAAGTAAAAACATCCACACTCAGCGATGGTGAGTTTAATAGAGGGGTATTTGCGACACGCGATATTGCAAAAGGTGAATTAATACACGAAGCGCCAGTCGTTCCCTACCCAAATGAGGAGCATATGTTGATTGAGCATACAGTACTTGCTGATTACGTGTATGAGTATGGGATAAATCATAGTGCTGTCGTTTTAGGATATGGTATGCTATTTAACCACTCATATGAGCCTAACGCCACTTATGATATCCATTTCTCAACTCACACATTTAAATACTATGCCTACAAAGATATAAAAGCAGGCGAAGAAATACTAATCAACTATAATGGCGATGTTGATGATAAAGAGCCACTATGGTTTAACAAAGACAAAATGGATAATGAAAAAGAGGAAGAAAATCAAGAGGATAAGGAAGATTAATGATTATTGCTTCAAAATAAACTCTTTATTTTGTCTGAGCTGGTATAAAAGCTAGCTAGCAACTACTCTTCATTCAACTATTGAATAAAAAATCAGGCGCCACCTTTATAAAAATGAAGGCGCCTGATTTTTCTATAAAATAACCTATGATAAAGTAAAAATTCAATCGATCGGCCCTTTCCCCCGTTAATACGGGATAAAATCTAATCATTTGCACAAAATAGATTTGTACTAAAAACGAAAGGAGCCGAACGATGACAAACAAAAACGATAACCGTGAACGTCGCAACAAATACCCGAACAATAAGAATACGGACGCAGAGTTTTCAAAAGACGTTAATATTCGTAGTGAGATTACGAAAAAGGATAGAAAGAAATAAGAAAAAACAGGAACTGCTTTCAAGCAGTTCCTGTTTTTTCTGTTTGTTGCTATTGCACCGGTACTGGTTGAAAAAATTCAGCAATAGCCTGTGTGCTTTCTTGTGGTGCAGGCATCAGTGGATAATATCCTTTTTTCACCATATACTGCCACATTTCATAAGCATGGCGATTACTGTTTAAAAACGCGTTTTCTAAGAAATGACGTAAATCGGGATTTGCACATTCGACAGAAGCAGCTCCATAATTTTTAGCGGAACTTTTTTGATTTAACAAGTATGCCGTTGCGATTTCCCTATCCGTATGTGTTTGTACTTCCGTTCTTGGTTTCCCTGTTTGAAGCGGAACAGTTCCATTTGTGAAACCTGGAAGCTTTCTAACTTGTTGATCCGGCTGGAATTTATTCACATCAGGTGTTGTTTGACTTTGAATAAACTCTACTTTTAAATTATAATCCGCTACATGAAAAGGAAATTGTCTAGTGAGAATCTCCTTTAATTCAGGGTCTTGTGCCTGATTTATAAAACCTGCCATACACCCAATCGTGTTGTAACACCCCATTGCTAATTCTGTTAAATCATGCAGTTCATGAGAAGCTAATTGCATCTATATTCCTCCCTTTGTATACTTCTAAAACACCTTTCTTATTTTGCTCACGATAATCAAATTAACACCTTAATACTTCATTTGCATTATGTTGTTTTGTGGAAATAGTGTATACCTCATTTGTATGTTATAGCATTTTTCAACCAGCAGATAAGAAGTAATTTGGAACTACCAAGCGTTATAACGAAATAGTCAAAAAAATTTATAAAAGATTTCCAGTAAACCAAGATATTGAATATATGATATACTATTTCTTGAGGAATAATATAACATACAATTTTAGGAGTCATATATGGATAAAAATAGCTTATCTAGTCAAATTGGAGAACGGTTACGTTTTTACCGACAACAGCGTCAATTATCCTTGGAGGAACTTGCTGAACTTACTAATGTCAGTAAGCCAATGCTTGGACAAATTGAACGAGGAACTTCTAATCCAACGGTTGCGATCCTTTGGAAAATAGCTGCAGGATTACAGATTCCATTTGCTTCTTTCCTTGTTAAGGATCCCTCTATCAAGATGCTTAAAGAAGAACATCAGCCTTTCTTTAAAGAAGATAATGATTTATTTGAAACATATAATACGTTTGCTTCTCCTGGTATACCATTAGAAATTTATCGAATTCGTATGTTACCCGGATGTAAGCATCACTCTGCCCCGACTGGAATAGGCGCATTAAAATCCATTACAGTCCATTCTGGTAATTTATTCATTGAAATAGGTAAGGATAATTATCATACCCTAAGTAAGGGAGACGCAATTTCCTTCTCTACTGATGTTTATCAAGTTTATCAAAACCTCAATGAAGATATATGCGAATTTAATATGTCCATCTATTATTCCAGCCCGCATATTCAATCTGGACAAGGGATACAGTGAACCTTCCATCCCGGAACGCTCTTTTCGAGGATGGTTAGCCTGAACCAATCGGGCGATTAATAGCAATGATAACTAACTTATGTGAAAGGATGTTACGGTTGGAATTACATGAAGAAACGATTTATTATTTAGAAAATCCTGAGGATGGTATCACTAAATTAGCAACTGGCACACAAATAAAATATGGAAATACAATAAAGGATGTATTTGGGCTTGCAGATATTAATGATTTATTAATGATGCTTAAGCATAACAAAAAATTTCAAGAATGTATTTGCGAGGCACATGGAATTAATGAACAAGACATAACATTAAACCTAATTTTCCGTGTTGCTTCTAAAAGTGATTTAAGTCATGTGAAGGACCAAGAAGCTGAGAAGGAAAAGGAAGGACAAGTTCCACTATAAAAAAAGATATGTTACAACATGGCGCTGGCATTTGCTAGCTCTTATTTTGTAGGAGCAGTAGTAATTATCGTGACACGTCAAGCAACCCTACCTACAATAGCCTCCCTATGTAGCCAACCATAAGGAGGTCTATTTTTATGAAAAATAGTGAAGAATACGCCGTATTTAGCGTGATAATGGTAATTCTATATCAAACGTCTCTATGTAGGTACCTACATCACTCGGTATCCTTTGTCTTTATAAGTTTTTGTTTATCTATTGTTCCAGGTGGTTGTTCGAGCCATTCGTTCTTAATCATAATATCGGCTCCATCCTTAGCGTATTGCGCAATTTCAAGCGATAATCGTTCATAATTCAACACAAGGTCACTTCTTTGACTTGCCGCAGCTGCTGTTGCATAGTTCCCTGTACCAGCCCCGCTTAATAAGGACATATGGAACATCATTAATTTATCTGAAAATGGTGGCGTTGTTGAATCAGTAATAGCGATATCAGCGGAAACAGGTGGCTGTATATTGTTATTGAGAAGTGCCTTTGTAAACACTTGCACATGCTTTTTGGAAATGTCACTTCCTCTATACATCCATTTTTGAATATTTTCTCTTGGTGATACTTGAGCAAAACTAAGTGACAATTTCGTTCCCATTATGTTCGTTTGAATGTTCGTAAATAAATGAGATATTTCCACCGTATTTAACGGGCGTTGTTTACTGAAAAGCGAAAAACCACTTAAATATTTTTTACTGTCTACATAATCCGTTTTTTTCGGGTAAGGAATATAAGGAGCCCTCACAAATAAGCCTTTTAAAAGAGAAACATCTGAACTACTATCATATAACTCCGTTGTTTCTTGAAGTCCTTTTATAAACTGCTCTCGTATATCTTTCCTAGCACTCATCGCAATAAATCCACTATAAGCAAGTAATCCAACCTTTGCCATATGGTTAATGTAGGTAAGCATAAACGTATCTGTATATAGACGGGGAGCATGTAAATTCACATCATCTTCAATCGTAAAACCTGTAGGCATTGGGATCTTCTCTTCTTGAAAAATGTTTGTTATCTTTTCTAAATGAGCAGCTGAAATATCATAAGCAAACTGGACAATAGGTTTAATTTCTTCCTCTTCTATATGTTGTAAAAAATAGCTAAGAATACAAGTAGCCATACTATCGTTCATATAGCTAGTCCAAATACAAGCTATCTCAGCAGACGTTAATTGCGTATGCTTTTCTGTCATATTCCATTTCCTCCAGTTACATCATATACTTAAGTATTTACAGAAAAACAAGCTTATATTCGTATTTAACGAGGCACTCCTTTCCTACTATTTACATTTGTACTAATAATACATTTCAAAACCCATTGGATAGTTTCTCACCATTTGGAAAATATAACGATAGTGACGATTGCAAAATGATACTAACCATGTTGTCTTAGTAGGAGGAATCAATAATGAATATAGCAAATATATTGACAATCATTGGCTTTTTTATTCTTGCTCTTATTATTCTAGTACTTATAATAGTTGGTCTATATTTATTTTTCGTAGACCGTGCACAAAAGCAACATCCAATTCTTCGTAATTACCCAGTAATTGGACGAGCTAGATACTTCCTAGAAACCATTGGACCTGAGCTTCGTCAGTATTTGTTTAATAATGACCGAGAAGGGAAACCCTTTTCACGAAATGACTATCAGCATATTGTCAAAAAAGCAAAATATAAACGTGATGTCGTCGGTTTTGGGTCACAAAGAGATTTTGAGCAAGAAGGTTTTTATATTAGAAATTCCATGTTTCCAAAATTAACCGAAGAGTTAAAAATGGATTACGAAACGAAAGTAACAACAGATCGATATCTATTAGTAAATGAACCTTTATTTGGACAGAGAAAAGAACATTTAGAGAAGAATGAGTCACCTGTCTATTTACTAGATGACGATGATGCTATTGTGATTGGGAAAAACCTAAAAAACCCCTTTGTTGTTAAGGGACAAATTGGCATGTCTGCCATGAGTTATGGTTCTCTAGGTGATCGCGCCATTACTGCACTCTCGGAAGGATTAGGAATTGCCAAAGGGACTTGGATGAATACGGGTGAAGGCGGAATTTCTGAGTACCATTTAAAGGGTGGCGTCGATATTATCATGCAAATAGGCCCTGGTTTATTTGGGGTTCGAGACAAAGAGGGTAATTTTAGTTGGGAAGCATTAAAGGAAAAAAGCGAAATACCGGAAGTAAAAGCATTTGAAATTAAACTTGCGCAAGGGGCGAAAACACGCGGCGGTCATATTGACGGGGAAAAGGTGACAGAGGAAATTGCCAAAATACGTATGGTAGAACCGTTTAAGTCGATTGATAGTCCGAACCGTTTTCGGGAATTTAGTGACTTGCCTTCACTGTTTGATTTTATGGAAGGTATCCGGGAACATACTGGTAAACCTGTCGGAATGAAAGTTGTAATTGGAAGTGGTCATGAAGCGGACGAATTAGCTAAACATATAAAAGATACCGGAAAAGGACCTGACTTTATCACCGTAGACGGTGGTGAAGGTGGTACAGGAGCTTCCTATCAAGAATTGGCTGATACGGTAGGTTTGCCGATTCGATCTGCGTTACCTTTAGTAGATAATGCCTTAAGGAAATATGGCGTCCGTGATAGCGTGAAAATTATTGCCTCCGGGAAGCTGTTTTCACCAGATCGAATTGCCATTGCCCTAGCAATGGGGGCCGACCTTATTAATATAGCACGAGGGTTTATGATTACGGTAGGCTGCATCCAAGCCTTACAATGCCACTCCAATGGTTGTCCCGTCGGTGTCGCAACAACAGATCCTGAGCTACAAAAAGGACTCGTCATTGATGAAAAGAAATGGCGTACTGCTAATTATGTCATTACGATGCGCAAAGGTTTATATCGGGTAGCTGCTGCGGCAGGGTTAGATTCCCCTGTGCACTTTAATCGGGAACACGTCGTTTATAAAGATGAAAAAGGAAAAGTTTGGTCTCTCGACGATATTTATCAATCCATTGTTCAACCAGAAAAACTGGGGTAATAAGATTGTTTCAGTTGTTATTAAGAGCGAAAATCTTCGTTCTGTCCGGCTATTCATTTCAAGCATAATCCAGAACTCCACGGCTTGCGCTACGCATACTACCGTGGAGTTCAAAAGCTTAGGCTGTTTTTGCGCAATGGACTATTCCTTTCCGTTTTATAAAAATTCACTTCTGTTCCACCTTCCCACTACCATCAGGTTTTTAACTCGTTACCTCCCCCTATTCAACTAGTTCATTGGTATGTAACCTCTTCTCCCCTTTTTTAACCACTTTATTTGAACATTTTTGTTGCCAAAACATATAGTAAAAGCAGCATATAGGAGGAGGTTGCTATCTGTGGAACAGCATGAAAATTATTTGACTGACCTGTTGAATTGGTGTAGTGATTTGTATGAGCATTCCAAACAACTTCAATCAAATAATAGACAATTAAATGTCGAAGCGATAGAAGCATGGGAAGATGAAATGGAGCAATTCAAAACGACAATTGCGAATTCAACAGAGAAGAAGTCTTTTAACGAATTGTATGATAAGGCACAGGACTTGTATATGCAATGGGAACGTTTATACATGCTAAATGATGAGGGTAACGTAGAAGAACATAACCAACAGAAGGAAGAAAACGCAGACGATCGGTCCTCCGTAGTTAACAATGGAGGAGTGCCAATTGGCGCACATCAACTCCCTCCCCTGCCGTATTCGTATGATGCCCTTGAACCATATATTGATCGAGAAATCATGAGGCTTCACCATACAAAACATCATCAGGGGTATGTGGATGGGTTAAATAAAGCCGAAAAAGAAATGCAAAAAGCGAGAAATTCTGGCGATTTTACTCTCATTAAACATTGGGAAAGAGAAGCTGCATTTAATGGAGCCGGACATTATTTGCATACAATCTTTTGGGATGTTATGAGTCCACAAGGTGGAGGAAAACCAATAGGGAAAACGAAAGATGCTATCAATCAAACTTTTGGTAGCTTTGAAAAGTTTAAGAAACATTTTTCTGAAGCGGCTAAAAACGTAGAAGCGGTTGGCTGGGCAATTCTAGTCTGGTCTCCACGGTCGCATCGACTGGAAATTTTACAGGCAGAAAAACACCAAAATTTAAGTCAATGGGACGTTGTTCCGTTGCTTGTCCTTGATGTATGGGAACACGCGTATTACCTACAATATAAGAACGAGCGCAAACGATATGTAGACAACTGGTGGAATGTTGTCGACTGGAAATCCGTAGAAAACCGATTTAAAGAAGCCGAAAAACTCAAGTGGAAACCCTTCTAACCCAAAAGCGAAAGCGCCTTGAACAGCCCCGACAAGCATAAGGCTAGCAGACCAGAAAGGCGCTTTTTGCCTTTTTGGGCTGCTTGACTTATGACCTCGGCCCTCCTAGTGGAGCTAAACTAAAACAAACACTGTGTCAGGCGGCCTATTTCTTAAAACAAATAGAGCTGGCTATTGACCGACGCATATTAATTATTTTAATGAAAGGCTGTTTGTATGAAAAAAGTATTTTTTAAGCATCGTAAAATCGTTTAGGATAATCAAAATGAATCGGCTCTATAACACTTTGGCATCCAATTTTCTTTTTTATAGTAGATGTTGGCGGTTTGGTTTCAGCCGCCATGTGAATTTTTCGTAAAGGTTGTTGCTTTTTAGCTGAAAACTAAGTTAGAACTACTGAGAAAAGAGCCTAATTAAATTATCCCCTTCTAATTATAATTTTTCAGCTACATGGTTGAAACCGTCAAAACAGTACATATTAAGGATAGAATAGTTGAAAGGAGTAATCCCACAATGGAAAAACGAGGAAAGCGAAATGATAAGATTACAGAAAAAAGACAGGAGGAACTTCAAAACCCTACTAGCTTTTCTTACAGAGACAATGAGCAGCCTCAACCTCAGCCTAAAGATTATGAGGAAATCGAATATTAAGTTAAAAAGGAAAAAGACCGAGTATGGTCAGTACTCGGTCAACACTACTACATGTCTTAGGATTAGCAGCTAACCAGAAAGTAGAAGGATAGAAATAGTCGCCACGTCGTCCAAGCTATCCTATTTACTCATTCATGTACTTGTTTTTTGTTTCGTAGCCACTCTCTTTATTACATAAACGCCTGCAATCAACGCTACTAAACTCAAAGAATCACCTAAATTAATAGTAAAATTAAAGTTGTTATGTACACTCACATCCGTTTTGCTCTTATTCGAATTCGTCCTTGATAATGGTTGCTCCTCTTTTTCCTTGTTCATCGATTTCCCTCCAGTTTCTTCTTTATTCCAACTTTTTTAAAAGTCCATTTTTTCGTAAACTCTACTATCTATTCTATTAACTATTTTCCTTATCAGACCATAAATTTCGTTTTTATATAGACTGTTTTATTGTAGATTGTTGTTTTTACTTATAAATTCAACCCGTTTATTTCCGTTCAAAACAACAACCTTTACGAAAAAAACTTTTATATAAGAAAAACCATCACTAGTAATCCCTATTTTTGTACGCAAGCAGTACTTTCTCCTTAAACTCTGCAGAAACAAAATGAAGTAGATATAGAAAAGCTCCCTCTAAGAAGCAGATCTTTTTACTCTGTCTACCTTAGAGGGAGCATATTAAATATAAGGTCGGTCGCTTATTCTTATTGCGGATAATCGTACAATTGTTCTTTCGTTAGAAGTTTTTCCATTTTATCTGTTGATACGGGTGGACTTATAAGAAATCCTTGTACTTCATTACATGCTTGTTCATATAAGTATTGAAGTTGTTCTTCGGTTTCTACCCCTTCTGCGACGATATTTAATCCTAATTCCGTTGCCATTGAAATGACGGCTGTAGCAATGACTGTGTCATTTTTTCCTGACAACAAATCTTGAATGAAAGAGCGATCTATTTTTAGCGTGTCAGCAGGGAATCGCTTTAAATAATTAAGCGAGGAATATCCTGTACCAAAATCGTCAATAGCAATCGATACACCGAGCCTTTTTAGTTGTGATAACGTACGAATAATCGTGTTTTTGTTTTCCATAATAGCGGTTTCGGTTATTTCAAGCTCTAACCAAATAGGGTCAAGTTCCGTTTCCTTCAATACCTTCCTGACTGTCCGTACAATATTGTTGTGTTCCATTTGTTTTACTGACAAATTCACTGCTATCTTTTTTGGGGCATGCCCTGCCTCCTGCCACTGTTTATTTTGTAGGCAGGCCGTCTTTAATACCCATTCTCCTATTGGGATGATCATTCCCGTTTCTTCTGCTATCGGAATAAATTCCGCGGGTGACACCATCCCCAGTTCCTTTTGTTCCCAGCGAAGTAATGCTTCCATCCCGGAAAGTTTCCCTGTCTTCGTATCCATCTTTGGTTGATAATGTAGGTGAAATTCATTGCGCTCTAGAGCACCTCGCATAGAGGACTCAAGTTTAAACTTATTGGATAGCATGGATTGCATTTCATGGTGGAAAAAGCGATACGTGTTTTTGCCTTGATTTTTGGCTTGATACATCGCAGTGTCAGCATTTTTTATTAATGTCTCTACATCTTCCCCATCATTTGGATACACACCCACACCAATACTTGTTGTTGTAACAAAGGACTGGCCATCAATTTGGTACGGCTCAGCAAGTGCCTGAATTAATTTCGAAGCAATACTGCTAATTTGCTGCTTATCATCGATAGTTGGAAGGATTACTGTAAACTCATCGCCACCTAATCTCGCAATTGTATCTCGTTCATGTAGATTTTCTTTTAACCGAGCAGTGACAGCTTGTAATAATTTGTCTCCCATACTATGACCGAAATGATCATTGACGTATTTAAAACGATCTAAGTCCATAAACAACACCGCAAATTGCGATTGCTCTACTTTAGCTAATTCCATTTCTTGCTCGATACATTGCTTGAACAGGAATCGATTCGGTAATTTCGTTAAGTTGTCATGAGAAGCATGGAATTTTATTTTTTCCTCATTTTTAATTCTTTCTGTAATATTCGTTGCAAAACATAAAACAGAATGAGATCTCCCTGCTTCTTCTAAAATAGGAACCTTTACCACCTGCATCCAATGTTGATTTCCTTCGCTATCAAAAATCGTTGCTTCCGGTATGAACCTCTCTTCTTTTGTTTTGATAACTTCACGATTGATAGAAAGGTAAAAATCTACTTCTTCTTGATTTGGATTAAAGTCATCCTCTTTTTTTCCAATAATATCTCGAGGAGTCATCCCAAGTAAATCTGCAAACGCTTTGTTTGCTAATGTGTAGCGTCCCTCCCAATCCATTATATAAATCGCGGATGGACTGTTATCAATAATCTTCCGTAAAAACTCTTTTTGGACCTGTAAGGATTTTTCCTTTAATTCTAACTCTATTCGCATTACTTTTAAGGAAGAAATCATTTCATTAAATCGTCTCGAGAGAATGCCAATTTCATCTTTTTCGGAAATATTCTCTATTGACGCTTGGTAATCTCCCTTTGCAACATGATCGACTGCTTCATATAGTTTTCTCAATGGCTTGATAGTCCTCATAGAATGATAAGCTGTCAACATGGTTAGTAAAATAACAATGATAATCGAAGCCATCAATAAAAACTTATGAAACTTTTCCATACCTAAGTAGGTTGTCTCAACCGGAACTTGGGCAACAATCCCCCATTTTAGTCCTGGAACATATTGATAAGACGAATACATTTCTGCATCAAATTGATTGACTAACTTCATATAACCTGATTTTTTATTTAATAACGCCTTTACTGCCGGATTATCTCGAACGTTTACCCCCAACATAGCTCGCTTGGGATGGGCGATTAAGGTTCCTTTAGAATCGACAATGTATGCGTAACTATCCATTCCAATATTCAGCTCTTGAAAAATCGATTGAAAAAGACCCGTTTTATTTAGATGAATGGATAAGTGAACAACACGTGCCAATTGATGATAGTCGTCATAAACAGGAATGGACAAAAGAATGAGAGATTTTGTTGGATTATTTCGTTGTGTCAACACATTACTTAAATACGTTTTTTTCTCTTCTCTAAATGCCATCGAATACTGAAGGTAACTAACATTTTGATATTCTTCCAAATTCAATGATCTTGAGGCTAATACACTTCCATTTTCGTCGGTAATCGTACCTCCATCAAAAAAGGTAGACATATCCACTAATTTATTTAACTCGTCGTTTACTTTATTTACATCATCTAGCAGCAACTCTTTATTTTGTTGACTTGCTTTAGAAATAGATTCCATACTATCCTCTACCATGTCAACCTGTCTCGTTAAACGATTCACTGCTATATCTGTCATTTGCTTAAACTGCTCTTGAGAAATTTTTGGAAGAATAAGCTTTGATGAAATAAAAACAAAAGCAATGAGCGAGATTATTGCTACAAATGAAACCATGAATATTCTCCAAAATATCCGGGATTTCCACGCTGCTTTATTCATTCGATCCCCCCTTTTTTTCAACTCCTGTGGCTAAGGGCTCGAGGTCACTTTAGATAAATAATCACTTAATTTTTCTTTACATGCCCGAGTCTAGTACTTTTGGCTAATACATTTACTTATTCTAGCCAAATAGTCTGACATTTTGTTAGAAAAGTCATCCTATCTTACTAGTTGTATCAGTTGTTATTATATTGAATCACAACGTAAAATTCTACAAATTTCTACAAAAATAGACTAAATTTTATTTGACCCTTACTTATATCAAAAAAGGCCTGCTTGTAACACAAACAGACCTACTCCTCCATCCAAGAAGCAGATAGGAACATTAAGTTGTCAAATATCCCGATCAGTCTTGTCTTTTTCTTTCGTCTAACGTGTCCTGAATTATTTTTATATGAAAAGCAGCCCATGCTTTTTCACGAAAATGAAGGACGACAGTGGTCGTAAGAATGAGCATGTAAACAATGCCAAAGACAACCCAAAGTTTACTCCCCTCTTTAAAAAGTAATTGTTGCAATTGATTGGAGAACAAAAATAAAAACCATGGTACAGCGGTTACAAATATAGGGATAATACCGGATCCATTTTTTTCTTTGATCATACGGTAATAAATGATTTTTAACGTATCACTATCTATCGATTGATAAAACGCCTGAATTTTTTTGACTTCTATTAATTCCTTCATTTGTTTGAAGGATCGACCATCATTTGCTGCTTTTTTTAAGTGAAGATAAATTTTATGAGCGTCTCCGCGTAACGAAAACATATTCCGCCCCCTTTACTAGGATCCATCCATAACACTACATGCACGTTCTACTTCCACGATTCCATCAACCACTTTATCTCTTAATGCATGAATAATAGAATTATTGTCCTTGTCTGATGTTTTAAAGTCATTTGGCTTTACTGTATAGATGAACGAATCGATGAATTTACCGAACCTTTCAACGTTCGTTTCACTAATCTAGGCGACATGACACACTTCACTTAGCTAGTCTTAACAAGTTTTCACATAATATGTAGAGAGTTGAGAAGTTCCACGCGCATTCTAATTTGAGTAAGGGATGCAGTATATATTGTTTTTCAAAAATGGATTGGGATAATTCAGATTGGTTTTTTAGCTTTTTAGACAAGAAAAGGTTGACCAATTTTCTCATTTGGTCAACCTTTTCTTTCGCAATCCTATACAATTCTTATCCGTAGAAATAATCATTTTATTATAAACATGAAAATGAAAAGCCAGCTAAAAAAGAACCTTTTTTACTCTCTATTCCTTCGTAAATGCCTCTTTTCCTCGTGCATTCACTGTGATGGTAACAAATGGTGGTTGGGAAAAGTGCATCATCGTGACTGCTGTTCGTTGTCGTTGCCTTGTTAGGACATCCAAAGAGCAATTAACAGCAATTTTTTCACCATTTTTAAAATGGACGTACGATTGACCATTATCTTTAAAAAAGGAGTCAATATGGCGGTTGAATAACCAAATACAATCAAAATTATCCGGGGACATAGTAGGAAACGCATAGATGATTTCTAGTGGACAAATCATAAGTGGTGTTTTTCTGTTATATTTCAGTGCGTATCGAACTGCCTTAATTCTTCCATCATAGTCTGCTCCATACGCAATACAAGCTTCTTCCAAGATTTCCTTTGTTGATTTATAGCTATAAATCTTTTCACCCGATTGATCTAGTATTACCGTACGATACATTTCATAACAAGCGGGTAAAATGGCCATCGTGCTTTTCTTAATAAAATTCTCTACTACACTCAATAAAAACACCTTCCCTATTTATATAAAATAATTTGAATCGTGAATTTTTTCGTTTTCTCAAAATTCACACTACATATTAATAATACATGTTTTCTAGAAAATTACCACTATTTTTTGACAAGGTTTTACAAATTACTAGTTATCATTTAGTGTTTTTGACGAATGTTGAAATGGGAAGTGGTACTTTCTTCACAAAAAAGCCAACTTTCGAGTGTCTCTACGTTTAAGGCTAAAACCATCACGTTCTAAGTATGAATATCTCTTTTTTGAACCTTTTACATGTTCAATTCTCCTTAATACACTGGTGAAAATATTTTCAGTTATTGCTACTTCTATAGGGTCTTGCCTTGTTATTTCAAATTGATTAAATTTTCGGAATTTGTTATATTAGTAAAATATAACAAATATAGAAAGTGAAAGTCATTCGGTTAGAAGGTGGGTTTTTATCATGAAAAAGCACTACGTATTTTTGTTTCTTATCTTAGCTAACTTGTTTTGGGCGGGAAACTATGTGTTTGGAAAATATGTAGTCGCTGAATTGTCTCCTCTTCAATTGACATTTTCACGGTGGCTACTGGCATTGTTTCTCTTGTTCCCACTTGCTCATTTTATTGAACGACCGAATTGGAAGCGAGTGTGGCGAGAATGGAAGACGCTATTCGTGATGGGGATATTCGGCATCATCGGCTACAATTTTCTCTTGTACGAAGCACTTCAATACACAACTTCGATGAATGCGGCACTAGTAAATTCGATGAATCCTGCCCTCATTTTTCTTTTTTCTGCCCTAATTTTGAAGGAGAAGGTGTCTCTTAGCAAAGGTCTCGGTCTTATTATTTCGTTTCTTGGCGTTCTATTAGTCTTAACAAAGGGACAGCTGCTGCAAGTTTTTCAAATTGATTATAATCTAGGCGATCTCATTATGCTGCTGGCCATTCTTGTTTGGACCTTCTATTCTATCTTTGGGAGAAAGCTCAAAAGCATCCCTCCTATTTCGGCTACGGCAGTATCTGCTTTATTCGGATTAGTTACCCTTCTTCCATTTGTACTTGTTTCTGGTATTCAGTATCCATTAAGCAAAGAAGCTGTCATTGGCGTTGTCTATATTGCCCTTTTTCCGTCTGTTGGCTCGTTTATATTCTGGAATATATCGCTTCGCCATTTGGACGCAAGCAAAGCGGGTATTTATATGTACTTAATTACGATTTTCACCGCCATTCTTAGCTTTTTATTAGGTGAAACGATTACGCTTGTACAGATTGTAGGAGGATTTCTTGTTTTTATTGGGGTTTATTTAACCAATTCTAACCGAAAGCGAAAAAATATAGGCACAGCAACTGCGGAAATGAAAGGGTGATATAGTAGGAGGTTCGGTAACAGATCTTTTTACTAGTAAGCACTTAATCTATATTTAATAATTACAGCCTGACCGCTACACCAGTAAGATGTAGCGGTTAGGTTTTTCTATTGGCTCTTTTCTCATAGATTGTTGTTTTTCCTTATAAATTCAGCCCGTTTACTTCCGCTACGGGCACTAGACTCCTCGGGGAGGAATGGGAGCCTCCGAGAAAAGTGGAAGCGGCTTGCCCAGCTCGTGAAGAAAATAGGAAAATTCCCAAAAGGCGTCCTTTGCCTTTTGGGAATTTTCCTATTTTTCACAGCGAGTTAGCTGCTGGAGCTAGACATCGGCTTCGCCTGTGGGGTCTCCCACTTCCCTCTCTTCCCGCAGGAGTCAAGTGCCCGCAGCAAGAATCAACTCAGTGGGGTAAACTTAGTGTGTAATTTAAAAACAACAAACTTTACGAAAAACTCACATGGCGGCTGAAACCAAGCCGCCACCATCTACTATAAAAAAAGCAAATTTGATGCCAAAGTGGTATAGAATCGATTCATTTTGGTTATCCTAAATGATTTTACAATGCTTAAAAATACTTTTTTCATACAAACAGCCTTTCTATTTAAACCAATGCTTTAATTTGTAGTATAACCTGAAGGCCTGTTTCCCCTTTTTTTAAGCCCTGTTTTCGTAAAGTTTGTTGTTTGTGGGCAAGGGACCGTTTCCTTTCCGCTTCAATACACTCTGAGTTTTCAATTGTTGTTAGAAGCAACAATCTTATGGAAAACAGCCTTTTATTATGAAGTATGTTTTCTTTACCTTCTGAAGAAAAATTTAAAATTCTGCTTGCTTTGAAAACTTTCTTTGGTAGCTTGTTTTATATTTTTTGTACATATATCCTCTATCGAAATATTTAGTGGTGGACATAAAATGAATATTGTTCTAACGTAATATTTTGCTCAATATTCCCGCAAATTTCATCTGTTACTACTTTTTTTGTTTTGAACGTTTTAGGGGGGGCTTGGGAGGAAAAATAGCTGGGCAGCTTCTAGGTGGAAATTCCGGTCTGCATATAATGGTATTATCTTTAGAACGGGGCATGAGGCATCCCCTTCCTTTTCAAAGGCTTGGCTTATAGCTATTCTATGAGAGTAGAAAATAACCTGTTACAATTCGACACCTCCGCTAATTTCTCAATTTTTATTTTCATTATCTTTGTTCTAAGCTTAGATTGACAGGGCACTTTTCATAAAAAAAGGCGGTAGTGATTTTTAACACTAATCACTACCGCCTTTTTTATTATTTTTTATAAACCCTTATAAATCCATCAATCGCATCCCAAATCAATCCGAGTACTAGTAGAATTAGAATCCAAAACGTTGCTTGTTCCCAAACGATGCTAACCGTTTCAAATGCCTCACTGCCTTCGGTAACGAAGCCTGCCTCCGTTAATTCTAATAGAAAATTCGGATTCCAAAATGCTGGCCCATTCATCATAAACAAGATTGCTACTAAGGAAATTAAATTAACGATGAACGTATAGATGACAAGCTTCATCGTCCATTTCCCAAAAAGGAGCTTTAAGCATTCCTTGATAATTCCGAATCCTAATATCAGAATAACAAAGAACAGATAAGAACCATATGTCTCTTCATTTAAAAAGGGAACAACACCGGAAAATTCTTCATGAAAAATCCATATACCAAAATATTCACTCGAAAAGGCCATAATCACGATGAACAAAACGTAAAACACAATCCCTGTAATCGTTTCGCCACGTTTTATTTGTCTTTTTTCATCTGGAACTGGTGCTAAATCAGAGACTTTCCATTCCTTATCCATTTGTAAACTCTTTGGATTAATGTTATGAAAATACTCTCCTATTGCAAATCCAAATGTGGTCCAACCAAATGCCATTGGAATGGCGGTAACAAAGGATACAATAAAGTCTATAAAATGATCAAGAATGGAAATGGGATCGAGAATAATCTGAATAACAAACCCGACCCCTATGGCTACTGCGGTAGAAATCAACACAATCTTTACCACTAAAATGTACGCATCAAAAAATTCTGGTCCAATTAAATATTTTTTTGTTCCACGATATTTTTGTGCTAAATGCTTGGGATTCCCTAATTCCATTAAAACTTCTTCTACATCTCTATTCGTCGCTTTTCCGTCTTGAATGCGCTCCTCCAACATATCTTCAATCAGACCACGAAGTTCTTCGGCGATATCCTCCCGTTGTGCTTGCGGCAACTTTTGTGTAACCGCGTAAATATACCGATTAATCATCTCCATCTGTTTCACTCCCTTCACGTTCAATCACATGATTCAAACTCTCAACAATACTTCTCCATTCAACTACTAATAGGTCAAACACTTCTTTCCCCGTTTCACTTAATACATAATACTTCCGTGGCCTTGATTCATTTGTGTCCCATTTACTATCTAACAACCCTTGCTTTTCCAATCTTCTAAGCAGTGGATACAATGTTCCTGGCTCTACATGAATTCCTTTATCAGCTAGCATCGTAACAAGTGAATATCCGTATTGAGGCTCGGAAAGCTGACTCAGTGCGCCAATCGTAATCGTCCCACGTCGTAATTCTTGCATTAATTTATCCATATGTTCATTTGCATCGCCCATCTTATCAACTCCTGTATTTATTATAGTGTATGACGCACACTATTGTAAAGTGAACATTAATATAGTTATTAAATCATTTTAGGTAAGGTACCCTTACCATTGACTGTTTAAGCAAAGAAAGTCGTGGTTGATTTCCGCGGGGCAGGCAAAGAGCCTCCTATTCCCGAGGAGTCTCGTGCCTTCTACTCCAATCAACTTCTTTCTCAACTGTTTCCTTTTATCAATTTTAGGTCAAAACAACCACCTTTAGAAAACAGCTGTCTCATTTGACAAAAGCTGAATCTGTCATTATTGTCAATATCAATTGGAGTTTATTTAGGGGAGTGTTAAAGGTGAAAATTTATGTTGATGCAGATGCTTGTCCGGTAAAAGACATTATTATCTCTGAAGGTACAAATGCGGAAATTCCTGTTATCCTTGTTACTAGTTTTTCTCATTTTTCTAATGCGGAACAACCATCAGGAGTAGAAACCATTTATGTTGACTCTGGAGCAGAAGCTGCGGATTATCGAATTATGAAATTAGCAGAAAAAGGAGATACCATCGTTACGCAAGATTATGGTCTTGCTTCGTTAGGGTTAGCAAAAGGATGTAAAGTCCTTCACCATAAAGGCACCCTCTACACAAATGAAAACATTGATCAATTATTACAAACACGTTATTTAAGTGCAATGGCTCGAAAAAGCGGGAAGCGTACAAAGGGGCCGAAACCATTTACATCAGAGGATAAGAAGAAATTTAGAGAGGTTTTTAAGAGAGAGATTTTACGGTGAAAAGGGGTTTGACGGAGGGGGAATTTAACATGCGGGGATGGTTCAACTGGAAGATTCAACTGTTGAATATAGAGATTATTTTAACAGTTGAATCTCAGTATAATTTCTCCTGTTGAATATAGAGATTATTTTAACAGTTGAATACCTGCATTATTTCTCCTGTTGAATATAGGGATTATTTTAACAGTTGAATACCTGCATTATTTCTCTTGTTGAATATAGAGATTATTTCAACAGTTGAATCTCAGTATTATTTCTCCTGTTGAATATAGGGATTATTTTAACAGTTGAATACCTGCATTATTTCTCTTGTTGAATATAGAGATTATTTCAACAGTTGAATCTCAGTATTATTTCTCCTGTTGAATATAGAGATTATTTTAACAGTTGAATACCTGCATTATTTCTCCTGTTGAATATAAAGATTATTTCAACAGTTGAATCTCAGCATTATTTCTCCTGTTGAATATAGGGATTATTTTAACAGTTGAATACCTGCATTATTTCTCCTGTTGAATATAAAGATTATTTTAACAGTTGAATACCTGCATTATTTCTCCTGTTGAATATAGGGATTATTTTAACAGTTGAATATCAGCATTATTTCTCCTGTTGAATATAGGGATTATTTTAACAGTTGAATATCAGCATTATTTCTCCTGTTGAATAATAAAAAAAGATGAGCGCCACCTCAGTAGCAACTCATCTTCCTGTTAAACTCTCTTATATATTCTCCTGTTTTAATCCGTCGATAATGTTTTCTTTTTTGACTTTTTTAATCGAATAAAGCATGGCGGAACTTACGATAACAAAGATTGCTACGATGACATACAAGATGCTCATCCACGGGAGAGTGAAACTATAGCCAAAGGTGCTTTGTAAAGACATGTAAATAAGGTACATAATGCCGATACTAATTGGCAGACCGTAAACAAGAGCCTTTACGCCATAGAAAATGCTCTCATAATTGATCATTTTATTAAATCCTTTTGGTGTCATCCCAACAGATTTCAACATTGCGAATTCGCGTTTTCGAAGGGAGATACTTGTTGAAATCGTATTGAAAATATTCGCGATTGATATCGCTGAAATCAATACGATGAACCCGTACGTAAAGACAGACATAAGCATGATAAGCTGCTCTTCTTCTTGTTTTCGTTGGTACACATTATACACATGCATATCGGATTGTTTCACGTCTTCAATTGCTTCTTGCGTTGCCATTGGGTCGGAGCTATTCATGTACAAGTAAGGTTGTACCTCGACTTCCTCTTTTTCATTAGCTAGTTGGTGCATCGTTTCTTCCGAGACAATGACATCAATTCTTCCAGGTCCCGCCGTGTTTATCCCCATCGGAACTTCTTCTGTTAACGCACCAATCTCCACTTTATTGAAAAACGTCTCTTCTCCTGTTTCGTAATTCATTGAATACAAGTCGAGAACCTTTCCTGGCTTGGTGTGTATTGTCTTTGCTTCGATAAATTTCCCAGTTTCATAATCTTGATAGGAAATCTTATCAATGACAATTGCAGATGGGTGTTCGGGATTTTGTAGTTTCTCTACATCTGCCCCTACCTTTTTAGCATATGCTGCAAAATTTTGTTCATCCAGTCCATGCAAAACAACGGAATAAGGATATTTTCCGTCTTTAAGGATACTTTTATCCTTCTTCACGTTTTCTTGCAATTTTTTTGTGATATCAGACTGATCGATCCACGTATTCAAGTCCAACCTCTCAATAAAACTAGATTCCGTCACATGTTTTAGTTTTGTTAACGATTCTAAGGTCTCCCTATTTCCACTATTACCTAGTACTTGAATATCATAATTAATATTTGCTTGAGACAATTCTAATGACTTCTTCAAATTGTCTGTAAAATAAGAGACGGTTAAAAATAAGACAATGCTTATTACTAGAGAAAATACAGTGGCTTGGTATCTTCGTTTATTTCTTTTTAAGTTTTTCAGGCCTATTTCCGCTTCGATTCCAAATACCTTTCTAATCAGCTTCGATGTTTTTACTGCTTTCCTAGACAGCTTTACATCTTGTGTTTGACGAATGGCATCAATTGCAGAAACCTTCGATGCCTTTCGTGCTGGAAGATAAGTGGAAATGAAAATTGTAACAATCGAAATGATGCATGAAGCTAGAATGGACATTGCGGTAACAACAACCTCTAGGTCTTCCGAGACACCAAGTGCCCCTTCTAAAAAGGTATTAATAAACGCGAAAGTGGCAGCTATTCCGCCAATACCTGCTAGCACTCCAAGCGGGATACTCATCGCTCCAATAACGATTCCTTCAAAGAAAACCGAGTTTCGCTTTTGCTTTTTCGTAGCCCCTACACTTGAAAGCATCCCTAAATGACGGGATCGTTCCGACACACTGATCGCAAAAGCGTTATAGATTAACGCAACAGAACCAATAATAATAACAAACATAATAATCGCTGTTAACCAAAACATTGTTTTGTTTAAGTTATTATTGTCCGATAGACCATATAAACGAAGCAGGTCATCATGAAAATTAACTTTTTCAATATTGAGTTGATCTGCGTTTTTTTCTGCATGTTCATATAGTGATCTATTCAATTTGTTTAACACGACAAGCGCATCAACGGTATCCTTATTTTTGTCTAATAGATGTTGATCCACATAGCCTACCACCGTATAGCCCGGTGACCATGCAGGTTCCCATGTTGGCCGCTCGATTGTGCCAACAATTGTCAATGTCTCAGTGCTTTCTATTTGCAAATCTTCGGTGGTGTCCTTCTGATTCCGTTGCAGTGGGTCCATCTGCAATAATGGCCTCTCTTCCCCTGCTAGATACCGGTTGCCAATCTCGAGTGTTAGTTGATCGCCAATTTCGTACTCTACATTAGCATTATCGGCAATCTCCTCTGAAATGACAATTTCATTTTCTTTCTCGGGAAGACGTCCCTCGCTTATTTCGATAGGAAAGTCCTTCAAGCCCTGCTCATTATATTGCTTAATAAACAGATAGGGCTTATTTTCATTCTCGGACCCTTCTAGGTTGGCATAGCCAAGATCGTTCGAGAGGACCAATTCTTTTGTTGCGTCGTCCTTTTCGATTGCTGCAATTTGATTTGGATTCACATTCTTGTATTGAACATGCCATTCCCCATCCGTTGCAATCGTTTGTCTTTTTAGTAAGTCTAAAAAAGATATACTAAGCGTTGCAACGGCTGTTACCATCGCGACAGAAATGATGACGCCAATAATTGTAACAAGTGTTCTTCTTTTGTTTTCTTTCAAATGTCGTAAAGTCAGTTTATTGACGATGTTCATGGACGAATCACCTCGTCCTTGGCAATCCTTCCATCTTCAATCGCAATCACGCGATCTGCTTGCAGGGCGATCCGTTCATCATGGGTAATGACAATAAGCGTTTGATTATACGTTTTGTTAAACATCTTTAGCAGCTCCATAATCTCGCCACTATTTTTACTATCCAAGTTTCCTGTTGGCTCGTCCGCTAGCATAATTGCTGGATTGCTAATTAATGCTCTACCAATGGATACCCGTTGCTGTTGTCCCCCAGATAGTTGATTCGGCAAATGGGTTAAACGATTAGTAAGGCCTAAAATATCAACAATATTATCAAACTGTTTCTGATCCACCTTGTGTTCATCTAACAGCACCGGCAACGTAATATTTTCCTCTACGGTTAAAATCGGAATAAGGTTATAAAACTGGTAGATTAAACCGATTTGTCTTCGTCTAAAAATTGCTAGCTGTGTTTCATTGAGTTCGTAAATATCGGTGTTATCGACGAGCACATTACCGCTTGTTGGTCGATCGACACCACCTAACAAGTGCAATAAAGTCGATTTCCCTGAGCCCGATGGCCCGATAATCACAACAAACTCTCCCTTTTTCACAGAGAACGAAACATCATCTAATGCCTTAACCGCCGTTTCGCCTTTACCATATACTTTAGACAGATTTTTTATTTGTAAAATATCCATTATAAAACCTCCAAGATTTGATGTTGCTTTTAGTATATCTGCCTAAAATGACTATAAGGTGACTCTTGAGTGACAAATTAGTCACCTAAGGTTGCCAGGCTCCAAAAACGTCCTACTATTTAAGTAGCAAAGGCTCTGTTTAGTGAGTGGTGGTGCTTGATTGTAAGGGAACCCACTCCCTGCCGGCAAGTCCCCTCGTCACGCTTCAGGGGTCTTGCTTGTCCCGTTTTTCCGCAGGAGTCTCGCAAATTCTCTTACAATCATAAAGATATTCCATTAATAGAGCCAAAAAATAAAAACAGCTAAAAAACAACAATCTTTTAAAAAACAGCCTTTTAAATAACCTGTTTATAAAACTTTATGTGAAACCGGGTCCCTTTTCCTTTTTTACTCGTAACTTCAATATCACCATTTTGACTTGTAATAATGCTGTAGGCCATCGCGAGGCCAATACCGACGCTGCCTTCTCTTGCATTCTTCCCTTTGTAGAAACGCTTAAAAATATACGGAAGGTCTTCTTTCGGAATCCCTTTTCCATTGTCCTCTATCGTTATTTCTGTGAACAGGGTATTTTCGGACATAGATATTGATATTATGCCACCGTCATCGGTATGCTCGACACAATTTTTTAAGATGTTAATCAGCGCTTCGACCGTCCAGTTGAGGTCACCTAGAAATGATACGTTCTCGTCTCCCGTGATTTTCAGTGATTGTTGTTTAATATCCATTGGAATGACAAGAGGGGCTACTGCTTTTTGTATCATGTTAGGGACGACTACTTTCTCTTTTTTAAACCGAATGGTTCCTGCATCTATTTTCGATAACTTTAATAAGGAGGAAACAAGCCACTCGATTCTTTCTAATTGAACACGAATATTACGGGTGAATTCTCCTCTTTTCGACTCATCTAACTTTGGATCACTTAATAAATCAGCCATCACCATCATCGACGTTAGTGGTGTTTTTAACTGGTGGGAGATATCAGATATAGCATCGGTTAACGCTACTTTATCTTGTTGTAAATGAGAGCTATGTTCAGAAAGCATTAACGTTACTTTGTAAATATCATTTTTTAAAATACTAAGTTCTCCTTCATCGTTATCACGGACATCTAAGCTATAATCGCCACTACTAATTTTCTTTAAATAACGAGATAGCCTTTCTATTTCTCGGTAGCGCCAAGCAGTAAAAAGGAGGCTACAACTGATAAGTAAAACAGAAGTTAGAAAGACTATTAATGCTGCTTCGGTAGAAAGTGCGGCTGCAGCGATTCCACTCGCAACTAGACTAATACAGCATAGGGTGAGTAATAGTAGTTGGATTTCGCGATTGCGGAACAAATTAATCACCAACCTTGTAGCCCATACCACGCACTGTTTTAATAATTGTTGGGCTTTGCGGATTATCCTCTAGTTTTTCTCTTAATCTCTTTATGTAAACCGTTAGCGTATTATCATTGACAAAATCACCCGCTACGTCCCAAATTCGTTCTAATAATTGGCTTCTCGTTAATACTTGGCCAATATGATTGGCGAATATTAGTAATAATCGATACTCTAAAGCCGTCACTAGCACTTCCTCGTGATTTTTATACACTTTTCCTTCTGACGTATTAATACGAATAGTGTCTATTTCAATAATTGATTTCGTCTGCATTTGCTTGTTGTACCGACGGAGAACCGACTTAATTCGTGAAAGAAGCTCGCGAATACGGAAAGGCTTTGTGATATAATCATCCGCGCCCATATCAAGACCCATAACAACATTCACTTCATCATCAAAAGCTGTTAGAAAAATAACCGGCTTATCACTGCGTTTTTTTACTAACTCACATAAATCATAGCCGCTTCCATCTGGTAACGATAAATCAAACAAACATAAATCGATTTCCTCTAATTGTTCTGTTAGTACCTTTTTCGCCGATTCGGCACTGTGACAAAGAATTGTCTCATAATCATCCTTTTGTAACGAATATTCTAGCCCGGAGGCAATTGCTTTATCATCTTCGACCAATAATAGTTTCATCTATTACACCCTACCATTTCATTTATTTACTATTCTGTATGTTTTCTTATCATATTTTATCTTACTATCTTTCGTCAAAATATCGAGTACGGACGATAGAGTACTGCTGACAAAGAAAAAAGCACCTCTCTTGAAGAAAGCTGCTTTTGGAAAGATACATACTGTCACTAATCTTTATTTAGTACACAGTATAACACTTGAGAATACATTCTATTTTACGTTTCTTTTTCATAACAGAAAACTATTTATTCGCTTTTTAAAAAGTCCTGTTTCATGTAATTGGGATTAGGATACGTATAAAATCCTTCTCCTGTTTCTGTTCCAAGTTTTCCTTTATCAATATACTCTGTTTTCAATAGTTCCGCCAACTTTTCAAATGTTGGATCACCTGCTTGCGCTTTTCCATGTGCAATATTATAAGCGGTATTAATTCCTACAACATCTAAAATAGCGAACGGGCCTTTAGGTGATCCTGTTGCGATCATCCACGTTTTATCAATTGTTTCTGGATCAGCAACTTCTTTTAATAACAGCATCTGAGCAGCTTCTAACAAAGGAACTAATAAAGAATTCAAAATATAGCCCGGTTGCTCTTTATGTAAAGGTAATGCTACCATTCCAATAGCTTTTGCAAACTCAATCACTTCATCAAATACCGTCATATCTGTTCCAGAATGTTTCATGACTTCTGCCGTGTTGTTTTTCCAAATTTCATTAGCAAAGTGTAAAGCTAGAAACTTTTCTGGTCGGCCTGTTGCTTCTGCAAATTGGCTTGGTAATAATGTAGAAGAATTTGTTACAAAAGTTGTCTTTTTAGGAGCTACTTCTCCTAACTCCTTGTAGAAATTAGTTTTAATTTGAACAACTTCAGGAATTGCTTCAATTACAAGGTCAGCATTTACAACTGCTTTTGATAAATCAGAACTGAAAGAAATACGATTGTAAGCCGTGTTGACCTCTTCCTCACTTGCCCCTAGATCTTCTTGATAACGTGGCTTCAAATTCATGATTCTATCTTTTGCACGTTTTAATGCTTCATCATTAATGTCATATACAACTACATCGAATCCTTTAAAAGCAGTTTGGTAGGCAATCTGACTTCCTAAAACGCCACTACCGGCAACAGTAATATTTTTATAATTCATAGCAATTCTCCTTTTTTCGTTTAAATACCATTTCGGATTACTGTAAATCTACTTTTTATTATACACCTCTCATGAAAAAAGATGAAAGAAATTGCCTACCAATGTCGAATAACGGAGTGAATACACCCTTATCTAATCAAGCTTTTTTTATTAGGCTCATTTCGTAGAGATTGTTGTTTTTCAGGTAGAAGTAATGGAGCGTTGACCGTTCCTTTCCGCTACAGGCACTAAACTCCGCTCCAATCCACTCTGCGTTTTCCATGCTGTTAAAAGCAACAATCTTTTAGAATAAGTAGTTCCGTTTCTGTGGAGAAACACATGAAATAGCATAGTGATTAGAAAAGGCTGGGACATAACTAAAATACTGTACCCTAAAGACGAACAATGTCAGGTTAAATCATTTAGTAATAGCTGTTAAACACCGCTGTTGATTTCCGTGTCAAGACTTCGCTTTCCGCGGGCGGTCGGTGAGCCTCCTCATCGCTGCGCTCTTGCGGGGTCTCACCTGTTCCGCTTTTCCCGCAGGAGTCTTCGTCTTGCACTCCAATCAACAGCTAGAACAAGTTAAAAAACAACACGTTTTATTCACCTAGAACACATTTGTCCCATCCTCTCTTTTTATTCCTTGTTGTATCAACGATTATCGGTCTTTAATATATAAATTAGCATATTAAATCTCAACCCAAATAACACATTGACAACAGCTGTTGTCAATGTGTTATTTGCTATGTTGATTTTGATAAACCAAAAGGATAATTGTAATTTTATGTTAAAATGAATAATGAGATTATGAAGGATTGTCCTTAAATTAACGAGGCAGGATATTAGAATAGCTATTGACCTTTTCGTTACGTAAAAGAGTAAAATAAATGCATACTTATTTTTAAGTGGAGGGCTTGTTTGCTATGGTTGATAACAATACAGTAATGAAATCTGGAAAATGCATTGAATGTGGGGCAAGTGAAATAGATGGATATTCCTGCTATGAGATGTTTCAATTCCCCTTAGTTTGGGAACATAACGATCCAAAATTATACGATTTACATTTTTGGCTTGTTTCTTGTTATATGATTCAACATCCATCCAACTATACTAAAGATGGATATAATATCATGATAAACTTATTTATAAAGGCTTATGATAATAAGTGGGATACCGATTATATACTAAGGAAAAACAAGGAACTCGTTTCAAATGTTGGTAAAATAACAAATCCGCTACCAAGCCATAAAAGAAAACGTATATTTAGAAGATGGTCAATGACAATTGAAAATATTTATAGCGGTGGAGAGAATAATGCAATTAACAACATCAATTTGTGGAAAGAAATAATTAGAAAAGATTTAAAAGTATAAAAAGTATATATTTAACGGGGGCTTTAGTTTAACAATACAATATAAAAACAAAACGCTTGGACATTTTCTCCACATTATCGGAATTACTTACTTTTAGAAAACAACCTTTTATTAAAAGTCAAAGAAAAGGATAGCTAAGCAGGGATACCATCTGCTTCAACTATCCTTTCCTGTACCGCAAATGACCTCCTTTACCATAACAACATGAGTATTGTGTTGTTGAACTAAACGCTCGTTTGTTTACGGTAGGTATTTGGGGCTTTTCTCCATTATTCATTTCTATACATTCTCAACATGTCCCTCGCCTCTTGTAATACTTCCTTTTCGTTGTCCCCACGGAAGATACTTGTCACACCGTCATCTGTTGTCACATACACCTCTCCCATGGCCCCCTTCTTTTCAAAACCAATAATTTTAAATGTAACATTCCATTTTTTATTTATTGCTAGACTATATATTTTCATGTGTTCTTTCATTTTTTATATCCTCCCCTTACGTTCTTTTGTATGGTGTTATACCTAATTTAATTATAGTTCGCACCAATAACTTCCTGCTAATCACATGGAAAAAAATCCACGTTTACAAGAGCGCAATGGTTTGATTCCTCCGTGTATACATACATATGTAAGCACCACTTCTCTCATCACCTTAAAAGTATCGATAGGTGTTAAAACGATACTATGATAAGCTATAGTGATGGAAAGGGGAATTACATGCATAAACGTATCATTTTAACTCTTTTTAGTCTCTTCACTTTTTTTCTTCTAAGTGGCTGTGTACAAGAACCTACTGAACCAAAAAATACAGATACACCCCCGCAAGAAGAAACGAGTGATGCAAGCAAATCTGAAGGAAAAACAACCGATTCTTCCACCCAAAATAGTAAGGACGGGACTACAGAGGGTTCTACTAATTTGTCCGGTCTTAAAGTTCATTACATCGATGTCGGTCAAGCAGACTCGACCTTACTACAATACTCTCAAGACGGAGAAAGCACTACGATACTTATTGACGCAGGTAACTGGAATACGAACGAGGTAATAAATTACCTAAACGCCCAACATGTATCGCAAATTGATATTGCAATTGGTACACATCCAGACGCAGATCATATTGGTCAATTAGATAAAGTGCTAAACAAATTCGATGTTGGCGAAGTGTGGTTATCTGGTAATACGAGCACTTCTCAAACATTCCAACGACTATTAGCTGCGATTGATTCCAGTGATGCAGATTACTACGAGCCGAGAATGGGTGACGAATTTGAAGTAGGTCCGCTAGAGATTGATGTGTTATATCCAAAAACCATATCGGAAAACGATAATAAAGAATCGATTTCATTAAAAATAACCTATGGTGACGTACGATTCATCTTTACAGGTGATGCGAGTAAAAGTGATGAATTAAATATGCTGCAAAGCGGGTTTGATTTACAAGCAGATATTCTCCAGCTAGGACATCACGGTTCTTCTACTTCAACACATCCAACTTTTTTAAAAGAAGTGAAGCCGTCTATTGCTATTTATAGTGCTGGGGTAGACAATAACTATGGGCATCCACATAATGAAGTTGTAAATCTCATTCAACGTTCCGATATTACACTTTATGGCACCGATGTTCATGGAACAGTGATTGTTTCAACAGATGGTGAGAACTACGAAGTACTAACCAAAAAGGATGGCACCATTTCACCAACAAGCAACAAAAATACAACGAACAGTGATGTTGACAATAAGCAGGACGCTCAAGAAAAATCATCACAACCCAGTAATCGTTGTATTGATGTGAATTCTGCAACATTCGAACAAGTACAAGAAATAATCCATATCGGTCCAGCTCGCGCCGAAGACTTACTAAACTTAAGACCTTACACCTCAGTAGATGATTTATCACGAATAAGTGGAATTGGTCCAGCAAGAATCGATGATATTAAATCGCAAGGACTTGCTTGCATAGGAGGGTAAAATTATGAAAGGATATTTAGATAGAATTGATGATAATAAATACGCGGTTATCTTAGTAGAAGAAACGAAAAAGCAATTTGTACTACCGAAAGAAGAACTACCAGAAGGAAGTGCGGAAAAATCTTACTTTGACCTTACGATCGAGAACGACCGAATCACTTCCATTACATTAGATGAGGAGACAACCTTTTTTGAACAAAAAAAAGTCGATAATTTAATGGAAAAGCTTCGTTCTAAAAGCAAAGGTAGCAAATTCAAAAAGAAGTAGAATGGAAAAGAACACTATTTATTTAGGTTTTCTAGTTTAAAAATAAGGCTGTTTTCTAAAAGATTGTTGCTTTTAACAATAGTTGAAAACATAGAGTAGATTGAAGCGGAAAGAAACAGTCCCTTGCCCACCAACAACAAACTTTACAAAAACAGCCAAAAATAATATAACAGGACAGTTACTTCATTAAAAAAAGTGAGCGCAGTTTAATATGGTACCTGTAGTTAGGACACTTGAAAAAGAGTGTTTTATCTACAGGTATTTTTTTATATACTTAAATTTCACTATATGGAGACTAGGAGACAACATGAGTAAAATAACATTTTCGGCTAAAGAGATAAAAGCACTTCAAAAGAATCCAAATGTACAACGTGTTAGTGAGAAATCGATTACCTATACTGATGCTTATAAAAACAAGTTCATGGATGAATATCTAACTGGTAAACTGCCCCGGCAGATTTTTATGGAGAACGGCTTCGATGTGGACGTTATAGGGATAAAGCGAATAGAACAATCAGCTTGTAGGTGGAAAAAAGCTTATGAAACGAACGGGTTGATTGGGCTTACAGATTCGAGACAAACGGCATCTGGCAGAACCTTAAAACGGGAGCTTACCCCTTCCGAAGTAATCGAAAGGCAGAATGCACGAATTCAACTTCTGGAGGGACAGGTGGAGCTGTTAAAAAAGCTAGAAGCGACAGAAAGGAGGCTGCTAAACACAAGCGAAAAACTAAATCCAAGTAGAGTTTATCAATTGATTCAAGACACAATTGAACAAAATGATTTTAAGAGGATGACTAGATACTTTTGTGATCTTTTAGGGGTTTCGCGTTCTGGATATTACAGCTACTTGAAGGCGTCCACCATCCGGGAGGCCAGGGAGCAGCTAGATTTGGAAATGAAGGAAATAATCTTAAAAGCATTTAACCGCAGGGGATACAAGAAAGGTTCACGTTCCATTAAGATGATTCTGGAGAATGAGTATAATCTTATTCTTAGTCGTAAAAAGATCCAAAGAATCATGAAAAAATATGGAATTGTCTGCCCTCACAGGAAACCTAATCCTTATAAACAAATCGCTAAGGCAACAAAGGAGCACCAGGTTGTCCCAAACAAATTAAACAGGGAATTTAAGCAAGGAGTCCCTGGAAAGGTGTTATTGACAGACATCACCTATTTGCCATATAACGGGAATTATATGGCTTATTTGTCGACCATAAAAGATGCATCCACCAATGAACTCCTAGCTTATCATGTATCTGACCGCATCACTTTGGACATCGCAACCCAAACAATCCATAAATTGATCAACAACAAGAAAGTCACTCTCGATAAAGATGCCTTTATCCACTCAGACCAGGGAAGCCATTACACAAGCCCGCGATACCAAAAGCTATTGAAAAAGTATGGCTTGGGCCAGTCTATGTCACGAAGAGGAAACTGTTGGGATAACGCTCCTCAAGAGTCTTTTTTTGGCCATCTAAAAGATGAGGTGGATTATCAATCAGCAAGAAGTTTAAAGGAATTAAAATCGAAAATCAATCATTACATGGTTTACTATAACAATTACCGCTATCAGTGGAATTTAAAAAAGATGACCCCTATTCAATATAGGAATCATCTTCTATCTGCATAACTCTTTTTTTAAAGTGTCCTTGACATGGGTGCCAGTTTAGTTACCGTGCTCACTTTTTCAACAATGTGGAATTAGACAATACATCTAGAATACTTTATGCTAAACTTGGTCTTCTTAATAACAAGTTTATATTTTCAATTAAGAAAGAAACTTTAATCAACAAAGTAAGCAATGCTGATAATAAGTTTTTAAGTGAAGTATTCAAACTATATCCCTCCACATAGAAGTTTAGTGTTAACAATAACACTAAGCTTATTGTTACCTTAAAAAATAAATTGATTCCATTATTCTTTTATAATTTGGGACCGATCCTCCATTTGTGGTGGTTCCTCAAACCATCCGTTTTTAATCTTAATTTTAATTCCTTCTTCTCCGTAGAAATAGATATCTTTGGCAAGTAATGTTGCTTTCATAGCTATATCATTTCTTAAACTAAAAAATGTCCCAAAACTGCTTCCTACAAGTCCAAACCCATTGAGCAGATAAACGCAATGCATCATGAGTTTATCAGAAAATGGAGCTACTGTTGAGGTAGTTACGGTACTTCCGGAAGTAGCAGCGAACTGGACATCGCTCTCTAGAAGAATTTCTTGCATTACTTTAATTTGTTTTTTAGCAAGCTCTTTTCCCTTTACAAAATATTGTTTAACTTCTTTATTCTGTGCACATTGTGCAAAACCAGTTATCAGTTGCAGTCCAATGTTATTTGTCTCAATTCCATGATGAAGGATACCAAGTTCAAGGTCATTTAAAGCCCTTTTATCACCAAATAGATTAAATCCATTCATGTAGCTTTTGCTTTTAATAAACTCCGTTGTTTTTGGCATCGTTACTTTTGGTGGAAGAGTGAGAATTCCTTTTTCAAGTAAATAAAGGGTAGATAACTTATATATCTTTTGCGTAACAACCGTAAGTCCCTCATAAATCTGCATAATTTTATCATTATATGACATGTTCATATTAATGGTATACATCCCCATGCTCACTTCCTTAAGGATACGAACAAACATAATATCAAAGCCATTGTCGTATAACTTAGGAGCTTCTAAATTAACATCTTCGTTTGTGTACCCAGCAGGTTTCGCCATTCCTTGGTCTTTAAATATCTCTTCCATCTGTAAAACATAAAAATTCAACTCTTGCCACAAACCGCCCAAAATATTCTTAGCTTGTTGATCATCCGATTTCTCAATGAAATATTCCAACATTCGCATGATAAGGGTCTTTTCATTGTATGTAATCCATAGTGTTCCCACCTCTGGTCCACTTATCGGATTGGTTAGTATCAAAATAAATCACCTTCACATTCTTTTTTAATAGGCTATTTTCTAAAATAGTATTGCTTTTAATAACCGTCGAAAACTTAGAGTGGAGTGAATTGGAAAGGAACGGTCTATTCCCGACAAACAACAAACAAACTTTCCGAAAACAACCTTTTAATAAAAGTATGTTGTTAAGTATAGGTATTTATTCATAAGAGTTAAACGGCAAGACATACGCAAAATTCAAGGAAGGTGAATCAAATTATATCTCCATTCGGAAATGCTTTTGCAGTGTTTCCATTTTTTATATCAATCTAATCCTGATTAACAATCTTGAGATATTGTTATTTGTTAAATGTTTACCTTCTATAATTGAATGATAACCCATTTGTCTGTAAAAAAAGGATTCCTCCTATTTCCAGAAACAGGAGGAATCCTTTTTCATTTAGACTATTTTCTAAAATAGAGTGGATTGAAGCGGAAGGCACCTGACTCCTGCGGGACACAGAGGAAAAGTCGAGACCTGACAGAACGTCGCGGAGGCTCGACTTCCTCCCGGAGGAGTCTAGTGTCTGCAGCGGAAAGGAACGGTCCCTTCCCAAACAATAAACTTTACGAAAACAGCCTTCATTTAAAATAAATAACTAATTAATAACCCTGCAGATAACAAGAATCCGAAAATCGTATTAGTCATAGCAGTCGATTTCATCGCTACTCGCATATATTGTGGCTCGGTAGCCCCTTTTTTGAATCCTTGAATCGCGGAGATTGGTTTTTTGGCCGTTAAGAACACCACTAATGCCCAAGGACTGATATAACCTATCACTACGAGAAGCACAATCCATAAATAAGAAACTGCAAATGCGACGGCTAAAGCAAGAATTCCCTTCTCTCTCCCAAGAAGAATGGCCAACGTTTTTCGTCCACCTTTAATATCTTCCTCAATATCCCGAATGTTATTGGACATGTTAATCGCTCCAACCAAAATCCCAATCGGAATAGAAATTAATACGCTTTGAACCGTTAATGTATTGGTTTGAATAAATAAAGAAATTAATACAAAGCCTGTCCCCATTAACAAACCAGAGAACAACTCGCCAAAAGGAGTATACGCAATTGGTAATGGTCCACCAGTATACAAGTAGCCAACAGCCATTCCAAATAAGCCAATTGCCATTAACCACCAACTACTATTCATACAAATATAAACACCGATAAAGGCAGCTAAAACATATAATAAAATTGCTACTGTTAACACGTTTTTCGGCTTTAAACCATGACGTACAATACCGCCACCAATTCCAACAGAGTCCGCCTGATCTAATCCGCGTTTAAAATCATAGTATTCATTAAATAAATTCGTCGCGATTTGCAAAGCTAAACACGCAAGCATCATGGCAATAAATAAAAGCCAGTTGATCTCCCCTTCATGTATGGCTATCACTGTTCCTAAAATGACTGGAGCAAATGTCGCTGTTAGCGTATGCGGGCGCGTCATTTTCCACATTAATTTTGCAGGACTTATTTCTTCTTTATGCCCCATAAATCTACTCAACTCCCTTAACTTTAATGCATCCAAATTTTTATACTCATAAATTATAACAAATTCCTACACATGAAAGTTTAAACTTTATTATCTTTTAAAATTCAGACTCCTTGGACCCTTCGAAAAAAGAGCATTTTTTATGGAAGAATGCTGTTGAAAGTGGCATAATGTAAAAATTTACTATTGTCGGATGTTTTAGTAAAAGAGCAAGATATTGAAGCCCTTTTGGGAAACTTACCTAAAACAAGCAAGCTACCGGAAAAATAGCTTGCTCGTTTTTATACGTTTAATTCCGGCTTTTGTGTTGATGATTTAATGTATTTAGCTAATAGTCGACGTGAGATTGGCCCAACGATTAGTAACTGCGATGGAAGCGCCACAATAAAGTTTAGACCTACTGTTTTAAGGTAAGTTGTGAAAATGGAACCTTCAATCCCTACCATTAACGCCGTTAGGATAGTCCCGTAAACGGACATAATAAGAACCATTATAGGGACCATGCAAAAAGCAATTGCCATAATAAAATTAATTTCTTTCGACTTATCATAAGGTAGTGATAATGCAATTTTACGCGCTTGCGGTTCAACTAGCGACTCTGCGATAAAAGCGACAATAAATGTTATGATAAATTGAATTATTGCACTCCCTATTGTAAACGATGAAAATCCGTGTAAAGCTGTGTTGTAAACGGTCATAATAAGAACCATTCCAAAACATATAAATAATCCAAAAATAATACCTTCTTTTTTATTACGAGGCAAACAAAAACATCCTTTCTTTTTGAGCATAAATGTAATTATATATTCCCAAAAATTTTCATGTAAGTGACACTTTTGTGACTTTTATTTTAAAATATACTGTTTCCTTGACGTAATAAACAAGTTTATAGTTGACTTACTCGGTCTATCCGTTTATAATTATTATCTTTTTTACTCACATTTTAATTACATTCGAAAAAACCGCATCTATTTACGATACGGTTTACCTTATTTTTTATACTAGCGGCTTTTTAACCACTTTTGCTATCTATAGTAAGGTCTATTCCTTCGACTTCATCGGTATCAAAGATAGTTGTGGAACATCGCATATCTAAAATAAAATCATCCAAACATGTTCAAGGTACCTAGTACTTTCTATAATTCTTGCACCTGTTAACGAAAGAAAAAATAGCCTTAAAGTTTGTGAAGGTCATCCGCTTCTTGTTGTTCTTTTAATTTCTCCCTAATTTTTTCTACTTTGTTTATTTTTCTTAAAGTCAATAAAGAGAACAAAGTGACAACTATATAATGTAAAGAACTTATTTCTTTGCTTTGGTACATAATCTTCTCCATTAAGTCCCCTTCTTTCAAAGTCATTTTATATTTTTAAAAAAAGCATTCGTTACCGGCAGAAGTTGATTTCAAACGTAGGTATATCTAAGAATTTATTTTCGAAATTCAACCCTCAACTCCTCGCCTTCTAAGGTAATAACTTTATGGTTGTCAACTTCTATTGAAACAGGGTGGACTTCCGAATATTTATTTGAAAAAATCCATCGTCGTTGAGTAGGACCTAAAAGTAGAAAAGAACCGCCCTTCATTTCTCCCATAAAGTTCAGACTATCTTCTTCTAACGTTTCATTATTTCTTATTGGAATTCCGAATTGAATCAGTTTTTTGGCAACAGAAACGACTTCGTTAGTAGTAATATTAATTTCACTTATATTCAATACGCTCTTCGCTGAAAAAGTCTTGCTTTTAGACTTTGGCGACACTGCATATCTTGCTATAAATTCTACAATATTTCCCGAAGGATCATAAAAATAAAACGCATCTGCCTTTGAATACTCAAAGTGAGCTTCATCCTCATCTTCTTCCTTATTCAACTTTACTCGTTTAGTTGCCCATTCTTTCGCCTCACCAAATACGTTTGTCGGGATATTAAAAGCAAAGTGGTAGAACGGGAGACTATTCAACTTATTTTGCTTTATTTCCAAAATACTTTCTCCTACCTTAATTTCAAAGCCAAGTTCATTAGAATTAAGTTGTTCAAACCCTAAAATATCAACATAAAATTTTTTCATTTCTGTTAAATCATTGCTGTACAAAATAACTTTATTTATCAACACAACAATCCCCCCCTGATTGAAAAGTTGTTTTGCTCATTCCACTCATTTACTTCGTTAGTAAAAAACTTATCTGCTTATTGTAGATAGGCATCCGTTTGCTTAATAAATTAGTAATAGTTTTTTAGAAACTCTATAATCTCTTTGTTTATTTTTATTAAATGTTCCTCTGATGGGAAATGGCCCATATCATAGGTTTGAAACGCAGTTAAGTTTGGGATGATTTCTTTAGCCGCTTTATTCAATCTGTTTTCAGGGAAAAAAATATCCTTTTTTCCCGCTATGATTAAAGTGGGTGAAGTATAATTTACCAATTCCTTCTTTTCAGACGTTTTAGGCATTTCTTGTTCAAGTTTTATGTATTTAAATACGTCACCGATAATTTTTTTATCCATTTCTTTCATACTGTAATCTGACATAATGCCAGCGATTTTATTAAGGTGTTTTTCTGATGACGTAACATGAAAAAGGACTAAAGGAAGTAAAATATCTTTCATCATTTTTATTTTAGAGCCTAACCTTATTCCTGCTGGTGATACTAATATGGAACAATCAATTTTATCTGGCATAAATGTAGCTAATCTTAAAATGATTCCAGCACCGTAAGACGGACCAATGAATGCACTACTATCAATAGCAAAATAATTCATCAATTCTTCTATCCATTGAGCAAAGCTATTATCCTTCGCTGAAATTCTATTTTCCGCACTGTATCCTGGATGACCAATTGTATCTGGTGCGTAAATTCTATACTTGTCTATTAATGGTGAGAACCACGATAAGGTCATTGGATTGATACAATTGCCACCCTGAAATATAAAAATCGGTTTCCCTTCTGGTGGGCCTGATACAAGAAGATGCGTTTTTCCATAACTTGTCTCAACATAAATTCGTTCGACATTAAACGTAAATGATTTTATATACCGTTCATAGTGTTGGGTGATAAATCGTTTTCCCTCTTCACTTTTATAAATAGTTTCTTTTCCCATAATGCCCCCCAGTCTTTAGTAAAGCCGTTCACAAAGAAAACAAGAGAAATTAGCAATAAGACATTTATAAGGTTCATTATACTAATCAACCCTAACACTACTAATTACGACAATTTCTTCAACTCTCCTGCTTTCTACAATAAACTTCAACAAAAGAAGCGTTAATACAGGAAGAAATACGTTTCTGTTAACTGATTCGTCTAAGCACATTAAGTATTAGTAAAATATGTAAAAAAGCTCACTCAAAGAGTAAGCTTAACCCCCGGTATAAACGCTATCACATGTTTCCGCTTTTGGTTCATAATAACAATGATTTTTAAATTGACCAGCAAAAGGTTGATCGTACCAAGTTGGAGGGCATGGAGCATATGGATTAAAATACCAAAGAGCATATTTCCCTGGGTGTTGTCTCCAATACTTCAAATTCTTTTCTGCTAATTTTTTATCAACAGTTCTCGCTCTTTGATAAAACACATTACCTTTTTGGACAGCTTCAAAAGAGTAATTTCCTCCTTGTACTTGATAAATGACGTGTGGAATGGTTCTTAAATCTTTAAAATCTAAACAATTTGCTTTAAGACGATTAACAATTACATTACCAACATATAACATTCCTTGTTTTCCTTCACCCTCGGCTTCCGCTCTCATCATCCTCGCCATTAAGGCAACGTCTGAACTTCGGTAATTTACCCTTGGCATTTTTTCACCTCCAAACTATACTATGAAAAAAACCCTATATTAATGTTTGATGTTCAGGCTGTTTTCTAAAATATTATTACGTTTACCAACAATTGAAAATGCAGAGTGGATTGGAGCAGAAGACACTCGCCCCCCACGGGATACAGAGGAAAAGTCGAGACCGAACAGACGGAACGGTCCAAACAACCTTTCCGAAAACAGGCATTATTTATAAACGAGAAGGTTTTTTCTCCAAAATACCTTTAAAGCTATCTTTGTAATAAAACAACAAATAACCATAAGTGATGACAAGAACTACTGCTAAAAGAAGGAGCGAAGGGTCCAAGAACAAATGGAGTAAAAAAATGTTGGCTATAATGGGAGACAATAATGCAAGGGCTAGTGGGACGAACAGGTTGATTAGGAGCAAAATTCCACATATAATTTCTAAAGTTTTTTCTGCAATTAATAAATAGTCCAATTCAAATAATGCCATTGCTTCGGGGCTAGTTTCTATAAACGGTTCCAATCCAAGGAAGACAAAATAACCGTTGACACCTGCAACTAAAAAAATTACTCCTAAAAATAATCTGCATAGTTGCATAAATATATGAGTCAAAGTGCACACCTCCTACTAAGTACGTTCAAAAATCAGGGAAGTGCGTTATGTCCTGCATTCCGTTGCTCGAACTACAGTCAAGTCCCCCTCTATATAAGTAGTAAGAATACCTTAAATATATATATGTTAACGAGGGAACTAAACATTCTATTTGCAGCTTGAATAATTGAAAAAACGCACTATTTTTCATATGCCTTTTCAAAATACCAGAATGAGAGAATACCATATAGTGGAACGGAGATAATCATACTAATAGCTAGATTGACAACTTTTAAAAAAGTATTATCGCGGACATTAAATAATAAAAGTAGCAGCGAATCGAATAGTGTAAATAGAAAAATCCCGATAATCATTATACCTATTGGGATCCCGCGGACTTTACTAAATGCAATATATTCAAACCCTTTTATAACCGACTTTTTATTTAGGCTCTTTTCTCATAGATTGTTGTTTTGGCTTATGAATTCAGCCCGTTGATTTCCGCTACAGGCACTTGCTTTCCGTGGGGAGGAATGGGAGCCTCCTCGGCTTCGCCTGTGGGGTCTCCCACTTCCCTCTCTTCCCACAGGAGTCAAGTGCCCTCCGCTCCAATCAACTCAGTGGGGTAAACTTAGTTTTCCGTCAAAAAGCAACAATCTTTACGAAAATAGCCTTTATTTATAAGGAATAATACGGAAAGCACCGTTATGGATAAGATAATCCCTTTCACTTCCCCGTGAAAATTATTGACTTCGCCCACTATTAAGTCGCCAGCTAATACGGTAAAAAGAGCAAACAGTGCAGCAAAACAAAAACAAATGAAGAGATAATAACAAAATTTCATGAAAGATACTATTAATCTCGAATCTTCCTTTTTCGTTGACTTTTTTTCTCTTTGATCTTTGTCGTTATTCACCACCATCCTCCAAAAAATGATCAAACATGGATTTTTTGCTTATTAAACAATCTACCCTTAATGAAATCCGCCTTATTACTCATTTGGAAAAATTTGATAACATAAGTTTATCATAGGTCACATCCGTTGAGAATAGGCCGCTTTCAATAATCATGTTTCTGATCGTTGCATCGTTAGCGCGATACCTGGTGTGGTCGGGGAACGGAAAACATTTCAAATAACGAAACCGATTACGCATGAAGAACGTATAAAAATAGATAAGGGAGGAATCGAATAAATGAATGTTTCCGAAATGAAATGCCAAAGTTGTGGAGGAAATTCCTTTGTAGAAGCAACCGATTTTATAAACCTTCGCCCACTGGGTAAAAAAATGGCGTTTGGTTCTGAGAAAATTTACACCGTTTGTTTGGATTGCGGGGAAGTTGTCTCCATAAAAGTAAAAAATCCAGAAAAGTTAAAATAGTGCACTTCTCCAGTTGATAGATGATTAAAATGAAAGGAGCTTATCAGGCTCTTTTTTTATGATGTACCAACAATGCTAAACCTCATGATAAAGATAGACCCCTCCTCCAACACGGAAGGGGGCCTTTCTATTATACTATCTTCGTCTTTCCACATTCCTGACATTTTCGATAAAACTTACCATCTTCCATTCTCGATTTAAAGACATTGTTGCCACACTCACATCTACCACTATGTTCATCAGGCTCGTCTTTATAGTAAACCGTTACTCCTTCATTTTCGTTTGTCATAAGGCAAAAACTCCTTTACTAGTTCAAGTTTTTCATGGAATTATTATAACATATGAAAAGGAGCGAACTGAAAAGCCGATGCTCCTTTAATAATTAATTTATGACTAATAATAAAGTTATAGTTAGCTAGCTTTTAACTGAACGAAAAGACACCCCTAGACCCCTTCTTTTTCAAAACGGTTGATATCACGGTTATGGCCGATGACAATTAAAATATCTTCCTGCAAAATAGCTTCCTCTGCCGCAGGGGAAACAATAACATCTTTTCCTCTTTGAATAGCTATAATATTGCAGCCATATCGTGCTCGTACATCTAAATCCAGTATTGTTTTGTTTGCTACCTTTTTAGAAGCATATACCTCCACAATGCTGTGCTCCTCCGATAATTCAATATAATCAATAATTTTATCCGACGTAATATGATGAGCAATTCTTCTAGCCATATCCTTCTCTGGATGTATAACCTTATCGGCACCAATTCTGTCTAAAACCTTTTGGTGATAGAGATTAGAAGCTTTGACCCAAACCTTTTTAATCCCTAATTCTTTGAGTAAAAGAGTAGTTAGTACACTCGCTTCAATATTTTCCCCAAATGACACAATAACATGGTCAAAATTTCGGAGTCCAAGTTGCTTAATAACACTTTCATCCATAGCATTGGCTTGTACTGCGTGTGTCGCTCGCCCCATATATTTGTCTACTACCTCTGCATTACGATCAATCGCTAATACTTCCATCCCAAGCGTACTTAATTCTTCTACCAAATTCCCGCCGAAACGGCCTAAGCCTATGACTGCAAACTGTTTTTTCATGCTAATCTCCTCCGTAAAATATCCCGCTAGTTATTGCTTATCTTCCATACCTTCCTTAGCAAAAAATGAACACAAAAAAACCACAAGGAACGAAGCCTGTGGTTTGTCACACAAGTATGTATCCCCCAAAACGCTTACGAGGTTAGCTGTCGGATTCGGGTTATGGAAGTAACCCTACCTTCTACCTGAAGGATTCACCCCGAGTAGAAAACGTCTCTACTATTTGGGTCCCCCGCTCCATTAGGATTAAGCGAAAAAAATTATAGAATTGATAATGAATATATTACGCTTGTGTTTTTTAAATGTAAATACATTAAAAACGTCAAATAAGTTAATAAACAGGGAAATTTAGGTAAAATTATAGCAAATTATAAATTTCTCTTACTTTTTTCCTAGAACGTTTACTAATTTTACAATCTACCTTTCTTCATACTATTGGTAAAAGTACTGGAAAAATCAATTATGTCCTCTAGCGAAATGTTTCTTTGTATACATTAAGGGAGAATAGAAAAAGCCTTGCAGAGTTGATACAAAGCTTTTTCTATATGTTAGTGAAACAATCCAGATTCTTTTGATTTTTCCATGAATGTTTTAGCCTTCCTCCCTATTGGACCTTTAAGGACGGTTCCGACTAACAAGGCAGTGAAACCAAAAATCATTAGAAACAGGAGATCGCGATAAACTCTTTCCCAAACAATGCCTCCAACCGCTTCTCTCATTAAATCAATCGCATAAGAGAAAGGTAGGAATGGATGAATCGTTTGGAAGAATTTAGGTAGCAAAGCGACAGGATAGGTGCCTCCAGCTCCAGCAATTTGCAGAACGAGTAACACAATCGCCATCGCTTTTCCTACATTCCCAAATACGGAAACGAGGGTATAGACAATCAACATAAACACCAAACCGCAAAGCAATCCAAATAAGATAAACCATAACCGTTCCGCGATATCAACCCCAATAATGAAGATATCTCCCGATGCTACCACAAGGGCTTGAAGTAGCCCAATACTAATGAAAGTAAAAAGTTTGCCAAAATAGATTTGTTTATCAGTTAAACTTTCTGAATTTATTACATCTGTAGCTAACAGGGATATTAGTAGCAGGGCGCCGACCCATATTGCAAGCACTGTATAAAAGGGAGTCATGCCTGTTCCGTAGTTAGCGATAGGAAATAAACTATTTTTATTGAGTTGAACGGGTTCCTCGAAAAATCCTTGCTCTGCATCTGGATCATTTTGCAGTAGCTTGATTATCTCATCAATATCTGTTTCCCCCTGGATTTCTCGAATACGCTTAGCTAATTGCTTAACTTTTTCGTTGACGTATGGAAATTCACCTGTTATATGCTTGAGAATTTCTTTCCCTTCTCCTAGGTTTCCTTCTGTATTAGAGAGAAGTTTTTCCACTTCTGGTAAAGTAGATTGTATCTCTATCAAGATTTCTCTAGCATCCCCCAACGTTTGCTTGGCACTAGCTACTTCTTGCTCGACAGTAGGTTCAATATTTTCCTGATACTCTTTGACAAATGCATCGATTTCAGTTGCTGTCGTATTCGCTTTTTCCTGCAATTGAGCGATAAAACTATCCACTTCCTGTTGTTTATCAGCAAGAAAAACCGTTATCTTTTGACCATCTTCTTGTATTGTCTGCATTGCCTTCTTCAAAACAGCTAATTGTTCTAGAGCCTGATTGATTTGTTCTTGATTTTGGTTCTGCTCTTGAAGCTGACCTGTACTTTCTTCCCCTTGTTCCCTATTATTCTGCTTTTGAAGTTGCTTTAGTGCAGCCTCCACTGCTTCTAAATTCTTCATGGAATTTACTATTTGCCCATCAATCTGTTCACTAATTTGCTTTCCTTGACTCAAATTAATATCAGAAGATTGTACATTACTAATAAAATCATTCACTTTTTTCGCCATAGCTTGTACCTGTGCTAAATCCTGTTGAACTAGAGGAGCAATTGCATTCAAGCGATCCTCCGCTTTCTTTAAGAATTCCGTCGTGTTATCTATGGTCTGCAATCCATCACTTGTTACTCGATTTGCTTTTGGAATCAGTGCCTGTGCATCATCAATAATCCCCTGAATACTTTGTACATCTGACAAAGATCCATTTAATACATCATGAATCTCCGGAAACTTTTTTTCCATTTGAAAAATATATGCTTCAAATTTCTTTATATCTGGAAGGTCCTTTTCTATTTCAAGACCTAGATTATTAAACATATCAAAAATAGTACCATTGACTGTGGAAATAAAATTGCTCGTAATTTGATCCACAATCCCCCCTGCACCTGATTCAGTGATTTTAGGTGCAATTGCATTGATTTTTTCATTAACATAATATTCTACACTTGCCTTCTCCGGTTGATCATTTATGACTGTACCCAACTTTTCAGAAAAATTTCTTGGAATAATGATGACGGAAAAATAGTCTCCGTATTCCACCTTATCCATCGCTTCCTCACGATTAACAAACTGCCAATCCAGCTTATGGTTCTTCTTCAGTTCTTTAACTAGTTCATCTCCAATATGTATTTCCTTATCACGAACTGTAGCTCCCCTATCTTCATTAACAATTCCTACCGGAAGCTCATCCGTCTGACTATAGGGGTCCCAGGAAGCCTCAATATTAAACCAAGCATATAAAGACGGCAATAACGTTAAGCCCCCAATGAGTATCGCTGCAACCCAATTGGTAGCAATATTCTTTACATCCTTTGTAAAAATGCCCCAGATATGTTTCATCCTAACCTTCCTATCTTTAGGGTAGATTCTAGATGTCCCTCATTTTACTTCAATATTTAGTATGCATTTTTTGATCTCACTTATTAACAGGATATGGTTTACCATAACGTTAAATAGGGATCCGTTGTTTATAATAGCCACTCTTGTTCAATCTCTAGAGGGAAAATCACGATATTCTCTAAGTCATGATTTTCACCTTCTGCACCTTTTGATAGATTCACCTGTTGAAAATAGGGGTATTAAAAACTTCAACTATAAAATAGACGCTTATCCTAATTAAAGGAAAAAGCGCCCTTTTCTTAAATAACGATAGTGCTTTAATTTATGGAGAAAACTCACTACTATTTGGCATAGCATAATAACTCGTAAGTACTTATAAAATTAAAAAGAGGTTTGGTCCTAAAAGTTGCTTTTTAAGAGTTCTTTTTAGGATAATTAATTTTACCAATACCTAGTTCTTTCCCCTCCCTATAGATGGCTTTAATGAAACTAATAGTCATCAGTAGCATGATAATAGAGAAAGGTAAAGCAGCAATAATCATTGTGTTTTGCAAGGCTTGAAGTCCCCCTGTATATAGAAGAGCAAGTGCTGTAGCGGAGAGCAGTATGCCCCAAGTTAGTTTAATGGTATTACCCGGGTTTTGCGCCCCACCAGTAGTCATCATCCCTAAAACAAATGTTCCTGAATCGGCAGAAGTAATAAAAAACGTTCCAATAAGCGTAATAGCGACAATCGAAGCAACCATGCCTAATGGGTAATTAGAAAAAACACCGAATAATGACTCTTCTGTTGCAAGAGAGGAAATAACATCAATCCCATTGTGTTCAAGTGAAATTGCTGTTCCTCCAAAAGTTGCAAACCACAAGAACCCAACGACTGACGGAACAAGTAGAACAATAAAGACAAACTCTCTTATGCTCCGTCCCTTAGAAACTCGAGCTATAAATATACCTACAAATGGCGACCATGCAATCCACCATGCCCAATAGAATATCGTCCATGCATTAATCCACTCTCTTACCCCTTCATTAAGTGGAGCTATCCGAAAACTCATAGCTGGAAGATTCTGCACGTATGCTCCAATCGAACTCGTAAATAAATTTAATATAAATAACGTTGGTCCAATAATAAAAAGTAACCCCAACAATAAGACAGCTAAAGCCATGTTCGTATTACTTAAGATTTTAATTCCTTTACCTAAGCCTGTCCAAGCCGAAAACATAAAGAGGACGGTAACAATAGCTATAATAATACATTGCATGATAAAGTTAACAGGTATATCAAACAAAAAGGATAATCCACCATTGATTTGGACAGCACCGAAACCAAGTGTTGTAGCTACCCCTATAACGGTAGCGATCACAGCAAGAATATCAATAACCTTCCCGACAATCCCATCCGCACTCTTTCCGATAATTGGATGTAAGGTGGCACTAATTAGTCCAGCTTTGTCGTGTCTGAAATTAAAGTAAGCTAATACTAGTGCCACAATCCCGTATATTGCCCATGCGTGAATCCCCCAATGAAAATAGGTAAATCTCATGGCATCTTTTATCGCTTGTTCCGTACCTGTTTCCCCCGTAGGAGAGCTGATTGCATAATGACTGATAGGTTCAGCTGTTCCCCAAAACACAAGCCCTATCCCCATTCCGGCACTGAACAACATGGCAATCCAAGTAGGCCTGGAGAATTCAGGCTCCTCTCCTGGCTTACCGAGTTTGATTCTTCCTACTGGGGTAATTAAAAATGCCAAACATACTAAGACAAATAGTGTCACCACAATTAAGTAGTACCACCCCAATTTATTTGATATAAATGCTTGAACATCCGTTGTAATTGTCTCTAACCCCTTCGGCCACAAGACACCTACAATAACAAGAACCAACACAATTCCTGCCGATATTTTGAATACAGGTGTGAATTTTTTTAACATTATATGAAGGACTCCTTTCTGCTAGAAAATGACACAATTGTCCTCCCCATAAACATTAATACATCGCTGAAAAGGTGGGACCGGGAGTTTTAAAAAATGGTCTATGACATTATTATCTTTAGGACTATTACTTTTATTCACCTTTTCTCAAACCCGGGCCCTTTTGGTTATTTTTATAGAAGGAAAGCAATCTGATTTAAAAAGCATAAAGCAATGGGTTACATCTAACCGAACGAAATTGTATACATTACATTTTATTAAGTTTAGAATAACTAAGTAGCAAAAACAGGCTTGATACAGGCTAGTTTTATTCGATTACTAAGTAATGATTACGATAATGAAAGGTGTCTGAAAATGGATAAACGTGTATATTTACTAACGATTGTCTCGTTTGTTGTCGGGATGATTGAATTAATTATTGGTGGCATCTTGGATTTAGTGGCAACAGATCTAGGAGTTAGTGTTGGACAGGCTGGGTTATTAATTACTATTTTTTCGGTGACCTTTGCCATTTCAGCTCCGATATTATCCGTTTTAACAGCGAAAATAGAACGGAAACGCTTGACGTTAGTCACTTTATTCGTATTTCTATTTGGAAACATTGTAGCTGTCTTTAGTCCTACCTATTCCATTCTATTTCTTTCCAGGATGATTTCCGCTGCCAGTAGTTCCTTGCTTATCGTTTTATGTGTCGTCATGGCTGCTAATATTGTCGAGCCAAAATATCGCGGCCGAGCAATTGGAATTGTGAACATGGGTGTCAGTGGTTCCCTTGTATTAGGTATCCCAATTGGATTAATGCTTGGAAATACGTTTGGTTGGAGAGCACCATTTATATTTATCTCTGGGCTAACTGTACTATCCATTACAGGAATTTATTTTTTCATGGGCAGAGTAGCTTCAACATCACAAGAAGTAGCGCTTAAAAAGCAACTGGCAGCACTCAAGAACCGCAAAATATTATTTGCCCAACTGACTACAGTTATCCTTCTCGCTGGGCACACAACTCTATATGCTTATTTAACACCATTTGTAAAAACAACAATGGGATTAGAAGGAACATGGGTAAGTGCCATCTACTTTATTTTCGGTTTAGCTGCACTAAGTGGTGGAGTTGTCGGTGGTACATTAGCAGATTGGTTAGGTCCAAAGCCTACGATTCTTGCCACTATTACCATCTTTGGCTTTGCTATTTTCTCGATTCCATACACTACTTTTGCCTTACCTGCTTTCTTAATCGTTTTGGCTATATGGGGGATGATGAGTTGGGCAGTTACACCACCGATGCAAAGTTACCTAATGAAAACATCACCAGAAACATCGGATATTCAGATCAGCTTAAATAATTCAGCAGTCCATCTTGGGATTGCCTTTGGTTCTTTTGTAGGTGGGATTGTAACGGAACTGGCTTCGGTGGAACAGAACGCTACTGTTGGAGGATTGTTTGCGATTGTAGCTCTTGGCACAGGGCTAATTTCCATGGTAAGAAGACGAAGTAGAGCATTAATTTAAGCGTGCCTATCTAGCCTTTGCTGTGAAAACAGGAATGATACAGCTGTTTTTAACGGAAAACTAAGTTGATTTCCGCTACGGGCAGAATGCAAAGACCCTTTAGAAGATTTCTAAATTCATCCAAAAAGCCTTAAACGCCCTCTTTCCGCCTTTTTATGATATAGTAATATAGTTATATTTCAGGCAGCTAGGAGGGTCTATTTATGAAACTGAATAAAGGGATTCTATTTGTTTTATTAGGTGGTGCCTGTTTTGGTTTCACACCGATATTTGCCAAACTGGGATTTAGCTACGGCTACTCACTTGGCCAAATTACTATTGTCCAAATGATCATTGCTTTCTTGTTATTATGGTCTTTCACCTTTTTAAAACGCTCGAGTTTCAAAGGGATTACAAAGAAAAATATTCCTCAAATCATGATTACTGGTTGTTTTGTAGGGTTAACCACTATTTTTTATTATGCATCGATGCAGTATCTGCCAGCCTCCCTTTCTATCATTCTCATGTTTCAATTCGTTTGGATAGGGATCATACTGGAGTGGATTTTTAGCAAAATAAAGCCTACACCAATAACAATATTGTCGATTATTCTCATTATCGTTGGTGTCTATTTTGCCTCGAATATTTCAAATGGAAACATACAAGGTCTTCCTATTAAAGGATTCGTTTTTGGTATTCTATCGGCATTCACTTACGCCGGGTTTATCTTTTTCAGTGGAAAAGTAGCTGTAGATGTGGATCCATGGGTTCGAACTTCCTTAATGGTAACAGGCTCAACTATCTTAGTACTTGTCCTCTTTATGCGGGATATCCCATCTATAATGCCGCTTGAGATAAATTTGGTAACGACTGCGGTTGGGGTTTCGTTATTTGGATCCGTCCTTCCACCATTATTCTTTGCGGTGGGCGCCCCGTTAGTTTCAGGAGGAGTCGCCAATATTTTAACCTCCATTGAATTACCCATTGCTATTCTATCGGCTAGTTTAATTTTATCTGAAACGGTAACGCCGCTTCAGTGGGTCGGTACGGCTATTATTTTAGCATCTATCTTCTTGAATGAACTTGGTAGTACCCTTTTAGAGCGCCGTAAGTATCATTATTAGGTTCACAAGCATTGGTAAATGAACATTTTAGAACGATGGTGTATCAACAAAAATATGGGTACGAATCATTATACGATTCGTACCTCTTTTCGCTTTTCAAAAATGTGACTGTTTTCTATATAATTGAAAAAAAGGTTGCAAAACATAACCTTAAGATAGGAAAAAAGTGAATCATTTCTTACGATTTTTCATCCATGCTACTCTCCCAAATAACTGCATAAGAAAAGACGCTTTTCTTATGACAGAATAGCGTCCAAATGGTAGAAAATTATTTAGTCTCTTTTATAAAATCTTGCTTATTAGTACTAGAATACTTAGATTTAAGATAATGGTATACTCCGTCTTCGTCGCAAGTGAATTCGGTAATATCATCGACTACTTCTTTAATGGGATCGGCTGCATTTTTCATTGCTACAGCGTACTGAACAAACTGAAACATCTGCAAGTCATTATTACTGTCACCAATAGCCAGCGTTTCTTCCTGAGATAAATGAAAATGCTCCAACATTTGTTTAATTCCTGTTGCTTTGTTTACGTTTGCCACCATCACTTCCACATTGTGCTCAGAAGATGTAGAAGTGGTAAAATCTATTTCTTGCTTTAGTTTTTCTAGTTCATGTTTCCAACTGTTGATAGATTCTTTTTTTCTAGCAAAAAAGTAAAACTTTGAAAACGCACTTTCCTCTATGCTATCCTTCCACACAATCTCTTCTTTGATTGCTTGCTTCCGTGACAACCACTCATTATCCCCAACACTATCTGGCTTAGGATCTCTAATTTCATCTTCCATGTATTGCTTATCTTGTTTTAATGTAACTCGGGATGTTCCATATGGGAAAAGCTCATAATACACGTTATTTTCTCTTGCTTTTTCAATAATAGTTTCCACCAACTCCACGGAGAGCGAATGCTCAAATACAACGTCTTCTCCTACATACCCAGCCATTCCATTCGACGTAATGACACCATCTACTTGAAAGCCTTTTGGTACGATTCCTTCTATTTCATCAACCGATCTACCAGTAGCGATAAAAACAAACATCCCCTGATTTCGTAAATCGTCAATTATTTCTTTCGTACGCATACTCACCCTATTTTGGTGATTTAATATTGTACCATCCATGTCTAGAAAAATGGCCTTAGGTTGAAATCCCACTACTTCTCTCCCCCTATTTTATAAAAAAGTTTATTTAGCAAGTATACACCTTACTATTTCCAGCCTCAATAATAGTAGCTAGTGAAATTACAATAATCACAACTAGATTTCTATAGCATGAATCAGTCAACATTTTCACTCTTTCAAGAGGGCTGCCTTTTTCTAATTACTCTATTCGTTTTCCCATGTCAAGAGAAATAGCTTCTTTTTTACTATACCTATAGAGATTAACTCATGAATACCATCGAATGACGAATTTCTAGTGGTAAAGGAGCGTTTCATCACCGCTATCTCCTTCAAATATTCATCCCAAGAAATAGGAAATCTTTCTTTTTCTTACTAATATTTTTACATACAACAACAAATAATAGGCGTATTACAAGCATTGGAGGATGACGATGGACAAAAACACCTTTAATGAGAAACAAACTGCAGAGCATCAACAAAACAAACAGTTAAATTCTGCTGAATTAGCTGATTTATTTAGTAATTACCTTGGGGATTCTTTATTTTGTTGTGTGTTTAAACACTATCTCCAAGTCGTAGAAGATGAAGAAATTAGAGATTATGTTAAATTTGCTTTAGAACTTTCTACTAGGCACGTGAAAGAAATCGAAGCTATTTTTACAATGGAACATATTCCGATTCCCGTCGGTTTTGGAGAGCAGGATCTTCGAAAAGATGCTCCTCGCCTTTTCAGTGATATGTTCATGGCTTTTTATATTGTTCAAATGTCTACCTCTTCCTTATTCACTTACGGAAGTGCCTACTCTTCTGCAACTAGGCAAGATATCGTGAACTATTTTCGAAACTGTATCAATGATTCATCCGAAACTTATGAAAGGGGATTACATATATTACTGTCAAAAGGAATGGATCTTAGTTCTCCGACGATACCTTATGCAAAAAAAGTGGATTTTGTTGAGAAAAAATCGTTTATTTCTATTATTACCGGAAGAGATAGACCGCTTATCGCTAATGAAATCAAGCATTTACAATATAATATCAACACAAATATTTTAGGGAAGTCCTTAATGTTAGGTTTCAGCCAAGTTGCTTCTTCAACAAAAATCAGAAAGCATTTCCAAAAAGGAGCGCAACTATCTTCAAATCAAATAGAGAGCTTCTCTCGGCATTTAACAAGTCAAGATCTTCCTGCTCCCAAATTAATGGATGCACATGTGACGGATTCTACTACTCCCCCTTTTTCCGATAAACTGATGCTGTATCATGGATCATTAGCAGGAAACATCGCTGTACAAAACTTTGGTGCTGCCCTTTCCCAAATGTTAAGGCACGACCTAGCAGCAGAATTCATTAAGTTAATTCCTTTAGTAGGTAAATATAACAACGACGGTTTAAATATGATGATTGAACGCGGCTGGTTTGAAGAGCCCTTTACAGCACCGGACAGAAATGAACTAGCAAAATCGTCACCGGGGACAACGTTAAAATGAAAGTAGGATGACAACAATGTGAATAAAAATACATTAGAAAAATTAGTATGGTCTATCGCCTTTCCTGGTTTTGGACAACTTTTAAACGGTAAATATATAAAAGGGATATTTCTTATTTTTCTAGAAGTTATAGTGAATGTTCAATCTAATTTTAACAGTGCAATCCTTTCAAGTTTTCTTGGAGATATTTCCACTTCTATTGAGCAAGTGAATTTCCAGTGGCTCCTATTCTACCCGTGCTTGTATTTCTTTTCGATGTGGGATGCCATCAAAGATGCAAATAAAGGCCGAGATACTTCTCCCCTTTTATTTCTTCCCTTTGTCTTTTCTGCTTATTTTGTTACGGTAGGAATAATGTTCTCTACAAAAATCACTATTTTTGGTGTATTGTTGGGGCCTATTTTTTTACCAATGCTATTTGTCATACCTGGTGTAGTCATTGGGTTACTACTCAGGAAAATACTGTTACTCTTTCGTCAATAAGAATGCAAAGTCGTCTTCCTCTTCCCATTTATATGTAAGAGGAGTACGAACACTGGCATTCTTTTTTGCCATTCTGCTCCACTCCATTCACTTCTAACACCAAAATGCCCATATATGCATAAGATGCCTAGAAAGTTTGATATTTTACTATAAAAAGGTGATCAAATTTATGGTTTCTTATATGGATTACACTTCTCCATCAACCCAATATGCTTTTGATGTAAATAAAAGCCCTTTATTTAAAAAAGATAATAAAAACTATATCAATGTATTAGGCGTCAATCAGCTAAATACATTGGAGAATGTATCATTGCTAGATATTTTCTTAAGCAAAAATAATATTGTAGAACCACATTATCATCAAAATGCTGCTGAACTCGTGTATTGTATTTCCGGAGCAGCGGTTGTATCCATGCTAAATCCCTTTACTAAGCAAATTCTTAACTACGCTATTACTCCTGGGCAAGTAGCAAATATCCCACAAGGTTGGTGGCATTATGAAATTGCTTCCGTCGATAACACGCACCTTTTAGCCATTTTTGATGCGCCTACTCCTGAAGTAATTTTAGGTTCTGATATCCTAAAATTCACTCCTGCAACTATTATGGCTCATACTTATTGCATCGATGAAAATCAATGGAAACAAGTGACCGCACCTGTTAAGCCTACAACGTATATTGGTCCAAATAAGAATTGCTCAAAATCAAAAAACGCAAAAAATCACAATCAACCGTTACCAACTAACCAACACTCACATTTTCCACATCAATACGTACCTTACTATCCCCAATATAGAACCACTAACTATGTATAATTATGGGGACTGCCTAAAAAGTCGGGAGAAAAGGACCTTTTGGACAGCTCTTGTTTTCCAACAATGCATTCTAAAAGGAGATAAACCACAAAAAAGCACTAGTAACAGTAATAGTACTGCAACTAGTGCCTTCTTGTTTTGTTGGCTAGAAAGGTTATTCCTCTCTTTTTGTGCCTGGCACCCGGATTCCTAATCACCACTCCTTAAGTAGACGAATACCATGGATAGGGATAGTAAAACGAACATAGGAGTGATTGTAATGCCTATCGTTGATGGTACTTCTCTTGTTTACACAGTTCAACAAGGAAACACATTGTATTCCATTGCCTCGAACATAGGAGGAACCGTTCCTCTCCTAGTAGAAGCAAACGCCGTTTACCCACCTGTTACCGATCCCTATCTCATTTTTCCTGGTCAAGTATTAGTTATTTCGAAACCTGGTAACAGACAAGTTCATCACATTGTTAGCACCGGAGATACGCTGAATAAGATTAGCAGGCGGTATTCAACAAGTGTTTCGTTGCTCCAAGGCATAAATCCTTCCATTACTAACCCTAACCTCCTTTATCCAAATCAAGTTCTTCAAGTTCCTGCCCTTATTTACTTAGTCGAACAAGGAGACACATTAAACAAAATCGCTCAACGCTTCGGTATTTCATTATCGACCTTACTTGAAGCAAATCGCCAACGCCCTGGTATCTCACCTGATGTTGTCTATCCTGGATATCAACTCATTATCCCGCTTCCAACTTCAACGAACATTGTTGTTTTTAACCCGCTTCCAGGAACAATCATTCGCGAAGGGCAAAAGCTTAGAGGATTTGCCCGTGCATTTGAAGGAACAATCCTCTATCGTATTATGGATGAGAACGATCGAATCGTAACAGAAGAATCGCCTATTCAAACAACAGCAGGTGCCCCTGCATATGGCTCATTTTCCACTTCCATCATATTCAATCAGCAACCGACTACTCCATCAGGGGAATTATGGGTCTACACACGGAGCCCACGTGATGGAAGTATTCAAGATTTCGTTTCATTGCCTGTACTATTTTAAGACAGTTTTTAGAAAGAGGTTGTTTTCTAAAAGATTATTGCTTTTCACAACAGTTGAAAACATAAAGTGGATTGGAGCGAAAGGCACTTGACTCCTACCGGAAGAGAGAAAAGCAAGTGCCCGTAGCGGAATCAACGGGTAGCATTTATAAGTAAAAACAGTAATCGATGAGAAAAGAACCTAATAAATTAAATCTAATACTTTCTCAAATCAGACCTTTTCGGTTCTTTGATCTTATGTATGGCTGTATTCCCTATTTCTCTCACGGTTTGTAACACTTTCACTTGTCCCCATACGATGTACTTTTTTGTAAAGTCCCAATCCCCCTCACTTTTACTACACTTTAAATAAAAAATTACCGCAAACATGTGGTAGTTAAATTCCTTCTATATTTTTACGCTAACTTTTCCCTTGTAACTTTTTAAAATCTAATTGTTGAGGGGCTTTTTCTATCCACCCATTTTTAATGGAAATTTTCGTTCCCGCATTTGCATATTTTACAGTTTGTGCTGTTAAACTTGTATATTCTGCGACTAAGTCACTTCTCATGCTCGCCCCAATACCTAATCCCATATTTCCAATAGAAATTGAATTTAAAGAAGAAAGAAGCCCCATTATCAACTTATCTGAAAAAGGAGACGTTGTACTATTAGTTAAAGCTGACTCCCAAGTAAATGGTGCGTTAATCTTATCATCTGACAAAATTTCATTTAATGATGAAATAATTTCCCTACTTAATCTAATTCCTTTTTGACAATAGCTTTTAACTTCTTCGTTTTCGGTAACTTGTGCAAAGCCTAGTATTAATGTTTCACCAATTAAATTTGCTTCAATATTATTAGATAAATGGGTAATTTCTACTGCCAACAGAGGTCTTTTATGTAATGTTAAATATCCGGCCATAAAATTTTCATCTTGAATAAATTCCACTTTCTCTGGATAAGCGATGTTTGGAGATCGAACTAAAATTCCCTTTACACTCATTAAATCTCCAACCCTATTATATAGTTCTGCACTCTCATTCAAAGCAGCTAGGTAAAAGGACTTTATATCATCACGATAAGAAGTTCCTAATGCCATACCATTAATATTCGCTCCTTGCCTTCCCATATGTTGTAGAAAACGCAAGTAAAATAAATCAGAAAATAATTTTGGGGAATTTTCAACTACATCAGATTTTGTATACCCTTGGGGAAGTGGTATTTTTTCCTCTTTAAAAATAGTAGAAATAGTATCTAAATGACCCACTGATAGCTTTTTTGAATGATTGAGTATCTCTTCAATTTCTTTGTCTTCCACAACTGATAAAAAATGATTCATAATGCAAATGTTCATACTATCTGACATATATGAACCCCATAAATTAGCTAATTCAGCTGAAGACAACTTAGGATTATGCTCCATAACAAAACCTCCTTATTATTACAATTATTTACAACTCAAGGGAAATTATAAGTTTAAAGATACTTATGACACTTTTATCCATGTCCTCTTCATAAGTCTTAAAACACTACGGAATAAGTACAATTTTTTTATAAATACTAGTAAGGAGGTGATCGCTTTTGCAGAAAAAATTATTAAGTTTTTTTGTTGCTTGGGACTACTGTTAATTCCATTTGCTTTTAAAAGAGAAAATTTAAAAGAATGGCTTTTAGTATTCTTTGTAAAAGGCTATATAACAAGCTTTATTGGTCATTTTGCAGTAAAGGGTAGGCAAATTTCTTATCCTATTCGCTTCTTGCCAAAGTTTTTCAAAATAAATGTTGTTTTTGACTATTTACTTTTTCCAATACTATGTGGTTTTTATAATCGAACATCATTTTTTTCAACGCCTATTACTACTATATTTCAAGCATTACTTTATAGCATGCCCATGACCATTTTAGAAGTAATCTTGGAAAAATATACAGACCTTATCAAGTATAAAAATAGTTGGAACTGGATGATTACATACCTTACATTAGCTATAACCTTTTTATTTGTTCGCCTCTTTATGTTCATAACTAGAAAGCTTCATATAGAAACAGACAGATCATGTTGACGAATCTATTAGCGGGAAAGTCTTTTCTTAAGCTAGGAAAATCTTAAGAATCCTAAAATGGCTCTTTTCTCATGGGTGGTTGTTTTACTTATAAATTCTGCCCGTTGATTTCCGTTAAAAAGCGACAACTCCTTTTAAAACTTTTTTCAAACAGGGTGTCCTTTTCCCCTTTCAATCCCTATATAAGGGTCGAAAGGAGGTGCTACACATGGCAAGTGCAAACTTAAAAGATCTTAAGCTTCGTCTTATGTACAATGATGGCGTCGATGAAGACGGGAAACCTGTATTCCAGTACAAAACCTACAGCAACATCAACCTAAATGCGACACCGGATGCGATTCATCAATCCGCACACCAGTTAGGAAGTCTATCATCTAAGACACTAATCAACGTGGAGAAAAATGAAAGTTACGATATTAATGCGTAACTGGACAAAAAAATAAGGAAATGGAGGTGACGACCTCATGGCAAAAACACTAGAACTTCAATTTGCTACACAATTTGGGAAAGTGGCGAAACTTAATCTTGATGACCCAATCGAACCTGTGGATCCAGCTGCTGTGAAAACAGTGATGGAGACAATCATTGCCGATAACGTTTTCCAAAGTTCGAGTGGCGCGTTAGTTGGGATTAAAGGCGCAAGAGTAGTGGAGCGGAATGTTACGGAATATGAAATAGAGGCGTAACCAAAGGAGAACTGGAACGAAGGGAGCACCTAGTTCCAGTTCTTTTTTTATAAAGCTGTTTTCATAAAGTTTGTTATCTGTAGGCCACTGAACCGTCCCTTTCCATTGGTGTTAGATGCAACAACCTTTTAAAAACAGCCTTTTAGAAAGAAGGGAGTGAAAAAATCGTGGATCAAGTGATTCCTTTTATTTCTGAAGTAGGGTTTCCGATTGTCGTGACATTGTATCTGCTTTATCGCATTGAAACGAAGCTAGATGCGGTCGTAACTTCGATTCAAACCTTGCCGGAGAAATTGAGAGAATAGTAGAATGAAAAACAAAAAGTGCCGAGCTTCTCCTGGATAATGGAGAAGCCAGGCACTTTTCATGTACTATTCACCACATATTAATCGCAACATTGCTTTCGCCTCTTGCAATACCTCTTTTTCATCATCCCCACGAAAAATATATGTCTGTTCATTATTAACCGTCATATGTATCTCGCCTTGACTCCCCTCTCGTAAAAAGCCTATAACCGTGAAGGTAGCACTCCATTTTTGATTCAGAGCTAAAGCATACATTTTGTAGTTCATATCCATGTTGATTTTATCCCTCTCCGTTATAATTTATAGTGGAAACGATGGTATAAATAAAGATCAGTATAATGAAATATTATCATACTGTTCCTAATTTTTACAATAATATAAATCAATAGCTCTATTACCTTGATAGTAATGATTTGTTTATATATAACTTTGGGAGCCTTTATAGTCCATTGCCACTTCTCCATTCTGCTAACAAGGTTCAGAAAATGGTATGATGGTTACGATAAAGAATTTCATAGGAGGATTACATTGAAAAAACGAGTAAAAGTTGTCGCTGCAATTATCGAAAATGAACAAAATGAAATTTTATGTGCATTGCGCTCTCCGAGTATGTCTATTCCGAATATGTGGGAGTTTCCCGGTGGCAAAGTGGAGAAAAATGAGGATATTCATTCCGCGTTGGTGAGAGAAATAGAGGAAGAACTAGATTGTAAAATTAAAACGGCCGCATTGTTTCATGATAACACGCATGAATACGAAACATTTATTATTAATCTATTATCCATCAAGTGCAAAATAGTCGAAGGTACCCCAACTGCTAGTGAACATTCTAAGCTAATTTGGTTGAAAAGAGAAAATCTTGATTCATTAAAATGGGCACCTGCTGATATTCCAGCGGTTGAGCAGTTAATTCGGGGGAAATAGTCTTCTCATGAAGCGAAGACTATTCCTTTTTAAAAATATTCCTCTTATGCCACTTAAAATACACTTTATTTTCAGAATGAATCTTTATCTTCGTCCTCGGTTTTAACCCATATTTCAAATAGTCTTCCTCACAAACTAAAGAAGAAATGTGCAAACGTCCTTGTCCATCAAATGCAATAAACCCATTCGTATAAAGGGCATCATGATTACAGCAAAGCAGCACGCCGTTGTATGGATCAAGACGTTCCTCATTTGTGCTATCTTTCCAAGGTTTCGAATGGGTCGCTTTTAGTAGTTCTGGTAAATCAATACCACATAGCGCGCACTTCCCCTCCCATAGGGGTAGCAAGCCTTTTCTGAACTTTTGCTGACCTAGTCGGATTTTCGTTTTTTCCTCGGATTCTGTTTCCGCGATAACGGGTATTAATGTATTGTGTTCCGTTCTTCTGATATCCTCTACCGCAAACTCTAATTGCTCCTCACTTACTCGATAAATATTCGACTCACTAATTAGTTCTAGCAATTTAATTGCAAGTTCTTCATTGCACGGATACAAATACCCTTGATTCCCATTCCCATCCTGCTGGAATGGAGAATATTTAATCGGTAACAGCGGGGAGATTTCCGTAAACTTATCACGCACATTAATGGGTACATCTAATTCATGGTATTCTAAATTCACTAAATAACCTTCGTCCTTCTCTCTATGATGACTTGGCTTGCTAGATGGCTTGCTAGCTTCTTTACAGTCTTCACTAGCAATGCTTATCGCAACAAAGTTCCCTTTGACATAGTGAAACACCCGGTCTCCTTCTTTTACTTCCGTCATTCGTTCCCATGAGTGATTTATATTTCCTCCCCTATCCCATTTTGTGGACCAAATAATGCCCAGTTCTTTATCTTCATGGTAAGTCTGACCTTGCATGACAATGAAATTATTCAAATCGCTTCCCCCTAAACCGTATACTTGTTTCGCTCTCTCTATTTTACCTTAAATAATTCATTAAATTAACTCTGATGCCTTTTCGTAACTTTTACATTTATTTTTCTTTCCCCTACATAAACGTTAGATACTAACATACATTAGGGATAATCCGCCCCTTATTCAACCGCTTCTTTACTTCAATAAAAAAGCTATTCTCCTTCTTGAAGAATAGCCATCCGTTACTATACTCTTAAACGATATTTCTCAAACAAATATTGAAATCCATATAAGAAAAAAGCTTTGTAATAAAAATAAAGAAAGAATTGAAAGTGGTTTATTTTTACCAGTTTATACACTTTTAGTTTTGTACAAATCTCCGTCACAGGGAAAGTGAAGAAAAGTCCACCAATAGCATTTAGTAACATAAATTTTTTAAAATTCCCATAAGACCATTTTAATACTGCCATGGCCATCAGAAACATAGGACCAACAAGAAAAGGGATTTCATTTTTTAAAGTGGAATGAGGATTGTTATAAAAAACCCACCATTTCCGACGTTTCCCAATTTGAAGATCTAAACTACATAATATTACAGCAAGAATAGCCGAGGGTAAAAATCTCTTGTTCGTTCCCCGTCCCAAGAAAGGGATAAAAAGCCATGACACGATCATTATTGAGATATTGAATAACATCTGGTTTTTCTTTGACATAACAGAACCCCTTAAGTAAATATTGACCTTATTATTTCTCCCCATTGCTTAAGTTCCCCTACCTTAGCTCATTTATAATGGAACAAGTAATCAAATATTGCCCCTTTAATTCACTTTCGTACTTAGTCAAGAAAAACATATTTTCGAAAGTTAATCCCCTCCGATCTCCTTCTGTTTTCTTATATAGATTATCTTTTTCAAGCGCAATGTTATATACGAAAAGATACGCCTGTTAATTTTACGTTTAGTGCTCCAAGACAAACCTTGTTTACTTTTATACAAATTTTTGAAAGAAGGTGTCTTTTTCTACTTTCTCCCCTATATAGAAGGCGAAAAAAGGTGCTACACATGGCAACAGCTTTATTTAGCAGTTAATTCATGCAGGAAATGGCAGTATAACTTTTGCATAAAAATAACCCCAACCATACAAGGTATTGAAATAGGAACTTGTATAGTTAGGATTTTTAATTTGTAACGATATTTAACAATCACGCCCGTTTATTGAAAATCAAAACTTTTTTATTCCGATATCAGATATTTTTCTTTGAATATTGGACTTAACTCACTCCAAACATCAAATTTATTACCATCTAAATCATAAAAAACAAAGTTCTTCCCAGTGTGTCCCCTATTTTCAATCTCTCCGACTTTTATTTCTTTTTTTATAAAGTCACTATGGAGTGCTTCTAGTGCAGTTAAACCATTAACTTCAAATGTTAAAGAGAAACGCTCTTCACCGTAAATATCATAAAAGTTTAAGCTTTGGTTATCTTGGGATTTAACCAAAAAGATGCTTTGATTTGCAAAGTTAAGAATTGCTTTGTCTTCGTCTTTATAGCTCAACTCTGCCCCCAATTTGTTTACATACCATTCTGAAGAAAGTTCAACATTCGTAACAGGAATATAAATAGTTCCTACCCTGAGTAACTTTTCATTCATTCTATCAGCTCCTTTTAATAACTTGATAACATAAGTAGATATATTATCCTTTTATGTGCCTTTTCCCTTCTATTTTCCTACATAAATTATTTTTTTCAGGTGCAATGTTATACACGAAAAAATACGCCTGTTGATTTTACATTTAGTACTCCAAGACAAACCTCGTTTACTTTTATACAAATTCTTTAAACAAGGTGTCTCTTTTTCCCTTTCTCCCCTATATAGAAAGCGAAAGGAGGTGCTAAATATGGCAAGTGCAGATTTAAAAGATTCGAAGCTTCGTCTTATGTACAATGATGGCGTTGACGAAGACGGAAAACCCGTATTCCAGTACAAATCCTACAGCAACATCAACCTAAATGCGACGCCGGATGCGATTTATCAGTCGGCACATCAATTAGGAAGTCTATCATCTAAAACACTACTCAACGTCGAGAAAAACGAAAGTTACGATATTAATGCGTAACGAAACAAAAATAAGTATATGGAGGTGACAACCTAATGGCAAAAACACTAGAACTTCAATTTGCTACACAATTTGGGAAGGTTGCAAAACTTAACCTGGATGACCCAATCGAACCTGTGGATCCAGCTGCTGTAAAAACAGTGATGGAAACAATCATCGCCGATAACGTGTTTCAAAGTTCAAGCGGTGCGTTAGTTGGGATTAAAGGTGCGAGAGTGGTGGAGCGAAATGTTACAGAATATGAAATAGAAGCATAGAAAAAAGAACTGGAACGAAGGGATTACCTTGTAGTTCCGGTTCTTTTTTATAGGGAAAGAAGTGAGAAATAGTGGATGAAGTGATTCCTTTTATTTCTGAAGTAGGGTTTCCGATTTTGGTGACATTGTATCTGCTTTATCGGATTGAAGCGAATCTGGATGTTGTGGTTACGTCGATTTAAACACTGCCTGAGAAATTGAGAGAATAATAATTTAATTAAAAAGTGTGAGACTATGTCTCGTTAAAAAAGGACCACCCTCATCATTTTTAGAAACTTTCGTTTACACTGAAATCAATGCATAGTAAATTCGTTACTTAAGTCATAGGTGACAAATAATAATTCAATAGCAGACATAGACGGTAGATATTCAATAAATTCCTGTGCATATTTTTCATCTTCGAAAGCGCTTTCGAATAATTTAAAACCAACAATATACTCGTTTTCATTTCCAGTTTCCTCAACAGCGTATATCTTAACTATTTTCTCCGTTGCACTATCAGAAGAAAGAACTACTAATGATCCTACTCCTTTTGCTACTGGGTTTAATACTAATGCTTCGATATTCATCGATTTAATTAAAGAATCTTCCGTAATAAGTGTTGGCAAATTAAACATATGGTTCTCCTCCAGGTTCATTCCTATCATGTATGAATGAAATTTATTTTTTATGATTTTCTGTTTCAACTACTCCTTATACAAGCTGAGAATGATTATGTAATTTTACTTACCTCATACCTTTATCTCTTCAAATTGCAAAGGGACGCTTTGTAGAAATTAGCTATATTTTGTTTCAATCCCCCCTCCTCCTTCAGCTGTAAAAATGATGTAAGCACACTTAAAACAACCCCAGTAAATTGGTAATAACAAAGGTGGAGCTTTATAGTTCATACTCCCTACACATTCCATTATAACGTAAAAGAATAGAAATGTGAATCTTTTGTAAATTCAATACAAATAAAAAAGAGAGCTACATGAGCTCTCCATCGAACCCTAAATAGTAGACACTAAAAAATGGACCTATTCGGGTTTCGGTTCAGTGGATTAAGTGCTTCCTTTTTACCTCTGAAGTAAGGTTTCCAATCGTCGTTACATTGTATCTGCTTTATCGTATTGAAACAAAGCTGGATACGATGATGACTTCGATTCAAACGCTGTCGGAAAAATTGTGAGAATAGTAGAATAAGGAGAGGTTCAGTAATGAGCTTCTCCTTATTCTATATAGTAACCGTACTAATCATGTATCGTAATGGAGGATGCTGCGCTTTAATGCTCAATCGCTTGTGAACTTGTTGAGGTATTCACTTTTATAATATTAATCACCTTACCTCTTTCTTCATATATTTCACTAATGTGGTGTTACTGTGTCCTTGTAAGGTGCGTGCTAACAAATACGACTTATCTATGCCTAAAAACCTTATTAGTATGCCAATTCATATACGGAATGTGTTTGGATTCAAGTTTGATTTTTATAGTATCATTTAGTTTTAGTAATTCTTTATTCTGCTTACTTAAATCATGTGAAAGCACAATAGAACCTTCATCATCAAAGGATATATATCCACCATCAAAAGCAGCATTATGCGCTGGACATAGCAAAAGGCCATTAAAAAAGTCAACTCTCTCTATGTCATTACAGTCTTTCCATGGTTTAATGTGACTAGCGACTAAAAGATTTAAGATGTCCATCCCGCATACTTTACAAGAAGGTTCAGCCTTTAATAAACTTTCTCGAAATTTACCTTGAGTTGTTCGCACTTTCCGGAGATACTGTCTTTCACTTGGGAGTACTACATCAGATGAATTATTAATGATTTCTTTTTGTTTTATGTTTAATGGGGTTACATTGCCTGGGCCATTATTAACGAAATTAATCCATTCGCTGGGTGCATATTTTAGTGGGTTACCATTAGTTCCCTTTAGCTGAGCCAACCATTCTCTACTTATACCGCTGGGTTCAATATTAATCATGGTAAAATATGCTTTATAGTTTTGAAACAGATTTGGAGACTCACCAAATGTTGCTAATTCTAACGCATCTTCAAGTGTTTTTCCTATTATCCCTGGAACAGCAACTCCTAGGAATTCTACATTTGTTCCGACTCCAGTAGATTCAAATACAAACAAAGGTGGAATAGACTTTCTAGCCTCAGTAGATTCATAAGCTTTTTCAAAAATATCCTTAAGTAAGGCATTACCTCGTTGCTTAGTATTTAAATAGTAGTTACCTGGCTGTCTATTATCTCCATAATAAATAAAAGTCCCATTTGACTTATCAAGCGTATCCGGCCACTCTTCAATTTTACCAGTAGTAAAAATAACTGCATATGCTATTTCTTTTGTTGATTTCCCATTGTTCTCTATATTCGATTTTCTAAACCCTCCTCTATTACCAACACTTTTAGTAAACCCTTCTATTCTAAACAATTTATTTAAAGGATCGTCCGCAGCAGGATTACCTTTAGATCCCCCCTCGTATATAGCATTTACTAGTAGTGGTGCGGAATTAAGTTCTTCATATTTAAATCGCATAGTTATCTCTCCCTTGTACTTCAGGTATAATAAATTACTTTCTCACTGTTAAGTTTGATGTGTTTTCAATGTACTTGAATTGGTACATAGTCACCTTAGCCTATCAACTATTTGATTTTTAGCCACTAATAAATTAGGTCATCCTTTAATCAAAGGATAACCTAATAGTAATCTTTATTTTCATTTCACTTTCTTACACTGTGTTTTACCAAAGTTAAACTTGTAATCAAGGACTTTAAAATTCTTATTAATTCTAGAATATATCTTTTTTATAAGTACTTGGATCAATTTCCAGTAACAACCTTGACGGTTCTTTATAATAGAATACTTGTAAGTGCTTTTTAGCCCTTGTAATTGAAACATAAAGTAAGCGTCGTTCAACATCATAATACTCATCATCATGGATGTCTTTATTATCCGCTCGTTCATCATTAATCAAGTCCAAAATAATAACAAAATCAAATTCAAGACCTTTTGCGGAATGGAAAGAAGAAAATTTAACACCAGGAGAAGTAGGATTGCCTTTTCCATCTTTCAAATATTCATAAGCAATTTCGGTTCCTTTAATACTATGATAGATACGTCCTACACTACGCCACTCTCTCGCTAAAACGCCAATTGTTGCGCCAGGATATTCTTCTGCAATTTGCTTAATAGAATTGACAATTGCTTGGTCCTGAACTTGTCTACTAGCGCATTGATAAACCTCTGGAATAGGACCTGTATACTCTGGCATGACTGGCTTCACATATTCATCGTCATGAATGACTGAATCGTGTAACTGGAGGCTGTTGGCCATTTCAACTATTTGTTTAGTTGAACGGAACGAATTATTTAATATTTTCGTACGTCCACCTAGGATATTAAGACCAATATCCTTCCATGAGAAAGAAGTTTTATAGATTTTTTGTCCTTTATCAGCCGCAACAACAAAACCTTTTTTAGTAATAAAACGAAGTAACTGTAGTTGCAGTTGTTGCAAGTCTTGCGCTTCATCCACCATCACATGATCAAATTTAAAATGGTCCTTTATTTGATCTTTTTTGTCATAAATGATTCTTGCAAAGTCATCAAATCCTATCCTTCCTTTTCCAACTCGGGCATATTCATAGCTTTCAAACAGACTATAAATAAGATCACGATCTTGCTTCGTTACACGAACTTCTCCACCTCTTCCTTTTCGAACCGCCTGCTTATACTCCTCTCGAGTTGTAAATCCTTTTCCCTTCATCCAGGAAATCTCATCAAGCAAAAACGATTTATATTTCTCTTCCGTTATAAAACGATGATCAAGATTTGATTTGATGCTTGCAATCGATTTATTTAAAGCTTCCTTTTTATCACTGTCGTAAAAGATGTTTAAATTGTATGTTTTTAACAGATCCTTAAGCACGGAAGAACCCCAACCATGGAAAGTATAGACCTTTAAATTATCTGAACCAATTTTCTTTGCCATTTCTTTTGAATAACTAGTCAACGATTTATTATAGGTAAAAATACCAATTTTTAAATCAGGATTCTTTTTTAATAACTTATTTGCTCGGCGTAGGATAACTGTTGTCTTACCACTTCCAGCAATTCCTTTGATTAAGACCTCCTCACCATTATAGTCCACTACTTCTTTCTGCTTATCTGTTAATGCAAGATCTAGCTGGTCAACTGCCAATCGTTTCTCCTCCCCTAAATATCATCATCTAAGTCGTCCCAGTCATCCCCATCACCAAAAATGTCTTCTTCTGCAGAAGGAACGCTTTTCCCCGACTTAATAGCTTCAAAGGTTTGAGTAAAATTTGTTTCCACCTTTGTTTTTATTTCTTTTTCTTCCTTAAATTGCACACGCCATTTAGATGCGATGGTTTTCCAAATATTATTCATAATACTCTCCCTTATTCATCCACAGGGAATTCTGCAGCTGGACAAAAATTATTGTGTGGACAATAACGACACCTTTCCCCTGGAGTAGCATGCATATTAATTGGATAATGACTAAATTGCTCATCTAGTAATTCTTTTTTTTCTTCATTTAACACTTCTGGATGGTCAATAAACTTCTTAATATCTTGGAAAACTTGTTGTGTTTCTTCTTTGACCTTGGTGCTCCTTAAATATGGAAACTGAAAATGGATTCGTTCTTTAACGAATTTATCATTTACACCATAGTTCATCATAGAAGGAGCAAACGCTGTTTTATGATTTTCTATTCCTTCTTTTGTTAATAATGTCTTTTTATAATCTGTCCAATAAGGAAAAATCTCTTTTATACTTTCTATTGCAAGGTTTTCTTCACCATCAGTACTAAACCGTAACACTGTTTTAACTAACTGGATAAATAAACTTTCATGAATAAACTCACTGCTGAAATATCCGTGTTTATCCGCCAAAAAGCTATAATAAAAGCGACGTGGACAATAAAATAGTTCTGCCAATGCATCGTCCGGATAATCGGACATTTTTCTTTTTGCTTCCCTCACAAGATCCTCATCGTTAGCTGGTTGATAAGACAAATTCATATCATGGTTATGAGGAAGTTCATCTTTAATATGTAACTGGGAAACATAAATGCTTGGCTCTAAGTCTTTTTTGTCCTGAAATTCCGTCATCCACGAAAGTTCTATCCCTTTAGAGAATTGCAGAACCGTATAGATAAGATATCGCGTAATTTCCTTAACATTTTCATTACGAACCAAATCAAATTTTAATGGTAGATTCTGATTACTCAAATGTTCGAGTGTCTTTTCACCAATCGGCCATGGTAGTTCAAACTCAGAATATGGTAAGCCTTTTTCATCAAGACCCGTAACATGCGTAACAGCATCTTCCTCGTACGATTTAAAACTTTCGCCATCCACTTCAATAAACGGTCGAATTGAGTCAGGGTCTTCTATTTCGTCTGTCTTCTTGAGTTTTCCTGTTAGATAGAGTTTAATCGCAGCACTAATATCTTCTACCCAGAATTTATCAATACTAGGTTCACTTTGTAACCGATGTTCTAATTTCTTAATTAATTCCTTCTCCTCTTCATCCGCAGCTAGTTGGTTCTTTGTTTCAGTAATAATTTTCTTTAACTTCTCGAAATGTTCGGATAGGCTTATTTTACTTGGTTCATTACCGATCAAGTCCTCAGCAATTCTTGTCAATTCTTCAATAAAATAAACAATCTGTTCAACTGCCGCTTGCGAAACTTGAAAATGGGAAAACATAGAAAATGGACTTCCCATCATCGAGTGGAAACGATTATCCCCTTCTTTACGAAATTCAACAAGAATCTCCTCATTAATCCTTTTTAACTTTGTTGCACGCTCATGCCAACTCTGTAAAGAATGACACCCCTTAAAAAAAGGTAAGATATCATACAATGTATTTGTATAATCTCGTGCATTTTCACCATTTTCTTTATCGTATAACCAACCAGAGGCAAACGTTTCAAATAAGCCTTTTTCTGTTAAGATTAATTGTTGGTCATTCCTATCCCACATGTCATGCAAATGATAGAAAAATTGTCCAATAGGATATGACAAAAAGTTTTTCTTGTGTCGGAACAAATCTGGATGATATTCAGACATCCGCTCGTTTAAAGCTTTTGCATTAGGAGCAATATACGTCTTTTTGGGGCTATTTTGAAATTCCGGTAAAAATTCATAAAAGTCATGATACTTAATTAATTTAGGTTTTGCCTCATTCTTAATAGCTGGCAAAGCTTTTCCTTCATAAGCACTGATAAAATAATCTGCTATAGATAATTCACATGGATTTCCTTCTTGTTTTATCCATTTATCGCTAGACATCCAGCCATTTTCCTCATTGATAAACTTTTCAATAAAAGAAAAGGAATTAGGGTAGCGCATGTCATACAAATTCAGAAATACAATCGAAAACCCACATTGATGTAGTAGCTTAAATATACGTTGCTGAATTGGGGTAATGAAATAAAATCCGTGTAACACTAAAGTAGACTTTTCATAGTTTACTTTCCTATTACGAATTCTTTCAATGGTAGATTTATCATAATCGGATTTATATGTTTCTGCGACCAACTCGGATAAGAAGCCAAATGCTTTGCTTGGCTGATATTTGTGAAAGATTCCTGTACTTAGAAATTCTCGAAGGGTTTTAAAGCTTGAAATTTCTTCCATTCTGTTCCACAGGGCACGAAAAAGATGCTCTTTTGGCGTAGGCCCTGTACCCTCCATATGGACTGGACTAATCCCCAATTCGGTAAACTTTCTCATTGTAGAAAGTACTTCTGATTGGTTTCTACGAAAAGCTTCATAAATATCTGTATCAACCTCAGGAACTGTCTCCCGCTTTAACAACTCCGTTAAATACAAGTACTGCTCCAGTTCGGTTTGTGCATTCGTCCAAGCGCCCATGACAGCATCTATGAAGGATGCTGCGACTAAGATTGGTGCTTCGATAAAGGATACATCTCCATCAGTCTTTTTTTGCTGATATCTCTGAAATACACCATCCCGCACGTTTTTGGTTGCACAAATATGTAAACATTTTTTATATGGTGCAAACTCTTCAATCTCTTCTAATTGTCTTGGATTATTATAAGTAATAACTTTAATCGACATTGCTATGACTCCCTTGTTTTAATTGGTTAGCCCATGTGTTAGCAACAATATTAGAAGGTTGGAAAACAATTAATTTTTCCCTTGTTCTCGTCATTGCTACATACAATAATCTGGTTTCCTCTTTTTTCACTGCCTCTTTATCAATGTCAATAAAGTCATTATAATACTTATTCTGAAACCCATTATTAATATTTACAAACCACCCCGCCTGCGCTCTATCTTCACTAAACAAGATATTTGTTTGTTCCTTATAAAATGGACGACTCGTAAAAGGTATGATTACAGTATGATACTCTAGTCCTTTAGAACGGTGGACAGTAACAATTTCAATGGGAACATGTTCTGTCTTCTCAGCCGCTGATAAATGGAAAGGTTCGTCTTCATTTCGATTAGTTTTAATTTGAATATCTAGCCAAGAATAGATTGTATATAGTGACGCATTACTACTATCAAATTGTTGATGTAACATATTAAATAAATGATTCAAATTACTTTTGTATTGCATCACATCGTTATTCGCCTTTTCCTCTGCAAGTACTTTATCACCTTCGCACACCTGGATATAGTGCTCATACAACTGGTTAAATATATGTTGATAAAGGTTGTGATCATTTATAATATCTCGAATCACAGCAAAAACAGGCTTTATTCTCAAATAATCAACGTACCTTGTAAAGTTTTCCTTTAATTGATGATTATTAGCTAGGTAAACTAAAATCATGTTATTGTCTCCGTTAAAAGGAATTAACTCATCAAAAGGTACACGAATAGGAAAATAAGGTGTACTTAACGCATTCAATACACTTTTTGAACTATTAGGAAATAGCAGTCCTTCCACTACTAATAAAAAATCTCTTACAGCATTACTAGAAAAAAATGTACCACCAATGTTAACGGTCGTATCTATCCCCCATTCTTCACACCAATCCTTGACTTTCTTTGCTTGAAAGTTGGTACGGACTAGCAATCCAATGCGACGTTTTTTTACACTTTCCTTTTTATCAATGTTTTCTTCAATCCACTTTATGGACTCCTTTAGCCGTTGATGCATTTCTTCCTTTTGGTCATATTCATTCGAATATTTCACTCGTACATACTCATCAGTTTCTTCAGGAATAGCTTTTTGTTCAAAACTAGTTAATGCATCCCGATCCTCATATACTAAATCTCCACTTCTTCCCCAGACAGAAAATTTATTCCCCATCTCTTCTAATAATGATTCAGACGTCCTATAATTGATTTTCAATGAATGTGTAATCAATCTACTCGTTAATTTATTATCTAATTCCTCAAAGGCCGTTTCCGTTGCACCTCTAAATCGATAGATGGATTGTTTAATATCTCCAACTACAAACAGACTTGCACATAATTTGTTATGAATTTCTGCGACCATTTGTATTTGAACATCATCGGTATCTTGGAACTCGTCAACGAATAAGTACTTTACCCTAGGAGAAATTTCTGGTAGCACATCATGGTCCATGCTAATTTGACTAATCTTTCGAACTAAGTCCCCAATCGTTATTGCATTTTCTCTTTTCTTTAACGTATCAAATCTCTTTTCTGCTTTTTGGAAAGTATATTTAAAAAGCTGATTTAAAGCGAAACTGTCTTCGTCCCCTTTTTCCCATTTAAGATTGGCAATTTCCGTCTCACTTAAACCCTTTTTCTCCATCTCGTCCCAGAATGACTCAATAATTTGTATCAACTGAAAATGTCTAAAGTCTTCTAAACCAAGGCTTTCTAGCTCTTTCGCACCTACATAATCATTAATTACGTCTTCTATAATTTCTTTCCGTTTATATTTATAGCTGCGTAAACGAAGGTCCTTCCCAAAACCAAGTACAAAACCAAGGTCGTTAATTAAAGATTTTGCAAATGAATGGATTGTACTAATGCGAAGGTTTTTTAAGTCTTCAGCATACTGCAAATATTTAATTTGCTTTGTGACATTAAATCTGTCCATTAAATCCTGCTTTAAACGGTGTAGCATTTCAGCAGCAGATACATTCGTGAATGTAATCATAGCAATTTCTTTCAAAGAGACAGATTTATCCATCTCAAGTAAAAATAAAATCCGTTGCACCATCGAAGTTGTTTTCCCTGTACCAGCACCTGCAGTTATACCTAGGTTTGAATTTAATGGCGCATGTTCCACAATATATTGTCCAGCATTGAATTTAGGGAACTTCACAAACCACTTGTTAATTACTTCTTCTGATGGGTAATCACCATCAACTACCACAATGGGCCTTTCAAGCTTATAATTAAATAGAGTTGATTCTGATTGAAACAAGTGAATTTTTTTAAATTTATTAAATTCCTTTGGATAATCTTCCGTAAACTTTGATAAAATTATTATTTTTATCCCTACAGAAAGGTAATCATGAAACAATTTAATGTTCTGTTTCACATCATCTTCACTGGATGGAATGAACAGGATAGAGTACTTTGGTTGTACTTCATCTAGGGAAGGAGTTTGAAAACTTTCATCTAAATCAACCGAAAATATTTCTAGTAAAGCATCCCAGTCAGAATCTGTTAATTCCCCTCTAGATTTGTATATCTGTGTCTCAGATATTTTTTCAAGTAACCTTTCTTCTTGCAGGTCATCCCTAAAAAGGATTGGTGGAATATGCGGGCCTTGTAAATCTGTTCTACTCTCCCACTCATCCCTAGTAATAGAAGGAAGTGCAACCAAAACTCTTTTAGAGATTTTCCCTTTAAATTTTTGATCCTTCTCTATATAGTTCATTAAGTTATTCAACTGTGTTTCTGCTTGTTCATACGGATTACCTTCAGATTCATAAAAACCCTGATAGTTCCACTGATGACCAGTTATAGACTTAATGTTATTTATGTTTAAATCCTTCACTTCTATGACAATAGTACCAAGTTCTTTATCAAACAGGAGTATATCTGGCTCGTTACGCCTACCATTAGACAAAAAAATAGGATAATGCCAGAAACCAAGAGTATCTGTAGAATTAAAAACTGATTTTATAACATCCCAAACCCGTTTTTCCGCTCTAACTCCCTGTCGACCCTCAGTATTTGTTTCAATAAAATGTCCCATAAAAATAACTCACCATCTTCTATTTTGTCACCTAATTATAGCAGATAATAGGTATGATGTCATGGTTAGTAAGATACAATCTATTACACCTTAGTGGATATATAATGCATTTGAAAGGAACTCGTCGATTCAATCGATGCTATAACTGTAAAACAGTAGTGGAAATAATAATTTTCAATAATACATCTCTAAGCTAGAGTAGGACATTAGTTAGTTGAGCCACGCTCTCATATAATTCACCTATAAAAATTCACTTATTAGGTACAACAAAAAAGAGTCGACTTTACGACTCTTAATACTCATTTCTTTTGCGAGACTTCCTAGTGATGGCTAACTCGGACACATTTGGCTTATTGAATTTCAGTACAACTAAACCTGAGTTAAAGTCGACACCCTACCTACATAATAGTCGGTAATTATCCTCTCTACTTTTCATAAAAATAACATATCTTTGTTATCTTTTCTGTGGCGTTTTGTTATTAAGTATACTGTTTTATTGACTTCATTTCCATTTCTTCTCTTATAATTTCTCTCCGCCTTTTATATATTTCCCTCTTACTTTTGTCTATATCGTGATACAATTCATCTAATCGCTAGCTTATGTACCTTATTGATTTAACCCGACAATTTTCCTTATATACTCTTTATTAATGAATAGACTTTTTTTCTTTAATATTAATCCGTTAGGTAATGTTACAAATACACTTTTACCTGAACCTTTCGGACGAATTTGAAATGGTGGATAGTCTGCTTTTCGTCCGGGTAAGTTGTCAGACCATTTCCCATGTTCTCCTTTTGTTTCATCAATGTCTACTCTTACGGAACCCGTATTAAGCATATTTTTTATTCGATAATAGAGTTCAGATGCTGTAATAATTAATTCATCATCAGGAACCCAAATAGTGTAGCCTACAAATCTGTTTTTATTTTTTTCGTATTCATCCCATACTGTTAGTAAATATTTTGTTTCTGCAAACCAACCATACCAAGTAGATTCCTCAAATTTGTCATTTGCTATTTCAGTAAAATCAATATTGGGAAATGACATATCTTGATTGTCTTTTCTATCCAATCTATCACGAACAGTTTTTATTGAATATCCTTCTTTCAAGAACTCCTCAGTATGATTCAGATTTTCCCCTTTACTACCAAACATAAAACCAATTAAATTGAATAGACTACTCTTCCCTTTTACTTCTTTTTGTAAATCAAATTGGATTTCTTCATCAGTTTTTCCGACATATTTATTTAAAGTTTCAGTGACCGTATCGAGAAAGCTCTGTTGAGGCGGAACATGGATATGTTCAACTTGCTCAGGTGTCATTAGATTTCTAAAATAAGCAGACATGTAGCCAACCTTATAAGAGTATGCACGTGATTTTGCTTTTTCTATAGAAAATGGTTGTTTAACCAAGTCTTTTCCATTTCCTTGCCCTTTTGTGCATGCTCCCATTATTTTCTGTTGTTTCTCACTAATTTCATGAGCTTCACCTTGCTGGATTTTATCAACAATTGTTTGATAATCTAATCGCACTTGTGGCTTATCAGATTTAGGTAACTCAAAACGAATAGTCTTAATTATCTTGAATTCCTCAACCGGTTTATTTTCTTCATGAATGTAAAAAATTAAAAGCATGCTTTGCGCTTTTTTATTTACAATACTTTCTTCAAATGGAATTTGATAATCTTCCATATAGTTAATCATTCCCAGTACAAGACGCTCTTTTGAGCTATATCCAACCCTTTTTTTCTTAAGAATAGGTGTTACTTTTAATTCGATGTGATGATGTTCGAAATCGGCACCTTTGATTGAGTTTGCTGGAATTCCAAAATAATCAGATTGAATCATGTTTCCTATGCTGCCTTTATCTTTTTTCCTTTTTAACCAACCAGATTTGTCTAAGTCTCCAAGTTTTTTTCCTTCAAGCTCTTTTGCTAAATCGAATATTTGTTGCTCAGTCCAAGATTCAGAATAAACATATGACATTTAACCACCTCATATTATGAACACATTGATATAATAAGCCTATAGCATCAATATAATTTTTTCTTCCAAAAACTGCTGGTTTCAAATGTTCCTCCAGTAATATTCATATAATTAATCATACTCAAAACAAGACGCTCTTTGGCGGATAGAGTCCTTATGTTTATCGTACGGTAATTGCATATAATTTCATTTCACTTCATAGTTGATCTTTTGTTTGATTTCTATTATAATAGAGTTTAGTAATTAAATTAACCGAAAGGATGTTCTCATTTGGATATTAAAGTCGTCGAACTTTTTGCAGGAGTCGGTGGATTTCATGTTGGTCTTAATCGTGCTAGAGATTTTGAAGTAGTATGGGCTAATCAATGGGAACCTTCTACAAAAACGCAACATGCTTATAACTGCTATATTAATAACCTTGGTGAAAACGAAAATTTTACTAATGAAGATATTGCTGAAGTATGGCCAACCACTCCTTTTCATGATTTATTGGTGGGAGGTTTTCCTTGTCAAGATTATTCCGTCGCACGCTCCTTACAAGGAGAGCTAGGAATACAAGGAAAAAAAGGGGTTCTTTTCTGGCAAATCATGAATGTAGTGATGTATAGAAAGCCAAAGTATGTACTGTTAGAGAATGTGGACCGGTTGTTGAAAGCTCCCGCTAGCCAACGAGGTCGAGATTTCTCTGTTATGCTAGCAAGTTTTAGGGATGCTGGCTATGATGTTGAATGGCGTATCATAAACGCGGCTGATTATGGGTTCGCTCAAAGAAGAAGACGTGTATTCATATTCGCCTATAAAAATGACTCTCGTTATGCAAAACAACAAAAAAAACTAAGTGATGAAAAACTATTACATCAAGAAGGCTTTTTTGCCCCTTCTTTCCCTGTTGAGGAAACTCCTTCATCCAAACACTATACAGAGCCATTCCTACTACCTGAAGATATTGTAGAAATTTCGGATGGATTCAGCAAAACATATCGAAATTCAGGTATCATGAGGAATGGCAGTGTAACCACTAATGAATTAATACCTGTAAAAAAACAGGCTAAAACATTAGGTGAAGTTGTTCAGGAAGTTCATGACAAAATGGGATTGGTAGATGAAAGTCTTTATTTAGATAATAGTAAAGTAAACAAAAAAGGACGCACCGAATTTGAAGAATTCGAGTATCTAAAAGGTTCTAAAAGAATTGAACGGACTTCTAAAACAGGACATAAATACATCTACTCAGAAGGTGGAATGGCATTTCCAGAATCACTAGATGCCCCTGGTAGAACTATGCTAACAAGTGAAGGAACCAAAAATCGTAGCTCACATGTCATTGAAGATCCGTATACAAAAAAAATACGTTACTTATCACCTGAGGAATGTGAACTTTTAAATGACTTCCCAATCGGCTGGACTGATACAGGGATGCCTAAAAGGACAAGATACTTTTGTATGGGTAACGCACTTGTTGTTGGATTAATTGAAATAATGGGGAAACGTATTAAAGAAATTCATAAATTAGAAGAGGAAATGCTTCAAAAAGAAGGTTTTGAGCAGCATAGTTTTCTATAAGACTAAAAGCAGCACACAGATTGAGTGCTGCTTTTGCTTATGCTCAAGTTTTAAAGTATATTCCTTTCTTTAACATATGTATGCTATAATCCCCTGTTAAAAAGGTATTATATAAGATACAAAATTTATTCACACCGTAATGTTCTAACTATAGTTGAAAACGAACCGGAGTTTAGAGAAACTTGGGAAGAAGTAAAACATATTTCTCCGACAACATGCTTATAGATTGTTATAAAGAGCACTGAATAAGTATAACTAAATCGTTATATACAAGGAATTAACTTTAGTTCCTCACGAAAATCAAGAGGATTAGTACTTTATAATCACATGGAAAAACTCCCTAATCAAATTAGAGTATATCATCAAACTCTGAAGTCACTATAGGTCTTTCGGTAACCATTCCATCAAATAAAGGCGACGGAGTATCTTGATAAAATACTTTCACTTCTTGTTGCGCTCGAGTTAGTAGAACATATAATAGCCTAGCATGTAGTTCATCCTTCGGGAAATTTTCTGCATTTGCATTAGCTATGATCACCGCATCAAATTCCATACCTTTACTATAGTAAGAAGAAAGTACAGAAACATAACCTTGTTTAACTTCTTGATTTGGGTTTACATAAACAGCATCTTGATTAAAATGATTTCTGAGATAATCAGCTAACCCTATAGCCTTCTTCTCATCCTTGTGAATAACAGCAATTCTTTTATACTTCTGTTTCCATCTATCAATAGTCGTAACAAGACTTTCTAGCAAATCTCTTCCTGACATCACTTTATTTAACGAAACATCCGGACCACTCCGGTTTAAAGGAGTAATAGGATAATAGGAATCGCCATGTTGGTTCGTTAATACAGTATTTGCGACATCAATAATTTCTTTAGTAGAACGATAACTTGTACCTAATGAAAGCAACATATATTTTCTATCATGGAAGATTGTTTTCATTAGATTATTCCAATTATACTGACCATAATTCAAGAATATAGATTGCTCTCTATCTCCTAAAATAGTAACGGTTTTTGTCATTTTCTTTAGAACAGCATAATGAACGAAGCTTAAGTCTTGACCTTCATCAATGACAATATGTGCAAATTTCTCAGGCATATCATATAACAATAGATAAATATAAAATATTGGAGCAATATCAAAATAATTAATTTCTTTTAAATTATAGCCCTTAAAGAGATTCGGAACTTCTTTTCCGATTTCATTTTCAAACATATCCAGTACTTCGAATTTAAGAATTTGTTTATAGATAGTATAAGGATTTGGTATTTCCATAGATTTTTTCCATTTTGTAAATTCGGTTTTGTATTCCGTTTTTAATTTCTTTATTTTATATTCTCCAACTTTATTTACTTGTTTTTTGATTGATTCTTTCTCAGTGTTCAGTAGACCACCATTTTCAAGAAATTTGTTTATAGATATAGCCTGAGCCTCTATAGCTTTAATTTTCTGATTTATAAGGTCTTTGAAATGTTTTTCAACATGCTGGATAAACTTCTCTACTTTTTTGACAAACGGAAGGTAAGAATATCCTTCATATATCTTTACTAAGTCAGATACCTGTAGCAATTCATCAAACATTTGTAAAGGTACAAAAAGGTTTTCATATTCAGATTGAATCTGATCAACAAAAATATCTAGAACCCTCACAAACTCCTCTGAACCTTTGAATTCTGTTATGGCCTTCTCTTGGGTATATCCCTCAACAAAAAGTACATCTTCAAAATAACCTCTATAGCTTGTTTGAAAACTTTTAGGTAAAAAAGGTTTTAGATAATCAATTACGAGGTTTTGGAAAGTAGATTGACGAATGCCATCTAGATTCAAATCAGGTAAAAGCCCTTTAAACGAACTAATGAAAAGGTTGGAAGGACCTAAGATAAGCAAATCCTCTGGTTTAAGGTGTTTATTATTAAACAGTAAATATGACAAGCGATGAAGAGCTATAGAGGATTTTCCTGATCCCGCTACACCTTGAATTGATACGTTATATTCAAGAGGTTGTCGAATCGCCAGATCCTGTTCTTTTTGTATGGTCGCGATGATTTCTTTTAAATAACCGGTTGTATCACTATTCTCTAAGATTTCTTTTAAAAAATCATCTGTAACCGTTAATTCTTCCCCTTTATCTGTCATCGTAACATTTAAATTACTATTAGTTTCAGCAACTTGTTGTAGCATTTTAATTATTTTTTTATCCTTTATCGTAAACTCTCTTTTCATTTGAACATCTACATGGTTTTTGAACTTTTTATTATTCCTTTCATCCATTACGGTGTAACTCTGTCTTGGTTTACCTGGCATAAAATTGTAATAAACAGAAGCCATCGGCATTCTCCAGTCGACTACAACTAAATTTTCATCGCTATCTCTGACCCCTTGTTTCCCTATATATAAAGTATCGTTAATACCATCTTCTCTAATATCTATTCTTCCAAAGTAGGGCTCAGCTTTAGCTTTCTTTAATTTCTCTTGGTCACTTCCCCCTGTTTTATAAGCTATTTTGTCATTATTGGAATTAGATTGACTATTAAATTCCAGTTTACGATCTAATAACTCCCAAATAAAATAAGAATAATCTTCAATCTTTTGAATGGTGCCCTCTAAATGACTCTGCTCTTTTTTCACTTCATTTTTGTCCATGATTTTCACCTCAACCAATGATGATATAAAACTCTATGTTTAAATGTTAATTTTGTAGGATATTGTCATAATACTATTCTACTAGAAAATGTAAGCAACTAAAAGGTTGAAATTTTTAGTAAGTTTTTTATTATCTAGTAGTGAGTCTCGCATATGAAATTGCTTTAGATTTTCTTCATTTAGTATTTAATCCACTTTATACTTAAGAAGCTCTGTCACATGGACAGAACTTCTTAAATCAAATTCTTCTATTTTATTATGAGTACTCGCAAACATAACTAATCAAAGGCCCAATTAAGTCGTCAGTAATAATTTTAAGTCCATTTATACAACAATCCCGCAGTTGTGTGAAAAATATTAATATTTAATCACGTATGCACTCTTCTACGATTGAGTTTATTAAGTCTGTCAAAAAGCTCCTTCTCTTTTTACACAGTTTGACACAATATTACTATTTAATAATATCGGAAAATATCTGATGAATATATAATAGTTCCTTTGTTCAATATACTTAGTTTCCCTAATTATTTTTTATTATTAGTAAGGGCATATACAAAAAAGTTATCCCCTTATTCTCTGAACTAAAGGGATAACTTTCATTAAAGATATATAATCAGGAAACTCCCGAAAATCAATCGTAGCTTAAGCCATTTATCAAGATAAATTAGATGTGACTTATGACCCACCATTCTATATTAGGTATAATTGACAAGTACAAAAGAACTATAATAAATAGCCTTTTTTACTATAATATGTATAATGTATTTTATAACAAAAAAAGGAGAATATATTATGAAAAATATCTTTGAAAAATTTGCTGACGAGTTATTAAAGTTACCTGAAGAAGATGTTATCTTTACAACTTTTCCGGATGGGAATGCGTTTGGATTTAGGTATAGAAATAACTATTCAGGATTAATGGCGTCTAGACCCCACTGGAAAAGACCAAAACAAGGTCTATTTGATGTGCTCGTCTTAACAGGAAATAGATATCCATTAAACGGAGAAGTGGGTGTAACCCACTATTTAGCATTTAATGATTTGCTTGCACATTCAAATCTACCAAACTGCGAAAAAATTTGGGAAGGTCAAGATCCTTTGATTGTTGGACAAAATAATGATGAAAGACAAGCTCTACTAGCCCTTGCCCTTCTAATGTTTGAACAGGAATTAAACTGGGGAGACCAGAATTATCAAAAATTCACGGCATTCCCCCCTAGTAAAGGCAGTCGTCCTAGAGATATGATTATGGGCTTCTTACACATAATTTTTACCCAGAACAACGTTGACGCTATCCAATCATGGAAACCTAGTATTTATAATAAAAAAACACCAGATTTCGGGGGGAAATACGCCGACTTTCCTGTTGAGTTAAAAAAGGCTCATTTTAATCAATACGCTGAAAACAGAACAGTACGACCATTAATGCAGGGTGATTATCTAACAAGGTTTATGCTTGTAGCAGACAGATTTGATAATAACTCTAACTAAAGTGTTTAACCCCCTTATAGATAGTGTTCAATAAAAACAAAGAGCCTTCCAAATCTGGAAAGGCTTTTTACTTACTGTTACATCCTTATTAATCTTTCCTTGCAAGTAGTGAGCATCATTCGACATGTCTTGAATATGTATTATTGACGGGACCTCGTCTAGCAAGTTAATAGCATTAGTCTCTAGTTGAAGTGTGCATGATTTATAAATTGCCAAAATAGTCTATTTCTTCCTCTTATTCTTCTTCATATTTGGTGATTAATCAAGTAAGGACAATGTCACATCGGCATTTCGATAGTTTCTAATAGATCAATTAGCACTCTTACTTTTAGGAGTCCAAAAGTCATTATAGCCATTATCTATTGAATACTCATAAAGTTCTTTAAGCTTATTCCTTGTATATACCCCCATATCTTCTCTCTTTTGAATTTCTGGTTTAGACAAGAGGTAACTATTTCGGTCAATTAGATTGTCAAGAAATTCAACTTTTGCTAGCTTATCATTCTTAGCTAAATTACATTGACTACAAGAAATAACTAGGTTCCATAATTGGTCCGTTTGAACATAACTCCAAGGGATGAAATGGTCTACATGAGCAGTGTCCTTCTTTTTAACTGCCTTTCCACAATAGAAGCAAGTTCCATCATAAAATGAGGCTAGTATATAATAAAAGTGATCCAGTGAAGAACGTTTTGACACATTTTCAACTTTGTATAATAGATTGTATGTATCCTCTTTATCATTAAACTTTTCTAAAAATAAAACTAATTGATAATTGGTCAAATAAGTAATTACTCTTTGGAAGCGCTGCATAAAGGAATAAAAAGAGGGATTAAATTGGATATATTCCTTTTTGTTATCAAAATTGTAAATTGTATGTCCTGCGTCCCCATATAAAGCACCCATTACATTTAACTTACATTTACTTTTAACTTTTTTTATAATATCAATTTGTAGTTCCGTTGATATTCTATCGAAGATTAAAGTATTAGGAATTAGATATTTTTCCTGAACTTTTAAAAGGATTGACTGCACTTCCGCTTTTTTTCCCATCATATTGATTTGATTTAAATTATGGTGAATAACTAAATTCCAGTAGATTTTTGCAAAGCTGCTAAATATCTGATTGTAATTTAGCTCCAATTTCTCATTCACGTTATATAAATTCTCTAACAGAGCCTTTATCATTACAAATTTATATGTTGTAGAGTTTCTCGATTTAGGAGAAAAGATAAAGTTAAAATGCCCCCAAATTTCTTTATCGGATAAATAAGTTACTTTCATTTCTCCAAATTGAAGTTTATGGCTCATAACTACTCCTTTTTATTGTTTTACTTTAAAAACTTAATCCTCAACTTCTATAAGGAACACTTTGTTTTCAAATCCCCCACGCTTCTCTGTCTTCCCTTTCCGAATTCTCTCCACTTCTTCTATTGAAGATCCATGAACGCTAGCTAATGCATGCATAATTTCCAGAACATCAGCAAGTTCTTCTAATGCATCTTCATTAGTTTCTGCTTCATGATATTCTTCTAATTCTTCCAGGCTCTTTTTCTTTAACTCTTTTATGTATTGTTCTTCATCTAATATACTTGCCGAAAACTTCTTCCCCGTCGCTTCAATGATTTCTGGTATACGGTCACGGACTAATTTATTGTATGTAGGCATATTCTCTCTCCATTCATGTGGTTTATATTACCAAATTACTACAATGGTGTGTAATTGAAAAGGGATAGCCGGATGTTTTTTCTGCTATCCCAAAATAACGATTACGTTTTTTATATTCCATTCAGATTCTCCAGTTGTGTAACCACCTAACTATTACACAACTTCAGTAAAACCTTATAAACATAAAGAAAGATATTCATAAGGTTAGTTTTCGTAAAATATAACCTCCAACCGATCCATTACAGAACTGATTTCTCTAACCAACTGATCGTCTTCCCTATTCCCTAGAGTGATTAATACTTTGTCCAATATATCCTCCACTTCTTGTTTTAACAGTGCCTTATTCTGAGAAGAGTAGTCTCTTTTCAAGTCAGCGCTAGCCCTATTCTTTCGATAGTTAATCAAACATTTTTTGTAGGCTCTTTGAACGTCGGCTGTTTCAATTGCTTTATGGCAAGATGCACATAGTGTAACAAGGTTATGCTGATGGTTTATTCCACCTAGACGTCTTGGAATTTTATGATGGACATGAAGATCTGTATCGCTTTCGCAAACAACACATCTCCAGCCATCTCTATCCTTGACATCCTTTTTTAAACTGTCATCAAATGGCTTATTCCATATGTCACTAAACAGTATTTTCCCATTATGTTCTTCTATTTTATTAAGCACTTCTAAATGAGGCAGAATAATCATTTCCACTACGGATAAAATTGAAGCCTCGATATCTGATTTTTCCTCTTCGTTATCTTCCTCGTTTTTGTTATCATTTTTTTCTTCAAACACGATTTGCGATAACTCTGATACATAACCTCTTGTTTTTTCTAAAGCAGCCCCTGTTTGGGAATCCATAAGCGCTTTTGCTTCATTATAAAAATCCATTAGGCTTTTATTTCTCCAGCCAGGAATCCGCTGCTTCATAAAACTTGGAACAAACTGGCGCCATTGATTATTCGTTTCTTCCTCATCGAGATCGTCTACTTTAATCTTTCCATCCTTGTACTTCTCCAGAATTGTAAGTGGATTAATTAGTTCTTGATCGCCATCAGAATCTTTATTTTCGAGATCTTCCTTTATTCCGTTTATGTCTTCCAGGATGAACTCTAATTCATCCATTTTAAATCTTCTTAATGTTTTATAGTTTTCTTTTTCAAAATGGATCGTCTCGAGACTGCGAAGAGTTGTAATATTTAATTCCTCGACAGACATTAGTAACTCTTCAATAACAAGATCTTTCTTATTAGGAAGGTCTTTCTCTTCATTAACCTGCGTTTTTGGTGCGGATTTACTAGCTGTTTTTTTCGTCGTTGTCTTTATAGACGTTTTCGGTTTCTCCTTCTTTTTGCTCAAACAATCCATACATACTCCTATATCATTAACCTTTGATACAGGTTTATAAGTATTGCACCGATAACATTTTGCCTCTTTCTTTTTCGTTCCTAAACAGGAGGCACAGAACTTTTGGCCAGGAGAAAATTCTTTTGAATCTTTAATTACATAGCACTTAAGACATCTTTGTTTCATTCGCATTCACCTTCAAAAATAAGTATGTTCACTTCATGTATACCGTACTGGAATAACGATAAAGTGATTAATCCAAGCTATTATAGCTAAAGTATTGGATAGCAAGTCTTTACCATTACTCTACTTTCTTTCTGGTTCTTTTAATTCTTTTATTCTGTCTAGGATTTCTTGATTCCGTGAATCAAAATATAAGCCTTTCATTTCGTTATATACCTCTTCCTCATTTCCCCAATCAGAAATTACCTTTGATTTTGAAAATAAACGAGTATATTTGGCGGATAACTGCTTCGACCGCTCCGCAAATGATACTCCGGATGACTCTAATTTTTCAATAATGGTGAGACGTTTCTCTGGCTGTAGTGGTCCAAGCTCAAGCGTTAATTTTAACCGATCATCTTTCAATCGTTCAAACCAATAGGTGAATGTACTATCATGCCACCACCATTTTTCTCTTGTGACGCCATACGTTTGTTCAAGATTTCGGAATAGTGGGAGGAGGAATGAACCGTTTCGACTTTGTATTTGATACATATCTGTGTTTATTTCAATACTATCTGTAAACTTTCTAAACGCCCCCGCTGGAAGTACTGGGTGGTGTGGCTGCTGTTGGTAAGCCTCACGTTCAACTTTTCTCTTTTCTTCCGTTTCTTTTTCCTCCATCGTTTCCACCGCTAACGCTATCTTTTTAAAGGTAGCATTCAAGCTAGGACGTTGATATAACCGTTCCATTCCGTCTACAATCTCTTGTTTATTGGCCCAATCAGTAACTTCAGTTGTTTCTGTATATATTCTTGTATATTTTTTTCCTTCTAATTTAGCAGATGCTCGGAAAGATACCCCTTGATTTTCCAGAGCCGTTAATAGCTTTATTCGTTTCTCAAAAGGAACAGGCCCTACCTCTATATTAATCTTTAAACGTTCATCCCACGTTCTTTCAAACCAAATAACTAGTCCATGTCCAAGCCAATATCCCTGTTCTGGCTCTCCAATCACATCCATAAAATCTACCCATTCAGGTAGAATAAAACTTGGCACACTAACATGGGCTTTATACACTTCTTCTGGTATTTCTTCTAGTTGAACAAAAGATAAAAATGCTTCCCGAAGAACATTACTACCTATCTTATAAATATAATCGATTGTTTGTTTACTTTTTTCATAGATTCGTTTCAATGCCTCTTGATTGCTAGTTGATAACGCGTCTAATTGTTGGAATAACTCCTTGTAACGTGGTTGTTTTCTAAGTTCACGATGTTGAGCAAGGTATAAAAGGTCAATTGCTGTCTGGTTATCCTGGTAGACACCTAAAGCTAATTCAATGGCCTCTTCATCCTTCACCAATTGTTCCCGTAAAATCGCAGTATAATAAGTTAAAAACTCATATACGTTGTCCGCAATTGCCTCTTTATGTAGATTGAGATAAGACGTGATGATATCTAAAACATCATTATAATCCAGTAATAAATAGTCCTCATATGATGGTGCATCACTGGCAAGCGTCAAAAAGGTCGGTATAATTGTATAGTCTTTATACTTCATCCGTGCATAATGAAGATAATCCTCCAGTTGTCCTTCTGATTCTCCAGCATGAAATTTATTTTCAATAACGAGCACTAGTTGCTGGGAAGGTACCACTACTAATAAATCAATAAATCGATTCGTATCTGTTTTTACTTCCCTGTACACCTCCGTATCTGAAAAAGAAGCATACAGATAAGAAAGAAAATCTACTCCTTCTAATTTATCCTCATTCTCCGTCTTGGTAATAAGACTGGATAGTATCTTCTTCACAAAAAAGCTACCTAATTGATGATTTTCATTTGGATTCAATAACCATGCAAGTACATTCGAATGGCGAATCTCAAACTGATCGACCCGTAAAATTTTAAATGGATTAAATTGATGAAATTTTTGATGCAACTGGGCAAACTCTTTTGAATGGTCTAATAATGCAATTGATTCGAGCGAATATGTCATATTTAACGACTCCTAGTCTAATTTTCACACCTTATTAAAAACAATAAAATAAGTATTATTCTTTCCTATTACTTCAATGATTTCCGCTAGACAATCACGGACTATATTATGATATGTAGATATAGTTGTTTTCCTTGTTAGGTAGGTCCTATTACCAATCGACTACTTTGTTAGGTAAAGAAGAAGGGATAGCTAGGTGGTATTTCGCTATCCCTTTTCACTGATTTCGTATTATTCACTTCATTTTCAGAGCAAAACATCTATAACGACTGACATTATTCTTTGTTATGAACGTAGTCTCTTACTCAATGACTGAATATCCACTAAATAAGGTTTACTCGGCAACATTTTCCCTTCCCTATCAACTATTGGGCCGTATACAATACATTGCCCCTTATTAAGATTCATCAGCTTTTGTTCCCATTCTTTTCTTTCCACTCCGTCTTGGCTTATAGAGGCAGCTATAGAAGATACTTCTCCCTCGGTAGGAGCAAAAAATATTTTCACAGCAGCATTTTGAAGACGGCTTACTTGATCAGTGGAAAAACCACCCTTTAAGAACTGGGTAGCAAACCAACCAGACCAGCCGAACTTTCTTCCTTCCGTTAGGATTTTTGCACTCGGTGAATGACTGCTAAAATCAAGACGTTGTGATTCATCCAACACGACCGGGAAAGGAAGGTTCTTACTTCCATGTTGGAGCTTATAATACCATAAATCCCATAGGATAAATTCGGTGATCAGCTTTTGCACATCTTCCGAATAGCCTGTTAGCTGAATGACAAACACTTTGCCTTTTTCTTTCTCAAGGAAGGACCAGTCAAAGTCTTTTTCATAATCAAACGGATTTTTATCGATAAGTAAGTTCATTTGTGACACTGCTGTTTTTGCAGGGCCAGAACCATCTTCTTCTAATAAGTCACGTAAATGGATGAGGTTCATCTTATCATCATATAAAGACATACCTTTCATAACCGCTTGGTAAATGGCATTTAATTGTTGTATCCCTAATGAAGTGTAGATTGAGCCAATGATGTTTTTCATTCTTTCTGCAACATCTGAATCATCTTCTGTAATCGTAATTCCCTCGTCTATTTCTTTTTGATGACGTTTGAAAGGATTTACTGGGAACTTTTTTGCTAATACAACGAATTGTTCCAACCGATCTCCTAATTGGTCTTTAAATTCTGTTTCTAGTTGGGAACTCTTGAAGCCATCTGTATAATCGATAATAATACTAGAAATGTCCTGGTTGGCTAACTCCATTAAAAGGCATTGAATGAAGTATGTCTTCCCTTGTCCCGAACGACCGGTGATGAAGAGATGGCGATTGGCAAGGTTCTTGTTTCCATATTCCCAATGAACCATACCCGTTGACCCACTTACATTCCCAATAGGTATACGTATATTCTCTAAGGGAGTAATAGCACTACGTTCCTCTTGTTCCACACGGTCAGATATACCAACGTTTTCTCCAGCATCTTCTACTTCCGGTTTCTCCGTGCTTTCTTGTTCTTCGACTTTTCTTTCTGTATCCTCTTCTTTATTATCGATACCTGTATAGTCTTCGTTCTGCGGTTCCTCTAGACTAGTCTCATCAGAGTGAGTATCATCATTTTGATCCGCTGGTACCTCTTCATCCGGTAGCTCCGTTTTTTCATATAATGAGGCATCTATTTCGTCAGAATCGTATTGATTAATCAATAACGTGTCTGGATCAAGGTCCATATAGCCTTTTTCCATTTTTTCTTTTATTTCCGAAATACTTTGTGTTAAACCTGCAAAGGCATCCGCTTCTAACAGAGTCAATTTGATAATATCATCATTTCTTTCCACTGTACGGAAAGCATGATCTTTTCTAAAGGTTAACACGGCACCTTTCCCTATATAACGGTTTAAATGTTGTCCAACAAAAAACTCATCATTTAACAACTTCGATTTCAATTCATGTACATCATGGAACTCTTGCTCGGACCATAATCCATTTGCATAAAGCTTTTTCGCATTCGCAAGAAGGATTTGAGCGAAAAAGTTGCGATAAAACTTTTTCTTAAAACTACTTTCATGGTTTAAATCAATCAAGTGTTCTTTGAATAGTTCGGTTGTCTTCTCAATTTGAACACTTGCTTTCGATGTTTGGAGACCACCAATCTTCACTTCCACTGGGTAGAAATGGATAAATAGTTCTCCTTCCACTTCTTCTAGCCCCATCATTAAGATATCATCACTATGTTTTCCTGATGACTTAAGATTCGTAGTGGAAAAGATACCATCACTCTTCGTTAAGTTGACCGCTGACGCTACACGTAATATTTCTTCTAATGAAATCGGTATCCAGGTGATATTCTGATGCGCTAGATAACTCTCTAAATATTTCATCGCTGATACAATACTGATTTTTTCTCTTGCAAAGTGCCCTTTGCTACCAATAATGCTTAGTAACCACTCACCATTAATCGAATTGAATGCTTTAATGGCAAGGTCAATGTTTCCTTCGGATATGTCAAAATTATTGGTTGCTAAGTAATCAGAAATAATCCGCTTATACTCTCCCGATTTATCGGTAACTGTAATAGCATCATAGCGATCCGATGACGTATGCTGATCGTTATAATGGATGACAAGAAGGTTCGGGCTTGAGCCTTGGAAGAAGTCCAAATCAACTCCTGGGTCAATAAACGTCACCCATGCGGATGCCTTATAAAGTTTTTCTAACAAGGATTTCCCCTCTGTTGAGGTACTTTTTACGATTGCTTTATTTTTACTGTATGAATTCTTTCCTTCATTCTGCATATTGAATGCTAACTCATTATAGGATCCAGCCAAACTTACTAATGGCGTCACCTTGTTCGGTGCATGCATTAACCCAAATCCTGAACGATAGTCGTTTTCACTTGAAATTGATACGACCGAGGATAGAAGTCCATCGATTGATATACCCGATTCCATTTTATCCATAGGATGAGATGCGTTCATATCTTGAGTAGGTAGCTTAAAGAACGATATATGAGAATATTGGAAGTCCACATTATGTGTGACACTCATTTTGTAATAATTAATATGTTCACGAATAAAACGGAGAACATCTACTTGATCAAACTCTTTTGATCTTAAATCAAGATTAAAATAAGCTTCCACTTCTGATGCGGTTTGCATTGACGAGAATATTTCAAATGAACTCTGAACTTCCTCACTTCGATAAAGGGCAACTTCGATTGGTAGCATTCCTTTAGGGCCCTTTTTATCTAATTGGTTCTTCAGGAAATTGCAGATTCCCCTTACTACCTCTTTATCATTATGAATTTGGATAACATTTAATAGTAAAGGAGAACTGGAACTCTCTAAAAATAGATAATCAAAATGATGAACAAATTGTTTCATCTTCTCCTCTACAACTTTCGCCAAAAATTCATTTGCCGTTCCGACAGATACAAATGCTTCATCTTCATACTCGTGCCATTCTGGAAAATCAAACTCCATCGTTGGACGATACAATTCCCCTTTTTCCGAATAGATGTACGGTAAAAGGTTTTTAGGATGTAGACGATTAAGAATCGTTCTTTCCATTTTTTCGTCCTGCAATTCTTCCTCAATAGACAGTTGATAGGCAACATTTAATGGATGGAAAGGCGTTAACCAAGTTTTCCCTTTATCTTTTAAGATACCAAGTTTGAATAAACCTTTTTGTTTATCGCTTAATAATGTATCCTCTTCTATCATTCGGATAGCTTCATCTACTGACATTATGTAGTTTAGCGCTAACTCTTTAAGTGCAGAGTCCATATAGGCTAAGCTAGGAAGTAGCTTGTTCTCCTTAAAATAGGCAAGATACTCTTCATATCTTTTTGCTACTTCTTCTGGCAACGTTAATGTACTCGTATCTACTCCATCTATGACAAATTTATAGCCATTCTCCACCCATTCTTCTTCCTTGTATAACAATTCTTTAAAGGCTTCATGTGGATAGTGAATGGACGTGCCTTGCTTTAGTTTCTCTTCTTCAAAAGTAAAATGTTCCCGATTCTCTCTTTTTAGTTTCCATACGCGGCTAGCTTGAATTGGAGTCGACTTTGTATCTGTATCCTTTATTTCGATTGGTATTATTGCGTCATGGATACGTATATTGAAGAATAATGAATTATCCTCCCAAGCTGTATTATCAAATTCGACAATCAGTTTCTCATTTTCTAACTTGGGAACAGTAGCATACCCCTCATCTAAAAGGTAGTCTACTTCGGCATCTCCAGCTCCAAAAGAAGTGGAATCTCCTTCGTATTTCAAGACAATTCGAGAGTCCGCACCTTTTACTAAGAGTTGGTATTTTGATTCCATCCCTTCCAATTGGGTAGAAGAAAAAGGAACGATTAAGAAATTAAACTCATAGCTCGATTTTGTTTCTTTATTATGCTTGTATTTCACTTGATGAAACTTTACTTGATTCTCTTCTGCAGGTAGACTAACCTTTAATTTCCTTCCACTTACCTCTGCAAGAGAAACACTTTTCTTATCAATGAATTGTTTTTTTAAATAGTCATCGAACTCAAATACCATATCTATCGAGTCACTCATGTTTTCATTAAACACAATAATGTGTCTTTTCCGTTGACCAACTTTTGTCTCCAGATGTGCCTTTTCCCAAAACTCGAGTTTTTTATTTAACTTCTTCGTCTCAGAAGAAAGGTATTGTAGAGAACGACCTTTGTTATTGTCATAAGAATTTTTAACAGGAGAAAAATCATTTTCATACCAGTTTTCTCGTTTTAATTTTGTTATCATTTTTTCGTCAAAAAACTTTTCTAGTTCTGTATCATGGGTACCATAATCATGAATACGTTGAACATTTTCGAACAAACGGTAATTCTCTTCCAGCCTACTTCGAATGTCCGCAGGTTTCATATAGGAATCTTTTTTCAACTCATTATCCATAAATAAATTTAATGATTTGAAATCATTTTCCTCAATATTCCCTTTTTGAATTAATGAAATGACATCGGCATAATCCCATAAAGATGTCTGTATAACGACATCCTCCAGCTTTTTGTCTAAATGAAAACGAATAATTTCTTTCTCCGATTGAGACAGATTTTTATTCGTCTCCAATTCTTCTTTAATATAATCAGTAATGGTTTCAACGTTGAACGGCATGCCTTCTTTTTGTAAATCACTGCTTCCACCACGAATACTATCAAGTGTCTCATGACAAATACTTAATAGTGCAGTGTCTTTCCACTCTGACTCTTGCTCACTTACCTGATTACGGAGAGTGACTAAGTAATCTGGTGTAACGTCGTCAATGGTTGCAGCCACCACTACTTTAATCGAGTCGATTACAAGGCAAAACGTCTCGTAGGGAGAACCATGCTCATGCTGATAGACAAATGATTCCGCTTTAGTCGTTTCTTTAAGGGAGTCGTAGAATTCTTTGACATTTTGTTTGTTGTCAAACTGTAAATAGAATCTTTCTCCCCCTGTTAATTGTTCTGATTCCAAGAATTTTGTTAACTTCTCGCTCATATATTTATAAAATTGGTTTAACATATTGGGCATCACCACTGTCACTTTTTTTCTCAATTAGATTGAGTTTATTAAATAGCTTTACAATTTCTTCACGAGAATAGCGATCAAAGAATACGCCACGTTTTTCAAATTCCACAAATAGTTGTTTAAGCGAAATCTTTTCTTTTTTTACAGATATCGCTGTTAATAGCAAGAGAAAATCCTGGGTAACATTCAAGGTATAACCTAGAGAACCTCTTGTCTTTAAAAAATAAACTTTTCCAACTTCATTGATGGATAATGCATAGCGTGAAATGGTTTCTTTTGAAACACCACTAAACAACTGCTGTTGTAGTTGCCTATATGCTTCTTCCAGCGTTTGCTTCCTTTCAATTCCCTCATCAGATTTTACGACTATTTGTGAGTATTCCAACGTCCATGTATATAAATCGCTTAGTACTCTGTCTTTATCCTCTTCTGGTAGAGCGTCAAATACTTCGACCAATTCTTTATAGTGAAGATTTTCTGTTTCCATTATAAAGTTGACATGCTCCAGAGTATTCATATGGATAAGAAGCTTTTTGGCCGCTTCCGTAATGAGCTTGAAACCATTGGAATTAGCCTTTCTGTTCCGATTGGAAGCCTCCCAATCTAAATTGAAATAAACAGGAGTAGGTGCACTATCATCCATTGATTCAAATTGGTTTAATTTTAACGTCAATTGTGTTGAAGCAAAGAAATAATAGTAGGCTAAAAATAACCCAATATGATTCATGAAGAAATCACGATTGGTAGTCAACGTATGCAAATCTTCCATGAAGGCCTCTCTAATAAAGGGAAACGTTTGAGGGTACATTTGTTTTGTATTCCCTTTATCTAATTCAGGAAGAAACTTATGGACTAACCCTACCAGTACATGTTCATTCTTTTTAATTTTCAAGGTTTCTTCTAAATCTTCATTGCCCCCACCTAATAACGATTCATAAATGTAATGGGCGATATCGGTCTCTCCTGTTGATTCCTTGTTATCTGATAACGGAATGTATTTAAACATCATTGGATGGAATAACCGAATTGTATTCGAGCTGTATAAGAACGATTTTAGGATCGATTCAAAGTATGGACGATCTTCTTCCTCCATTTGCACATTCTTGCTTATGTCTTTAACAAAATCTACTTCGTTCAAATCTTCCATAAGCTTTTTATTTTCTATTTTTCTAAAAAATTCACCTAGAATAGGAGCAAAACCATTAGAAAATTTTGCCCTTTCTGGATTCCTTGTTTTAAACGGTAATAACGCTACTCTTTTATTGATAGTGTGCTTTAATGTTTTATTTCCATTTTTCACCTTGACATTCAAGGATTTCCTTAGTTCATCTAACGGACTCACTTTCAATCACCTCTCCCTACTAAAGGAATAAACCTGAAAATCATCTTCATAATCAAGACGGAACATGAGTTGATTTTCTATATCGTTAATTAATATCTCTTGTTGTTGCTTCCCATACGGAAGAAGCCTTTCAATAAAATCGATAAATTGAATGGAATCCTCTCGATCTTTTTTATTTAAACGATATCCTTTTAGGACTTTGACCACCATTTCATAAAGAGGTAAATCCATTTCAACCTTGTGAACAGTCTCATATGGCTCGCATTTGAAACCAAGGAAAAGCGTTGTTGTAAAACGCTGAATAACCCCTTGCTCATTATTATCCAAACTAATAGCAGATTTTTTTAATTGTAATGGTTCCGCAATCCTGATATTGTGTCCTTCATCATCTATATATAAGTAATTTTTTTTAGGACTTCCTTTCCACAGAAAGATGGACTTCTCTATCTCAAAATAAAGATTTTGAAGGCTCGGCTTTTTATTTGTATTGTAAGCAAATAAATACTTCATATAATCGGAATATACATTGTCCTTAAAAGAGTCCTTCAAATGGGAATCATATAGATAAGAAGAACGGATTAATAGTTCGCTTAATTCTCTCTTCGTGTCCTTCTCTAGGAAGGCTATATTCTCTATCGGTTCCAATAACCCTATCCACTCCTGAGCGGAACTATCAAAGATAATATCTCTATAATAGACGTAATAGTTGCCTGAGTTATGGAGCGATATTAACTTTTCATCGAGTTCCTTTGTTCTATAGTGAATTGGATCTTGATTCCCTAACATCTTTAGCATGGTTGATTTATCTCCACCTTCAAATAATAGGTTAGGGAGCAAGTGCGGCAACATGTCTACAAAATCTCCAGTTTTCATATCCTTTAGAGATATCGGCACGAGTATATCATGAATAAAATTCAGTAATTCACGAGATGAAATCAAAATTTTATCTTTCATGATAGTCTTTATGATTAATTGAATAATCTGTTGTTGCATTGACCTTGAACTAAACATCTGAAAGTTAATAAGTAATGGGTTTAAACCGTATTTTTCTTTATCCATTTCATACGCTAAATAAAATGGGTTTTCCCTATTAGGACTTGTTATCCTATCAAAAAGATTCGTCATATAAGAAGAAACCGGACCTTCCTCCGTTAACTCGAAGGAATGATAATCGGAGAAGTTCACAAGTTTGAACGTATCATGCTCTACTGGAGAAGAAATATCCCCTGAATCAAATAACCTTGCTTCTTCAATATAGGACTTTAATTTTAGATACTTTTCTTCTGCGTAGCGAGATTCAATAAAGTTATGTAACACTCCAAGGTTTATCGCGAGTATCAATTTCTCCTTTGAACTTTCAATCAAATCATCTGAAAATGGTTCAAGAACCTCCGCAAGCGTATCCAGTGAGTTCTTTTTTGGATCAAAGCTCTCGGTAGCATCGTTATGGATGGTGAAATGCTTCATTAACTCTGGTTTTGTGGATGAAAGATATCCAAGTAAATGAGATTTTCCATCCCCAACACTTCCACACAAAAATATTAAATTACTTCCCGTTGATTCTAAGCTTTCATTCAAATGTGACTCCAGCATGTCTTCAATCGGTCGTTTTATATGTAAGTATTTTTTAAAATCGCTCAGACTTTGATGGCCTTCTACCGCCTCTTGAGATGACTCTTTTAACTTACTAAGCTGATAGAGCAAATGAGAGTTATGAAGTGTAGGTAATTCTATGTCCTCCACATATGTAGGTGCCTCTTCTTTTGACTCTTCTTTACTATTTATATAATCTGGCAAATACTCCACTAGTAACTTTTTCACTTTTTCATCTAAATTTTCAAATTGTGGATCTTGATACTCTGGTATTTCTTTATCTGGACTTATCACATAAGATTCCATGAACCATCTGCAAATCACAAATAAATTTTTATGTACCTTTAGAGCATCTGAAAAAGGAATTTTCTTGTTAGCATGAGCAGCAGAGTTTCCCATTCTTCTAATTCGGTCTAGCGCATTGAATATAACATCATCAATGACACCTTCATTTTTAAGAAGCATATTTTTCTCCGCTTGGTTCGCAAACTCCGGAAAATCCATTTCCTCCTTCAAATATATTTCCCTAACTACCAATTCCCCTAATTTTCTTGCTTTTATTAATGAAGCTTCTATATCATCGAATAAGAAACGTTCGAAGTCTTTTCCTATTTCCGCCCATTCTTCATTGTAGTTTTCAATGAACTGCAAGGCATACTCTTGCTTTGTCATAAAATCATCTCCATTTGGAAACTAGTTGATTACTATTTCATTTTACCATATCGGTATTTCTTCTTGAATTAACTAACTTTTTTAGGTGTACTGCATTTCAGTATTTTTTACGTAAATGATGTACCTATTTCGTTCCATGATAGTTTCTGCTTTTATCATAATAGATAACGCAATTAAATTTTTGGGAGGGTTATTTTTTTTAATATTAAAGGAAGAGCTCCAAAGTATTTTTGGTACCCTTCCCTTGAAAACGATACAATTATCACAAAAGTAATCATTTGAGTTTTTTAATAATATTGTTTTCCTAAAAGGTTGTTGTTTTTACAACGTTGAAAATGCAGAGTGGATTGGAGCGGAAAGCAAGTACCTGTAGCGGAAAGGAACGGTCCATTGTTTATTCCCAAAACAATAAACTTTATGAAAACAACCTTAAATAAAGACAGAGTAAAATGTCTGAGTTGCATTTCTGAATACAGCATTATAAATACGAACATTCGCTCTAAATATAGTATCTTTATACATACTTAGAACAAACCTACTCAACCCTCCCCCCCCCAACTAAATTTCACCTTTTCCCTACTACCCTACATATTACCATGGCGATTAGGAAAACTAAGCAGTAAAAAAGGAGGTTTTCCTAAATGAAAAAGTTCTTTCTACTGTTTCTCTTAGCCTTTTCTCTTTTTTCGGTAGCGGGTTGTGGAAATGATGAAAAACCAGATGAAGGAGAAGAAATTGAAGATGTGGAAGAAGATGAAATTGGGGACGGCGAGATAGATGATGAATAAAAGATAGCGTCTTCGGAAAAAGCCAGGGAACGTTCTAGTAAGTAGTTCCGCTTTTGTAAAGAAACATAAGAATGGACAGATCGAGTAGAAGCCCAAATCGCATCATGATTTGGGCTTCTATCATCCTTGTTATATTAATGATTACTACGTAAAAACATCACTGAGAATAGTACGTTAAAATCGTTTCGTGATAATATTTATTGTCAACATAACAAAAGGACTGCAGCGTTATTCTTCTAGCCCCAGTACCACAAGGTGATCCCCTACGTCGAGTGTGAGCTTTTCTTTAAATGTCACAAATACAAGGTTACCGTTTTTTCGTTTAATACATAACGGTGTTCCGTTTACCTTTAGTTGCTCTTTTAGTATGGTTTGTTTACTTTCCACCTTAATTGTTTTCATGATATAGCCAATGTTGACTTTTTTATTTAATTCCGTAAATGTTGCGCCTTCTCCAAATAACAAATTGGATTTAATAGAATGCGGAAGTTCTGTGTGTTGCGTTTGACTCGCTCCAATAGGTAAGGAAAATGTGTTGTTATAACCGAATTCAGGAATGTAAGTTTGGCAAACAAGCGCATTATATGCCGCATCCCCCTTCATCGCTAAAATGGTTTCGTAAGGAGTCATGTCTACTTCGAAATCACTATGCTCCGAAAGAATTTCTCCATGGTAAGTTGCCATCCCCAACTTTCTTGCCTGATACAAACGATCATCGGATGTATCCGCAATAAGGACCGAAGTCCCCATTTGTTTTAAATGTTGTGCAAAAGCAATGGAAAAACTGCTGGCACCCACAATTAAGACACCTGAAGAGTCGGTGTTGGCCAACCCCAGCTTGCGAGCGATAGGACCAATCGAAAAACCATGAGCACAAACGGTAATGAAAACTAAAGCTAGCGTAAGCGATGTTAAAATGGAGGCATTTGGATAGCCATCTTCTATTAATATCTCGGCAAAATACCCTGAAACCGTCAATGCAACGATACCTCTTGGTGCAATCCAGCCGACAAGTGTTTTTTCTTGTAAAGTCAGTTCTGTCCCAATCGTTGATAACCAAATAGACAACGGGCGGACAAGGAAGAGCATAGCAATAACAAATAAAATAATTGGCCAAGTGAAAGTCTCCATAATCGTTTCTCTTGTTAGTGATGCGGTAAGCAAAATAAACACGGTTGATGTAAGCATGACCGAAATATTTTCCATGAAATGACCAATACTTCCAATGGAATGAACATATTTCTTAGAGCGGGCTAATGTGAGTCCCATGATGGTCACAGCAAGCATACCGGTTTCATGCATGATGACTTCACCAACCGCGAAACAAATTAAGACAAAGCAAAAGATAATGGGAGATTTCAGGTACTCTGGGAACAGTCCTTTACTCACTAAAAGACTGACAAGAATACCAATCACATAACCGACTATAATTGCTAAGAGGAAATCGATAAAAAATGGAAGTAAATCAATGAATTGAAACGATGCCGCTGAAGTTATTTTAATAATCTCATAAGCGAATAAAGCTAGTAACGGACCAACTGGGTCCACAATAATACCTTCCCATTTCAGTACCGAAGAGACTCTGGGTTTTAATTTTGCTTGTCTAAGCATTGGGATAATGACAGTAGGACCTGTCACAACAAATAATCCACCAATGATAAAAGAGATTTCGAGACTAAGCCCCGCAATAAAATGGGCGGCTAATGAACCTCCAATCCAAGCTAAAAAGGCACCCAAGGTCACGATACGAAAAACTGACTTGGAGATACCTTTTAGTTCGCGAATATCAAGGCTTGTACTTCCTTCAAACAAAATCAACGCAACGGCAAGGGAAATAATCGGACTATAAAGTCCCCCTAGTCCTTCCTGTGGATTGACTAAACCTAGTATCGGCCCAATCAACAGTCCGGCAATCGTCATGATCACAATAGAAGGCCACTGAATCCGCCAGGCTAACCACTGGGAGAACATCCCGAGTGCGATGACGATAACAATACTAATTAAAGCAAATTCTTCTTGAATATATATCACCCTCTTTTTGAATAGGAATAGTTTATCACTATTGGATATAATAAGAAAGTTTATGATTATCCAAATAGTAAAAAGTTATTTCTGAAGAAAAACCTTCTTGAAGCGTTACTAATAACCCAGAAATGGTCATTCCGATTTCCCACCGAAAAATTGTATGAATAACAGCTCCAAACATTAAGTAGTTCCGCTTTTCCCGCAGGAGTCTTCGTCTTGCACTCCAATCAACAGCTAGAACAAGTTTAAAAGGGCAACACGTTTTATGAAGACGTATAAAAAAACCGAACTAATTTGCCTTCAAATGAAAGAATTAGTTCGGTTTTTTATTCACCTAGAACACATTTGTCCCAGCCTCTTTTTAAACAGATTTAAAACGTTTATTTAATATTAAAAGTTTGTTCACCTAATTTATCGCCACCAATACCTTGTGTAGCAATTAATGTTACAGGTGTTTCTAAATCATCTAATTCATAAGCTACTGCATTTTTAACTGTACCATCTTTTTTTATTGTTTCTAATTGAGAATCGAGAAATTGGTCATCTGGAAGTCCACCAACTTCAAGAGTATTGATTGCATTAGGATCATTGTCTTGTACTGCTTCAAATACTGCCATCCATCCAGTAATAGGGTCGATTTCTTTATCACTTAAATTAGTTGTTTCATACCAAATTGCAAATACAGGTTTTTCACCATATTCATTTCCCTTTTCACCAGGTTGAATAACTTTAGTTTCTGTAATTTTAATTTTTAAGTCATTTAATTTTGCTTCATTATCTTTGAAATAGAGTTCATTACTTGTTTCTTTTTCTTCATTTGTATTTTCTGTAGTTGCTTCTTTATTTGCAGAATCAGAATCATTTTTCGTTCCTTCATCTTGATTACCACAACCAACAATTATAGATAGTAATAGTGCAGAAGTTAATATTAAAGTTTTTTTCATCATGCTACGTTCCTCCTTATGTTTTAATTTGATTATTATTAGTGTAATTTTTTTTGTGAATATAATCCTAATGCTCCCTATATCCTTCCACCTCTTTTAATTTATTAGTCACCGTTTTTCACACTCTAAAGGTTTTTATGGTTATCAATTGTTGACTATAAACCCATAATCCTTTTTCAAGTAAACTCCCTTTCGTTTAAAAACAATAATTCACAAGCTATTGAGGTTTCTTATGCTGATTTATATGTTAAAATCCTATAGTTCTTGATATATAAGAAAGGAAAAAAGACCAAATCATATGCGATTTGGTCTGCTAATTAGTAGTCTATTTCGTAAGTTTCTCCACGGAAGCGGAACTACTTATCCAAACATAGGCTCTTCAACAAATTAAATTTTATTCCATCCTCCTATTTCCCGAGAGGCAACAAAATCTTTTCTCCTATAAACGCTAAGAAACAACCCCATCATAATCGACGTTTGTAAAGTCGGGTTTAAGCCGTAGCTTATAAAAGGAAGGAACATGCCTGTGATTGGCAAAAGACCTGTCATCATTCCTATATTATAGAGGAATTGTGTGGAAAACAGGGTTACCCCACCTATTATGATCACTTGTCCAAAGGGATCCTTAATCGTTTTGATTTTCCGGATCATCCGAACCATAATGAAGAGTCCTATTATTATTAATAAACCGCCAGCTACCCAACCGTAATTATAGGTAATTGTCGTAAAAGCAAAGTCGGTGTGCGGTGCCATTATAGACTCTGTCCCGCCATTTTCACCGAACCAGCCTCCTTGCTCCAACAGCTCCTCGTTACGTAGATAGGTATAGCCGCTCGTGTCACTATATTTCTCAGGATTGACAAAGGCATATATTCGTTCGAGTTGGTATGGCTGTGCGTTTGTCACCATCAGCCCCATGAAAAGTGCCGCTCCTAAGTACCCCCACAAAATATACTTTCTTTTCCTTTTAAAACGAAACCATAGTAGTACGGTGACTGTTACTGTATACACAAATACAGCCGTGATATCAGGAATGATCATTAATGCATACAAAGTAATCGCAAAAACCGGAAGAATCCTCCAGAATTTAGCGTTAGCATCTCCTAAAAAGATAACCAAGCATAGAACAAATGCGGTCACAGCAGTTGTGCTGTCAACTGTTAAACCCGCCACCCTGAAGTATGCAGCTCCATTGAGTATCGTATTTGGAAATAGCGTTAAAGCGAGCAGAATAAAAGTGGTAAAAGCAAAGATCACCCACCTCAGAGAACGCAGCCTTCTATAATCAAAAAACATGAAAGCAATAGTAATGGTAGCTCCCAAAATAAGATAAATTATTTTTCTTGTAAAATAATCGGCATTATTATAAAGTTCATTACTAACATTCAATGTAGGGAGAATCCCCATTAGAGAAATAAACATAATCATGCCAATCATCACCCAATCTACTCTAGGACGATGGAGCTTATTCATATCTTGGCCGAGCCGTTCTGCACTCCCCATTTGTTGTATCGCTTTTTCTTCGGCATCCTGTTCCGACAAACCTGCGTCTTTCAACCCTTTTGTTTCCTGCTCCAAATGATAATGAAGTTCCTCCGCTACAAATTTTTTCGCTTCTTTGGAACGTACATAGCTTGTTACTTTATTCGTATAATGAACACTCTTTTCACTCATAGGTCACTTCCCCTCCAGCAAAGCTTTTACGTAATGTTTCCTACTCTGTTTTCCGTCTTCCACCTGCTGAAGAAGTTTCTTTCCTTGATTAGAAATCTTATAAACCTTTGCTCCATTTATCCAAGACGATTCTAGAAGCCTGTCTTGCTCCATTTTATGTAAGGTGGAATAGAGAAAGCCTTGTCTTTCTTCATATTTCTTGATTCCTCTAGCACGCAGGTGTTTCAACAGTTCATGACCGGTTTTCTCCTTCAAAAGCAATTGAAGAATATGTACAAGAAGATCTTCCTTTTTTTCCTGAGAGCTCTCGATTCCTCTTTTAAGCATCTGCTTTTTTTCTTCTGTAAAAGGCATTGCCTTAAAGGCTCCTTCATCCATTACGTTTCGCAACCTTTTTAAACGATCCTCCATCACCCAATCACTAACCTTTCTTTTATCAATTGCTTTGCTCTTCTTAATCTTGTTTTCACGGTGTTTTCCCTCAGATCAAGAAACAGAGCAATTTCTTTCATGGAGCATTCCTCATAATAAAAAAGATAAATGACTTCACGATACTTTAGCGGCAGTTCAAGTACGACCTTTTCTAACTCGCGGTCTTCATCCTTCCGAATGACCTCTCCTTCAACGGAACAGCCGGAACTCATCCAATTAAAATTACGTTCCTCTTGAGGAAAGACCGTTCTCTTATACCAGCTTTTTAAATAATCTTTGCAGTGATTGATTGCCACTCTCCATATCCATGTGCGCAACGAGGCATTGCCAGCAAACGTATCTATTTTTTTATAAATCTTTATAAAAATTTCCTGAGCGAGATCATCGGCGACCTGCTCATTGCGGACATAGGAGAATACGAGCTTCCACACATCCTCCCCGTAATGGTCTATCACTTCTTCAATTGTCATAACACTACCCATTGTGTTTATCTTTGATTCTGCTATTTCGTCCACTCTATTCCCTCCCATTCTTATAGACGATGTACCTCCAGAAAAGTTTTCATTCATCGAAAAAATGGATCCCACATGGAATCCATTATAAACAGCTAGTATTGTTATCCTAATGGAACACACTTTGTACCCGTAGAATAAAAGATATTCTCACTAGCTACATAAGTCAACTACCTAGCGCTTGTTAGTGGCTAAAAATGAAAGAAAAATATCGCAAAAGTTACAAATATTAGTTATAAAGAAATAGAAAAACTAAAACCATCACGTTAGTGTAAAAGCATTGCTAGTTTTTCAGATTTCCTAAAATACAAAAAAGCTTGTAGAACGAGACCACTCCCTACAAACTTTTTAGAAACATTAGCAGTTTACTAACTATCGTGAACGAAAAATTGCTTCTTTCTCCAAACTAATTAAGTAAGCTTTTCACCTGAAATACTGGAAGAGACGCTATGCAAAGAATCCTACTCTCCGCCGGAAAACGCAATAACCGGATACTTTTTCGAGGAAAGCTTTTTATTGATTTCAGCAATCGAGAGACTTTCCTTATGGAGATGTTTCACTTCCCCACAAAGGTTCTCAACATATCCACCTTTTGCTTCATCACCTTTCTTCCATTCTTTATGTACCTAGCATAGCAGCAAAACATAGGTTCAGCATCATAGGAGAGCAATGTTCGATTCGATCGTATTAGCTCTTGTTTATTTATACTGATTTTACAAAATCCACAAACGCATCTACTTTACTATCCAAGAAATTAAGCGTTCCTTCATCGACTAACTGCCCTGTTGGCTCATCGAATTTTTGATTGGCAAAACCAATTAGTACTTCATTTCCTCCTGGTGGAAGGACCTTAGCCTGAATACCGGGAGCCCCTAAAATTTCACGCAAATGCATTTGAGCACGGACTGTTCCGAGCATTCCAGGGGTTGCGCCTAAAGTCATTACTGGTTTCCCAATGAATACTTTGTCCACCCTAGAAGCCCAATCTAAAGCGTTCTTTAAAACACCAGGCACAGACCAATTATATTCTGGCGTGATAATAATAACCCCATCAGCCTGTGAAACCGTCTCTTTCCATTCCTTTACAGGCTGCGGTGGGTTGTTTTCTTCATCTTGGTCAAAATGAGGCAAAGAACGGATGTCGGCAATGTTAATGTTTAATTTTCCCTTATATCGTTCTTGCATTGTTTTAGCTAGTTTCATATTATAAGACTCTTTCCTTACACTTCCTACAATAGTAACGATGTTCATTACGTATTCCTCCTAACGAATTGCTAATTATTTTTGAAATCAACTTTTGCAGTTCAACTAACTGTTCCTCAGCTATTCCATTAGAATAGCTCATACTGCATATTCTTTGAATGAAAAGCAGAAGAGCTTACGAATAATCCTTCCTTTATCACCAATAAGCAAGAACCAGGATTCCCCAACATAAAAAGGGTTGGTAATAATGTTATTGATAATGTAGGATATATTGTCATTTGCTTTTTGACTTTCAATTTTAGTTTTACAAGATAGGGACAACACAAAATATGTTTTATCTTCCTCGAGTTCGAGTAGTTGAAGGTGATAAACTCCTTTCTGCGTATGATTGAATTCTTCTAATACCTTTTCAATACTTTTTTCTATGTCTACCTCATATTTAATTGCTTCTTCCCAATTTGATATCCGTGAATCGTACAGGGACAACCTGACAACTCCCACAGCTAAAGCAGTGGGGTTCTAGGGTATAATGGCAAACTGTTGCCTAGTACACTTCTCCAAGGTACCCTTATCTTTCCTTGCCGAAAGAGTTTCTACCGAAGCACTGGTGTACATTCTCCTAGAACATTAACGGACGTATTGCGTATAGCAAGGCACTTCCCCAAGCAGGCGCTAGACACCCCTTGTGTGCTTTTCACTCCGACTTCTCTTGGGCGTTGTCACGACCAATCAGATTTGTGTTTATGCGACAAACCAACGCAATGTTTTACTAGACAATTGTTTTAGACGTACAATCTCACGATTATGCAGTTCAACAAAATTGTCCCACCCAGCGTTGCATAAATCCACGTCAACGGAATGGAGCGTTTTCGTCGTATTTCCGATTAAGAAAGCACTATATAAATCACGTTGGACACAAAATTCTCCAAAATCATTCCAACGTTCTGAAAGCTGCTTCTTCGTATATTTACCAGTCAGATGATTGAACTGACTAGCCTTTATAGCATAGGTATCTATTTTCTTGATTGACCGCCCTTGATAACCAAGTTTTCGGTCAATAATCGTTAGTAGCATAGCAGGAGCATGATTAGCGATTGATTTACCAAACCGTTTCTTAGGGTTAATCTTACCGTTCTTCTTATTTCGGGTCGTTTTCTTCGCTCGTTTTTGTAGCGATTGAAATCGCATCGTTTCCACTCGAATATCAGAACCAAGCGCTAAGATTTCGTTGGCTACCTTCTCATGCGACTGTTTTCGTTTAACAACGATTTTACGATATAGCTCTTTACGTTCATGGCGAAGTTTGCTATAACGGTTGGAATACATCCACGTCTTTCTACCTTTTTTAGGAGTACCGTTCTCATTATAGTTTTGAGGGTTGGTGGCACGCTTGGATCTGTCCATCGCTCGCTGAATACGACGAAGTTTCTTCTCATCCGCATTGCATTCTGGAGCTAGTTCTTGAAGTTGTACGGTTTCATCACTACTAATTGCGATTGTAGATGAACCAATGTCGATACCTACACGTTTCGTTTCATCATCAGCTATCTTACGATTTGGTTTTGTTGGCGGATATCCTTCTTGAATGAGTTGGACAAAGTAGCGAACCTTGCCACGCACTTCACGCTTCATGATACGTATGTACTTTGTCTTGTCCATTAAGGCTAGGTGTGCATATTTATCATGGGCTTTTGGTTCAACCGACATACAAAGCCAGTTCTTGGGGTTTGGACGCTTCCTTGTTGGCTTGTCGCCCCAAAGAATGTTGCCATCCGCATACCGCAAACCCGTAGTATTTGATTTATTCTCAACGGAAATACCATCACCAAACGCCTTAAAATGCACTTTTTTTGCTTTTCTAAAATGTAGTTTCTCCACTGCTTGAAAAGCCCTTGTAGCCAGTTTTTGTGCTTCAAAGCTACCGATACTTTCTTTAAATTTTCGTTGAGCAGGTTTGACGAAATCGTGCAAACCATATTCAGAAAAGCCATAGGCTAAACGTATGTCTGATAACTGTTTGTTCCGTTCTTTGGATTTCGGTTCACAAAGCAAAGCACGATACTCTTTATCCGCTTTTACACGCTTATGACGTTTGAGAGCCTCACCTAGGCAAGAATTGTAGACGTTCCGAGCAATCTTGAATTTCTTTTCCAAACGGTGTTGTTGCCAAACAGGAATATTTAGTGAAAGTTCGAGTGTATAAGTCGGTGTACTCTTTCTTGCCATAGGTATCATCTCCTTTCTAGTTACGCTTTTTCTGATTTTCAATGTATTGTTTTATCGTTTCACTAGAAACATTGCCAACAGTGGATACAAAATAAGAAAGCGTCCACAAACTTGGCAAGTGTTGTAGATGCGGAAACTCTTCACGCAATTGTTTCGATGTCACTCCTTTAATTCTTTCCATAATGTTGGCAGGGCTTAATGTTGGCGGTGCGTTTAGAAACATGTGTGCATGATCTTTGTCACACTCTAAAGCGACAACGTTGATCTCTAATGGTTCACATACTTCATACACCATTTCCTTAAACCTCTGTTCTACGTTTGTATCAAGAAAAATCTTTCTTCTGTATTGAGGACAAAACACGAAGTGATAGTTAATTAATGACACGGTTGTTTTTGTTCGTCTATATTCTTCCATATTTTCATTTTATCAGTATATTAATAATATTGTAATAACTTAATCGAAAAAGATAGTGATACTTTCAAATGTTTGAAGCACCACAAACCTTGCGATTTTACGTGGTACTCCGCATTTCCCCTCACTATCATCCCATGTCTAAAGACGGGCTAACGCTCTGCATGGGCTTTCTCGTTCGGAAAATCTGTAAATAATAAAGTCCTTATAGTCTGCAAAAAAATTCCCATTCATATTACTTACCTTCCTTCTTTAAAATGGCATAGTTTTAAATACGTGACAAAAGTGAAGACTAACTAGTTAGTTCTCTTTTTTAGACACTAAACCCTTTCTCAAAAGTGAAATTTCGATAAAAATCTTTATATTCAGACATTTAAAGGGATATGGAGATGATTAACCAGGATTTTCTAGTCTATTTACTAGAACAGTGTAATCAATAAGAAAGAAGACCGACTTAATGGAGTCGGCCTTTAGCATTTCCATATAACCTTATTTAACAATACGATATTTTTCTATTAAAAATGTCGAGTACTTTTATATTTGCTTTGCTATTATGGATTCATGAAAGGAGGGATATGGTGTTAAAAGAATTAAACCAAGTGATTGACTATATTGACGTTCATTTAACTGATGACTTGTCTCTTGAAAACATTTCTGATTATGCTGGGGTTTCCGACTATCACTTTAGAACCGTATTTTTTCATCTTTCCGGGATGACACTAAATGAGTATGTAAAAAACAGGAAACTGTCTGAAGCAAATAAGGATTTATTAAGTGGAGAAAAGGTAACGGATGTTGCTTTTAAATATGGTTATCAGTCAGTAGACGGTTTTACAAGGGCATTTAAAAAATGGTGTGGTTTTTTACCCTCAGATGTAACCAAAAAAAGGATAAGCAAATCATTTCCTAAACTTTCATTCGTCATTACTGTAAAAGGAGGAATTTCTATGGAATTTAGAATTGAAGACAAACCAGCTTTTCATTTAGTTGGTGTAAGTAAACGTGTCCCTATACAATTTGAAGGGGTAAATAATGAAATTGTGAAGCTTGCAGAAAGCATAACGGAAGAACAAAGAAAAGAAATGCATTCTCTACAAAATATTGAGCCTTATGAAATTGTTAATGCTTCTTATAATGCTGACGCAAATTTCCTAAAAGAAGAAGGGAATTTAACTCACTTAATAGGGGTTTTAACGACTGAAAATCAAGTAAGTGATCAATTAGATAAAGTACCAGTCGAAGCATGCACGTGGGCCATATTCCCAAATGAAGGACCATTTCCATCTACGCTACAAGAAACAATGGCCAAAACATATTCAGAATGGCTTCCCACTTCCGATTATGAAATAATCCCTGCTCCTAGCTTTTCTTTCACTAAAATGGATGAGAATAAAAAGGGGTATGCCTATAGTGAAATTTGGATTCCTGTTCGGAAGAAAAAATAGACAGAAAATCATTATCTATGAAGAGCAACGCTGATCATTCAGCGTTGCTTTTTTTGGATTGTTGCACCCGTTTAGTTGAAGAAACTTTATACTCATTCCTTTGTTTTATCTCTTTTTAAATTCTTCATATTATTAATATCAGAGACATTAGTAGAAAACTCCTCAAAACTCAATTGTCCTAAGGCAAACTTCATACTTTGAACAAATATACGTTCATTTTTAGTTAGTTCCCGTTTTGCTTCCTTTTCAATCCATCCATGCTCTATGTCCAAACTATCTAAAACATGCGTTTGTTTTGAAAAAGCTTCATAGTATCTTAACCCAAATTTTCGTTGAGAGATAGCATCAATATGAATGCCATCTGGATTTGCTGTTAAGCCTTTTGATGTGACAAAATAGCAATTTTTTTCGGTATGAGCAACCTTAGATAATATCTGGTTTATTTGTTTATATTCTACAGCGCTTTTTCCAAATCCGACCTCTCCAAGGTAATGTCCCAACTCACCGATAATAATGGGGATGTCTGGTGCATTCAATTTTTCTCTCAAATGTTTAAATAATGAAAGCAGTTTATCTTCATATGTCTTATAACATCCTCCATAACTGTCACTTTCTCCTTGATGCCATAGAATTCCCACTATTTCACTTGTTTCCATAGCAAATTTTGCTTCAGAAATCGCATGTCTTGTTAATAGTCCATCCATTGTCCACTCATCAATAGAGCTTCCTCCCTCGGCACATGCTATGATCCCAATGGACTCCCCCGGATGATCCTCTGTCCAAGCCTGGGCAAAAGAAGCTGCCGGCCCAACACCAGACACGTGACGATCAAAATTAAGTGGTTCCACCATCATTTGCCATCTACCGTTTCGCAACATGTTTATGCGCTCATTATATATCGGCGGTACATCCTCAATAAATCCTCTGCCTGCCATATTTGATTGTCCAATTAATAATATAGATTTCATAGAAAAACCTTCTTTCTTTGTTTGCAACGGTCTAAGTAGACTAAATAGGATTAAGACTATAGCTTAATTAGACTTTTTTTGTCAAGTCGATTTTGTCTTTATTCAACTAATTGGTCGGTTAGTTGAAAAGCGAAAATATGGGGGACGGTTCGTTCCAGCGCTTCCCCCGGATCTTTCCAATCTGTTTAATAGAAACGAAGTATCCATTCTCCTAATCAATGAAGTTGGTTTTCCTATAATAGTGACACTTTACCTTGCCGTTCAGCTGATTCAGGGGTTGCCAGAACTGTCTTACTTCGTTATAAGGATTGGATTCCCTAGCGAATAACCGCTATGCATATATGATGGTGGGAAAATTCCCGTTAGATGAATCAAATATAAATAAATTGTACACGAAGTTATTCTATGAAATGGGCCAATAACAAAAAGACATGCTTTTATACACTAAGTAGTTCCGATAACGTGGAGAAAATGCGAAAAAATGGTAGGAAAAACAAACTAATTAGCAACCATCATCACACATTAAATAGCAAGGTAATCAGGAAGAAAGAAGACCGACTTAATGGAGGCGATCTTTAGTACTTCTATATAATATTATCTTTCACTAACGCACCTAGTAGTTTAAGTGTAGTTTTTCGCAGTTTTAATTTAGATGATACTTTTAGCGAATCCTATACTTTTTTCTATATAACCCCTATTCTTGTAAAAATTATGTGCATTAATTCTCTCTGATCGGTTACCACTATTTAATCCAATCCCATTTGCACCAATTTTTCTTGCCCACATTTCTGCTTCTTCTAATAGTTTTTTTCCGATTCCTTGATTACGGTAATTTGAATCTACAACAAGAGCTACAATCCGAACATAGAAGCCATCCATTTCATAATAAAATCCCTTAACCAAACCTATCATTCCAACAATTTTGCCATCATATGCGGCTAAAAAAGTTTTATAATCAGGATTGGATTCAATATTAATAAAACGTTTTTTCATATTTTCAATTGTGGTAGGGTATCCAAGATGCTCCATTAGTCTAGTTAATTCAACAATATCATTCATTGTTGCTTCTCTAATTTCCATTTCAACTCTCCCCTATATAAAAAGCTTTTTTATTTAAGTCATCCAATAAATAGTGATTACCTTCTTGAATTAATGTGCTCGTTAATTCAATACCGATTAGAGTTGCCAAAACGACAACTTATGTGCCTAGTGTATTACTCCTATTATTTTCAGTACAGTTTTGCACAACCTTTTTTAAATTAATTTTCCATTTTCATTTTAATAGTAAAAATTGGACATATTATCGGTAGGAGGTGATAAATAAGGTGGCTAACAAAAAGAAAACTTCCAAAGACACAGAAAAATACAGTACAGTAGATAATGGATATAAAAACGATCGACACAATAATAATGCTAGGGCAGCAGCAGCTCTTGAACCAGAATACCCAAGAATCAATACAGATAACCTTTAACAGTAGTATATCGGTTTATTTTTCATAGCAAGCCAAATTACTAACAACAGTTCCCTTGTTATTCAGAAAATATGGATGATACTATTCCTTCGTTACAAATTCATATCATATGGCTGTAGGTTTCCTGGATACGAACCAACCACCATTTCCATTCGATTCCCTAATTATGCACGGATCGGTGCTTTCCATTCCAGGTTTCTTCTCCTTTAGTCTAAATGACTAGGGGTGACTGATATTTTCAGGAAGCTCCCCCGTTAATTGAGTAATGACTCAAGAAAGTTTCCAAGCTGGAATTAGAGAATGGAAATTAAAAAAATAACTCATAGGTATATGTATAATTGTGTATATTGCAAGAGTAACCATATATGTCAGAAACCATTGAGGAACAGCAACGTTTAGGAATGAGTAGAGTAAAAGCATTCCTACTGGAAATGGAACTAATACTATTAACCACATTGGACTTCCCAACTTTTCAGTTAAAGCACCTAGCGAAACAACAGAAAAGCCAATAATTAACGCTTGCCAAAAAGGCAATCCATTTCTAAGAATTAAACTGGCTATGTAATAAGAAAAACCATTCAACGATATTGCCAGAAGAAAATCAAAAAGATATTTCATCTAATCTCTCCCCTTTTTCATTCTAATAAAACTCCTTAATAATATGGGTTAAGAAATATTCCATTTAGCTGCCTTTAACTTAATACCAATTATTTCAAAAAGTAATAGCCCTTACAATGATTTTTTCAGCAAAAAAGCGCGATATTAAATTATCGCGCCCGTTTGTTGAAGAACGTCTTGCTTATTCCATTACATTACGAATGGTATCTGGTATCATAACTACTTTTGTTTCTAAGTCAACGTGTGGGATTTCTTCATCAATACATTCATACCAGTATTCAAGATGTTTCTTATCTACTTCGTGGCGCGATTCCTCAACATTATTTCCACCTTCATCTTGGACTGAAAACCAGTATAGATACTCATTTTCTGCATCCTTTTCTCGAAAAATGGACTCTACATACATTTTTTCATCTTTTAAAGTTAAGAGTACCTGTTCCATATGTTGATTTAAAAAATTCATCCATTCATCAACTACTTCTGTTTTACCCTTTTTAACTTTAAACTTAGATAACTCAACATTTATCGCCACAAACTCAAATCCTTTCTTTATTAGCTTCTTCAAGTAAACTGTCCAATAATTAAAAATGGGCAATAGCTGGTGGTCAATTAGCTGATCTTCTGTTATTGCCCCCTTTAGTGGAAGATTAACAAACCCTCATTTCACACAAATAATAGAAAACATACGTTGGTGAACCTTTATTCTTTGTCCTTCATAATTCTTCTTTAATAGACAGTCTAATTCCTTATCAAATTTCTGCACTTCTTCAAATGAAAGACTTCCACCAACTTCGGCTTCCGTTCTCATACGACCTCTCCACTCTTCATGCTTCATACTGTTTATTGTGTCAAAAGTAAACGTTTCAATATTGCGGAAGCCAACATGATATAATTCATCTATCCAGTCGGGATATAACCGTTGACTGGATAAAGTGCTCTTACCCTTATTATGCTTTGCAACTAGACTTTTGGTTTGTGTGACAACATCATCCTTCATGGGAAAATGTTCAAAATGGGCAACAACAAATTTTCCACCTTTTTTTAGCACACGAATCACCTCACGTGATGTTTGTAAGGTTGGAAGTACATTCCAGCAATGAACTGCCATTACATTATCAAAATATTCATTTGTAAATGGTAATTCGGTAACATCTCCTAATATGTATTCTATTTCACGACCCATATTCCCAGTAGATTTTGCTTCATTAATCAATTCACAGGAATTATCAATGCCTGTTACAATACAATTTTTCGCCGCCAAATCTCTTGCAACTAAGCCGTTAGACGTGGCTATATCGAGTATCTTCTGATTTGGTAAACCTACCCCATATGAACTCTCTAATATTTCATAAAATTTCTTAGGATAACCTGTTCGGTATTTACTAAAATCTTTTGCTACATTATCAAAAAGGTTTGCCATAATAACTCCTTTTTTCATTTAATGAATACACAGGGATCGATAACTCCCTTCAATGTACCTTATCTTCTGAACTTCTATTTTTGAAATAATGCAGTTAATAAACCTGCTACACCAAAAACATTAGGTTGCGTGACTTCCTTCATATTACGAATTTCTATTGCTTTAAAATCCTTGAAAATTGAACGTAACATATCCTCCGAGTATCCTAGTCCACCTTTTAGACTTTGTTGTTTATAAACTTCCAAATCCGTAATATTTGCTCCGCCTAATTCCCCACCAGGTAAAAAACACGTTAAACCAAAATAACCACCTGGCTTTAATGCTTTTTCCACTAAATTAATATAACTTATTCTTCTATGGGGAGGAATATGGTGTAAGCAACCAGAGTCATAAACAATGTCATAGGAATCTGGTTCCACTTCTAGCTTAAAGATATTTTCTTTTTTGAAGTTAATTTCTACATTTTCTTCAGATCCTCGTTCCTTTGCCCAATCAAGGGACTCTTGTGATAGATCAATTGCATCTACTTTGCAACCTTGCTTAGCAAAATAGATAGCGTTTCGACCAGGACCACACCCTAATTCAAGAACTCTTCCTGGTCTTACTAGATTGCAATCAAAATAGCTAACTAAATTTTCATCAGGTACGTTTGCAAAAAAGGGGACTCTCTTTTCACGTTCAGAATAAAAATCATCCCAGAAACCAGTTGGTTCACGGAATAGCGAATCTAACATTTCCATTAAATCCTCATAATTAGCGATAACTTCTCTCATAAACAGCAACCTCTTTCAGTAATTTTTTTCCACTATTCTATTTTACTAAATATTACAATCCCCTTTGTTAAGTCACCATTAAAAACAAATTACATGTCGATTGGTTAAATCCCATAAACACGTACAAAAACCACACTTCAACATCTTTTATTACGCGTTTAAGAGCTGCTACCGTACCTTTAATATCGTTTATACATCCTCACCATAAAACCTTCCTGCACTCAGTTAGAAACCGTTTAAAAGATATCACTTTTTTATTTATCACGTTACTTTATTACAAAGGTTACAAAAAGGTTACAAGTAAACATTTAGGGATAAACAACGAGAATGTAACATTTGAATTAATACAAAAAGGAACTTGAATAACCAAGCCCCTTTCCTAAAAATCTTGTACTTTTATTAAACTCAAGCCCAGTTAATTGGAACACTATCTGATGTACCAATGGCTCTTCCAATCGTAAGATAACTTTCCGTACCTTCTTTATATCGCCTAATTACCGCTAGCTTCTCTTCTATAGAAAATTTAGCCATAAAAAACTACACCTCCAATTGTTAGATTGTGTCCAACAATGGGGGTGCAGTTCATATTAGGGATAAGCGTCCGTTTGCGGTATAACTTCTATCCTATTTCTAAATCATTCAGCATCGTTATTTTTATTATATAAATTTTTTATAGGGATTACATCAGTTTTATCTTTATACTGTATAGTCACCTTATCTTCATCGGTTAGTTTCTTTTTCTTTCCATTATACAGTAATAATGTGTTTTCATCTGCAAATGTAAAGGAAATGCCACTCCCATCTTTTAGGAGTTTTGCTGGGGTAGAGAAATCGTTCCTTTTTTCATACACGAATATAGTATCTGTATATCCTTCCTCTGTTTTTGCATCTGTTAAAATTATATAATGATTGTCCTTTTTTGCTTTGAATAAGAGTGTGGTCATCGTGCCTTGGTTCTGAATCTTTGTTTCAACATTACTGGAATTTGTTAACCACATGTTTACAAAAACGAAGTAATAAGCAATTATCAGAACAAGAAACATTACTAGTAGTGATGATACGATAACTAAGATCTTTTTTCTATTTTTGGAGCGTACCTTTTTGAAATAATCAATGTTCCTTTTATCCTTTCTTCTCTCATTTTCATCTTCTGAAAATAAATCTCCCTTCATTTTGTTTAAATAGTCTCGGCATTCTTCACATTGATCCATATGTTTTTCTATCTGTTCGTTTGTTTCTTCACTTGTTAATTTATCAATATAAGCAGGAGCCAAATCCTTAAATACACTATGCCTCATAACCTTACTCACCCTTTCTGAGTTCAAGTTTTGCTCTATAAAAAGTCACCCTTGCCCAGTTTTCTGTCCTTTCAAAGATTGAACCAATTTCTTTGAACGATAAATCACCCAGCAATCTTAAATAAAGTATTTCTCGTTTATCCCCACTTAGTTGATGAGCCTTTTTAAAAAACATAACTTTATCTTCGTTTTTTATATACTCCTCTTCCAAATCGTAATATGCTGTGTTTTCACTTTTTAGTGAGTCCTTCAATTGTTGTTTTTTATTTTTTTGGTTTAATTCTTGTAGCCAAACATTTTTAGCAATTGCACAAAGCCACGTGGAAAATTTGGCTTTACCATTATCGTTAAAGTTATTAATGGATTTAATCGCTTGATAAAATGTTTCTTGAGTTAACTCCTCTGCTAAATCAAGGTTGTTTGTCAAAGTTAACAAGTATTTAAAAATAAAATCCCCATAATCTTGGTATATATTGTCCTTATTCACTGCCACCCTCCCTCTTCCGTCTGGCCATTCACCTATGTATCACAAAATTATTGATTTTGTTACAACAATTTAATAAAAAAACTGCATCTTTGTAACAGATGCAGATATCCACTTATGCAATTAAACGGCCCGTTTATGGAGCAAGAAAAACCCTGCATATTAACGCAGAGTTTATAATCTATCTTTATTTTAAATGATCAATCATTTTTATAAAACTACACGGTCACCATTTTTTGTATTTTGAGTCAAAGAGTTTTTTCAAGTAAAGGACTTTTTTAAATGAAACAGCGAAGATGAATTGGGACTAGGGACCTGTCCCTAGTCCCACCATAGCTGGTTTTGTTCAATAACATTCCTCTTTTACTTTAAAATGGAGAAGTCTATAAAAAAGCCTCAGTTTTAAGAGAGTAATTACTCAAAGGGATATCTAAATACCTATCATATCTGAGCTTTTCAATGTTTAGTTCATAAATTCTAATAAAATTCACTTGAAAATTAGGAAAAGGTGTCAATTCTTTTTCTGCTAATTTTTCCATATCTTTTAGTTCTTGCTTTGATAGCCCAGAAGAAATGCTAACACCGTCATGTTCTTTTCCCAATGTTAAGTGGGGTACAAAGTCATCAAGCTCAAAATACTTCTTTATTAAGTCGTCTGATGGCGAAATTTCTTGTACTATTTTTTGATGTAAGTTGTGTAATTCTTTTGAGTTAACACTCAAATATAAAATGTTATCTCCAAAATACATTGGTTTATCTAATGATACTTGAAAGGGTTGAAATTTTTCACAAACTTTTTGTACTTTGTCTATCCACTTTTTATCTGGGGTTAATCCCCCTTGTGCTTTCAAAGTTATATGTGGCTCTACACCTAAATGGTTTACCCATCTTCTTTGAAAATGCTCAATCTGTTCCAAATATTCTTCTGGCGGGACAATTCCAATAAAATACTCGAATTTCATTATTCTCATTCCTCTACTAGTCATAAAGTTTTACCATTAAATCCTTACTCCACATTACTGCCTTTTAATTGATGTACTAACTTTTTTCTATTTAGGATACCTAAAACCCTTTATATCAAGAAAATTACCACATACAAAAAAGAACGCCATCTTATTCGAGGATAGCACCCATTTGTGGAATATCTTTTCTATTGAATAATACCCTTGTACTGTGCAGCAGGCCTAATAAATCTTTTAAATATAGCAGAAAGCTTGTATAATTTTGTTATCTTTATATGGAAGGACTGAACTATGCGCAGATATCAATATCTTGACCCCAAAATAACAACATAATGGAGGGAAAATATTGATTACAGACCTAAGCACGAAAAGATTAATGTTAAGAAAAATGCAGCTATCAGACTCGGATAGCTTATTTCAAATTTGGTCTAACCCAGAAGTAACTAGATTTATGAGTATTGATAGGTTCACTGATGAAAAACAAGCAAAAGAAATGATTTTATTATTTGATGAACTATCTAAAGGAGACACTGCAATTCGTTACTCGATAATTGAGTTAGAATCAAATAAAATTATTGGCTCTTGTGGTTATAATATTTTAGATTTCGAAAATGCAAAAACCGAAATTGGTTACGAAATTAATAAACATTATTGGGGCAAAGGATATGCTCCTGAAGCTATTACTTGTTTAATAAAGCATGCTTTTAACGATTTAAAACTTAACCGAATAGAAGCAAAAGTAGAACCTGAAAATATTAACTCAATTAAAGTTCTTAGAAAATTAAATTTCCTCTTTGAAGGAACCATGAGAAAAGTGGAAAGATCAAAAGGACGCTTTATTGATCTCAATCTATATTCGTTGTTAGCAACAGATTAAACCAGAGAATATGATCAAAATTTCCACACTATAAAACACAAACGAATAACTTGACAAAAAAATATATTTATGCTATAATTTACAATTAAAATATTTATATGTATAATAAGATTCTCCTGGCCAGGGGAATCTTATTTTTTTATACGGAGGGGTAATGGAATGAAGCAAAATGAATCCAGTGTAACTTCCTTAGTATCCGCTTTCGCTCGGGCCTATCATAGTCAATATGATACACCAAAGATTTTCGACGATTTTATCGCGAAAGATCTCATTTCTCCAGAAGAGTTTTCAAGAATCAGAGAGAATATGATTCAAGGCATATCGTTTTTCAACCAAGAGATTGCTCAAAAGTTTCAAGATCATCCAAATGAAATGTTAAAATGGATTACACAAGTACAACTTTCTCCAACACCCTTAGCCCGTGCTGCATTTTGTGAAAAAGTATTGCTTAATGAGGTGATGTTGGGAGTAAAACAGTACGTGATTCTCGGAGCTGGCTTAGATACTTTTTGCTTCAGACATCCCGAACTAGAAAACAGACTAGAAATATTTGAAATCGATCATCCAGCTACACAAAAATTTAAAAGGAAAAGATTAGCGGATGCAAATTTTCAAACTCCTAGCCATCTTCATTTTGTTCCGATGGACTTCACGAATACGTTTTCCGATCAAAGCCTCCTAGATGAAGGATTTGATAATAACAAAAAAACATTCTTTTGCCTTTTGGGTGTTTCTTATTATTTAACGAAAAAGGAACTTTCAAGCTTATTCAATCATTTATTCGCCAACGTCCCACCAGGAAGCTCGATCGTTTTTGATTATGCAGACGAAACACTCTTTGAAGAAAAGGGAATGTCTAATCGAGTTGAAAATATGCTGAAAATGGCTTCAGCTGGTGGAGAAAGGATGCAATCGTGTTTCTCTTATGATGAAATGGAGAATATGTTAGAAAAAGCAGGTTTACTCATTTATGAACATTTATCTCCAACGACAATCAATGAACGTTTCTTTAGCGATCGGTCAGATTATTTGACTGCATTTGAAACGATTCATTATATCCATGCTGTAAAGAAATAATTATCTATTTACATGCCGCTCAATCCTTAGGGTGATTGAGCGGTTTTCCATTATTAGATGTGACATATCAGATTATATCTCTTATTGAACTTTGCTGCGCCGTTACTTTAAGTACAAAGTTTCACAACCTCCCCTAAAATTTTCACTTAGATATCTAGGTGTTGTTCCATACAATGGCTCGTTTGTGCACCAAAATAAACCCTGCATATTAACGCAGGGTTTATAATCAATCATTTTTATAAAACTACACGGTCACCATTTTTTGTATTTTGAGTAAAAGAGTTTTTTAATGAAACAGCGAAGATGGTTTGGGACAAGGAAGCTGTCCCTGCGTCCCTTCCTAAATCACCCTTCCATAAGGATTTCACTTTAACGAATGAACGCCATTTCTCTTTTTTCAAGGGCATCGTTTAACCATCGAGGATGCATGTTCAATAAGTCTTGTGGTAGGTTTTGTTGTCCAAAAAATTTAATGTCAAGCGATTCATCTGAGTTACATCTAAGTTCTCCACCTGTAATTTCAGCAAGGAAACACGTTGTTATAAAATGGACTACTTTCCCATTTGGATAGGCAAATACTTGTGAATTAGGGTCAGAATAAACACCAATCAGTTTTTTAATTCTTATTTCTAAATTCGTTTCTTCTTTTACTTCCCTGATCGCTGCTTCAGCAACGGTTTCCCCTATTTCTATATGTCCTGAAGGAATACCCCATAGCCCTACATCTGCTCTTTTCTGTAACAAAACTTGATTCGCTTCATTTAAAATAATTACAGCAACACCAGCTTTTAATTCATCAATTCTCTTCATACAAAAACCTCCTTTAAAAATTAAAAAAGTCCGAAGGGAAAGGTTTCAACGCATAACAAATACGCTAAACCTTTCCCCTCGGACCTTTTATGTCAATAGGTGCCTTTTACATGTGTAAAAGATGTAGACCTCGGTCACAGACCTATCTAAATAGCGGAACCCTATCTACAATTTTCTAGTTTATAAACAAAGATTATAATTTTCTAGTACATTTCCTATTTTACAACTAATAATGGAAAAATTAAAGGTGTTCTTGCACGAACCTGCTATCGTTCATTGAATAACTTCAAGCTTCATGGGACAAGAGACCTGTCCCTGCGTCCCATTTAATGAGTTCGTTTTTTCTGCTTTGGATCCAACATGGAACGTAATTCCTGAATATCCTCTTCAGATAAGGAGTCTTCCTGGATAAAATGGACCAACATCGACTTCAGAGCGCCGCCATAAATTCGTTTAACAAAAGATTCCGCCTCCGCATGCTGACATTCATCCTGCGAATATAGTGGGAAGAAAGTATAAAGCCTTTGTTCTTTATTCACACCAACTACATTTTTTTTGACAAGACGATCCAAGAGAGTACGTACGGTTTTGGGTTTCCAATCCGTTCGTTCCTGTAGATTGGAAATCACATCATTGGCAGTAAGTGGGGACTCTTCCCAAAGTACCGTCATAATTTCCCATTCAGATTCTGAGATATTGGGAATTTTTTTAGACACACAGTTGCACCTCCTTTTGATAAAAAAGATCTTTTAGCAAAGCTTACTTAATATATCCCCTTTTCCTTCAAAATGGATAAGGTTATTTCTGCCGCCTTTTTCCCAGAGGCATTTTCTTTATTCTGTATATTGGTTGCAAAGAAAAACGTATTGTCCTCGTTCTCTACATATCCAATGAACCAACCATTTATTTCTTTGCCATTGACGGTGCCTGTACCCGTTTTTCCTGATAGAATCTCATCATCTTTTTCCTCGAGTTTGATAGCCTCTTTAACGGTTTGGATGTTTTTCTTTTTAAACCCTAACTGATTGGTATACAAATCAGCTAATAATTTCACCTGTTCTATTGGGGAAATCTTTAATGATGATTCTAGCCAAAATTGATTGATTCCCCCAGACATATCGGAATTACCGTAATTGATTCGCTTCAGATAAGAATGGATAATCCCAGCCTGGTTTCTTTTATCTAACTCCTGAAAATACCAAGTCACTGAATTTTTCATCGCCGTCGTTAAATTTTGGTCTGAATTCCAAGAATCAAAGGGGTACTGTGTGCCATTCCATTTTATCGTAGAATGTTCACTAGATATTAGATTGGACTCGAGCCCAAACAATGCACTATAAATCTTGTAAGTAGAATTCGGTGACACTCTCAAAGTGCTTTTATCTTTATTATATATTTGGTATTGATCAGCTTGAATATCATATAAGACGAAGCTTCCATCATAGCCAGTAAAATGCTCACTTAAATCCAAATAAAGAGCCTTTTCCCCTTTAAAATCATAATGACTGTAATCATTGGCCATGGCAGAAATTAGTGGAACCTGACTAGCAACCAGTACCCCTAACATGGTGAAAATCACTATACTTTTCATCTTCAAAAGTTTTGATTCTTTTGTATAGGAAGCAATACGCTCTATGCGGCTTTTGATTTGCTTTTTGGAGCCATTAAATTGATTAGCTAAAATAAAGTTTTTTTGTCGTGAAACTTGATCGATAAAATTGATGATTGTCATCCCATATTCTCTATGACAATTCTCATCTAAGGAACCTAACACTGCATAATCACAGGCAATTTCACGATCTAGTCGCATTTTCCGAAAAGCAATCCAAACTAGTGGATTAAACCAGTAAATGATTTGAAAAATAACGATCAGGTAATTCGAAGCGATATCTTTCGATTTATAGTGATGAAGCTCATGCAAAAATATATAGTTGATTTCATCCAAAGATAGCCATTCGTCAAAATTAATTGGCAACACGACATAATTTCTAAAAAGGCCAAATGTTATCGGAGATTTGACATGCGGTGATTCCCCTACAACTAAATGTCCCGATACATTCAATTGCTTTTTGCACTGTTCAAACAAAAACTGCACGTCTTTATTTTCCAAACGGTATGTCGTTCTCTTAATCCTCTTTACTTCGAGCCATGCCTTTACTGCCAGAACCGTCATGACAAGCACCCCTGCAATCCATATACAGGTTGTTATGATGTTCAAATATTCTAGATTAGACCGGTTGACAGATATGGAATAGTCCTGTATCCAATTCGAGCTTTGCACTTCCGCTATACTCTTAAACGAAGGACTTATTCCGTTACTTTGGCTGACATCCAAAGCAATATAGGAATCTTCAAAAGGAAGAAATTGAACGGGGATAAACGGCAGGATCAACGCAATCAACAATAAATACCATAACCGATATTGCCCTTTCGCAGATAATTGGTTTCGGAATAATCTACGAATTAGCATAATCCCTGTAATGGTTAAAGAAGACACCATAAAACAGATGATGAAGTATATAATCATGTCTCTACCTGACGGGGAAAGTAGAATCCAGAGTCTAATAGAAACTTTTTCATAAATATAACCCTCTCCCTAGAATTACAAATGTAATATTCAAATAATAGCATGCGATTTGTAGTTTATCAAACTCCCCCTTTCTAGAATGAATCTATGGTTCTTGGATATTTTGGTTCCTTTTAAAAGGTTCTTTTCTCCTAGATTGTTGTTTTTACTTCTACCTTCTGCCCGTAGCGGAAATCAACTCAGTTGGTGAAACCTAGTTTGTAGTTGAAAAGCAACAACCTTTACGAAAATAGCTTTTAAAAAAAAGGTTGACCAATCCAGATTACAGTTGTAGTATCATATTACACGTGTAATCCATTAAGCAGAAAGGTGGCGGTCCAATCAATTCGAGACAGCAAAACAACAACGAATATAGTTTGATAGATTATTTAATAGAAAAGAGGTTATCATTTTGAAAAAATTAATGAGTACGTTACCCAGACTACATAATTCTAAGGGAACTCCCCTTCTATCATTACTCATTCTGATTATGCTGGCTGGTTGTACGAACGCAGCCACTTCTCCTACTTCCACGTCCGAACCGGAAACCAATGAGGCAGAAGGAACTTCTACAGAAAAGGCATTTACCCAGCTTGAGAACGAGTTTGACGCCCGACTCGGAGTTTATGCAATCGATACTGAAACGGAAAAGAGTATCGCCTTCCGAGCAGATGAGCGGTTCGCTTTCGCTTCCACTTACAAAGCGCTAGCTGCAGGTGCAATGCTCAAGCAAAAATCCTTAAATGACCTTGACGAAATCATCACTTATACGGAGGATGACTTGGTCCCCTATTCACCGATTACAGAGAAACATGTAGATACCGGAATGTCATTGAAAGATATCGCCGATGCGGCTATCCGTTACAGCGACAATACAGCAGGAAACCTACTATTCAATGAACTAGCAGGTCCTGCAGGATTTGAAACCGTATTAAGGGAGATTGGCGATAAGGTTACAAAGTCTGATCGTCTCGAACCTGATTTGAACTTAACGGTTCCGGAAGACTCCCGTGACACAAGTACACCTAAAGCACTTGCCCAAAGTCTACAAGCATTTGTGGTTAGTGACTTGCTTTCTTCGGAAAAGCGCGAACGCATGACCAACTGGCTAGTTGGCAGCACCACTGGAGATACACTAATCCGTGCTGGTGTACCCGAAGGATGGGTCGTTGGTGATAAAAGCGGGGCAGGAAGTTACGGAACACGAAATGACATTGCCATCGTTTGGCCACCTGACCATGCCCCAATTGTCATTGCCATTCTATCTGACCGCACTACGGAGGACGCAGCGTATGACGATGCTCTTATTGCAGAGGCCGCGGAAATCGTAATAAACGCTTTAAAATAATAAACAGATATGGCAAAATCCATCGAAACTCGTATCGATTGTTATTGTGGATAGCCTTATCTTAATTTACCTAACTTTTTGTTTCATTTAGGTGTTATTATGTACAACTAATTGTAAAAACCCAGCTACCTTCTTATGAAGATTAGCTGGGTTTTTCAATTAGGTGCCTCATCAATTATTCAAGAACCTGGACCGATTGTTGAAGAGCGTTTTTCAACTAAAATCCCTGTAATTGAAGTATAGAAACGATAAAAAAAGCAGGTTTAAAGCGTCAAATATACAGGTCTTTATTCAGAAACACACTCTGAATAATTTTGAAAAGTACTATCGTAGCCCTGTTTATATATTTGCATAAAAAGCTGTATAGACAATATTCAAAGGAAAATCCAAGAAATACTGGTTTAACAGCATTTCTCGGATTTCGATTTCTTTCCAACCTTTCATTTGGGCACGTTTATTGAATTTATAATGTATATAGTTATTATTCAAGAATAGACATTACAGTATACTTCAGACAATTAATACAAAAGTACCTGTTTTTTTAAGCACATTTGAAGTCAACAGTTATCCAAAGTGGTCATGAAAACACCAAACAACAAGAAACATACTTACTATCCCCCAAGCAATGGTACTCCATATCCACCAAATTACGGATTTAGCTTTTGATGAATTTTCCTCGTCTTCCATATTTGCTTTTATAAAAGTGACCTTGCTTTCCATATCTTTTTTCATAGAAGTGAGAACAACAAATCCAATTATTATGAAACCAATAGTTATCCAAAGTAATAGGTCCACCTTTACACTCCTTTTATATAAGTTAACAAGAAGTTAATCTAATAAATTCTTCTGCATCTTTCACGCATAATTCCATTCCTTTTTCCCAGAAATCCTCTGAAGTAATATCTTCTCCTAAATGCTTCATAACTAAATCTTCTACAGTCATACTTCCTGAATCGCGAAGTAAGTTCAAATAATCTTTCTCAAAATCTTTTCCTTTCTCTTTTGCCTTTGCATAAATACCTAACGCAAATAAATACCCAAAAGTATATGGGAAATTATAAAAAGGCGATTGAGTAATATAGTAGTGTGGTGTCCAAACCCAAGAATAAATGGAAGGTTCTTTAAGGGAACCAGCATATGCTTCATTTATTGAGTCTTCCATTAGCTGATTTATTTGATTGGGTGAAATAATCCCTCTACTACGTTCCTCGTATAATCTCTGCTCAAAGATGAATCTCGAATGCATATTCATAAAGTTCATAACGCTACGCTTTAACTTTTCATCAAGTATAAACAATTTTTCTTCTTTTGAATTTGCCTTTTTCATTGCAGCATCAAAAATAATCATTTCGGAGAAGGTTGAAGCAGTTTCAGCAATACTTAACGGATAACGCTTATTCAATCCATTAACAGTTTTCATAGCGTGATTATGAAAAGCATGCCCCAACTCATGAACAAGAGTTAACACATTTAAAAAAGTACCGCTAAATGTCATAAAAACTCTTGATTCACCTGTGAGTGGAAAACTAGCACAAAACGGAATAGCGGACTTATTTGGTCGGTCTTCTGCTTCAATCCAGCCTTCTAAGAATGCTTGTTTAGCGAAGCCTTCTAATTCTGTTCCAAATTGACTAAAATGTTCTGCAATAAGGTTAGCAGCATCATCAAATTTTATTTCTTTATTACTTTTTATACTTGGAGCCCAGAAGTTATAAGCTTTCATATTAGATCCGCCTATCATTTCGGCTTTTCGCTTCAAGTAATTAGAGAAAGGTTGTTTATATTTACTGATTACTCTCCACATTGTATTCAGTGTTTGTTCCTTCATTCTGTTCTTTTTCAAAGGATCTTCAATTGCACTTTTTACCCCACGTTTGTTATTTACTTGTAAACGAAAGCCAGTAATGTGATTTATTATTTTAGCAAATAACTCTTCTTTCTCTTTCCATTTAGATTCTAATATATAATGTGCTTCCTTGCGCACCTCTTCATTATGGTGCGACCGTAAATTAATGGCTTGTCCAACTGATAGATTTTCTTCTTTACCATTAATCATAATTTTTACGTTAATACTACTTACTAAATCTTTATAGAATTCTCCCCATGCATGATACCCATCGACCATAAGATCTGAAATTAAATTTTGCTCTTCTTCAGACAAAATATTATCTCCACTTTTTCGCCATTCGTTTAGAATAAATCTATATTCTTGTAATTCTTTGGTTGCTAGTATGCCTTCCCAAACCTCTTCCTTTATGCTAATTAATATCTTCTTTACTTTCGATAATTCTTTTTCAAAGCGGGATTCCTTTCGAGCAACTTCTCCTCGTAAAACCGCAGCCTCGTGATCCTTTGGATTTTCTGCAAGGAGACAAGTGATAAACGAATTAGCTTGGGATAAGTACAAGCCAATGTTTCCGATATTCTCTATTAACTGGACCACTTTAATTATTTCATTTTTTGAAAGTGGAGTAATTAATGTTCTAATACTACCTTCTAGTTCATATACAAGAGCTTCTAATCGATTGACATGATCTAAAAATTGACTTGATTTTCTCCCCCCCATAAAAACCGTCTCTAGATTCCATACTTTTGAATAGCTTAGTTTCTCCATTTGTTCCTCCCTAATAAGTATGTTTCACTGAACACGAACGTACATTCTCACCATAGCATATTATAAAGGAAAATAATTCCTATCTTAATAAGAAAAATTTTTATGTAATATTAATGTCTCTTGTTAAATTATTAAACAGAATCGTTAGCTAAAGTACATCTATTCTCAAAGTCACCTAAAAGTGAAGTTCTTTGTTGCACAGTATTTAGTCTACTGTGCAATATAAAAGCTACTCCACAATCCTGCCCAATCGAAGAAGGGCAATAGCCGGTGATCAATTATCTGATCTTTAGTTATTGCCCCCGTTTAGTTCAACAACGAATTAATAATAACTGTTCCCGAATAAAGAAAACTCATAGTTAAAAACACAGATGCAAATACAGTAAGTGCTTTTAGGTAATTTTCCATAAAACTAAACTAATGCTAATCCTATAAATATATGAGCGATAACAAAAAGAAAGATGTTCACTCCTATCATCCTTGCCAAATTGCAACATTTTGTATTTGGTGAGTTTATACTTATTAATTCCGTTAAAGTCCATATATTGCTGAATAAATTTATATTATTTTTTCCATTCGCTTCTCAGCATACTATAAGTAACAATGTCATTATAGTGGTCATTTATAAATTCCGCATCACGACTTATCCCCTCATGTTTAAACCCAATACGTTCCGGTATCTTTCTACTTTTTGTATTAGCTTCAGCACATTGTATTTCAACCTTGTTAAGTTTTAGATCTTCAAACGCGTAATCCATTAATGCTTTAACACAGCTAATGATAATTCCTTTTCCTTCGAATTCCTTCCCAAGGTAATAACCTATGCTAGTATGTTTTGTTTTCCAATTTATATAATGAAACGAAATCATCCCAACCAAATTCCCCTGAAAATATATTCCTGCATTAAATCCATTATTATCTGCAAATTGCTTTAACCAAATAGGGATAATTGTTTCGCGATAATCGTCAGCAGATTTAATGTTATTTACCCATCCAAGCCATTCTTTTAAGTGGTCCCTGTTACCATCTACTAACTTATAGACCTCTTCTGCGTCGTGAGGTTGTAATAAGCCTAAATTAAGTTGTTCATTTACTTTGAACCTAAACATACTCATCCCTCCAAATAAAAAATAAAAAACCCGTCCCACTAATAAGGACGAGTTTAACCCGCGATACCACCCAAATTTCAAGAAAATATAACTTTCTTGCTCTTAATCGACGTACTATAATACGCGAGCCTTATAACGTAGGCTTTACGAGAAAGCTTACTATCATTTTCAGCTTTCCTTCTCCGAGAGGATATTCAGGGATAAGTGTACATTGGCTCTCAGCATTACACCAACTCTCTGTGGCACAACTTATTCACTTACTTGTTCTCATCAACGAAATTAATAGAAATATTTGTTAATTACTACTATATATTTTTCTATAGGCTAATTCAATAATATTTTGAATAATCACTCAAAAACTAGTAAGTAATTTCACATTCCAAACGCCTTTTAGCTTAACAACAATCATTTATTTCCGATTTTTAATAACGTTGTTTTTTAATTGAGCTTTCCGTTTGTGCAACAAAAAACCCCTGCATCTTAACGCAGGGGTTATAATCAATCTTTATTTTAAAAGTTTTTTCAAGTAAAGGAATTTTTTAAATGAAACAGCAAAGATGGATTGGGACAGGGGACCTGTCCCTGCTTCCCACCTATATTCTAATTCGACTTAATTCCAGCTCCACATAAGGGAATTATAATTACTTCATCTTTAGATTTTGAATACTTTAAGTACCCTGCATAATTAATGGCAGAAGTAATTTCTACATAGAATCCTTTGGCTGCAAGTTTTCTACGAGCTTCTGTGATTGCTTCTTCGCCGATTGTGATAATCGTGCCTTTAGTTTCTCGAATTGCTTCTAATATTTGTTTCGATCTTGCTGGCGCTGCAATGGCAATCCCCTCTGCTAAAGTCCCTTCATTCCTAACTGGCTTTGCTATTATCTCTTGATTTTCAAATGCTTTGGCAAGTGGGGCGCACTTTTCAGCTTGAATTGCTACAATTTTTGGCATACGGTCAATTCTATTTGCCTCTAAAAGCTCCTTGAAACCATAATATACACCTAATACTAATGTTCCGTTTCCTACTGGAACAATCACTGTATCCGGTGCTTTCTTTAACTGCTCAAAAATTTCAAAAGCGTATGTTTTTGTTCCTTCATAAAAATATGGATTATAGACATGACTGGCATAAAAAACTTGTTCTTCTTCAACAGCTAATTGGGCCGCAGCTGCCACATCTTCTCTTGTCCCTTTAACGGCTTTAACCTTTGCTCCATGCGCTTCAATTTGTGCCAGTTTTTTTGGTGAAGTATCTGCCCTCACATAGACATCACAGTCAATTCCAGCTCTTGCACTATAAGCAGCAATTGCCGTTCCTGCATTCCCACTACTATCAGCAATCATTTTTTCCACGCCTAGTTGTTTCGCCAGAGTTACTAATACTGCAACGCCACGATCTTTAAATGAAAGTGTAGGCATCATAAATTCTACTTTAACAAATGTATTTGACTCTGTTTCATCTAATACAAGCAAAGGCGTTTGCCCTTCACCGAGGGTAACGGAAGGCCAGCCTTTTAAGTCTTCTCCAGCATCCATTGAAGACGCATATCTCCAAATCGATGGGTGACTTGTCCATTTGTTTTGTGAGTCTGCTTTTGATTTTACTAGATTCAGTAGCCCACCACATTCACATTTCCAACGAGTTTCTTGAATCGGATACGTTTCATTACATACTGAACAAATATAATTGGTCATTTTCATCGTCTCCATTATTCAATATAAGCAATTGCTTCAATTTCAATTTTAAAACCAAAATGTAAATCTTTCGTTGGTACAACCGTTCTTGCTGGCTTATGTGGGCCAAAGAATTGTTCATAAACATCATTTACTTGATTCCAAAGCGCTACATCTGGAATGTATAATGTCATGCGTAGTATTTGTTCTTTTTTACTTCCAGCTGCAGTTAATATGGATTCGACATTTTTCAACGCTTGCAACGTTTCTTCTTCAATCGTTCCAAATTTCTTTTCACCTGTTTCGGGATCAACAGCAAATTGTCCTGAAACATACACGTTTCCTTGATGAATTGTCGCCAAAGCATAGTGACCATTTGATTTTAAATTGCCAACTTCAAATAAGCTTTTCATGTTAATCAATCTCCTTTTCATAACCATTAAATCTAAATTCCTTTTCACCTAACTCAATTTGTCCAACTTTCACATACTGAAGTTTGTGAAATAATCGGTTCATTCCAATATTTAATTCAGATGTATCGGATTTAAGAAACTTGATTCCTCGTTCTTTTGCAAGTTGTTCAGCAAATTGCATTAAGGTCGTCGCAACACCTTCTTTACGATTTGCTAGATTTACAGCTAACCGATGAATAACAAGAAAGTCTTCAGCTTTCCAATTCAGCTCATTATATTCTTGAGGGTAATCTCCATTAATTGAAATAAATCCTTTCAATTGTGCATCTTCCTCTAAAACATATAATGACTTGGTATTAATGTCTTGAAGAAAATCATCTGGTAAAGGATACGTTTCATCCCATTGACGATTATTAGATGTCGACATTTCAACTACAATTTGCTTCACAATCCCCATAATTTTTGGTAAATCTGATTCCGTTGCTAACCTAAACATAAATACCCCCAAAATTAGTTACTACTATAATAGTATCTAACGAATTGTAAAATGTAAATATATTCGTTAAGCTTAAAGTAATGAATATTTGGAGGAATTAATATGGAAATAATTCATCAATTAAAAAAGCTAGGTTTTAATGAATACGAATCAAAAAGCTATACAACGCTCGTACAAAATGGAACATCAACTGCTTATCAAGTTAGTAAAATTTCGGGTATCCCACGTGCTCGTATTTATGATACATTAGAAAGTCTAGTTGAAAAGGGAATCGTGTTAAAAGAAGACTATAAAAAATCGGCAGTTTATTCACCGTTACCAGTTGAAATTTTTCTACAAAAGACACAGTCAGAGTGGGAAGATACGTTCCGTACTATTGATAAGGGGCTAAAAGATTTGGAGCTTAAACAACAAAATGTTGAGGATAATAAGGTTTTTACGATGAAAAATCAGTCTGCCATTCTAAATTATTGTAAGGAGCTTATCAAAAAGGCAGAAAAAAGAATTGTCATTTCCTTTTGGTCAGATATGTACAATATGTTAGAAAATGAGCTGAAACAAATTGATCATCCTGTAAAAATACAAGGTATTACCTTCCATGTGGATGCTCCGATTGCAAATTTAGAAAAGCATCGCATTACACCTTATACAGAATCAGCTAACAGTGACCATTGGTTTGTTCTCTCCATTGATTCAAAAGAAATGATTTATGGACCGTCTTTATCTGAACGTGAAATTGCCTTTTATACGGATGATCCAATTCATATACGCTTATTAGAGGATTACATTTGGCATGATGTACTAGTAAACAGACTTGTGAAACAATCAGACGAAAATTTAGAACAATGGATTACTTCCGGAAGAAAACAATTCTTTTTAGAAGATTGAAATGAAAAAGGGTAGCTTCACGATGTAGAAATTCCTGTACTTTTTATACTTAACGAATATTAGAAAGATTTTTCCTTTTATCATATAGAGAATTTTAAAAAGATGGTATGGAAATACAAATTCCATACCATCTTTTTAAATAACTTCTTACTCAATAACCTGGCCTATTAGTTTAAAAACGAAGACATGCCTTTATACATTAAGTAGTTCCGATAACGTGGAGAAAATGCGAAAAAACGATAGAAAAAACAGACCAATTAGCAACCATCATCACACATTAAATAACAGTGTAATCAGTAAGTGGGACAAGGGACCTGTCCCTGCGTCCCATGCTTCTTTTATTACAACATTTCCCGCAGACGTCGTATGTCTTTCATTGGGGACAGGCCAAATTTACGGCTGTATTCCCGACTGAAATGCGATGGACTTTCATAACCTACCTGAAACGCTGCCTCAGCCGCTTCCAGGTTTTCCGTTAAAAGCAATCGGCGTGCTTCCTGCAACCGAAGCTGTTTCTGAAACTGGATTGGGCTCATGCCCGTGACTTCCTTGAAATGATTGTAAAAGGATGAAGGGCTCATTCTGGCTTCTTTCGCCAATTCGTTTACCTTTAAGGGCTGCGCAAATTCACGGTTTAACACCCTGATCACCTTTGCAATCCGTTGGGCCTGACTCCCTACAAGTGCAAAATACTTCAAGGAATCATTCCGGTCATTCTGTAGAATTCGGTAAATGATTTCACGTTTAATCCCATCGGCAAGGATTGGTATATCCTGTGGAGTCTCCAGTAGTCTAATAAGCCGTAATACCGCTTCAAGGAGCGAGTCATTTATTAGGCTGATTACCAGACCACGTCCCGGGGAGTCATTAGAAATTACTTGACTTGATGACTGAACGACTTCGAAAATCTGGTTCATATCAAGCTGCAAATTCACGCATAAATAAGGGTTTTCGGGTGAAGCCTTTATGACCTGTCCCGTAATCGGCAAATGAACGGAAGCAGTCAGATAGCTGGCAGAATCGTACTGATAGCTTTCTTCCCCAAGCATGACCAATTTTGCTCCCTGGGCCACAACACATAGGGAAGGTTCATAAACAGAGTAAACGGGTTCAGAAATCTGGGTGGCACGAACAAATCGCAATCCTGATATAGACGTGTCAGACGTTCCATCCACCGCTACATTTCTCTCGATCAACTCCGCTAACTCCTTAATTCGCTCCATGAACTATTCCACCGCCTTTCCAGTTACATTTATGGACCTCTTGCTCACTATACTACAATTTATTGGAGTATTAGGCAACAATTGTATATTTTCCGACTACCTCCTCTGTGGCGCAAAAGTTCATAATGAGTTTATGGTCAGACACTTCAATTAGATGGCATGGATTTGATCAAGTTTCTGTTACGTTCTTTGGATTACTTTATTTGCAGTTCAATCCTGCCAATATTTGAGTGCCTTCCATTTTTTAAATAGGAGAGGAGATTATAAAATGAAAAAAGAACTTATAAAAAATTCTCATCCCTATGTGGGGATGTGGGTGACCGCGGACGGCTATATTCGGCACGAGCTGCTTCCAAACGGCCGATACGATGAAGCCCGCGGCAACCGCGAAAGCGCCTATCAAGGTAGCTATATCGTCAAAGACAATCATATCGAATATGTTGATGATACAGGTTTTACTGCCAATGGTGATTTTATCAACGGGGTTCTTTACCATGCAGGTATGGTGCTATATCTAGAAGAAGGGAGCAAGGAATAATGTCTGTACTTAATGGAAAAGTGGTTGTGATTACAGGGGCAAGCAGCGGAATTGGTGAAACAACAGCCCGACTACTCGCAAGCCTGGGTGCTCATGTTGTGATCGGAGCAAGACGTATGGAAAGACTAGAATCATTGGCATCTGACATTCAGGGAAATGGCGGTTCTGTAGTCATTCAACAGCTCGACGTGACAGAACTAGAACAGATGCAGGCAATTATAGATGCAGCCCAAAGTCGTTTTGGCAGAGTTGACGCCATTATTAACAATGCAGGGGTGATGCCGCTCTCTTCGCTGGAAGCATTAAAAATTGAGGAATGGAACCGGATGATTGATGTCAACATACGCGGTGTCCTCCATGGCATTGCCACAGGTCTTCCGGTCATGAAAAAACAAGGTTTTGGACATTTCATCAACATCGCATCTATCGGCGCCTACGAAGTAACCCCGACGGCAGCTGTCTACTGCGCGACTAAATATGCCGTACGTGCAATAACGGATGGCTTGCGGCAAGAGACTATAGGTCAAGGGATCCGTGTGACCCTTGTATCGCCAGGAGTAACGGAATCAGAACTAGCTGAGAGCATTACCGACAACCAGGCTAGAGAATTCATGAAGGAATACCGACATAACGCTCTGCCAGCTACGGCTATTGCCCGTGCGATCGTCTATGCACTTGAACAACCTGTTCATGTCGATGTAAGTGAAATGGTCATTAAACCTGCAATGTAAATGAAACAAAGTGATAGAAGGAATGCAAATAGAAAAAGATAGCTTTCTCCGTTCACGAATTAATTCCTGAGGATTCATCGTTTTTCTGACTCCATATCATCACAAAGAAGAATTGTATGTAGTAAAATACCCTCAAATTCTCACACGATAGGGACTTGAGGGTACTCCTTTTTCCTAAGGATACTTCGTACTCAATAATCTGGCCTATTAGTTTAAAAACGAAGACATGGGACAGTTCGTTCCAGCACTTCCCCTGGATTTTTCCAGTCTGTTTAATAGAAACGAGATGAAAATCACGGAAGTATCCATTCTTCTAATCTATGAAGTTGTTTTTACGATAGTAGTAACACTTTACCTTCTGTATGAATTAAAGCGAAACTTGATCTTATTGTTCAACCGATTTAGGGATTGCCAAAACGGAGAAAAGAATAGGAGAAAGGTTCATTGTCTCACTCCTTATAAGGATTATATTTCCTATCGAATAATTGCTATGAATATATGATGGTGGGAAAATTCCCCTTTTAGATTAAAAAGAAGACCGACTTAACGGAGTCGGCCTTTAGCATTTCCATATAATATCATCTTTCACTAACGCACCTATCGTTCAATAAAAAATTATTAAAGTTTTAGCTTTAAACCTTCATGCGTTGCTTTAAAACCTAACCGTTCATAAAACCTTAATGCATCTGGTCTTTTTTTATCCGTTGTCAATTGTACTAAATGACAACTACGTTCTTCTGCACGTTGAATTGCCCATTTTATTAGTTTAGTACCTACACCCTTTCCTCTTACCGAAGCGGATGTTCTTACTCCTTCGATAGTAGCTCTCCATCCACCTTGATGTGTTATATAAGGGGTAAAAGTAACTTGCTGTACCCCAACCACTTCATTGCCGTCACAAGCCACTATTAACTCGTTATTAGGGTCAGATGTAATAGCCTCAAATGCTTTTATGTAACTATTAGGAAGTGGATGCTCATACCGCTCACGTTTACTTCCCAAAACATCATCTGCAAGCATCGCAACAATACTATCTAAATCTTTTTCAGTAGCAAGTCTAAACCTTATTTCTGTTTCCAATTAACTCCCTCCTTCGCTAGTAGAACAAGGGTGCAATTCCTTATTCTGGATTAGCACCTATTATGGAATAATTGGGTAGTTTCTATAGGCGTATTTTTCTTGTATCCATCGTAAGCTGCTATAAAAAATTGACTCTTATAGTCACAACTACATCACACGAACCAACTTTTCCATCTCAAAGCTATCATTATTACCTATTTCACCAACTTATACATTAAGACGTCGTCTACATATTCATCATCGCTAAACTTGAACTCTTTTATTTTGCGCCCTTCCTCGACAAACCCTAGCTTGTTATATAACTCTATGGCTCTTGAGTTCGTGGAAAACGTGCCTAACGAAACCTTTTCAATTACTGGATGCTGCGATGCCCATGAGAGGATCTCACTGATTAAAAGCTTACCAATCCCCTTATTTCGATAGTCTTTCTGAAGCATAATGGCGATGGATCCTGTGTGTTCCATTCTTTTTCTATCTTGTGACAAGAACACGATCCAACCTACCACTTTTCCATTCATTTCTGCAACAAACATCGTTTCTCTTTCATGCTCGATGATCTTTTTTATCCATTCTTGGTGCTCTTCCACCGTTTTATTAAACTCTTCTGAAACCGCTATAAAATAGTCCTTTTCTTTAATAACCTCACGTTGAATATCAAGTACTGTTTCAGCATCTTCTATTCGAGCCGTCCGAATCATAGCTTTGTCGTCTTGTTTTGCTACCATGCTTTCCCACCTTTACAACATACTAAAGTACTTATTCTTCATCACATTCAGGCAATCCTTTTTTAAATAGCCCTATACACAAAGAAAGGACGCAATTCTTACTCAAGATAAGCAACCGTTACTTTAGGTACATCGCTTCCCTCTGTTTTAGTTTTTCCTTTTGAAAACTTTATTCCGCTCTATAACAGTACATCCATTATTCTGGAATGTTTTTAGCATTGGAAGGTTGTTATGACCTGTACAGCCAATATAATAAGTAGCCTTAAAGTCGCTTTTTAATATCTCTAGTGCTTGTTGATGAAGAAGTTTGCTTTTTCCCTTCCCTCTTTCACTTGGTATGATTCCAAAATAAAATAGCCTTCCTTCTTCTAAAGTCCCAGGTTCAATATGAGGCATAATTACTCCAATTGGATTTCCTTTATCATAAGCAATAATGCAAGACTTCTTATAGTTCGGACCTAATTCCACCTCTACACTTCGCATTTGTTCATCAATATTTAGTGAAGATGGTGCATTTAATGACCCTTTCATAGATTCTTCCCAAACACTTTTGAATTCTTTTGTTGAAATAATATCTAGATTTTTTAGGGAAAAGCCATATGTTGTGTTACTTCCATTTAAAGCCTTGTGAACAGTAATATTTTCATCGTGCATCTTAAAGCCATAGTCTATTAAAAGAGATTCTATCTCCTTGCTAACTTTACTATCTACAAGGAAATTTACATGTTTAGTATTTTTTATGAACGACTGTCCCATTAAATATGTTATAAGTTCCATCAGTTCTTGATTTGTTAGATTTTTTGTATCTTCAATTGTTACAAAACTATCTCCTTTTACAATTTTCACCTTTTCTAGCAATCCAGAATTGTGTTGTGTATCTTTTATTCCCATGCCGTTCAATCCCTTCAGCATAAATAGAAAAGTGGGACCAAAAATACGCCCCCACCCGTTCCTTACTTATTCGATTATGCTTCTAGCAAACAAATAATTACTTTTAAAGACGATCTATTTTGATGATTGCCTTTTTTAACTCTTGTACCTGTTAGCTTACTATTACCGAAAATAGTTACACATTAACCAATTGAGTGTCATAAGCAAATTCCACATTTATGCCAGAACTTTTCAACTTCTTTTCCAGCTCTTTAAATTCATTAAAACTTAATCCATTAACTTCTTCGATGTGTGTTAAGATTACATGTTTAGCATTAAGAGCTTTGACAATTTCTAATGTTTCAGTAAAAGTGGCTTCTTCCTTAAAAACAGGGTGATCTTCGGGTAATAATCTTTCACCGTTTAATGGGTGGAATTCAAATATACCTACTGGTAGAATTGCGAGGTCAACACCTATAACATCCTTATGTGGCTTCCAATTATTCAATTCGTCCGTAGCAATAAGCACTTTTTTATTATCGTTTTCAATGATAAAAGCATAAACATAATCCTCCGCCAATCTAAACGGAAAAATTTTTGTATTATTTAAAAATAAACTCTCTCCATCTTTTAGTTGATTTATGTTCGCATACCCTTGTGATTCAAAAAAGTTTAAATGGTCACTACTACCAAGGAATGTTTTGAAATCTATGTCTACTTGTTCTGGAAGATAAACGTCTATTTTCTTATTTTGAGGGGGATGGTGAATCCAGTCCGCACTTAAAGATTCAATAATTCTTCTTCCCATTACATGGTCCGGGTGCCAATGAGAATAGATAACACCCTTGACATCACTAATAGTAGAGCGGTTGATTTGATGGTAAATATCTTCTGGTGTATCTATCAATAAATTCGGACCATGTACAAATATACTTGGACCCATTCTACTAAATGGCACCCCTTTATTTCTTGCTTCTAAACAAACATCACAATGGCACAGTGGTCGTGGTATTGTTATGGCACCACCAGTCCCAAGAAATTCAATTTTCAATTCGAACAATCCCCCTTAACTATTTTTTCCATAGTTTAACATAATTGTAGTTATTGTGTTATATAGATTGCCATTTTGCACGCTATTTTAGATGCTATCATCCAATAATCGTTGAGATATAAGCAAAAGAAAAAGGATTCTCAAAAGTTTAATCAACTAATGAGAATCCTCTTTTATATACCTGCTGTTATCATTTTGTTGAAAATCGCTTTAACGCTCTTATTCATCAAGGGTTTTAGCAATCATTACATCATGCCACCAGTAAGTTGAGAGTTTGTACTATTTTTAGTGAGAGCCGATGCGACATTAAAATTCATGTTTCTTAAAACTTCAAAAGGTTTACGCTTCTATTTCCTTTAACATTTTTTTAAGCTCTTCAATCTTATACGCCCAACCATATTTCGCACCGTTGAATGCTTGATCTTCCTTGTCAAAGCCTGTATGGTCGAGATGTAGATATGTTGTTCCATCCTCTTCCTTCAATGTCCATGTGACGATCGTTTTTATCGGACCACCTATCCAGGTGTATGATAACTTATGAGGCTCATCCACTACTAATACTTCACTATCTACAATTAAATCTATTTCCTCATTACGAAACTGACATTTGTATCCGACAATGGGTTTAAAATTATTTTCCATTACCCATTGTGCAAGCGTATCTGAATTTGTTAAGGCTTCCCACACTTTACTGATTGGACTCTTAAATTGAAAATCTAATGATATATCTGCCATTATCTATTCCTCCACATGATAATAAAATTCTAATCTTTTAATCCTTTTCCATCTAAAATTTTCTGCATATATTTTTCAACTCTTGCATTTCGGGTTTTGGATTGTTTGGCTCCAGAGAAATAAAAAAGATATGCTCTTTGTCGTCCAGGTGTCAACGATTCAAATGCCGTTTTCAATGTAGGCATTTCATCGAATTTAGCTTGTAATTCTTCAGGAACGGTATAGGCTGAAGTTTCTTTGAATTCTACTTCCAAACCAGCTTTTTCTACCTCAACAGCATTATGAATATAGTTTTTCAGTATGCTTTCCATGTCTATTATTTCTTGCACATTGGTGAATCGAATTTGGCGTGCGGACTGCGTATTCTCCGTTTGTTGGATGAGTATATTATTAGGATCTTTTAACAAGACGCCTTTGTGAAACAAAAGGGCACAATATTCTTTAAAGCCGTGAATTAAAACAATATTCTTTCCATCTAACGTGTAACATGGATGCATCCACTTAAAATCTTCTGTTAGCCCACAACTTAAAACTATTTGTCTTAACTTTTCAAATTCATTCTTCCACTTTTTCTCTTTTTTTAGAAAACCATCAACCTTACGACTTGCACTATTTGTCATTGCAGAAACACCTTCCTTCCATTTTTCGAAGTCACAGTTAAGAACAATCAACCTTAATTTCTCGCAGTCATTTCGTTACTGTTGAAAAATCTGCTGGTAAATCTGTCTTTATCTATTCCTCCAATAAATTCTTTAATAATAACGCTTTTTCATTCCAAAACTTTTCATAAAAGGATAACCAATCTTTTACTTCCTGTAAGGGAGCTGTATTTAGTCGATACCTTGTTTCTCTACCAATTTTACGGTTGGTTACTAAATCTGCTTCTTTTAGGATAGTCAAATGTTTCGACACAGCAGTACGACCCATTTGAAAATGAGGAGTTAATTCATGTAGAGGCAATTCTTCAGTACCTGCCAACAAGCGTATTAATTTTCGTCTTGTTGGATCTGCAATAGCTACAAAAACATCATGCTTTTGGTCAGTATTGTTCAAGATTTTCTCTCCTTCATTAAAAATAGGACACTTATTGGTGCCCTTATTATAGGACACCAATAAGTGTCTAGTCAATATTATTTTCTCGAATTATTTCGGATCAAATCCGGGATGAAATTTAAAAATCCGAGATTGGAAATATTTATTTTAGAGTTACATTTGCAAACCGAGCCACTAGAATACCAATTAGCACCCCGGGGATTACTTGATAACTCCATACAGGTGTGTAAAATATCCAATCAAATTAAATTTTTCATTCCTATAGCCGAACAGAGGCAATAAAACGGCTTTATTTAGGCAGCCCGTCATTCAACTCTTGCCTCCGTTTGTTTAAGTACATTCTTTCACAAACATCCCCCATGATCTTTAGTTTTTACAGGAATGCTGCCCAGTTTGTTTTCACTATAACTAGCACTAAGTATAATCCACCAGAAATCAGTTTTCTCTGTTTTTAAGCTGTAGACGATTTAGAATTGGAAATCCCCGTCCTTCATTAGCAGGACTTCCATTCCGTCTTCTTTAATGCCCACTACTTTCATATCTTCGGTACCAAAGGTCACATTGACTAATAAAAGTGAAGTATTCAGACCCGCTGCCTTCAACTCTTCCTCAGATTGGTCCATGCCATTTTGAATATTGGAGGGAGAGGCATTTCCGATTCCAATATGACAGGCCGTATTTTCATCAAACAAGGTATTGTAAAAAAGAGTATCTGCCTGAGCAAGAGGAGATTTATTAGAGACTAAGGCAATTTCACCTAGATAATGTGAACCGTCGTCTGTTTCGATGAGATTTTGTAACACTTCTTGTCCCTTTGCGGCATAATAGTCGGTAATCCGTCCATCTTTAAAAATTAGATAAAATTCATCGATGACACTTCCCCCATAGATAAGAGGTTTAGTACCTACTAATTTGCCATTCACCTTATTTTTATGGGGAGCAGTAAATATTTCTTCTGTAGGAATGTTCGGAAAGAAAGGTATTCCATTTTTATCTATGACACCCCCACCGATATAGAGATGATGTTTAGGTAGACCAACGAATAAATCAGTTCCACGGCTATTTGTAAAATGCAGGGCTTCAAATTGGCTCTCGTTTAGGATTTTTTTCCGAGACTCGAAGGCTCTATTGTGACTCTCCCAATCTTTTATAGGATTTTCCCCATCTGCCCGAGATCCTTTTAAAATTAATTTCCATAATGATCGTAAAGCTTCTTCTTTACTTAGGTTGGGAAATACTTTCGTTGCCCATCCAACGTACGGGACAGCTAGAAGACACCAGCGTACCTCGTGGGATCTAATTTTCGCATAATACTCCCCCAATTTGGTACGAGAAGCTTTTTGGAAACGACTTATCCTTTCTGTAGAAACCTCCTTAAAGACATCTAAGTTTTCAGAAATAATATGGATGTAAGCAGCATCTGCATCGTCCCACTCCTTAAAACGGGCAGCCTGCCAATCAGGAAAGTGATCGATGACACTATCTGCTGCATTTAAGTAAAATTCTTTGGTAGACTGTTCATCTGTCCAATCTATAAATACATTTGAAGCTCCTGCCTCGTAGGCTACCGTTTGGATTAGACGTGCAAACGTAGCATTTTGTATATCACTATGAATAATCAATAATTGATTTTTTTGCAGATTTACCCCAGCTCCTACAGCAAGTTCTGCATACTTTTTTAACTGTGCTTCCCTTATATATTCATATATTCCTTTAATCATTTACTATCTCTCCTGTGATGTTCTTGTATAATTTTACTCCAGACCCCTGACCTACTTAACCTACTCGCCCTTTAACTCCATCACAATTATTTCAAAATTCCGTAACTTGAGCAATCGCTTTATACGAGAAAAAGGCCTGTTTATGGAACAAGAAAACCCCTGCATATTAACGCAGGGGTTATAGTCAATCTTTATTTATAAAATTACACGGTCGCTATTTTTTGTATTTTGAGGATTGGGACAAGGGATCTGTCCCTGTACCCCATTCTTCCCGTAAAATCCCCATTTTAATTGCATCAAAATACTCACCATCTACTGTTCTTGCATTTCTTATTCGTGCTTCCTCTTTCATTCCAATTCTTTCTGCTACCTTCATCATTCTTCTATTCCCTGACCAAGTAGACATACCTAACCTATGCAAATCAGTAGATGTAAAAAGAAAATCAATCCATAATTTATAGGCTTCGGAACCATATCCACCGTTCCAAAATTTTTTGTCATAAATAACAATACCCGTTTCAAGCCAGTTCGTGTTTTTATCCACCCAATATGAACCAACGTATCCAATGACTTTACCATTACCTTTTATAATTAGCGAAGCAGGAATGGCTGAAAAAATTTCTTGCACCCATTGTTTTCGGTATTCTTCTTTGCTTATCTTCTCTTCAGGAATATAAGGTCCGTTCCACTTCTTTGCTGCTTGTTCCTTTTCTTCATATTTCCAAAAATATAACTCATCAATATCTTCTTTTGTTGCCTCTTTTAACACGACTTTTTCTCCAATTATTTCAGGCATAATGAAAAATTCTCCCTTTTTTTTATCTATGCAATAACACCTTACCATATTTTATCTTCTTGAATTATACTGCGCCTTTACTCCAATAAGAAAGTGCGTGAAACCTTTTTGGTCAACGCACCCTCTGCTAAAATATTTAATCTGTTAACGTTATACCCATAATATGGTCAGTGAAGATTGCAAAACTTTCGGATTCAATCGGTTTATCAGGATTAGCAAACGGAACAATTTTCACATTATGTAAAATAATCATTGCGTAAACATTAACTATATTTCCATTTTCCATTATTCTAAAAGTGGTTTCTTCCGACTCAAGTAGTGCACGGTCTAACAACGGCATATTATCTTTGTCTGGCTCTTGCGTACTAATTTTATCCGCAACGATAAAAGAATTGGAGGTTACGATCCTAATCTTCCTTTTATGTTTAGTAGCTTCCTGTAATTCATCCAATACAGCCTGTGTTACCACAATTGATAGCTTTTTCATATCGTGTATTGTATTTAACTCATGTCCTGTAACAGTAAATTCCAAAAAAATCTCTCCCAAATACTATATTTAATATTCAGATTATAACATAAATTATCACGAAAGATGGAAATTACTGTTTAATTATCCTGTACTTGTTAATCTAAAAAAGCGTTAATCCTTTCTAGATTAACGCATCCGGTAGCTTAACAAGGTCATTTCATTAACCTTGCAATATCTATCATTTGTTTTTTTGATATTCTTGAACTTTCCATTTGTATATATGTTCCATCTTTTTTCCAGCAGAGTAGTCCACCTAAAATATCTTCTCCCTTATGGTCTAATTCACCACTATTTCCCCATTCAGAAAAATAACCCTTGATACCATTAATATCTACCTGCTGTGTAAGTGTGCTTTTGGGAACCCCATAAGATGAGTCCTCCTTACTTTGGCCAATAGCAACCATTAGCTTTGTATCCGTACTATTCATATAATGTAAACCGATTTGGTTGAAATCCCCTTTTCCTTCCCACGAATATGTTTTAATTTCTAAAGTCCAGTCATTTGGAACTTTGTTTGGAGTGACTACCTTAAAGTCAACTTTTTTCTTTATTTCTTGAACTGTAATGCTGTTGTCATTATACTTCATTTCTTTAGCTGTAATAATCATAGGGTTACTAACTAACAGAATTAGAACAATGACAAAACGAATAGGATATACCATTTTACTACCTCAATTTTAATGAAATTTTTGATAGTAGTATCTCCAAGTGTCCCTTTTTTATTAAATTAAACTGCTCGCTAGTCGAATAAGAAAAAGCCACCAAATTGGTAGCTGGATCTTTAACTCTTGTACCCGTTAATTGAATAAACAAAAATCTTATTCACTAATAATTGAAAGTCATTCATCATCCGAGTTGATAACTGGCTTTCCTTCCTTATCTAATAAAGGTGTTATTCCTCCAGCTTCTCCATACCAGCTAAATAAATAATGAACTCCAGTTTCTTTGTCCACCAACACTTTACAACCTGAGAGTGCTCCTATTTTTTCTTTATATATAACCTTAAGCCTATTATTTGAACTTTTACCAAACATATCTTAAAACCTCCATGTACTGTTGATGTTCAAAACGTGTATCTTTAGTTTTTATCTTAACAAACCAATGTCCTTCTGAAACTCTACTGCTCGTTAGTTTAAGAACAATTTTTGGAGGCATGGGGACATTCGTTCCAGTCCTTCCCCCGGATCTTTCCAGTCCACTTAATAGAAACGAGATAAAAATTACGGAAGTATTCATTCTCCTAATCAATGAAGTTGGTTTTCCAATAATAGTGACACTTACCTTCTGTATGAATTAAAGCGAAATTTGATCTTATTGTTCAGCTGATTCAGGGGTTGCCAGAACGGAAAGTTTCATTGTCTTACTTCGTTATAAGGATTGTATTCCCTATTGAATAATTGCTGGAAATCTTTCTTCTAATGCTGCTTCTATTTTCAACTTTTTTATAATTATTTTCCCTTATCATTGAATCTTCTTTTGTATAAATGTAACCTAATAAATAGTCATACTCTATAGGGGGAAAAATGAAGAAACTACTATTACTTTTTTTATGTACTTTTACATTATCATTAGTAGCCGCAGCTTGTTCAAACAAACCAGAGACTCCAAAAGATGTACTAAGTGCTTCGATAAAAGCAATGGGGGAAGTAAACAGCTTTCGTTCAGTAATTGAGGTTAACCAGGATACTACTTATGCTGAAACACCTTCAAAAGATGCGTCTACCATTACGATGGATTATATAAAAGAACCGGAAGCATTATATCAAACGACTCACCTTAGTCTTAGTGACGGTTATCAGAACTTCAAAGGAGAATTATATCTCGTTGAAGGTGATGTGTATGCAACCGATGTTCTTTCTAGGTGGACCAAAGGCACAGATGCAGGGGTTCATCCTTCTCTAGAAGCTACTAGAAAGCATCTTAGTGTAACATATGAGTTGCAATGGCTACATTCACATTCTGATAAGATACAAATGGAAGAAAAGGACGAACAGTATGTTCTGACGCTTTCAGGTTCAGGAAATACCTTTAAAAATTTCACTGAATACTTATTGGACATCACTAGGCCGGCATCATATTCATCACAGTTTGTAGATGATCTCGTGACAAACTCATTAACCTACAACGTATTCATTGATAAAGAAAGTCTCAGACCAGTAAACACCATTATCACTACTGATTTGGAAATGACGGTTGATGAAGGTTACAATTCGATAGAAACTATTCAAACAATCGAAGAAAGCTATTCAAATTTCAACGAAGTCGAACCTATTGTCCTTCCTGATGAGGTAAGTGAAAATCATATAGACTATACAAGTTCTGAAGACTAACAATCTAATACCCTATCTCATCCAATATATCAACTAATAATTTTCTTCTTCATTTGTATTTGGTTTAAAATTTGATAAAAATGATTAGGAGAGCTAAGATGCAAAAAAACGCAAGTTAGCAAAGAGATAATAATACATATTCGCCTTGCTTTGCTTTAAAAAATAGCACCGATTAAAAATAAACAAAATAGTTTTTATTTATAGGGCTTACTCCATTTACCTGTTCACTAACCTGCTCCTTTACTTCAATACCACAGGTGCGATCTTCCACTTGAAGAAACGCACCCGTACCTGAAGAACTGTTATTTTTTTAAACTGTCTAATAAAACATAACCAGATACAATTCCAGCAGTTGTTGTTAACGTAGTATTTCCTAACAGAATAAACTCTTTTGCGAATAACAATTTCACCCCAAAGGAAATGGACAAAACTGGTAACACTGCTATATATAAAGATGGTATTCCAACTGCGGCAACCTTAATCCAATCAAACGACCATTGCTTTTTTTCTTTAATCTCTATAACCAATTTAGGGAATCGTAATAACAATCCGATAAAAATAGGAAATATAGTAGCAAATATTATAAAAGGCATCATATTAAATGAATTACGCGATTCTTCTTTTAACCTCACTTCATACTTCATTCCTAGATAAAAAATAGATCCAATAACTACTGTAGAAACGAAATTAAATAAAAATCTTTTAATTTAAATCTCCCTCCTTTAACCTGTTTACTTTACTTATATTTATGAATGGCCACTATAAATATTTTAATATTCAAATAATAATTCTTATTAAGCTTTCTGCTCCATTACTTCGATAAGGAGGTGATCCTTCCTTATTGAAGCAATAGCACCTGTTTGTTGAACAACATTAAGAAATATTAATATACTTTCAACCATTTTAATTTTCAAAGTAAAAATTGGACATATTATCGGTAGGAGGTGATAAATAAGGTGGCTAACAAAAAGAAAACTTCCAAAGACATAGAAAAATACAGTACAGTAGATAATGGATATAAAAACGATCGGCACAATGATAATGCTAGGACAGCAGCAGCTTTTGAACCAGAATACCCAAGAATCAATACAGATAATCTTTAACAGTAGTATATCGGTTTATTTTTCATAGCACGCCAAATTACTAACAACAGTTCCCTTGTTATTCAGAAAACATTTAAAGATAAAAAGCCATGGATGATACTATCCTTGGTTACAAATTCATATCATATGGTTGTAGGTTTCCTGGATATGGACCAACCACCGTTTCCATTCGATTTCCTAATTATGCATGGCTTGGTACTTTCAATTCCAAGTTTTTTCTCCTTTAGTGTAATGACTAGGGGTGGCTGATATTTTCAGGAAGCGCCCCCGTTAATTGAAGATTGCCTATTCTAACTCAGACAATTTTTCTCCAGTTAACACTTCATATAAGATGACTGAGTTTTTTTCATTTATATGAGTATACTCACTTTGTCCTTTTATGATTTCTACTGTTTCCAAGGCGGGACTAATCCAAAGTTCGTATATTACAGGTTTTGCTTCAATATCAGGGTCTTTAAATTGAAACGTAAATCGAAAATCAGCTAACCTTGCCATATCCACTACTTTCTCTTCCCACTTTGCATCATTTAATATTTCCCTAACCTGTCGGACCTGTTCGTTATTACTTATTTCATTAAGGTTCCTATACTCATTTGTATCAGGATATGTACGTTCTTGCACCTCTATATTTTGTTCCTCGTTTGATATGTCATTAGAGCAGCCAGTAGCTAACATTGTAAATAAGATAAATACAAACAAAAGAAGTTTTCTAATACTTTTCATTTTTACCTCCTATTCTAAGGGGTAGGGGTTATTCCATTAACCTTCCCTTTAATTGAATATTTATAATTGTCCGTCATATCTTTATTTTAACATATATCTTATTAACCTTTGGTCTTACCCTACAAAATCTCGCAGTAAATCTCACTAAATTCACAGTCCCACCAAAAATTATTTACCCCCTTGTGAATTTGGATGTGATTTCGCATAAGATTAAACTATCGAAACTCAAATGAAAGCAGCTATAACAATTAAAAACGCACTGTGAATTCCATTGCGAAATCCAGTGCGTTTTACTTTGATATTTACTTGTTTGCACCTCTGAAGTAAACCCGTTACCTTTATACATGGGTGTCTTAATTTATGTTGTAAATCTGCATTTTCTGGACTGTACGCCCTCTTTAACTTCTCTTGTCACAAGTTATTTGATTTCAAGAGGACTAGGCGCTTGAAAGAGAAAAGAGAAAGACTTCTTTTGGAAGTACGTTAAAAAGAATATCAGACACCTAAATCGCGTCTGATATTCGCATCATCTTTATTTATAAGATTCCTATTTACCGTAAAGTTTTTAACGCTCCGCTCCAAGCAGTAACTTCATCAAGCATCGCATTTACATTATCAAGATGTAATTCTTGTGGTTTGAATTCACTCATATTCTCGAAATCTGTGAAAAGGGAAAGGGTTGGATGTGTGCGAACATCTGCTACTTTTATTTCCCCTAAAATACCTCGTAAATGCTCAGCAGCACGCGCCCCACCTGTTGAACCATAACTTACGATACCAGCTGCTTTGTTGTACCATGCTTCACGGGCAAAATCGATAGCATTTTTTAGTGCACCTGTAATACTGTGATTGTATTCTTGAACGATGAAGACAAATCCATCAAGGCTTGCCAGCTTCTCATTCCAATCCGCAATACCAGGTTCCGTTCCATCTGTTGTTCCTAAAAACGGAAGGTTAAAGTCAGCGATATCTACTATTTCATAATTTGCATCTTCACGTTTGTCAGCAATTCCCTTCACCCATTCACCTACTTGTGGGCTTACACGTCCCTCGCGAGTACTTCCTAAAATAATTCCAATGTTTAATTTTTCTGTTGTCATTGTAGTTTCCTCCTTCATTTGTTTTCCAAATAATTTTTCAATAAAACCCAATTCTCACACCGCCTACAAAAATTTATTTATCTATTTCGCTTTGAATAATTAGAGCAATTCCCACTGCTAGCCATGCACTACCTTTTACTACATTCTTATACGATTGACCACCTATATCTAACTGTCCAAGATCGGATTTATCCCGTCTTATACAGCTAACTCTATTGCATTTCCAGAAGGATCAAACGTGATAAAATGATTATCTTTTTCTACTACCTCTGCACCAATCTGCTTCAAATTCGTAACTGCTTGTTTACGAGTCTCTTCATTATCAAAAATGAGCGTAAACGATTCGAGACCTACACTATTATCAGACGGGGCCGGAGCACCTACACCATTCCACGTATTGACCCCCACATGATGGTGATATTTCCCGTAAGAAAGGAATAAAGCCTGCGCCCCAAATCGATTGACTACGTCCATTCCCAGTCCCTTTACATAAAATTCTTCTGTCTTATTCAGTTCTGACACGTGTAAATGAATATGCCCCATTACCGTTTCAGCAGGCATTTTTTGCCAAGGGTGATCCGGTGTAGCGAACGTAAGCAACTTTTCAAAATCTAATGGATCAACCGCCATAGCTACCTCATCGCCATTCCAATTCCATTTAGAAGGATCACGATCAATATAAATTTCAATCTCATTTCCATCTGGATCGTGTAAGTACAATGCTTCACTGACAAGGTGATCAGAAGACCCAAAGCGAATTCCTTTATTCACCAAATGAACGACAATATTGGCTAAATCCGATTGCTCTGGTAATAGAATGGCAAAATGATATAAACCAGTTGTTCTCCCCTGTTTTGGTGTAACATTTTCAGGTTGTTCCAGCGATAAAATACTCGTTTTTCCATCGGTTGTTAGCTTTGCTGTTGAAGCTGTTTGCTCTAAAATATCGAAACCAAGTATCTCCTTATAAAATGGTAAGGAACGTTCTAGCTGTTCCACTTTAATTTTGACATGTCCCACGAATGTAGTGGGCTTTGTATGAAATCCCATAATCAGCCTCCTAGAGTTATCCTTTTTATGATTTTAAAAACTTTTGATCCAATGATAGTTGCGATCCATCTGCAAAAACGAAATAAATCGATGCCGCTAATAAAACAAGGTCAAGTTCGTATCCTGCCATTTGGCCATTACCAAGAAAACCAGCGGAAAGTTTTGCCGTAAAAATAGCTCCTAACATGATTAGTGCAAATAACAAGGTTACAATTCGTGTTCCAAGTCCTAGAATTAATGCAATCCCCCCTACTAATTCAACTAGCGCAACAACATATGCTGTAAACCCTGGAAGCCCAAGACTATCAAAAAAGCCAACTGTATTTGAAATTCCACCTTGGAACTTTGATAATCCATGAATAAAAAATGTGAGACCTACTACTACCCTTAATATAACTTTTCCAATTTCGTTTTTATCCATTTTACCCTCTCCTTTTCTCATTAAGTTACTTTATGTAAGTAAGTATATTTATATAATTTAATAATGTCAAGTAAATAATTTTCAATTTGTAATTAAATATCTTTTTTTGTGGTACAATAGAAATGAAAAGAGGTGTATGTAAAAATGAAACAACCTACCATTTGCCCAAAATTTGAAAAGGCCATTTCGTTATTAAGTCAGAGATGGACCGCATTAGTTATCTACCAATTATTATTGGGACCACAAAGGTTTAATGAAATTCAATCTTCTATTGGTATAAGTGGAAAGGTATTATCAGAGCGTTTAAAGGATTTGGAGCTCCAAGGGGTCGTAAAACGGGAGGTTATACCCGAAACCCCCGTCATCATTGAATATTCTTTAACAGAAAAAGGACATTCCATGGAACCTATTTTAAAAACAATCGAGAAATGGTCTCAGGATTGGATTAAATTGGAAGCCGGTTCATCTGAAAATAATTAGAGGGAGTAAAAACTAAAAAAAGACATTAACAAAGTATTGGAGTACCTTTGTTAATGTCTTTTTTTATTAGAAAAGGATTTACTATCGCAACGATCTTTTAGAAATCAGATCCATAACTCGTTAGTAAAACTTATTTCATATACTCTTCAACTAATTCAAAGCATCTTTCTTCTGTCAGATTTGCTAGCACAGCCACATATTCTAAGTGTTCCTGTGTACCACCTTTATATTTTAGCGATGCTTTCAATGCATTATCATCTCTATACTCTATCCATTTCCGTTGTTCTTCTCTTAACTCGTCCATCTCTTCTGGTGGCAGTTGTTCCTTTAATTTTCCATAAATTTCATTCAACAATTCATCCCAAATCTCCCAGCGATCGTTTTCGACTTTTTTCAAAGCGTATGTCGAGGAATCGGTTGCTTCCAATTCTTCCGTTTCTTTTTTAGCATCCTTTAATTTTTGGAGATATTCTTCCTTCAGATTGCCTTCAGTATGATTAGTAGACGGGGCTTCTTCTTTTGCAGGTACATTGTCTGATGTATCCACTTTTTTGTTTGTATCCTTATTTTCTTGATCACTGACATCTGTATTAGTGTTGTCTGTATTGGAAGCATTCTCTTTTGAATCTGAATTAGAAGCTTCTTCTTTTGTGTCTTGAGTGACGTTATTATTTTCTGAATCATTGTCCGCCGGAGTACTAGACTCATCAGGTGAGTTCCCACAAGCAGCTAATATAACTAATACTATTATTAACATCCCCATTAAAACTCTATGATTATTTTTCATAACACTACTCCCTTTCTTCGTTTGTAATCTGGTTTTCTAGTATATTCTTTATCGTTTTTCAGCAACTCTGCCCGTTTATTGCGTACTGATAAAGTCGAGGATTATTGCTTTATGTATCTTCAGCAAGCAATAGCCGTTATTTTAAATGGAATTTCTCCAATTCAAACCCCTATAACAATGATTGCACTAACATACACTTACTCATACAGAAAGAAAAACCTTATTAAATGTACTAATAGGTTTTAGACTTTTTTTACACTTATTCTCAAAGGTCAAAACAACAATAGGTACGGCAATAGCAATAATTGTTGCTGTTAAATCAGTAGAAGTGAATGGCTTACTAATATAACTAAATAAGTAAAAACGAGTTAAGGCAATGACACCAAATACAATTAACTGTATGCTGAAATATTTAATGAGGTTCCTATCTCCTACACTCCTCTACACCTTTAGCTCCATATCTTACCACTTCAATACTAACATAATATGCCAAATATGAAACCGAATTATCGAATTATTAGCAAAGAAAAAGGCGATCAAATTCCACGATCACCTTGGTTAACTCTTGCACCCCTTTGTAGAAGAAAGAAATCTATTTGGTTAATTGTTTTATGTATGGATTTATGTAACTACGATATTCGTCAGTTAACCCTTTGGGTAAATTATTAAGATTAACATACTGTATAGCAATAGATTCTTGTTTATCAATTTTTATATTTCCTTTTACTTCCTTTGTTACATAAACAGCAGTTACTGAATACAATTCATCACCATTCGATACTTTAACATAATAATCTTGACCCGAAAAAACGCCTAATAGCTTCAGTTCCCCTACATCAAGTCCCGTTTCCTCTTTCACTTCTCTTCGTGCAGTATCTTCCAAACTTTCCCCTAATTCCATGAGACCACCAGGCAATCCCCAACCACCGTCCGTTCTGTGTTGTAATAATAATTCGTTACGATCATTTACTATTAAAACGACAGAGCCTGTTAGTATTAATGGTCTATGACCAACTAGTTTTCTTAACTCTTTAACATAATCCATATTTTTCAAGACTCTTTTTCATAGATTGTTGTTTTACTTCTAAACTCTTCCCGTTGATTTCCGTTAAAAACAACAACCTTTACGAAAATAGCCTTTTTAAAATCCCTCCATATCTTTTGTGATTTCTTTCTTAGGTGCTCCGAATTATTAAAGCATCGACCCCGTTAATAGAATAAGCTTATGATTAGTGCAATGGATGATGTTGCACTAAGTAAAAAACCATATAGATACTGAAAAAACCTAATAGAGTAATGGTTATGAAGAATATCTTTCTCCATTTTTTGCCCACAAAATAACTATTAACTAGGAAGTAATAGACCATTCCACATCCTAAAGTGAATAGGGCATATTCCAAGAACTCCCTTGCACTCATTTTGATTTCTTCCATCTGGAACAACTCTCCACTACTATTTAAAGAAATTGGAATTGTGATACTCTGTAACAATACCCCTCCAAAAATAACAATTCCCATAATGTTTAATACAGTTCTAGCTGTATATTGTTTCGTTGAAACGATTTTATAATTAGGTGATGTCTTATAATTAAGCTCCACATTCCCACCTCTCTAAAATTTCTTCTAATTATAAGTACGAACAAGGTTGTAAAAAGTTTCAAAATATTCGTTATTCTACTAAACTTCCATTTAAGAATAATCCGTCACAAACGCCACATTAACGTTAATATGCATATCCAATTTTGTTCGGGAATCTTATTCTATGTGGATCCTTTAAGTACAAGAAAAAAGACACTCTCCTTGCTGTTAGGAAAGTGCCCTTTAGTGGAGTAATAATGGTACATATTCTCCAGTTAAATTCTTATTTCAATTCAGACTAGCTTCGAATGAATCTATTATTTCCAAGAACCTTTCAGCTTCTCTGAATGTATGATCAGCCAAAAGGGGATGAATATTGCTCTTAATACGACAAGCTTCTATTAATTCCCTTGCAGTCTTCTTGAAGTCCCTTAAGGAGGAGACAGAAACTTTATTTTGATTTAAGAATTGAGTTAGAATGGGTTTCGTTTCAGATTGGGGTCGCATTGATTCCAAATCAACTGCCTGAAAAAGAAGTTGGTCAAAATCATGACTAAACTCTCTCGCCTGGTCAACTAATTTTCTTTCTGATGGATCAAGAAGATGTCCGATAAACTTTGCATGATCCGCCATAATTTTTAAGAAGAATACATTTTCTTCTATGATGGTATCAGAGGTTGGGGCTAATTTCCCTTCATTTAGTTCTTTTAAACGATTAGCAAAGTATGCAGCTTCTCTGCTAATATGGTCAACTAATAGAGGAAAATTGTTGCTGCCACGGATTTCGCAGCGTAGGGTTAAGCCTAAAACCTTTCTTTTATAACCCCATATTGAAGCTGCAGCTTGGTAAACCTCGGTATTGAAAGCTTGGACTTGGCGTAAATCTGAATTCACCGTAAATTTTGATAACTTTTCCTCAATCCTCTCAAACAACGAGATAAACTGCCGAGCTTCATCAATAAGTTGCTGCTGTTCATATGTGAATCCTAAGCTTAAAAATAAGGCATGCTCTTTCATAATCCTAGACCAAAATTTAATTTCGTCTAGTGATCTAGCAACAATCGGATTTACTGCCATGCTGCCCCTCCTTTGTTAGATACACTTCTATCCTATATATATGAATGAATGTTAATCCTAATTACCTATTAACCTAATGTAACTTATTTATATATGGAGTAACAAAAGAACTTGAATCATTTTAGCGAAAATCAATAATATTTATTTTTTAATTAATTATTATTGATTTTAATTAATTAAGTATTAAATTTACTTATTTACATTTTAAAATAATTGATATATAATCAATTCAAGTTAAAGGAAGGGATTTCAAAATGGCTTATAAAGTAATAACAAATTGTCCTGTCTGCAGCAAAACATTGAAGATTACGAAGTTGCAGTGCTCTCATTGTCACACAACGATTGAAAATGAATTTGAATTATCTAAGCTAGCGTCATTATCAAAGGATCAACTTCATTTTGTGGAAGTATTTTTAACATGTAGAGGAAATATCAAAGAAGTTGAAAAAGAACTGGGGATATCGTATCCGACGGTTCGAGGCAAGCTAACAGACATTATTTCATCCCTTGGATATGTGCAGAAGCAAAAAAAGGAAGTCGACGAAAAAAAGGTTGTCACCATGTTGGAAAATGGCGAAATCACTCCAGAAGAAGCCATTAAGCTATTAAAAGAGGACTAAGGAGGGATTTATTATGAAAGAGGAAATTACGAGAGTGTTAACAATGGTGCAAGAAGGGAAAATTGATGCAGATAAGGGATCAGAACTCATCCAAGTATTAAAAGAAAAGGAAGAAGAAACAGGCAGTAAGCAACTAGAACAACCGACTAAGTATTTAGACAAAACATTAAAAATTCGTGTTGTATCAGCTGAAAATGATAACGTCACAGTTAATTTGCCCATAAAACTTGTCAAGGTAGTATTAATGGCTGGACACAGCATCGCAGCAAGTATTCCCCAATCTGAAAAATATGTAAAAGATATTGACATAAACCTTATTATGGAAGCAATTGAAAACGAATTGGATGGCCAAATTGTTGATGTTAAGTCGGCAAACGGTGATACCGTTTCTGTCATCATTGAATAGTGATCTGTTATGCTACATATAAAAGTGAAAGCAAAAGACGTTCGGTTCACCATTCCAATCCCATATGCCATTTTAAACATTGGTATTTCCATTTTGTCTTCAAAACTTGTCCATCACCATGCCAACAAATGGACAAAAGAACATTTCGAAAGAAAAAAACTGGACTTTACTCTTCCACCGATAGACAAAAAAGCACTAAAACCAATCGTGCAAGAACTGAAAAACCAAAAAGGGCTCCTGCTGGTGGATGTCAAAGCTAAAGACGGTACGGAGGTAAAGATTAGACTATAATTAATTGAAATTACACCGATTACGAACTGGCTTTTTTATTTAATTCACGATCAGGAAACCACGTTTGCTTCGTTAAGAAAGGCCTAATTAAAAAAAGTCTAATGTCTCGCTTACAATACAAAGAAATTAGACTTTGGCTACTTCATAAAAGCGCCGGATTGTGGAAGATCTTTTTCTATTGAATAGTATCGTTGTACTGCGCAACAATCAATAACTTTATCAGAGTAACACTCGATAGCTTGAAACTTCTATTACCTTACATGAATATGGTTAACCGTAACCTGTCTATATACGAAAAAAAGGGGGTTCCCCCTTTCACTCAGTAATGATCATTTGTGCTATCTTTATAGTCTGTAGCTCTCTTTGAACAGTGCTTATTGACGAAATGCTACTCTTGGATCGTGTAGCCAATTGATTAGGTAACTCTTGAATCTTTTCCATGGAAGCAACTAAATCTTTTTCTAAACTTTTGTTTGTTTCTACTTGAATCTCATTTTCTTTCCAAAACTGAATTGCATCTAGCGTATTTTCTCCCATTTCCTGTATTGAATTAAAAAGTGATCCAGTTTTATCTACTGTAATTAAAACACTTGAAGATAGTTCAAAAACTTTACGAGCCTCTATAGTAGAATTCCTTAATTCATCAATCTGATAAATTAAGTTAGAGTTAAGCTCTTGTTCAATTTGAAATAACTCTTCAATGTTTTTTTCTTTTTGATATTTTTCAAATAAAATATTTAACTTTTTATGAGAATCACTCATTTCTTTTTTTATACCTGTTAAGTTCTCCAAATCAAGTAATATACTATTAATTTCATCAAGTTGAATCTTTGTTAAAGCTAAATTAGTACTTATTTTAATACTTAAGTTATCACCTATGTTACCTACAATAGGAAGATCAACAAAAGTGTTGACTCCTTTAACGACGGTAAATGCTGAGTCAATTTTGCCGATAGAATCCCTTATAAGAGCTAAATTATCCTTTAGCCACTCAACATTTTCAACTAATAAATTTATATCCTGATTGTATTTTTCTAGATCGCTAATTATTTTAGGTAGTTCTGTATCTATTACTTTTAACGAATTATTTCTTGCCTCATTTACTTGGTTTTTCATAGCAGTATATTCTGTTGTAGTATTAATCTCTTTTGGGTCACCAACACTATTGTTGACAACTATTTGACTAGCTGTATATCCGCTTAAACCTGATATTAGTATTGATAAAATAATTGTAATAAGAAACAAATATCTTTGAAATACCTGTTTCTGGTTATTTACAGCCCTCTCCTTCTCCACTTCCATATGTGGCTGATACCTCCTAAGTTACGGCAATTTTTTGTGATAATAACCAATATTAACCTTTTATATATAAACCATAAATGTCGTATTGTCGACTTACATTTTTATTATACGACGTTTTTTGAAGATTTTTGTCAACGTTTATCATACTTGCGAATATTTTATATAGATTTATCAATTAACCAAATTGCTGCGTAGTATAGGTCTACTACGCAATACAAGAGTTACTCCACAATCTGGTCCTTTTGTTGAAGAATACAAACTTATTCTATTAATTTTATCAGAAGTTGTCCTTATTTTATTGTAAAAATAATCAAAGCCGGTGAAATTTTACTCGTCGTAAAATTTCACCGGCTTTTTCATTTCAGAAGTAAGTTTTGTCCCAGCCTCTTCAAATATTAGATTATATACCTTTCCTTTAAGGCTACAGAAGTCGGTACTAGCGTTAACAATAAGATAATCTAACACCTAAAATCCCTAGTAGCTTACTAGTTTCGTAACGTCAATATGTAGCTTTGAAATATTTTCTACCTATGTTGTTTTTACATTGCATTCTCACCATATCTATTCAACCCAAGCACCATGATTTACACCACCCCATCGGGTAGGGTTTCGTCAGCTGGACTGTTACGGTAAATTCTCGCGCCTATTAGCTGAGCTTATAACGCGATTTTCCTTACTCAACAGCGTGCTATTCGACGCAGGGGGAGACTTCCAGAGCGTTACCTCCTCATTCGCCTCCTCGACATACCCCTTCAGTTTTAGAAATCTAAAACTGCCTGACCTTTACCGAAATTGTGTAACCACATTTCATTTGAGTCAGAAACATTTCGCACCCACAATCACGCCTAATTGTTTAAGATTGAAAGTATCTTACTTTATGTAATATTATTAGTTTCTCGGATCTACATAATCCGGATAATCCGTTATAATTGCGTCAACCCCCATATTTAATAGGAAATCCGCCGCCTCTTGACTACGTACTGTCCATGATCCAATTTGCATATCAAGAGAGTGAACTTGATTCACCAGTTCTTCAGTAACAATTCCATAGCTTGGGTTAAAATAATCGGCATATGTTGAAAATCCCTGTAAAGCTTGTTCTGTTATGTGTGCTCTCGAAGATGTTAATACACCGATTGGAACTTTAGGAACGAGATCATTCATTTTTTCCATTGATTTATGGTTAAATGATTGGATAATGATCTTTTCATTTTGTGGTTTATCAAGATTTCGTTCTTTTAATTCTTCTGCTACACTTTCTTCAATCCCAGGATAAAGCTCTGGAGCCTTTAATTCTATTAATATTCCAATTTTCCCGTGGTAACGATCAAGTATCTCATCAAATGTTGGGATATGTTCACCTGCAAATTGCTCACCTTTCCAGCTGCCTGCATCAAGGCTTCTTAGTTCTTCAAACGTGAAATCACCAACTCTTCCAGATCCATCCGTTGTACGATCAACTGTCGTATCATGGATAAGTACTAATTCTCCATCCATGCTTCTTTGAACGTCAATTTCAATATAATCTGCCTTCATCTCCACTGCTTTATCAAAAGCTGCAATCGTATTTTCAGGTGCATATGCTGATGCACCACGATGTGCAACATTGTCAACCTGTCTTAAATCTCCTGTTGTTTCTGTTGCAAAAGCTGTGCTTAGAGGACTGAATAATAACGTAAACGCTATCCCAGTACCTGCTAATAATTTTTTGTTCATGTTCTCCATCTCCAATCTAAAATAGTAGTACGACTATAATTATAGAAAAGAAATGTTGAGTCATTATGTAGTTAGGTTTACATCTAAATAATGATTTTGTAAATGAAGTTAGGCATTTTAGCTTAATTTTATTTACAATTCTACTTTTTATATGAACTAGAAGGGGTAGTGTCAAGAAAATACGGATTTACAACGTTAAGGAAATTCCCATATTAAAAATCCTAATTTCTCAACATTTATATTGAGAAATTAGGATTTTTTCGTTGCTCCATTAAAGCGCCCTTTTCTGGAACAATTTATTTAACATAATTTGTATTCATTCAACTGGAGAAAGTTCACTTTCTGTTACCCATTTATGATACATTACCTTTTCTCCTGTTTCAGTATCTGTGTAATCTACCATATATACAGTTGTTTGTTCTGCTGTATCAATGACAGCCGTAGCACCATCCATACCTTCCATATGTTCAGCGTTTAATACTACCTCATCACCGGGTTGAAACGGTTCATCACCAGCATTTTCAATTTCTTCGTGAATCACCCATTTATGATCCTCAACTGGTTCACCACCAGTTGTTGGAGTATATGTAACAGTATAAACTGTCGTATCAAAGGCACCAGATATTGTAGCTTCAGCACCATTCATTCCAGACATATGTTCTGCATTGATAATGGCTTGGCTTCCAACTGTATAGGTAGGACTTTCTGCTTCTTCTAAGCCTTCTGGGACATCACTTGAACCTGAATGATTCATTTCTTCTTGACTTGAATGGGTATTAGAATCTTCTTCATTCATCTCCATATTTTCGTGAGATTTAGTCTCCGTATTGGTATCATCATTTGGATCCGATTGTTCATTTCCACCACAAGCTCCTAAAAACATAGTTGTAAGTAAAGCAAGCAACCCTATTATTAATTGCCTTTTTTCCATCGTTACAACCTCCACTCGAATATTTTATAATTTTTCTTACTATCCAATTCTCTTGAAATATACCCATATACGGTATTGTAACAAAGTTTAGACAAGTTTAAAAACCTTTATTCAACTAAATGGCTCAATAGCAAAAAGACACGCCTTTTTAAATGCGCGCACAAGTTTCGATTAAGTTTAATTTGTATAGCCTTTAAAAATATTTACTATAAAAATCGTATCTCAATTTGCCACTTAGCTGAGCATATATTTTTGTGGTCTCACTCTTCTCATGACCAAGTAAGCTTTGGATCACTTTAAGTGACGCACCGTTATCAATCATATGTGTGGCATAGCTGTGTCGTAGTTGATAGGGATGAATACTCTTTTTTGCCCCAGCTCGATTTGATATTCGTTTGATTATATATCTCAGATTATCAATGCTCATACGCCTTTTTGGCCAACACCCGTAATAAATAAACAAGCCTCTACATCATCTCGTTCATCTAAATACCTTTTTAACCAAATAGAACAACGGGTATTAAAATATACTTCCCTTTCTTTATCACCTTTACCATGTACAATGACTGAATTCGTCCGAAAATTAATATCGTCTCGATTTAATTTTACAACTCTTCCTATACGGCAGCCTGTCGAATACATAAACTCAAATAGCGCATTCTCCATCGTTGTATGACAAGCTTCTCTAAGATGTTCAATCTCTAGTTCACATAAGAATTTTCGGATTCTTTTACCTAATTTCGGCCCTTTTAATGTCGCCGCCGGATGTTTCGGAATATAGCCTTCTTCATGTGTCCATTTGAATAGTGATTTAACGCAGCGAACCCTGTGTCCTAAACTAGATAGCTTTAAATGACCTCCTGCCTGTACTAGATATTCTTTTAGTTTCTCAGTAGTAAACTTACTTATGTCAATATCGCCGAAAAATCGTAATAAAAGGTTATATTGAAAGCAATATGTTTTTAATGTAAGTGGCAAATATCCCTCAATTTTTTTATCTTGTTGATACTTTTCCCACGCTTCTGATAATAACATTATTCTTTCACTCTCCTACTGTTTAAATCAATTAATCTAGATTCTATTATGTTCAAGGAGAGCCTTATTCATACGTAGGTTATTCCGAAATTGCAGACAATAACAAATTTACCGAACCATGAGAACACTTTCTATACTCAAGGAAGGCGCTTTATTGTGGAATATCCTTTTTATTGAATAGTATAATCGTACTGTGCAACAGCGTCTAATAAATATTTTAAATATAGCAGAAAGCTTGTATAATTTTATTATCTTTATATGAAAGGACTGAACTATGCGCAGATATCAATATCTTGACCCCAAAATAAAAACATAATGGAGGTAAAAATATTGATTACAGACCTAAGCACAAAAAGATTAATGTTAGAAAAAATGCAGCTATCAGACTCGGATAGCTTGTTTCAAATTTGGTCTAATTCAGAAGTAGCTAGATTTATGAATATTGATAGGTTCACTGATAAAAAACAAGCAAAAGAAATGATTTTATTATTTGATGAACTATCTAAAGAGAACACTGCAATTCGTTACTCAATAATTGAGTTAGAATCAAATAAAATTATTGGCTCTTGTGGTTATAATATTTTAGATTTCGAAAATGCAAAAACCGAAATTGGTTACGAAATTAATAAACATTATTGGGGCAAAGGATATGCTCCTGAAGCTATTACTTGTTTAATAAAGCATGCTTTTAACGATTTAAAACTTAACCGAATAGAAGCAAAAGTAGAACCTGAAAATATTAACTCAATTAAAGTCCTTAAAAAATTAAATTTCCTCTTTGAAGGAACAATGAGAAAAGTGGAAAGATCAAAAGGACGCTTTATTGATCTCAATCTATATTCGTTGTTAGTAACAGATTAAATTGTCTGCCTATACTTGAAGTTGAATAGCATGACTAGTATTTTCAAAATAAACTATAATCATTAAACATAGAAAAAAGGAAGATCCCCCGTCGAGTTTATCACTAAAGTCACAGGTTTTACTAAAGAGGAAGTGAAAGAGCTAGACAAATCACTGTAGTGTATACGTTCCGTTATTTCTTCCAAACTACAAAAGCTTGTAGATTAGGCACCAAACCCTCTACAAGCTTTTTAGAAACATTGATAGTTTACTAACTATCGTAAACAAAAGATTACTTCTTTCTCTGAAATAATAGAAGAGACGATATGCAAAGAGTCCCACTCTCCTACTCCACTTCATTCCTATTTTTTACGAAAAAATTGACATGAACTACCTTTTCAGGGAATCCGTTCTTTTTATTCTCTTGTATGCTAATGGTGTCATGTTCATTGACTTTTTAAACTGTCCAATAAAATAGCTTGTGCTATTAAAACCTACTTGATAGGCAACGTCCGTGACAGTGGATTCTGGTTGTTGTAGTAAGAGTAAGCTTTTTTGAATTCGATACTCGGTTACATAATTCCATGGTGTTTTCTTTAACATTCGTTTGAAATATCTACAACATTCAGACCGGCTCAATTGACCAGCTCGTGCAATATCGTCTAAAAGGATTTTCCTAGCATAATGTGTGTGTATCCAATTTAACATTTTCTTTATTCGATGACTTTTTAACATGTCAAGCTGCTCGTACTCTAATGGAAAACCATTTGTAATTAAGTTTTTCCACATTACAGTTAACTGGATGTTGATGTCAATTTCATAGTAAGTTGGCTTTTGTTGTATCATTTGATAAATTTTTAAAATAGCTTCTAAAATATTTCTCGCCCAACTCTCGTCTGTATTCAAGTGTAAATAAGATAAATTAGTCGCTTGAATAAAGGGATCCACATAGTTTGTGTAGAGTTCTTGTGATAAAACAAAATGCGGAGAAACATTTAAACAAATATAGGTACAGCCCGTATCGTTCTTATCTGTTGCCATGTGCAGACAACCACTATTTATAAATAGCCCTTCGCCTTCCTGAATAAAAATATTTTCTTCATTTATTTGAAAAACCGCTTCTCCTTTTATAACGAGAACAAACTGAAATTCATCATGCCAATGAAGTGGTATATAGCCATTTATGTTTTGGTTAATGGTTGTTTCGTAACATGCAATTGGTAACACAACAGTACGATGTTCCGTTAATTCTTTTAAACTTTGGTCAACCACAAAGTCTTTAATTTGCATATTCTCACAACCACCTCAATATACTTACATTTTTTCATTCGATTTAAGTATTAATTCAAAGGTTTTCCCCTTATCATTTTAATTATTATAACACTATCTTTATATTTGAAGGTGGAGAATTAATCATGAATAGACAAAAAGGAATATTTCTTGTTATCACAGGAGCAGCTTTTTGGGGGATTGGTGGTACTGTTGCACAAAAGCTATTTCAACAGTTTGAAATGGATGTAGATTGGCTGGTAACGACCCGATTGCTTATAGCCGGTATTTTACTCTTAGCAGTTCAATTTTTTAGAAAAGACCGCTCCCAAATACTTGGTGTTTGGAAAACTCGAAAGACAGCTATTCAACTGATACTCTTCGGGTTACTCGGAATGCTTGGCGTTCAATATACATATATGGCATCCATTAAGTATGGAAATGCTGCTGTAGCAACACTGTTACAATATTTAGCGCCTGTTATGATTATCGTATACTTAATTTTCCGTAAAAAAACGGTGCTAACTCGACGGGATTTGTTGACCGTTTCCCTCGCTTTGGTTGGCTGCTTTTTCTTATTAACAAACGGATCCATCTCTCAACTATCTGTGCCAGCACTTGCCATTGTTTGGGGTGTTTTATCTGGTATAGCTTTAGCATTTTATACTCTCTATGCCGTTCCTTTACTGAAACAATACGATTCACTTGTGATTGTCGGATGGGCTATGATTATCGGTGGCTCTGCATTAAGTTTTATCCATCCACCTTGGCAAATAGACTTTAACAGCTTACCTCTAGAAGCTTCATTATACTTAATCTTCGTGATTATATTTGGTACGATGATTGCATTTTGGTTCTATATAGAGAGTTTACAAAGTCTGTTGCCAAAAGAATCCAGTCTGCTAGGAAGCATCGAGCCATTAGCTGCGGTTTTAACAACGGTCTTTTGGTTAAAAGAACCTTTTGGTTTTTTCCAATGGATGGGTACGGCTTGTATCATAGGAATGATTTTATTGTTGGCTTTGAATAAAAAGTCTGTTTCAACAACGAGTACACCACCAAAAAATAAAGAGCCCCTCAGAGTCAGTTAGACTAGAGGGGCTTTATTAAGAAGGCTCTTTTCTCATAGATTGTTGTTTTGACTTATACATTCTGCCTGTTAATTTCGACAATAGAGAGATTTTCCTTAACATCCTCTAATCCCTCTTTTACTAACCATTTGGTGTGCTGTATCCATTCATCTGGTGTGTATGTCCATTGCCATGACCTTCTTCCGCAGCTATTGCGTCTGCTTTCGTAGCATGAACGGTACCAAATGGATGGTTCGGTGGGGCATAAATCGAATAAAGTTTGAGTGGAACAGTACCGGTATTGATTAAATTATGCCATGTACCAGCAGGGATGATGATTGCAGAATCATCATAGACGTTCCTTTCAAAAGTTACATTATCTCGCCTCTTCCCCATTCGAACAATCCCCTGGCCTTGTTCAATGCGTAAGAACTGATCCACATCAGGATGCATTTCCAAACCAATATCTTCCCCAACATCAATACTCATTAAAGTGACTTGAAATTGTGACCCTGTCCATAGAGCGGTACGAAACGTGTTATTTTGTTTTGTTGCTTCATTAATATTAATTACAAATGGTCGTGGCCCATAATCGGTTAACGCTACCCTTCCATCACCATAGAGAGATGGAAAAGCAGGGTGGTTTGCGTATTGCCATTGAGTTGACTGCCTTCTGTCATGATATATCGGGGCATTATAATTAATGGGATATGGATACATGCGAGGAACATAATACATTTTTCTCCACTCCTTCATCATTTCTCTCATTATCCTATGTATACATTTTGGGAATGTACGTATCTTCCATTCATTTTCTTAACCAAATTTCAACGATTGTCCCTCCTTTCATTAAACTTTCATACTAGTGTTATATATTGTTATAGCGAATCCATACTGAGACTATATAGAGTTGTTTTCTTAATAAAACAACATGCCATCACACCTCTCGTATTTCATTTCCAAACCTTTTCAAAGGTAAGTTCAAAATAGGAAGGAGCTAATTAAAATGAAGTTTTATATGAACGAACACGGTTTCCAAACGAATGTAGGCTTTGGTGAACTAAAGGTTTCTAGTCAGGAGGAATATGGATTTAGACCATATCAACTATTGGTTTCATCCGTTGCAGTATGTAGTGGTGGGTGGTTAAGGAGCATATTGAAGAAAATGCGCATTCCGTTTGACGATATTACTATTTCAACAACAGTAGGCAGAAACCCTGAAATAGCTAACCGTATTGAGTCCATTGATTTACTATTCACCATTTCAGGGAAGGATATCTCTCCTAAGAAAGTGGAAAAGGCTTTAGCCATAACAAGGAAAAATTGCGCCATGATTCAATCTGTCCAAGACAGTATTAAAATTACGGAATCATTTGAGTTGAACTACCCCCACTTAGCTAACGCTTGAAGTGGGGGATTCCTGCGAACACTAGTGTATCCACCAGTTTTTTAGCAGGCTAACCCCGCAGCTCCTGCGGTTATTACTCAATATCTTGTACGTTGAATTCTCCACACTCCCTACTTTTGCTTGGTTTTCGCTACTTCGGTGAGTGTGGGACGACGGAACGTTGAAGATTTTACGTTGCAGACGTTTTTCCTGCAACAACCCTATATCTTCAGTTTTCAAAGAACAACTTGTACAGGAAAATTATAGCACATATGTTCTTGTTGTTCAACTCAACAACTTTGGCTAACGCCAACCGACATTCATCCCCTCCCTACTCATTGGGCTACCGCCCTCCACATTCCTTGAGGAAGGGGTATTCTGTCGGAAGATGATAAAGTGAAACTTCAGGCAGGAGGGTTTGCTTCCCTCCCCGCTGATTGCTAGCGTCCGTTAACTCCTACTTAAACATCTTTGATTTACTTTATGTTTTGAAGTCGGAGTCTTACGGACGATTACACGAAGATAAAATAAGAAAGGACCATCTATCAACTTGTCCCTCTCTGTTGATAGCTAGTCTTTAATAGGAACAGTGAACCAAAATGTATGGTTACTTCCATCAGAAATCAAACCTATTTTTCCGTTATGTCTTTCAATAATTTCCTTTGAAATAGCTAATCCAAGCCCACTTCCTCCTAGATCACGACTTCTAGAGTTATCTACACGATGAAATCGATCAAATATTTTCTCTTGTTCTGCCTGCGGAATAGGTTGGCCTTCACCAGTAATAGATACTTTATATACTTGATTAAGGGACTCGCCTTTGATAGTAACTGGATTTTTTCCTTTGTAGTACCGTATTGCGTTATCCACTAGATTACTAATCACTTGAGAAATTCCACCGATATTGACGTGAACATGTTGACTATCTGCTTGAATGTCACAACGAATGCCTTCTTTATTCCATAACCAACGAAACATTTCAGCTGATTGTTCAAGCAAAATTGCTATATTTATGTGTTCCTTTTGAGATAAAAGTTGTCCTGATTCAACATCCCATTGTTTTAATTGAGCCATTTGTTCAACCAATTTTGTTATTCGCTTCGATTCATTCAAAAGCGATTGATACAGTTTTGGGTCGCCTTCTATCACACCGTTTTTCAAAGCATTTAGATACCCATTTAAGTTGGATAGCGGCGTGCGAAATTCATGGGATAAGTCAGACACAATCCTCTGGCGTTGTTGTTCGTTCACTTTTAACTGTTCAACTAATTGATTAAAATGGTCGATTAATTGAGCCATTTCATCTGATGCATGAATTTGAATTGGGTCAGGATAAAAACCTTCTTTCATTTTTTGAGTAGATTTAATTAATTCTTTTAATGGCCCAATTAGTTTATTCGTTAAATAGAAATGAAGCACGCTCCCGACTACTACTGCAAAAAGACTAACTAACAATAAATACTCAAATAGCGTCGATTTAAATTGGTCTTGTCTTTCCACTTCCATTACCATACCCTCAACCAAAAAGCAGGCAGTGTTGTAGATTGCCCAGCCAGTCACTAAGATGAACGTGGTTACAACTATTGTATTTAGTAACGTTAGTCTCAATATAAACTTTTTAGGCAACCAATCTCTTTTTTTACTGAACAAATTTATACCCCATCCCTCTTACCGTTTGAATTCGTTCAGGTGATGCTGGGTTATCTTCTACTTTCTCTCTTAGCTTTTTAATATGAGCATCTATCGTCCGATCTAAGATAGCTCGATCCGCATTGGGATATAATTGATTGACTAATTGCTCTCTTGATAAGACGATATTGGCGTTTTCCATCAAATAATAGAGGAGATTAAATTCATGCTTCGTTAAATAGACTTGTTTATCATAAAGGATAACTTCTCCTTTTCTTGGTTTAATACACAATCCATTAGAAGTAATCTTTTGACAGAATACCCCCGTTCGCCTAAGAACAGCCTCCACATGAGCAACAAGTTCCTCTGGGTCAAATGGCTTTGTTAAATAACCATCAGCCCCTAATTTCAATCCACTTATTTTATCTGCTGTTCGCGTCTTGGCGGACAGCATAATAATAGAAACCTCATTTCGTTCTTTCCCTCTTACCCACATACAAAATTCCTCTCCACTTAATTTTGGAAGCATTAAGTCGAGGATGATCAGACATGGGCGGTACGTTAAAAAAGCCTCTTTTGCTACTTCCCCATCTTCAGCTTCTTTTACATCATAACCAGCCTTCGTTAAATAAATAGTAATAAGTTCTCGGATCATTTTGTCATCTTCTACTACTAGAATAGTTTGTTTCATTGAATCACCTGTTTTTTATTTCATCTTTTCGAATTCTGCTACCATCATTTCATAATTTAGTGCACCAAGCGTTTTATATCGGATTATACCATCTGAATCAATCATGTAGGAAGTTGGAATTGGACCTATTTGATAGGTTGTTGCCACTTCTATTTTTTTATCTAATAAAATAGGAAATGTTACCCCAAACTCATCTACAAAATCATGTATATCCTGCATAGTAGCCTCTGTTTCCGTTAAATTAACAGCTAAAATCGCAACGCCCTTCTTTTGATAAAACTTTTCCATATCAGGCATTTCTGCGCGGCACGGAGGACACCAAGTAGCCCAGAAATTAAGCATAACCCGTTGCCCTTTATAGTCTGATAGTTTTACCGTTTCACCAGCTAAGGTCTGTAGTTGAAAATCTGGTGCTACGTTCCCCACTTCTAACCCTACCACACCATCTGCAGGATTGCCCTTACCCGTTGTAGCATTGTTCTCTTTATCCTTCATTATCTCTTTTGTATTTATTTTTGAAATAGGATTCTCTTCATCCTTTGCTAAATCAAATACAGCATAGCCAAACATCGCTAATAGTACAACAGTAATGATTATTTTTTTCATTTTATTAATCCCCCTATCATCCTAAATTAGCTAACCAGCTATCTTGCACCAGTTTTAATAAGAAATTAGAAATTTTAGCTAATTGACCTGTGAACAACAAGAATCCCATGATAACCATAATTCCTCCGCCAAATTTCATAATCTTTTGGCTATAACGAACGAGCCATCTCGTAGATCCGATGAAGAAGGTCAGTATAAGAAACGGTATCGCAAAACCGATAACATACATGATGGTATAGATAGCCCCTTGGGTCGGATTACTTCCTGCAATGACAAGAATCGATGCAAAAATCGGACCAATGCAAGGAGTCCACCCTGCCGCAAAACCCATTCCTACAAATATAGTTCCCAAATATCCTATAGGCTTTCTATTAAAATGAAACCTTTTCTCTTTCATTAGCCCTTTCCATTGAATCCAACCTGCAACAAACAACCCCATGATGATAATAAAAATACCAGCAATTCGCTGTAGGAAGAGACCAGATCGCCCTGATAACAAATTTTGAACCCATTGCCCTAGAATAGAGACCCCTACTCCTAATCCTATAAAAATCATGGAAACTCCGATTAAAAAGAGTCCTGCATGTATCAGCAATTTACTACGTACCTTTATTTCTTGTGAACCTTGGATTTCTTTCACAGTCATTCCTGTAATATACGATAAATAAGCCGGAAAAATAGGGAGTGTACAAGGTGAAAGAAAAGAAAGAATCCCTGCACCTAAAGCAAGCCATATTGTAATATCCGTAGCCCCACTCATTGCTTCACCTTCTTTCTGAAAATAATGAAAACAACACTAGCAATAAAAATCACACCATAAAACCAATGACTTAGATTAAATTGAAAAATGGTTGTATGAGAAAAAATCGACAAAAGCCATTGTCCGAGACTCCAACATCCTATACCGAAAAACACCAGCGTTTCTTTAGACAGCCTGTCTTGTTGGAGGATATAGAGGATTATTAATAGAACGAGTAATCCTAAGTACTGCCACGAAAATACCGCTGTACCAACAATCATTTGGATAAACCCATACGTAAAGGAAGCGGTAAAAAACACCATTAACCATGCAAACAGTAAATCAATTACTCCCCTATCTCCATTAGCTATCTTAAATTTTCCATAAATAGCGGATAAACCGACAGCAATATAAAACGCTTTTGAATCACTAGGATAGGCTAATATAGGTAGTGGGTCCTGTATAAATGTAGTGAAGTTAGTGAAAATTTTTCCAATCCACAAAGATACTACAAATACAATGAACAGATTCCCGACTTCATCCATCCGTTTTTTTGTTTCAGGTTTTGAATAGGGACTCATAAGCCGAAAGAAAAGAAACCCCACAAGGAAGCTCCCCATCAGTATGACTAGTTCACTTTTAATCATGAGAGGTCCAATCAACCAAGCAGATGGCATATACCATACCTCCTTCTTTTAAAGAATAAAAAAGTAATGTGAAAGTTTCATGAATATAACAAAAAAAACGATAAAGGTAATTACAATACCTCTACCGTTTGAATGAAGTAATGATGCAAAGGAAACACTTTGATCAATACATGCAATACGTCTATTTTCACTATCTTTTGCAAACTCCTGAAGAAATTCATCATTAACCACTTCAATTGAAGCGGTTGGTCTAGGTAAACCTAGGTTGATTCCATTGTCCTTCCTCATTAACCGTGAACCGCACAACGGTTTGGTCCAGTTTCCATTTCTCTTTGTTTTTCCTCTTCAGGTGTAATTTTCCCCATGTTTGTTTCACGAATCTCTTGGTACGCATTTGGTTGAGGCGGCAGATTTTCTGTCACCATTTTTCTAAAGACACCTTCATCGTCTACTTGTAGTCCTTCATTGCGTTGATAAAGATCACCTAAGCGTGCAGACACACTTCCGCCTTTACCAAGTTCTTCTGCAAACGAATAGTGTGCAGGTAAAACAATTAAATCTTCGGACAATTCTTTGTATCGTTTGTAAAGACTGTTGCGAAGGTCTCCAACCCAATCCTCCGCTTTGCCAGCTAAGTCTGGTCGGCCGATGGATTTTACAAATAGAATGTCGCCAGTTAAAAGGTACTGATCATCAATGACTAATGATGTGCTTCCGATTGTGTGTCCTGGAGAATAAATCGGTTGTACTTTCACCTTTGTGTTCCCCACAACGATGTCATTTCCTTCTTCTAATGCCGTAAAATCATAGGTCACTTCTGTTGCATCTTTTGGTGGTAAGTGATATGTTCCGCCTACTTTTTCCGCTAAAGCACGACCACCAGAAATGTGGTCAGCGTGCAAGTGGGTATCAATTAAATGTTTAATTTGTACCCCTTTTTCTTTGGCAAATGATTCGTAAGTGTCAATCATACGATTCGTATCAATAATAGCTGCTTCACCATCAGATTCTACCATATAAGATAAGCACCCTTTACCTAAACGAACAAATTGATATAGACTTCCACCTTCCTTTAAATTACCAATCTTAACGGGCTCTAAATGTTCACTCCATGCTTTCATGCCTCCTTCTAGATTTAAGACCTTACTAAATCCGCCTTCCTCTTCTAGTAATTCGGCAACCATTTGAGATGAACCACCCTTGGCACATAAAACAATCACTTCTTGGTCTTTATCTAATTTTTCCGTAACAGGATCAATTCCATCTAGTAAATTAAAGTACGGTTCATTGATAACTTCTACATTTCCGCCTTCAATCTTCCAATTATCAAATTCATCTGTATTTCGGACGTCTAAGATTAGTGTCTTTTCATGATTCACAACTTTTTTTGCTAACTCTTTGGTTGTTATTGGTGTTGTCATCCTGAGCCTCCTTGAACTAAAAACACTTTTCTCAGTTCGATGTATTGCTGTAAAAGCATTCCTTGTGCTAACTAAAATGTAAGGGATATATTAGCATCTTTAGCAAAATCAATAAATGAAGCAGCCCCACCAACTTCAATGCCTTCGACGAATGCATCTTTTTCTAGACTCATTACATCCATTGTCATTTGACAGGCAATTAATTTCACGTCCATTTCTTGAGCAATACCTACAAGTTCTTCAATGGATGGTACATTTGCTTTTTTAAATCCTTCCTGGAAATGTTCTTTTCCTTCTGGAAGTGGTAAATTTTTGTGTGCTTCCTTATGAATTAAATTTAACCCTTCAAACGTAAAGAAAATACCAACCTCTGCATCTGATGCTGCTGCAGCACTTGCGATATTAAATACTTTGTATGCATCAAAAAGCGATCCATTAGCCGCAATAATTGCTACTTTTGTGTTTGCCATTTCAATATTCCTCCTACTATTATTGATTCCCCTTTGTTGGGCCTTCCCATTTTGACATGCCTGGTACTACATTTTTCACACTTTTAAAACCTTTTTCTGTAAGCTTTTGTGCAGCCAAATCACTTCTACTACCTGTTCGGCAAATAACATGTATATCTTGGTCTTTGTTAAGCTCTTCAAAGCGTTCTTCCAGTTCACCTAGAGGTATATTCACAGCACCAGGGATATGACCAAAGGCATACTCGGCAGGTTCACGAACATCAAGAATAGAAACAGCTTCTTCCCCTTCTACTTTGTTACGAAGCTCCTCTAGATCTAAAACGTCCTCGTGTTTCGTCTCTCCTTTTGTTTCCTCTTCGCTTGCTTTTCGTAAATAATGTTTTAATACATCGCCATCTTCTACTGTTCCAAGATATTGATGCCCTGTACTTCCTGCCCATGCTTTGATATCAGCCGTTGATCCTTTATCTGTTGCTTGCACTTCTATGACCTGACCTGCTTCTAAATTTGTAATCGCCTTTTTTGTTTTAACAATAGGCATTGGGCAGGCTAAACCTTTTGCATCTAGCACTTCATTTGCTGTAATGCTCACCAGTATTCCTCCTTATTTCTCAACTTCATCTTCCCAGCTCAACATGCCACCTTCCATATTCGTAACGTCATAACCTTCATTCTCCAAGAAACCACATGCTTTCCCACTTCTACCTCCCGATCGACACACCATATAATGATGTTCATTTTTATCAATTTCCTCTAATCTTTCTCGGACTTCACCTAAAGGTATATGTTTAGCACCTGGAATTTTCCCTTGTGCAACCTCTTCCTCTTCGCGAACATCAATAATACTTAACTTTTCCCCTGCTTTTACTTTTTCCGCTAATTCTTTTGCTGATATTTCTTTCATAGCTATCCCCCCTATAGAGTTCACTAATATTTTCTCCCTATTATTTTTAAATTATTAGCCAAAATATATATACCAGTATAGGTATTATTTTTCAGGCTCTTTTCTCATAGATTGTTGTTTTTGCTTATGAATTCTGCCCGTTGATTTCCGCTACAGGCACTTGCTTTCCGTGGGGAGGAATGGGAGCCTCCTCGGCTTCGCCTGTGGGGTCTCCCACTTCCCTCTCTTCCCACAGGAGTCAAGTGCCCTCCGCTCCAATCAACTCAGTGGGGTAAACTTAGTTTTCCGTCAAAAAGCAACAATCTTTACGAAAATAGCCTTTTTTAAACATTCTGTTCTTAAGATAGTAAAAGAATAGAAAAGTAAATACCAAATACCACTGCAATAATGATGACGAATAAGCCAAGTAAGATAATGGTAAATTTCGGCGCATAAAACGATTGATTATTAATAGCATCAATTTTTCTCATATAAGAAACCATTGCTATAATAATTGTAGCTATCCCTAATACTACAGAAGCCATCCCGATAGTATTTGCTAAAAAGTCCCCAAGCTGAGTTAGGCTAGACTTCATTGTGAAATGTAAATTAGTAACAAGGAATCCAACACCAATAATAGCAATCGCTGTTCTAATCCAAGCTAATAATGTACGTTCATTGGCCATATGTTGTTGAATATATTTCGAATCTTTTGTTGGCCCATTTTGATACTTTGCTTTGGTCATAAGTAGTCATCTCTTCTTTATCCATTATTCATTATTCATATGATAACCATTATGTTTATTAAACATATCCTTTTGTTTTAAGCACCCATATACAATTACCTAAAAATATTGAAATATAGTGAATTATAGCGTTATTGCGCTTCTTTCCCGCTCCTAATAGCTATACAAAAAATATTTTTACGAAACAAAATCCCTTTCTCCCTATTCCTTGTTCACCGTCACAATAATTCCATCCATATTATCCCCTGAAATCTCATATTGGTTATTCTCAGGCAGTGTAATCGTCATCCCTTCAGAGAAAGCGTAATAAGAAACCGTGTAGTGTTTATTATTCACTGTGACAGATACATTTTTTTCTTCTTTTAGGTAATCTAAATATTCTTCTAACGCGAAATTCTTTTCCTGCATAATGGCACTATGAGGCAGCCCAACATAGCGGATATGCCATGGCTCATATTGAATTCCTGTCACGTCCGTCTTATCCTTAGGGTAACGGAGGATGAACCCATATTTCCAGGCATTTCTTTCTATCCACTTTCCTTCCGGTGCGTCTTCCATCTTCGCCTCGGTAGATCCAACATCGAGTGATAGCCCTAGATTATGCTCGCTATAACCTGCGGGCAGTGCATACGCTGGCCCCATATCTTCATAGAGAATGCTTTGTTCATCAAAGCCTCGAAAGCCACTGTTCATAACAAAATTATGAACTCCTTCTTTTTCCGCGGCATTTACCATTTTTGAAAATTCTTTTGCCACCGCTACGGACAATTCAACTTCTGTGTCAAGTAGCTCATATCCCTTCGTTCGTTCTTTATGCTTGTACAAGTTTACAATATCCGATTTCACACTTTCCTGATAAACAGGGTATTCACTGTTCACTAATAGTAAATTTCCTTGATAAACCTGGTCACTGGCAATCTCCCTTTCTTCACCGCCTTTCCTAGAATCTCCTCCATCCTCTACCTCTACTTTCATAATAGGACCCTCTTGTATATCTTGAAAGAATGGTGCTTTAGCTAGATTAACGGCTACAAAAGCCAGGCATAATGCAAAAAAGAATAAAAATCCCCACTTCTTCATTTTTATTTCCTCCCTTTTCTATCTTATCTTGTATATAGAATAGGAAAAATTATTTAAAAAAAGAGTAGGGTAAAGTTTAAATTTTTCTTAAGTTTTATCGTTTATGTTGAAATAGGATCATCCAGTACACTATCCTGTGGCAGACGAACTTCAAATATCGTACGGATTAAACTACTTTCGACCGTAATCGTTCCATTATGTTGTTCTACAATATTCTTTGCGATAAACAAGCCAAGGCCTGTACTATCTTCTTGATGGGTACGTACTTTATCACCCTTGTAAAACATATCAAAGAGATGAGGCAGTTCTTGCTCGGGAATGCTATCGCCATAATTCACAACTTGAACGACCACTTCTTCTGAATCAACATAGCCGTTTATATCTATAAACTGACCATCATACCCATATCGATTAGCATTGCTCAACAAATTCTCAAACACACGCGCTAACAGATCACCATCACCGAATATAGGTAAATGAGCCGTCACATTCATTCTTGCTACCAACTGATTTTTCTCGAATACAGGATACATTTCTTCCTTTAATTGAATGAGCAAGTCACTTAAATTAATTTGTCTTTTCTCTACTTTTAACATGCCATAGTTCATTCTTGTTATTTCAAATAATTCATCAATTAACCTTTCCAAACGCTGGGATTTAGTAAAAGCAATCGTTAAGAAATGTTGCTTTTGTTCCTCCGTCAATTGCTTATCTTTCAGAATTAAGTCCAAATAACCTAAAACGGAAGTTAGCGGCGTCCGCAAATCATGAGCGAGATTTACGATCAATTGATCCTTACTGCTCTCGGAAAAGTCTCCTCTTTCAATAGCTTCCTTTAATTTCTCACTTGCTACATTTATATCCTGGGCAATCACCTTAAACTCATCATTTGAAAAAATTTCAACCTGATGATGAAACTCACCACGAGCGAGGTAGTGAATTCCCTTCGATATCTCATTAAAGTAAGTAGAGTACCGCTTCGTAAGCAAAAAGAAAAACAGAATGGAAAGAGGAATGAAAAAGAGCAAAAAAACATTGATATCTCCAATATTCCTTATGACGGATCGAACATAAGCCAGGGAATCTCCATACTGAACCTCGCTATGATAATAGTATTGAAGTACCTTAAAGATTAGATAAGTAATAATCCCAGAAAGAATCATGCTTAATCCGAATAGGACAATCATTTTCGCACGGAAACTTTGTACCATTTTAACCGTTGAATGCATATCCTACGCCCCAAACAGTCTTAATTAATTTATTTTTCCTTTTATCTTCTTCAAGCTTTTTCCGCAATGTACGAATATGAACCATCACCGTATTACCACCTTCAAAATATGCTTCGTCCCATACCTGCTGAAAAATATTTTCCACACTGTATACTTTCTTTGGATGACTAGCTAGTAAATACAGAATGTCAAATTCTTTCGGTGTTAGGTCGATATCATTCCCATAAAGCATCACTTTTCGCTCATCAGGTGAAATAACTAAGCCACCAAATTCTAAAAGTGCGTGTTCCTCCGTTTTCGCAGATTGATTTAACTTTATATAACGCCTCAGGTGAGCATTCACACGAGCAACTAATTCAATGGGGGTGAATGGTTTCGTCATATAATCATCTGCCCCAATCACAAGTCCATGTACTTTATCGAAGTCAGACGTTTTCGCACTTACAAAAATGATAGGCATATTGTATTGATCTCGAATTTGACGAGTTACTTCATATCCATCCATTTTAGGCATCATAATATCTAAAATCATCAGATCAATTGGCTGCGTCTGCACAACCCGAATAGCTTCTTGTCCATCAGGTACTTTAATAACATGAAAGCCCTCTTTTTCTAAATGGATTGCAATGAGATCTGCAATCTCTTCCTCATCTTCCGCTACTAAAATTGATATATTTTTCATTCTTTCCACCTCTATATACATTAACATTCAGTGAGTATGATTTATTTATGAAGGTTGTTATTGTTTTGAGAATAGCTCTTTTCTCATAGATTGTTGTTTTCAGTTATGAATTTTTCCCGTTGATTTCCGCTACGGGCACTTGCTTTTCGTATCCATCACTAGCATGACGAGAGCTGGCATAGAAAATAACTAACCTAGTAGTTTCTCGTCCTTTTCTTTTTCATTAAAATATAGTCCTTTGACAGAATAACGTTTCTATTTTAGCACAAAACACGGTGTACATTTTACAACAAAAATCAAACCTACTTTCATAGGGGAAGAACTAGGTGTTCTAGTATACTCGTAAACAATTTGGCATTCTCTATTGTCGTCGTGCTACTAATAATGCCCATTTACATGTTGCTTGATAGATTCTTCTAAACGTTACTATCTCAATAACGGGAAATTTCTATGAGTGGGGATTACTGCTCGTTCATGCGGGGCGGGATAGATACCGAAGACCGTTTTTGCCAATTGAGGTGTTCAGCTACGAGGAGAATCGGAAGGAAAGAAATAAAGGGGAAAACACCTTGTATGATTGTATATTTCATTGCTTTCATGACTTCTCTTCTCCATATACTTACTAACTTGTTTTTCCTATTCTCTAATAGCTCCCCCTTGTCCATCTTACTCTTTTTTCAAAGAGTGACCCTACATTTAAGCATAAAAAAGCACCTCCAAATGTTAGAAATGTTGTCTAACGTTTAGGGTGCTTTTTAACTAAACTTGATAATAGCGCTGTTTTAGAAATTACATTTGATGCTCTACTTTTACACGTTTAATAAATAGCGAAATCACGAAACCAATAATTGCCATGACAATTGCAAATAAAAATGCATCCTGCACTCCTGCAGTGAATGCGAGAAGTGGGTTTAAAGGATCTGCTTTATCTTCCACAGTAGTCATAAAACTTTCTGAACCAGAAGATAAAATGGAAATGGCAATTGCCGTTCCGATTGCTCCAGCAACTTGTTGTAATGTATTCATAATTGCTGTTCCATCTGGATATAACTCAGGTGGCAATTGGTTTAGACCATTTGTTTGCGCAGGCATCATAACCATTGATATTCCCACCATCGTAATGATGTGTAAAGCTATAATAAACGCCGAGCTAGTTTCAATTGTAATCGTCGAGAACCCGATCATCGCTCCTGTTACAATCGCAATTCCAATCATAACTAACCATTTTGGACCGAACTTATCAAACAATCCACCCATGACTGGTGAAAGAATACCATTAATTACTCCACCCGGTAAGAGAAGAAGTCCTGCAGCAAAAGTAGTCAAAGCAAGTGATGTTTGTAAGTAAAGCGGTAAAAGAATCATTGTAGAAAGCATAACCATCATACAGACAAGAATTAAAAGCAGACCTATAGTAAACATTGGATATTTAAATGCACGTAAATTAAGCATAGGCTGCTGCATTTTTATTTGTCTGATTGAAAAGAGAACTAAAGCAACTGCACCGACAATAATAGAAGCAATTACAGTCGGACTTCCCCAGCCGCCTCCTTCTCCAGCACTACTAAATCCAAACACAATTCCGCCAAATCCAACAGTGGATAATAAAATGGAAAGAACATCGATTTTAGGTTTAGTTGGCGTTGTAACATTTTGCATAAAGAACAAGCCAAAAATAAGAGCTCCAATTAATAATGGGAGCGAAATCCAGAAAATCCAGTGCCATGTTAAATTATTAAGAATAAGCCCTGAAATTGTTGGACCTACTGCTGGTGCAAACATAATGACAAGACCAATGATTCCCATAACCCTTCCACGCTTATGAGGTGGAACGATTATTAGAATCGTGTTAAACATTAACGGAAGCAATAATGCTGTCCCTACCGCCTGCACAATACGTGCAATCATTAAAACCATAAAGCTTGGAGCAATCGCTGCTATAAATGTTCCAATAATTGAGGCAACAATGGCTGTATTAAATAATTGTCTTGTTGTAAACCACTGCATAATAAGTCCTGATACAGGTACTAATATACCAAGTGTAAGTAAATAACCTGTTGTTAGCCACTGTGCGGTAGTTTCATGAATACCAAAACTTTCGATTAAATTTGTTAAAGCCATATTAAGGGCTGTTTCACTAAACAAGCCGATAAAACCAGCAACAACAAATGAGATGATAATTGGAACAACACGCAAATCGCTAGCTGCCATATCTCCCGTTTTCACTTGTGTATTTCCCATTTTTATTTTGTCTCCTCTATCTCTCTATTATTTTTTAATAGTAACACCAACTGCTTCGCCATTATCCGTAAAGGATTTCCATTTTGATAGGTAATGGATAAAATGCACGCACCTTCTATCATTGCCGTGATTGTAAGCCCTAATTCTTCCGCCCTCTCTTTTTTAAATCCATACTGTTCAAGTATGTCAGCGTGTAAGGATTGGAAATCTTTAAAAACCATTTCACACGTGTAACGAATATTCTCATGTGTTAAGGCTGTTTCGGATGCAATTAATCCAATTGATAATCCCTCCACACAATCCCTCGTATCAAAAACAGTAGCTACGTTATTGACATAAAATTCAAATGCTTCTGCAGCTGAATTTTTCCCTCTTAAATCTTTCTCGGCTTCCTCCAACACAAGCTTTCTCATCAAAGAAACTGCTTCTAACGCAATCTCTTCCTTTCCATTTGGAAAATGATAATAAATAGAACCTTTTGGAGCACCACTTTCCTCGATAATTTGGTTAAGCCCAGTTCCGTTATAGCCTTGCCGTTGAAACAAGCGAGTCGCACTTTGCAAAATGATATCCCTTGTGCTTTGCTTTTTCTTCATATGATATTCACCTCAAAATTATAGCAACCGGTCTAGAATATAGTATCCGAACCTTATTTATGAGTCAATCATTTTGCTTTTGTGATGATACGATCATTTAAGTTCGTTTTTTCTTTTTCACACAAATTAAAAGACAGGAAAGATATCCTGCCTAAAATAACTTATTTTTCACTGTTTTCCTACTATATGAAAACAGCTTTTTGAAACATTGAATTCGTTCTGATTTTCCGAATCAATATCCGGAATGTCAAGATAGCATAGATTGAATACATCAATCTCCAAGTCTATGTTAATAAAATCGCTACTACTTCAGAAAGAACTATGCTAAAGCCTGTTCCTGAATTGATTTATTATTCGCTTTCTCCTGTTTTCCTCGTTAATTCAAAGCGCTACACATCAACAGCAATCCAACAAAGACTGCCGCTCGAGATGAAACAAGGGATTTAGAACCCCACTGCTTTAGCTATGGGAATATCAGGATGTATGTTGGACAATCGTCCTCGCCATCGCAATAGAATATTCCGTTGCTTTTTCTGCACCAATCAATGTCGTCATGGAAGTAGTTCCTTCAAGCAGCAACGTTAATTGATTGGCTAAATCTCGTTCGTTATCTTTCCCTTTTCTTTGAGCTAATTCCTGAAAATATTTGAGCAATTTGGATTTGTGTCCTCTTGCAATGTTTTCAATCTCATTATCCGTTCCTGCATAATCTTCTATCGCTCTTAAAAACATATCGCCTTTATACGATTGCTCTTTTAACCAACGGCCATGAGCTTCAACAGCAAGGATAAATGGGGAATCTGAATCCTTTTCTACATGTGAATCTAAATAGGACCAATAGCGTGCTTCCCGCTGCCTTAGTACTTCTTCAACCAAATTGTCCTTGGAAGAAAAATGATTATAAAGCGTCATCGTTGCTATGTTGGCTTCACTGATAATTTGCTTCAATCCTACTCCTCGAAATCCATGCTCATAAAATAATCGTTCAGCTACTTTAAGTAATGTATCTTTTTTTGAAGATCGACTCATATGATCCATTTCTCCTTTAACTAGATAGAACAATCTCTTTATCTTTAGACTATCAATTGCTACTTCTGTGGTCAATCACTTTCGTTGAAGGGATCTTCTAAGCTAATCCTTCCTTGTTTAGGTTGTATCAATAGTGGCTATTCTTTTATCCACTTCCTCAATTTCTTAACCAACTTTCAAACTTTATGGTTGCTTACGTCCATCATTTTATGTTAAAAATAGAAAGGTCGTTCTATATAAAAATGAAATACTCTCTATAAGGGAGGGATTCTCTCACAACAGGAATATGAATCTATAAAAATTTAATAGATTAGCTATATTTCCGTTTTGTTGATAGAAGCATTTGTGTATTAAACAAATTTTAGAAAGGGTTTTATCATGAAAAAAGTAACAAGTGTTTTTTGGATTTCTTTATTCATCTCTATTGTTTTTGTCATTTGGGGTGCATTGGCTCCGCAGAATCTTGGCGACGTTTCATCTGGCATTCAATCATTTTTAACTGACAAGTTTGGTTGGTTATACATTTTAGCTGTATCTGTATTCCTTATTTATTCTATTTATCTAATCTTTAGTCCGTATGGAAAAATGAAGCTAGGCAAACAAGATGACCAACCTGAATACAACCGTTTAACATGGTTTGCTATGTTATTTAGTGCTGGAATGGGGATTGGAATTATTTTTTGGGGAGCTGCAGAGCCGCTTGTCCATTTTTCTTCTCCCCCCGAGGCAGAACCTGAAACGGTAGAGGCCGCTACAAAAGCTCTAAGGTATTCTGTATTTCATTGGGGTCTCCAAACATGGGGCATTTACACTGTCATTGCTCTTGCCATTGCCTATTTCAAATTCAGAAGAGGGGTTCCAGGAGTTATTAGTGCCACTTTCCAACCGCTCTTAGGCGATAAAGTAAATGGAGTCATTGGTAAATTAATTGATATCCTAGCTGTTTTCGCCACAATATTCGGTGTAGCGACTTCGCTTGGGCTTGGTGCATCTCAAATTGGTGGTGGCCTCGCATTTATTACAGACATTGAAAATACGATGACAACTAAGTTCATTATCATTCTCATTGTGACCGTGCTATTTATGATATCCGCTTGGTCTGGAGTTAGTCGAGGAATTAAATATTTGAGTAACACTAACATTATTTTGGCAGTCGCTCTGCTTTTATTAACAATAGTAATTGGACCAACAGGGTATATATTTGAAACGTTTTTATCGACAACCCTTTCTTATTTGAAGCATCTTCCACAAGATAGCTTTCGGGTTGCTCCTTTAGATTCAGAGTATAGTCAATGGAACAAAGATTGGACGATATTTTATTGGGCGTGGTTTATCGCTTGGTCTCCATTCGTTGGAACATTCATCGCGAGAGTTTCTAAAGGTCGTACCATTCGAGAATTCGTTGTTGGCGTCCTGTTTATACCTACTTTATTCTGTATGGTATGGTTTGCTGTATTTGGCGGAGGAAGTCTATTTCAAGAACTTCAAGGTATAAATACAGGGTTGACTGAATTAGCGCAGGAAGAAGCTATGTTTGGGATGTTCTCCTCCCTTCCGTTCGGTACCATGGCTACAATCCTAGCAGTATTCCTAATCGGTACCTTTTTTATCACGTCGGCCGATTCAGCTACCTTCGTTTTAGGAATGCAGACAACAAACGGTAGTCTCAATCCGCCTAATGCGGTAAAACTTAGTTGGGGTGTGATCCAAGCAGCTACAGCCTCTGTCCTCCTAGCATCTGGAGGACTCGGAGCTTTGCAGACTGCCTCTATTGTATCGGCATTCCCTTTCCTATTTATTTTACTAATTATGATTGTTTCACTAAATAAAGCGTTGAAAGAAGATTTTCAAAAGCAGAACTATTAATATAGAAGAAAAGTAGAAGGAATGCTTTTAATGGGCATTCCTTCTACTAAAATTAATCTCTTTCTATCGAAAAACATCCTTACAGAATAATAAACCTCGTCCCATATGAAACCCCCTCCACTTTTAGTAACCCTTGCTTTACTAACCTCTCCACGTTTCTCTTAATGGTACTTTTCGATATCCTTTTTCCGTTTTCACTAATGTCGCTAGCTATTGTTTCATAGCTACATATTGTAAACACTTGTTTCTCTTCGAACGTATACATCGATACTTCCGCTCTTTGTTTTAAATAGATATATAGTTTCACCGCATTGGGATACTTCCAGATTGCATCTTTGCTTAGCTTTTGTGGTAAGTATTCATAATAAGGAGTCATGATTACACCGCTTTCTTTTTCGTTAGTGTCTCAAATCGCCCGCACTCTTTTTTAAATCCAAGATGAAGCGAGCCTACTGGTCCGTTTCGATTTTTGGCAATTTTAATTTCAACTTGGTTGGCATAAATGCTTTTTTGATCATAGTAGTCATCGCGGTAAATAAACATGACGATATCTGCATCTTGCTCAATATTTCCAGAGTCTCTTAAGTCCGACAGCATTGGTCGTTTGTCTGCCCTTGATTCTACACTTCTTGATAATTGCGATAACAAGATAATGGGAATATTAAATTCTCTTGCCATTGCTTTTAACTGCTTTGTAATTGAACCGATGGAAAGATCATGCCGTTCGAATTTTTCTTTTACTGTAATAAGTTGAAGGTAATCAATAACGACTAAAAGTGGCTGCTCTGGAAAATCACGCTTAATATTCATGATCTTTTTTCGGATATCAGGTATTGTTACAATCCCTTGTTGGACGATATCGATATCAGCGTTTGAAATCGTTCCGAGTGCACTCGTTATCTTTTCGGATTCACTTGTGTTCATGTACTTATAAGGGTTGTTCCATTTCAACATGTCTGTCTCGGTTAAATTACAAATAAGCCGCTGATAAATTTGCTTTGATCCCATCTCTAGAGAAAAAAGCAGGGAAAAGGCATTATTTTTACATCCCTCCCATGCGAGTTGTAAGGCTAATGCCGTTTTTCCCATGGAAGGTCTTGCTGCTAAAATGATTAATTCGCCTTTTTTCCAGCCGCCAGTCATCGAGTTTAAGTCTTGAAAGCCAGAGGAAATCCCAAATTGTTCGGTGTTTTCCTCATACAATGATTCAAATAATTCTCGTAGTATATCTTCCTTTTCCTCTTCTTCCGTTCCACTATCCGTATTAATTTCAATCAGGGTTTTATAGAGGTTATTTGCTGCCTCATCATCACCATAATAAAGAAATTCCTGCGCAGCTTGTTTGATTCGATTGCGCTCATACGTTTTCAGCATAACCTCTTCAAAATTTTTTATATTGTGGACTGTCGGACAATGTATGGCAAGCTCTGTTATGTAATGCACACCACCAATATACTCAATTTGATCACCGAGCTCCTCTACAAGTGTCACTGGGTTGATCTCCATTCCATCTTCCTGTAATTTTTTCATGCAGCTAAAAATAAGTTTATTTTTCTCCTGGGTAAAATGAATGATGTCCGTCGTTAACTCGTACATAACACTCGGCTCTAGAAGAATCGCACCTAATACCATACTTTCCGCTTCTAACAGTTCATTTAACTTACTTTCTGCTAATCCAATTTGGGGCATTCTCTCTTCGCTTTTTGTCTCGCTTCTCTTCAATTCTCTGCTCTCCTTCCCTTTCCCATTGATTTATTTTCTCTAGTATCGACGGTGCTGGATTTTCATCCGTGTTGACATACAAGTCCGCTATTTTAGGTGGATAAAAGTTTTGCTGAATGTACGAGCTAAATTTTTTCTCCACTAGAAAACAATCACAGTCTTTCAATGCTTCATACCATAACTCGGCCTTGGCATCGGAGAACTTCACACCTGGATAGGCAGTAGATATTTTCGTTAGTAATTGTTTCAACTCTTCCACTATCACGAGAGTTCCCCCTTTGCCGCAAGCTTCTTTTCTAAATTTGCGAATGCACTTTCAAGACCTGTTAAATCAGGTTCCTCTTGTTTCTTCGTTGTAAAACCTAGTCGTTGCAATGCCTTTTCCATGTACTTCGGACTGTTAATCGTTTCCGTCGGGTTTTTCTCCTGATAATTTGTAAAGACCCGCTTCATCATCGATGCTAGTTCCTGACTCGAATGTGGTAACTCGCTGATTCGCCTAATGCTTTCGCAATCTGCTTCTGTCAGATATGTTCCTTTGTTGCGAAGTTCAATAAAGCTTGTGGCGATCGCTTGTTGTTTAGCTAATTTTTGCTGCTCGGCTGTCTTCTCATCATCATCTTCTTTTCTTTCTATCTTTCTTTCTTTGTCTGTTACCACCTTTGTATCGAATTCATCCCTGTTTTGTAACACCTTTGTTCTGTCTATTCTTTCATCAGAAAAGTAGGCTTCCTTATGGGTAGGAAGAATCGTAAATAAAAAACCATATCTCGTTACTTTGGTTTGGATATATCCTAGAGATTCTAAATATTTAATAGCTCTACTAATAGTCATTACTGGAACTTTCTTTAACCCTCTCCCAACGACGTAACTAAGATCATCCTGTAAACTAGAAAGGGAACGAATGTATTGCCCTTTTTTCAGCGTAATTTCTCGAACTTTCACATTGTCTTGATTCGTTGCATTTAGTACTAACCAAAGATACAAACGAAGTCCAATAAAATCATGCCAAATTTCACTCCTTACTAATTCCTTCTCCATTTTCACCCATCCATTACTCATCGCAAATACCTCCTAAAATTTTCTTCATACTCTAAATAGGAAAACGAAAGAAAAAAGGACACCCTAAAATAAAAAAACTTCTCGAGCGTATCGAAAAGTTTTTACAAAGAGAATAGATTTTGACTGTTGGAAGAGGAAAAATGCTATCGAAAATGGAACTGCCAATCTACTTTCATTCATCTACATAGGTTTTGTTATCTAGTTCAGACTTATTGTACTACATGCTATATTTTCTAGAAAAAACTCCTCTACTAGAAATAATCGGGAATTTTACGGAAATAATAAAAATGCTTATTCAATGAATTTTGTTCGGTGTTTAGATTTTCTCAAGTTTGGGGCACATCTTATGTTTGTACAATCATGAACTAGGAGTTGGAAATAATGGATTGGTTTGGCCACAGTAATAAGGCTTTTGAGTTTGAGATGTTTTCTCGAAGTCATGTTGTCATATTATCTGTCTTTTTTCTTATATCAATTATGATTTTTCTGAATCGAAAAAAGTTGGCTGATGAGAAAGGGAGAAGAACAGAAATTACAGTAGCTTTTTCTTTGATTTTGTTTGAGATTACGAACCAGGTATGGATGTACGTGAATGATGTCTGGAAAGTTGGTCAATCTATGCCGTTGGAATTGTGTAATATCGGCCTCATATTATCTGTTATTTTACTATTGACAAGAAAAAAAGTAGTCTTTGAACTATTGTTTTTCATTGCCATATTGGGTGCAACCCAAGCTATCGTTACCCCTGCCTTAACATACGATTTTCCCCACTTTCGATTTTTACACTTTTTCTATGCACATATGATGGTTGTATGGGTAACCTTATATTTTACGTGGGTAAAAGGATATTCCCCAACATTCCGAACTGCCATAAAACTGATTGTTTTTATTAATCTACTTTTGCCTGTTATCTTGTTCGTTAATAAGCGAGCGAACGGAAACTATTGGTTTTTGCGCCATAAACCTGAAAGCCCAAGTTTATTTGACTTGCTAGGTCCCTATCCTTGGTATATTTTTTCTTTGGAAAGTTTATTAGTCGTTTTTAGCTTAATCGCCTGGCTCATTTTTCGAAAATGGGATAAAAGCCAAGGAGAACGTTCACATACTCATTAAGGATGGTCGAGGCCCTAAGTGGAATCCAAAAAATAGTTACAAAATAATAACATAAAATGAAACTTCAATCAGTGGGGTGGTACTTCCCGTAAGTGCACCCTAAAAAAATGAGGCTGGGACAAATGTGCTCTAGGTGAATAAAAATTCGAACTAATTCTTTCATTTGAAGGGAAATTAGTTCGGATTTTTTTATAAGTCTTCATAAAACTTGTTGTTCTTTTTAACTTGTTCTAGCTGTTGATTGGAGTGCAAGACGAAGACTCCTGCGGGAAAAGCGGAACAGGTGAGACCCCGCAAGAGCGCAGCGCATGTTTAGCTCCAGCGGCTAACTCGCTGTGAAAAAGATGAAATCCCCTAAAGGCAAAAAGCGCCTTTTGGGTATTTCCCTATTTTCTTCACGAGCTGACCAAGCCACTTCCGCTTTTCCCGGAGGCTCACCGACCGCCCGCGGAAAGCGAAGTCTTGACACGGAAATCAACAGCGGTGTGTAACAGCGATTACGAAATAATTTAATCTGATATTATTCGTCTTTAGGGGATAGTATGTTAGTTATGTCCCAACCTCGTTTAATTAACTTCCCTTAAGCCCTTCCCTTCAAGAATTTCTTGAATACCTTCTTCACAAACCCCATAAGAACGCCAAGAACACGTTTCACATACAACTTGAATATCGGAGGCGGTGACATGCTTACGAATACGGGACTCCATGTCCTCCCACTTCAGAATTTGTCCGATCTCAAGCTCCATTTTCTCTAAAATAGCAGCATCTCTCTCATAGATGTTGTCGTTTTGGCAGTGATATTCACCTGAGTTTGGGTACTTTTCACACAAGTGATCTGGCCCCTTTACAAGCTGGATTAACGTCTTGGGGTCGTTTCTTAAGGTTTGATGCATATGCGTCATATTTTCCACGTATTCTTGAGAATAGCCCATTCCCCGATAGCCCAAAAGGCAAAAAAGATGATGACCTCGCAGCTTATACATAATTAGCCCCCAATTCATGGTTCGGTTAACTTATATCATTTATCCTAACATATCATACTTGATCAATTAGGAACTTTTTAATCCAATAAGAGTAGTAGGGTTATTCGTAACCTCCACCTAAAACACACACAAGAATTGATACAATCATCCGAACAGCAAGTAAAAAATAATCACACTCCTCATTTACAATGATAATCATTGTCCATATAGTTTGAGAATGATAGATAGGAAGTAACTCCCCCTTCCTACAAGATTTATATAGCGCAAATAACTAATTTGTGGTAATGTATTAACATCTAATTGAGAATCATATTCAAAAGTGAGGTGTTTTACTACGATGATAAAGCGTTTCTTTGGCTATTACCGGCCACATCGAAGGCTTTTTTTTATTGACTTTTTTTGTGCTGTATTCGTAGGGGTGTTAGAACTAGGATTTCCTCTTGCCGTTTCTTGGTTCATTGACGATCTCCTTCCAGAAGGGAATTGGAGTACGATTACTTCTGTAAGTATCGGTCTTTTAGTCCTTTACCTTATGAGCTCCTGCATGCAGTTTGTCGTGAATTATTGGGGCCATAAATTAGGGATAAATATTGAGACTGACATGAGACGTGAGCTATTCAACCACGTGCAACGGCAATCCTTCCGCTTTTTTGATAATACCAAAACAGGCAATATTATGAGCCGTATTACAAATGATTTAATGGATATAGGGGAGCTTGCCCATCATGGACCAGAAGACTTCTTTATTGCAGTAATGACATTTATCGGTGCGTTCTGGATCATGCTTACGATTAATGTAAAACTAGCTCTAGTTGCTATCATCATTGTTCCATTTCTTGTCTGGCTCATTTCCTACTCGAATATTAAAATGAATAAAGCATGGACACGAATGTTCGGTAATATTGCTGATGTAAATTCACAGGTAGAAGACAGTGTATCAGGTGTACGGGTTGTACAATCTTTTACTAATGAGCAGTACGAAAAAGATCGCTTTAATAAAAATAATCAGTTTTTTCGTAAAACAAAACTAGAGGCTTATAAAGTGATGAGTACAAACCTTTCCGGAATTTACGTTACAACTCGGCTCATGACCGTCACTATTTTAGTATACGGTGCTTGGCTTAGCTTTTCAGGATCATTGTCGTACGGAGAGTTAGTTGCTTTTATTCTCTATCTAAATATTTTATTTAAACCGATTGAAAAGATTAGTGCCCTACTCGAACTTTATCCAAAAGGGATGGCAGGCTTTAAGCGTTTTATCGAATTGATTGATACGGAACCAGATATTAAAAACCTTCCCGATGCCGTTGAGGTTCCGGCTTTAAAAGGAGATATTCATTTTCAGCATGTTACCTTTGGATATGAGGGTAATCGCAGTATTTTAAACAATCTAACCTTTTCGATTGAGGCAGGAAAAACAGTCGCATTTGTAGGTCCCTCTGGTGCTGGAAAAACGACGATTTGCTCGTTAATCCCTCGCTTTTATGATGTTTTAGGTGGAGAAATTACGATAGATGGCATCGATATCCGAAATATGACAAAAGAATCGTTACGCTCTAACATCGGAATCGTTCAACAGGATGTCTTTTTATTTACCGGAACCTTAAGAGAGAATATTGCCTATGGCAGATTGAATGCAACGCAAGAGGAGATTGAAGAAGCAGCTAGTAAAGCACATTTAACCGAACTTATCGCTTCGCTTCCAGATGGGTATGAGACGCAAGTCGGCGAAAGAGGATTAAAGCTTTCTGGTGGTCAGAAACAACGAATAGCAATCGCAAGAATGTTTTTGAAAAACCCACCAATTTTAATTCTCGATGAGGCAACATCCGCACTCGATACAGAAACAGAAGCCATCATACAAGAAGCGTTGAATAGTCTTTCTAAAGACCGTACAACACTGATTATCGCCCACCGATTGGGAACAATCAAAAAGGCGGACCGTATTCTCGTTATTACGGAAGAAGGAATTGCGGAAGACGGTACCCATCAGGAGCTTAGTGCCAAAGAAGAAGGTATTTTTGCTAGACTCCATGCGCTTCAATAAAGGGAAACTTCAATCAGTGGGGGCCTCCCATCCCCATTGATTGTTAGTTGAACCAACCGGGCGTTTACGGACAGTTTCGCTTCTCCAATCCTCTTAAGCCTTGAGATGGGGGGCTTACTGTCCGTTAATGCGGGATAAAATACCAACTATAGTGTCTGATTGCCGTACAATTATGTACTCATGTACGGCGATTAGGAACTGCATTTTATTACTTTCAAGGCCCTCACTAATGACAACAGACCTTTCTTTTCACTGTATTTCTCATTTTTCAATGCCCACCCCTTCCCTTCCTTTTGAAAAAAAGTGAAGAAAAAAAGTCTCTACTACTATACTCACAAATAGGATAACAATTATAATTGTTTTTAAAAAAGCACAATCATTTAGTTGAATGTGAAAAGGATGCATACCATGCCAATTAATTCTTTTGAAAATTATCCGATGAGCTGGAAGCCATCGATTGACAAAACGGAAAAACCAATTTATCAAACACTCGCAGGGCAATTGGAACAGGATATATTAAACGGAGATTTACTACCTGGAACCAAACTCCCTCCACAGCGAGAACTAGCTGATTATTTGGATTTAAACCTTAGTACCATTTCAAAGGCTTTTAAAGTATGTGAAGAAAAAGGATTGCTAAGTGCATCGGTTGGAAGTGGGACATTTGTATCGTATGATGCGTTATCAAATGCCTACTTGCTTGAAGATACAAAGCCTGTTCATTTGATAGAAATGGGAGCAACACTACCAGATAATGCTTCTTACGAGCCACTGCTACTCCAACTAAAAAGTATGTTACAAGAGACAGATTATGATAGGTGGTTTGGTTATGGTCGACCAGGTGAAAGCCTTTGGCAAAAGGATGCTGCTGTAAAGCTAATCCAAAGAGGTGGACTTGAAACAACCGTTGATCATATTTTATTTGCCAATGGGGGGCAAAATGCGATTGCTGCTACATTAGCAAGTCTTTGTAAGCCTGGAGATCGTATTGGTGTTGACCAACATACATATCCCGGTTTAAAAACTGTTGCATCCATGCTTAGTGTGCAAATAGTACCGATAAAATCAGAGAATTACGCAATGAGCCCAACATCCTTTGAAAATGCGTGTAAAAATTATAACATTAAAGGCATTTACGTAATTCCTGATTACCATAATCCAACAGCTTCATTTATATCTATTGAGAATCGAAAAAGGATAGCAGCAATTGCCAAAAAGTATAATCAGTTTATTATTGAAGATGGCTCATACCATCTCCTCCATAATAAACCACTTCCAGCAGTCGCATCATTTGCACCTGAACAGGTTATCTATATTGCAAGTTTATCTAAATCATTTGCACCAGGGTTACGATTAGCCTATGTAGCTGTGCCAAGTCAATTCAAGGAGCCTATTTCAAAGGCACTTTATAATTTAAATATAACCGTTTCCCCATTATTAGCAGAACTGACAGCACGTATGATTGTATCGAATCAATTTGAATCCTTAATTGAGGGGCATCAGGAACAAACCATTCTCAGAAACCAAGTCGTCAATCGATATTTGGCAGACTATACGTGTCTAGGCGTGGAAACGGGCATCTTTCGCTGGCTGCTGTTACCAGGCAAGATTACAGGTGCTGAATTTGAAGCGTTAGCTGCAAAGCAGGGAGTACAAGTGTATGCTGCTGAGCGTTTTGTAGTTGGAAATAGTTGTCCGGATAGGGCTGTAAGGATTTCTGTCTGTGCACCAAGAACATTAGAAGAACTCGAGCAAGGACTGATTATCCTTAAACGTTTGCTAAATAGCCTTACCTAATATTGTTCGCCATACAATTATAATATTGTATGGCTTTTTTGTGCGTGTTACGATAATTCAAACTAAAACACAGTCAAAAGGAGGAGAAAATATGAACAATCCTGTAATCATTGTTGGTGCGGGTTTAAGTGGCCTACGCGCTGCGTCACTACTTACTAAACAAGGCATTGAATGTAGGGTCCTAGAGGCTAGAGATAGAATTGGAGGCAGGATTTTGAGCACTTCTGTTCCAAACAGACCTGACCTTGGCAAATTTGACCTTGGCCCGACGTGGTTTTGGCCACAGTCTGAGAGCCATATTGTTAATCTTGTTAAAGAACTAAATTTAGAAACTTTTGTCCAATATAACGAAGGGGATATTCTTTTAGAACGATTCCAAATCAAACCACCAGAGCGTTGTGTGCTGCAAGAAAGTTCTGATGAAAAGTGGCTTCGATTGACTGGAGGTGTGCAGTCTCTTATTGATGCTCTAGCAGAGACTATCCCCTCAGAAATAGTTGAGCTAGAAACACGAGTTAAGAAAATCCAGCTGAATGAAGCTGGTGATATTACGGTTGAAGCAGACCTTGCTGATGGAAAGAGAAAAAAGATTCTTGCAGATGCTGTTATTTTAGCATTGCCACCTCGTCTTGTAGCGAATCACATTGAATTTTCTCCTTTCCTACCTCCAAATCTTATTACTGATATCGGAAAAAAACCTACGTGGATGGCGGAACAGGCCAAGGTTGTTGCAGTCTATGATCGTCCCTTCTGGAGAGAATTAGGACTTTCTGGATATGCATTGAGTGCCGTTGGTCCCTTACAAGAAATATATGATGCTTCTCCTAATAAAGGATCTGGCGCATTATTTGGTTTCTTCGGATTACCTGCAGATACACGTAAAAAAATGGGACAAGACAAAATTTTAAAATTGGTTGTTGACCAGTTAGTTAAGCTCTTTGGAAGTGAAGCCGAAAACGTACAGGATATTTTTTATAAAGATTGGTCTAGAGATGCTGAGACGGCTGTCGAAGAAGATTTTAGTCCTCTAAAAAATTACCAGAGTTATGGTCAACCACCAGTGGAAGGTGTATGGAAAAAGAAAATTATTTTTGCTGGTACAGAGACAAATTCACAATATAGTGGACATCTGGAAGGTGCACTTCAGTCAGCTGAACAGGCTGTTTTTGAAATCATTAATTTAAACAACAAGCCTTTATAACATGATAAATAAGTATCTTACGTGAAAACTAACAGATATTGATTTTTTATTCCTGTTATAAGTCCTTTTAGGTATTTAATAAGGAACGAGTAAAGCGAAAAATTCTTATGATCACAGCATCCTATAACTCTTATCGTTACTCCAAACTTCCTTACTACCAGATTGTGAACTATTTCGCTCAAAATAACAGGTTCTTTCGTTCAATAAGGCACTAACAAAACGGGACGTATGGATTTTTTTAATCCATGCGTCCCGTTTTGTGGCTATTTGTACTACTTATTTACATACTCCACATTTTATACTAATTCTCTGTTTTTCTTATAAGAACGTTTTAATGAAATATAGTTAAAAAAAGACTCTTTTCTCATAGATTGTTGTTTTTACTTATAAATTATGTCCGTTGCTTTCCACTACGGGCACTTGCTTTCCGCGGGGAGGAATGAGAGCCTCCTCAGCTTCGCCTGCGGGGTCTCTCCCTTCCCTCTCTTCCCGCAGGAGTCAAGTGCCCTCCGTTCCAAGCAACTCAGTTGGGTAAACTTAGTTTGTAGTTGAAAAGCAACAAACTTTACGAAAAACTCCCATGGCGGCTGAAACAAAGCCTCCACCATCTACTATAAAAAAGCAAATTTAGTGCCAAAGTGGTGCAGAATCAATTCATTTTGGTTATCCTAAATGATTTCACGATGCTTCAAAATACTTTTTTCCATACAAACAACCTAAAAAACATATGGTACCATTCCTTATCCAAGGAAAGCATCCGACCTTGCAACTAAAAATCGACTTAAAAATTCTCTCTAGCTTTTTCGATAATGTCCTTAATGAACGGTTCTTTTTGTTGGGTATAGGTTGGTCTATCGTACTTATATTTAGAAGCAAGTTCACTTTTAAGCAAAGCATACTCTTTAGCGACTTGAGGATGTTTTCTAAGATAATCACGAAATAGTAGTTTCTCCATCCATTCTCTGCCATGCACTTCACAAATATGCAAATGACAAGTTCCTTTTCCCCATAAACCCTTTCTGAAAAACCTTCTATCCGTTACTTCTGGTTTTGGAACATACTCAAATTCAATTTCACTTAGAGGAGCAACAAAAGTAGGTACCGTACTTAACTCCTCTACGCCTACCATAATGTCAATGATCGCCTTAGCTTTTAATCCCTTTATTGCCGTACTTCCAATATGCTCAATCCTCGCTACTTTATCACCAATAACATCCATAATTCGCTTTCTCTCATATTCAAATTGGTTTTCCCATTCTTCGCTGTACTCACTTACATTAACCAGTAGCTTTGTCATTCCTTCCCCCACCAATCGGTAATAATTAGTCTAATAAAAAGAGCTGCCGAAACAGCTCACTATCTACCACATTATTAATTTATATTCTCGAGACTGGAATCCAACTTTCACTTTTTATTGATGATGAAGTCAACTCCTTACTTTTAATTAATAGGATTTCGGAGTCTTCTGTAACTTGATAGTTAGATGATGGAATAACCCTTCCCTAAGTTTCCTGTAGCGTACTAGGAAACGGCCCCGATGATTCGAATAGTGCCCATGATCATGTAGGAACTTCCTACGTAATATACCACAGGAGTTGTGAATACATTTTTATTTATAGTAGTCTTCTTGAAGCATTCCCATAAGGACTTCATCAGAGTATTTATTATTCATATAAAGGGATTGTCTTAGTATTCCTTCTTTTTTAAACCCTGCTTTTTCATATGCTTTTATACCACGAATGTTATGAGAAAATACCTCTAACTCCAAACGATTTAGTTTAAGCTCCTCAAAAGTAAATTTTTGTGCAAGTTGAGTCGCTTCCGTACCGTAACCTTTGTTTAAACTATTTTTACTATGTAGCGATATTCTAAACCCTGCCTTTTTATTATCTTCATCAACGTCTAAGATGGCTAAATCACCTATTAGTTTATTATTATCTAATAAACAAATGGCAAAATCATAACGTGTAGGATCTTTGCTAAACTGTCTATAACTTTTAATAATTTCATCCATTGTAAACGACTTACGAGTGCCAGTCATATATAAAAACTCTTCATCCTGACAAGACTTATAAATACTTTCCATATCGTTATCTTCAATAGGCCTTAAGTATACCAATCTTCCTTTTATCACTATACTAACTCCTTCTTTCTCTTTTTTTAAGAATATTTTCGTGAAATTTGTTGTTTGTCGGTAATGGGCCGTCTGCGGAGTCTCGACTTTTCCTCTGTATCCCGCGGGAGTCCAGTGCCTTTCGCTCCAATCTACTCTGTGTTTTCAAGTATTGTTAAAAGCAACCGTCTTCTAGAAAAAAGCCCTAATAATTGATTCATAGTAAACCTCTATTCTCCTTTAAAATTCATTAGCTTATTAAACTACCTGCCCCGTTCGTACAAGAAGCCACTCGCCCTGTTGAGTAGACGCAACCACTAGTGGAATAAAAAAATCTTTTGAATGTCATTTATTTAATTTCACTTTAGTCCTCAGATGCAAAATAAACTCAAACCCAAAAGCTACTATTAATCCAGCCCAAAAAATGACAGAAGAAGAAAAGAAATTACTTGCGAATAATAGACTATAAGTTTGGTCTATGAATAAAAGAAACATATAGGTATAAAAGCCAAGTATGGCCCCTTTATTCCAGTTACCTAATTCTGTTTCAGACATATTCTTAAATAACTTCATTATTACATCCTTTCCTCTCCAAACTAAACTAACATTCTTTTCGAAGTAACTACTTACATTAGTCGACAAATGCTTTTGCTCTAATTTAATGGTAACAACCATTTCCTTTTATCTTGGAGAAAAGGAGAAGCGCTCCAACTCTTGTCGAAAGAATACCCTAACTACTTGAAATTTTAACATAAAATCCCAACCTTTTTTTTAAAAATCCAAAATAAAAAAGATCGCCACGTTTGACGATCATCTTGTTTAACTTAAACACCAGCTAGCTTACTAAACTGGATTAGGGATATTTTGACTAGTGCCAACCGAAAGAAGCCTCCCCTTACCCGTTCTACTCACGATTGAAGAGGGAGTCTTCTTTTGGAAAATGATAAATAATTGGATCGACTAACAGCTGACACGGACATGTACTGTTTTGGATATAGTCTTCCCATTTATTACAGCACTTGCTGTAAATCTAGTTTCTTCGAATGGTGTATGTGGCGGTACGGAAGCTTTACTTGTGAACTCTCCATTCTCATCTGTCATCAGAATCATAGGATCAAATGTGAGCAGCGGACTGCTTAAGGTGACTTCTACATTCGGAAGAGGCGTACCATCATCACATAAGACACAGCCCTGTATCTTTTCACAACACTTAATCTTCTTTGGTTTTTCCAGCTTTATCTCCGGTTTCTTACATGGACAATCAATTTTCATGAGGGCCAGCTTAGATGATACGATTTCTCCCTCGATCATCGCAACAGTCCTTATCTTGATTGTTTCGTCCGCACCAAATTCCGGATGAATTGAAAATTTGTATGTGCCGTCCTCTTTCATGATCGCGGGGTTCGGAGTAATTTTGACTGCCTCTAGGGATGGGGACTCGACAATACAGTAAATATACGCGTTCTCTACTGGCTTATCGTCACACGTTAAACAGCCCCTTACTTTCTCTTCTTTGCATTTCACCAATTTTGGCCCTTCTAGCGTTAGTGCACATTCTTTATCCGGATGGCATCCTGCCCACACATATTCTGTTTGCGATACTGGAATCCCATTAACAACTGCATGAACCGTATAGGAAACCTTTTCAAACGGTGTACCTGGCGAAATGGTCACTTTATTTGAAAAGCTACCGTCTTCATTTGTTACGACAACCGGTACTTCAAAATTTAATAGGTCACTACTAAATTTGACTTCGCTATTCGGGACAGGTTTCCCATCGCAAAGTACACATCCGGTCATTTTTCCAGCGCAGATTATTTTATCTGGATTATCTACTTCTATTACTGGTTTCTTACACGAACAATCCACCTTAATTTTCTTTATTTCCGATGAAACTTCTGCCTCTTTGATATTTGCGAAGGCTTTGACAGTGATGGTTTCCGTTACCCCTGAACTAGGCAAAAGATGTGTTGAATAGGTCCCATCCTCTTTTGTAATTGCCGGATTCGGCACTGCGTGGATAGCTGTGGGTGACGATGCTTCAATATCAAAGAAGATTTCGGCGTTCGGAACTGGCACACCGTCACACGTTAAGCAACCGGTCAGCTTAGCTCCTTCACAGCCAATATTTTTTGGAACTTTCAACGACAATTCCGGTTTTTTGCATATAACGCATCCTGCTTTCACCTTATTCGTTACCGAAACTGTCCTTCCATCTACAACGGCTTCTGCTGTATAAAAAGCCTCCTGTAGCGGAGTACCTTCTTCCACCGTCACGGCACTTGTAAATTCTCCATTCTCATCCGTCACGGGGTTCTCCGGATGGAACGCTAAAATGGAGGATCCTGCTAATTTGACTGGAACATTAGCCAACGGCAGACCATCACAGGTTAACCTGCCATTAATTACGGCGCGGCAATCTATTTTTTTCACGTTTTTGACGGTAATCTTAGGATTCGTACATTTAACGCACCCTGCTTTTACCTTATCCGTTACCGAAACTGTCTTTCCATCCACAACTGCCTCCGCTGTATAAAAAGCCTCCTGTAGCGGAGTACCTTCTTCCACCGTCACGACACTTGTGAATCCTCCATTCTGATCCGTCACGGAATTCTCCGGATGGAACTCGAGAATCGAGGAACCGGACAAGTTAACTAAAACATTGTTCAACGGTCGTCCATCACAGGTTAATCTGCCATAAATAAATGCGCGGCAATCTATTTTTTTCACGTTTTTGACGGTAATCTTAGGGTCCGTACATTTAACGCATCCTGCTTTCACCTTATCCGTTACCGAAACTGTCTTTCCATCCACAACGGCTTCTGCTGTATAAAAAGCCTTCTGTAGCGAAGTACCCTCTTCCACCGTCACGACACTTGTGAACTCTCCATTCTCATCCGTCACAGGATTCTCCGGATTGAATTCGAGAATCGGAGAACCGGATAATTTGACTGGCACATTAGCCAGTGGTAGACCATCACACGTTAACCTGCCATAAATAAATGCACGGCAATCTATTTTCTTAAGATTTTTTACAGTAATTTTAGGATTTTTACATTTAATGCATTGCACTGTTATTTGCTGAGTTTCCGAAAAGACTTCTTTCCCGCCAATTTTTACCGACGCGGTGACGGTGATGGTTTCGTTGATTCCCGTAAAAGGAAGCAGTGTGGCGGAATACGTTCCATCTCTCTGAGTAATTGCTGGGTTCGGCGTGACCTTAACTAAATTCGATGAAGAAGTGATGGTGAACGCTATCGCTGCATTCGCAATAACACTCCCGTCACAGACAAGCCTTCCAGAAAGCTTCGTTCCTTTACATCCAACAACTCCCGAAATCGGATTCAACGTTAAGATTGGGTTTTTACAATAAAGGCAATCAACCCTCACATAAAGCGTATCACTAATGGCTATACCGTTTACTACAGCAGAGGCGGTGATCCTCACTCCCGGTGTAATGGGTGTCCCCTCGGGAACCGTTACCGTTGTGCTAAATCGACCAGTACTGTCAGTGACGGGCATAGCATCACTAAACACCAACCCGGAGAAAGTACTGGTTAAATTGACGACAACACCTGGTACCGGTCTGTAATCACATAAAACCCTTCCGCTAATGACACCCTCACAACTTATACTCCCTACCTCATACAAGTGGATTGTTGGATTCTCGCACTCTTCATGAGGAAAGAGATCCGGACACCCCTGAGGCGGCATCTCAACCTCACATATTACTTTTTTCTTTTTTCTCTTGCTCATGAAATCATCCCTTTACTCGTGCATTCACCCCATCATATGCCAAAAATGATGGGCTGTTCTCATGAGCCAGGATTCCTTGGTAAACGAATGTTCATAGATATATTAGAAGTGTTTCATTGGGAGAGTTTTTTTTATCTGGACTTTTTTGCAGATATGTTATTGTTGGTATAAGAAGGAAGCCAGTTTCATTTTCAGTAAGGTTTTTCCCCTTTAGCCACTCTGTAACTATTGGGATTTCCCTCTTGAACACTCCTTTTATTTTATCCCCTAATTTTCGTGCGGTTTTTATATCAATATAAATGGCTGTTTTCGTGAAGTTTGTTGCTTTTTAACGAAAAACTACGTTTAATCAACGGGCTGAATTTATAAGTAAAAACAACAATCTATGAGAAAAGAGCCATATAAATAGGAGCTGCCGTCTATCAACAACTCCCTGTTCCACTATTGCCCCCCGATAGCACAACTAAGTTGGACAATTTTCGATGTTAATTAACATCTTGGTTATACTTTTCAAGTAAATCATCCCAAGAACCATTAAATTCTTTCCATTGACCGTTTTCTGCTATTTCTAAAACTTTACCTTTTCCTGATATAAATTTAATTGTCCTATCGTCGTCTTTGTATGTGATTATTGGCAGTTCAACTTTGATTGAATTGATTTGAGGGTGCATCCTAAAAAATACTTCGTAATTAGAAGCATCATCAAGACCCTTTCTTACTTCATCACCTATCAATGAATATTTTATAGAATCCTCTAATTCTTGAGCCAATCCTCTTTGTTGACGCAAAGTCTGGTATATTTCTTCAAAAGTTATGACTTTTGTTTCGGTTGTAACTTTTTTATTATTGTTGAATGAATACAGTTTAGTATGAGCCACTATATCCGTTATATTTGCCAATATGACGATTAGAATGACCACACCCAATAGGATACTAATTTTTTTCATCGATTTGTCCCCCCTCTTTTATCGGGTTACGCACCCTTACTCCTATAAACTACCCTCCCTCTATAAAGAAAGCGATAGCTCGTTAGCTCAATATGTCATCACTTCCTTACTAACACACTATTCTAAATATAAAATCTCAGTTTCAGAAAAGAAAAAAGCGATCAAATTTAATGATCACCTTGTTTAACTTTCACACCCAATGGTCGAAGAAGAATTTGACGCATAACCTTTTGCAAACACGAAAAGACTAAGATAAAAAAGAAGGTTTTAACATGATAAAAATACTACTATCCGTTCAGTTGATATATGGCTTATGCTTATTTGGAGATTTACCATTCTTTAATCTTAATAATGTTATAAAAGCACAACAAGAAGTACCTCCCTATGCTAAATGGGGACAAATAGCCCTAAAAAAGACAAAAGAGAAATATCCCCAAGCAGATATTGTTGACTATCTTCACATCGGTAAGGAAAAAGGAACGGAACATTCAACAGAAAAATTTAAACTATGGTTAAAAGAGGACAGTAAAGAATTTGGTGTATTGGTTGATATAACATTCCACAATGAAACGGAACAAATTATGGACATTAACTATACGGAATCAATGAGATAATCTGCAACAGATTTCTCTCTTAGTAAAAAAAGCGTATCTGCTTATTGTATAACGGGTTCCCTTTTCCGGTACAAAACTATAAATATCAACACAAATGGGGTACGAAATCGCACATGGTATCGTCCCCTCATTTGTGTTGATATTTAAGGTTTTCTAATAATTTAACAAGTACATTATCCTACAAAATAATTAATGGATTGATACTAGACATTCTCACGTTGCTATTTTATATACTAAAGTGTCTGTTCTTTTAGAATTTCAAAAGAAAAAGACTCGGTTCTCCTTTATTTAGAACCAAGTCTCATTTTATCTAACTGTTTCGAAAAACGAATTCAACAAATTACCTAATAGCCTAAGACAGTAACTTATAGGTTTTCTTTAATAACTAGTTGTCTAAGTTGTTCTTGAAAGGCTTCTAATTTTTCTTTGTCTTTTAAGATAGTTTCGATATCCTTTTGGTAAATAAAGTTTCTAAAGGCGTTATTAAATACAATTAAATTTCCATATCTATTTACAAATGCCTTATACCACTCTTCTTGACTTAATAGATTAATTTTTTTCTTGATTAAACTATTTTTTTTAGACGGTATTCCTTGTAATACACTACCAAATAAGTCTGCAATCACCTAATCCACTCCCAACTATACCCTAATACCTATATGTTATCGAAGGATCAATATCCTTCTTGAATTATTTTGTTCTGTTGGTCGAATAACGAACAAAAGATTATCTATTCATGCTATACAACCATTCGTTAAAACTTTCACTAGCTGATCCGTTCTCAAATTCAAATTTAGACCCTTAGCGAGCCACGAAACCCTCTTGCAGCATAGTAAGATTCTGCTCCATTGTGATACACGAAGACGTGACCGAAGCGGTAGTCACAGAAAAGGGCACCACCGAGTTCTCTAATATCAGTAGGAGTTTGCACCCAACTCGACGTTTTCTTGTCGAAGTTTTCAAGTTTCTGCAGTGCCCGATATTGTTCCTCAGTCAAAATTTCTATGCCCATGGCAGTTGCCATATCAATAGCGCTATTTTCAGGTTTATGTTTTTTTCTTGACTCTAATGCTTCACGGTCGTAACAAACACTTCGGCGACCTTTGGGACTTTCTGGTGAACAATCACAAAAAATGTACTCATCCTCACTTTTATCATAACCGATAACATCTGGTTCTCCACCCGTTATCTCCATTTCATGAAGCGACCACAGTTTTTCCGTGTTAGCGTCCAGCTTTGCTTGTACTTTGTCCCATTCAAAATCTTTATGGCGGTTCATGTTTTTCTCAAAACGGGCTTTCAATACGCTAAGTAATTTTTCACTTTGTTCTGGTGACAATTCCTTTTTAGTGCTGATTTTATTTTTCTCTGTCATGTTCATTCTCTCCTCACTTGTTTTTACTCATAGTGGTTTATGTATGAATATCCATTTATTTTATTCCAGATTTTCACTCTAGCATCCTTCCACTATAAAAGTTGCCTTCTACTTAAAAACTAAAATATCCTTTCTTTTTATAAGGCTGTTTGTATGAAAAAAAGTATTTTTAAGCATCATAAAATCGTTTAGAATAACCCAAATGGGGCTTTTATTCGTTAATAGATACTTTGATGATAGAAAAATTCTTAGTAAATTCACTTTCATTGATTGATATCCTTTTCGTTAAATCTTTCGTTCTTAATACAAATTCTTTGACCCCTATAAATTCTGATTCAGCAATCAAGTAAAACTGTGTTCCTTTTTTATATCCATTAAATTGCCTTTTTAGTTTATATAACTTCATTGAATAACCTCGAATGATACAAAAATAATTATTTATAAGTGGAATTATATCATTAATAATTGTTGGAGTTGAGGATTTTCTTCATTACAGGAATGCTGCTCTATAGCTCAATAAACAATAAGAGTTACTGCCACGACAACTCCTTCTATCCTTCAAGCACCAAATAGTTTAAGTGTAAAACTTCACATTCTATTTATCTTGCATAAAATTTTAACGAATCATTTTATTTGTTTATATAGTTGAAGAGAATCCCCTTCATCTTTTATGCTATAGGTATTTGGAAGACCCTTTAATACTAGTACTGCTTGTAAGTCACCTCTTGAAGCATAAAGATTAATTACCCACACAAATAAGGCAAACCACACTCCCGTACCTGAAATGATAAAAATTAGCACCGCAGAGATAACTCCCAAAATAATCATTGGTGCCAAGGTAATTATTATGTAAGCATTTTTATTAAAAATCGCTTCACTTTTAGCAAATATAAAAGGTCCACTAAAGCCATACTGTGGGCTTATTCCACTATAATATTTCATCAAAACTCCATGTATAAATTCGTGTAACACGATATACACAAATACTACTAGAGGGATTGCAAGTATCAACAAAGGTATTTGTTTTATTAAATTAAACAATTCAATGAGTGAAACAAAATATTGACCTATTAGGATACTAATAACCATAAGACTAACTACACCTATATTTATAATTGGGGGAATTTTGATTTCTTCCCATTCCAGTGACTTAAATTCTTCGTAGTTCGGATACATGACTCTTCCCTCCCGAATGCTGAATATCATTTTTGGTAAACGAGCCTTTACTATCGAAAAGGTAACTTTGATGAAAGGCCCCCATAATGGAATAATTTATTGGAGTTAAGCTGAAAATTGAAGTTAATTTCACACTTATATTTAGTGCGTTAAAGACTTTAAGTAATAGTAAACCCGCGCTACTAATTTCAAGAGTTATCATTGATTGAAAGACTACACTAGAGTACCCTTAAAGTAAATCAAAATCATACATAGGGGGTAAAATGAAGAAATTACTGATGTTTTGCGGGTGCCTTAGTGTCACTCTCAGTTTAGCAGCATGTGATAACAAACCAAATACGCCAGAAGAGGTATTGGAATCCTCCATTCAAGCTATGGAGCAAACCAACAGTTATCGCACTGAAGTAAAAATAGAACAAGACATAGATTTATTCCCACCTGGTAGCAAACAAACTAACGAGCTCACTATGGATTATGTGAAAGATCCGTTAGGCCTTCACATCACCCAAAACACAAAGATAGATAACGTCAATAAAGTAGGGGCACAACTCTATTTTGCAGATGGGGATGTATATACTATTGATTCAAATTATGAAAAAGAAAATTGGTGGAAAGGGAAAGATACAGGCTATCACCCTTCATTAGATGAAGCGAAAGAGTATATGGATTTATCAAAACGGTTGGAAGACTTCCAAAAACATTCTGAAAAGTTGAAGTTAGAAGAAAAAGAAGAACACTATATTTTAACATTAACAGGGGAAGGAGATTCCTTTCATGAACTATCCGTTTATTTCTTGGATATATCTATGCCAGCTTTTATAGATACTGATTGGGGAGAAAACCTTCAAAATAATGGATTTACCTATACTATTTATATAGATAAAGAGAGTTTTCACTTTACGAAATCATTGATTCGAGCAAATCTTGAAATGGATTTGACCGACATGGAGGATCGATTGGAAACCGAGATCACCATCGAGGAAAAAATTTCGAAATATGATGAATTAGAACGTATTGTGATTCCTGATGAGGTTATAGAAAACGCTCTTGATAATAAAGCAGGTGAAAAAGCAAACTAGCAAATAAAAAGATAAAACAATAGCTGAAAATCAACTTAGTGATTTTCAGCTATTTCTTCCGTTAGTTGGGCAAGCAGTTATTCATCCCTATTTCGAGATTGTCTAAACTAAGAAACAAAAAATCACTTTATACTACTGGATATAAACATTGAAGCATCTTGATTCATAAAAATACGATGTCCATGATAAAATGTCTTCATTTCCACTGATGTAAACCCAACTTCGGATAAGCTTTTTTTCAGTTCTTCATGCGAAAAGCCGTTATGAACTTTCGGATGATTTATTTTATCGTTTTTGTCAAAATCAATAATAATTAGCTTGCCACCATCATTTAAAATGTTAAACAATTCTTGTAAAATTTTTTTAGTATCGGGAATATGAAGAAGGACTAGTGACATTAAAACGACATCTGCCTTAAGTTCAGGCGTTTCTTGAGTGAAATCGGAGTAATGTACTTTTGAATTGGTAATTCCTCTGTGCGAAATCTTGGCTTTTGCAACCTCTAACATTTGTTCTGATGAGTCTACCAACAAAAGAGAATCTACTAAGTCCGCTAATTCTAAACTAACGAGACCAGTACCACTCCCATAGTCTAGTAAAGAATCTGATTTATTATTTTGTAATTCTGTCCTTACTTCTTTAACGATAACTTTAGCTAATTCCATTCTTTCTTCTGTATCATATCTTTTTGCCATCTCTTCAAAAACGTTCGTTTCCATATTCCACTCCCCTAGTTATTAAAAATGAAAGCTACATAGTCGTCATTATAGCAAAAACCAAAACCTTAAGGTACGATTCTCTAAAGTATTCAACAACTACACTATTTCGATATACCCTTCTGTTCCATGCACGCGAATTCGTTGCCCGTCTTTTATCAGCTTAGTAGCATTTTCCACGCCAACAACTGCTGGTAAGCCATACTCACGTGCGATAACTGCTCCATGGGTCATCAGTCCACCAACTTCGGTGACTAGACCTTTTATCGATACGAACAACGGTGTCCAGCTAGGGTCAGTAAAGGAAGTAACTAATATATCTCCATCTTCTAAGTCAGCATCTTCCATGTTTAAAATGACACGTGCTCGTCCCTCTATAACTCCGGAAGAAACAGGTAGGCCTACAATCGCTTTAGCTGGGAGATTTTCTCGTTTGTACGCACCTGTAATAATTTCACCATCAGACGTAATAACACGTGGAGGCGTTAGTTTTTCATATAATTTGTAGTCTTCTTTTCGTTTGCTGATGATTTGGTAATCCAGTTTACTAGTGCGTACGACTTCATGAAGTTCTTCAAAAGTGAGATAGTAACTATCTTCTTTTTCATACATAACGCCCGCTTGTACGAGGGTTTCGGCCTCTTTTAGTAAAGCCTGCTTATAAACGAAGTAGCGATGAATCATGCTGTATTTTGGATATTCCCTAAACCCGCTGAAATTCCGTATTCGGTTGATCATTCGTTTTGTTTCTTTGGCTTTTTGTTCACCATCCGGTAATTGCTTCAATCGGTCTACTAATTCTTGTTCTTTTTCCAAAGCAACACGCCGCCCTTGCTCGAATTTGCGCTTGCCACCATTAGGTTCAACGTTTTTGATGTTACCAAGAATTATCGGGACAAGTGTACTTGGTTTTTCGCTCCAACGAGTTTTCGTGATATCAATTTCTCCTGCACACCGCATTCCATATTTGGTAAGGTAAGCAAGTATGGCATCTCGGGTTTCTTTTCCACCTTCAAACGTAAGCAGTTCATCTAAAAAGTTATCCTCTTTTACATGTTGTAAATAATCAATTACTTCTGGATAAGGACGAATCACATCTGCGACCTCCAAAAGCTCAAGCCCCATTTCCGAAGTAATATTGTTTGGTACAGATTGAGAAAGCGTGTCTGCTACGTTTTTTTCACCTAGCCACTTCTCTATGTTTTCATTGATCCATGCTGAAGCATCCTGTGCCGCCATAATGACAGCCGAGCTTTGTGGGTCAAATAAAATCTTTTTTAATTGTTGGATATCTTCTCGAATGAAATCAAATAAATCCGGTCCTGATTTCGTTTGGATGTTTTGTTTTAACTCTTCTATCGATGTTTGACTACGCTTAATCAAATCAGAAACGATTGATGGATTGTTTTCGATTTGTTCCAGCATATCTGTATTGCCTCTTTTAGGACTCGGTGCTTTAGAATCACTTGGTAACGATTTTATAAAATCTCCACGCTCCATGATGTTCATAAGTGCGTCTTTCATGAGCGGATCGTGTTGTCCCATAGCACTTAATAAAACGTTTCTACTAACAGGGGAAGCAAGTTGGTGCGTGACATCAACAAACAACCTTCCACCAGCTTTACGCATAGGCGCCGGAGTCGTTAATAGCCAAAAAGACAATCCCAATGGTTTCATAGAATCTGTCATCATTTGTTGATGACCAACAGATACATAAACATGGTTTTCTTCGTCATTCGCTTCAGGGATAGGGAAAAGAGTAGTGATTGGACGACTTTGGACGATATAAAATGTATCCTCCACTAAACACCATTCGATATCTTGTGGACTACCAAAATAAGCTTCGACCTGTCTTCCAATGCGTGCTAGTTGTAAAATCTGTTGATCGGTAAGTGTTTGTGTCTTTTGCTGATCCGAATCGATCTGCTTGGTTTCTGTTCCGCCTCCTTTTTGTCCATAGATAGCCAATTTTTTTGTTGCTATCCTTTTATCAACGATTTTATTTTCCTGCACTTTATAACAATCGGCAGAGACTAAGCCTGAGACCAGTGCTTCGCCAAGTCCAAAACTGGCATCAATTGATAGTAGCTTTCGGTTAGAAGTAATTGGATCAGCGGTAAATAAAATTCCTGAAGCCTGTGGGAAAACCATCTTTTGAACGATAACGGATAAATAAACTTGGCTGTGGTCAAACCCATTTTGCATACGGTAGCTTATCGCACGATCTGTAAATAGGGAAGCCCAGCATTTGCTGATATGCTGCAAGATGGAATCGATGCCGATGACATTTAAATAAGTGTCGTGTTGACCAGCAAAAGAGGCGTGTGGCAAATCTTCCGCAGTCGCACTAGAACGCACTGCATAAGCATGTTCATCGCCAAACTGGGAGAGATAGTGAGCAACTGCGCCCGCAACATCAGAAGGAATTTCTACATCCATAATGGTTTGTCGGATCTTCCTGCTGATTTCACTAATTTGATCTCGATCCTCTACTTTTAGCAATGTTAATTGCTCCAACAATGCCTGAAACACTTCGTTTTGTTCGATGGCTTTTTGATATCCCTCTGTTGTAACACAAAACCCTTCTGGTACTTGTATTCCTTGAATTTTGGATAATTCCCCTAAATTTACCCCTTTTCCACCAACAAGCAAAAGCTGTGTTTTATCCATTTCCTGAAAACCGAGAACCAAAGAACTCATTCCACATCTCTCCTAACCATTTTATTTCTTTAAGTTTCTTGATATAGGCTCTTTCTTATAGATTGCTGTTTTTACTTATACATTCAGCCTGTTGATTTCCGTTGAAAAACAACAACCTTTATGAAAAACAGCCTTAATCTATTTCCCCCCCTTCACCAAGCCTAATCAAAGTCCTATTGCATTTTAGCAGTAACAAAGGGGAATAAATAGTCTATATTGACCATTTTTTATATGCTATAATTAACTCAGGGAGAGTCCCGTTTTCAAAAAATAACTAGACCTTACCGGATAGTAACCTAATCAACCGCTCCATCCCCTCGAAGTAGCTCATATACCTTTTCCCTCACAATGAATATCGTTAAATTCAACTTCTTTCCACCTAACCTGTTTATCTTCTCCAAAATACCTTGTATTAATTAGAAGATATCAATCTCCTATTAACCAAACCTGCGACTTTACTTCAATAAAAAAATCCCCTCTGCATAAGTGCCAAAAATATATTCATGCCATTTAGGGAATAAATTGAATAGTTTTAAGTTTTATAAAGCATTTCCTTGTAAAGAGGAATGCTTTTTTACTTTTTTAGGATGTTTTCTAAAAGGTTGTTGCTTCTCCATCTATTTTACTTTTTGCCCTGTTAACGGAAACTCTTAATGATTGTAAGGGGATTTGTGAGACTCCCTCGGAAAAAGTTATCATGACAAGGCTCCTACGGAAAAATGGACTTGGCAAGACTCCGCAGAAACGACGAGGCTTGACAGTTCGTCCGCAGAAAGGGAGCGAATTCCCTTATTACAATCAAGCATCCACACTAATAAAACAGAGCTACTTCTAGGGAAATAAATAGCAACAAAGTTTACAAAAGGCTGTTTTCATAAAAGTTGTTGTTTTTTAACGGAGAACTAAGTTTAACCCACTGAGTTGATTGGAGCGGAGGGCACTTGACTCCTGCGGGAAGAGAGGAAAGGGAGAGACCCCGCAGGCGAAGCTGAGGAGGCTCTCCTTCCTCCCCGCGGAAAGCAAGTGCCCGTAGCGGAAATCAACGGGCTGAATGTATAAGTAAAAACAACAACCTATGAGAAAACAGCCTTACAAAAAGATTTTTTGTTTAAAACCAATATTCACTTAACAACAAAAATACCTTCTAAATAAATAAAAATTTATTGTAAAACGATAAAAATTGTATTATAATCAGTTTGAAAATAAATAAATGAGGTGCTTTTTATGAAACGAGGTTCAACAATCTTTTTAAAAATAGCTGTTTTTCTTATTGGAACTCCAGTTCTTGCTTTGTGTGCATTTGGCTTGCCTTGGTTAGCTAATAATCCAGCAAATCCCGATTACGCCCATATGCTATATCCCATTGTAATCGGTATGTATGTATCAGTAATACCGTTTTGTATTGCATTGTATCAGGCTTTCAAACTTTTAAGCTATATTGACAAGAACCAAGCTTTCTCTGAATTGTCCGTTAAAGCTCTAAGGAATATCAAATTCTGTGCAATCACGATCAGTGGCTTGTATGTGGTAATTCTGCCATTTGTTTTTCTCGTCGCAGATCTAGACGATGCACCAGGTCTCATCATAGTCGGAATGGTCCCAATACTAGCTTCAATGGTAATCGCAGTATTCGCTGCCGTTCTTCAAAGACTTTTACAAGAAGCAATTACTATAAAATCTGAAAATGATTTAACGGTCTGAGGTGAAAACAATGGCAATTATAATCAATATTGATGTGATGTTAGCTAAAAGGAAAATGAGCGTTACGGAACTATCCGAAAAGGTTGGAATCACGATGGCGAATCTTTCTATATTGAAAAATGGAAAAGCAAAAGCGATTCGATTATCAACTTTAGAGGCGATTTGTAAAGCGCTAGAATGTCAGCCTGGAGATATTTTAGAATACAAACAGGACGAGGACAATTAAGGATAAAGAGACCGCTTGTTCCATTAACGAATTTAATCATAAAAAGGGGATGGGAAAATGAAAAAATTATTAGTATTGCTACTGACAAGTTTTCTACTTATTTTTTTATCGGCTTGTACAGGTTATTCTAGTACTCCTATCGAACCGAATGAGAATAATATGATTATCACTATAAAAAACAACGCTGATTTTGATTTTTATGGACTCGAAGCAAAAATATTGAACCATTCACCAAGTATTGTGAACGCTGATGGCTCTAAAGTGGAGAAAGGACAGTCACTTCGATTTGAACTTCTACAAGAGGACGTTGCTTTAGATGGAAAAGAAATCGAGGTAGAAGTTGGAATTTTAAACGATAAACAAGATATAGTACAAATAAACAAAAAAGTTACACTTGCGTTAGTCAATAATAAGGAAGTATTCTTTGAACTTACTGGTGAATCAATAAATAATGCTGTTTTAAAAAGAGTAGAATGAGTGGTGAATGACTGTACTAGTACGAATAACGAATTCGGTTTTGGAGTACAAAATTACAAATAGAAGAGTAAGCCACAATAGATTTAGCAACCGAATTAACCAGTAAAGTTACATTATAATTGGTATAGAACAACGCTGAGAGCTTAGCTCTGAGCGTTTCTTTTTTATTTTCTTATTCAATTAAAGCACCAGTTAACCTAATAGGAAACACTTGAACTTATCTATTCAGTCAGATGAATATGTCGCTACTCTGTTTGGGAAGATCAGCATCAGACCCACAAGTAATGTTGTAGAGATGATTCGAGGAAAAATTCCCATCCTTGAGAGGACGATTAGTTACGGACAAGGGGTAACGGCAAAGCTGAGCAGGCTCCCATTCCTCCCCGAGGAGTCTTGTGCCCGTAGCGGAAATCAACGGGCAAAATTCATAAGTAAAAACAACAATCTCTGAGAAAAGAGCCTAAGTTTATTAAACATACATAAGAAGGCGGATAGGATGAGAAAATAAACTATAATATCTTTTCACTTGGAGGATTATAATGGAGAATGAAAAACAGATAAGGCTAACATCAATGGAAGTTTCCCAACTTTGGGCACAATATTTAAATGATAGCGGAAGTATGTGTATTCTTACATATTTTTTAGAAAAAGCGGAAGATGCAGAGATTAAATCTGTCATTGAATACGCTTTAGAACTCTCCAAAAAACATATAGAAAAACTAACTTCTCTTTTTACTGAGGAAAAACATGCAATCCCTCATGGTTTTAAAATAGAGGAAGATGTCGATCTAACCGCTCCTAGATTATATTCCGACAATTATGTATTAAACTTTATTCATCAAATGTCAATGGTGGGGCTGACAACTTACGCAGCAAGTTTGTCAGGATCCACCAGAGCTGACATTACAGATTATTATACGGAATGTATGTCTGAGACTATGCAACTGTTTAAAAAATCGAAAGACTTGCTTTTGTCTAAGGGACTTTATATAAGGTCTCCGTATTTGCCGAATTTAGAAAAAGCAGATTTTGTGAAAGAGCAGCGTTTTGTATGGGATATTATTGGGGAAAAAAGACCATTAGTAGCATCTGAAATATCCAATATATTTGCAAATATTCAAAGAAATGCTTTTGGGGCAGCTACTCTAGCAGGGTTTTGCCAAGTTGCCCAGGATAAACAAGTAAAACAATTCTTTATTAGAGGAATTGAAATTGCCAAAAAGCACACTAAATTATTTGGGAAGAAATTTGAAGAAAGTTATCTTCCAGTTCCCACAACTTGGGCAACAGAAATCACGAATAGCACTGTTTATACTTTTTCCGATAAACTAATGATGTTCTTTACAACAGCCTTAATTGGGTTGAGTATTGGGTATTATGGGACAGGTATTGCTCAAAGTCCTAGAGTAGATATAGGCATTATGTATAACAGATTGATGGTAGAAATCCAGCTATATTCTGAGGATGGCTCCAATATCATGATAAATAATAAATGGTTAGAACAGCCCCCAATAGCATCAGACAGAGATGAGTTAGCCAACGCTAATCTTAATAACTAATTTCAAAAGGGAGGTCATTTACCTTCCCTTTTTCTTTACAACGATCATTAGTTAATCGAGATAAGTCTGATGTAGAAGGAGATATGGGGGAATTTTACGATGAAAAGTAGATATAAATCCCCTTGGTCAGCTTTGTTATGGTCATTTGTTTTACCTGGATTTGGTCCATTTTATAATGGTCAACTGGTAATGTACTCGGGTCTAAACCTTATGGCATTTTTCAATGAAAAGAGCAATTTTTAAGTATTGCAGTGAACTCTTTCAAACAAATGGTCAACAAGCTGACATGAACGAAAGCCGAAAAAAGCCAATTGTTTATTTTCATGGAACCTTAATTAAAGCTTGCACGTATTAACGTATGTAAGTTCTTGCCCCACCTATGCTTCTCCAATTCCTCAAGCCTTGAAGTGGGGATATTACTGCCCATTAACGCAGGATAAATTTGTCAGATTTACAGTCCCATCTTTCGGTTAGTTTGCCTTTATCCATAGTATAGAAAGGTCTCTGTTATAACTCAATAAATTGTGGCTGCAATAATGGTTACATCATCATGGAACTCTACTGAACCAGCCTTATTAGAAGATTTGGCGATAATCCTATCCAGAAGATCATCCGCTTCTACCTTCTGATTTTCTATTATAAGTGTTTTTAAGTTCTCAATATTTTCGCTTGTTATGTACTTTTCATCGTCAAAAATTCCATCTGTGTATAAAACAATTTTTGTCTCTCCTGTATACTGTAGAGCTCCTGTTTCAACATCTATTTCTGGAAGCACTCCGAGTGGGATACATCCTTTCTCAGGGTAACCAATTAATTCTTCCACGCCTCAACGAAATTGTTGTGCATTTTTTAATGTAATGTTTTCTCCCCAGCGAAGTACTCGAGTGAAGTCATTTACTTTTCTTAACATCGTATACTTATCTCCCTCAACCTAAATTTCCATTTATATTTTTTTCCATACATAAAGTAATATGACCTTCTTCGGCTGTAAGCCAAACTTCGTCCATAATAGACAAAATGAGTTGTAATCCTCTACCACGCGAGCCATAGTTTATGTTTTCATTTATTTCTAACGGAAACGAATTCCCCTTCTGTTTCACTTTCATTACCAAACTAGTAGCTGTACTTTGCCACTTTATTTCGACAAATTGTTGTTCCTCTGTTGTCCCATATTCCATCGCATTGACGAGTGCTTCTTCTGTTACTAAACATAATCGAAGTTGAACCTCTAGCAAAAAGCCTAAGCTTTCCGCCAAATGCTCTGTATAATTCATCGCATTCATTACATCATCTGTTGATTGAATTTTCATGGAATGTATACTACTGAACCCTACTAACGTTTCATCATCCATTAACTGTCCCTAATTACTAAAAACTAGTAAATTCTTATCGTCGTCTCACAATCAGGATAGGAGGCTTTCCTGCCATACACCTATAGCGTAAAGCAACTTAAGGTGCCCTATTAGAGCCAGCCGGTGGCAAGGAATATTCCTATTAATGATCCATTCCTTACCAATAGTTATAGTAATCAAGTTTACACCTCCCCCGAGTTTAAATCCCTGATTGTTGTATTCTAGCGTCTGATGAATGACGCTTCACCATTTCCTCCATGGAACTTGCGATGAACTAGCAAGCTACTAGATTGTATTATGAACATGTTAATAATACAATCATAGATTAATAGGACTATTTACGTAGTGACAGATATCACACAAGTGCTTTTAGACTATAAAAAACTATTATAAAGGATATTTCGTTTTACCTGTTGATTTGGGCATAATTTATAAACTTTTTCCCATTTTATCGCTCATACCCTTTTTCTTGCAGTTACCGTAGGAAATTCTGTATTGAAACTACTATTGGTTTTTTTGTTAACTGGCCTCGATGTCTAAAACACAGAAATCTCTAATTTGGTACTCTAGTTTGCCTTATTCCTATTGCTAAGCATAACGTTCACATTTCTGTCACATCTAAGTCCTTCCTACGGTGTCCTTTTCACTCTTCCCTCCCTATATAGGCAGTGAAAGGGTGGTGCAAAAGGATGAATATAAAATCTGGTGATATAGAAGCATTTAAACAGTATTCACAGTTTTCCAGTTTAAAAGAATTTAATAATCATATGGAAATGTGGATGGTAGAGTATAAAAAAGAGTTTACAAAAGCTGAATTAGTGGGGTTAAAACGGTTGGTTCGCTTTTCTGCGAAATTTCCTGGTGTTTGCAACGCGAAGATTGGCACGGTGTTAAAAGCTATTCATGAAGAATATCACGATAACGGTATCTCTCGTTCCAGCTTTAAAAGAATGATTGGTAAAGCAAAAAAATTAGGTATCTTCACGGTTCATGAAACAGAAAGAAACAACGGATCACAGTCTAGTAATCTTTATATTTTTAATCGTTTTCCTATAAATGAACTACCTACTGACGAAAAGTTGAACCACCATAAAACTAGTAATCTTCTTAAAACTAAAAATCAAATGAGTAAAAAACGTAAGGACAACGAGCTTGATAACATTTCTCTAGATACTACTGTTTCACATGACATCAAGGACATAGTGACAAATGATGACAAGCAACAAGCAGCTATTACTACTGAAAAATCACCAACCATCAAAGAGCTAGATCACACTTTTACAAGTGATGAAGTCCCTCCAGCTTTTCGTCAACTAGTGAAATGCTTTTTTGATGAGGCAAAAACGATTGAAGAATATTGGAAAATGGCTAAAATAGCCGCTTACCATAATAATCGCGAAAACGAGAAAGACCAAGTCCTAGGTATCGCCATCAACTCCTTTAAACAAATGATAAATAAGCTAAAATTATCAAAATCCATCAAAAAACCAATTGCCTATTTTTACGGCATTTTGAATAAAAAGTTTGATCAGCTTTATTTTGAAGAGTTACGCGAGATGGAGATTAGTGAGGAGAATTTTGAGGATGAGGTTCCCTATAGCTTGGATTTAGGGAAGGCGCTGTTTTCGTTTTAAAGAAGTTCTTCATCAGCCAGATAACGGCAATCTTCTTATATTAAAAATATAAAACTTGATAAGAAGATCCTAGTTTACCTATCCAGCTGATTTTGAAAATATTTCGTTGCCATAAGTGAAATAATCAACACCAATTCAAATCCGTTTACAACTGCACCACTCTTCACTGGGATCGGAACCGCACTACCAATTGTCATCATGAGTGTTCCAATGAAAAACCAAATCCATTTTTGTTTCCACCATATTATTAATGACGTGAGGAGAAGAACTGCTGTAACGATTATTACCATAATTGGTGGACTTGTTGCTTTTTCGATGCTGTCGTAGCTTAATACACCGTATTCCCATTTTGCTTCGACTTTTAGTCCTAATGTTTCAGTGAATAGTTCAAGAATAACGAGGCAAAGGAAAACGCAGACCGACCCATATTTCACCCAATTTTTCTGTGCCCATTTTATATCAGCTCGTTTTAGTGTGTTCCAAGCAAAGAGCACGAGTAATGGCGTAAAAAAGGCATGGACCCAAAACCTAGCGATGTTTAAATTTTTGAGGATGCTTCCTTCTCCAATATAGCGACCAACTGCGACAATTGCGTTATCATATAGTAATCCGGCTACTACGAGCAACACTACATTGGATGCCGTGAGCCAACGGTTGTTTTTGGCTAAGAATATGCCCCAAGTAAAGAGGGCTAGATAAGCTACCATATACATAAAGAATAATAGTGTATCCATCGGTTCACTCCCTTTTGTTCTAAGGTTTTCCTTTTTGCTTAGGGAATAAACAGATGTGTGTATTTTTGGTATGGAAAGGATTTATAAATTGTATTCTTAAAGAGAGTGTTAGTAATAAACAATTTATTATCCGAATTTATTTTTCAATTATAGGAAAAAAGGAAGATAATCGAACAAATAATTCTTCAATTTAGACAAAACAAAAAGAGTAGGTTCTGACTCCCTACTCTTTCTCGATGTTACTCTTCGTCTTTATTTTTCTCTTTAGCTTTACGCTCTTTTTCAGCACGTTGTTTGGATTCTTCACGCTGTTTTTCTTCGGCTTTCTTGGCTTGTTCCTTTGCTTTCTCTTCTTGCTTCTTCACTTTTTCACGTTCTTTTTCAGCACGTTGTTGCGACTCTTCGCGCTGTTTTTCTTCAGCTTTTTTACGTGCTTCCTCTTGTTTCATTGCAGCCTCACGCTGTTTTTCTTCAGCCTTTTCACGTGCTTCCTCTTGTTTCATTGCAGCCTCATGCTGTTTTTCTTCAGCCTGTTTACGTGCTTCTTCTTGTTTCTTTACAGACTCATTTTCTTTCTTGCCTTCGTTTTTATCTTTATCGTTTACTTTTTCAAGAACATCTTCTACAGCTTCATCAGCTTCCTCATTGATTTCTTTAACGACTTCTGTTTTTTCTTCTGCTAACTCTTTGTCAAGTTCCGTCAGTTCTTCGTTGTATTCTTCTTCATCCATTTTACCAGATGCTAATTTTGCTTCGAGTTCAGCACGTTTCTTATCAGCCTTTTGCTCTTTCTTTTCTAGTTTGGCTAACTTTTTATTAACCTTCTCTTCAAACTTTTCTTGTGCTTTGACAATATTTTTTTGAAGAGCTTCTTTCGCCGTAGGATTCTCAACCTTTTCGAGAGCTGCTTGTAAAGCAAGAATGTTTGCAGCAAATTTTTCCTCAAATTCAGCACGGATTGTATCAGCTGGGGTCTGTTCTTGTGCAATATCACCACTAACTACTTCTGTTGATTCTTCAGTAGCAGGATCCGTCTCGGAAGAAGACTCTTCGTACTTTGCTAATGCTAATTCTTGTTGTTCAATAGCCTGTTGAAGCACTTCGTTTGCCAACTCTTCCTCACCTTGAGCAAGTAACGCTTCTGCTTCTTTAATCCTTTCTTCAGCAAAAGAAATAAACAATTCAGCCTCTTTTACTTCATCGAATGTTAAAGCAAGCTGAACATTTTCCATTAGTTTTTTCGCGAAGTAAAAGAAGTCACCAGGTAGAAGTGAAGGCGTATCCTCTTCCATTTCCGAATTTTCTTCCGTCTCTTCTTCCATTAATTCTTCTGTTGGTTGTTCTTCTGTAACCTCTTCATCTGTACTTTCAGTTTCTCCATCTTCGGTTATTGAATCGATTGTTTCACCTTCTTGATTTGATGGCTGAACTGTTGAATCAGTTGTTGTATCTTTTGTTTGGTCTTGTGGAACTGTTTCTTCTATTTGAGAATCTGTTTGTGTCTCATCATTATTCGCAAAAGCCTGTCCAGTTCCTAAAGAAAAAGTGAAAACCGCAGCAACAACACTTGTAACAAGAACATTGCGGACGTTTTTGTTACATGAAATATACTTTTTTGACATAAAAAATATCCCTCCAAAACATTTTTTGTAAAGGAAGAATCTTGAATTAACTCTATTAAACTTGAGGCTTTTCTCCATTCTTCATTTGGTAGCCCAGCCATCCTAGTTAAGACACCTTAGATCTGTGACTTTGCGTCTCTATCTTTCGGTAGATTTGCCCTTTTCAAATGAGGAACGATAACTCAATTTTTTCGTTCATCATAATCTAAAATAAATATACATTAAAAATCAAAGAATGAATACTATTATTTTTTGCCAAAATAATACTTCAGGTTCTCGGTCCCAAGATAAGTATCCACACTACTATTCTTCACTCCTATTGTTTCTTATTCAATTTTTCTGCTTACATTAGTACAATAAGAAAACGAGCTGCAGATTCACTTATTGATCTTCAACTCTTGCATCCAATAGCATTAGTTATCAATGCTCATTCCATTCATCCGTTATTGTTCTTACAAGCAGCTTAAAACCCTGCAAATAAGCAAGCATTTACGAGTAAATCGAATCTATCTGAGGGAGTTTAAGTGAAATCATTTACAAATCAGATGGAAAATCCTACTTAATTTTAAGAATTAAAACAGGCAGAAAAACTGAAATTTCTGCCTGTTTTGCAAAATATTATAGTTGTAAAATTGTCTTTACCTATTTTTAGATAGTACTATAATAATCTCCAGCATATTTTTCTTGGGTATTGATTTACACAATAGACTATTACTTAAATTAATTCATTTAACCATTCGTTTCTCTTTGCCTCGGTGTACGGACAAATAATAACGCCACTATAGCACCTACAAAAGCCACTATACCACACCAGAAGAATGCTTGTTGATATCCCTCGTTTAGAGCAACTATCGGCTCCCCTGATATACTAGTGGCAGTTGCTGCTGCAACGGAAACCATGATCGCCAAACCAACAGCCGATCCAACTTGATACGTCGTGTTATATAAACCAGATGCAAGACCAGACTCTTCTGATTTAGCCTCCGATACAGCTGCCGTGGTTGCAGGTAGATAGGCAAGGGCATTGCCGAGAGCGGCCAGTAATAGAGCAATAAACACATCACTCCAATAATTTCCATCAACAGTATTCCCGGCAAACAAGAGTGCCGAAAAGCCAAGTATAATAAATCCAATGAACATAGTAACCTTCATACCCATTTTCGCCATTAGTTTTTCAGCGAGTAAAATCATGAAAATGGCCATCAGCACCGGTGCCGGTAACATGCCCATTGCAGCCATGAAAGGTTCATATTCCAATACCTGTTGTAGATATAGAATAAGGAAATAAATAAGCGGAAACCAAGATGCTGATAACAAGATAAGCGAAACATTACCCGCTGCCAAGTTTGTGGTCTTAAAGATGCTAAGCGGCACGAGTGGTTCATTTCTAAAAACTTGAATAAGGATAAAGATGATGAACAAAACGGATCCAATAGCTAAAGGTAATATAGTAAAAAGCGTTTGCCAACCATGTTGTTCTGCGGTTACGATGCCGTAAACAATCAGTATCAATGCTGCTGTAACGGAAATAGCGCCTGCGTAATCAATACGCCCCATTTTTCTCATACCTTTTTGGAGGAGCTTTGGGGCCAATATCAAAACGAGAATACCAACAGGAACATAGAATAATAGGGTCCATCTCCAGCTGAGTAACTGTGTAAAGACACCTCCAAAAACTATACCAATGGAACCCCCTGCTGCCCCAGACAGACCCCAGAATGCAAGTGCCTTACCCATTTCCTTCTTATTAGACTTAAATAAAAGCATAATAATTGAAAGTGCGGCTGGGGCAATCAAAGCTGAACCAGCACCTTGGATTGCTCTTGCTATGTTAAGTGCCATTTGGTTCCACGCTAGGCCTGCGAATAAAGAAGATACTGTTAAGATTGAAACCCCCAACATAAAAATGCGTCGGTGGCCGAACAAATCGGACAATCTTCCTCCCAATAGCAGCAGCCCACCAAACAAAATAAGAAAGGCATTCATAACCCATTGTAAATTTGCCTCCGTATAGCCTAATGCAGATTTGATGGACGGCAAAGCAACCTGTATAATTGCGGTATCCATCATAACAAGGAAATTCGCAAAGCATAACAAAGCAAGTGCCTTCCAACGCTTTGGGTCAGGTTGCGCAATCGCCTGAGTACGTGTTGACATAAATTTGTTTCCTCCTATTTAATAATTAATTTTGACTAACTCTTTAAATGTCGAGCTAACACTTTTTGTTTCCGTGAAAGGCAAGGTTGCTAGGTTTCTTAAATCACTTGATAAAAATACAACAACAAAACTGAGAATTTTATATTAATCTATTAATTGATTTCTACCTATTCGTTTCACAAATTTATAGAATGTCTCCCGCTTTTTCCCCATCAGTGAATATACATCTATAATCTTTTCTACTGCATCATATAATTCTTCTGGTGCTAGATTCTCCTTCAGCAAGGAACTGACCTCAGCATCTTTCCCTTTTGCTTTTCCTCCAACATATAAATTAAAATGATCTTTAAACTTCATAATACCGATGTCACTTAACATCGGCTCCCCACAACCAATAGGGCAACCTGTATAAGCAATCTTTAGGGTAAAAGGCACGGGTTTTCCTGCTACACGACGATTTACCTCTTTGGCTACCGGCATACCTTCTCTTTCTTCCCCTTTACAAAAGTTACAGGTTTTTAAACTCTTTACGAAATTTCCTACTGGATAACACGCTAATCCAACACTTTGGAATTCTTCTAGGATTTCTTCTTTTCTATCTTCCGTGATTTCTATATAGAGTTGTTGGAATGTAGTTAACTCAAGCTCATCATCTTCGTTCATATATTTTGAGATCGTAAGAAGTTGTTTTGAGTTGAGTTTTGCTCCAAATCCAATTCCTCCATTTACGGCGATTTTAATTTTGTTAGCATTGTTCTCCAACTTAATTCCCCCTCCCTTTTTTAATACCTTAATTTCATTTGACCCCCTCAATATATTACTATACCCCGGTTAGGTATATTAAATGGTTAAAAATATACTTGCTCTCCAAAAGAGCAAGTTATGTAATACTAGATATCTATATTTAATATATCCCTTATTTCATTAATATTTTTTACTTTGATAGGCCCGAAGCTTAAATCCTAGAGAGTGTGCACGTGACTTGCACAGTGACACACCCTCAAAGGTGAATTTTCCTTTATTAAGCCTCAACATCATAACCTTGGTCTTCAATAGCTTCTTTCATAGCATCAAAAGTAACTTTTGTGTCATCATAGGTGACGTCCACTTTACCCGCTTCTAAATTAACTTCAGCTGCTGAAACGCCATCTAAATTTTTTAATGCACCTTCAACTGACATTTTGCAATGACCGCATGACATACCTTGAACGCTTAATGTTTTTTCCATGATCTTTCACCTCCTTTAAAATCATGTTTTTATAATTTTGCTCGTTTTAAGCGAAGTGAATTAGAAACAACACTAACTGAACTCAATGCCATGGCTGCACCAGCAATCCAGGGCGCAAGTAATCCAATTGCTGCAATTGGAATTCCTGCTGTATTGTATCCAAAGGCCCAGAAAAGATTTTGACGGATATTTCGAATAGTTGCATGACTGATTTTAATTGCTTTCGGTATAAGCAATAGTTCGCCACCAAGAATCGTCACGTCAGCCGCTTCAATTGCCACTTCGGTTCCAGTTCCAATCGCAATCCCAATATCTGCAGTAACTAATGCAGGTGCATCATTCACACCATCACCAACCATTGCTACCTTTTTACCTTGCGACTGAATTTCTTTTACTTTATCTGATTTCTCTTCAGGTAATACTTGGGCAATCACTTGATCAATTCCTACTTGTTTGGCAATAGCATGTGCCGTTCTTTCGTTATCCCCAGTTAACATGATAACTTCAATTCCCAATTCTTTTAATTGCTTAATAGCTTCAGGTGCTGTTTCTTTAATAGTGTCTGCAACCGCAACAATTCCACGATACTTACCATCAATGGCGATTAACATGGCTGTTTTACCATTTGTTTCATAATCAACTAACTCTTCTTCAAAACCTTCCATCTCCACTTGATGATTTTGCATTAACTTTCGATTTCCAACAACAATCTGTTTTCCAGAGATTGTTGCTTTGATACCATGACCGGGTATAGCGGTGAAATCGTCTACATCTACAAAATCAATATCATTTTCTGTTGCGTATGTCACGATCGCTTCCGCAAGTGGGTGTTCTGATCCTTTTTCTGCACTAGCCAATAATTGTAATGCTTCTTCATCACCAGAAAAATCAGTTACTTCTGGTTTTCCTTTTGTGATTGTTCCAGTCTTATCAAGAACGATTGCTTGTAATTGATGTGTTCCTTCTAGGTGTTCTCCACCTTTGAATAATATTCCACTTTCCGCAGCTTTTCCTGTTCCAACCATAATGGAAGTGGGAGTGGCTAACCCAAGCGCACACGGACAAGCAATGACAAGTACAGCTATTGCTGCAACCAATGCGGCTTCAAATTGACCAGGCTCTACAAAAGCAATCCAGATAACAAAGGTTACAAGTGCAATACCGACTACAATCGGCACGAAATAACCGGAAATAACATCAGCTAAACGTTGAATAGGTGCTTTTGATCCTTGTGCTTCTTCCACTACTTTTATAATGGATGCAAGTGCCGTATCTTTCCCAACCTTTGTTGCTTGCATTTCAATCGAACCATTTTTATTAATAGTAGAACCAATCAATTTTGCGCCCGATTCCTTTTCAATAGGGATTGATTCACCTGTTAGCATAGATTCATCTACAGATGTTCTCCCTTTAACGACTATACCATCTACGGGTATCTTTTCACCTGGTTTTACGATTAAATGATCCCCCACTATTACTTCTTCAACCGGAATCATTATTTCATTACCATCTCTAATCACTCGGGCTTCTTTTGCTTGTAAATGGAGCAATTTAGATATAGCGTTCGTTGTTTGACTCTTGGCTTTTGTTTCTAAATATTTACCAAATAAAATTAGTGTGACTAAAACAGCACTCGTTTCAAAATATAAATGTGGCATATATCCAGGGTTACCAATTGTCTTAAGTGCTTCGTATAAACTATAAAAATAAGCAGCACTAGTACCTAATGCAACTAGCACATCCATGTTAGCTCCACCATTTTTCAGGTTTTTATATGCACCAACATAAAATTGCCATCCAATAATAAATTGAACTGGTGTTGCTAAAGCAAATTGGAACCATGGATTCATAAATACATCCGGTATATTCATGTTAAATAAATGAACGAGCATCGTTACTAATAATGGAGCAGATAAAACTGCTGAAATGATCAGCTTCGTCTTCTTTTGTTGCAGTTCCTTTTCTTTATATGTTTGTTTATCTTCGGATTCAGCCTTTGGTTTCGCATCATATCCAAGCTTACGTATTTTCTCAATCAAAGCATGTTGATCAACGAATGCAGGATTATATTCAATAGAAGCATTTTCCGTAGTTAAATTTACAGTAGCTAATGATACGCCTTCTTGTTTATTTAACACCTTTTCAATTCGGGTAGAACAAGCTGCACAGGTCATCCCAAAGACATCAAATTCTGCTTTTTCCGTTCGAACACCGTACCCTATATTTTCTATTTTTTTTGTAATATCTTCAATCGTCGTTTTTTCTGGATTGTAGTCTACCGTGGCCTTTTCCGTTGTTAAATTGACTTGGGCTTCTACTCCATCCATTTTATTTAAAACCTTCTCAATTCGATTAGAACAGGCTGCACAGGTCATTCCTGTTACACCAAGTGTTACATGTCTTTCATCACCCATCATATACCCCCCCTTACTTGGAAAACTGCTTCATGACATTCATTAATTCTTCAATAGATTCTTTCCCTTCCCCTTTCAATATGGCATCACTAACACAATGGTTTATATGCCGTTCAGTTACAGAGAACCCTACGCTTTTTAATGCAGATTGAATCGCACTAATCTGAACTAAAATATCTATACAATATCGATCATCTTCTACCATTTTCTGTACACCACGAACTTGACCTTCTATTCGTTTTAAGCGGTTTATAATTTTATCCATTTCCTCTTTAGTTCTCGGTGTACTCGGGTGATCATGTAAGCATTTTTCTTCCAAACGAATCACTTCCTTTTCTTTTATAAATATACTATACCCCCCTACAGTATAAAATGTCAAGCGTGGAAAGTTACAAATGTACGTTGTAATTTACAGCAATACCCCCATAGTGTATGTAATGGGGTTGTCCTTATTAATAGTTAAAGGCTCTTTTCTCGTAGATTGTTGTTTTTACTTATACATTTAGCCCGTTGATTTCCGTTAAAAAGCAACAAACTTTACGAAAACAGCCTAGTTAAAAGATATTCAACTACTAGTTTTCCTTTCTTCCATAACTAATTTTACCGGTTTAAATTCCCCTAATATAACGATTCGATTTAGAACAGGATGTTAAAAACATGGTGGAAACAAAATTAGTAACTTTAGCAAGAAGAAAGCGACTGCCTTTTTCTTCAGCAATCGCAATTATTGGTTCAACACTTACGCTTTTATGGCACTAAAAAGCCGGTTGATTTTTTAATAAAATCAGCCGGCTATATAAGAAGTTTTATTTTTGAGGAACACTTTGCACTAGACACAAATTTGTCGGCTGTGTTTTACGCATTTACATATATCTAAAAATAGCACAAACTTTTTTCCGCTTCTAGGTAGTCTTGTTTCTCCTTGCATCTTTGTTTGTCATCTCCAAAAATAATACTTCAGATGGCAGACGTTTGTGAAACAAATATTTAGTATTGTTATGCACATGGCCCTGCACCATCGCTACACACTACTTTAATAAGCACAGCACTTTTTTATCAAATTTCGATGTTTTATCAAGATCTTGTTCCGTAGCTATTCTCAACTTAATTTTATTTACAAAAAGTACTCGCCCGTTGTGCCATTAAACTACTTAAACATTTCTAATAGTTCACTAAATGTATCGATGGCATAATCATAATCTTTCACTTCTCCAAATCCATACCTTGCGTAGACAAAAGGAATTTCAGCATACTTTGCTGCTTTATGGTCACCTTCAGTATCTCCAATATAGACGGGGCCTGTTAAATTATTTCTTTCTATGATTAACCTTATATTTTCCCCTTTTGAAAGGCCTGTTCTTCCCGGATTCTCATAATCTAAAAAATATTTATCTAGTTTGTGATACTTATAAAAAGCTTCAATATATCCATCTTGACAATTACTTACTATATAAAGCTTATATTTTTGTGATAAGGCTTTTAGGACCTCTTCCATATTTTCATACAAACTACCACCTTGCTCGCTTAAATATTGGTTCTCCACTCCACAACAATCGCTTAATAGCTTTTCTCGTGTTTCCTCATCTAAGTAAGGAAACAGTTTTTCACCTATTTCTTTCACCTGGAGACCCATTGTACCTTTAAGGTCTCTCTTCGTTATTTCGTTTTTTACTTGCTTATTTTGCTTCATTACTTTATTCCACGCAATCGACACAGTATCTGTAGGGTCCCATAATGTTCCATCTAAATCAAAAATAATACTATCCATTATTAACTCTCTCCTCTCAATTTCTGTTTTTATAAAAAGTTTAGTTCGTCCGGTTGTTGGGAAAAATAGGGCTATTTTCATAAAGTTGGTTGTTTGTGGGGAATGGTCAGTTCCTTTCCGCTCCAATCCACTCTGTATTTTCAACTGTTGTTAAAAGCGATAATCTTTTAAAAAACAGCGAAAAATAAAGAGTCTAAGACTTCGGTTATTCAGTTGGTTCACCTTAAAAGGTCAGTGCGTTTATTGTTTAACTCAAGCACCTCGTTCGTTAAAATCTTTAAAGAGTTTGTAAACAGAAACACAAAAAAATGTAAGTCCTACAAAAAACATAATTCCACCTAATGTGATATTAGATAGGATATACCCTTCCGTTATAATTCGGAAATTACTTGAGTCCATACTTCCACCCATTGAACGTAGGTATTCATTTGCCGAATCTTGACCATTTTCAACACTATTTAGTAGTCTTAAAAATCCTATTATGGTAAGGCTTGTTGTGAATATAAGAAACCCGTAACGATATAAATTCTTCATAATTCCCTCCAAATTTGTAGCTTCACCATTCCTATACTTCAAGAACAAAAGAACAGTACTGTTGTTTCAGTAAGGCTACATATTTGTTAAAAAATCAAATTATTCCATCATCACCCCAATCAATTTATAAGTGAGACGGTAGCATCTTTTTTAACAGCCTAATTTGTCCTCTATGGTTGACTTCATCTTCGAAGGTATGGAACCATATAAAATAATTATTAGATAAATTGTTATCCCAAATTGCTTCTTCGTATAACCACTCGTCATTTCTTTTTTTAAACTCTTCTAAGGTTCTACTACGAACCTTTTCCAATTTCCCAATATAAAACGCTAAGGGATTACCTTTAATCTGATTTCTTCCTAAGTCACCAAGTTGATAAGCAGCTCCCCATTCTTCACTCTCTTGTTGATTAGGCTTTCTCTTATCGAATAGCTCAACTTGGAATCCAAATTCAACAGCAGCCATATGTAACAATAATGCACCAATTGAATTACCATCTTTATTTGGCAAATAATCCAATTGTTTAACCGTTAATCCTTTGATAGCATTTAATGTCGTAAACCTAGCATAATTCATCATAGAAACCAACTGCCCTATTTGTGGTGAATATCCATGAATATCCCCAATTTTAAATGTCTTATGTTCTTCAAATTTATTAAATGTGTCCATGATCACTCCCCCCTTAATTACCATATAAAATATACCTTTTTATTAAAAAATCCTACTTCATTCGTACAATGATCCCATGCTAATTTTAACATAAAATCCCAACTACCTTTTTTAAATCCAAAAGAAAAAGGATCGCCGCGACTGACGATCATCTTGTTTAACTCAAGCACTCGTTACTTGAAAAAGATTAACCTTAGTTCATTGTAATATTTATAAATTCTTTAACTAAAAGATTATAAACATCTGGTTGGTCAATATTTGCTGTATGCCCCGCATTTGGAATTAATCCAATTTCAATCTCTTTATTTTTCCCTTTTATGTAAGTTGCTGCCTCAACCTCGTGAAAATCTTTACTACCATTTAACACTAATGTTGGAACTATTAAATTTTCCAAATCTTTATCTGTAATTGAAGGGTAATTAAATGTCATAGTATAAAGAACCTTTTTCAACGTATCAAACCATTTTTCACCGTGAACATTTTTAAAATGGTTTGCGATGTTTATATCATTTTCTTCAATGTTTAAAAAGTAATCATATTGATTTTCCATAATATCCTTTAATTCATCTGGTATAAACGGTGAGTAACCAGTTAATATAATACCTTTTACTAAACTAGGCTCTCTCTTAGCAATATGAACGGCTAATGATGCTCCTAAAGAAAGACCGACAATATATCCTTGTCCTCGTTGTTTGATTTGTGATATTACCCATTGTAAAGCATTTTCAAAATAATCATCCATAGCCATCTCTTCTGAATTACCATGCCCAGGTAAATCAAGTAAGATAAGTTCATTGTTTTCTTCTAAAGATGATATTTGACTTGAAAAGTGTGACCCACTTGTCCCCATAAATCCGTGTAAAAAATATAATCTCCCCATAAATATCTCCCCTTACATATCAATACATATAACATAGTTCTTCTTATACTAACCTCCTCCTTTAACAGAACAGGTTATTTTACGAAATTCCCATTAAGAATATTTAGTCAATTAAATACGCCAAAAAAATTAGTGGTAAAGATTAATAGTAATGACAATGAAATAAAGCCTAACTGAGAAAGTGTATATTTATAATCATTTCTATTTTCTGCATATCTTTTCTCCATAACAGCTCTAACCGTTTCAGATGCAAGAATGAACGCAAAAACCACGATATGAGTTTCTAAGAACCAAATCCTCTCTAGTGGATTCTGAATAGCGTTATAAAAACCTCCAACGATTATTAAGATAACGAAAGTGATCCTAATAATCCAATCTACGTTTTTATGTTTTTTATTTAAATGGTTATATGAGGACAGCTTCTTCTTTTTAACTTTAAACCACTTTCTCATTACCCTATTAAAGAAAAATATCAGTAGTCCATAAATCAATAAAAACAGAAAAAATTTCAACCAAAAGTCACTCATAAAACGGCTTCCCCCCCCCTTACTAACACATATTAGAATTTCCCAGTTAAATAGTTTGGCTTCCTTTCAACAATCCCGCTTCTTTAGCGGAAAAAGGTACAATTCCTATTTTAAGAAAAATTCCCTTTAATTGAAGAAGACATTATTATCTTCGCTATATTTTTGAATTATTTTACCTCTTTTATTGAATTAGCCATATTCTTGAGTTGTTCAATACTAATGTCAATATCTTTGTGCATTACTGCTAAAGTGTGTCGGACATTCTTTTGGTCAGACCACTCTATTTCTTTTAATTCTTCCCTATTATTTTTAATAACTACTTCTGTTCCATCACTTAACTCGATGGTTTCACCTGTACTAAGTTCATCATCATAGTATGTGGTAATAGTCATATTTATCTTATCGCTAAGTTCCGCATCAACAGGTTCGTACTCCACAGAGGTAAATAAGACACTTCCATTCTTCACTTCAGGTGATACAGAAAACCTGAAGAACTTTACCTCAAATGGAAATTTTGTTGGCACCTTCATTTTTTCTTGAATATCTTTCGGCAACTTACTGACTTCTTGGTGAAAAGTTTGAGGATATTCATTTAAAGGCAGATCAAAGGTGTGCTGATTGGAGCAAGCCACCATCAATAAACTACATAATAAAATAATTATCCTCTTCATACTCGTCCCCCTTAAATAACTTACATTTACGGCACAGTTTAGTTTCAATTTCCAACAACACTGACCGATTATGGAATAAAGAAAAGCTGGAGATTAATTGGACGATCTTCAGCTTTTGCACCGGTTAGATCAATAAGAACTGAATTAAATATCCGTTAAATTCCACTCTTCTTTTAATAAACCATAGATGACCCTATCGTGATACGCACCATTTAAGTATTCATAATTACGAATAGTGCCTTCTTGTGTAAAGCCAAGTCTTTCTGGTATTGCCCTACTTTTTAAATTTTCACTTGCAACGTTTATTTCAATTTTTCTCAAATCTAAATCATTAAATGAATGGTCAATAAATTGTTTTACTGCCTTTGTTGCCAATCCTTTTCCTATGAATCTATCTCCCAACCAGTAACCAATTTCCGTTACTATTCCTAAGACTCCATCTTCATCAAATGCTTTGGCTTGAATTTCTATTTTCTTACTTCCTCAAAATCTATTACTACATTTACGAATTAACTTCTAAAATGTTTCACTAGTCTCCCGTTAGTAAAAAGTGACTACTCCTTGTTCAGCAATCTCACCCTTAATGGAATAATAGTTTATCTTTTATAACTTAAATGCTTTATAAAGTTATATGCTATACCTACACACATTGCAACAATACCAACCACATAAAGTCCAACAGGGAAGTCAGGTACTAATATAGCTAATGCAGGGATAACGGTAGGATAAAACAGTCTTAATGCTCTTTCTTTATAATTTAAATCTTTCCAGTATCTCAGTTTGTATTTCCCCTTTTTTAACAATCCTATCTCGTTAGTAAAAAACGATTGCTCGTAGTTCAGCAATCGCACTTCATTTGTTTAATAATACTCTTAGTTTAATATCCCCCAAACTTTTCCATCCTTCATCGTAAAAAGATTACTGAAAATGCCAAGGGTTCTAGAAGTTATTTGCTTACCGTTCTCAAATTCAAAGTTCTTTTCATAAGAGGCAAAAATGCCAACATCTTTGAAATGAGAAGAACTACTCCATATTAGCTGATTGTCTTTTGTACACCCTTCATTCCTACCTTCATCGACACAAACAATTCCATTCTCCTTTAATACCCTTCTATTAAATTCATCCTTATTAGGAGTAGTAAGGACCATAATAGCTATTAGAAATACAACCATAATAATTCCTGTTACAACTATCCTTTTTTTATTTAACAAATGAGACACCCATTTCCTGCTCGATTGTACTAAATCTATAATCTGAATTATGATTTCTTCGTTCGACTAATCTGCTTACTTTACTTCTATAAGAAAAAGAGCTACCCCTGTTTATTGAAGAATTGCCCCCTTGAATAACGATCTTACTTTTTAATCCATATTGCCTTTGTATAAGCTATATTCAATCCCGCTCTTTCCATATTATTTTGACTGACGGAGCCAAATTTTGCTTGTCCCACAATTAAATTACATTTCTGTAAACTTGCTTGGTAGATACGATGCTTTATTAATGCACTTTGGATTCCTTTATTTCTTATATTCGGTAAAGTTGCCGCAGCGGCTAGAGTAGCTGTACGGCCTTTTATAAACAAAGTTCCTATCCCAACAGGTTCATTTTCATAGCTTGCTAGATAAAATGTCCAATTTTTAATGTTATACAGTATTTCATTGTTTTGTGCTACTCCACTTTTTAAAAATGTTGGCATTTGGAAACCTTTTGTGTAGATTTCCGCAAAAGTAGTAAATTCGTTTCTTTTTAACTCGCGGATCGTGATTTTTGGTTCATTTAATTCATAACTCGTTTCTAAGTCATTAGAGAGTGAAGCATAAAGAGTTGTATGAAAATCATTATGATAATAACCAGCTTCACTTAGGCAGGTTAGTAATTCTGAAGAAGTATGAGCGGGAGTTAGTTCAAAGCGAACTGGGATCTCTTTTTGCTTGTAAAAATCTATTATCTTATCTATTTGTTTTTCATCGCCTTCTCTTAACCCTTTTACCGTATTGAAAGATGGACCTGGTATGTTCTTTACCGAAAATGCTGTTGCGTTCCCAAACTTTTGCATTTCTACACTCATTGGGTTCCCTTGCATTTTTTGAATTGCTGTTAGTCGAGAACTCAAAGTTTCAATTTCTGAATCCTCCAACTGAACAGCTAATTCTCTATTCACAACTAAGCTCACATTGTCACTCTCCAACTATATATAATTTGTACATTTAACATTGCGACAACTATATCCTCTTCTTAAACTGACCCTGTCCCTTTAGTTGAACAAGAGGACACTTCCTATTTTAAGAAAAACCTCCGTTCACACAAGAAAAAATTAGTATTCCTATTTTTTAAGATTTGTATTTTATCATTCGTTCACTAATAATTCCTACCAAAAAACCAATAATGATTGGCAAGAAAGAAATCTCAGTATACGAAGGGGATATTTTAAATACAAAAATATCTATATCCGCAATAAAGCCTATTATATAAAGTAGTATTATTGTTCCAAATGATGCTATTAACGGGATCCAAAAGGACTTGCTCACACCTCCACCTCCTCAGCTAATGTACTCGTTTAACAGAAGAATATTGATTTTTTCCTTAGTCTAGGTTAAGTCATAAGAAACCATAAATAACCACTCTAACCACCCCAATGAGGAGATTTTATTAAGAGTCAAGAAAATAATTAAAGCACCTTAAAATAACTATTTGATTGCTACTCAACTAACATCCGGTTACTTCGAGTACATTTCTTCACATCATTATTTTATATGCTACTATTTTTAAAACGGGATATTTTGAAAAAGTGAAATAGTCAGAACTACTGTTAATAAGGTACCTGCTGATGTTAAAATTACTATTTTGCCTCCATCCTGTTCTTTTGAAGATTTCATAAGCTCTTGGGATTGCACAATCCATATAACTATAGATGCCATGGCAATAATAAATAAAAAGGAACTAGCCATATTTGAACTCCTTTCATGCATTTTATTTATAGGCTGCTTTCGTAAAGATTGTTGCTTTTTAGCTAATAACTAGGTTAGATCTACTGAGTTGATTGTAGCGGAAAGGAACGGTCCATTGTCTACCGCCGAAAACAACAAACTTTGCGAAAACAGCCATGATCTAATAAATAAATCAACTATTTTCAAGTTTAGATAAAATAATCAGCGTAGTAAAAGATAGTCAAACAGAAACTTAACACCATAAACAAGACAATTCCTAAAGTAATGGGCGATAAACGAAATTGGAATAGTTTTATTCCCCCAGCATCCTGTCCAGTCCAGCCTTTTGCACCTACATTTATTTCGTTATGTATTTGATTGGTATAAAACACAAATAGCCATATTACCCCGAATATCAATAATCCACCTAAAAATAATATCTCCATCAGGTTCCATTGGAAAATCTCAGATACACCCCATAATAAGCCACCCTCTATTAACATCGTTACAATAACTACAAAAGCTTTCCTCATTAATTCCCCCTCCTATATACCATTTATTTACGTACTATATCTCCTTAAGGTTTCAAATTTTCCGAAAAATGTAAGCTAAAAAAAGCAGAGAGTATATCTATTTCTTTAACAATCCTGTGTCTTTAGCGGAACAATGGGTTCAGTTCTGGGAGAGAAAACAATAAATAACACACTAAATAGGAGTACAAATTGCATAGCGTTTCGTACTCCTATTTTATTGATATGACAACATTTATTAGTTTTGAACACTTGAATTTACATTACAAATAGCAACCTTTTTAACGAAGGTACATAGATTTATGTACAGCTTGCAATTAATGTGTTAAAACGAGTGTTAAATGCTATATGTTATTTTAAACGTTATTTCTAATGCTAATAATGAATTTTTCCTATTTTCGAAAGGTTTATTGGGGTTTTATGTTAAAAAGAATATAAAGATGGTGAAACATTGCACTGAAAGTACGAGGTAGGTTAGTGGAGTAAGAAAAAAATTATTGAAATATTGAAACGTAACAGAAGCCTAATTCATTTACAGGGTATAAATCACTTCAAGTATTTGGAGGGGTAATAGTGAAAAGCACATTAAAATTTTGTATAACGTGGATTATTGGTGTCATTATAGCAGTATTCACAATGAGTTTATGGAGAAATGAGGAGGTAGATTGGCAACTTTTGGTTAGTGTAATTGTAGTATGCCTCATAGGGGTACTTATTGTATCTGGAATAATGATGTATATTAAAAAAGCGAAGGATAAAGCCAATGAATAGTAATTACTTCGTTTTTAAGTATTAGGTGCATTCCTTCAAGGAAGAGAACGCACTTTTCCTATTGAAGGAAATAGCTAATGAATTTTTAAGAGGAGTAGAGATTGTGTATGAATCAATTGTATTTGCCTTTAAATAAAGCAGGTTTGATGTGTAAGGGGCATACAGAACAGGGAGAGGTTGATTAACTGACGAGACTGGAACAACACATTCGGTGGATGTGAATACATTTGAAACGCTCTTCGGAGATGTAGAAGGAAATCCAAGCTATGAAGCCTTGTCTGGACCTCATACTTTTAAATTGGAAAATACGCAATACACTATGACTTCGGAGGAAATGGGTTATCAAAAGTATTTTGACAAATGGAAAGAACAAGGGTTGTTAAAGTAACGGTTAATGTTTATAAAGGGGATCTAAAAAACCATGAAACACTCGGTACAGATACTTTAACATTCGGTATCCATCCATATTTAATAGGTCGTGAAGAAATTAAAGATTTTCCTACAATCAAACGAATTAAATATAAACATCGTGAGCCAAAAACATAGGACCCCTCTATAAAAGGGACTTTAATCGTGTGCTGATATTTAACTATTCTGCTACTTCAGCAGAACAATGGTATAATCCCTATTTTAAGAAAAGCACCCTTAACTTAATAAGCCTTCTCAACATTTTTACGGTTTTTCTTCTTTTTTGCGTAAATATTCCAGCTATAATATACAATCCAAAAGGCGATAATTGCTAAAAATGAATATTGCTTATATTCGTTAGGTAGAAAGATAATCAATAATATTGTAGTTAATAAAAATGGGGGCATGAGTATCCAATATAACTTATTTTTAAAGTGTTTAATTACAGTTCCCTCCTTTTATTTGTTGCGATTTGCTTTATCATTAGCCGTTTGTTTACGTAAATTTCTTCACAAAAATGAACTACTTCCCTCTAAAAAGCGTTATTAAACCACCACACAATAAGAATCATACGCACTACTCCCCAAACGGTGGTTCCCACTATCCACCAAACTACAGATTGGGGAGTTGAACTTTTGTTCCTTTCCATATTTCTTTTTATAAAAATGAGAACACCAAATCCGATTATGATGAAACCAACAGTTATCCAAAATAATAAATCCATTTTCTATCCCTTTTTTTGCGAATTATTTTCCTAACCCGCTACTTTCGTACAATAGGTTCAACAGATGGGGCAGGTAAATGGAAAAATCCTTCTAATCGAAAAATTCCATATGTGGTTTCTCTTGTTTGTAATAATCCAATCTATCTTGCAATGTGCCTGTATGAAATTCAAATTTATGACCATCTGGATCAGTAAAGTAAATAGACTTTTTATCTCTCTCATCCCTCGGGCGACCTGACAAGATCTTCACATTCAATCCGCTTAGTTTCTCGTACATTTTATTAAAGTCTGCTTCTTCAATGGAAAAAGCGATATGTGTGTATGATTGGTTTATTTCATTACGAGGTATATCTTTCTCCACATTGAGAGCAAGCCACATTCCATTTAAATCAAAATAGGCAGTGCTTCTACCCTTTACTAACAATTTAGCATCAAATACATTTTTGTAAAACTCAATAGACTTTTCTAAATTAGATACTGAGAACAAAAAATGATTAAGCCCTTTTATCAACACCTTTATCACCTCAAAAAATTAGTATCTTTCGTTTAAGTAAGCTATTTTTCCCAAAATCTCTTTGGACTGGATACCCTTGTTGCGAAAATCAGTGCGCTAATTCGCCGTAAATATACCTATCAGGAAGAGGAGAACACTAACTTTATCCACCAGGGCTTGAAATCACATGGGACCAATTCAACTATGAATATAACAAAATCTAATATGTCATGTTGAGTGAAGGTTTAACAGTATTTGAATTATGCTGTTCCATTAAAAAAGACCGCCCTATTGACGATCTCCGTTGTTGTGCTAATACGTCTCTTCAATAGGAAGACACTTTATTTTACTAAACACAAATTCATCATTTTTGGTAGTTTATATTTTGCATTGCTCGCAAAATCCAAAAAACTACTATTAAATTAATAAAAAATAAATTCAATGTAATTCTTTTATGAAAAACTATTGAAATAACATCATTAACAATTAGACTAACTAAAGTTAATAAAACGCCTATTAACAATGCATGAACAAATAGTTTTAGTTTCTTTACCTCTGAAAAGTTTGGTACATTTACTATTTTCTTTCCCCCCCTTGAACAGCGTCGTAAGTATGTATAAGAACGAGTAGCATCTATCTTCAGCTAACGCTCTTGTTCCTTTGTAATTTTTTCAATTTTCCATCGCTTCCATCCTAACACAGAATACAAAGGATGGACATTCTCGAAACTCTTTATTCAAGAAACACTTTCTAATTTTCTTATTTTATCAAACGCAGTTTGGATATGCTTATGGATCATGGAATTTCCACATCCTAACCTTTTAGCTATCTCTGTTTTATTTAAATTAGTGTTTATTTTCTAGACAAGGCTGTAAATATTCCGGATAAGTGGTTTATTTATCGTTTGAGAATAGTTACTTTATTGGGAAATCGATTTGAACCAATGTACCTCCGCACTCTCTCCTTTTTATTTTAGTTATTCCCCACTGATTACCAAAGTAGTGTTTTATACGCTTATCGACATTTTCTAAGCCTATACCTGTCGTATGGCTTTTTTGTTTTGAGGTAGGGAATAAGGAATGCGTAGTAGAAGGGGCCTCTTCTATACCAACTCCGTCATCAAAAATATCTATTTTCATTTTCTCCTTTTCCTTATAAACTTTTATAGAAACGTTAATAGGCTTTCCAGCTGGCTCAAATCCATGAACAATTGCATTTTCTACAATTGGTTGTATCGTAAAGATAGGTATATTTTTTTGTTTTAAGTTTTTATCTATTTCAACTGTCATATCAATTTTGTCACGATAACGGGTCTGTTGGATGACCATATAACTTCGGACATGGTCCATTTCCTCCTCTAAGGAAACGAGTTGGTCAATGTTTCTTAGGCTGTACCTTAAAATCTTTGCTAGTAAATAGGTAACATGTTGAGATTGCTCCGCCTGTTCAAGGTAAGCAATACGGGAAATAGTGTTCAACGTGTTAAACAAAAAGTGGGGATTCACTTGGGATTGAAGAACTTTAAGTTGTGTTTCCTTTAAGTTCTTTTCTAAAAGAGAACGAAGCTGTAATTCTTTTATTAACTTTTCGTTTTTATTAGCTAATTCTTCTTTGGTCAAATAAGCATCGCCAATTTCTACAATATGATTTGCAGTAACAAAAAGAAGATCTGCAATAGCTTTGACATGACTTTTACGTTTGTGTTTTAGCTTCTTAAATTGAGAAGCTAATTCAGTTTGATGTAGATCTAGTTCCAATAAGTTCATTCTATTATCTTCAATGCTCTCTAGCTCGTGTTCTTCCATTACTACTTGTCCACAAAGTATCGATCCTAAATATTCTTCTCTCAGAATAATGGGAGCAGCAAAATCTACTAAACCAGCATGACAACGATGAATAACGGGGCGTTTGTTGGCTGCTGCCATCTTACCAACATTTTCATCTGAAAGAATACAACGTCTTAATCCTTCCGAAGAAGAACGAACGTAGGTGCAAAAACTAGTAAAGTTACTTGCTTTAGTTAGCGGAACACCATTAGCATCACAAATAAGGACTGCAACATTGGTAGCATCCGCAAACTTATCTTGTATTTCTTGAAGTTTTTTTATATCTACCAAATCAGATAATTTTTTCATTGTGATTAACCCTCCAGTTAGCTGAATATTCAGATTTATTTATAGAAAGGTGTAATGTTCAAGGTCCTTCTATCGAGAGCACTTTGGTTTCTTCACGCTATACTACATAATTCTGTTGAAATAGTGTTGATTTTTCTTTTCTTTTCTTAACGTTTGTTCGTACTGTCTATACTTTTTGGGAGAGATCCCCTCTATTTTACTAAAGACTCTAGAAAAATAGTTAAGATCGGTAAAACCACATTTTTCACTAATATCAGTAATAGACTCTTGTGTGCTTATTAATAAACTTTTTGCTTTCTCGATACGTTTCATTGTAATAAACTCTGTAATCGTTATTCCTTTTTCTTGTTTAAATAGACGGCTAAGGTATTGGGGGTGAAGATAAACATAGTCTGCTAGTTGTTGTAATGTCAACTTATCTTCTAAATGTTCATCTATATACTCGATGACTGAATCTACCATACTGTTTGATTGGGGGGGCAATTTCCTATCTACTGAATCCGTTTCTAGATTTGTCGTTACTTTTTCTAAAGTTTGGATAAATTCTTCCGGTCGGACTGGTTTTAATAAAAAGTCTTCTACCCCTATTTTTATTGTTTGCAATGCATAGTCGAACTCATTATAGGCTGTTAAAAATACGATTTTTAGACTAGGAAAGTCTTGTTTCATTAATTTTGCAGCTGTAATCCCATCCATCACCGGCATTCTTATATCCATCACTACGATATCAATGCAGCCTTTATTTATGGTTTCAACAGCGTCAGCTCCATTTTCCGCTTCTATACACTCCACAATTCCTAAATCACTCTTTTTCGCAATATCCATTAACACTTCTCTCTCTAATGGTTCATCATCAACAATCAATACCTTCAATACCCGAACACCTCCACTTATAATTATATACGATTATAAGTTAAGTTTATATGAGAACCCTTTCATTTTTCTTTTTATACTTGCCATTGCATCCTATCAGTGACCTTACTACTTGAGCTTATTTTATATTCTATTAACTTAAACTTGCTATACTACTATGTTTCTAGTACCGATATGATCGTTCTACTAGAAACATCCCTTTTGGATGAACGCAATGTAAAAAGTCCTCCCTTAGAGTATTCTAGACAATTCGTAAGGAAGGACAAACTTAATATAAAGTCAACTTCAATCAGTATGGATTTTACTTCTCGTTAATGCGGAGCAAAATACTTTCTACCGTTTTCCGCTCGCTATTTTTTAAAAGAATCCTAATTTTTGAGGACTGTAGCTTACAAGCAAGTTCTTTGTCTGCTGATAATGATCAAGCATCATTTTATGGTTCTCACGTCCGACACCAGACATTTTGTAGCCCCCAAATGCTGCGTGTGCAGGATATTGGTGATAACAATTTGTCCAGACACGACCTGCTTCAATTTCACGTCCGAAGCGATACGCTGTGTTCATATTACGAGACCACACACCAGCACCTAATCCGTATAGCGTGTCATTAGCAATTTCAAGCGCTTCTTCTTCTGTTTTAAACGTTGTAACGGATAGAACAGGTCCAAAAATCTCTTCTTGGAAAATACGCATTTTATTATCTCCCTTAAAGACGGTCGGTTGGACATAATACCCCTCAGCTAAATCACCCTCAAGCGTGTTACGTGCACCTCCAACTAAGCACTCTGCTCCTTCTTGTTTACCAATATCAATATAGGAAAGAATTTTCTCCATTTGTTCATTAGAGGCTTGTGCACCCATCATCACGTTTGGATCCAATGGATTGCCAGCTTTAATTGCTTTTACACGTTCAATTGCTTTTTCCATAAAACGATCGTAAATAGACTCATGAACGAGAGCTCTTGACGGACACGTACATACTTCCCCTTGGTTAAGAGCAAACATAACAAAACCTTCAATGGCTTTATCTAAAAATTCATCGTCTTCATCCATCACATCTTCAAAGAAAATATTTGGTGATTTTCCACCTAATTCTAATGTTACTGGAATGAGATTTTGTGAAGCATATTGCATGATAAGACGCCCTGTTGTTGTCTCACCTGTAAATGCCACTTTGTTTACTCGTGGGTTGGACGCAAGCGGTTTTCCTGCTTCTACTCCAAATCCATTTACAACATTCAGAACACCTTTTGGCAATAAATCTTGGATCAATTCTACCAAAACGAGAATACTCGCGGGTGTTTGTTCTGCTGGTTTTAATACAACACAGTTTCCTGCCGCAAGAGCTGGTGCTAACTTCCACACTCCCATTAAAATTGGGAAGTTCCATGGAATAATTTGACCAACAACTCCGATCGGCTCATGAAAATGATAGGCAACGGTATCGTTATCAATTTGTCCGATAGAACCTTCTTGGGCACGAATCGCTCCAGCAAAATAGCGGAAGTGATCGACAGCAAGCGGTAAATCCGCATTTAACGTTTCCCGAACTGCCTTTCCGTTTTCCCATGTTTCGGCAACGGCAAGCATTTCTAAGTTTTCTTCAATGCGATCGGCAATTTTATTTAAAATATTTGCGCGCTCTGTAACGGATGTTTTCCCCCACGAAGCTTTCGCTGCATGTGCAGCATCAAGTGCAATCTCAATATCTTCCTTCGTAGAACGTGCAACCTGGCAGAAAGGTTTCCCTGTTACAGGCGTTACATTATCAAAATACTCACCCTTAACAGGTGCTGTCCACTCCCCGTTGATAAAATTCTCATAACGCTCCTTAAAATGAACCTTAGCACCCGGTTGATTTGGCTGTTTATACGTCATTTTAATTGTCCCCCTTAGTATATTAATAGACTTTCTATACGCTCTCTCTTTAATAATGGATACCGCTAACTACATCTTCCTGTTAATCTATTCTTTTGGATTATCTAGCTTATAATGATTGATGTTCCAAATTTGCAATTTCTGCTACTGCTGCTTCTGCCACTTGAATATCTTGCTCGACTGATCCACCGCTAACACCTACACCGCCAATAATTTCTCCACTCACCCTCAATGGAATACCGCCACCAAACAAGACTACTCTTCCATTATTCGTCGTATGAACCCCAAAAAGTTCCCCTCCTGGTGCCCCTACTTCAGCAAGATTTTCTGTAGGCATTTTAAATGCAACGGATGTCCATGCTTTATTTTGTGATATATCGACACTTACTAATAAGGCATCGTCCATTCGATGGCTTGCAATCAAATTTCCGCCGTCATCAAGAATCGTAATAACCATGGGTACACCAATTTCTTGTGCCTTTTTCTCTGCTTTTTCTATCATATTTTTCGCTAAAGATAGGTTAAGTTGCTTCATAATACCCTCCTAAGTGGATTTTTTTAGTCAGGGAAGCCTTTTTATAGATTTAGTCTACTTCTCTACAACAAGAGGTAAACCTTTGACAATTCTTGCTGCATTTTTCCCTATTAATCTTTCATTTCCGCTTTTTTCTATAATATAAGGATCTCCAGAAGGAATCTTCGCATGATAAATCTTCAACACATCACGTTTCACTACTATTTTCACTTCAAGAGGGATGGGAATACTTGCTTCTGTGACTGTGTCTGTTTGTTTCAGTAAATAAGGAACGCTCTCTTCCTCAAGTCCGGCACAGACTTCTTTTAGATTGTCCTCTCCAACATAGCTATCGTAAAGAATAGGTATAAAAACACGCTTATTATCCATAAATGGCTCCTTTTTCCACCTTAGATGAAAGAATTAACCCTGTTGCGACTGCATTGCGTGGTCCTTCACTTCCCCTTATATTTGCGAAACCGGCAACAATGGAATATTTCGCTAACTCTTCCGAAATCATTTGAGGAATTTCAAAATCTAAAGCAGAGCCACCAAGCATAACAACGAAGGAAATATGCCTTATATTTCGAGTTGGAGTAACCCTCTCCAAAGCCCTTAATGCATTTGTGACAAATACCTTCCTTTTAGATTCTCGGCGGATTAACCGGACCTTTTCAAGTGATGTTCTAATAGGAAGAGGTGTTACCCCTTCTTCTTCTCGAATCACTACCTTCCCATAAGTATAGGGAGGGAATGGTGTTTCTGAGAAAAAGATTGTTCCATCTTCAAGTTGCATATGAAATAAACTAAGGACCTTCCCCAGTGGGTACTTTTTAATTTTTTCAGCTAATTCAAGGTCTTGAAGTGCAAGTTCAGAATTAATGAGCAACGTTACCATATCTCCCGCCCCTGCCAAGTGACTGCTGTTGATATTTCCTTTTTTATCAATAGTGGCAGCATCTGTTGAACCTCCGCCCATATCTAAAATAACAATTGGTCGTTCCGTTCCTGGTGTAGTTAGAGCACCTATTATAGCCATTTCGGCCTCCACTCCACCGACTTCTACTGGAATTTCCAGCTGTTCTTCTAAAAGATTGGACACCTTCTGAATAGACACTTTCTCTGTTTTAACCATTGAAGCAAGCGCCACACCTTGTTCCATCGCTAGCTCTCCTGCCATCGCTCCGCTGATGGAAGTAGGGATCCCTGCATCTACAGCTAACAAGTCGGTTATATAAATATCGTTCATCTCTTGACCAGTTAAATCAGCTAAATCCTGCCTTAGCCCGTTCAACATTCCACCTACGTTTGTCCCTGTTTCTCCTTGTACATCTTTTAATTCCCCTATTTTTTTATAGGCTTCCATAATGGCTAGGGCACCATCATTAATAGAAATTTTAGCTTGGTTTGTTTCTCCAATAAGGGACATACTTCCGGCTTCAATTTTCCTTTCCACTATCTCTCCTTCCGGTGTTCTAATAACTACAGCAGAACGGTTTCCCACTAAAGATTTAGAAACCGCTGCAATTTGTTTTGTCTCTTTTGGACTCAAGTGAAAAACTGTAGCTAGTCCGTAGGGATTACTCAACATCCGAATAACATGACCTGGTAAAGCCACTTCCACAGCAGCAAGCTTTTGAAGAGGAACTTTTTCAATCATCGATACTTCATCTACGATTGGAATTTTCTTATCTAAACGGTTATGAATAAGAGTCCCGTCATCTTTTTGAACAATAGCCCCTTTTACCGATACTCCCCTTGTAACTGCTTTATTGATAATATGAGCTACCCATTCATAATCAAAAGCCTTTGGTACAACGACGATATAGCTGTCTGTACTTTGTACCTCAGGTAATTGATCAATTAAGATAGTCACCCCTACCCCAAGTCCCGCTCCTCCTGGGGTATCAGGGTTATGACCAATCATAGAAGATTCTGTAATGACCGTTTCACTAATTAAATCCATCGCCAAGTCTCCAATTACTGGTACAGCATCATTAATACGAATACAATCAATATGTGAAAGCTCTATACCAGCTTTTGCCGCAGCCTCTTTTAAGCAAACGGAAATACCTTTGATATTATCAACCGTCCCCTTTACTCCGGTGGTAGGGACGAGGTGCTGTGATAAAAAGTTGGTTTCTCTCTCCTCATTGACTTCCGCAATCGCTATTTCCGTCGTTGAGTTTCCAATATCAATTCCAGCAATTATTTGTTTCCTCATCACTACTCTCCTTCTTGTCGCAAAATCCCCCGTCTTTCATAGACTTCCGCTGCTTCAAGCACTAACTTTGCATTTTCAACAGCTTCATATTCATTTTCCAACTCGTCTGCAATGGCTAACAACTCTTCTTTTGTTGAACGATTTGGTCTAAGCGCGTTATAAATTTCAAGTATTCTTTCATCTGAAATTTTAATGAGTTCGGCAGCTCGGCGGAAATTTTGCCCCAATTGCTCTCTCTGAAGGCTTTCTGAGATTTCAGCATGCATCCGTAAGGTTTCAGGACTAATTCGGAGGTCGCTGCTTGAAATCTCTCCTTTTATTGCGGCATCTAGTGTTAATTCTTCATATGACTTTTTGGTAGGAGTATAAATTAAATCTGCTCTTTTTTGTCCAAGAGGATAATCTGCTCGTGTTAATTTACTCATTATTTGCCCCCTTCTTTAATAGAAAAATTCCACTCAACTTCCATCGGCTTTTTATTTTTTACAACATGCTCTGCCTCTCTTAAATATAAAATAGCAGCAATCGCTTGAAATCTTGGCCTTGCCATCTGATCATTGACAGATGGGACAGGATCGACACTTTGACCTAGTGCATAAAGAGCGGCATTTCTACCAATTGCACGGTATGTTTCTAAAGTCATAGATGGCGACTGTGGGAATAATTCAAGGTTACTCAAAGGATCGAGGTCTTTTTGATGAATAACTGTTGTTCCCCTAGACTGTAGGCCAACCCCGATACCAGATCCACTTAACTTGGCTGCTTGATGTCCCATAAAAGCTAAGTCCGACGTCTGATAACTACGAATAATCCGAGGAATTCCTCCTTGTTCTTCAATCCCCGAAACAATTTCTCTTAACACTAATGCATGATCTACTTTTATAATGGTTTTGCTAAGCTCTCTACCAAAAGCAGGAGAAATAGCGATAACAACCTCTTTAGCATTTGAGCTCGATTTAGCTACTTCTCGATCAATTAAATTCATCTCAATAGTGAATGTCTCGACAGCCATGTTGTCTCCCCTTTCTTATTTAATAATCATTAGGGCTAATCGCTTGTCTAATATTTTTTATTTCTTCCCATCGTTTCCCTTCAAGACGATAACCTGTCCCTGGACCATTGTAATCGTTTTCATTATTTACTGCACTAATAACAATATTATCGGAATCAATAATCGCCGACGTGTGTAGATAATCCCCAGCTACTTTATGTTTTAACATATCAAAAATTCGTTCAGCCGTTTCTTTATAGCCCTTTTTGGACAAAACAAGCGAAATATCAAAGCCAGTTATTCCTTCCTCTAATATTCTTTGAGCTGCTTTCAAATCTTCCACTACATTTCGTTTTGGCATGTCTTCACTGCCATTCGCATAGGTGGCTGCTTCCACTTCTTCCTCTGTAATCTGAGGGAAACCTAATTCTTCAAAGATAGCCTGCATCGCTTTTGCTGCCTTATAACGAACTTCGATTACTTCCTCTTCTTCAACTGGCTTTAATCCACCATCCACCATCATATCTCTCTGGATAACTAAGTAATCGTCTAAATCGGAAGAATCCATATTCGAGCCTGCAAACATATCATCACTGTTTGGTACTGCACTGAAACCAGAAAAAATAAAGTCTGTTCCAGGAAGCATTTGACAAAGCATTTTTGCACTTCGGCGAATTTCTGAATGAGAAAAGGTTTGGTCATTGCCAGAAGCAACTTCTAGATCAAACATAGTTGTTGCTAGGTTTTCAGCAAGCACGGCTCGAATCCCACTAGGTACGGAAGCTGGTATACCAATACAACTAATAGAGCCGTTTTGTAAACCTTGAACACCAGCTCCTTTAGCCATCATGACACAACGTACTTCCAAATAAAGCATCGATTTCCCTTCTGCACCCGCCATTTGAACCTCTGATCCAGTTCCTGACGTAAAACGCATTTTTGCCCCACGGGAAGCATAAGCAGAAGCAAGAAACGACTTGGACCAAGGTGTGTCATCTCCGTCCATAAAAACAGATTCCGTTCCATATATAGAAATTGTTTCAGCGTATGTGGTAAGGCCTAACATTGCTAGACGTAGCTCCGTCGCTTCCTCCAGAGCATCCTGTGTTAATATTCCTTTTCTAGCAGTTTGCGACCCTACAAGAAGAGCTAGTGCATTAAAAGGGGCATAACGAACAATTCCAACGGTTGTTTCCTGCTCATCAAACCCACGAATTCCTGCTTCTGCAGCATCTGCAGCCATAAGAACAGGGTTATCCCGAACATTCGTAACATGACATTGATTAGATGGTTTCTTTCTTGCTCTCATTTTTTGAAGAGCCATCATCATCTCTACTACATTTAGCTGATTCAGCACTTCCACAACTTTGGCTGGTGTCATCCCTTTTACAACGTTTAATACCTCCGTACGGGATACATTAATATCCACTAGTTTTCTTGCAATCTCTACACTATCCATTTTCATAACCTTTTCAGCTACAGAAACATCAATCGTATAGTCTGCAATAAATTGATCAAGCATATCAAATTCCTCACGAGGCTTTCCATCTAATTCCACTATCTTTCCTTCTTTTATGACAAGAGAGGGTGTTGGATCATGCGGACTAGACATTGCGACAAATCCTTGTTCTGGCCACTCCTGCACAAATCCATCTTTGTTAACTGGACGATCCTCTAGTACCTGAAATCGTTTGGAACGTTTTGACGTTACTGTTGAATTTTTCAAAGAAACAACTCCTTTACTATTTTTATTAGACAATCTGACTGTCCTGCTCCTTAGCATCTACTACAAGTTCTTCGGGATTTTTCTCTTCGTTAGGCAAATATTTAGAAATGAGGCGGTCATATGCTGCTCCACCAATAACCGCTCCTATCAAAGGGGCAATAATCGGGATTAAAAAGTAAAAATCAGTTGCTGGTAGCGCTACTTTTCCCCACCCTGCAATAAAAGTGAAAAGTCTTGGTCCAAAATCTCTTGCTGGATTCATTGCAAATCCAGTTAAGCTACCAAATGCTCCTCCTAGTATGGCCACGAGGAGTCCTACGGCCAGGGGAAATAAAAATTTTGGGGGAGCAAATGCATTTCGTTCATCAATAAAAGAAAGAATGCCTGCAATTAACACTGCTGTAATAGCCATTTCAATTAGTCCAGCACTCAGCCAATTTAAATAGGGAGCTGGATAAGTAGCAAAAATACTTGCAAGTTCTTGACTTTCTTTACTCCCAATCAAGATTCCATTGGACTTTTGATAGGATGAAAATGCTTGAAAGTACAATAAATAAACAACAGCTGCTCCTGTAAATGTTCCAGCTAACTGGGCACAAACATAGGGAAAGAACTTTGCCCAAGGAAATTTACGATATAGTGCTAAAGAAAGAGTTACAGCCGGATTAATATGAGCACCTGAAATGGCTGCTGTCATATAGAGAGCTAATGCAATTCCTAGTCCCCATATAATAGAAATCTCCCACATTCCAAACGCACTGCCATTAAGTACTAAACTAGCTACACATCCAGCTCCAATAAAGATAAGAAGAAAGCTCCCAATAAACTCGGCAATCACTTCTCCTTTTGGTGTCTTCACTAACCAACCTCCTTTCCCATTTTTCTGAATAATCCATATATTAAGTCTATTATTAGTTTTCACCTTTGTCTTTAAAGAAAAATTACATTGTTTTGGATTTTAATTACTTTTCTCTCGCTATTTAGGATTATAAATACCATGTTATTAGTATAATCTCTCTGTAATTGAACATATTTGGAATATTCTTAAAGCATTTCTACTGAGAGCCTCATCTGGATTTTCCTAATAAGGGAATTTTAAAAGAGAATACTACTTACGAACATTCCTCCTTTAATTTTCATACATAAAACCTTTTACTGTTTTTGTTTTGTCACATAAAAAAGCTGAATTCCCTTTTACAGGAGCTCAGCTTTTCTCTAAAAAATAATTGTTCCTTTTCTTTACGATTCCACAGGATACTTCAACGCATTCTTCTTTAACTTTTCAAATACTTCTTTTTCCAAATCAACATCTAACTTATCGGCCATTTGAATTAAGTAAATGAGTACGTCTGCCATTTCTTCTTTCATGTTTTGCGGGGTATCTTTTATGGCTTCTTCACTACTTTTCCATTGGAAGTTTTCTAGTAGTTCACTTGCCTCTAAAGAAATGGAAATCGCGAGGTCCTTTACATTGTGGTTTCCCTTCCAGCCACGCTCGTCCCTAAATTTTATGATTTCTTGATACATTTCCTTCATGGTCCCATCTCCAATCTATGTAGGTTACTCTACTATTCTATCAAAACAACAAAGTTACCCGTGGGAAAGAACGACAAAAATTTATTGTTTCTTATGAAGGAAGAATAAACAAAGTGTTGAATTAACAATTAGGGGTGTTGTTTTCATTAGAGGTGTTTGAAGAAAAATGAAGGATACGTAACGTTCAAGAATAGTCATCTTAGGAATAAAGTAAAATAGTATGATAAAGTAAAATTCCAATTGAATTTCTAGTAAATAAGGAGAATGAAAATGATCGTAAACAACCGTGATGGCCTTCTTCTCAAACGTCACCATCACTTAGATGAACGAGACTGGAGAAGCGATGCTACCTATAAACTTATTTTTTCTCCGTTTGGCAAAACAGAATATCAGCTAAATAAAGGCGATATTTCTATCGGTGAAAATGAATTCGTTATTTTTAATCCAAATGAAGAACATAAACAACTAAAGGCAACGAGGGAAAAATTTCTTGTTGAAATACAACCATCCTTACTTCAAAAAACGGCAGAGCAGTTAGGAATTAAACTGTTAGAGCCAGAGTTTTCGTTACTTTCTTATCGACATCCCCAAATTATTCAATGGACATCATTTATTAGGGATTTTTTAATAATGAACGAAGATGCTAATCCAATGCCTAATCAACTCTTCCTTGAAAATAGTTTAACGCAAGTTTCGATCTTAATGCTTCAATACGGTGCAGGTTCCCATCAAAGTCAGTTTCCTACCATCATAAGCAAGGAAAATATAAATGATGTTATAAATGCGCTAAAGGAAAGCTATCAAGAAGAGTGGACATTGGATCAGATGTCTACAATCGCAAGAATGGGGAAATATCAGTTTGCTCACCTTTTCAAAAAAGAAACGGGACTTTCTCCATATTCCTGGCTTCAGTTATATCGTTTATTTAAAACACAGAGAGCACTTCTATTCACGAATCAATCAATTTTAACAATTGCTCTTGAACATGGGTTTACAAGTGTTTCTAGCTACAACCATTTATTTAAAAAAGTGTATCGTAAAACGCCGACGGAATTTCGCTTTATTCATAGCAACAGTTAACCCTATAACACTTGTTAGCACAATAAGGATACCGCTAATAATCATTAATTGTTGGATGGAAATGATGGATACGAGAGATCCGTAGATTACTAAAGAAACTGTATTGGAAAGATATAATAAAACAGAATTTGTGCTAAATGCTCTTCCCATTTTCTCTTCCGGTACAAGTGATTGAATAAGGTAAATGCGTGATAGACCAGCTATTGGTAATCCAATCCCTACTATTGCGCAACCAATAAAAAAGTGTTCAATACTATAAAACAGTCCATAGTAAGTTATTCCAACTCCCCAAATAGCTGCCCCAACAAGATAGAGTAGAAGCGTCATTTTTTTAAAGAAAATGGGGAGAATGATATTGGTTAGTATCACTACTCCTCCAAATATTCCTTGTATAATACTATACAGTTCTTCACTTTTTGAACTCATTTCCGTTAATGCAAGTAAAAGTCCCACTTCCCATACCCACGTGTTAAAAAACACCGTCATGAATGTAAAAAGAAAAAGTTGCCTAATCGTAGCGTGTGCTTTCGCCCAAGAAGCAAATTCTCCAATAGAACGAAACACTTTTTTCCATGACTTATTGATGACTTGTTGCTTTTCCTTTATATTTACCCGGGAAATGTAGTAGGCACTAACTGCATACGATAACGCATCAAAAGTGAAGAAATGGATTGCACCGTAACTTCTCAAAAGCCAGACAGATAAAAAGGGACTTAAAACAGTCACCCCTCTTAATAAGGTGTCATGTAAGCTATTTGCTTCCGTTCTTTCTTCTTCTTTTGTTATTAATGGCAACACCGTTCGATGCGTTGGATTAAAAAAGCAACCAATGGTTTGAATGAGAAAACTCACGACTAACAAGTAAAAATAAGAAAGCAAATCAAAGTAGTATAAACATACAATAGAGAACAGCAACGGAATTCGAATAATATCTAACACGATCAACAACTTTTTCTTCGGCAGCCAATCTGCCATAACTCCCCCAATGAGACCAAACAATAAATAAGGGAAGGTCTCGGCAATAGCCATTCCCGTTGTATGGACCTTAGAACCTGTTAGATCATAAGCCAAAAAGAGAAAAGCCATTCCTGACAAAACATCCCCAAGCCTAGAGATACCTCCACCAAGCAAATAGTTCCTTATATTCTTGTTTTTCCATACCGTTTTAAACACTCTAATCACCTCATGGGCAATTATAGAAAAAAAGGAAGTAACCGTCTGCTTGATTATTGCTATAATGAAAAGCAATATCTCGTAAGCTTGGAATATATAATGTTTTCTAATCCGTGTTTATTTTACTGATTTTGTTCCGCTAAACGGCGATGCTGGAAATAATGTGCTACCATTTTATTTCAATAAAAAAGCGATTGCTTGAAGAAGAACAATTACTACCGAGAATTTCCTAATGACTTTATTTTATTTCATCTTTGGAATCTACAATATTATTAATTCCATTCGTGCGATAGATTAGTTGCACAACTCCAGAGGAGAATGTTCTTGTATTAACCAATTTTAAATTCATCCTTTGTTTTATATCAGTAAACAACGGTTTTCCTTCTCCTAAAATAACAGGATGAACAGATAATCTAAATTCATCAACAAGCCCTAAGTTGATAAAATTTGTAATAAGACTTGCTCCACCATATAGCCAGATGTCTTTACCAGGCTTATTCTTTAATTTATTCACTTCTTCAAGAATATTATCATTTATGAATGTTGCTTGATTATTAGTCCCTTTTTTCGTTCTAGAAAACACATATTTCTCTTTACTATGGACTAATTCCCACATTTCTTTTTCCGTATCCGAATCTTCCATTCCTGGAGTAAATTGTCCCCATAAGTCGTAGCTTTTTCTTCCATATAAGATAGTATCAATTTGATTTAAGAAATGAATAAACCCCATCTCCGAATCCATGATGCACCAATCAACTTCCCCATTTTCCCCTTCAATAAAACCATCTAAAGTAACTGCTAAATCTAAAATTATTCTTCTTGGTCTTACGTTATTAGACATAATTCTTCCTCCATTTACTTATTTAGATATTGTTTCTCCTGATAAGTTTTTTATTACTTGCTGCATTTATTTCGTGAATAACGTTACGGTTGTTATTCAACGAATGCTGCCCCTTCACATAAAAAGCGACTGCTTCTTGTTCAGCAATCGCCCACTAAAAAACGTCCATTTTTCTCCATTCAATAATTCCTTCGATACATCCAATAAAGCCACCAATTGCAAGTATTATAGGAACGAACCATAAGCTCCCAGTCGTTAAATGATATAGTCCATTCATGCATAGAAGGAAGCAACCAACTAATCCAACCATCACTCTTACCTTTTTATTAAACTCAACCACCTCCAAAAAAGCAAGGGAACCCCCAAAAAAGTACGCTTCTGTTAAAGTAAATTAGGTCCTACTTCTCTTTAAAGTGAAAATCACTATAAGGTTTACTAAAGAACCAAATAAAAGTGCAATAGAAAAATATATACTTGTAATTGCTATACCAAAATCCCCCTCCATAACATCAAAAGAAGCAAAAATTAGCGGGAGTAAAAAAACGAAAATAGCTAGTAAAATAAGCATAATAGCCGGTATAAATCGTTTTGAATAAGAAATTTTTATCGTCCAATAAACCGAACCCACTATTAATAACATTGGTAATATAAATCCAACAATAATGTTTAAATTGGAGTCATCCAACATACATCCCACCTTTTTAAAAGACCCATTTCTAAAATCGGAACACTCTTTTCCCTTTTAGTTTGTATTTCAGAATGTTTATTCACTGTTACATAACCATTTAAACCATCTACCGTGACCATCTGTTTCAGCAATCATTTGGTTGCTTTCCACACCATCTACATAATAATCGAGGTGTAAATTTCTGTCTTGCATGTTATTGTAAATATGAAAGACATCTCGGTCATTACCAATAGATTTGACAGTACGTAGAAGCTGTTTTTTTGTCTCTAATGACATTTGGTTGGCTACGTGAGTATGAAAAATACAAATTACACTGTCTTCTAGGATCCTATCACTATATTCAGCTAGTAAGCTAATCCCATCCCCTTCAATCAAATGAACTGGATACTCCTTGATGTAATTGATAGCATGTTCAAACATCGATAGTCTCTCTTTATGCTCAGGCCATATTAAAGATTTAAGCCACAACTTCTCCTCCTCATCATTTAAATCAATCGTATTTAGATCCAAACCAATCCTCGTTGAAACTGGAGGCGGAGTTGAATGTAGACGTGGAGTATTTTCTCCCACTATCTTTGCAGTAATGTTCAGTTTAGATTCTTTATTTCCATACATCTCATTTGACCCGTATGAATATGAATACTTATCCCATAGAAGCTGCAATCCCGAACTAGTTCCAATTTCTATGAGTGCCAATGGTTTTTTAGTCTTTTCGTAGATATAACAAAAAGCTGGATAAAGGTATGCACATCTTCGAACCTCATTCGTTTGAACAAGCCTTGTTTTAAGAATGGATCTAATTTCATTATGGTATTCACTACAAAAAGCTTTAAAGTATTTAAATGATTCCTCATATGGCTTAACCTTATTTACGATACTAGGGTAATATTCTTTTAACTTGTGGTCGGTTCCTTTTAGTAAAAGGTAATGTACTGCACCAAAAAGTAGATTGGGAACAGGCTGTCCGTTACTTGCATTTTTGCATAAATCTAGAAGAGTATCTTCCCTCGATATTTCTAATGACAAATATTCATATAATAAGCTAGAGCCTTTACACTCATCTCTGGCAAAGGTCAAAAAACTCTGAGACAAAACTTCCTTATCCAGCATAAGAACTCCCCCATCTGTAAAAAAAAGATGCTATATATATTTTCTCCACCAACTCACTATTCCCCTTGGTTTAATAACAGCCCCACAAAAGTGCCAAATACATACAAAAAGTTAATATGCATCGTCAAGACAGTAGAAGACATAAACTATGCAGCGAAAAATCTATCGTTAACCTACTTTACTTTTTTGGCGACCAATACCCAAAATCGCTAGTGCAATGATAAACAAGTTAGTGTTACTATAGCTAAACTACGAATCTTCTTCCGCAACTATTCTGTTTCTTTCGTTGAAAAAGGAGTATTTACATTACTAAAGATAAGCACGGTTTAGCGTAATATTGATTATGCTTCTCCCATTCCAAACCCTAAGAGAAGTAAAGAAAGAATTATAATAAAAGCAATAATATTCAAGCTCATTAATACCCACTTTATCCAATTCCCACCTTTAAGAGCGTGAACAAAACCAAAAATCGGTGATAATACCATCCATATAATCATCACTCTTCCAAAGGATCCGAGAGAAATCCCACTGGTCATTAAGAGGAAGAGTATAAGAAAAATTACAATGTGTACGAAAGACCATATAGTATTTTTATTCATTTTTTTATCTCCCTTCTGTCTCAGATAGATTCATATATTTATTTTTTTATAATCCAAAATCAGTAAACCCTCCCTTGTTAAACACCACTACCCCTTTAACGAAGGATCTTACATTCCAATTCTAACATAATATCCCAATTATTTTCCGTAAAATTGAAAGAGGTTGGGACATAACTAACATACTATCCCCTAAAGACGAATAATATCAGATTAAATTATTTCGTAATCGCTGTTACACACCGCTGTTGATTTCCGTGTCAAGACTTCGCTTTCCGCGGGCGGTCGGTGAGCCTCCGAGAAAAGCGGAAGTGGCTTGGTCAGCTCGTGAAGAAAATAGGGAAATACCCAAAAGGCGCTTTTTGCCTTTAGGGTATTTCATCTTTTTCATAGCGAGTTAGCCACTGGAGCTAAACATGCGCTGCGCTCTTGCGGGGTCTCACCTGTTCCGCTTTTCCCGCAGGAGTCTTCGTCTTGCACTCCAATCAACAGCTAGAACAAGTTAAAAAGAACAACAAGTTTTATGAAGACTTATAAAAAAATCCGAACTAATTTCCCTTCAAATGAAAGAATTAGTTCGAATTTTTATTCACCTAGAGCACATTTGTCCCAGCCTCTTTTCTACCTCTTGTCCCCTTAGTTGAATAAACGATATCCTAAAGGTACAACATTAAGTTCATTACCTTTTTATCTTTACAAACTTTCGTTTACCAACTTGTATTATTAAGCCATCAGTAATAGCTACTTTTAAATTGGTATCCTCAACCCTGTCTCCATTTATTTTTACTCCTCTATTTTCAATCATTCTTCGGGCTTCACTTTTTGAGTTTAATAATTGTAAATCAACAAGTAAATTAATAACTGGTGTGTCAACATTTCCGTTCCACTTCACTTCTGGAATCTCGTCAGGTAATGTACCTCGTTGGAAAACAGAGACGAAATGCTGCTCTGCTTTGCTTGCTGCTTCCATCCCGTGGTACATTCTAACAATTGTTTTCCCCAATAACATCTTTGCATCCCTCGGGTGCAATACACCTGTTTTAAGGTCCTCTTTTACTTTTTGAATTTGTTCTGGAGTAAAATCTGTTATTAGTTCAAAGTATTTAACCATTAATTCATCAGGGATTGACATTGCTTTCCCGTACATTTCTTGCGGGCTTTCGTCAATACCGATGTAGTTGTTCTTTGATTTAGACATTTTATCAACACCGTCAAGCCCTTCTAATAATGGCATTAACAAAGCCACTTGCTTTTCTTTTCCAAATCTCTCTTGAAAGTGCCTTCCCATTAAAATATTGAAATGCTGGTCTGTTCCACCAAGTTCAATATCACATTCTAACTTTACAGAATCATATCCTTGCATTAAAGGGTAAAAGAATTCGTGTAGGGAAATAGCCTTGCCAGAAGCAATTCGTTCTTCAAAATCATCTCGTTCTAATAGGCGTGCTACTGTTATTTTTCCTGCAAGTTGGATGACATCTTCAAAATTTAATGTAGACAACCATTTGGAGTTATAATGTAGTTCAACCTTTTCCATGTCGATTACCTTTGCAAATTGCTCGAAGTATGTTTTCGCATTATGCTTTACTTCTTCGTCGGTTAATTGTTTTCTTGCCACTGATTTACCTGTTGGATCCCCAATTTTCCCAGTGAAATCGCCAATAATGAGTTGGATAATATGACCATTCTCCTGAAACTGCCTCATCTTGTTAAGAACCACGGTATGTCCAAGGTGTACATCTGGAGCAGAAGGGTCTAATCCTAATTTTATCTTAAGTGGTTTATTCTCTATTATTGACTTTGCTACCTTGTTTTTTAATTCTTCGGTTGGAATAATTTCTTGAACACCTTGGCTGTAAATGGTCATTTGTCTCTTTACTTCTGTTAGTTGTTCCTCATTTAATTGTTTAATAAAATCACTCATTCTCTTTCCTCCTAAAAATAAATATAAAAAAACCACATCCCTAAGAAAAAGGGACGTGGTTTAACTTTTGCACGCGGTACCACCCTAATTGAAGGATTTAATCCTCCCACTCAACGATTAACGGCTCGTCCGTTCTTTGCTATATTTTCGTTCACAAAGAAAGCTCAAGGAATGTAATTCGTATTTATCTTTGCGCCGATTCGCACCACCCATCGACTCTCTGTATGCAGTGAGATAACTACTACTGAATGTCCTGTCATCACTTTACAACTATTTTATTATTGTTCATTAAAAGTTATTCTCTCTAATTATCGTTCTAAGTAACTTCGAAGTATTTTTTTGCTCATCCACAGTTAGTCCTGAAACAATTTCCACTTCCCCTTTATGAAATGGAGGATATAATCTTTCCATCACTTCTTTTCCCTTATCCGTTATCGCAACGTAAGTGATTCGTCTATCCCTGTTATCAACTTTTCGATAACAAAGTTCTTTTCGTTCCAATGTTTTTGTAACATTGCTTATCGTTGCTTTTGTAACTCCAGCCGACTTTGCTAACTTTTTTGTTTCTATCGATTTCCAAATCCATAGATCATAAAGCAATGAAAAGGAAGTCCAAGATAGCCCAAACTCCGATAAAACTTCACGCTCCATTTTGTTTCTTAGTCCTTGAGCCACTCTATAAATATTCGTAACAACTGAAATAGCATCTAAATCAAGTGAATCCAAAGGAAGCTTAGCTAAAAGGTTCATTGTATCTTTCTCGTCAGATAACAATTCCCCGTCATCATTAAAGGAATGAATGACAACCACCTCTCTTTGAATTTTCGTAATCATTAGCTTTGAAACGATATTAGCAAAAAAGATATATCTTTGCAATACAAAAAGAGAATGTGGTAGCTTTTCATTCTTTCTTCTTTAACTATATGAAAAGGAACTAATTATACTCGCACCCCATACTATTATTGCCATTACGATAGCTGATATAATCGTCCCGCCAATGACCCTTCCACCAAAACCCCTCCCTCAATAACTTTCCTACGAAATCCTAACCGAAAAGGTTTCGGATTTACTGAATATTATGTACTTTATTTTTACCACCAACCTAAAATCAATGCCCTATTAGTTAAATCTCTACCTAAGTCATTTCATGTATAATTTTCTACAGATTTTTTCGGGAAGCAAGTGTGCAAAGTAAAAAGACCACTACAATTAAATTGTTAATGGTCTTTTTAGATTATTTATATACATCTCCACGATTATCAATAGTTAGTATATAAACTATTTTCTCACTATGGTTAATTTCAAATATAGTTCTGTATGTTCCAACCCTTAATCTTAATATTCCCTTTTTACCCTTTAACGGTTTTATATCACCTATAGGCGGTTATATGGTCAGTCCTTTTAAAGCCTTGCTTATTCTTAATTGAACAGATTTTTCTTGTTTTTTTAGAAATTTAATTGATTCACGACTGAGTGTCAGCTGGTAAGTTAAGCTCATTCATGGCTTCCTCCCAGGACACAAACTCCGAGTTATGCTTTAGTTGACGTTCTTCTTCTTCACTCAAAGGGGTTTCATCTGGTGTCAATTCACTAATTTCATCCCAATCCGGGCGAATATGACTTATAGTTAAAAATTTCAAATAATCATATGCTGATTTTTTAGCAGATTGTGGTAGTTTCTTTACCATTTCAACTAATTTTTCATTATTTATAGCCATAATTAAACCTCCTTTGTATCAATCTTAATTTCTTTATTATATTTTATCACGTACTTTTACGGATAGATAAGGTTTACTGTAGTCTATTCATCACGAAAGTTCCTTTATCCGTTTGGTAAGCTCTATAAATTTCTTATCAAGTTCTTTGTACGCTTCATCATTTGGTGTCATGAAGCTAAGTTTCCCTAAAATTTCTTGTCTCTCTGTTTCAAGCTTTAAACGTAATTCATCTTGGTCATCTCTTTTTGGCGTTGCTTCTTTCCATTGTTTTTGTATACGATTGTTCGAAATAACGAGTTTACTATCCGTTGTTTTTTCGAGAAAATAGCGATCATGTGAAACGACGATTAGCGTTCCATTATACTGCGCTAACGTATCTTCCAGTTGTTCACGTGAAGCTAAGTCGAGATGATTCGTCGGCTCATCCAAAATAAGCACATCTTTTTCTTCTATTATATATGCCATTAACTTGCACTTAACACGCTCTCCCATGCTCATATTCCGAATCGGTTCTGTCCATTGAGACGCCATAAACCCTAAATGCTTCATGAGCGTTTGGACTTTCCCTCTCTCCTCAAATGTTTCTTTATGAAAAAGCTGCTCAGGTGTTTGGTCAAGTGGTAAATCAAATACTTCTTGCGTTAAATAGCCAATTTTTGCAGATGGGGAAATCCATACATCGCCTTCAGCTGGCTCAATCCCAACAAGTACTTTTAATAATGTCGTCTTTCCACTACCATTTGGACCTACTATGGAAACCTTCTCCCCATGTTGAATCGTAAAATTAACGTTTTTAAATAGTGTTCGTCCGCCAAAAGACTTTGTTAATTTCTTCACTTCTAAAAATCGTTTTCCGACTTTGTTAGTTGCTTGAATGGAAAAGCGTACAGTATATTCTGGCTCAACACGTTCCACTTTTGCTTTTTCAAGCTCTTTTTCCAGACGCTTTTGTTTAGATTTTACTTGTGCATCCGTCCGCTTCGCTTTTACGCGATAATATTCTTTAAATCCATCCTGTTTCGTCGACTGTGCATGAGCTTTTGTCGACCAAGAAGTGAGCTCATTCATTTGCCCTTCAATTTGTTCTATCATTTTTTGCTGTTTTTCATATTCACGTTGCTGAGTAAGTCTTTTCTGTTTGCGAACCTCCATATAGCTAGAATAATTCCCTTTGTGTTCCATCAGTTTTTTTCCTTCAATCGCCCATATTTTTGTTGCAACGGCGTCTAAAAAATAACGATCGTGCGAAACAAAAATTATCGTTCCTTTATAATTCTTAAATTGGCTTTTTAGCAACTCTAAACTTTGCTCATCGAGATGGTTTGTCGGTTCATCTAATAATAAAAGGTCCGCCTCTTTTGAAAAACCTTCTGCAAGTCGTGCTTTCAGTTTTTCTCCACCACTCAATTGCGAGAAGTCATTGGTTGGCACATGCCATTTCTCTAATAATTTGACTTCAGAAGGGAGCTTATCCTCGGAAGAATGCGACTCCGTTTCTTGTTCAACCATAAAAATGTTCAACTCTCGCTGTAGCCATTGTATTTGCCCTTGTGTCGGAACTAAGTCATTGTTCATTAATTGTAACAGCGTTGATTTACCAGCACCATTTTTGCCAATGATACCGATGATATCTCCTTGCTGAACAGTAGCATTTGCACCTTTAAAAACGTGTTGGTCCACTATTTCGTAGCTAATATTGTTTAATTTTACTAGTTCTTTCATATAATCGATCCCTCTCTTTAAAGGGAGAATAAAAAAATCCTCCCAGTTTAGTTGGAAGGATTAGCCGTACCATTACATAATAAAGTGAAAATTCAATCAGGCATTTATGGGCAGTTTTCCCCCCACCTATGCTTCTCCAATTCCTAAAGCCTTTGGCGAGAGAGTTTACTATCCGTTAATGCAGGACCAAATAAACTATTTTTATTAATAGCTCCACAAATGAGAGAAAAAAGGCAGACTAATCCTATTTCGTATGATTTGAAATATGCAATTTCAAATTTTAAAAATAAGATTAGTTAATCATCGTCCACCCATCATCCCTTCTCATATTAGTAAAATCAGTATAGCATAAAATTAGCTGTAAAAGTAAGTGGTTATGTGAGGCTTTTTAATAAGCCGTTTTCGTAATGATTGTTGCTTTTTAACGGAAAGCAACGGGCTGAATGTATAAGTAAAAACAACACTCTATGAGAAAAGAGCCTTTTAGTATAACCCCCACCAAAATTCATCTCCACCTTACCAGTGGACTATACCCTTCACACGCCTGAAGAGAGAGACTTTTTTTGGTAAATTGCTAAAAATCATATGAAAGCATCCCACTTAGAGTAGAAATACCCCAGTTAGTTTAACAGCGAAGAACTAACAACCTTTCCATTCCTTCTAAACTTTAGATAGAATAAAAATGACATTATAAAATTTAGAATGCCAATAGCTATAAAAACTGACATAAAATACTTTCCTCCTATTGTTGGAGAGTCAGCCACTATTCCCCCTAATAATAAATACAAAATCCCAAAAGAAAACAGTAATACAATTAAACTTCTTTTATAACGTTTCAGTAGCAAATACAAACTAAGAATCAAAATATAAGAAAGGCTTACTATAATGAATGTTGGGTATATTGGGCTGAATTTAGCTGCATATATAAAATGGTCTAATTGTGATATATCAGCACTATTGGTAATTTCTCCATTAAACATCTTTGAAAAAAAGGCAGAATATTTCCATTCCCAAGGGTTATCTCTTATTTCACTTCCTTCATACCAAGCAGCAAATGTTGAAAAAAGTAACAGCGCTGAAGCTAATAAATATTGGAATATATATTTAATCATCGGATCCCTTCTTTCTTTTTGGATATTTTCGTAAAGTTTGGTGTTTGTGGTAGGGAGCCGTTCTCTTCCGCTCCAATCCACTCTATGTTTTCAACTGTTGTTAAAAGCAACAACTAAGTAGGTTTCTTGTCTTTATCTTTGACACCGTCTATTCCAAACAGTAAAGTACATTAAAACTAAGAGTGAAAGAATTATATTCATAGATAATCAAGAATCCATCACGATACTCTGTAAACTATATAAAAACCAAGAAAAGAACCCAACAAAAGGCAATCGATGAAGTAAAAATATTTACAATGCCCAATGCCATTTCCTGCTTCTGTTTTACTTCTCTTATTCCAGAAATAAGCGTTACTATTCCTAACCCTAATAGTGCATAAGGTAAGAGTGCGTCTTTATTAGTTATAAGTCCGTATAATGAAACCCCTACTACTATTACAGATAAAAACACAAAATATTTCTTCAACGTATTACCTCCCCAAAAACATTACTGCTTAACGAAGCTACTTCTTTATTTAATCCGAAAATACTTCCCCTTCTTTTAAGTTCAAAGTATGATTATTAATTGTGATGATATGGTTATTTGTCCATTCCACATCAGCTTTGTGCATATTGTTATCCCGATAAATATTTTTCTTAAACCAAAGCGGACCATCTACTACCCCTACTACTCCAATAGATGTTGCTGCTCCGCCATTTACAGTGTATAGATTAATTGTATAGTCAGTATCGGCGGATTGTGTTGTTTTAATTAGCTCTCTCGTAAATGTATTCACGACTAGCCCCAACAGAAGAACTGCCGAAAGAGAAAATGAAATAGTCACAGTCAACCAACTTCTTAATTTTGATAATCCATTCCTTTTACTTTTAAAGCCAATAATCCCTGAAACAAAAGCCACGATAGCTATTACTAATAAAATAAAAATAGGTGGCGCTACTGACCACTCTTGATATATAGCGGCATATAAGGAATGTAAAGAAAGTACTAAGCAAAATAAACATAATAAAAATGCCCAAAAGTTATATTTTCTTTCCAAGAAAGCACCACCTCATTGAATTCCTCATAACTTATTACCTAAATTCATTTCTTCAAAACTGCCTCGTTAATAAAGGCTCTTTTCGTAAAGCTTGATGTTTGTGGACAGAGAACCATTCCTCCCCGAGAAGTCTAGTGCCCGTAGTGGAAATCAACGGGCTAAATTTATAAGTAAAAACAACAACCGATAAGAAAAGAGCCTTAATAAAAAAGCAGCCCCATTTATAGTACAAATGCGTCTGATAGTTTAGTAAGTTACTTCAGACTTTTCTTTTTATTACTGAAGAAAAAAAACCACCAAACAAGTAAAAATATATAGCCTAATACTATATAAATAGCCCAAATAGAACCTTGTTGCAAATTAAGTATTAATTGATCAAGTTCGTTTTGTCCCTCTTCTCTTTCCATACCGTTTACAAAACCAACTATTGGAATAGAAACCGTTACAACTACTGCTATGATAGACATCCATACATTCTTCTTTAGCAGAATACTAAAGATCCCCGTCCCTATTGTTAAAAGTAGCGATAAATAATAAACAAGCCAAAACCAATTGGGTAGGGTTTCTGTGCTATACATTTTTTCATCCCCTTTTCTACACATAGTGTCAGCAAAAAAGACGTATCCTTCACTCCCATTACACTACGAATTAACGAAAGAGCAACTGCTTAATTGAATACTCGCTACCAATTGCTTACTAAAGATTGGATTAAATTAAGCTATCCATTCAAATTCATCCCTAAGTATTAAAGGATTTTAAACAACTCCATTATCAGTCCTGAAAATAAAACCAAGGCAACAACTAAGTAGGTATAAGCGGGTTTCTTGTCTCTATCTTTATCTTTGACACCTTCTATTCCAAACAGTAAGTACATGAAAGCTAAAAATGATAGAACTATATTCATAGATACCTCCATACTATCAATGAAAAAGTGATAGAAGCTGGCACCTATTGCCACGACAGCAATAATTGCGTTTATTTTTCCAAATATGGACAATACCTTCCCCCCTTTTGATCTCGAGGTCTACACGAATCAATGTTAACATAATATCCCAATTTTCCGTTATAAAAATTGCCACTTTTCGAAGAATAGCAAAAAAAACAGGCCGCCACTATAGACGATCTGCTTTTTTAGCTCTTACACCCAGCACGAAATTTCACAGGAAGAGTAAAATGAAAGAACTATTAAGTGATTTACATTCCCTCTTTTAATTAGGCTGTTTTCTAAAAGATTGTTGCTTTTCAACTGAAAACTACGTTTCACCAACTGAGTTGATTGGAGCGGAGGGTACTTGACTCCTACGGGAAGAGAGGGAAGTGGGAGACCCCGCAGGCGAAGCCGAGGAGGCTCCCATTCCTCCCCGTGGAAAGCAAGTGCCCGTAGCGGAAATCAACGGGCTAAATGTATAAGTAAAAACAACAATCTATGAGAAAAGAGCCTTTAATTACAACCCGACTAAACTGCAAAAAAGTCCTTGTTCAACGGCCATGCTTCTTTTGTTGAACAAGGAGATTTTAAATAAGCACCCTTACTTTAAGCATACTAATTCACATACTCAAATTATTGTTTTATATTGAAGTCTTGCTTTAACAATGAATACATATATAAATCATCAAATTTTCCAACAGTAAACTCATAACTTCTCAAAAGTCCTTCTCGGATAAACCCCTGTCTTTCTACTAATTTTTGGGACGGTAAATTAGGCGGTTCTATTAACGCTTCAATCCGTTGTAAATTCATCTGTTCGAATCCATACTTAATAACAGCTTCCAAAGCCTCGCTGGCTATTCCCTTTCCCCAGTGTTCTTCGCTTAACTCAATACCAACTTCAGAACGATAATGCTTGGAGACCAAGTTTAGAAAACCACAGCTACCAATTACTTCCCCCTGGTCCTTTAATGTAATCCCCCATCTTATCCCTGTTTTCTTTTCGAATATTGATTGATACCACGAAATTTCATCCAATGCATCATCAATGGACTTGAATGGTTCTAATCCAATGTGCTTCATTACATCCTCATTAGATAAATAGTTTAAAAGACTGCTAGCATCCTCTTTGGTTACTTGTCTTAAAATTAATCTATCTGTTCTGAGTATAGGAAATGCATTTACTCCTACCATAATAGCCCTCTCCCTAAATAGTATTTATTTTCTGTAGAGTTACACGCTTCTACCTGGCTAAAAATGATGTCACTGTTTTTCAAGTAAATTGTTTGCGTTCGTCGAACAAAGAACCCAATACTATTGTTATTCCAGCATCTCACCCGTTACTTTAACAGAGAATTTCCCTTTACTTCATTGGAAGAACTCCCTTAGTAGTTTTTTGTAGTACTTTGCTTAGAATACTTCCACATAAATATAGTGTTATACAAACTACTATGAGTTGGATTATATAGCTCACAACCATATTTGGAAAATATCCTGCGATCCAATTCCCACCGTAGTAGATAAAAATAAACGCTATAGTGATTGTAACAATATAAGAAATAGCTACACCTAAAATCTGGACGCTGGACAGTTCTTTCAGCAGTCCATTCAAAACTTTTCTGTTTTTTAATATGACATAAATCGTTAATACAAAAGACAAAAACAGTAAAATCTCTTTCATATAAATCCCCCTGTACAAATCAACGATAACATACATACTCATTGTTTATTCCATTAAACTACACCGCTAATACCAAAAAACGTGAGTTAATCCTTTTGAATTAACTCACACATTAACTATTTATTAAACGCAAATTAAAAACAGCTTTGTAATCTTTTAGAGTGACTATTTTTTAAAGAGTGTTGCTTTTAACAATAATCCAAAACATAGAGTGGATTAGAGCGGAAAGGAACAGGCCATTCCCCACCAATAACCAACTTGATAAAAACAACCTTTAGGATTCATCTTTTTGTCCTGACTTTTTACCAGGTGCAAACCAACCGATTAAAGCAATAGCCACTAATACTCCATAGAAAATCAGCGTCCAAGTCGTACTATGAGGAAAATCATGATCTAAGATACCTATATCCTCATGTGCAAGGGTAATGACAGCCAGTTTAACACCGACCCACGCAACAATTGCATACGCTGTTGTTTCCAACGCTGGGCGTTTTTCAAGAAGCTTCACAAACCATGTTGCTGCAAACTTAATTAAGATAAGGCCCGCAATACCTCCAAGAAGAACAACAATAAATTGCCCTCCATCCATACCACCGAAATCGTCTAGCGGTGAATCTGGAAGACCGAGAGCAAGAGCAACCGCAGCTAAAATCGAATCAATTGCAAAAGCGAGATCAGCTAATGCGATCTTCCCTACTGTAGGCCAGAAACCTTTACCAGCGGATTCTTTTTCATCATCCTTATGAATATTCTTATTTTCTTTCCCGAATCGTGCTTGAATGACATGCTTTAATCCTAGGTAAAGAAGATAAGCCGCTCCTATCGCCTGTATCTGCCAGACGTCCGCTATAAAAGAAATTGCAAAAAGTGCAGCAAACCTAAAAGCAAAGGCCATAAGGATTCCGTAATTTATAGCTCTTTTTTTCTGTTCTTCGGGTAAATGCTTGGCTATAACTGCTAGTACAAGGGCATTGTCAGCCGATAACAATCCTTCCAATCCAATTAGAACTAACAAGGCCCAAGCATACTCTAGCCATATTGACTCCATCTACTTCTCCCCTTTCTATAACTGAAATGTTATGTAAAAGTTTCGCTAATTATAGATTTTCCTATTAAGTAACAGGTATTCCTAAAGAATCGAAAAGCGACCATTTAATTGAAGAATCACTACCCTATAGCCATTAAACGTTAACGCTTCCTTCTAAATTCAATCAGCTTTGTTATTCTCTTTCTTCTTATCATTGAGTGCCCAATCGAAAAAAATAAAGAATAAAACTAAAAATAAAGACTGTACACCGTTCGCTACTAAATGGAACACTCCATCTCTAAAATAATCGAACAAAACGTAGATAATATAAACCACTACGAAATACAAACTATACAGATATTTACGCATTATTTTCATGTATTCCCCCACATAGTCATCCAATCTTATCCAACAGTTTACCAAAAAAGAGGCTTAGTCGCCTCCTCCACAACCACCGCCATCTCCTCCGCCAAAATCTCCTCCAAAGCTATCACAGTTATGTGAGTTATTATAGTCTCCACTGTAATAGGTGGAATGACTGTTTCCCCCTGTATAACGACGATTTGACGGTTTGGATACACCAATAGCGATAAGGGCTGTAACAATGGAAAGTAAAACAAGTAAAAAGAATCCTGACATTTTCATCACCTCTTACCTTGTTTATACGTTTAAAAACAGGAAAAAGTTTCAAAATTTCAAACAATGGTTATTCCATTAACTGACCCTAAAAAAGCGCAATTCACGCTGCGGAATTGCACCCGTTTGTTTAAAACTGATTACTGATGTTTTTTTGTACAAACTACTTCAAAAAGGACTTATTAAATGGTTGTTTTCGTAAAGTTTGTTGTTTGTGGGTAATGGACCGTTCCTTTCCGCTGCAGGCAAGTGCCTTCCGTTCCAATCCACTCTATGTTTTCAATTGTTGTTAAAAACAACAATCTTTTAGAAAACAGCCTATCAAATGGAACTAATATATAAAATCAGTTAGTTAACAGTTAACCCACTTAATTTTTCCCATTCACTTAAGTACATTCTATCTGTTAGATTTTTAGGATTACCAACCTTACAAATGAATTCTAAGCTATTACCATCGGGGTCATTAAAGTGAATTTTAGCATGTCCAAAATTCCCATTAGGATTGGGCATTACGAAAGGTTCAGTAGGTTCAAAACCAAATGCCCTTCTTGGTGTGTAACCTTTATTTTCTAGCCAAGCAACTGAGTCTTTTAAGTCTTCTAAAGAGACCTCGAAAGCCACATGTCTAATAGAGGGATGATATTCCGTTTCTACTTTATCGGTATTCCATAGACCAAGCCAACTTTTCCCCTTTTCAATCCATAAAAAAGCTAATCTATCCTCGACTTTATGATCAAACTCCAAACCAAGTCCCTTATAAAACTCAATAGAACTATTGAGGTCACTCACTGGTAAATGCGCTTCATATAAACCTTTAATCATTTTGAAATCTCTCCCTAAAAATCGTTATCCAACGTCTGCGCCCTGACTTTTAAGTACATTACTTTAAGAAAGTTTTCACCTTTTACCTATTTTCCAATGCTTCTTTTGAGACAATATGCCAACCGTGTGCCTCAAGTTTCTCTATGTAGGTTTCTATCTTGATTTCTTCCTCTTCTAACACAAGTGGACGTAAGGAAACAAAGCATTCATTTGAAGCATAATTAATTGTGACTTTTACAACTTCATAGCCATTATGAAATCCTGGATCGAATCCCGGATCATCTATTATGTCCCCTTTAACCGGACGAATAGTAGATTCAATTGTTTTCATCATTGCTTCTTGTATACCGTTCTCTTTTTGTTCTTTTACGGAAATGATAAAAATTAGTAAATTTATTTTCATTGTAGTCTCCTTTTTTACGTTAAATTGCACTATTACTCCTTTCCGTTTTTAGCAAAATTTCGGTTAAACCATTTGATCTTTTTAGGAATGTCGAAACAACTCCACCAAAAAAGAACGTAACGGAACAATTAGTTCCTATTACAAGAAAAGTATTCTACACTTAATCCAGATTTTTCAATTTTAGGCAACCCACCATTATCGTAACATTCATCCGTCATATTTCTGACTTCCGAATAGCTAAAATAAGCTTCGGAAATGAATAGAAAACCTGTTACTACCAAAACAGCTGAAATAGTTATTGCTAGTTTTTTTGTTAGTGTTGACTTTTTAAATTTCATGCGTACTCCTTCTTAAATCCATAGTCATATTAATCCATTTGATTGGCCTTTACTTAGTAAGCTTTCTTTTTCCAATACTTTTTACTCTGAGTACAATTATCCACACACTTAACGTGTTCGTTAGCTGAACTGTTACATTAACTTTAGAATTGGTTCCAGTCTCTTTTTAATAGAGAAAAAGAGTAATGGTCATAATACTTACCTCTGAATAAATGTTTATCTCTATAAACTCCTTCATTCTTAAATCCAAGTCTTTCTAATAGTTTCATAGAATTGATATTTCCTAAAGCGACATATGCATTAATTCTATTTAGTGCCATATTATTAAAGCCGCTTTCAATTGCACTTATCAATGCCTCTTTCATATATCCTTGTCCCCAATATTCGTGCCATAAGTCATAACCTATCTCCGCTATATTGTTCGTTCTGTCCCAACAATCATATCCACACGTACCAATTTGTTGATGATTATCATCTTTGGTGACCAACACCCATCGATTATATCCTTTTTCTTCAGGTTTTGAATTCCATTCAATAAATTCAATTGCATCATTTTTAGTCGTAAATAATTCTTCATCATATAAAAATTCACATACCTTTTCATTGCTGAAAAGTTGATAAATAAAATCAATATCCTCATTGCCCACGTTTCGCAAAATTAGCCTGTCTGTTTCTAAATCAGGAAATTTTTTATGTCCAATCATGTTAACAACTCCTTTTGATAACGCTTGTCTTTCGCATTAGTTGAGATAACCTACCCACATTAGTCGAAGAACTCTTCTGCTCTAAATTTAATGCTGCTTGTAGGTAATGAACCGTTCCTTTTGTTTAGGAAAAAATAAAAAAGCGTTCCAGCTATTGTTGCAAGAACGCGCCTATTATTTGAATAGGCTCCACTAGCTTTCTCATCTTTACTTTCTCATTTTTTCTAATAATCCATCATCGTCCATATTTCGAATTGTGGAGATTTTGCCATTGTCATTAAGGTTAACTCTTCCCGTGATAGTAGCTGTGTTTGTTTCACTATCTTTGCTGTATTCTACTTTGACTTCATAATTGTAGGCATTATTTTGAGTGTTTTTTATCTTTTGTATGTCAATATTTATTGGCTGTAATTGATATCCATTTTCATACGCAAATCTTAGAAATGCCAATACATAATTGGCATTCACAATGTCTTCCAAGTCCGAAACTAGAGGCTTATAGTTTTCTTCTAGATATGCTTCTAACTCAGGTGGATATGGATCATCTTGCTCAAGAACTTTTCTTAGTTCCTCATTAGGTCCTGTGAACTCCTTTTCCAAATAAATTTGGATTGTTTTCACATTTTCATCACTATCCTTTGAGCTAGAGCCGGAATGTGAGCAACCTACCATTAACATTAAAACAATAGCGAAAACTATAAATTTCGGGATTAAGCCACCGATACACGAAGTCCTACCTTTTCTCATATCTCTCCCCCCTTTATAATGCTTATTCATCTAAACGCTCCTTAACTACTACGCATTAACTAAGAAGGGGTTTCAGAATTTTTCGCATTTTGCTCAACTACTGACTCCCTTTAATAAGCAGGAGTATATGTGAAATTTCTTTCTCATTTATACTGATGCCTTGCTCGCTATTTTGACGATCTACTCACCCGTCTGTTTAAGAAGTTATTTTATTATGGGAGAAGGTACTATTACAAAAACTAATTAAATACTTGGAAAATTTTAAAGCAGCATCCACTCTCTCCTCATCTGAGTTAAATATTTCTCCCTTTACACCTTTGCGAATATTTATTGCTTCTTTAATAATGTTATGCCACTCTTTTGGGATATGTAGCAGTCCATATTCACCTGCGCCGCGCTTTGAAATTATGTCGTGTTCCTTTAATGTGTAGTATTGACGCAACAATCCAAGAATGGACCATTCTATTTCCAGCTCTATATCTTCTGTCGGTATATTAAGAATTTCTTCAACTGAGTTCTCTATCCATTGAACTCTACCTGCCCAATAGGTATTCATATTTTCAAGTACATATGAAGTAAGTTGTTCTGGTTTGATTTCAAATCTAAATGTCGCAGGTTCTGGTCCTATAAGAGTTATTCCATTTTTCTTCAACTGCGACCAAGTGATAGGATTGAAGTTAAAATAAGCACCGAGGTTCATTTTACCGCTGTTATAATAAGGATAATTGATGTTATTTTCATTAGCACTAGCGTACAGTCCACCTAGATCTTCCCATAAAATATATACTCCATCCATTTCAGGCTTTTTATATTTACTTGCAATTGTTTCATGGATATCAGACAAAATTGCTACTTCTTCCTCTGTCAAACGGCGGTTTGTGATAGTAATAAAATCAATATCACTTGAATTATTAACATAGGCATCCAATGCAATGGAACCGTGTATATATAACCCTTCCATTGTATTGGGTATACGTTCATTCAATAAGCCAATGTACTCGTTTAAAACCTCTTGTACGATAAGTGGAATTCGTCTCATTGCGTTTAACCACCTTACATTAGATTTTTATCATTTTTACGACTTAAATGAATTAAAGTTCCAAGGAAACGATTTTAATTGTTATTAATTTTCCTTATATATTTTGTCTGCTCTTACCACACTCATAACCGTCAAAATTAGCGCGACGACAACAAAAATCACCCAGTAATGATTACTGTTTATTGCTAATACTATTGCAGTTACTCCTAATAAAAAAGATATGGTAAAACCAAGCATTGTTTTTAAATCTTTTAATACTGGCCAATTCATTTTTTCCCCTCCGTTTACCTCACATTAAGTCTCTTCCCTTTAAAGGGGATAAAGTGTAAAATTTAACTAAACATCCGTTAGCTTAACAAGGAAGGGTTCATTGTTGAAAAAGGACAAAGCTTTCCCACTATAAAATCAACACCTTGTTTGTACTACTCAAGATTTTCATAAATTTCTATGAGTGAACCATCTGGATCTCGAAAATGTGCAACCTTAAGACCCCACCTCACTTGTTCCTGTGGTTTACTAATAAAGTCAACTTTATCCTTTAATTCTAAATATTTTTCTTCTACATCATCCACTTTAAAAATTAAAGCTGTTTTATCAACATTCATGTCGGCAGGAGTATATTCATACCCTAATGCTTCATCCATTTGTTTTCTTTCGAATATCCCCAAATAGGAGTTTCCAACTTTGAATTGACCGTACAAAGAAGTTTCATCTCCCCAAGAAACGTCAAATCCTAAAACATCCCTATAAAATAGAAAACACTTTTTATAATCATCTACGAGTAACCGTGTATGCGTTAATTCCAATTTAAAAGTCCCCTCCATTTTTTGTACACTGCTTATTTACATTCTCTTCACCGACAATTTAAGAACGGTTGTTCATAATCAATATATTAATCCTAACATAATATTCCAAATGTTCGCTATATAAAATCGAAAACTTCAGAAACATTAAAAAATAAGCCTTGGGAGAACCCAAAGCCTATCTGTATAACTTATTGCCAATCTTTTTTATTAATCTGTAATCCCTCGTCACCAAAGAAATGCTTGATGTATTTCTCTTCCTCTTCAGCTGTTCTTACTTTCAATACTGGACTTTCACTTGGTTGTAATTGGTCATCTTTTATATTTCTAATTGTCAGATAGTCATTTGATATATTAGAGAAGTCTCCTTCTATCCATTTATCTAAGATTTTCTGATAAGGTTGAGCTGCCTTTATTTCGACTGCTCTGTTTTTTAAATATTGAAGATTAGCTCGATTAACCTGAAGTCTTTTGACATCAGGCGTTCCTCGAAGATGGTAGCTTTCATCTTCTCCTTTAAACTCAAGCTTCTGGAGAGCTAAGGTTATCATTGCGTAGTAGAAGTCATCATCCTTCTTCATTTCTCCCATGTCTTTTGCTGCTTTATCTAATTCAGCTTGGCTAACTTTATGAACTTCTACTTTTGCTGCTTTATTGGATTCTGCCTGGCTTACTTTATGAACTTCTTGAGTTGAAACTGCCTCTACTTTATCATCGTTATACGAATAAACTGCGTATGATCCTCCTATCACTAAAGCTAGCCCAAGAACTCCAGAAATAATTTTTATTTTCATTGTAAACTCCTCCCTGATGACTTCCTATCGTAGTAAACTAAATTTCCCTTTAAAGGATAATACTAATGTTTAATCAATATTTTTTAAAGTAACCTACTCACGTTCGTATAATAAGAAAAAGACTACCGTGATAGCCCTAACCCTTGCACTCACTTCGACGTAACAGCCATTACCTATGTCCTTCTTTTCTTGCTTGGATGTATCCATAATAAGCACAAGTTCCATTTTCAGATAAATCCCTTACCTCAAAGCCACATTTTTCATAAAAACTAAAATTATTTGAAGAAGTATGAGCAAACCAGTCACCGTGTGGAAGTTTTTGAACACATAACTCTACTAATCTTTGACCGATTCCTTTTCCACGATATTGGGATAGCACTACTAAATCCATAATAGTAGCAGCCATTATTTTATCTGAAAGAACTCTTACCATCCCAATCATTTGATCGTTATCCCAAACAGTAAAGGCCCAAGTTGAATTTTTAAAAATTAGAGTGAATTTTTCTTTCTGCCAATTTGGTGTAGTTTTTGCCCACCCTGCATCTTTAAACAATTCCTCAACATATTCAGCAGGAACTCCTTCTGTACCTTCTCTAATAACAAGTCCATTAAAATACTGATACATATATGTTTTCCCCCTAATCATTTTAAAGATCTTTACTACATTTCTGTGGGTACTTCCTCTTGTGTATCCTTATTTCTTCTTCAACGCTACTACCCCATTCGTGAAAGAGCAACTGCTCAATTGAGTAATCGCACTCACTAGTTTACGTATATTCTTTCACAAACTTTCCTTTGAAAACAGATGTAACATTTTTCTACTCAAAGGGTATTTGGAAGAAAACAGCCGCTACTAATTTCAGCTGTAAAAATGATTGAAGCTAGCAACTAAAGATAGGTTTCAGCAAATTGTTCTTCTGAAATTACTCTTAATCCATTTCTTTTTAATAAAGCAGAAGTTACACCCATCCCCTCAATTTTTTCACCAATGAATTTGCCGTTATAAATCTTTAAACTGCCGCAGGATGGGCTATTTTCCTTGAGAACCACTATAGTCGCATTTATTTCTAGAGCTTTTTCGAGTGTAGCATAAGCTCCTTTTATGTAAAGTTCTGTGACATCTTTCCCTGATTTCTCAACTACTTTAGCCTTTTCATCGAGTACATCATCTCCGTTTCCACCTATTATTTCAGCAGGTTCTCTTGGAATTGAAAATCCACCTAGTAATTCTGGACATATTGTAATAGCTTTATTTTCTTCTACAAGTTTATTTATTTCATTATTTAAACTGTGCGTGCCGTTATATCTCACCGTCAATCCCGCTAAGCAGGAACTCACCAATATCATATTTCTTCCCCCTTCAACATAAATCTTTCTTAATAAATTTCATCAAAAATTTATTCAACCTGCTTCGTTAACACAATTATCTTCTTTCACCAAGTCAAAGAAGTAAAATGATTTACTGCGCAGCATTTAGTCTATTACGTAATAAAAGGGTTAATCTGTAACATTTGCAGAAGCCTAACTATAATTCCTAGTAATCTTGCTTTTAAAATGAAAGAACCTAAAGCCGGAAGTTTAATGGAGTCATTTATTATAGCTAACTATGAGATTTATCCCTGTTTTTCGATGAGTTATATAATGCAATAAAGTTAAGGATTAATATTACTACTCCCCCTATTAGAAAGAAGTAAGATAATGCCACTTTGTCTCCCCAGTTGTTATACGCTTGGAAAAAAGCAATAAACACTATAAAGAAATTTATATATATACGAAACTTAGGAATATCTTTCATAAATACACCTCTCTTATAAAAATAATAGTTTTAGCACATTAAACTAAATGACCTTATGAAAGAATACTGCGTCTTTCATTCAATACCCAAAAGCCCCTCTAGTATGGCAACATGTGCTAAAAATATTGCCCCCATTGACACAGTAAAATTAAATAATACCTACCAAAATGACAGATGCTACTAAAACAAGTATAAATACACTTTTGATCTTATTTTTCTTCCACATATCAAATATTGAAAAGACTCCTCCTAAAGCAAAGAAAGCAAGTCCAATTACTTCCATTACCCTTATAGCGAATAGAGTCCCTAAATGTGCGAAAAAAGCGCCCATTACCATAAGTCCAATTGTAAAAATAAAACGGCGTGACTTAAAATCATTGAACGCTGATTTTCTGTCATCAGCATTCATTTTTAAGTAACCTCTAACAACCATAAAAGTTGGTATTCCCCACATAATTATAAAGATTGCAAGAGAATCGGTATCTATGTTCAATAATTTTCCTCCCATCTTATCGTAACTGCTTCTTTAATGAAAAAATGTGCCTGCCTCTTACAGAAGCGCCCCCTACAGTTTTTATTCACTCTTCTATTACCGCATGCTTTCATGTAGCCTCAGCCTCGGTTACCACTATTCATTCCATTCATCCATTATTATTCAAGTGACTTGAGATCCTACGAATAAACCGAATCTACCTGAAAGGGTTCAAGTACATTTTTTTACAATTTTACCATAAATATTGATAGACTATAAAAAAGGGAGGAACACAGAATGGAATTTAAATTTAAAAACGGTGCTATTGTTCTACCTCCTATACACATTACGATTATTGTTCTAATTGTTATTTTTTGTTAATCAGGAAGAAGGGATTTAGTTTTTGTCACTAAATCCCCCTTAACATTCGGTAATAGAAATTATTTTCTAAATAAAACGGTATCTACGAGATAATTGCATGATAACCAAAAGAACCGTTAATCCAACAATAAGATACCATAGTGTATTAAAAGGAACTACAAACATTAATACACTAAAAAAAACAGCCATTAAGGAACTAATTGTAATTGATTGTACGGTTGTAAATTTATTTTGAATTAAATAATATAAAGCGAATGGGAGTGCTAACGTAAATACCGGAATATACATTGTTACAACGGATGTTTTAAAAAGAGCTAATGAAAGTACAGCTATTATAAAACCTATTGACGTAGTAAGTGTTCTTCCTACAAATACTTTACCCGAAAAATAGCTATATAGCAGAACAAACATAATTATTAAACTAGCCCAAATTCCCGTTATTGATACAAATGAATATCCCATGATGAAAGCCGATATGGAAAGACTAACGAAAGAAACACATGGTAACAACAATATTAAAGGAGTTTGCTCTTTTTCCATATTCATCACATTTGTAAAACCTATAAGAAACAATAAAGAAAATGGAATTGTTATATACCCTAATTCAATTTGCTTAATATAACTAATTTCAAGATTGCCAACCATTATAATGATTAGTGATGCACTAATTTGGCCAAGCAACACCCAAATGCCCGATAACTTTAAAAATTGAGTGAGTTTAGTTGTAACTACAAGTAACATCGTACCAATAAATAAAGCTAAATATAACAAACTTTCCCCTCCCCATTAACTCTTTAAAACTGCCCCAAAGTTTAGTATTTGGATATAAAAGTTGGTATTCCCCACATAATTATAAAGATTGCAAGAGAATCGGTATCTATGTTCAATAGTTTCCCTCCCATCTTACTATTAAAATCTAGTTATCATCGTTACTTTTTGCACCCTTTACTTTAAGGGAAACTATTCACTTTCCTTCCTAATCAACCTATCAATTAACCGCCTCTTTTCTTTTATCATTATTAGATATCTTTTCTTCAACAAGCTTAGTTAACGTTTTTTCTACTTTAAAAAATCCATATAATGCTTCGTTTTGTTCAATGATCTTTTTCACTTTTTTTATATGTTTTAAAGCTACGTCTTTATCATTTTGGAGATACGCAACCATTGCCTTTCCTCTATAAAAAGATACGGGTTCAATACTAGTTAGGAAAGTTTGACAATGTTCGATTTGTTCCACTTGAACATCATCCTGTAAGAAGTGTGACAGTTGTTGCATATGAATGAGGAAAGCCAATTCAAATTTATTCTTCTTTGTCACAGGTATTTTACTATATTCTGTCATCGCTTTAACGGCAGATTGAAATCCATTTTTTTCGTTTTCAAAATAATATACCATCATCGCATACTGTAAATGTTCAATACTAGCCACCTTTCCTTTTGCTAACTGAATAAATTCATAATCCCATTCAGTTGGTATTCTTTTACTGAGCAATTCCCTACCTATAAGCAAATTTTCTATTAGTTTGGTAGATTCATCGTTATTTTTCAGTAAAGAAAGCAAAACATAACCATCCGTTCTACTAGTTTTAATTGGCAAAATTGTCGCAAGAAAAATAGCACCATTCATTATTGCAAAATAGATTAGAAACACGTAAGAAAATTGTTCATATAAAATATAGCTAATAGTTCCTAGTAATAGAGACAAAAAAGGACCACCAGCTGCAAACATTGACCATTTTTTAATAATTGTTTCTTTACTTATTTGTATAGGTGGTGTCATCATAGAAACTCCACCAAAAAATAACCAATTTTTATTTTCTTTCAATTGGATGCCATTTGTATATTTCTCGATTTGGATTGGTCCTACTATATAGAAAAAAAATTCAAACCCACTTAATTTTCCAAAAACAATATGTCCGAGTTCATGTAATGCAATGGCTAGCCACATCGCTAACACAAGACTCAAAATCATTGCTGTCGTATCATGTGTGCCCTCGAAGTACAATCCTATCAACATCAAAAGAACTACAAAGAACGATACCCATTTAGGTGTTAAAATGCCCTTCATTTCTATCTCTTCTCTCTATATGGTTTATATATAATTTTTTCATTGAATTATTCTGCCAGTTAATTGAACAAGGATACAATCCCTTATTTTCACAAGAACCCGTTAGCACAATAAGAAATTTTATAAATAACCCTTCATCCTAATAACTTTCCCATCAACCTCCGGACCAAATTCCTTCATTCCGACTTTAAGATAAAACTTAATTGCAGCTGTATTCGACGGGGAAACTCTTAAGTGATACTCACTAACTTTATTGTTTTGAAAAAACTGCTTCGCATAATTATGTAACTCTTTTCCTTTACCCTTTCCACGCATTTCAGGTATCAAATAGTAAAGATTCACATAACCAATCTCTCTACTTTCGTATTGACGAATGGTTAATTCCAGTTGTCCTATATATTTACCATCTTCCTCAACTAAAACAATGCCTTTTGGAAAATCTCTTATTTTTTCATCTAACCAATGCAGGTATTCCTCTTCTTCACCAAATCCAGAAGTATCTCCAAAACTTACTTTAAAGGAGTCTTTCCGAAATTTGACTACTTCATCTCGATGTTTCTTTATATCAATTTTCTCAAATTTCACTTTAGCACCCCCGGATCGTTCGTCCCTTTACCAAACCCCTTTTAGTTTAACGACACTTAGTTTGATGAGACTATTTCCACTAACTCTTCAATAGTTCCAATACATTTTTGGCCTTCTGCTAAATGATAAAACGTACTGGTAGTCGTGAAATTATTTACTTCATCAGTTGGTGAATAGAGATATATTCCTAGATACCTTTACGGTTTTAAATCATTGTCCTTTCTATTTGTTTTTATTTTTATCATCACCAAATTCATCATCTTTTTCTTTTTCCTCTTCTTTTTCTTCATGGAACTCAGTCGGCACTTGAGTCGTTATATAATCAAATGGTGTATAGTAATTATCAGGAAATGTTTTATTTTTTATTATTTTATAAACAACAAGTCCTATCAAACAGACCACTGCTAATGTAAAAAATGAAACTAATAACATGAAGACTTGCATAAGATACTCCTTAATTATATTTATGGTATATATTATTACGTCTTGAAATTACTATTAGTTTCAAAATTTATATTTTGATAGAGTACCATTTCTGCCCCAAGCCTTCTTCAACTATTCCGGTTCGTTCATACAATGATTCTACACTAACTTTAACATAAAATTCCAAAAAAAGATTGCCACGACTGACGATCTTCTTGTTTGACTCAAGCACCCATTATTTTAAGTGTAATACTTCATAAAGTTAACAAAGAACAATCTCCTTGCACGCTCCCCTCCCCCAACTCTGCTCTAAAAAGCCCTAGCTCGGACACAAAATTCACCAAGCTAGGGCTTTTTATACATAATTTAGTAACACTCTTTACATTCATACATGATGACAAGAAAAACATTATTCGCCAGATACTAATGTGGCATTATAACGTTTTTTAACTGCCTTAATAGACAAATAAAGCTGATTGTTTCCATATCTCAATAAATTATTTAATAAATTATTTAAAGCATCTTGTGAGCCAACCGCTAGCTTCAAAACATAACAAGCATCTCTAAAACACGATACACTTCGGTGATTTCACTACGAATATCAATAAATTTCAATAAATCATCATGCCTATGAGTATTCATAAAAAAGAAGACAAAGGCTGTATAAGGAATCCCCATCTTCAATTCATTAATCACGATAGAATAAGCTTGAATGATGTCGCTATCTTCCATTTTTTTATGCGACTCTCAACAGCCTGTCCTGTCATATGAATTTTTCTACCGATTTCCTTCCATAAGTCCCAAAAGTATGGTTAACGGACTTTTAGGACTTCGTTTCGTTTAAAATGAGTATTCATTTCGTGCATTCCATAGTAAATAGTCACCTATTCCGAGCTCTTTTCCAGCGTTAATTTGTTCTTGAACTTGCGTTAAATCATAAGGAATCTTCTTATCGAAATCCTGATACCAAGGTCTTATTTTAGCTGCCGGCTTCCCTTTTGATTTCACATTATTGTTTTTTTCAATCGCATCCTTAAGCCCTTCTTTAATTAACTGATAAGGGTTGTTTTCTGGATTAGCAATACCATAAGCGCCATTAGCGTAATGAGAGGGATACATCATAGGAGAAATGACATCAACATGTTGCGTAATCCTTTCCCACTTTTGTCCAATGCCCATATCATCTTTAGCTGTTGTTGTTAATCCAAATACATCGGCAGAAATAGTGAGGTTTTTATTTTTTAATGTTGAATAGGCATATTTTAAAAATCCCTCTATTGCTTCTTCCTTTGACCGCTCTTTAGCATATGGAAAGGAAACTTCATTGTCTATGTTTTTATAATCAGGGAAGCGGACATAATCCCATTGAATTTCATCAAAACCTAACTGTGCTACTTCTCTTGCTATAGAGATTGAATAATCCCAAACTTCTTTTCGATAAGGATCAATCCACATTATTCCTTTTGCATCTTTCCATAAAGTTTGGTTTTTTCTCTTTATTGCCCATTCTGGTTTGTTTTTTGCAAGATATGGGTCTTTAAACACGACAATTCTAGCGATCGTATAAATATTTTTATCTTTTAGTTTTTGTATAATGGAAGATAAATTTTTTATTGGGGCACCTTTGTCACTTTGCACCTGATTAACGAAAGGAAGGTTTGAATCGTACGTAACCATTCCTTCATCATTTTTCACATCGATGACTACTGTGTTTAGCCCTGTACGCATAATCAAATTTACGAAATGATTAAATTTCGCTTCGGTACTGATTGAGTTTGCCGTCAAGTAAATGCCTTTCGTTGTTTCTGCCTGGGAATTTGAATATGGGGAGCTTAAATTAAAAATCAATAATAAGGAAAGTATTGTAAAGACCTTATACATAGACATTCTCCTTTGGTTTTAAACTAAATACAACCTTAAGATTAATTTTTAATTTTGTTGTTTTTTTTATACCATGTAACTTTAGGAAATGAACCAAAAAAATCATTTAAGACTTCAATATTTCCATTCGCATGCTTTATAATGATTTACCTCATTAGTAGTATTAACGTGGGGACATAGGACAGGTTCATCGTCCCACTAAACCTGTTAGAAGATCTCTTGTTATCGTGGTGTATGTACAACGATTTAAGGTGAAATATAATCCGCAAGTAGAAGTTGGAAAACCGAAGATTGGGACAGTAAACCTGTCAGAGACCACTGAAAAAGTAGCTTTTTTATCGCCTGCTAAGCACACATTTTACGAATTTCACAATTTCCAGCTAAAAAATTCTGTACAATGGTAATGGAAACAAAATAAGCTCCTTTCTTAGAGGATAGTATTGCTGCTATCCTCTTTAAATTTACTGCTAATGCAGTTAACTTGGCTTGTAAGGCCATGCTTTTTAGACCGTACCCTTTGGCACGACCTAGCCTATGAAAATTCTTCATCTCACCATTTTTCCATTCCTGGCAAGCTCTTTTCTTGTATTCCATTTTAAATTCTTCCTTTTTTTGTTCCTGGCTGTATCCATAAAATTCCGGGGTATTGATACCAACTTCCATTACTTTACCCACGGTCTTCCCCGAAATACAAGCGTTCCTTATGGGACAATTTCGGCATTGTTCCTTTTCGAAGTAGTATCGATAAGATTCTCTGTTTCTCCCTTTCTTGTGATACTTGCGAACGGTGTGATTCCCCTGTACACAGAACCATTCGTCTGAGTCTTTAATGTAGCCAAATAGATCTTCATCAACCTTGTAAGCCATCTCACTTACAGGTATGTATGCTTTGGCTTCTGCTTCTTTGATTTTATCGAGTATCGGTTTTCTAAAATAAGCTTTATCCCCAAATACTTTCCCTATCTTTACACCACTTTTTTTCGTTAACTCTAATAACTCTTCAAACTTACTTCCATCCACATAGGCTCCATTGTCCACATGAACAGCGGTGATGATTCGATCTTCCGTTGTGATCATAAATTCCGTTTTATAACCGAAGAAATGGGAAGTCTTACTTTTATGTCCAACTCTAGCGTCTTGGTCTACGATGGAACGGACACCTTTTTGCTCCATAAATTTAGGATCATCAATAATCGATTTCGCATTCTCTAGTAGTTCCGTCACTTTTGGTGTATTTACTACGGTAACCGTTTCTTCTATTTTTTGAATGGTTTCTTCAAGGTAGGATTTCATGGTTGCTTTGGCTTCTTTATGATTCTCTATCTCTTTATAGTTAGGAATTTCTTGGTTTATTTCCTCTGGAACTTCTCCGCATTCCTTCTCCACCGTTTTAAAGATTTTTTTCGCTAAACGCTTCATGACTCTTTCGGCAGTACACTTAAATGTGTTGGCTTCTGTATGAGTCGTATCAATGCTAATCCCAGATCCTTCTAGGATTCCTTTTCCCACACATTGTCTAACGACTTCAGCGATGACTTCATCAACCGTCAGGTTTCCTTCTAATTTGTTTTTACGGAATTTTGTTAAAAGGCTTGGGTGAGGGAGGTCATCGTCTGGATTTATCCCCAAGAAATACATGTAAGCAAGATTTAATGAAGCATCTAAAACAACTTTCTCATCTGATAGATTATAAAGATGTTGGAGTACTAACAGCTTAACCATAAGTTCGGGTTCTTTGGCTGGTCTGCCATAATACTTACAATAAGTTTGTTCAAGTGCTGCATTGATAAAGCTAAAGTCCACTTCATCTTTCAGTACCTTGAGCGTATGATTATCGGGGATTTTATTATATAATACGGAGTAGATGCTTAATTGCATATCTTTGTCTTTAAGCATAAAAGAAAACCTTCCTTCTTTGATTAATTGGTTCTTGGTCGATTCAATTATATCAAATTTAGGAGGGTTTTCTTTTTTTTTTAAGGATTTTACAATATTTAGGGGTTGTTTTTCAGTGGTCTCAACCTGTCACCTTGTCCCTCCAGAAAAAATAACTTCTGACAGCCTTTTTTCATTATTCTTTATTTTGTTGTGCAGTATAAACATTCTCTCATAAAAGTTACTGCTTACAACACTTAACTAACGTCTTTTAGAAAGGCTCTTTTCTTAGAGACTATTGTTTTCACTTATAAATTTTGCCTGTTGATTTCCACTAAAAAGCTGCAACCTTTACGAAAAGAGCCAAAATTAATAACTCTTCTTCCACTAAATCGCGTCGTTCGTACAATAAAAAAGCTGCCATAATGACAGCTCCACTCTTAAACTTCGGCACCCAATAGTGGATCAAGCCAAACTATATTCTACTGTCTTTTGTTCACAAAATACCGTTGCCGACAAACACTTGACTAAGCCTCCGTTACATTAGCGGAAAATAACTCAACCTCTTTCTTTCGCCTTCTGTGTATCTCTAATATTTTTTTGAACTGTTACGGCAGCAAATAAACTAAGAACAAACGACATACCATAAAATCCCTTTTCGCTTAAAACAATACTTCCTGCATTGTATAAGCCAATAGCCATTAGTGAAATAGAGACAATAAGTGCAAACCAACTAATACCATAATAGATAGTAGTGACTGGTATTCCTTCCTCTTTATCTCTTACTGCTTTTTGTAAAGATACTGCTGAATAAAGTCCGAATACTAAAATGGCAAAATAATATCCTTTTTCGTTCAATTGCATCGATGCGTTAAACAAACCAATAAGATAAGCCGTAACACCTACTAACAACGCTCCCCAAGAAGCCCCTTTGAAGGCTGAGGTCGGTTCTCCCTCTTTCCTTTCTGTTTTCATTTTTGAATTATTTTGTTTTCCTTTATCTAATAAAACCTCATTATCATTAGACATTCCATTTTCCCCTCCACCTTTTTATCTAATAAAATGGAGCACCGAAGATACACTGCAGTGCTCCTATCTATATCTATTATATAGAAATCTTTTACAAATGATAGATAAATTTATCCTTAATTTCCAATCAAGATTTCTGTACTAACGACTAGCCAAATCCCCCTGCTTTTTAGCTAAAGCTCTTTTCTTAGAGATTGTTGTTTTTACTTATGAATTTTACCCGTTGATTTCCGCTACGGGCACAAGACTCCGCTCCAATCAACTCAGTAGGTCCAACTTAGTTTTCAGCTGAAAAGTAACACTCTTTACGAAAACATCCTTAGCTAAATAAGAAAAGCCACCAATTAGTAGCTGGGCCCTCTCGGTAGCGTTACCGTTTAGGTGAAATTCTCCACAATCTAGTACAGAAAAAGAAGGAGTATAACCGTTACCGTTAAGTAACCATTATACTCCTCCTTCTTTTATTCCATTACATTTCTAACAAATAAGTTTTTGTTTTTGAATACAACGATACTCACGAGGGCAAGCAGTAGCCCTGAAAGGATAAAGACAAACCTAATTCCTAAAAAGTCTGCGAGTATCCCCATAGCAAGAGAACCAATACCAAAAACCCCTGTTTCAATAGCACCTAAAGATGTATAAACTGTTGCTAAATGCTCTTTTGAGACACTTGTTTGGATAATTGTTTGTTGCGGAATGTTTTTTATTTGCGCAGAAATGCCAACAAATAGAGACAACAATAACGCGATGATGGGAATACTATTTATGCTGAATAATACTGTAACAAAGAATCCAGCTAGTGAACCAACAAAAATAAAATTGCCTAATCTTTTTTCAATAAAAGAAGAGCACGTAACGCAATAAATACTTCCTATGATCAACCCTAAAAAGAAGGCTCCATTAATAAACCCCCACCATTTTTGATTTACCTGTAAAGCATCGCTCACGAATACGTATAAAATTGCAGCAATCCATACTGTTCCTGCAATAGTTTCAAAAAAGTCTACCCAAGCAATTTTTTTCAAAACTGGAGTATTTGCTAAAGTTCTCCACCCTTCTTTGATCAGTTCTACCTTTCCTTTTTGCTCAGTTGGTTTATGATCTACATTTTCTAAATAGCATAGTAGAATACTTGCCACAACGAACAAACATCCAACTAACCAAATAAGTTGTTGTGAACTCATAAACATTAAGAATAAACTACCTACAAACCACATAGCCGCTTGAATCACTTGCGTTACGGTTTCAGCAATCCCATTCGCTTGAACTAATTTTTCAGGCGTCACATAATGCGGAATTAATGTTTGCCTTACCGGGTTTGCACAGCCGTCAAGAAAGGCAATTAACCCCATCATTAGAAACATCCTATAATAATTAGACGTTGTTATTCCCGCTAACATAAATCCCAAAAGAATAAGCAAAACGGTTTTTCCTATTTGCGATCCAGCCATCAACCACTTTAAATTTACTTTCCCCATTAAAAGCGGCGTTACTAAACTGGATACAAACATGGATGAAGTAATAGTAAATGGAACAAAAGATGCTGCAGTTGCTGAACCTGTTAAAACAAAAATCGTACTAATTATACTTACCACATATAGAACATCACCAATATTCGCAAGTGACTGCCCGCACAGTAATAAAGAGAGATTTTTATTCGGTTTCATGATTTATCCCCCATTATTTTGATAACTAACTCAAATTAATAAGGGGATTTTTAGATTGGACTGTTCATTTTTACTCCTTCCATATTGCAGATAAACCTGGGGGATCAAGATTTATCTTAATTTTTTTTACTAAGCATTACTACATCATCGCTTTACTATCAGTACTCTACCAAGACTTTTAACGGGTGAACTTTTCCTTCACTTAAATCCTCAAAGCATTGACTTCTTGTTTACTTATTTTTAATTCAAATATATTGCTTAACTGGGATCCATTCTGTTTTATATTTTCAAAATACCATTTAGAGTGTTTTTATAATCTAAGCCATCACTCGAACCCACAATTTTTAATTCCTTCTCATAAAACTCTGGTTGAAGTTCAAATTTTTCTCTATTTCCATCGGACAGTATGCAAATTCCAGCATCTACAAGTAATGATTTTTGAAGTGACTTAAAAGCTTCGTTATGTGCTGAACACTCTATCCCATACTCGTAAAAATCCGTTGGACATTCAGAAGTATCATTTACAAATTATACGAATGAATTTTCAGACTTTTAAATTATACCATATTTCTCCACTAAATCCTTCTTTACTATTAATTTCCTATCTTTTTTAATTAAACTGCTGTCCGTTAACCCAATACGTTCAATAAAAGAATGTTAACTTGTCCTTGAATTTGGCCATTTATTCTAAGCCTATTTCAGCAATCCCGCTTAAAAAATCCCAATTTCTTGGTATTGTAACGAAGAAATTGGGATTTCGTTCTTAATAAGATTGTCAGATCTTTGGTATATATTTCTATATAACATTACCTATATGAATCATGAGTTGAATGAAACAAATCTTCCTCTGCATTTCTGACAATTGAAAAGTGCTCAACATTGTAATGACCGTGAAGCGTTTCATTATGATGCCTTATAATTTGTTCTGCACTTAGAATATCGCTGTCCGTTGTTGAATGTCCATCACCGACTAATGTCACATCTAAACCACTCATCGTGGCTGTTCTGACTGCACTATCTATGCAGTGTTGTGTTGCACAACCCATAATGACAACATGATCAATAGCTTGAGATTTTAAATGATTTAGAAGTCCCGTCCCGTGGAAGGAATTCGTTGCAATTTTATCGATAAACGTTGCATCCATAGGCACATTAATTTCATCGTGAACTTGAAACCCTGCCCCATTCCCTTCAGCAACTTCCAGATCCCTTACAAAGACAACGGGAACATTGGATTTTCTTGCTTTTTCAATCACTAAATTGATATTCCTAATAAGCTGTTCTTTATGAAAAACCGCACTCTCTTCTTGATTTCCGTCCATTAATTCTTGCTGAGCATCAATAATTAACAATGTTTGATTCAAATGATTTTCCCCTTTCAAATGTGGGGAATCGCTATATAATTAATTTATTTAGACGTATTCCCCTTGGTATTTTTTACGTCAGTATATTTTTTGTTAATCATACTATCTACCTCCTAACCAAACTTCGTCTACAAACTAACATTCACAATTTTTAGACAATTTTATTTTAACACATTTTCTTTGTCTTGAATAATACCTTCTATGATTTTTGCAGCTTGAGCATCAAACTTTTTATACAGTCCACCTCAAATTTTATTATTTTTATCCTAAATGAATATAGAAATCAGTCTTTGCACCCGTTAAAGTAACGTGTAATACTTCTTTTGTTATTTGCAACTAATAACTTATTACGATATACTCCAAATTCATTAAAAAAATTAGGTTTCCCTACATCTTCAAAATACTTATTCCATTTAAACATTTTGAAAAAAATCTTCATTGTCGGCTTGTAATTTGACTTCTCTAACAGAAGTTTTTGAAACAAAAATCTCTTTATTATTCGATATATTCTTATTGAATACTTTGTATCTAAGAAGATAATCAAATCTGCGTTTCTAAAACTATCAGCAACCCAATCGTCATGGTGAACACCCTCTATAATCCAACGTTCAGATTGAATAATTGTATTCAAGTATTCTTTTCTCTCTTTCTCAGTCCTTCTTATATCGCCCGACTTATGCCTTATCCAAACAACGTTATCTAATTCATGAAATGGAATAGTAAACGTTGAAGATAATTCTTTTGCCAAAGTTGTTTTTCCACTTCCCACCGAACCAATAATATGTATTTTTCTAGGTATTCTTTTTTCCAAATTACCCCACTCCGGACATTGTAACTTTGTATCTACTCCATTGTTCAAGTGTAATATTTCACGTATTTAAACCGTTTATGCTCGGGAAGTAAGAGGATGTTTAATTTGTAATGGAAACTGGTTATTCGCTTTTGTTTTTACGAATAATACATCATCACCATTAAAAATATCACTTTGTATATCTAGCCCTTTATAGTCAGGTGTATAGTGAAAGACAATTTTATTACTATCGCTATTAGTAATCTTTGCAAGAATAGTATCTATCTTAACTTCTCTTTTACTAACAATATCAAAGATGTTTAGCTGCTTATCTTCTTGCTCAAAAATGACAATTGCCTCTTCCTTCTCTAAGTAGTAAATAGTATTGGGAAAGACATATACACAATAAAACATTAGAAGCCCTTGAGAATTTTGCGTACCAAATGCTTGAGAAACAGGTATTCTTTCGGATGCAAATTTATAAATAAACTGAAGGTCCTCCATCTTATTACCATCGAGTTTATGAATGCCTGTCAAATCTGATTGACTCGGTGAATATTCCATTGAAAACTGATATTCCTTAACTGATGTAAACCCGAATTTAGGATAAAACTCTAAAACATTTTGATTGGCAAACAAGTACATAAAATCATAATTATTCTCGTACGCTTCTAAAACCTTATTCATTAGGCTTCTTGAAAGGCCGCGATTTCGGTAGTCAGGATGTGTCATTACCGTACCAATCTGTATCGCTTTCTTTCTCTCACTATCTATAACAAAATCTAAAATATTGACGGAAACATTAGCCACTACTTTAGTCCCGTCCACATAAGAAAACGGAATATAGCGGTTATTCCAATATCCTTTTTGGTACCACTCTTCAAAATTAATCCCAAAAACCGAAGTAGCAAGTTCATTGAAACTTTTTCTTAATTTCTCATTACTTTTATAATCTTTCAAAAGTGTTAACCCATTCATTTTTTCTCTCCTTAAGTTTTCCCCTTTACAAACCTACTAATCTAATTTCGAAGAACCAAATCAGCTTGTTTCATTGGATCTTCAGTCTTGATATAATAATCTTCTGCCTTCCAGTATCTATTTTTAAATTTCTCCATATTACTCTGCGTACCAACGCTTTCACGATTAAATCTTTTTTCTCTCGGGCAATCGATATAAAGCATAAAATCATAGAAACGTTTCCATTCGCTTCGTTGTAAAAAAACACCTTCCACTATAATGAAACACGTTTTAGGTAGAGTAACGGATTTCACTCTATGTGTGTCTGAGTGATCATCGTAAGTTGGTAGATGTAGTTCGTTAGATATTTTTAGCTTTTGGAAAAAGTTATTCTTTAACCATTCTACATCCCATTGTAGGTTATAGTATTCAAACCACTCTTCATTTTCCGTGTTATAACGCCTTTTTCTTTCCACGATATAGTCATCTATGTGAAAAATCTGTAATGGAACATTCTTTTCCTGTAGTGCTTGCTTTACTTTATTGGCAAACGTCGTTTTACCTGAGCGACTTAAGCCATCAATTCCAAGAATAACCCTATTCCCGTTTTCCAGTTGTGGAATTTTTTCTACTAAAGTGAGAATGCTATCTTCCAAAAATCTCCCCCCATTATAAAGATTTATTCTTGTTGATTTCCCCTAAAGAATTCACTTTTAAGAATACTCATTCTTAAACGATCAACAAATTCTCCATTCCTTCGTCGGTCTTGTCTTAAAATTCCTTCATCAACATAACCTATTCGTTTATAGGACTTAATTGCCTTTTCGTTATCGACTTCTACCCTTAGCCAAATCTTGTTAAGTTCTAATTCGTTAAACCCCCAGGCAAGCATTTCTTTCATAGCAGATAATCCATACCCTTTGCCCCAATAATTTTTATCACCAATCGCTATTCCTAATTCAGCATGTTTATTTAATTTATCGATGTTCTTTAAATCAATCCACCCTATATGCTTTCCCTTCTCTGTTAAAATTGCTTTTTGTTCATATCCATTTGTTCGATTCATACACATTTTTATCCAATTTTGCGTTTCTTCACGGCTAAATGGTGGATACTTTTCTGGCATATTAAGATGTCTTGTTACTTCTTTATCCAAACACCATTGATAACGGTCTTCTACATCATCAAGAGTTAATTCTCTCAATTGTACTCTCGGTAATTGTTCTATTTTCAATTGCCTGTCCCCCTACATGTCTACTCAATAGCCTATTCAGCTTTTCTGTTCTATTCGTTCCATATATTCACATCAATGTTAACATAATATCCCACTCATTAAATCAGAAATTTCTAAAAGTGATGGCAAAAAAGAAGACCTGCAACATACGGAAGTAGTTTTGTTTTCGGGGAGAATAACATAGCAAGATCGCAGCTTGAACGAGTATGTTAAGAAGATAAAACAAGCATTCGAGGGCTAACTCTATATTATTAATAGTATATTTTTTCTTGTTAAACTATTGACGCTGGTTAGTAAAGGAGGGCTATTTTCGTAAAGTATGTTATCTATGGGAAATGGACTGTTCCTTTCCGCTTCAATCCACTCTGAGTTTTTATTTATTGTTAAAAGTAACAACCTTTTAGACAACAAATTAAAGGAAATTCCATGAATAATATAGCCTAAAGGAAAATATATAAGGAGTAATAGTATAAACAATTTTTGATGTCTACTATATGTCTATAAGGTGCTGATTTTTTGTATAGGAATAGAAAGAATGTACATTTCGTAATCTTTTCTCTTTTTTGCTTGCTTATAATTCTTATTGTTCATGTTATTCTTCATGTGAAAGTTTATTTGGTATACAGTGCAAGTATTGGGTCAATTTTCACGATAGGACTAATCATTTTTCTTATTGTATTACTCTACTTTAAAGCGTGAATGATCTTGAAATGAAAGGAGGGGGCTTCCTGCCTCAAGTAGAATGTTCTAATAAGTCCTACAGGATCTCTACAGGCGTGAATTTGGACACGACCTCTCCCTACAAAAACTCTATTTTTTCCAACCAAACTAATATCAATATAAAGAAAAGGAAAAGTCCTATAGAATATATTGTAATTATGTATTCTTTTTCATTTTTTGTATACTTCCATTCCATCCAAGCTCTAAAACTATACAGGACTAGATAAAAGATAAAGAATATATATTTTATTTCTATTATTGGTTCTCTGGAAAATGATGCATAAGCGACAATAATGAGAAAAAGAGTGATAACCAACCTTTCTCCCCATTTATGAAAGGTATTAACATGTTCGTATATCTTACCTTTTGGCGTCTCTATTTTTAATGATTTCCTCAGTAATTTATCCAATAAAACTCCCAAAATAACAACAACAATAAAAATTCCAACTAGTTTGATAAAAAACATCACCCGAACTCCTTTCTACCTATTTACTATTTTAGCATTAAATAACAATTCATTTGTCAGATCAGTAGATTTTTATTTTACCGACCGGGATAGCAGTAAATAAATAAATTCCTGTGAACTTTATCATTCCATTCAGGTGACCCTTACAGTAAACTGACAACTATCTTTGAAAACTAGTTCCCTCTACAAAACCTAAAATGAAGGACGGAACCAACAATAATTACAAATAAAAAAACCGAGTGCAGAAAATTCCACACTCGATTTTACATTTATTCACATTATTTTTTTAACATTTCATACTGACGAATCACTTCTTGCGTGATCTCACTATCTTCCTCTAAGCCACTTACTTCCTTCAATACGCTTGCAACACCATTTTCTTTAATCATCGCTTGAAGTTTCACTGCTTCCTCGTCTTCTTGATAATCAAATAGTAGTGCGGCAGCAATTGCTTTCGCTAGGTTTTCATAGGATAATCCTGCTTTTTGTGCTTCTGTTGCAGGACGAACTAATCTGTCTTCTGGTCCTAGTTTACGCATAGGTGCTCGACCTACTCTTGTTACGCCATCATTTAAATAGGCGTTTTTAAAGCGCTCGATAATTTTTTCGATATACTTCAGATGCTCTTCTTTATCTAAATTATATCGTTTTACTAAGTAGTCACCAGTCTCTTTCAACGTCTCTTGAACTTGAGCCGCAATTGTTTCATCCGCTAATGTTTTATCAATAGTCGATTTACCACCAAGGTAACCAAGATACGCAATGACAGCATGGCCAGTATTAACCGTAAATAATTTTCTTTCGATAAATGGAGCCAATTCTTCTACTATTTTCATTCCTTCAATTGGAGGAATGCTTTCTTTTGTTTCAACCACCCATTCAAAATAAGGCTCAACCAATACATCTAGTGATCCTTGATTTTCTTGAATTGGAACAATACGATCGACAGCAGAATTAAAGAAATATACTCTACCATCTAATTTTCCTTTTGTATCTTCATCTAGGTTGTCTAGAATGTGTTGCTTTAAAATATCTGTTGCACTTATTTGATTTTCACATGCAATGACATAGATTTTCTCATCTGTTGTTTTCACACGCTCTGCCAAACCACGAGCAATTAGTGGAGCAATTCTTGGTAAAATGTTCGGTCCAATAGCAGTTGTTAGATATGTTGCTTCTTTGATTTTTTCAATGACTTCAGCTTCTTGCGTCATATTATTTAAACCAGAAACATTCGTGATTGTTGTTGTTTCTTCTTGATCTGTAGCTAATTTTACTTTGTAGCTTTTTTCTTCATTTAATTGATTGATGATTTGCTCTGCAATATCGACGAATGTTACATGGTATCCTGACTCAGAAAATAAAGCTCCAATAAAACCTCTACCAATATTCCCGGCTCCAAAATGAACTGTTTGTTTCATTCTTATCATTCCTTTATCAAATTATTTTGAAGGTATTCTAAAAATAAATCTTCTATTTTTTTACGAATCATTGCTTCATTAGAAGATGAAAAGATCATAATCGCTTCATCTGTCTCGATTAAACTTGTGCTAATGAGACTCAATATTTCTTGCTCTCGCAAACTCAAATTCACTGGCGCAAGCATCAAGAGAAGATTTTTCATCGGAACGTCTCGACCATCCATTCCCTTAACCATACAAGGCTCATCTAAATGAGAAACTTGAAATATTAACCCTTTAATACTAGCATCGCGACAATGATATAATCCCATGTTTGTTTTCGGGATACCGAGACCACCTTTTTTCTCCCGTTCTTGTAATTGTTTCATTACTTGTGTTGCATCCGTTACTAAGTGGTCTTGCTCTAATTTCTCTACCATTTCCGTTAAAACTTGATAATGATTAGGAGCATTTGTTTTCTGATACACACGTAGATTATGTAGAATTGCTTCCATACTAGTTTGAACATCTTTTATTTCTTGCAAAACATCTTTTACGTTTGGCTTCTCTTTTCTAGAAACAACATCCTTTTCGCTTACCGGGTTAAGATATTGTTTCCGACTAGTTAACTCTTGCAGATTACTTTGTAGGAAACTACGAATCGTTACGATATCCTCGTCACTCAAAAGTGGTGTTACCAAGATATAATCCACATCCGCAAAAGGTAATCTTACAGTCGAAATAATAACATCATATTGATGAATATTCGCTAATTCAAAGTCTTTGATTGATTTGATTTCCACTGTATTGATTTCCATAATTTCTTTTTGAATCCGGCTTGCTAGCATTTTGGATGTGCCAATCCCCGTCGGACAAACGACAACGGCATGGATATTTGCTCGTTCTTCATTCATTAATAATGCAGAACCAAAATGGAGAACAATAAAAGCAATCTCATCATCCGGGAATGTAATATCTGTAAACTCTTTTTGCAGGCTATTTTTCACAGCCATAAATAAAAAAGGATACTTTTTCTTAATCTCCCCTGTTAATGGATTAAATAATCCCATTTGTTGCTTCAACCGAAAGATAGACGGCTCCATATGGGCAAGCAATCCTTGAAATAACGAAAAGTCTTTCGACAAGTCGACATGCAGTTGCGCAGAAACATGTTGGATGACATTCTTAATAATCTGTCCTAACATAATACTGTCATAATCAACCGAACCCGCCGCCTGCAGTTTCGATCCTTTCAAGATAACCGTCAGAAAGCGAATATCATCTATACTAATTGGTACACCTAGAGCCTTCTTTACATCCTCACATAACTGTTCCATCAACTGAAATTCCGTAATAAATTCCGTTGTTATTTCGGCTTCTTGTTGTAAAACAAAATTATTTTCTGTCCGCTGAACCGTTATACAAATATGTACGATCAGTCCTAAATAATCACTGTCCGCTAATCTTGTTTGTCCTCTGTCAATTGTGTTATTGACCAATTCATCAATCTTCAGAAGATAGTGAGGAGGAAAATACCCAAGGACGTTTCCCTTTACTTGATTCCCCTTTTGCAATAAATACAAGCTTTCCATTAACTCCTCGTGAAAATGAACAAGAAAATAGTTGGCGAGAGCTTTTCGTCTATTCGCTTCTTCCCCGATAAGCTCTACTCCAACTCCTCTTTTCCTCGTCAATGTGATAGAGAAATTGTTCAACCAGTTTGTTAAATCATCTAAATAGGCAGTTAATGTGGTGATACTAACCCCTAACTGTCTCGCTAGCACCTGTGTCTTAAAAGATGTTCCTTCATGTAACAATTTAATGAGCAACTGTAACTTTCTTTCTTCTGGTGTTTCATTAGTAGGGTGAACATTCGATAATTGTTGAATAAGTTTAAAAATATGCTCATTTTTCCCATCAATAATTAGACCATCATTGGTATTTCGATTAAGTTGTAACTGGAACTGGCTTAATATTTTTTCAACAGCCTTTAAATCGCGCTGAACGGTTCTCACGCTTACATTAAGAAAAGCTGAAAGCGAATGAACCGTATGCTTACCAGCTGTCTTAACAATCAAGTCAATGATGAACTTTTCCCTTGATGTAATAAACATACCTTACACCCATTTCTTTTATATTGATGCTCTATTTTTTACCTACGAAAAAAAATAACGGAATAGCAGGGCAGTTCACCTGTCCTTTGTCTAGTTCCAGTGGCTAGCCCGCTATGAAAAAGAGGATTCCCCTATAAGGGCAAAAGGCGTCCTTTTAGGGGAATCTCTATTTTCATTACGAGCTGACCGAGCCACTTGCACTTTTCGGTCTACTCCTTCACACTTAATGACTATTAATAATATCTTTTAATTCTTTTGCCGTTTTGGCTTGTACCATCTGTTCGATATTATCCATTTCTGAACAAATAACAGCAATGTTCGAAAGAATCTCTAAATGGGTACCGTCTTTACCAGCAATACCGAAGATCAATTTTGTCTCTTCGCCATCAAATTCAACACCATTTGGCACTTGAATTACGGTAAAACCAGAACGGATAACCGCTTTTTTCGCTTCTTCTGTACCATGTGGAATCGCAACATTATTCCCCATGTAAGTAGTTGTGATATTATCACGTTCCACCATAGCATCTACATAGCTTTCTTCTACATATCCTGCTTTTACGAGTGCTTCCCCAGCAAAACGAATCGCTTCTTCTTTGTTCGCAAATTCTTTATTAAGGAAAATATTTTCTTCTCGTAATAAATCATCGTCATCATGGTTATGGTCCGCACCTGTTACATCTGCTTGCGTTTCTTCTACCACTTCTGTCAGTTCTTCTGATACACCATTTTGTAAGCTATCAATTAGTTTATCGTATTCAGGACTTGATAGGAAGTTATCTACTGAAATGTGGTAAGCATTAGGTAATTTTCCTTTCGCACGTGGTGTTAATTCTTCTTGCGTAATAACAACCTGTGTGTCACTCGGTAAATTACTAATCGCTGTATTCGTAACAGAAACTCCTTCTAAACCAGCTTCTTTCACTTTTTTACGAAGAAGTGAAGCACCCATCGCACTTGAACCCATACCAGCATCACAAGCAAACACAATCTTGCTTACGTTTTCTGGTAAAGTACCTGAATTAGAAGCGAATGAACCAGCTACAGAACTTTTCTTGCCTTTCATTGCTTGCATTTTTTCAGCAGCTTCTTCAATATTTTCATCTTTTTGTTTACCTGTTTTTAGTACGAATGCAGAAATAACAAACGATACTACAGTCGCTACTATGACAGCAGCAAAGTTAGCTAAATAAGCACTTCCTTCTGGAGGAGTAACCGCTGCAATCGCTAAAATACTACCTGGAGATGCTGGAGCAGCCAAACCTCCACCTAATAGTACTAGCGTGAATACACCACTCATTCCCCCTACAATAACAGAAACGAACAGCATTGGACGCATTAACACATACGGGAAGTAAATTTCATGAATCCCACCAAAGAAATGAATAATTCCCGCTCCAGGTGCTGATTGCTTCGCAGTACCTTTTCCAAATAAGGTAAACGCTAATAACACACCAAGACCAGGTCCTGGGTTTGCTTCCAATAAGAATAGGACTGACTTACCAGCATCTTGAACTTGCTCTAAACCGATTGGTGATAGTACACCATGGTTAATTGCATTATTTAAAAATAAAATTTTTGCAGGTTCGATCAGGATACTCGTTAATGGCAATAGTCCTGCTGCTATTAACCAATCTACTCCTGCTACTAACCAGTTCGTAAATCCATCCACCGCTGGACCAACAGCTAGGAAAGATAGTATCGCAAGGATTCCACCAAGAATACCAGCAGAAAAATTGTTAACAAGCATTTCGAATCCAGATTTAACTTTTCCCTCAATTGCTTGGTCAAACTTCTTAATTACGTAACCACCAAGTGGCCCCATAATCATTGCACCTAAGAACATTGGCGTGTCCGGTGCACCGATAATAACACCCATCGTAGCAATTGCCCCTACGACACCTCCACGTTGATCGGCAACAAGTTTACCACCAGTATAACCAATTAATAGAGGCAATAAGTACGTCACCATTGGACCAACTAATTTGGCAAGGCTTTCATTTGGGAAGAAGCCTGTTGGAATAAACAATGCCGTAATTAATCCCCATGCAATAAAAGCACCAATGTTTGGCATTACCATCGAACTTAAGAAGTTACCAAACTTCTGTACCCCAACTTTTATATTTGATTGAGCCATTTTAAACTTCCTTTCACTAAAAAAATACGAAATATCTACAAGGCTTTTCCATCATAAAATACGAATAATACCTTCTTCAAGCTTATCGAAAACTAACTTTGTCGCACACATGATGACAAACCTATAGTTTCTCCATTAGCTTACCCTCATTCTTCTATATGATTATTGCTTATGTTCCGGAAAGAAAAACAATAAACTTGTTTGGGGCTGGCTCTTCTCTACCTATTTGGGTCTGGCACCCGGGGGTCTGGCTCTTTTTCTCCTGTTTGGGTCTGGCACCCGGGGGTCTGGCTCCTTTTCTCCTGTTTGGGTCTGGCACCCGGGGGTCTGGCTCCTTTCCCCCTATTTGGGTCTGACACCCGAGGGTCTGGCACGCTTTCCCTTATTTGGGTCTGACACCCGGGGGTCTGGCTCCTTTCCCCCTATTTGGGTCTGACACCCAGGGGTCTGACTCCTTTCCCCCTATTTGGGTCTGACACCCGGGGGTCTGGCTCCTTTCCCCCTATTTGGGTCTGACACCCAGGGGTCTGGCTCTTTTCCTACTATTTGGGTCTGACACCCAGGGGTCTGGCACGCTTTCCCCTATTTGGGTCTGACACCCAGGCCCCGACACCTACACGCCAAAACTTATTATGGATGTAATACTCTTTATAAAAAACGATATCCCCCTTCATTTTTGACATCAGACAGTAATGAAATGCTTGGTTTTTTTCTTTTATTAAAGGAAATTAACAGTTCTTTTAAACCGTAGTAATATCTAATTTCTCGACACTTTTTTCAAAATAGCTTGTTTATAATGGCTTTAGCTTTTAGGGAAGGAGTTGAACTCCCTGTCATTAGATTCCTAGGATCATTACTATTAAGAAGATAATTAAGAGGAGGACTTAAAAATGAAAATGAAACGACTTTGGAAACTAACAGTTCCGGCATTTGCTTTGGTGCTTGCAGCCGCGTGTAGCAATGGTGAAGACATCCAAGAACAAGACGTAAATCCTCAAGAAGAACCTGTTAATGGTGATGTGAATACGGAGGAACCTGCTAGTGGCGGTATGGATACAGAAGAGCCTGCTAATGGCGATGTGAACACAGAAGAACCCGCCAGTGGAGGTACGGATACAGAAGAGCCTGCTAGTGGCGATGTGAACACAGAAGAACCTGCCAGTGGAGGTACGGATACAGAAGAACCTACTAGTGGTGATGTGAATACAGAGGAACCGGCTGGTAGTGATGCAAATACAGAAGAATCTACTAACTGATTATAAAAAAAGAGGAAATGCTTATTGGCTTTCCAAATACTTACTACCTAGTAAACGACCTGAAACTTTGACAAAGCAATTGTCTGTGAGCAGCTTTACTCCAATAATGATCCTTTGTCCTTTACAAGTGATCACACAACTATCCTTTTCTTGCAGTAGTCGTTTCGCTGCAAGAAAAGGGAAATGAGGAGGATACTTGATGGAAATGATACTCTATCTAGGCGCATATTTATTGGGTGCTTTTACCATTATGTATCTGCTTACAGCCACGTTTAATCTATTTAGCAAATGATGAAGCAGAACTAATTTTGAAGCTACCAAATCAACGCAATAAAAGGACAACGAGAAATCAAGGATAGAAGAATAGTGCAATAGAAATGGTAAAAGAAGATTTAGCGGCAGAGCTAACGCCGAAAAGGACAGACCTTGGTCAAGAAGAAATGGAAGAATGGAGAAAATCATTTTAATATTTATTGCCTAAATCCCCTGTATAAAAAAGCTTGTAGAACAGTACCATACTCTCTACAAGCTTTTTTATTAGTATTAATAGTATAAAACTATTGAATTCAGCCCCTACCTAAGAACAAAATTTTAGTATGGTAAACGCAACGTCTACTACTTACCTTGGTAGCTTAAAAAACTCCTTATTCTCACTAAAGTTTCCAGCAAGTCTCCCTAGCGGCTGCAGTTTTTCAAGATTTATTTTATAGTTTCCTAAATAATAGTCTTCTTCGATGTGGTAGCGAACCATTTTTCCAATGATTAAATGGTCGCTCCCGAGTGGAACAATTTGCTCTAGCTCGCATTCCATTTGAATAGGTGCTTCTTTCACACGTTTCGGTTTGACAACACTGCTATCAATAGGAGTAAGGCCAGCCGCTTCAAATTCATCAACATTGCTCGGTAGATTTTCTGAGCTTTTTTGCATTTCGTTTCCAAGAGATGATTTGACGACATTGATAACAAATTGTTTTTGTGAACGAATATTAGTAAGTGTATCTTTTACCGTACCTTCTCGCTCCCCTACTCCCGGGCCGACGGAAATGCAAAGCATCGGCGGGTTTCTTGACGCTACTGTAAAAAAACTGTAGGGAGCTAGATTGAGCACTCCTTCTTCTGAAATCGTGGAAACCCAGGCAATCGGTCGAGGAACAACCGACCCGGATAATAGTTTGTATACTTCTTTTTCTGCTAATTCGGTTGGATTAAATTCCATCTGTAGAAATCTCCTTTGTTTCTTTTTTCATTAGATTGGTGTGATTGGATCATCCTTGACTGTCACAAAATCTGGACAAAACCTCTTTCACAATTCCATCACGCTTTTACATCAATGTCCAATGACGCAAGGTCTTCTTCCTGCTTTCGACTTTGCTTAACAGATGGGGTAAGTAAGGATCCACCGACACAAATGACAAAGTTTAAAGCAAGGCCGATGACGCCACCGTGGATTCCATAAATTGTTTTGTACCCCGTAAAGGTAAGAATTCCTGCTAAAATGGCACCAATCAGCATTCCCCAAAAGACTGCTCTTCCATTTAAGCGTTTCCAATACAGGCCAAGGACAAAGGCAGGGAATACTTGTACTAACAATTCAAACTTTAACACGAAAATCTCATACAATGTACCAGGAGGATTCCAAGCAAGCCATAGTAATAAGATGACTGCAACAATTCCGCCTACTTTCCCTACCATTACTTTTTTATGTTCTGTAGCATTAGGATTAATAAATTTTCCGTACACATCATTTGATAATAAGGAAGAAAAACTCAACAGTACGGAATCAGCAGTGGAAACGATAGCTGCTACAATTCCACCGAAGAAGATAATCATTACCCAATAATAAAAAGGATTAATCGCTGCAATTTCGTTGGCCATTAGTCCAACTAATTGCTCAGACCCTGATGTATCAAGCCCAGGGAACAGCATAATCCCGATAAGTCCGACTAAAAATACAAGTCCTGTTGTAATAGGTGGCATCCATGCCATACGGGAAAATGACTTTTTCAACGTCTTTTCACTTTGAGCAGAATAGATTCTTTGCACCGCATGCGGATAAATACTTGCACCAAATCCGACAAGTAACAGCATACTAAACCAGTTAATTGATACTTCAGCAGAAGGTACAGCTGTTTTTACAGGTTCTAATTCATTAATGTAATGGGTAACATCTGCAAAGCTTCCTCCAACTAAGTACAAGCCTCCGATAAGAAAGACGATAATACCGATCATAAGGATAACTCCTTGCATAACATCCGTGAAGGCAACGGCTTTCATTCCACCTAACCATTCATACACTAACATAACAACAACAAAGACAATAACGGCAATTTGATAAGGGATAGTACCTCCAGTCATTCCTGATGCAGCTTGTCCAATCGCGACTAATTGCTCTAGTAAGTAGTTTCCTAACCCCCATAACATGAGGAAAATACTAAGAAGCGTGACGGCTTTCGACTTAAATCGAAACTGGAGCCAATCTGTTGGGGTAACAAAATTTTGGCGCTTGGAAACAACGTAAAGTCTTGGAGCAAACAATAGGTAGACTCCGATAATAATTGTCATAAATGATACCGATTGGAGCCACGAAAATCCTGTTCGATAGGCTGATGGTGCATAGCCTACAATTGTGTTTCCACTATATTGTGTTGCATAAAGCGTGAAAAACAATGCAATAAATCCTAAATTTTTTCCTGCCAAGTAGTAGCCAGATAAACTATGGTGTAAGTTCTTTTCTCCTCGTCCAGACAAATAACCGATGACAAGCATAACAATCGCAAAGACTGATAGAATAATAATTCCGTCCATTCCAGCAAAAATTAAATCGCTCACGCTTTATCCCCCTTCCCGCTTTCCGCTTCTTCCTGCTCCTCAACGATATTCCACTGACTAATACAAAGCCAGCTGAGAATTCCACAGAATACGATGGAGAAAAAAGTAGAAACAAATGCCCATAATGGAAACCCTAGAATAAACGGTTCCACAGCATTTTTGGGAAAATACCACGGAACAATCGCTAGAATGTTTAAAATAAGAACAATCCAAATCCACTTTTTCCTTATCGGTTCCTTTATTTGCCCAGTTTTCATTTCGCTTCCTCCCTTGCATAATTATCTACCTTTTCAGAAAATAAAAGACACAAAAATTTCCTTTTGTTACTTTTCTAGTTGATAATAGATTTTATGACTTTTCTCAAAGGAGTTAATGTTTTCTTCGAATTGTAGTGTAGCACCAACTTCATCTAACCCTTGTAAGAGTAGTTGTTTTCGGTACTCATCTACACCAAATTCAGCTTGAAAACCGGCATTATCTACTACTTTTTGATTCTCTAAATCAATCGTTAATTGATAGCCACTTTCGTTTGTTTTTTGGAAAAGTTGTTCCACTTCTTCTTCACTTAGTACAATCGGTAATACTTTATTCTTAAAACAATTGTTATAAAATATATCTGCATATGATGGTGCAATAATTACTTGGATACCAAAGTCATTGATCGCCCATGGAGCATGCTCCCGTGACGAGCCGCATCCAAAATTTTTACGGGCCAGTAAAATCGGTGCCTCTCGATATTCTGCTTTGTTAAGAACAAAGTCTTCTTTTAGCTTTTCCCCCTCAAAACGCCAATCATAAAAGAGAAACTGACCAAACCCTGTTCTTTCGATCCTTTTTAGAAATTGTTTTGGAATAATGGCATCTGTATCAACATTGGCTACGTCAAGTGGTGCAACAGTTCCTGTCACTTTTGCAAATGATGAAGTCATTATTTTACCCCCTCGCTCTCTTTCGTTTTCCATGTTCGAACATCGACAAAATGACCTTTAATCGCGGCAGCCGCTGCCATTTCAGGACTTACTAAATGAGTTCTAGCCATTCTTCCTTGTCTTCCTTCAAAGTTTCGATTAGAAGTAGAAGCGCAACGTTCACCCGGTAAAACAATATCTTCGTTCATCCCAAGGCACATGCTGCACCCTGCTTCACGCCATTCGAAACCAGCCTCTTTGAAAATCTCATCTAGTCCTTCTTGCTCCGCTTGAAGTTTTACAAGTTGGGAACCAGGAACGATTAAAGCATTGACACTTTCCGCCACTTTGTATCCCTTTACAATATTCGCCGCTCTTTGCAAGTCCTCGATTCGACTATTGGTACACGATCCGATGAAGACTTTGTCTATCTCAATATCTGTAATACGAGTATTCGGTTGTAATCCAATATACTGTAACGCTTTTTCCGCTGCTTTTCTTTGATCAGCAGGCAGTTCTTCTGGTATTGGAACGGATCCTGTAATTCCTGTACCTTGTCCAGGGTTTGTTCCCCACGTTACTTGCGGTTCCACTTCTGATGCATCAAAATCAATCGACAAATCAAACTGCGCATCCTCGTCGGAATATAACGACTTCCACTCGGTCAGCGCTTCCTCCCACTCCGATCCTTTTGGTGCGTATTGTTTCCCTTTTAGATAGGCAAATGTCTTTTCATCCGGTGCAATTAATCCGGCTCTTGCACCCATTTCAATTGTCATATTACAGACGGTCATTCTTCCTTCCATGGAGAGATTTTTAATCGCTTCTCCACGGTATTCAATAACGTAGCCTGTTGCAAAATCGTGTCCAAATTTTGCGATGATTGAAAGGACTAAATCTTTTGCTGTCGTCCCTTTTGGAAGCGCTCCATCGATATTGATTGCTAATGTTTTGGATTGGAATTGTTTTAGTGTTTGCGTTGCTAAAACATGTTCTACTTCACTCGTTCCAATCCCAAAAGCTAGTGCTCCAAATGCTCCGTGTGTGGATGTATGACTATCCCCGCACACAATTGTTTGACCTGGCTGGGTAACGCCTAATTCTGGAGCAATAACATGGACAATTCCTTGGTTGCGACTTTTCAAGTCAAATAACTGGATACCGAATTCTTTGCAGTTTTTTTCTAACGCATCTACTTGTTTCTTCGCCACTTCATCTTTAAACGGTAAAGAGCGATCCGTTGTTGGAATACTATGGTCCATCGTCGCTAACGTTAAATCTGGTCGCCTCACTCCACGACTATTTATTCTTAATCCTTCAAATGCTTGCGGAGATGTTACCTCATGAATTAAATGAAGGTCAATAAAAAGAATTGCTGGCTGGTTATCTTTTTCGTGAACAATATGTTTCTCCCAAATCTTTTCATATAATGTTTTCCCCACTGTTTTCCCCTCCTTATTTTTCTTATATGATTTTGGCATTCGCTAATTCTTCTAATCTTTCTTCGCTATATCCAAGTAGTTCTCCGTAAATTTCTGCGTTATGTTTACCCATTATTTCTGCTCCTGGTTCTTTTACTTTTCCTGGTGTACGACTTAATTTCGGAACCACTCCAGGCATTGGGAAATCCCCTAATTGTGGATGGTCTACGTTTATAATCATTTCACGTTCTTTGTAGTGCGGATCTTCTAGGATTTCTTTCGCTGTATACATTAATCCGGATGGTACTCCTTTTTCCTCAAGAATTTTGAGTATCTCTTTCGCTGGTAAAGACTTTGTCCACTCCTCAATTAAAGAATCTAATAGTTTCATATTCTCTCCTCTTGCATGATGTGTAGAGAATCGTGGATCATCGGCTAACTCTGGCTGTTCCATTGCCTCTGCCAGTCTTCGGAATACACCATCTGCATTAGCCCCGATGACAATATAGGTCTTATCTTTTGTAAAATAAATATTCGATGGCGCTACACCAGGGAGAATATTCCCCATACGCTCTCTTACATAACTAGCAAGTAAATAATCAGGAATGATGCTTTCCATAATCGAAAATACTGATTCATATAATGCCGTATCGACCACTTGTCCTTTTCCTGATTGCTCTCTTTCATGCACAGCTACTAAACAACCAATCGAGGCAAATAATGCTGTTAGCGTATCACCAATAGATACACCTATTCGGGATGGCGGTCGATCTGGAAATCCTGTTACATTGCGAAGGCCCCCGATCGCCTCTCCTACACTTCCAAATCCAGCTCGATCTTTATACGGACCTGTTTGTCCAAAACCAGAAGTTCGGACCATAATTAACCCTGGATTAATTTCAGACAGTGTTTCATAAGAGAGGTTCCATTTCTCCATCGTTCCCGGGCGAAAGTTCTCTATAATAATATCTGCTTCTTTTACGAGTTCTCTTAATACTTCTTGCCCCGCTTCTTCCCGTAAATTTAACGTAATTGATTTTTTATTTCTTGATTGAATCGGCCACCAAAGGCCAACACCATCTTTTGTTTTTCCCCAACTTCTCATTGGATCTGCTTTTCCAGGTGGTTCTACCTTAATGACCTCTGCTCCAAAGTCAGCGAGTAATCTTCCGGTGAATGGCCCTGCTATTAATGTTCCTAGCTCAATCACACGTAAGTCTTCTAAAGGTAAGCGATTTTCAGACATATGTAATACCTCCTCTTAGTTTGTAATGACATGGACTACTTGTCGTTGATTCCAATAGTATTTTTACATACAAATCTAAATTTTCTTAATCTTGTATACAAATTTAATCGTTTGTATACAAGAAGTCAATAACCAATTAAAAATTCCCTTATAAATCGTTATTTTTAACTAAATTTACCGTTATTTTCAGAATATTGTTGATACTGCAATCTCTTTTGTATACAATAGCGGTGAGGTGTTTATATGGATGCTTACAATTTTATAAAAGATTCCATCATTAATGGGAAATTCACACCCGGAATGAGACTTGCCGAAGAATCACTTGCCAAAGAATTAAACTTGAGCAGGACACCTGTACGAGAAGCAATTAAACAACTAGAAGCAGAGGGGCTTGTCGTCCCTTTAAAACGTGGGGTAAGCGTGCGACAGTTTACAAATGAAGATATTAGACAGATTTATGATCTCAGAACATTACTCGAAGGATATGCTGCAAGTCAAGCTGCGGTTTATAGAACAACGGAAGATATAGAGAAAATGGAAACAGCCAATGTATTATACGAAAAAGCAATAGCAGAATATACCGAAGCAGATATTAATAGTATTACGGATATTGTGGATGTGAACCAACAATTTCATGAGGCTATTGTTACTGCCGCCAAAAACGATCACATTCATTTTCATATATCAAAAGTAGTAGTCGTTCCAATCGTGTTCCGTTCTTTTTATTGGTATAACTATTTTCAATTACATCAATCACTCGAAGTTCATAAAATTATTCTGAATGCCATTAAAAATAAGGAACCTGATCGTGCACGAATAGCCATGCACGAACACATTTATCAAGGGCGTGACCATGTGTTAACACATCTAGAAAAAATCAAGAATAGCCATCTATTAAAATAATCATTGGGTTACGCAACTCGTCTAGCAAAACCGAGATAAAGGTTGTGGAAGAAACCTCTTCCCACTTTATATGTCCCTTCCAACTCTATAGCCATGAAATGAAAAAAGGAGGAGTTAGAATGATTGAAATATGTGAAGTCGGTCCACGTGATGGGCTGCAAAATGAATGCAAGATTATCCCGACGGAAACAAAAGTAGACTTGATTAAGCGGTTAATTGATGCTGGAATAAGAAATATTGAAGCTGTTTCCTTCGTCAATCCGAAAGTAGTGCCACAAATGGCAGATGCCGAAGATGTACTAAAACTTCTCCCGAAAAGACAAGATGTTCGATATGGTGGACTTGTTTTAAGCCGTTCTGGTCTTAACCGAGCATTAAAAACGGATGTAGATTTTCTGCATGTCGTCACGACAACAAGTGATTCGTTTAACTTACGAAACGCAAAAAGGACTGTCGAACAGGCTGTCGAAGAGTTATCGAAGGTCATTACAGAAGGTGTCGAAGCAAACAAAGGCGTAGCAGGTGTACTCGGTACCGCTTTCGGATGCCCTTTTGAAGGAGAGGTACCATTAACTCGTGTTTTAAAGGTTGCAGAAACGTTTTTAGATGCTGGCTGTTCTGAAATTACACTTGCAGACACTACTGGTATGGCGAATCCAACCCAAGTACAAAAGGTGATGGAGTCTTTTAACGATACATTTGGAAGCGATTTATCAGTCGGCCTTCATTTCCACAACACACGTGGTCTTGGCCTTGCTAATATTCTAGCAGGCTATCAAGCTGGTGTCCGTAGATTCGATTCTTCCATTGCAGGTTTGGGAGGTTGTCCATTTGCACCGAAAGCAGTTGGAAATGTTTGTACAGAAGACATGGTTAATATGTTCCACGGCATGGGCGTCAATACAAACTCCGACCTACAGCAGCTACTTGAAACCGCCAAATGGATGGAGAAGAACATGGACCGACCGCTTGATGGGATGTTAATGAAGGCGGGTATTGCATAATACTCGTATTTACGAACCGGCTTTGAATACGGTCTTTAAATAAGGCTGTTTTCTCATAGATTGTTGTTTTTACTTATAAATTCAGCCCGTTGATTTCCGCTACGGGCACTTGCTTTCCGCGGGGAGGAATGGGAGCCTCCTTGGCTTCGCCTGCGTGGTCTCCCACTTTCCTCTCCTCCCGCAGGAGTCAAGTGCCCTCCGCTCCAATCAACTCAGTAGGTCCAACTTAGTTTTCAGCTAAACAACAGCAATCTTTACGAAAAACTCACATGAAGGCTGAAACCAAGCCGCCATCATCTACTATAAAAAAAGCAAGTTTAGTGCCAAAGTGGTATAGAATCAATTCATTTTGGTTAGCCTAAACGATTTTGCAATGCTTAAACATACTTTTTTCATACAAACAGCTTTAAACAAATAAGAAGTTAGGATGGATAAAAGTGAAAAAAAGATTAGCTCTATCTTGGAGCGGAGGAAAAGATGGTTGCCTTGCTCTGGACGTTTTGATAAAGCAAGGAATGGAGATTGCTTGCTTGGTTACGACTGTACCTGAAGAGATAGGAAGAACATTTGGACATGGTGAAAAACTAGAAATGCTCAAGCTACAAAGTGAGGCATTAGGAATTCCTGTTCACTTTATCTCTTGCACATTCGAAAACTATACGGAAAGCTTTGTGCATTCCTTAAAGGAATATAAGGAAAAATATAAGCTTACAGGTATTGCGTATGGTGATCTATATTTAGATGGCCATCGTGATTGGGGAGAAAAGGTGGCTGCAGAAGCGGAACTTGAAGCTGTGTATCCACTATGGATGGAAGAGAAAGATGCGCTAAATGCGTTAGAAACGTTCATCCATTCAGGGTATAAAGCGACAGTAATTCGTGTCAGAGATGATCTACTCGATGAATCTTGGCTTGGAAGACAGCTTGATGATTCCTTTTTGCATGACATCAAAAATCAGAATCTATGCCCAATGGGAGAGTCGGGCGAATATCATACTTTCGTTTATGACGGACCGCTATTTAATCAAAAAATACTTCTTGATGCCCCAGATATAATCGAACTAGAAACGACGAAAAAGTTGGAATTCAAAAAATATCAACTCCAAGACAAGAATAGTAGATCGGTCCCTGACTAAGTTTCTTGGTTAACACAAGCTCAAACACTGAAGGTGGCAGCAATATTTCAGCTTTCCTACCTTACATACAAAAAACTAATCCATATTATTCAACGGATTAGTTTTTTTGTATACATTTTTCCTCATCAAACAAGTTCAACAAGTATTCCTGGTCTACTATACGATAGCAATGGTAAATCGTCCGCACGCACCTTGCCAATAACATTGACGCGCTCATCTGCAGGCAAATCACGTAAAGTAATTTGGATTTCACCACGATAACGTCCATACAGGTCATTGTCCATTGTAATCGTTCCAGTTGTTCGATTACCTGTTTGCGAAGGCTCGACAGCATCTTTTGTTCTTGTATTCATGAAGCGAAGCACATCTCTTGAAAGATCCAGCCTTAACTGAAACTTCCCATGATGATGAAATCCGCTTTCCGTACGTATCGTAATTATTCCTTCTTGGTCAAACTTCACAAGCTTTTCTAGTAAGCTTTTACCAGGGTCAGGGTCTCCAATATAAACATCTGCCACCCCTTCTCGGAACAGCTCTAGCGCCGCCAAGAATGGATCAACATTTCGATGATGTTCAAGTGTTGGCAATCCTTCAAAGAGTGGTCCTCTTTTCTCGCCTTCGCCAGGAACATATGCACTGATCGGGATAGTAAAACGCTTGTACAGTTGATTTTGCTGACGGAAAAATTCTTCACTTAACCCTGTCTCTCGTCGCGGATAAAAATTATGCCATCCAATTAACTGCTCTGTTTTCAATCCGCTAGATATAAGCCGCTCTATATCTTTTTCAAATAAAATACTCGCATTGATCGCAATTTTGTATTCATCTGCCAACCGGACAATAAGATCATGGTCAAAGAAATCATCCAACCGAAGGCCTGTAACGCCTAACTCTTTCAACTCAAATAGGCTAGAAATACCTAAATGAGCAGGAGTATGATAAGAAACATCTGCAAAAACTTCGAATCCATTATCCTTTGCTACTTGCAATAACCGTTTCGCACGGACTGCTAGATCACCTGATTCTTCAGGAATGTGAAGCGAGGTAAACGCTCGCTTCACACCAATTTTTCCTGCTTGAATGATTCGTTCTTCTGCCATTGGATCATTCAAATAAAATGAAATCCCAATCAATCAAATTCACCTGCCATTTCATCTTTAAACCCGAATAGGTAAGTAAAGAAGAAACCGGCTACATAAGCAACAAGAACACCAATTAAATAAAGGAGAATTTCTCCTGTGTTAACAAGGAACGCAAGTGGTAAGCCAGACACACCAACTGCAATGGTAGCGATATCAAAATAGGCTTGAAAAGCTCCACCTACTCCCGCTCCTAAACATGCAGTTAAGAACGGACGTCCAAGTGGTAACGTCACTCCAAAAATAAGTGGTTCACCAATTCCTAAAATTCCAGATGGTAGTCCCCCACCAATCGCTCTTTTAAGACGTGGTTTCTTTGTTTTAAGGTAAATAGCAAATGCTGCACCAACTTGAGCTGCTCCACCCATTGCCAAGATTGGTAACAACGGATCATCACCAATGGTATTAATTAGCTCTAAATGTACAGGAGTTAATCCTTGGTGCAATCCTGTTACAACTAATGGTAAGAAAGTCGATCCAAGAACAAATCCTGCAACAACTCCACCCATATCTAAAACAGAAAGTAAACCTTTTGTAATAATATCCGAAATAAATCCGCCAACTGGCATAAAGACTAAATATGTTAAAATTCCAGTAATTAAAAGGGCAACCGTAGGTGTTACAATAATATCAAGTGATTGAGGCACAAATTTACGTACTCGTTTTTCAACAAATGCAATAAAAATAGCTGCTAACAGAACTCCAATAAGTCCACCACGTCCGGGAATTAATTCTTCTCCAAACAACGTAATATTAGCGACCGCTGGATTAATAATTAAAATCCCAGCCAAACCACCTAATGCTGGTGAACCTCCAAATTCTTTGGCGGCATTAATCCCTACCAAAATTCCAAGGTAAGCAAATAGCCCTCCCCCAATAACAGTTAAAACCGTCGCGAGTTGTGATTCACCGGATAGCCAACCAGCCTGAATGACCGCTTTTGAAATCCCTGTAATTAATCCTGACGCTACAAGCGCAGGAATTAACGGAATAAAGATACTGGCAATTTTACGTAAAAATAGCTTAAACGGCGTCGCATTCTTTTTCTTTAATTCTCCTTTGACTTCTGCTGCACGATCTTTTAAATTAATTTCCCCTGATGATTCGATTAATTTCCCAAACTCTTCGGTTACTTTGTTTACCTTCCCGGGTCCAAGAATGATTTGCAGCGTTTCTTCCTCAACAAATCCGATAACTCCATCAATTTTTTTAATTTCTGCTTTATTGACAAGCGACTCATCATTCGGAGTGATGCGAAGTCGAGTCATACAATGCGTATAAGACCCAATATTCGCCGCTCCACCTAATTGTTCTAATATTTTCTCAGCAAGGACTTTATTTTCTCCAGCCATGTTTGGTTCCCCCCCATTATTTTTAAAATAGGAATCTCTATTTATTTGATGGTTGATCTTTTAAAAATTGTATAGCTCCTCTTGTCTTATCAATGTAATCGATGGTTTCCCCATATTGTTCGGTTGCCATGCTTAAAAACAAGATATCAATCATAAAGAGCTGTGCTAAACGAGACGATGTGGCGGCACTTCGGAAAGGGGCTTCAGCTGAATACGATGTATATAATTTCATATCAGCTAAAGCAGCCACCGAGGACGGACCATATTTTGTCAAACTAATCGTTTTCATTCCTTTTTCCTTTGCCAGCGCCATAATATTGATAACCTCTGGTGTTTCTCCTGAAAAGGAAATGGCAAACACAACATCATCCTTCTCAGCGTTCGCAATCAAAGTCGCTACTAAATGAGTGTCTGAAAAAGCAGTGGCCGGCTTATTAATACGAAGCAGCTTTTGCTGGGCATCGGTGGCAATGATATGCGAAGCACCAATACCAAAAAGATGAATATTTTTGGCTGCTAGCAAAGCTTGAACGACTCTTTCTAGCTCTTCATAGTGGATTACTTCTGCCGAGTCACGCAAGCTTTGAATGCTATTGCTCAATGTTTTTTGAACAATGTCCTCTGGCTTTTCTCCCTGTTCAATATCTCTGTACCCCTGTTCTACCGGCTTCCCTAAATCGCTTACAATTCGAACCTTTAAATCTTGAAACCCTTTAAAACCAAGTGATTTACAAAGTCGAATGACAGCTGCACCACTTGAATGTGTCTTCGTCGCTAATTCACTAACGGTGCAATTTACGACTTCATAAGGAGATTCAAGAATGTATTCAGCAATTTTCCGTTCTGATTCTGGGAGCTGCCCTAACATATTTTCAATGATTTTCAATCCGCCTGTAATCATGTTGACCTCACCACCTTTTTCATTACATTTGACTCTTTTCGGAAAGATTACTGTTATTTAACCCGCAGCCTGAATACACTTCGCTTTCCGCGGGTGACCCGTGAGCCTCTTCGCTACGCTGCGGGGTCTCACTTTGGCCACTATTCCCACGGGAGTCTACGTGTATTCAGGGTGCTCAATGCTTTTAAAATGTATTTCCAGCTCATTTCAAAAGCAACAGACTTTTAGAAAACAGCCTTAAATTTTGACTGATCGGCATCAAGAACTAAACTACTTAACGCTCAACGTCCTTTTCCATTCACTGAATTTACTCCGTCTCAATGGCCTTGCGAACATATCCATCGGATTGTTCAAGAAGCGCAATTGCATCTTCTTTCGTAAGACTCTTTTTAATCATCACGATAGCAATCTTCACTTGAAGGTCCGCAGCCTCTAGTGCTTTTAGCGCTCGGTCATAGCTGACATCCGTTACCTTCATGATAATATTGATTGCGCGTTCTTTTAATTTTTCATTGCTCACATGAACATCAATCATGAGATTTTCGTACGCTTTTCCAAGTAAAATCATTGATGAAGTCGAAATCATGTTAAGAATCATTTTGTGAGCGGTAGCTGCTTTTAACCTTGTTGATCCTGTTAATACCTCTGGTCCGACAACAACCTCAATTGCTTGGTCCGCCTCCTTGCTAATGAGCGCGTTTTCATTACAAGATAGCGCAACCGCTTTCGCCTTAACACTGCGGGCGTATTGGAGTGCACCAATCACATAAGGAGTTCTACCACTAGCGGCAATTCCAATTACCGTATCCTTTTCACTTAAGCCAATTTTCCTTAAGTCTTCTTCGCCGGCTTCCGGTTTGTCCTCTGCCCCTTCAACCGCCTTAACAAATGCATTTTCTCCGCCAGCCATGATTCCTTGTACCATGCCAGGGTCCGTACTGAAAGTCGGCGGGCATTCAACTGCATCTAACACACCTAATCGACCGCTTGTTCCAGCTCCAATATAGATGAGCCTTCCTCCTTGCTTAAATGATTCAAATACATATTGAACCGCAACTTCTATATCAGGAAGTACATCCTCCACCGCTTTGGCAATCTTTTTATCATCCTCATTCATGATTCGTAAAATATCCATCGGCTGAGCAGTATCAATTTGCATAGATCGCTCATTCCGCGATTCTGTTGTTAACGCTTTCAAATTATGCTGCATTGTTCATCCTCCATGTTGTAAGATCATTGTTTTCTTTCCTTTAACTGCTTTTAGTATAACTTGACTGAAATAAAAGTTCAACATATTTTAATATATTTTAAAATTTTATTTCAAAACAAACAAAGGAACGCCCGTCACCTTTAAGTAACGGGACTTCCCCTTATGAAATTAGCTTTTTTGTAAGGTTTGGTGTTTGCGGGAAATGGACCGTTGCCTTCCGCTCTAACCCACTCTGTATTTTCGACGATTGTTAAAAGCAACAACCTTCTTTTAGAAAACAGCCAGGAAATTAAACAAAGCTATATGTTAGTTTCCAATGATAGAATGGATTGCTTTTGCTACACCCAATTCGTTATTTGTCGATGTAACGATGTTGGCAGCTTCCTTCACCTCTTGCGGAGCATTGCCCATCGCAACGCCTAAACCTACTGACGACAACATGTGCAAATCATTAAAATTATCACCAATCGCCGCTACCTCCGACATCTCGATGCCAAGTTGTTTCGTCAACTTTTCTAATGACGTACTTTTAGATGTTTTGGCAGGAGAGATCTCTAAATTAGAAAAGTTTAAAGAGCTACTCACTTCAAATTCTTCCTTTTCATTTGAGAGATGAGTAGTAAAGGCTTGAAAATTACCTTCCTCTTTGCGAAATGCAGCAAATTTTAGAATGGAAGGTTTTTTCTCCCCGATATACTCCTCCAATGGATCAATTAATTTGACCTGACACTGATTTCGAAATGCTTCACATGTTTCTTGAATTCCGCCGGAAAGCTTTAATGATGGAATGTTATTTTCAATCCAATTCTCGTTCCACTCATTATTCTCTGGAACTAATAAGGTATCCCCCTCATACAAATGCCCATATACATTGAACGTCCGACAGGCGTCAAGAAAGAGTTGAATTCCTTTTTGCGAAAAAGTAGATTGATAGAGAACCTCACCGTTAACCTCCTGAATAACAGCCCCATTGTAAGCAATAATCGGTTCGTTCAATTCGAGTGTCTTCGATATCCATTTCGTTGATAACGGCGACCTCCCGCTACATATAACAACACTTCCTCCATGCTGTTTATACTCGTGAATTGCTTCTATTGTTTCTTTATCGATTTCTTTTCTACTATTAAGGACCGTTCCATCCAAATCAAGCGCTAATAATTTGTATTCCATTTACTCCTTTTCTCCCTCCACTAATATATACCCTTCCTTCCACCAATTAATGAATATAAATCTAACTTTATGAACATTGTACTATCAATAAGTTTCATACTCACTATACTTATATACAATATTTTAATTGTATTTCAACTATTTTTTGTATGTAAGTCCATAGAAATACCTCTCCTTCTTTTTTTATACTTAAATTATCGAGATTAGGAGAGATGCCTTATGTTAACGAACGAGCTAAAAGAAAAATTAATAGAGATTGTTGGGAACGAAAACTACGAGGATTCTAAAACGACACGTTTAGTTTATTCTTATGATGCGACACCAAACTTTCAGTCAATGCCGGACGCGGTGATTAGTCCCCGCAACACGAAGGAAGTTTCTGAAATTGTAAAACTGTGCAATCAGTATAAAATTCCAATCGTGCCAAGGGGTTCTGGTTCGAATCTATGTGGAGGTACATGTCCAATCGAAGGCGGACTTGTTCTTCTTTTTCGCCATATGAACAAGATCTTAGAATTAGATGAGGAAAATTTAACGGTTACGGTGCAACCCGGTGTCGTTACCCTCGATATGATTAAAGAAGTCGAAGCAAAAGGTTTATTTTATCCACCAGACCCTTCTTCTATGAAAATATCAACAATTGGTGGAAATATTAATGAAAATTCTGGTGGTCTGCGGGGATTAAAATATGGCGTGACACGTGATTATGTTATTGCCCTTGAAATTGTCCTTGCTAATGGTGACATTATCCGAACAGGCGGAAAGCTTGCTAAAGATGTTGCAGGATACGATTTGACTCGGTTGTACGTTGGCTCTGAAGGAACACTAGGCGTGATTACAGAAGCTACATTAAAATTAATCCCAATGCCCGAAACGAAGAAAACGATGCTTGCCCTTTATCAAGATATTGAAGCAGCAGCTAGAAGCGTTTCGAAAATCATTGCTAATAAAATTATTCCTACAACAATGGAATTCCTTGATCAGCCTACACTTAAAGTTGTAGAGGACTTTGCTCAGATCGGATTACCGACCGATGTCCAGGCAGTACTTTTAATTGAACAAGATGGTTCCCCTGAAGTAGTAGAAAAAGATATACAAAAAATGGCGGATATTTGTAAACAAGAGGACGCTTTCTCTGTTCAAGTTGCAAAATCTGCCGGAGAGGCAGAAGCATTAACAACGGCAAGACGTGCTGCCCTCTCTGCACTGGCAAGGTTAAAACCAACAACTATTTTAGAGGATGCAACAGTCCCACGTTCTGAAATTGCCAAGATGGTCAATGGAATTAATCAAATCGCGGAAAAATATAAACTTGATATTTGTACCTTTGGGCATGCAGGTGATGGGAACCTTCACCCAACATGTTTAACGGATACGAGGAATCAAGAAGAAATGGAACGAGTGGAAGAAGCTTTTGCTGAAATATTTGCATTAGCGATTGACCTCGGCGGGACGATTACTGGAGAACATGGCGTTGGTGTGATGAAGGCACCTTATCTTGAGTGGAAACTTGGAAAAGAAGGAATCGCTGCCATGACAGCAATAAAAACCGCCTTAGACCCAAACAATATTATGAATCCTGGCAAAGTTTTCGCGAAAGAAAGCAGAAAAAGAGTGGTGGTAGCAAAATGACAACAGTGAAAGAACAGCAAGTAATCCAAACAGAATTTAAAGAACGGATGGATGAGGATGAACTACTAAATTGCATGCGTTGCGGCTTTTGCTTACCAACATGCCCGACCTATATCGAATCTGGCTTTAAGGAAGAACATTCCCCCCGGGGCCGAATTGCGTTAATGAAAGCAGTCGTTGACGGTATCATTGAACCAGATGAAGAGGTCGAGCGGTCCCTTGACCTTTGTCTAGGTTGCCGCGCATGTGAGCCTGTCTGTCCATCTGGTGTGAATTACGGGCATCTTCTTGAGGAAGCACGTGATATTATCCATCAAAATAAAAAACATTCTATTCCTGTAAAATTTGTACGAAATGCCGTTTTTAACGGGCTCTTCCCCCATCATGACCGGATGAGAATGGCAACAGGGCTTTTAGGCTTTTATCAGCGCTCAGGCTTACAAACATTAACACGAAAAACAGGATTCATGAAGCTGCTACCGGATAATTTATCCTCAATGGAAAAGGTGCTTCCACAAGTTCCGACGATGAAAGCAATGAAAAATCGTCCCGACTATCTTGCACCACTTGGAACGCAAAAGAAAAGGGTCGCCTTCTTCTCAGGCTGTTTAATGGATACAATGTTCCTAGAAACAAATAATTCAACAACGAAACTGCTACAACTTGCTGGCTGTGAAATTGTCATTCCGAAAAATCAAGCATGCTGCGGGGCCCTTCATGGTCATAGCGGTGAAAAGGCGTCGGCAAAGGATCTCGCCAAACGGAATATTCAAGCATTTGAAGAGCTGAATGTTGACTTTATTATTACGAATGCTGGTGGATGTGGGGCCTTTCTCGTTGATTATGATCATCTTCTAAAAGATGACGATGACTGGAAAGACCGCGCGAAAGCTTTTACGGAAAAGATTAAGGATATTTCTCAAATTCTTTACGAGTTGGATTTTTATAAAAATCAACCATTAGAACTCCCCCATCAAGTAATCACGTATCAGGATTCCTGCCATTTGCGCAATGTCCAGAAAACTTCCTCTGCTCCGCGTGTATTGCTGCAAGCAATCAAGGGTGTGGAATATAGGGAAATGAAGGACGCCGATCGCTGCTGTGGTTCGGCAGGTATTTATAATATTGTCGAATCAGAAATGTCGATGCAAATACTTGATTATAAAATGACTCAAACAAAAGCAACCCATGCAACGACGATTGTCACTGCGAACCCTGGATGTTTATTACAAATGAAACTCGGAATTGAGCGTGAAGGGTTATCGGACAAAATGAGAGCTGTTCATATCGTCGATTTCTTGCTAGAAGCCGTTGGAGAAAATGACTAGAACGAAAAACCGGTACTTGACCGGTTTTTCTTTTTGGTTAAAAATGAATAGATGAACCTATAATGATAGAAATTTTATGTAAAACGGCAGATTAAGCGAGGTACGTTAATATGTTAACACCTGAACTGGCAGAAAAAATTATAACAGAAGTAAGAAAATACCTTAATGAAGATATTATTGTAGTCAATACAGAAGGTATCATTATTGCCAGCACAGATATAAGTCGTAATGGGCAATATCACGAAGGTGCGAAACTCACATTCAAGAATAAAGATAAACTGATTATTACAAAAGAAAAACAGGCACAACTCCAAGGTGTAAAGACAGGAATTAATCTTCCTGTTTTTTTCAAGCAAGAAGTTATTGGAGTCATTGGCATTACGGGCAACCCAGAAAAAGTGTCCCCCTTTGGTGAAATCATTCGTAAAATGACCGAACTTTTAATTAGCGAAGCCCATTATGCAGAACAAATAGATTGGCATTCACGCGCTCTCGAAGGTTTTCTATTTGATTGGCTTCAGGAAATAGAATGGGATTCCTCTTTTATGGAAAGAGCAAAGCTTTTAAATATTAACCTTGAAGTCCCCAGGCAAGTCGTAATAGCAAAGTTTAGTCAACAACATGAATATGTTAACAGAGTCGTTTGGAATCATTTATTTTCTTGGGCGGAGAAACGAGATCAAGATTTTATCATCCGCTGGGGAAATGACCGTGTAGTATTATTATTAGATGCGTCATCTAAAACATCTCCATCCGTACCAAGAACGAAAATCAGCCAATTTTTCGACTTTTTAGGATACATACTAGGAATGCCTATATCCGCTGGAGTTGGAAAGGCAGTTGATTCATCCAAATTGATTATAACTTATCGTCAGGCGGAAAGAGCTTTAAGAGCTGCTAAAAATGAAGAAAAACTTATATTCGACGAGGATTTAACACTGGAAATGATTATAGACGATCTCTCGCCCGAAACGAAAAAAGAGTTTGTTTCTAAAACAATAGAACCGTTAACAGAAAAAGAATTAATGGAAACATTAAAAGAACTATTTAAGCAAAACCACTCGTTAAAAAAGACAGCTGAATCTCTCCATATTCATATTAATACGCTTCATTATCGCCTAAAAAAGATCAACGAAATAACTGGTTTTAATACTTCAAATATACGGGATTTATTAATTCTTTATCTTGCCATATGTATTTTAGACGAAAAAATTTAGAGCGATAAACTAGCTATAAATAAAAAAGCTTGTAGAACAGGTCTCCCCCTCTACAAGCTTTTTATACCGGTGACTTTCCAACAATGTCGTTTAACGATAAAATTCCCCAGGTATCTTCCCAAACTTCCTTTTATGATAAAGAAGTGGTTCTTTGTTTTCGCTTTGAATATCCACTACTTCCCCTATTAGAATGGTGTGGTCCCCTGCGTCAACTGTTTTAAATTTTTTACATTGCAGTACACCTGAAGCCTCTGCGATAACAGGAAGATTGTGTTCGGATAGCTCCCATTTGCAATTACTAAATCGGTCCTTCCCTTTCATTGCAAATAGGGAACAAATGTCGCCTTGGTCACTCGTTAACACGTGTACGGCGAATTTATCATTTTTCATAAAAGCATCATAAGACGAAACATTTTTATCTATAGACCATAGGATAAGCAGTGGATCTATCGACACGGATGCAAATGAATTAACGGTAAGCCCTAAAGGTACACCATTTTCATCGACTGTGGTGACGACGGTTACCCCTGTAGGATAATTCCCCATTACTTCTTTAAAACGTGAAACATTTGTACTGTTGCCCATATTCTGACACACCTTTCTATGCAGTTAAATAAAAATAAACATCACTATCGATAACTTCTAATTAATTGTATCATAATTTAGTATTTTCATATTAATTTGATGCTTTCCATTTTTGAATAGCTGTTTGCTAAAAGATTATTGCTTTTAAAAACATAGAGTGAATTGGAGCGGAAAGGAACAGTCCATTCCTCACAAACAATAAGATTTGCAAAAATATCCTTTCTAAACAGACATCCAAGTCTCTTCATTATTTATTCCCCACTTCACCCAATTTTGCATATGCTGACTCTATAGTATAGAGGAGGTATGCAAATGTTTAGACATCCATATCAGGCACAACCGTTTATTCCGGTAAACTATTATAACCAGCCTTATATACATGTTCGTCAGCAACCAAGTGTCCAAGAAATGATGCAGATCCTTCGTTCCGAGCATAATAATTTATATTCTCAGTTAGAGCAAGCTGGTCTAAATCGCGGCATCATTGATTATTTATTCTCTCTTGTTGTTAACTACACACTTACCCAAGCAAATACAAACCAATCCGCTAACCAAATTTACCGTCAATTCCAAAGACGAATTCCGTGGCTCACCCTCTTGTTCAACGCATCTAACGTCCCACAAAATGTAGCAGAGCGGATATTAATAAGAGTTATTCAACTAATCTTAAATGAGATGGGTAAAAATGATGGGCAAATTGGGCAAGGCGGAGTGTCTTGGGAAAACTTAGGAGGCACATTAACATCTGCTCCAGCAGTGGCTTCTTGGCAACCAAACCGTCTTGATGTTTTCGCAAGAGGAACCGGGCAAAACCTATACCATAAGTGGTGGGATGGGCGCGCTTGGAGTAACTGGGAAAACCTTGGCGGTACATTAACATCAGCGCCTGCAGCAGTATCTTGGGGACCTAACCGAATTGATGTTTTTGTTCGGGGAACAAACCGAAACCTATACCATAAATGGTGGAATGGCAGCACTTGGAGTGATTGGGAAAACCTTGGCGGAACGTTAACAAGTGGGCCTGCTGTCTCTTCACGTCGTCCAAATCAGCTTGATGTGTTTGTTCGAGGAACAAATCAAAGGCTTTATAAGAAAACATGGAATGGGTCTCGTTGGGGAGATTGGGAAGATCTCGGTGGCACATTAGCGTCAGCGCCTGCAGCAATCTCTTGGGGCCCTAATCGGATTGATGTTTTTGCAAAAGGGCAAAATGAAGAGTTAATTCACAAATGGTGGAATGGATCTAATTGGAGTAATTGGGAAAGCCTTGGCGGAACCCTAACATCGAAACCTACCGTTTCTTCTACACGTCCAAACCGACTACAAGTATTTGTAAAAGGATCAAATCAAACGCTTTATAGAAGAACATGGAACGGGTCTCGTTGGCAAGACTGGGAATCTATTGGCAACACCTTAACGTCAGCACCTGCAGCAGTGTCCTGGGGACCAAACCGTACCGACATATTTGCAAGAGGACGAAACCAAAACCTTATCCACTTATACCAAGTACGATAAGGTGAAAGCCTGTTTCTATAATAAAAACGTGCCAGTTTCCTTGATGGAAACTGGCACGTTTTCTTTCTTACTTATAAAACACTTTGTCTACATTATATTTTGCTTGAAGTTCATTTATCATGTACGTTTCGTAAATTTCTCTTTCCATTGGTTCTTCTACGAAACATACATCAATTCTGTACACTTCATCTCTGTGATTTTTCAGTGGTGACACATTGTCCTCAAGGTGCTTTTTGACGCGCTGTCTTAGTTTTCTTGCTTTCCCAACAAAAAGAAGTTCATCGTTAATGTTGTAAAACAAGATCATGCCGCCCTTGTCTCTTGGAATTTTGTGAAGATCAATGAACCCTTCAATTGATTTTATTACTGGCTCATCGTCATTTCGTGATTGTTTTCTCTCTGTAATGGAAACATCCACTTTAGGTATGTCAATGTTTATCATAAATCGTCACGTCCTCATTCTTTAATAAAGTAAAACTTCAATCAATGGGTGGGTTTTCTACTGATTGTTAGTTGAACCAATCGGGCAGTTACAAACAGTTATCCCCTACCTATAATCCCCTTTAATTCCTCTGGGTCTTACAGCGAGGGATCTATTGTCCGTTAATGCAGGATAAAGACTAATGCTATCACACATTCGAAGCTATTACTATCTATTCTCCTTATAACCATTTATTTTGTATTTATTCAAATTCTTTCTCCAATAACAAAAGTGGAAGCGGCTTAATCAGCTCGCGAAAAAATAGGGATTCCCCCTCTAAAGGCGCTTTTTACCTTTAGAGGGGAATCATCTTTTTCATAGTGAGCTAGCCGCTGGAACTAGACAAACCGCTTTGAATGTTGAGTTATCCACATGCGAATAGTTTATCATTTCCTTAAAAATAAAAAAAACGAGCCTAACTTTCAAGCTCGTTCTGTTTTGTGTTTAGTTAGTTTACCCGCTACAATACTTTTTTTTCATTATTTCTAGAAGAAAATGCATGTATTTTTAATGGTGATGATGATGTCCCATGGATGAATTCGTAATAATCATTTCCTCTTGCGGAACATAAAAGTATTGAATCCAAACGCCATCTAAAAAAGCGTCTCGTTTATCGAGTAGAATGTCAATATCTTTGTCCGTTTTTACAATCTCATCATTTTCTGTTGGTGTATCTAATTTAATATCATAATGGGCATGATCACCATGGTGTTCTGATACAAATACGCGAATCATTTTACCTTCTGCCTCTTCGGTTTCTAGCATCTTTTTTAACACTTTCGCAGCATTGCGATTAATTTTACATTTCATTGCAATTCCCCTATCCGTTGATTTACTATAGTTAGCCATTTTTTCCACTTAGAAAGAAATTATTCAACACAATGAACTTTTTCATCTAAAACACTTAGTTAATATCTCAACTTAAATATAAAAGAAATTGAGATATTTTTAAGTAGATTTATTATACCCCCCTACCGCAGAACTGTCTAAGAAATTGCCTTAAGCTTTACCTTCTAGTGCTTATGTAGTTTTATTATGAGAATAAATTTCTCCCCAAGGTTAACAATAACTTTAGTGTTATCACTAAAGTTCAATGTGGAGGGATATACGTTGAATAGTCTTTTTAGCTTATTCTTAAGCTTAGTTACTTTAGGCATTAGAGTTGCATTCTTAATTAGTGATTCAACCCACAAATTAAAGTTTTTGTTAAGAATGCCAGCTTTTATTTAGGCATTAAGTATTCTACAAGTATTGTCTAATTCACATTGTTGTAGAAAAGGTAAGCATAGAACTGTGCTTGCCTTTTTTAGTGAATTCGCCATTCTATTCTAGTAAGTTTTAATCTTCTTTATAGAGTTCTTCTTAGTAAAACTAATCAAAAGGCTCTCTTCATCTTCAAAGAAACTTATAGTACTTGCTAAGTAGGTAAACAATATTCAAGAGGTGATAGCGTGGAAAAGAATAAATTAAAACTCACATCTTCCGAAATAGGAACATTGTGGGGAGAATATATAAATGGAACTGCGACAGATATAGTAAATAGATATATGGTCTCTATTATTGAAGACGAGCAAATTAAAGCGATTTTTGAGGATGCTATTAAGACATTTGCAAAGCAAAAGAAACAAATAGCAACTTTTATGGAGAACGAGGGGTTTCCAGTTCCAATTGGATTTACTGAATCCGACCTCTTTAAAGGGAAACAGAGATTGTTCACGGATATATTTTGTCTGAATTATTTACATATCATGACGTTGCATGGTTTGCTAGGACACAGCACTGCATTAGGTGTTTCTGTTAGAAAAGACTTAAGAGATTTTTACGATTCCTGCGATAACGAAGCGAAAAGGATGTATCATCAAACAATTGAGTTATTGCTTGAGAAAGGAAGTTTTCAAAGAGACCCTTTATTTTATCCTGCCAAGAACCCTGAATATATTTCTGGTCAAGATTTTACGGATGGTTTTTTTGGAAAAGGGAGACGTTTAGCTGCGACAGAAATCATTAGTATTTCTTTCAACCTAAAGAAAAGCATTATGGCTAAGACTCTTTCTATCGCATTCAGTCAAGTCGCTCAAACAAAAGAAGTAAGAAAGTTTCTAACCGATTCTGAGAAAACGTCTGATGATCAAATAAAATCTTTTACAAAAATCATGCAAAAAGACAACTTACCAGTTCCGAAATCTTGGGAAACAGAAGTGACAGCTTCAACAGACGCTCCCTTTTCCGATAAGTTAATGATGTATCATATCGGTTTCTTGTTCCAAGCTGCACAAAACTATCATGGGGCTGGATTAGCATCAGCCATGCGAACAGATCTTGTAACCGCCTACGAAAAAACTATTCTAAAAAATCTTATGGTTACTAAAAAATGGTATAACCTTATGGTACAAAATAAATGGTTAGAACAGCCCCCACTTGCTCCTAATAGAAAAGAAATTGCTAAAGAAGTGTAGTAAAACAATTCCTGGATATGTTGAGTGAATAAGAGCATAATTGAAAAACTAATGTGGAGCATCGCCCTTCCTGGGTTTGGGCAGTTTTTAAACGGAAAATATTTTAAAGGCGCAGTTTTATTGATACTGGAATTTTTAATTAATGTACAAGCTAATTTTAACCAGATTATACTCCTAAGTTTTCATGGAGAAATTGGTGAGGCAATAAAACAGGCAAATTATCAGTGGTTGATGTTTTATCCCTGTTTGTACTTCTTTTCTATGTGGGATGCCGTTAAAGATGCAGGCGGAGGGAAAGATTCTAATTCTTACCTCCCGTATGTTTTCACTGCTTTTTTTGTAACTGTCGGGTTAACCTTTTCATCTAACTTAACGATATTTGGAATGGTATTGGGTCCTGTTTGGCTCCCAATGTTGTTTGTTTTTCCTGGAGTAATTATCGGATTGATTGTTAAAAAAAGCTTAAATAAAACGTTTTAACAAACCATCCTTTTACTATCAAAAGGATGGTTTGTATGGTTAATAGGATAAAACTAACCAATATAATAAAGTGAAAGTTCTCTGCTGATTCCCCCCCTCGCACCTCTTCTTTGTTGAATTTTCTTATGCCGTACGTTAAAATGAATGATAGTCATTCATTTTGAAAAGAGGGATTAACGCTATGGCAAGAAGTTCTGATGATAAATATAATAAAATTTTACAAGCCGCTATTGATGTTATTTCTGAAAAAGGGCTTGATAAGACATCGATTTCAGCTATCGTAAAAAAGGCTGGGATTGCACAAGGAACTTTTTATTTATATTTCTCCTCCAAAAAGGCTTTAATACCAGCGATTGCGGATAATCTCTTTACAATAACGCTTGAAGCAGTTAAGGATGAGATTCAAGGAAAAGAAACCTTTTGGGACGTTTTAGAAGTAGTGATTGATGAAACCTTTAAGATAACAGATGCGTACAAAGACGTTATTGTCCTCTGTTATTCCGGGCTTGCTATCGATTATTCCATGGAGAAATGGGAATCGATCTACCAGCCTTATTATGAATGGCTTGAGGATATTATAAATACAGCTATTCATAACAATGAAATAATTAACGATATTAATGTAAAATGGACGGCCAGAACGATTATCAACCTTATTGAAAATGCGTCTGAGCGGTTTTATATAAGTCACGAGCAGGATAATAGCTTGAATGTAGTCAAAAATGAAATATTTAATTTTATAAAAAGATCGCTATTTAGAGGATAAAGAAGTTATTGGAGATTTTCCAATACTTTTTTGTTTGTTTCAAAAATGACTGACGTTCATTCAATTAGTGAGAGGTGTAAATATGAATTGGTTATTCGTAATAATTGCTGGGATTTTAGAAATTATCTGGGCTTCCGGTTTAAAACATGCCGACACCCTTCTAGACTGGGTTACGACCATTGTTTTAATTTTAATAAGTTTCATTTTACTCATTCGTGCCTATAAAACGATTCCTGTCGCAGCAGCTTACACGGTATTCGTAGGGATTGGAACAGTTGGCACTTATTTCGTCGGAATCTTTTTAGGTGAGCCCTACTCTATTAGTCAATTATTCTTTCTAATGGTTTTATTAGCAGGAATCATCGGCATGAAAACATTCACGAAAAACGAGAAAACAAGAGGTGAGCAGTAATGGTTTGGGGACTACTATTTTTAGCTGGCATGGAGGAAGTTATTGCTACGGTTGCAATGAAATACATGGACGGTACAAGAAAAAAATGGCCAATCATCGTAATGACAGTTGGATTTATCTTCTCCTTTTACTGTCTAGCGAGCGCGATGCAAGTACTCTCTGCTGGAGTTGCATATGCAGTATGGACCGGTGTTGGCAGTATCGGCATCACGATAGTCGGAATTCTATGGTTTAAAGAACGATTTAGCATTTCCCAATTTATCTCACTTGCACTTATTTTAGTAGGGGTTATTGGTTTGAGGATGACGTCGTAAAATTTATTAAATTGGGCAGCATTATCCTTTGGTAATTCCCATTTTATATTAAATTAATAATAGTATACCAAATTACCAAACTGCAGAAAGAAATCGGTCAGAAGGCCTAAATGCGAACATTAGTTCCTGATTTAGTATTGTTTATGTTATAATAAAAGCACAATAGCATAGCAGGGTGGGCAGCAGCTGGCACCTCCAATGGAAGGAGGTGTTGCTGAAATGGTTGCTGTAAGTGATGTGTTCCAAATAGTTATTGGATTCGGATCTTTATTTGTAGCGGTAATTACATTAATAATCGCGATAATTGCTCTTACAATAAAAAAGTAACCCACCCTGTTCAGTTTGGCGACTAGAGGGTAGGTTTACTTATCCTTTGCTAGACTGCTGTTCATCTAGCAGGCTGTTGTATGTGTGGAGAAGTTTTGGTTCCCGCCAAAACTTCTCTTTTCTAGACTATTCAAGTTCCCCTTCATTATACTAAAACGAAATGATGAGGTAAAGAGTAACATAAAAGTCTACCTGACTACGTTTAATCGCTTGCTTCTAATTCTAAACCGCTATAAAAAAGATGGCATTTGTCCTTCTCCTAATCAATAATAACCTATCTATTTCATATCACTGATTTTCACTCCAAAGGTACTCAACAAAGATAATATAATTACAATGGATAGTAACCAAGCTAACAGGGGCTTTTTATGGTGAATTGGTAAGATTAAAAAAATAGGCTCTATAATATTTGTTGGGGTTAACACACAATAGAAGGCAAAATAAAACACGCAACCTTCCC